>JACPPA010000013.1 GCA_016191285.1 Gammaproteobacteria bacterium
CAAAATCCGAGTGTTGCAGCGTCGCGCTTACGGACTGCGTGACGAAGAGTACCTTCGATTGAAGATCCTTACCTGCATGCTGCCTAAGCTTTGAGCGATAAATGATCAAGTTTTACCCACACTAAGTCCGGATGACCCTATAAATTTATCGTCGACGGCGAATGGTGCTGCGAAGCCGGCTGCGAGCACGAATATCGGGGCTGCGTCAAATGCGTGCCGAACGAGTTCGGCACCATGAACCGCGTCTTGGAAGTTGATTGAGCACGCGACGCGTGGCAACGAGGGTCGTCCCCCGGGCGGGCTGATAGAAACCATTGAGGTCGAACACGCGCCACCGTGACTACTGTGACAGGTTCCGTCGAAGACACCATCGTTACTTTCGTGCATTGGCTGAAGCTCGGCGTGGAGATCCTGGGGGCCGGGCTGGTAGCACTTGGCGTCTGCGTCGCGATGACTCATCTCATCCGCACTGCGCTCGCGCGGAAGCCCGCTGAGTTCACCGCCAGCCGACTGATCCTCGCGCGGTATCTTGCGCTCGCCTTGGAATTCGAACTCGGCGCGGACATTCTCGGCACGGCGATCTCGCCAAGTTGGGATCAGATCGGCAAGCTCGGCGCTATCGCGGTGATCCGCACGGGGCTTAATTTCTTCCTTTCGATGGAACTGAAAGGAGAGCAGATCCTTGCCAGGAGCGATGCGGCGACCGGGTCAACCGCCAATGACGGTAGCCTGCATGCATAACACCGCGTCCAGCGAAAAACTAATAACGGGCTTGGCGTCGCTAGTCCCGGTTGAAGGGATGGTACGTCGGCTCGCCACTGCTCGGAAAAGGCTGGCCGGAGCGCGCGCCGATACGCCCGCGCGACGGTCCTTCGTGATGCCAATGCCATTTGATGCCATGACTTTGTATTCCATGCGTCGTAGGCGAATCCAGTAGACATTGAATTGTCTTGACCGATGAAAAATAACGCCATCGCCTTTGGTGCGCCAGGGATTGAACCGCGGTGGACATCCAGCGCCAAAGATGGCATCGGCACTGCCTATCACAGCAGTTCCCGCGTGTGGTTCACGCTCAGCCACGGCATTATCAACGAGATTTATTTTCCCTATGTGGATTCGCCTAACACCCGCGACCTGCAGTTTCTCATCACTGACGGCGAATCGTTCTGCCACGAGGAACGGCGCGACCTGCTCCACCAGACTGAATATCCGGCGCCGAACGCTTTGTTTTATCGACTCACTAACGGCGATCGCGGCGGCCGTTATCGCCTCGTCAAAGAAATCTTGGTGGACCCGCATTCGTCGGTCTTGCTGATGCGGACGCGACTGGAGATCCTGGACGCGAAGCTGCGCGGCAAACTGCGCCTTTACGCGCTGCTCGCCCCTCATTTGAAGGGGACCGGTAAACACAACTCAGCGTATTGGTGTGGGTTGAATGGGCGCAAGCTCTTCGATGTGAGGCGGGAGGACATTGATATGTCGTTCGGTTGCACGCCGGATTTCACACGGCGCTCCGTCGGCTATGTCGGTTCGAGCGATGGCTGGCAGGACTTGATGAGCAACTTCAAAATGGATTGGGAATTTGAACAGGCCGAGAACGGCAACATCGCTCTACTCGGGGAGATTGATTTAGCGGATGGAATGGAGTTCACGCTCGGCGTCGCCTTTGGGCATACGCCGCACAGCGCATCGGCCCACCTCCTGCAGGCGTTCGCCACTCCGTTCGCGGATCTGCGCGAGAAATATGTCAGCCAATGGCAGCGCACGCGTGCCAAAGTCGATTTGAGCGCGCACACCACAGACGGTGGGGCGATCCTTCGCGTGAGCCAATCCGTGCTGCTGGCGCATGAAGACAAGACGTTCCAGGGCGCATTCGTCGCCTCGCTAAGCATTCCGTGGGGTGAGACGAAGGACGACCGCGATCGCGGCGGATATCATCTGGTGTGGACGCGCGACATGGTGCAAACCGCCACGGCATTGTTGGCCTGCGGGCATACGGAGTCGCCATTGCGCGCGTTAATCTGGTTGGCGTGTATCCAGGCAGCCGATGGGAGCTTGCCGCAAAACAGTTCAATTAGCGGCAAGGCTTACTGGCAAGGAATCCAATTGGATGAAGTGGCAGTGCCGATCCTGCTCGCGTGGCGCCTGCAGCGCGAGGACGCGCTCCGGCAATTCGATCCCTTTACGCTGGCCGCGCGCGCCGCGCGTTATCTGATCCTGCACGGGCCGGTGACGCTCCAGGAACGTTGGGAGGAGAATGCTGGCTACTCGCCTTCCACGCTGGCGACAATCATCGCGAGCGTAGTGTGCGCAGCGGAATTTGCGCGCGGCAAAAAAGACGAATTCGCCGGCTTCTTACTCGATTATGCGGATTGGCTGGCGGCGCACCTAGAAGACTGGACAGTCACAAATTGTGGCGAATTGGTCAAGGAGAAACCACGGCACTACATTCGCGTCACGCCCGCCGATCCGAAACAAGGGATAGCTGCACCGAATCCGGATCACGCAGCAATATTTCTGGCCAATGGCGGCGGTAAGCATCCGGCGCGCAACATCGTCAGCGGCGATTTTCTCCAGCTCGTGAGGCTGGGAGTACGGGCTGCGGACGACCAGTTAGTGGTCGATTCCCTTGCGGTGATAGACCGGGTGCTCAAACGCGATCTGCCGCAAGGGCCGTGTTGGCGACGCTACAATCACGATGGCTATGGACAGAAGGCCGACGGCAGCGCGTTCGACGGTACGGGTGAAGGCCGAAGCTGGCCGATTCTGGCGGGTGAGCGCGGTCATTATGAGTTGGCCGTCGGACGTAATCCGCTGCCGTTCATCGAGGGAATGGAGAAGTTTGCCAACGGGAGCGGAATGCTACCGGAGCAGCTGTGGGACGCCGACGATTTACCGGAAGGAAAAATGACACGCGGTGGGCCGACCGGTGCGGCCATGCCGCTGTGTTGGGCGCACGCCGAGTATGTGACGCTGGTCCGCAGTGGGAAAGATGGAGTGTGTTTTGACCGTATCGAGCCGGTCTATCAACGTTACGCCAAGGCCGCGACCGGCAGCAAGATTGAAATGTGGACGCTGGCTCATCAACCGCAGCACATCGCACTAGGTAAAACGCTGCGGATCATCACCGACAAAGAGGCGACGATCCATTGGAGCTCTGATGGATGGGCGGCGGTAAACGACTTGAAAACGCATGATGCGGGATGCGATTGCTGGTTCGGCGATTTGCCATCGGCCCAACTCCACGCCGGCGCGCGCATCGTCTTCACAATTCGGTGGGAAGCGGGATGGGAAGGTAAAGATTTTCAGGTGCAGATTGATGCGTAGCGATCAAGCGTGCACAGACAGACGAATAGTGAATGGGCACGGTGCTTTCTTGCCCCAACGTAGTGCATCGGAGCGTTTTGGATTTGTTCATGCAGTAACTCTGCGAAACGGTCGGAGCAGGCGCGATCACGAACAACGCTTGCGAAAATACGTGCACGAATGTAAGGCACTCGGACTCACAATGTGTAGCTTGATTTGTGGCGCCCGGACGTGTTACTAACTCGTCGTATAACGAATACGGACTTCGCCGCGATATCGAGATAGACGTAGTGAAAGAGTTCGGATTAATTAACATCAAGTAGCGGACATGGCTTGGTAGCGGAGCGCGTCGACAGCTCATTATTGAGGTGAAGGCGAATATTTTTTGACAACGTAAATACATCGAGAAGGAAAATTGAAATGAAGGAATCTGCAAAAGTACTCGTTCTAAGTAGCGTTTTGGCAATCGGCACACTGATATCGCCAATCTCATATAGCGATATGGACGGACATGACCTAGTCGCAAACGCCGTGGCAAACGCAAAGACGAAAGCCGATCATGAGGCGCTTGCCAGTAATTTTGAAAACGAAGCCGCGGTGACGAAGGCGAAAATAATGGAACACCGCAAAATGTCGCAATCCTACCGGGCCCTTGGACCGAGCAAAGGACCCGCGGCAGGCTTTGTGGGCCATTGCGATAACTTGATCGCAAAGGAGGAAGAGGTCGCGAAGGACCTTGGTGAACTTGCGAAATTGCACCGGCAATTAGCGGCGGAGGCTGCGAAGTAAGGGGTCGAACTGAATGGCGCTTAACTTAAGTGCGGTTTACGCCGTCACCCCGTGCACCGACACGGGGGTCCAGTCAAAAATGAATCCATCATTTGACTGGATTCCTCCCGGCGAAAGCCGGGATTTCGCCGGCATGACGACGGGCCAAGATTGCGCATCTTTCCCGGCATTTCAGCTTAAGTAAGCGCCATTCGCATCAGACGGCTGGTTTCCAGCGCGGATTAGGGTTTACGTTCCACGGACTCGATGACTTAAATGGCGATTGATTTTGGCGGATCACTCACCGTAAGCGGCATCACATGGAGGACAAAATGGCGACATCGGATCAGCGCATCAAGGCAAACGGCTCGGCTATCGCAACGGTTTTCAATCCGGCCCAAGAGACCCGCGGCCGTTTCGTCCTCGACAACGACGGAATAATCGCCGGTTGCGACGCCGGCTGTGAACAGTTGTTTGCCGCTCCAGAGAGGGAACTAGTCGGCTGGCATATATCCAAGCTTCGTACCTAAGCTGGCCGCGACGCGCGCCACAGACGACTGGCTCAACCCAACCGCCCTCTTCCTCAGTCACTGCGATATCCCGTTCCGCACGCGACGGGTAGATGGCATGCCATTGATGAGCGCGCCGTACTTTCGTCGATTCATGCCGGGCAACCTGCCACGCATCACCGTACTCGTACGCAGACTTGACTTGCCGCGGTCTGGGAAAGCTGAATGGTGCCTGGAATGAAGCGGTGAAACCCCAACCTGCGGCAGCACCGATGGCCTGCGTTCCAGAATGCGCCATCCGTATTTTCCGATCTCGTTCTACGCGTATCCGCGGATATTCTACGGCCCTGCTGCACTGGACAATCCCTCTCGACACAACAGCCACAAATTTCACACGCGAGGGATCGATTATGCATAACGTCATTTTATTTCCGCCGATCGCCGCCAACTGCTCTAACTGCCGCTGGTCGGGGTTCTGCTTCGCACAGAATCTAGATTCGGTCGCACTCGCTGAATTCTCGCGGCAGGTGATTCATAGCGGTCCGATTAGACGCGGTAATACGCTTTTCCGACAGGGCGATAAACTCAAATCCCTCTATGTGATCCGAGCCGGATCGGTGAGGACCTATCTCGACAGCGAAGACGGGTGCGAGCAATCGGTCGCATTCCTATACCCAGGTGACCTGCTCGGCTTCGACGCGGTTGCGGAAAACCGCCATCCGACCACGGCGGTTGCCCTTGAGACGACCGCATACTGCGCGATTCCCTATGACCGTGTGGTCGCGCTCGCCGGCAAGTTCCCGGGCTTGTGGCACGGAGTGATACGCACAGCCGCCGCCCAAGTGACGGCGGGCCAAAATCACGTGCTGCTGGTGGGACAGAAATCCGCACCGGCACGGTTGGCGAAGTTCCTGCTGTGTCTGTCTGAAGGATTCGTGACGCGCGGCTGTTCCAGGACTGAATTCAACCTAAGCATGTCGCGCCAGGAGATCGCGAATTACCTGGCCGTGGCGGTCGAAACCATTAGCCGGCTGTTCAGCGATCTGCAGCGCCGTGGCGTAATTGCCGTTGACCGCCGGTTTGTGCAGATACTGTCGCTGCCGGCCTTGCAGGAACTCGCCTGCGACAGCGCGCAACTCAGAACCCGCACTGCTTGATTCTGAACCATCGCCCAAAGGTCAGTGTTGTGGGAGAGTCGCGCGCAACGATCGTAATTGTGAACGGCGACGAGGCAGAGTGCGCTCGCCTTGCCGGCATCGCAGATGCGGCCGGCTATCGCGTTATAGTGGTGACCGCGCGCGAGGCGTTGCAACGCCTCGCGCCACCGCCGCGTACGGTGCTCGTGATCGACAGCGATATCGACGAGAAAGCGGACTATAGCCTCGGTCTCATCGATGCGCTGCATGAGCGCGGTGTCTATCTCCCGACCCTGGTCACGATCCCGCCGTTTGGCATCACCGACGCCGTCAACGCGATCCGCCGCAACGCCACCGACATCCTCGAGCAGCCGCTCGCGTCGAGCCGTTTCCTACATTCGATCGATGCCGCGTTGCAGAAGAAACACCGTCCGGCAGTGTAGTGCAAGTGGTCGAGGAAGCTGTCGGTGCGCGCAGCAGTCACTGGAGACCGACAGCGCGGCATTTTCGGGCTTTTCGGCATGCGAGAACGCACGCCATCGTCGCGCTTCCTCAGGATGGATAACCAATGCCGATCGGTTCGACTTGATCCTCACTAGCTGTTTGCTAACAGTCGCCTATGACTTTGGCCTTCAGCTCCAGGCGCAACATCTGCTGGGCCAGTTGCGCCACGCCACGTGCCTTCATCTTTTCGAGGATATGCGCGCGATGGACTTCCACCGTTCGCTCGCTGAGGTTGAGATCGATGGCCAACACTTTGTTGGCCGCGCCGGATGCGAGCCGCTGTGCGATCTCGCGTTCGCGTACGGTTAGCGTTTCGTAACGTTGGCGTAATTCAGCCACCTCGTGCAGCAGCTTGCGTTGACTAGCGTCGATCGCCAGCGCGCGGTTCACCCGGCGGATCAACTCGTCGTCGTTGAAAGGTTTCTGCAGAAATTCCACCGCACCAGCACGCATGGCTTCCACCGCCATCGGGACATCGCCGTGACCGGTGATGAAAATCACCGGCAGACGCCAATCGCGCCGTTTCAGCTCCCGTTGCAGGTCAAGCCCACTCATGCGCGGCATGCGGACGTCTAACACCAAGCAGCCGATTTGTGCCGGGTCATAGTCATCGAGGAAGCTGCGCGCATCTTTAAAGGTCTGTGCAGGTAGACCCACCGAGCGCATCAAGAGCGCAACGCTATCACGCACCGCTTCGTCGTCGTCGACAACAAACACCGTGCCGGACGGAATCTGTTCACTTTCTTCATTGTCGGGGTGCATCGCGGCTCCCTACTCACTAACGATCGGCAACTGGATCACAAATTCGGCACCGCCCGTGCTGGCCAGTCGGCAGCTGAGGTTTCCGTCCATTGCGGATACGATGGATTTACAGATCGACAATCCGACTCCCATGCCGCGCGGTTTGGTGGTAAAGAAGGGCTCGAACAGACGCTCTTCCACCTCGGGTGTCAAGCCTGGGCCCGTGTCAGACACGACGATCTCTACATAGCCGTCTACCTGAACAGAAGTCGTGACCGTCACTGACTCACCCTGTGCACCGTCCTTCATCGCCTCCAGGGCATTGCGGATAAGATTTAACACAACTTGCTGAAACTGCACGCCGTCGCCGAAAACTTTCGGTAACGTCGGATCGAGCTCCAGTAGCAGCTCGTGTTCGCTAAAGCGCAGCTCGAACTCGATCAACCGCGATACCTCTTGGATCAGCGCATTACAGTCTAATTTGACACGTTCGGTCTCACGTCTGCGCGTGAGCTTGCGGAGGCCGTGTATTACCTGTCCGGCGCGGACGGCCTGAGCGCTGATCTTCTCTAAAGTCCCAGCTACTTCCATCGGATCGGCGCGGCCACTCTGCAGAAAACGCTTTACAGCGTTGGCATAGTTGGCGATGGCCGTGAGCGGTTGGTTCACTTCATGCGCAATGCCGCTGACCATCTCGCCCAGGGTGCCAATCCGACTCACGTGCGCCAATTGCGCGCGGAGTTCTTCTGCTTCGTGCTCCGCGGCGAACAGCGCGCTGCGATCGATGATCTGACTCACCATCAACCGAGGTTGGCTGTCGGTATTGCACACGGCACCGGCGTAGATCATCGCGTGGATCTCCTGCGCGTCTCGCGAGTGGAAGCGGACATCGCGTCTAAAGCTCTCACCGGTGTGATAGAGCTTGTGGATATCCGAAAGTAACGATTTGCGATCATCTTCCGCCACCAACGTCCGGACCAGGTCTTCCTGCGACTGGCCGGCTAGCGCCTCGATGGAATAGCCGAGCAGTCTTTGGAAGGCGGGGTTAATGCGGACGAGGCGTCCATCAATGTCGGTAATGGCGATCGCCGTCGGAGTGCTTTCAAGGATCAACCGCAGCTCTTCGCTGTTCTTGCGCAGCGCGTCTTCCTGACGCTTACGTGCGGTGATGTCGCGAATGATACCGACAAATCCATGCTCGCTGCCGCTCTTGAACTCGCCGACCGACAACTCGATCGGAAACATCGAGCCGTCGCGCCGCCGCGCAATGACTTCACGACCGATGCCGATGACGTGCGGCTGTGCGGTGCTCAGATAACGTTGCAGGTATTGATCGTGCTCGTCGTGATAGGGGTTCGGCATCAGCATTTTGACGTTGTGCCCCAGGATCTCCGCGGCAGTGTAGCCGAATAGACGCTCGGCGGCCGGGTTAAAGCTGGTGATACGACCCGCGCCATCGATCACGACCATCCCATCGACGGCGGCGTCCAACAGCGCGCTCAGGCGGTCATGGGACGGGTGTACGGGGGAAGTTTCTTTTAAGCGTGAATCTCGCATCTAGGCTGTTCGGCGAGCCCGTTCGGGGTAACGCCACTATGTGGGAATACTGCCGGACGGGGTGTGGAGAGTAAAGGATCACGAGCATTACAACGAAACCAAGCGGACGAATTATTTCTCTTGAATTGTGGATAGGCAGGCCAATATCGCGAGGATTCGCCCTCGGATAATCGAAGAACTGGATCGTGTGTACCCGCATGTCGTGCCAGGTGTCGGCACTGAGCGCGCGCAGCGCCGCTAGCTTCTGCCGCGCGATCGCGCTTTTCTCGGCAAGTGCTGCAATCTATTCGTGCAGTTCGGCGCTGAATTTGTCGCGCGTGTTCTTAGTCGCGACCGTGATTTCGTCGATGCGTTGATCCCATTCGTGGAGTGGGCCTTCGAGTCGTCGAAGCACTGATTCTTTTTCATCCGGCGTGTTTTGGATGCCGGATTACGTTGACGATCAGGCCCCTTGTGTAAGCCCTGACATAAGCTTGTATAAGATCGGGATGTCACGCCTTGACGCACGTCACGAAACGATGGGTATCAAAGGAATCTGCAAAAGGCAGAGTTTCCGTGCGACACAGGGCAGTCCTCTGAAAAATCCAGGAGGGACTTATTCAGAGGTTCCCTAAGTACAATTCGCTGGAAATCGTAGTCAGTTATAAGTAGTTGCTTGACCTCGGTCAATAAGGATTAGGTCACCGTGGCGTAGCGTGGACACGGTCTTTAAATCGATGTTGAAATAAAGAGGTCTCGTTATGAATCGCCTGATGAAAGCCACTTTTCTTTCGAGCGTATTCGCGCTTGCGTCTCTCGTCACCCCTTTTGCATACAGTGAAGAAACATCGCTCACGACCGCCGCGGATCACGATCGTGTAGCGAACCGTTATGAGTCGGAAGCAACGGAACTCAAAAGTAAGATTAGTGAACATAGAGGAATGTCTGCGATGTATAGCGGTATGGGCAAATCGTCCAGCGGCTTTACGTCACATTGCGATCGGTTGATTCAGGCCTACGAGGCCGCCGCGGGGGAAAGTTCGGCCTTGGCGGATCTGCATCACAAAATGGCAGCGAAACTAAAGAACTAACCGCGGTTGAGCAGCGTTGCGCGTTCAGGTCACGCTCGTTGAGGGCGACTTGCGTGGGGCCGCGATCGACCGTGCGTTATCTGCTGCGACGATCGCGAATAGACAGCAGAATCTGACTTTCGCGTTGGTATATAACGCGCTCGGCGTACCGCTCGTGGGCGGCATCCTTGATCCGTTCACCGGCTGGTTGTTTTCACCGATGATCTCGGCCGCTGCGATGAGCTTGAGCTCGGTCTCCGTGAACTCGAACGCTTTGCGTTTGAAAACTATTCCATGAGCGCACGACAACCCGCGCACAGTGCTCTGGATGGCAAGTGCCTAGTTGGACAACTCGACTGATCGAGATCAAGAGCTTCCTCGCGCGTCGGAACCCGCCTGAAGATGGAAAGGGAGAATCTTCTGACCGCTTGCTTGAAATGTGGCCACTGCGAACCCTGAGAACGTAGTTGAGGCCGAAACAGGGTTAAGTCCAGTGCATTGGACGGAAGCAGTAACTGGCAGGGACGCTATTACCGAAGTGAACTACTCTTTCGTTGGTCATTCAGTCGCTATCCGACGCTGCTGGCGCGCTTTGGTGGACCGATCCGACGGGTGCTTCCGGTCGTGGCAGGAGTCCTTGGTATGCCGCGCGCACGCTTTTACGTAGCCAACATCCTACCGGCGCTCGTGTGGGCGCCGACTTATATCCTGCCTGGCGTCGTCTTCGGCGCCGCGCGGGGATTGGCGGGCGCTGTTGCGAAGCGTCTTGCGCTGATGATTGTGTTCCTGATTGGCATACCTTTGGCAGCCGGTTGGATCGTCAGGCACTCCTTCGTTTGGCTGCGACTGCGCCTCAAACATCGCTTCGTGCAACTACAAACTTGAGCGGAAAGTGCGTTCGCTTCGAACAGTTGGTCGTTGCGCGGCATGGTCGCCGCGCTGCTCGATCCGTCACGCGCGGGATCCCGCCTTCTGTTGCTATTAGCAACGATCTTGCTCGCGGCCACCTGGATTTTCGTCGGTGTTATCGAGGATGTGCTCACCGGTGAGCCCTTGGTACTCGTCGATAAAGCGGTTTATCACCTACTGCAGGGGCTGCGCACGCCAATTACCGACAGCATCATGATCACGATCACCGAATTGGGTGATCCCGCGCTCACGCTGCCGCTGATCGGAGCCGTGCTGCTGTGGTTGATCTGGAAACGCGCGTGGCGGGCGGCCTGCCTACTGGCTCGTCGCGGCGAGTCTCGGCGCTGTGCTCGCGGCCGTTCTTAAAGCGGCTTTCAGTCTGCCGCGCCCGATTCCCCTGTACGACGCCACCCAGGCGTTTGGTTTTCCCAGCAGTCACGCGGCCATGAGCATTGTGATTTTCGGCTTTCCGGCGGTGCTGTGCGCGCGAACTCTCATTACGCGGTACGCTCTCGCATCGTTCAGCATGATAGCTGTGCTGGGGTGCCTGGATCGCCTTCTCGCGTGTCTATCTAGGGGCCCACTGGCTATCCGACGTGTTGGGTGGCTTGAGTTTAGGGGTGGCATGGCTGGCACTGCTCGGCATCGCGTATTTGCAGCGTCCGACGCCTTCGATAGCAGCGCGAGGCCTGCTGGTCGTAGCGACCATTCTGGTTCGACGCCCGTCGCCCAGCCATGGAATTGCCGCTGCTGCGGCAGGTTCACGATGGTTGCTATGAAGCGCGGGCGTTGATCGCCCCAGTCATGGGTACGACAGACCAGCGCCTCGTATTGCGTTTGTGGTCAGCAGAAAAATTGTTGCCGACGCGAATTGTCAGGCGGCATGCCGTGCCTGAGTCAGTTAACCAAGAGAGTATCTGGGATAACACCGTGCTGCTAATCCATCAATTGGATTTCTAGTCATGAAAAACCAAGCGATCCGGCAGCGGCTTGGCTTTGCGTGGACGGGCATTTCCAAGGCATGGCGAAACGAGCGCAGTTTTCGCACTCAGAGCTACTTCGCCGTCGCCCTGTTGGTCGCGCTTCTACTACTGCGGGTGTCAGCAGTCTGGTGGGCGATAAGTCTCATCATGGCCGTGCTGGTGCTAGCTGCAGAGCTCTTCAACACGGCGCTCGAGGCGCTCATCGACCATTTGCACCCGGATAGCCATCCCGCGATCAAGACCATCAAGGACTATGCGGCAGGCGCGGTTTTATTGCTAAGCGCAGGCGCGGCGATCGTCGGCGTCGTTGTTCTATTAGTCGCGCTCGGAATTGGAGTCCGATGAAGGATCCTACGCCCACCAAGACATTACGCCGTACACAATTATGGATTGTTTCGTTGCCGGGACCGATTCATTGCCTTGTAGAATTCGTAGCCCTGCAGCCCCACAACGGCGGCCCCGAGGCTCGCGAGCAGATCACCCGGGGTCAATGGCGCAAACTTAAACATGTCGTTCATGCCTGGTACGTAAATCACGCAGGCTAATCCGACGATAGCGCCGCTTATCAGCCATCCCAGAGCTGGGTTTCGCACCCTCAGCATCGTGATTAGCGAGGCATCCGGTGAACGATTGGCGAGAATGAGTCCCACATTGCCGAAGACGAGCGTGGCGAAGGCCATCGCTCTCGCGGTGGCTTCCGCTCTTCCATGATCCAGCGCCCAGGCGTAGAGCAGTGCGACCGCGAGCAACGCGGTTAATCCCTGCAACAATGCCGTGCTCACTGTTCTCAAGTTGAACAGATGTCCTTCCTTGAGACGGGGCGGGCGCTGCATCAGTCCCGGTTGTTCCGGTTCCGCTTCGAATGCGATGGAACATGCTGGATCGATCACAAATTCCAGAAACACGATGTGTACCGGATAGAAGATTAAAGGCCAGTCGAGGAATATGGGGATCAGGGACATTCCCACAATGGGAATGTGCACTGCGAGGATATAGCACATAGCATTGCGAATGTTGTGATAGATGCGTCGGCCCACCCGTACGGCGCTGACAATCGACGCAAACTCGTCATCAAGTAACACCAACGATGCCGCTTCGCGCGCGACATCCGTACCGCGCCCGCCCATGGCGATGCCGATGTGGGCAGCTTTTAAGGCTGGCGCATCGTTCACGCCGTCGCCAGTCATCGCGACGATATCCCCATTCGCTTTAAGGGCTCTCACCAGTCTTAATTTCTGATCGGGCGAAACGCGCGCGAAGATATTTGCCGCGTTCACTTGGTGACCGAGCTCAGAGTCGCTTAATTGCGCGATATCATCCCCAGTCAGATGCCGATCCGGAGAATTTAGGCCGATCTCGCATCCGATAGCTTTGGCCGTTGCGGGATAATCCCCGGTGATCATGACCACGCGGATACCGGCGTGATAGCAATGGGTAAGCGCCTCGTGAACCGTGGGTCGCACCGGATCCGCCAAACCAAGTAGCCCCAGAAACTCGAATTTAAATGCGGTCTGCTCCGCCGGCCACTGCCGTGGCTCAGCAGGCGCGCGCGCCACACCGAGCACTCGCAATCCGTCAGCGGCCATCTCATCGACACGTGTTTGTACGCGCTCCCAGCGATCGCGAGACAGCCTGCACACGCTCGCGATCGCTTCCGGTGCCCCCTTCGCCGTGGCCAGTCCATGATGGTTCGGCAGACGCCATGCATGACAATGCACCAGTAATTTTGGCGAGAGCGCATACTCGCGCTCCAATTTCATCCCTCGCGTATCAATTAGACCGGCGTTCAAAAATGACCGACCCGCATCGTGTAACGCTTTTTCCATTGGATCGAAGGGCGTTTGCTCGCTCGCGTATATGCTGGTTAATAGGAGCTGCTCAAAGCGCCCCGCGACGGGCCCGACCTGCTTGTCGAGATCGATTCTTTCGTCATCAATCACGAGACGCTTCAAAACCATGCGATTCATGGTGAGGGTACCGGTCTTGTCCACGCACAGCACGTTCGCTGCACCGAGCGTCTCGATCGCGGAAATTTGGCGAGTCAGTACTCGTTCCTTGGAGATACGCCAGGCGCCCAGCGCCAGAAACACCGTAAGCACGACGGGGAATTCCTCAGGCAGGATCGCCATCGCGAGCGTGATCCCCGCTAGGACTCCATCCAACCACGATCCACGAGTAAGACCGTAGAGAACTACGACGAGCAGACAGAGCGCGAGTCCAATCAGTGCAATCGATTGAACAATCTTCGCCGTCTCAAGCTGCAACGGCGATTGCCCTTTGGAAATTCCAGACAGTGCCTGGCCGACCCGTCCGATCTGGCTGGTGGCGCCAGTCGCGATAACTTCGCCTAACCCGTGACCGCGCACCACCATCGTTCCCGAAAATACAAACGGCTGATCCTCACCCCCTGCCGCACCGACTTGACGCAAACCGTCCCAGGCTATTTTGTTCACGGGAACCGACTCGCCGGTCAGCAGCGATTCATCCGCACGCAGATCGCTGACGGTCCACAGCACCGCGTCGGCGGGAACACGATCACCCTCTTGTATGACCAGGACGTCACCGCGCACCACCTCACGGCCAGAGATCCGGATCCGTTCACCGTTGCGAATAACAAGAGCGCGCGGGCTCGCGAGATCGCGCAACGCCTCCAGCGCTCGCTCGGTTCTGCGTTCCTGATAAATCGTGATAGTCAGGATCACGAATACCGAAGAAAGCAGCACCAAGGCCTCATGCACGTTGCCCAGCAACAAATAGATCGCGCCCCCCGCACCGAGCAACAAGAACATTGGCTCGCGCAAAACTTCAAGCGCAATATCTCGCAGGCTTCGGTTCAGCGGCGACACAAGTTCATTCGAGCCTTCGCGCTGAAGGCGCTCCGTCGCGTCGGCATGGCTCAGACCGTCGAGATTCCGTTGAGTGCGTTCCAAAATATCGGCAACCTCACTGGATCTTAATCGTTCTTCCAGAATCTCTGCATTTCGAGAAATGTGAAGGAGGCTGACCAGGTAATGAGAACGAACCCAGTCAACGCTTCGGTGCCCGTCAAGAATCGAATCGCACCCGCCGGGATAAGATCGCCAAGACCAAGCGTCGTATAGACGACCGCCGAGAAATAGACCAGATCAAGCAACTCTCCTCCAGAGCCATGGATCCGGCCAAAACTCCGATCATCCAGCAGCACAAAATACCCGATCCCAAACAGCCAAACCTCTGCAACATGCAGCGCGAGAAGACCAAAGATAAGCAGTAATATCCGCCGCCGCCGAATGCGGATGTGTAATCTCGCCAACGCGCGAGTAAGCCACGAGAACACTTCGTAGTGCAGTAGGACACAGGCGAGCACGATAATCCCCGTCACGACTGCAACGACGATATTGTGTCCGTTAAAGAATGCATGATCGGCGGTCATGGACACTTGATATAGGACGGCGCTTAGTAGTGGCGCTCGATTGACGCCACCACAGTGTGTAGCTTCACTAACCGAGGAAATTGATATAGATCAAAGCCCGAAGCACCGCTCGCTTCGATTAGCCTTTGTCCATTTTCTTCGACAGCGCGTCTGTCGCGGAATCGAACTCCGACGATAAGCTCGACCGTCCAGTTCGCGCCACGCCGCTCGCTTGATCGGCGTCAAGTGCGGAACCGCTTGCTGTGATTTACTTTAACTTAAACCCATTGTTAAACCGACGAGCTGAGCCCTTGCACATTGTCTGCCCGCATTGCCACGTGACGAATCGCCTGCCGGACGAGCGTCTCGCTGATCGACCTAACTGCGGAAAGTGCAAGCATCCTCTCTTCAACGCGCTACCGGTCGAACTCGCCGCGACGCATTTCGACCGGATGATTCAAGCTACGGACATCCCGGTGGTGGTCGATTTCTGGGCGCCGTGGTGCAGGCCATGTCACGCGATGGCACCGCATTTTGCGGCTGCGGCGGCCGCGCTTGAACCGCGGGTCCGGTTCGTGAAGGTAAATAGTGACGAGGCACCTGGGATCGCCGAACGCTTCGATATTCGCAGCGTTCCCACACTGGTCTTGCTTATGAACGGTTTCGAGACAACACGTCAGCCCGGCGCGAGTTCGCGCGAGGCTCTGATCCAATGGATCACTCGGCACATCGGGCCGCAATAACCTGAAACTTTTGCCAAGAATTCTCCGGGCCGAGGCACGGCCGCAATGATGACGGTGGAGGCGCCACCCCGCCTGACCAACTCGAGTCCAGGCGGGATGGCGCAAGGCTTCTCAGTTCTTAACCTCGATTTTGCGCGGCTGGGCAATCGCACGTTTGGGGATCTCGATCTCAAGCACACCGTCCTTGCTTGTCGCCTTGATGTGTTCCGCATCCGCCGTATCGGGCATCGCGAAGCGACGGTAGAAACTGCCGTGTGACCGCTCGATCCGATGATAGCCATTGTTTTTCTCGCGTTTCTCCTCGCTACGCTCGCCACGGATCGTGAGTGCACCGCTCTCCATCGTAACTTCGATTGCCTCCGGTTTAACACCCGGAATATCAGCCTTGATCAGGAAGCGATTTGATTCCTCTTTTATATCGACCAGCGGCATCCAGTTGCTGGTTGCAACATTGCTCGTCTCCAGCTCCGACGTGCCGCGCCACATATCGTTCAACTGCTGTTGCATGCGGGCCCACAAATCAACCGGTTCGTAACGGGTCAGTGCCATAGCTAATTCCTTTCATTGTAAGTAGGATTTGTCCGGTAGTTACAACCTACGCGATTCGAAGCCTGATTACTTGATCGAGGTCAAACCGACGGACAATGAAAACGCACTAGACAATCCCAACGCGGCATGATGAACCTGACGTACGGGCTCAGGGTAAGCTTCCAGTACAACCGGATTTAGTCGAGTCGCGCGGATGCTTAAGCAGATCGCCGATCCGAAACACGAGTTCGCCAGCGCGGCATTACGCGGCATGTGCGGTAGCTGTCGTGCATTGGGAAGCGCGCAGGCGCGGGACCGCACGCCATGAGTATTCGCAATATCGCGCCGCACGTGTGCTCCTATACGCGAGGTGCTACGCCGACTCGGCACATCAAGACTTCTTGTTCGTGTACGCCGGCGAACAGACGCCGGATACCAGAATACGAATTAATCGATTCGCGGGCGAGCGGCGTGCGGCACCGTTTCCACTGCTATCCACAATCGCGTCACGCTGCTTTTTAACCGAGCCTGCTCGTCCATCTATATGATCCAAGTCAACATCCATAATGTCGCGGCGGCGTATAAAGAACGCGAGTTCGATGGTCAAATGATCGACGATTTGAAATCGTTAGTTGGAATAGGCGGACTTCTTTGAAGTTCCTGTTTCGCGCAATTTGTGCCGCAGCGGTGCTTCAATTGAACGTTATCGCAGCGCTTGTGACCGAGGTCGAATTCAACATTGCAACGTGATTAGCGCCGCCGCCACCGAAGCCGATCTGGGGAAGATTGCTGAAGATGAAGAACACTTATCAGCATAAGGGGCCTTTAAGACTATGTGCGCATGCGCATGAATAACGCCAACGACGAGTCGCCCGACGAACCTCGCACCGGATGGTTCTTTTCGCGTGGAACGTTAGTCACCTGCATCGCGCTCACGACGGTGGGGATATTGCTGCTCACCGGACATAAGGCGCATCTTCTAGGTTTTGCACCGTACTTGCTGATTTTAGCGTGCCCCCTGATGCATTTTTTTATGCACGGTCGACATCATCACACCCCCAAGCCGGCGCGCGAGGATCACGGCGATACTAACTCAAGTGCGGTTGGACCACGGGAAAAACCCTGATGAATCACGATCCCGGATCAATGGCTTACGGACTGTGGGGGTTGGTCATTCTCAATTCGGTGATCTTCATCGCCTTCGCCTTCAGCTTCTTCAAGCCGCAGACCCGGACCGACTGGCGCACATTCGGCGCATTTTCGGGATTCATCGTCGCGCTATTCGTCGAGATGTATGGATTTCCACTGACCTTATATCTGCTGTCAGGCTGGCTGGCGACTCGTTACCCTGGGGTCGACTTCCTGGCCCATGACAGTGGCCACCTGTTACACACCCTTCTGCGCATCAAAGGCAATCCCCATTTCGATATTTTTCATCTTCTAAGCAACCTATTCATCATGGGCGGCTTTCTAGTCCTGTCCTATGCGTGGCATACGCTGTGGCAGGCGCAGCGTGGGCATCGACTGGCACACACCGGCCTTTATGCTCGGGTACGACATCCACAATATGTAGGTTTTATACTAATCATGTTCGGCTTTCTGCTGCAGTGGCCGACGATCCTGACCTTGGCGATGTTTCCGGTGCTCATGACAATGTACGTGCGGTTGGCCTTGGCTGAGGAGCGGCAGGCTGAAGCGGAATTCGGTGATGAGTATCGCAGCTGGGCGGCAGTGACGCCGCGTTTTGTGCCGTTTCTGTTCGGTCGTCGTAGTCTGGTGCACGGACGATCAGGTCCCATGCCTCAAGGTTAATTGTTTCGTGGTTAATAGATTCGGGCCGCCGGACACGCCTTTCATGTCCTTGTGTTCGCACATTACGCGTTGTTCTGGATTCCGGCGTTCGCCGGAATGACGTGTACAGAGTCGGACGCTACGGCGACAACTCCTGTCTCACGCTGTCATCCCGGAATTCGCGTAGCGAATATCCGGGATCCAGTCAGAATAGGCGTCCGCGCAGCGCGCGGACCTCATTTCTTCACTGGATTCCGGCGTGCGCCGGAATGACGGTGGTGGGGGTGCTCGAAGGCTCTTTGGATTCCGGCGGCCGCCGGAATGACGGGTGCAGGGTCGAACGCTACGACCACAACTCCTATCGAGTTTTCACACCGCTTGCTGCGCCGGAATGACGCGGTTAAAGCCCTGCCCCTGTAGGGCGGCCGGTATTTCCGCTTCGCTATTTAGTCCATGTGCAGTCTTTTCACATCCGCGTCGGCGGCGCTTGTACGCTTGTGATAGAGCATCGCCGACGTGCAAGCGCTGAGTTGGTGGCAACGCCGCGCGCCGCGGAACCAAGCCCATAAGAATGAGTCCGACTCAACATGCGACGAACTAACCTCAATGGAACTCCGCTGCGTTGGCTGATGGCGTTAGCGGTGCTCGCTGTGCTGTCGAGCGTCGCGACAGGCTTCGCGAAGCAACACCTCGCGGCCGCTGACGTCTACTTGCCTATGCGTCTCGCTAATCCTGGTGCGGACTGTCGGATGCATACTTCCTGTGATCCCGCCGGGTTTGCTGGCGCCTGCTGCGAATGGGGTGCAGGGATGGTGCTTGCGACGGCGGGCACCGAGATAGCGCCGAGCGACAGTAAGAACGACCGATCACCGCCTTTTACAATCAATTCGAAGAACCTGCCAGAGACCCTCGCTTACGCTAATCGTCGGACTTTCAAACCAGACAAAACCTATTCGGCATCCGCGGGGACCGAGACCTATCTCGCGACCGCGCGACTTCGGATTTAAAGCCTTCCTCGAATCGCGCTTGCTTTGCTATCGGCGTTGCCGATCGCCTGTAATTCATTTATCGATTAGAGGAAATTTCACATGAAGACACGTACCACACTTGGCTTGATTGCCGCGTTGACGCTCTCTACCGCCATGCTCACTCCGTTGCCGGCTTTTGCCGGAAACAATTACTGGGGACAGCAGCAACTCGAATTGACTCGCGCGCAAGCCTTGCGCACGCACTGCATGGATGCGCACGGTCGCTGCATCGAATCGAAGATGCTCGGCGATAACTACTATTACCGGTGCCCGATGCGTCAACTCAAACCGACTGACGCCTCGGGTATCCAATCCGGGTTGCTGTCAGTGATGTTCTGCGAATAACACCGCGTCGGATCTGATCAACCGCCATTGCCGGGGGTCTTCAGCCCCCGGCTTTTTATTTTGCCTTGGATGGAAACGATAGGGTTCGTTTAGCGACGCCGTAGCTCGCGAGGTGACACGCTCGACCTGCGGTGGGTGCCATCGTTCGCCTCCATTAGCACACACGCTGTGCCATTGGGATAGGCTCCGCACCGCCGTAGTGCAAATATCGCCACGCGCAACGAGATGTTCCGCGTAACGCATTGAACCGGCGAGGTCGCGTTTGGTATGAATGTTGCTGACTTTCGCGGACAGGCTACTAGGAGTGAGTTCGTAATGAACCGTTCATTGATCACCGGTTTCTACGTCTTCGTTATAGTCACCGTTGGCGCGGGCGCCGCGGACGCCACTGAATTTGCCGCGGTCGTGCCGCTACACGGCGGCAACGCTTACTACGTGTCCGCGCGTATCGGAAACACCGCCGATACCGGGGATCTGATGCTCGATACTGGGTCAGGTTACGTCACGATCAATGAACGGACGCTCGCCCGTCTTCAACAGGATGGCGATGCGCCCTACGTGAAAGACGTGTCAGGGATACTAGCCGACGGTTCGCGTAAATCGGTGCCGGTTTATCGTGTCGGTTCGATTTCGATCGGCTGCTGCTGTGTCGTGCAGGATGTAGAAGCAGCGGTATTCCCGGGGGTCACACGTCAAATCCTTGGCATGAGCGCGTTGAAGAAGGTCGCGCCGTTTGCGGTCGCGATTGACCCGCCCAACTTAAGTCTAAGTAAATGCCGCAGTGACGTATCGACAAATACCGAAGTCGATTTGAAAAGCTTCTAGCGCGTCACCACTAATTCGCTCGCCAGCCAGTTCCCCTGGTCCATCCGCTCTCCGGCGGTAGCTACCCTCCGCCCGTCGATCATTAACCAAAATAACGACCGCCTATGAAGTGGCCATTTGTTGGCTATACTTTGCTAGGTATGATGCTGCGTAGCGCACTCAAATGCGGTTGCGCGGGATATCGATTACAGGAGTGATGGGCTCGTGATAATCAGAAATGGGAGAGTCCGCGTAAGCCACTCGCAAGGCACATGAGGCTGATCGTAAATAACGCATTCGCCAAACGGCTGCTTAGCGCGTTGTGGCTGGTATTGGTAGTCCCCGAGGGACATCTGGCGTTTGCGTGTCAGCTCATGAACGATGACGTACGTGCCGTCTGCTGCTGCACGGAAAAAATTACCGGCGCCTGCGACCTGCACGGCCATTGCGACGGGCATCTGGCGGGCAAACAGCACGGGTGCTGCGTCGTTTCGGAGCAATCGGCGCATGCCGTGACTACCGCACCCAGCGACGACTCCGGTTGGCTTACGCCCCAGCGCCCGATCGTGGCGATCCCAGTCGCTCTTTATCTCACGCAACAAACCTTCCACGGGAGCGCCCTTTCGCGCTCGTTGGTGACAGTCGCTCGGTCAGAGCAGTCGCTTTATCTGACTACCCGTCGACTCCGGATTTAGATCGGTCCTTCCCCTGTCCTTGGCGCTGAGCCACACCGGTTAAGTCCGGCGGCCCGGTGCTACGTATCCGATTACATCAGGAGGACCGTTCAATGAAAACGCATTTCGAATTCATCCATACTGCCGCCGTGGCGGCACTCGTTGGCTTGAGCATCACCACACTCTTGACCGCTTGCGCTACCGCCCCCGCTCCGCGGTTGGCCGGCCATGCTGTCGAACAGGCCGAGATGGCAAAGTTCGAGGAGACGAGGCCGCAACGGCACTGCTACCTGCAACCGCCCAAGAACGTGAGTTGGCAATGCGAAGTGTATTAAGTCGCATTCTGTAAGAGCAGACATCACGGGGCCACGGACGGCCCCGTTCCTTGCCCCACGCAAGTGATCCCATCTGCGCGGATCGTGGTCGATTTGGTGCCTTATGCGTAATGGGCGAGCCAATAACGCACTACCTATGTCGCAAACCCAAGTCGTTTTGGCACGGAACTTGATCGATAAGTGCGTGCATTAAGAATCTTCTAAAAATAGTAGATAACTGCTCGGGTCTATTCTGATTGCCGCACCTATGTGGTGCCGTGGTGTTTAATTTTGAGTCAAATCGAGATTTAAAATGAGCAAAAACTACTTGAAGACAATCTTCTCGCCAAACATTAACGTCAAACGCGTTATTTCGAACATTGCACTTGTTACGGCCGCTGCGTTGATGTGCGTCAACACAGCGAGTGCCGATGAAACAAAACCACCCGAGCCTCGATTTAAGATTTATGGCTGGTTGGAGGGTGGCTTCACCACCAACGCGGATTCGCCAAACGATGATCGGAACTTCGGCCACTTGTTTACCGACCGATCCAATCAACCGCTGCTGAATCAGGCCGTCATCACTGGCGAGCGCTTGCTTGTGCCCCAACCTGGCGAATTTGATTGGGGTATGAAATTCCAGTTCATGTACGGCAGCGACGCCCGCTTCATCCACTCCTTGGGATTGCTGAGCAACACCACCGATGATCGTGCACAGCCGGATATCGTTGAAGCCTACCTGAATCTGCACTTCCCCATCTTCACCGAGGGCGGGCTGGATGTGAGGGCCGGGAAATTCGTGACGCTCGAAGGCGCCGAGACTATCGATCCGCGCACCAACGTATTCTATTCGCACACCTACATCTTCAACTTCGGTATACCGTTTAATCACTCTGGCGCTCTGGCGACTTTGCACGCCACCCCTTGGTTGGATGTCTTCGCCGGCATTACGCGCGGGGTGAATACCAGCCTCGCCGACAACAACGGGTCCGCCGCGTTTCATGGCGGGTTCGGTTTGACGCTTCTCGGTGGCAAGGTGGTGTCTTTTGCCAGCACGCACATCGGTGCAGAGAATCCCCGTGACAATCACAATACCCGCTATCTCAGCGATATCACGACCACCTGGAAGATCAGCGATACGTTCACTTCAATCACCGATTTGAATTACATTTATGAGGAGTCGGTTGATGCCCGCGGTTACGGTATAGCGCAATACTTCACCTATGCCTATAGCGACTGGCTGATCCCCGCCATACGCTTCGAAGTTTGGCGCGATGAAAAAGGCTTTTTTGTCGCGCAGTTCGGCGCTAACAACGACTTCATCCGTATCGAGCGCGGCGATCTGTTTACGCCCAGCCCGCGAACGGTGGGCGGCGGCAACACCACTTACGGCGCAATTACCGCCGGGGTGACCATCAAGCCGGCGACACCCCAGCGACTCAATGGCCTGCTCGCCGGAATTATGGTACGCCCGGAGCTGCGCTATGACCGCTCGTTGAACGACACGCGACCGTTCAACGACTCAGGCACGAAGGATCAGTTCACCGCTTCTTTTGACGTGATATTGCAGTTTTAAGGCTTGCTTTGCTTCCCCTCTGTAACAGGGCGTTCGAGTGCCGCAAAGGTCTCGCGGATCGCCATCAGTTCGCGGATCTTGCGATCGAGGGCGGCGATCCGTCGCCTGGCCCGGGCCCGCGCTTGCTCACGGCGACCGCTGTCTTCCGTTAACTTCAGCAATTCGGCGATATCTTCCACGGTCAAGCCGCACGCTTTAGCCTCGCAAATAAGGCGCAGGCGTTCGATATCGGCTGCCGAGTAGAGTCCGTGACCGCGCACCGTCCGCGACGTCGGGCACACGAGGCCTTGTTGCACGTAGCGACGTGCGGTGTCGATGCCGACTCCGGCGGCTTTAGCCACGTCACTGATCATGTACATAGGCGAAATAAATGAATTTTCAATCTTATGAATCAGCGTCGAGCCGCTTAGATCCCTGCGTACCATTCTCACCCCTGGTCTTCCCAGTAACCGCCCTTGCCTTCACCGATGTTGCTGAAGTTTTCGACAAGTTCGATACCCATGATGTACTTGGCCATTTTGTAGCCGAATTGGCGTTCAATCAGGTGTGACATGCGGTCTCCTTTCATGAGTCAGTAACTGGCAACGACTCAGATACCGCAGTACCGGGAACCGGATCATGAATGACCGTGCGCGCCTGCGCTGCACGCGATCGCCGCCGAAGTAAATAGACGGCGGGGATCACGAACATCGAGAGCAGCGGCGCCGTAATCATCCCGCCAATCATCGGCGCGGCAATGCGCTGCATGACTTCCGAACCGGTGCCCGATCCAAACATGATCGGCAAGAGGCCGGCGATGATCACGGCTACCGTCATTGCTTTCGGCCGCACGCGCAACACCGCGCCTTCGCGAATGGCGTCGAGCAGATCGACCTCACTGCATTTGCCGGCGGCGACCCGCGCCTCCCACGCTTGTTTCAAATACAACAACATGATCACGCCGAATTCGGCGGCCACCCCTGCCAGCGCGATGAAACCGACGGCGCTCGCAATCGAGAGGTTGTGACCGAGCGCCCACAGCAGCCAGAAGCCGCCGACGAGCGCGAAGGGCAGGGTCGCCATGATCAACACCGCTTCATCGAAGCGCCGGAACGTCAGATACAGCAGCACGAAGATGATCATCAACGTCGCCGGTACCACCACTTTAAGTTTGGCGGTGGCGCGCTCCAGAAACTCGAACTGCCCGGACCACGAGATCGAATAGCCCGCCGGTAGCGGCACCTCCTTGGCGACGGCGCGCTGCATGTCGTGGACCGCCGAGCTGAGATCGCGGCCGCGGATGTCGACGTACACCCAGCCTGACAGGCGTGAATTTTCGCTCCGCAACATCGGCGGACCGTCCGTGATCTTGATCGTCGTCACATCGCCTAAGCGGATCTGCGCGCCGCGCGCGGTTAGCACGGGCAGGTCGCGAAGCTTTTCGATTGAATCGCGCACTTCGCGGGGGTAACGCACATTGATCGGAAAGCGTTGCAGGCCTTCAACCGTCTCGCCGATGTTTTCGCCGCCGATCGCGGCGGCGACGATGCTTTGGACATCGGCAATATTGAGTCCATAGCGCCCCGCGAGATCGCGATCGATCGTGACATCGATGTAGCGGCCGCCGGTCAAACGTTCAGCCAGCGCGGAGGTCACACCGGGTACTTGTTTAACCACTCGTTCGACGGCGGCAGTCACCTTGTCGATCTCTAGCAGACTAGGACCCGCGACCTTCACGCCAACCGGGCTCTTGATGCCGGTCGCGATCATGTCGATGCGGTTGCGGATCGGCGGGATCCAGATATTCGACAACCCCGGTATTTTGACGATGCGGTCCATCTCCTCGATCAGCTTGTCGGGAGTCATGTCCGGCCGCCACTGATCGCGCGGTTTGAATTGGATCGCGGTTTCAAACATCTCCAACGGCGCCGGATCGGTGGCGGTCTCGGCACGCCCGACTTTGCCGAAGACGCTCTTCACCTCCGGGACAGTTTTGATCAACCGGTCGGTCTGCTGTAGAAGCTCGCCCACTTTGCCGGCGGAAATACCCGGCAGGGCGGAGGGCATGTAAAGCACGTCGCCCTCGTCGAGCGGCGGCATGAACTCACCCCCCAATTGACTGGCGGGCCACAGCGTCACCAGCGCGATTAACACAGCCACCATCAGTGTTATTTTCGGCGCGCGCAGCACGCCGTTCAGCAGCGGCCGGTACAGCGCGATGAGCCACCGATTGAGTGGATTGGTTTGTTCAGCGGGGATCTTGCCGCGGATCAAATAACCCATCAGCACCGGGATCAAGGTTACCGCGAGCGCCGCTGCCGCGGCCATCGCGTAGGTCTTGGTAAACGCAAGCGGTGAGAATAGTCGCCCCTCCTGCGCTTCGAGCGTGAACACCGGAATGAACGACAGCACGATGATCAAGAGCGAGAAGAACAACGCCGGCCCGACTTCGACCGCCGCATCGCCGATGACCCGCCAGCGCAATTCGCCAACGAGTTCCCGACCGGGATGCGCGTGGTGCCAGGCTTCGAGCTTCTTGTGCGCGTTCTCGATCATCACCACCGCGGCATCGACCATCGCGCCGATCGCAATCGCGATCCCGCCCAAGGACATGATGTTGGCGTTGACGCCTTGGTAGTACATAACGATAAAGGCAGCCAGGATCCCGAGCGGCAAGGAGACGATAGCCACGAATGCCGAGCGCAGATGAAACAGGAACACGACGCAGACGACGGCAACCACGATGAATTCCTCGAGCAACTTTTCTTGCAGATTCTTGACCGCGCGCTTGATGAGGTCGGAGCGATCATAGGTCGTCACGACTTCAACCCCGGCGGGGAGACTCGGTTTAAGTTCTGCGAGCTTCGTCTTCACCGCTTCGATCGTCGCCAGCGCGTTCTTGCCCGAGCGCATGACGATGATGCCGCCGGCCACCTCGCCTTCGCCATTGAGCTCCGCAATCCCGCGGCGCATTTCTGGACCCACCTGCACCCGCGCCACGTCGCCCAGACGCACACTGACGCCGGTCTCGGTGGTGGTGAGGGGGATCTTGCGGAAGTCGTCGAGCGAAGTCAGATAGCCTGCGGCGCGCACGATGTACTCGGCTTCGCCCAGTTCCAGCACCGAGCCGCCGGTCTCCTGATTCGCGCGCTTTACTGCCTCGATGACGGTGTTAAGCGGGATCGCGTAAGCGCGCAACTTGTCCGGATTGAGGACGATTTGATATTGACGCACCATGCCCCCCAATGACGCGACTTCGGAGACATTCGGTACGGCCTTCAATTCGTACTTGAGGAACCAGTCTTGCAGCGCACGTAACTGCGACAAATCCAGCTTGCCGCTTTTGTCGGTGAGCGCGTATTCGAATACCCAACCCACCCCGGTCGCGTCCGGTCCCAACGCGGTTTTGGCCTGCGGCGGTAGGCGCGACTGCACCTGGTTCAAGTATTCGAGCACGCGCGAACGCGCCCAATAGAGATCGGTGCCGTCCTCGAAGATCACGTACACATAAGAGTCGCCGAAGAATGAAAATCCGCGCACGGTCTTGGCGCCCGGCACGGATAACATCGCGGTGGTGAGCGGATAGGTCACCTGATTCTCGACGATCTGCGGCGCCTGGCCCGGAAGCGTGGTGCGGATGATCACCTGCACATCGGAGAGATCCGGAATCGCATCGAGCGGGATCTTCGACAGTGACCAGAGCCCCCATACCATGAGCATGACGGTGGCGAGCAACACCAGGAAGCGGTTGGCGATCGACCAGCGAATAAGCAGCGCAATCATTGCGGCTCCGCCATGCCGTCTTTCTTTTCGCTGGTCATCGCGGGCGCGGGTGGCGCGTCGCTCATCCTTGTCACGCTCGCCTTCAGACTGGCTTCGGAATCGATCAGGAACTGACCGGAGATCACCACTGTTTGATCAGCGGTCAGCCCCTTGCGAATTTCAGTCTGCCCGCCTGCCTCCTGGCCCAGTTCGACATCGACCGGCGCGAATTTGTCGCCGTCAGTAACGATCACCACAGCGCGCGTCCCGGTCTGGATGATCGCCTCGGTTGGCACCAGCACCATCTCCGCCCCTCCCGTCGGTGCGAAACTGACCGTGACGAACATCCCGGGCTTCAATAGTGCGCGCGGGTTGGCGAGTTCAATCCGCACCTTGAGTGTCCGGGTGGTCATATTGACCTCCGGTAGCAACGTACCGACCTTGCCGGTAAACGTTTGACCGGGATAGGCTGCGGCACGCGCGGTCACCGCGCTGTCGGGGGTGAGCAGTCCTGCCTCAGCTTCCGGTACCTCCGCGTTGACCCACACCGAGGTAAGGCCATTGATCCGGAATAGAGCCGCCCCCGCCATCACGGTCATGCCCTCGCGTGCAGCGAGTTCGGTCACGACTCCACTCCGCGGCGCGGTGACGGTCAACCGCGCCTGCACCTGATGGGTGGTATCGACGAGTCGTATTTGCGCGTCGCTCATGCCGGCGAGACGCATCCGTTGCCGCGCGCCGTCGCGAAGCCCATCGAGACCCAAGCCCGCGGCGCGCGCGGTGAGTCGTTTTGCGGATAGGTATTCTTCCTGCGCCGCGACCCAGTCCGGGACATACAGTGCCGCCAACGCTTGGCCCTGGTGGACCGAGTCGAGCGGCGCCCGCACGTAGAGCTTTTCGAGGTAGCCATTGCT
This sequence comes from Gammaproteobacteria bacterium, assembly GCA_016191285.1. GTDB lineage: Bacteria > Pseudomonadota > Gammaproteobacteria > CAIKBL01. Next base: position 27,312 of record JACPPA010000013.1, read on the forward strand.
GCGTGCCTGCACGACCGCGACATCGCGTTCGTTGTAGGCCACGCTGCCGATCGCTTCTACTCTAGATCTCAATACCCCGCGCACGACTTTGGCCGTCCGTACGCCGAGGTTCTGTGCGACTCTGGGGCTAATGCTAACTTTTCCCTGATCGGCATCGCCTTCGGGATACATCGCGACCAATTGCATGTCCATGAAGGGCGATTTGCCGGGCTTATCGAATTTCTGCTGCGGGTACATGGGGTCGTACCAATACAAGGGTTGCTTCGCGCTCGTGGCGGGCGGGTCCGACTTGGCTTGATTGGACGTGCTGTTCGACGCCATTTGCATGCCGTGCCGCATCCCGAACTCATAGAAGCCGTAGCCGCTCGCGCCGACTAAAGCGATCACCACGATGATCGAGGGTGTCTTGACACTCATTTCGATTCCTCGCTGACAGTGACCGGTGCGCTCGCGTGCGCCGACTCCTCCGGGAATAAAAAGTTGAGTTGTGCCCACAGGCGCGCCGTGTCCCTTTCGAGTTGCAGCGCGCGCAGGCGTACATCGATCTCGTCGCGGCGGGCACGCGATAATTCGCTCGCGTTCGCTTTACCGCCACGATAGGCAGCGAGGGTGGCCTCGATCCGTGCATTGGCGAGTGGGATGAGCTCACGCGCGTAACGGGCGAGCCGTTCGCGGCCGTTCTCCCACGCCTGCATTTCCGCGAGCACGGCGCCGACATGCGAGCGCACCGCCTCCTCGCGCTCGGCGGTCGCCTGCTCGGCCAGCGCCAGTTTGGCGGCGACTTCGCGATCTTGACGATGTCCCTGATCCCATTGGAGCGGGATCGAGACACTGACGGAGGCGAAATCGGAGAACGCCGAACCGCGCTGGGCATACGCGAGTTCAACACTCCAATCCGCCCGCTTGTTCGCCACCGCAAGTTTGGCTTCGGTTTCGGCCAATGCTTCCTGCTTGGCGAGCACCGCGACTTCCGGATGGTGCGCAAGCTGAGTTTCGAGCGTGTGTTTATCGAGCGACACCGAATCCAACGCGGGCTTGCCGGCCAGTGGTAGCTCGGCGGCGTCACCCACCCAGCGCGCCAGGTTGGCCTTGGCCGCGCGGCCGCGACTATCGATTTCGCTGGCGCTATCCGCCAGTTCAGCGCGGGCGCTGCGCGCGGCGATGACATCAGCCTGCCCCCCGCTACCGCCACGATAGGCGCTGTCCGCGGCCGCGATTTCGAGCTCCACTGCCTGACGCTGTTCAGCGATGACGGCCGCCATTGCCTCGGCGTAATAGCGATCCAGCCACGCGATGGCGGTATCGCGTTCGATCGCGGCGATCGCGACTGTCTTCTCGGCCAAGGTCTTCTCGCCTTCCCGTTCGAAGCGCTGGGTCCGCAACTGGCGCTTCTCGGCGCGCGTCCATTCTTGACTTAAGGAGACGCGACCCATCGTGAAATCGTCGTCGCCGACACTGAATCGATGGGGGCCGTTCACCGGCCAACTATCCAGGCCGAACTTCAACACCGGATCGGGGAGTTGACCGGCGGCCACCGCCATTTCGCGCGCGGCGAGCACCGCTGAATCCGCGCCCGACAACTGGCGCGAGCGTTCGACCGCGTAGTGCAGCGCCGCGCCTAAGGTCAGCGGCACCGCCGCCGCGGTGGTCGCGGCGGACCAGGCCAATAGACCGGCCGCGCCGATAAGCGCGCTTGGTAAGAGAACTCCGCGAACGAAAGTGCGCCGACGACCGAGCGCGCGTAATTGCAATGACATGACGCCTCCAGCAGGCAACGGGACAACCACCGACCACGCCTCATGCGCGGTGATGAAGTACTACACGGCTGAAGGGTTAAATCAGGAATCTACAGTGATGAAGATAGAGCGGCTGTCCGACGAGATCCGGCGGCAGCTCCTTCCACGCGAACCACCTCGCCGGCGCGTGCACGATCGCGCGCGAAGTGATCCAGAGGACGGGGAATACAGACAAGTCGATTTCGGTCTGGATGCGACTGTCCACTGATTGTGCGGATTGTTCGCAATGCTGTTTACACAGCGGCGGGTTCAACGAGTCCATGCCGTAGCAGGGTTGCGTCGTTATTTTCTGCACCACTGTTTTGCCGACGTACTGTATCGAGTTCATGCCCGGACACACGTACGCAGCCACCGCGAGCTGCGCAAAGAGCAGCAGATTAATGCTGAGAGTGGCGATGATTTTCCGACGGACCCGAGTCATGGTTGTACCGTATACCTTAAAGGTTGCCGCGCAACAAGCGAAAACTCAAATTTCGCGGGTTCCCCCATTCGAGTTTATTCGCGACATGGCAATCCGCAGCGTGAGTCACGTCAATTAGGCGCTATTGAGGCTGAGTGTTCGGCGTGAGGATGAGCATCGACTGTTACCATCCAGTCCGCTCTCCCCTTGCGGGAGAGGGAGGGCAAGATCGTCTATGACGCGACGGCGATCACCGTTACCATCCAGTCCCCTCTCCCCTTGCGGGAGAGGGCTAGGGTGAGGGGTCGAAAAACAATCACTGCACCACCCCAGAAGATGCCGAACTTTACACATCAACTTTGTACCCTAAAGCCAGCTCGTCACCACACAAACCTCGAATGCCCCACTGTTGTTTTGGCGTTTCTTGAATCGTGATCTCAATGTCTTGAGGTCTGATACCGGCCTCGCGCTCGATGTTGGTAAACAATAATCGAATAAGCGCTTTCTTGGCCTCGGTTGAACGGCCTTCGAACATCGAAATTTCAATAATCGTGTAGTTTTCACCGCGGTCGCGTGGGTAGATGAACTCAGATTTCTCGAGCCCAATAAAGCGCTGAAATTTCTTGTCGGGTGAATACGCCAGCGCCTCAACCACTGCACGGTGTATGGCGCTTGAAAGCGATTCGGCGTTTGCAACGAGTGAGGTTTTAAGACCGTAAATTTTGACTTGTGCCATAGGCGACCTAATATTCCAACTAAATAAAAGAGCATCAATACCGACCAGATCGCGGCGAAGCGTCGAGTCATGAAGATTGCACGGCCGTCGTCCCGGCGCGATCCCGGCTTTCGCCGGGAGGGACTTAAGTCGAACGACTCAAGGTCCTGGATTCCGGCTTCCGCCGGAATGACGAAGTTAAAGCCCAGCACCCGCGGGGTGGCCGGTATTTCCGCTTCGCTATTTAGAAGCCCATAAACTGTTACTGTCCAGTCCCCTCTCCCACGAGGGGAGAGGGCGTAATACGATCCGCGTGGCGCAATTCAAAAGCAAGACATGGAGTATACCGGCCCGCCTGTGCCCCTAGACTACCCACCTGCTACATTTATCCGGCAGCGAGTGATGCCGCCCGTCCAGCTACAATTCGACCGCGTAACGAGGAATCTTCGAATGGCGTTTCGTCCATGGACTTGATTGACTCCGTCGCGAATAACGCGATCGCCCTGCGCCTACTGGCAATCGACTGGAATCAAATCGCGAGCGCGCTAGACGCGCACGGCGCCGCCACGATCGAAGGCCTGCTAACCCCGGCTGAATGCCAGGCAGTAGCCGCGCTCTACGCACGCGATGAACTTTTTCGCAGTCGCGTGGTAATGGCTCGCCATGGCTATGGTCGTGGCGAATATCAATATTTTCGGTATCCGTTACCTGACTTGGTCGCGACTTTGAGGACCGCGTTGTACACGCCATTGGTGTCGATTGCGAATCGTTGGAATCAGGCCCTCAATATTGAGGTGCACTATCCATTCGCACATCGCGAATTCATCGCGCGCTGTCACGCCGCCGGTCAACGACGGCCAACACCTTTGTTGTTGCAGTACGCAGCCGAGGACTACAACTGCTTGCATCAAGATCTCTACGGCGAACATGTATTTCCATTGCAGATCGCGACGCTACTTTCCGCGCCAGGGCGCGATTTCACCGGCGGCGAATTCGTGCTCACCGAGCAACGTCCGCGGATGCAATCGCGCGCGGAAGTCGTGCCGCTGGCCCAAGGCGATGCCGTGGTGTTCGCCGTTCATCACCGCCCCATTCCCGGCACGCGTGGCGTATATCGAGTCAATCTCCGCCATGGGGTAAGCCGGATCCGCAGCGGCCATCGCCACACGCTCGGGATCATTTTTCATGACGCCACGTGAAACTCGTTCTAGCACCGCCGATCTATTCGCCGACGCGCCAACCGAGCCGCGCAGCGAAGCCTTGGTTTCCGGCGCCGTGGTGTTGCGCGCCTTTGCGATTCCTTACGTAACGCAGATTTTTACCGCCTTGCGGACCATTACAGCCGCGGCGCCGTTTCGTCACATGGTCACGCCGGGTGGGTTTGAAATGTCGGTGGCGATGACCAATTGTGGCGCTTACGGCTGGGTCACCGATCGCACCGGTTACCGTTATACCGCCGACGATCCCGAGAGCGGACTGCCGTGGCCAAGTCTGCCCGAGGCGTTCGGGCAACTCGCGGTAGCCGCCGCCGCGGCCGCCGGTTTCGGGGGATTCGCGCCGGATGCCTGTCTCATCAATCGCTACGCCGCGGGTACGCGGCTGTCGCTACACCAAGACCGGAACGAGCGCGACTTCGACGCGCCGATCGTTTCAGTCTCGTTAGGTTTACCGGCCATATTTTTATTCGGCGGGGCACGCCGCGCCGATCGAGCGCAGCGCGTGCCGCTATGGCATGGCGATGTGGTGGTGTGGGGTGGACCCGCGCGCTTGCATTACCACGGCGTTCTGCCGCTCGCCGCAGGTGAGCATTCGATTACCGGCCCATATCGATTTAATTTGACGCTACGCAAAGCGGTCTAGCGCGCGATACGACAGCAAGAATCGTGGCGGCGCGCGATGCACCTTACCGTATGCTGCTGAACGCGATCGAAATTAAGGAAACTCTGCCTTTTGCAGAGATTCCTTAACAAACCCAGGATGCCAAATGAAATTTAACGCTGGAATTCGTTTTGTGGGCATTCTGGCGATGACGCTACTATCGCATTCCGCAATGGCGGGAAGTCTCGCGCTCCCCGCTGGAGGCTATGACATTACCGCGCAAATGGTCATGCCGCATCTGGATGAAATGCGCCGGATTGTCACGCACGAGCATTACTGCATACGCGACGCCGATCCTGCCGCGTTGTTTCCGGTTCTGCGTCAGCATGCCCTGCGTGGTTGCAAATTTGGCTTCGAAAAAGAAACCGGCACCGGCATTGAGTACGTGCTGGTGTGCGACACCGCGCGCGTCGCGACCGGCACCGTGCGCTTAAATCGCGATAGCGCGCATATCGTCGGCGCCATCGATGTCAAAATGGGCGGGAAAAATATGACGTTCTCGCAGCACATCGAAGCTTCGCGGCAGGGGAACTGCGCCGCCGAATGATCGGCCATGCCGAGGCGGTCCATCGATCCCGTGGCGTGCGTAGGAGGCAAGGAACCATCCAACGGGTAGCGCCAACCGGCAGTCCACGGTATCGTCGCAACTCGCGAAATCACACAAAAAACCGGAGGTCCCATGCCCACCATCACCCGCAACGGCGTCAGTACTTATTACGAATCCATCGGCAAAGGCACGCCCATTGTTTTCATTCATCCCTTTTCGACCAGCGGCTATATCTGGACTTTTCAACTCTCCGCCTTTGCACAAACTAATCAGTGCATAGTGGTCGACCACCGCGGCCACGGCCGCTCGGATAAGCCGCAACAAGGCTACGACATCAAGGAAATCGCCGCCGACGTGCTGGCGGTCCTCGACGCCTTAAAAGTCTCGAGCGCGATATTCGTCGGTAACTCCATCGGCGGCATGATCACCATGCAAATCAATTTGGATGCACCGCAGCGCGTGATCGGCAATGTAATCGTCAGCAGCGGCACCAACTTCGGCGCCGGCATGCCACCGGAAGTTGGCCAAGCTTTTCAAAACGACCTCAAAGGCGCGTTTGGTGGATTGATCGATGGCGCGGTATCGGCCAAGACGAAACGCGAGCGTCCCGAAGTTGTCGATTTCCTCATGTCGCAATTCCTGGTCCAAGACAATTTTCCGCATCATGTGTTCCATGCGTCGGCCGGTGATCCCAACGGGGTCTTCAGCTGGAACATCACGGATCGACTGAAAGACATCAAAAAGCCCACGCTGATCCTGGCCGGTGAAGAAGATCAAGCCACACCGGTCGCGATGAACCAGTTCCTGGCGGACCATATTCCCGGCGCGACGATCAAGATCTTGAAAGATGTGGGGCATTTCTACGAAATAGAACGACCGGCTGAATTCAATCGCGAGCTGAAGCAATTTGTCGCGCGAGTGAGTTAACTTTCCTCTCTGTTTGCGAGACAGCTCCCTCTCCCCTTGCGGGAGACGGCCGGGGTGAGGGGAAAAGATCTGCGTTGCCACACCTGCCCCTCACCCTAACCCTCTCCCGCAAGGGGAGAGGGGACGACTGATCTGGGTTCTTCTTGCGAGAGATCGCGCTCCGGCATAGCCGGTAGGACCTGCGCGCCAAACTGTAAGCCTCGTCCTATAGCCCCAAAGAAAAATTGCCTCTATTTTCGGTAGTCGCTTAAGATTCAGCTTGTAACTGATTAATCTTAAAAAAAATATACAGCACGTTAATCGCAGGTGCCATTCAGTGGTGAAGGCATCTAGGTATGCGACCGAGATAGGGGGACGAAAGCCAATGACGAGTTGCACCAGAGGGTGGCGCACGGCGGCGCTCGCAACCAGTATCACGATGAGTGTGACGCCAATGGCAGTCCACGCCGATGCCATGGACAATGCCTTTTCTAAATTCGATCGTGCGCTGGCGACCTTCGACCCCATCGGCACCTATGTACGCGAGCCACTCGAGCGCGCGCTGCCGAACTTGAGCCTCAAAGGTTCGTTTCGACAATGGACCGATATTCTCCTCGATGAACACGGCCAAGTCGGGTTTCAAAATCAGGATTATCGCTTTCTCCAACTGCAAAACCTCTTCGAGGTCAAAGGCGCATACCACCTCGCGCCCGGACTCGATGTCAATGCGGTGGCCCACGCGCTCTACGACGGCGTCTACGATTGGCAAAGCTCGTCCGGCCTCTCGGCCGATCGACTCGACCGCACCGCCGAGCTCTATAACAACAGCGATCGGATCCTGCGCGAGTTCTACGTCAGCTATCGTACCCCCGCGTTCGATATCGCGATCGGCAAACAGCAAATCGCGTGGGGCAAGATGGACGGTCAGTTCATCGATATCGTGAACGCGATGGATCGCCGCGAATCGGTCCAGCTCGAATCGGAAGACTATGAGATCCGCCGCCTCCCAACATGGATGTTGAACACCACGTTTCACTTCGGGCGCAATTCGCTGCAGGTGTTATATATCTTCGATTTCAAGCAGGACCAGAATCCACTACCCGGCTCGCCGTGGGCTTCGCCATTGATCCCACCGCCGTCCTTGAATACCGATATCGTGCTCCCCGCGCGCCGCCCGCAGAACGGCAATTTTGGCGATCATGAATTCGGCATGCGCTTCGATCGATCGACCGGAGCGCTAACCTACGGCTTCATTTACGCTTATATGTGGGACAAAAATCCCGTCGATCGCATCCTTGGCACGCAGCAGTCAAATGGCTCTACCCAGCTCATTCTTGAACCACGCCACGAACGCCTGCATCACTTTGGATTGACGGGCGATTACGCCACCACCCTGCCCCAGTTGCCAATGGTCGGTGCGTTACCGGCGGTGTTCCGGGTCGAGGCGTTGTGGACCAAGGGTGTGCGCTTTGTGGATTTCGCGGCACAGGCAGCGGCGCGCGCGGGCGCTATCACCGACGGTACCGTGACGCATGACACCCTACGCGCGGCCGTGGCCGGCGAATTTGGGTTGCCCGCCAATACCACGCTGATCTTTCAAGCCTCGTACTACCAGACGATTAATTGGAAAAACACGCTTGGCGGCGGTTTCGGTGGCGGTATCTTGGATGAATGGACACTCGTGCCGTTGGTTTACGTCTCGCGCCCGTTTGCCTTTACGCGCGATCGGCTGAGCGCGCAGTTCACCGCCTTCCCGGTCCTCAGTGGCCCTGATCGGCACTGGCAGGGCCTGAAAACCAAGCTCCGTGTGAAGTACAAGTTTTCGCAATTTGTCACCGGCCAACTGGTTTACAACGGCTACGACACGGGCAGTTCCCAAGACCTCTACGGTCAGTACGATAAATGGGACAACATTGGCTGGGAGCTCAAATATGAATTCTAAACTCTGCCAAGCGCTCGGCGGCCTGGCGTTAGCCGCGTGCTGTGTGTTCACCGTCGCAGCAGATCCTAGCTGGAAAACCGTCGATCAACTCACCGCCGAAGAACGCGCGCTCTTTGATCCCAGCACCTCGAAGCCGCGCGACAGCAAGTATGCGTACCTACCCGCCGAGCCGTACCCGTTTAAAGCGCCGTTTACGGCCGAAGAAATGGGCTTTCGCTCGGCTGAATTCGTGCATATTTCGCGCTGGCCGTATTCATTAGTGGATGTGTTCGGCGTCATCACCAGTTCCGGCTATATCAACCAAGGCGTCTCGGTCGGTTACGTCACGCAATCCGCAGCGCCCGGGCTCGACGGCTACATGCGCGGCTTGAACGTCGGCGATGTGCATTCAAGGTGGATGCTGTTCAGCACCTTTCCGCCGGAAGCGGAAGCCGAACAACAGCTTTGGATCCTGTATCGCACCGATCAGAAATTCAGCACTAAGATGGATTTCTTCATCTATTCGCCACAGTTGCGGCGAGTACGTCGGCAACCGCAACCGCGCCGCGATCAACGCTTCCCCGACAATGCGCAAACGTTCGATGACGTGATCGGACGCGATCCGTGGGAAATGGATTGGACGCTGCTCGGCACCGACGTCATTCACGAAACCGTGCGTTTCCCCAATACACGTCAGCACATCACGCTGAACGAGCCACCGAAAGGCTACGTTGAGTATGCCACCTCGGCCATCAAGCCCATGGGCGAGCAGTATCCGTTCTATACCGCGGACGGTGGTGTCGATTGTTGGGTGCTGAAGGCCGAAGTCAAATCCGACTGGTTGCCGGGCTATAACGAGAAGACACTGATATTCTGGGTCGATAAACATAACTTCTATCCGCTACGGACGGAAAAATATGATCACAAGGGCGAATTAATCATGGTTGAAGTGCGTAACACCAAACTGCAAAACCCGGCGCGTGGCGAGTTTGGCTACGCGGCGTTGATGACGACGTATTGGGATTTACCGCACGACATCATCAGCTACAGCATGCACGATGCGCATAATCCGCATTCGTGGACGGCCGAGCAGACCGAGATGATCTTCACGCCCGAATTCATGCGTCGCGAGTGGCTGTATGAACCGAATAAATCGCAGGCGCTGATTCGTGAGCCGGATCAATACTTCATGCGTCCGCTGCTGTATCGCGATAAGTTTCCCGCCGTTCGTAAAATCGTGATCGCGCCGGAACTCGAAGCGCGTATTCAAGCGCAAGAAGCCGCGGGTCACTTAATCTTTGAGACCGGCACCGCCACCGCCAAGCAATGAACGGCAGCACGCGACCCTAATCGTGCGACGGCGCTTGCCAGTGACGACGCTGGCGCGGGCCGCGCGTTGCTGTGGCCTGATCACGATGCTCGCGTTGGGAAGTGCGTGCGGTAAGCAAACCGCGCTGTCGATCGATGGCGCGCCCGCGGGACCCTATCGTCTCAACCTTGCGCTAACGCCGCCCGCACCAGGCCCTGGCGACGAAGCAACACTTACCTTTCATCTCAGCCACACCGCGACCGGCGAACCCCTGCACGACCTGCAAGTGGTTCACGAACGCGTGCTGCACACGTTTATTGTCGCGCGCGATTTCAGCAGTTTTGCGCACATTCACCACGAGGATTTCCAGGCGTTGACCACGGTTGATCTCGCCGCCGCCACTTTGCATTTTCCGTATCGATTCCCGCATGTGGGCCATTATCGGATCGTGAGCGAATTCGTGTATCGCGATCGCACGTGGATCAAGCAATTTGAATTGACCGTTGGCAATCCGCGTGACGCCGATGCCGTAAAAATAGATCTCAGGCGCGAACAAACCGTAGGACCCTATCGCGCGCGCTTGGCGGTATCGCCCGCGTCACCCGTCGCCGGCGCGGAGACCCAACTCATTCTCGAACTCGCGCGTGACGGACAACCCGTCACCGATCTAGCGCTCTTGCTCGGCACCGAGGCGCACGTCGCCTTGTGGCGGATCGATGGCGAACACTTCGGACACACTCACAGCTACACGCCCGAGATGGCGGCGATGATGGCGGCGATGCACGGGCACGCGATGAATGCACAGGAAGCGGCCGACATGATGCTGAAGATGATGTCGGGACCACCGACACTTAATTTTCCCGGGCCGCGCGTGCCGGTGCGCTACACGTTTCCAACGTCCGGGGTTTACGCCGTGTTCATGCAAGTCGCACCGCGCGGTGAGCCGCGCGTGTTCGGCTTCATGCTCGAAGTGAAAGACATGGCGTCGTCCGCCGCTGCGCCGGCTGCGCGATGAGCAGGCGCGGGATCCTCGCGCTATGCTGTCTGCTGTATTCGACTAACGACTACGCGGGCCACGGCATGCTGAATGCGTTCGCCGGCATTCCCTGGTTACCACCCGCCGGCATTACGCCCGACAGCGCCCTGTACCGCTTCGAGCGCTGGCGCGAACAAGCTATCTGGCAGTTCACCAGACCTCTCGCCGCGCGCGTGACGCTCGATCTTGATTTTGCGCGCGAACGGCTCGCTGAAGCCGAAGCCATGGTCCGTCGCGGCAACACTCAGGCGATGGCAATCGCTGTCGTGGACTACCGCGCGAGCATCGAGCGCGCGACGCACAGTGTGTTCGCAGCCGCGGCCGATGCCCAACCGCCGCTGCTTGCAATGACCGTCAATGCCTTGCTCGAACATCAGTACATCATCGCGACGGATTATCAGGACCTGCCACGTCAGTCACGAATCGCACTAGCCGAGATCATCGCCATCGCGTCGACGAACTACACCGCGCTGACCGAACATCTGCCACGGCGGAGCAAGGAGATCTTGTTCTTCAAAGAAGAAGAAGTTCGCTGGTCGTGGGAGATGGCCCTCGCCGCCGACGCGCAAGGCTTGTAGAGTTGATGTGAATTTTTGAGGATGCGCGACATCTCAGTCCAGTACCCTAGCCCTACCGCGCGGGGAGAAAGATTAACGCTGCGTCATAGTCTCCCCCTCACCCTCACCCTAGCCCTCTCCCGCAAGGAGAGAGGGGACGGGACGGGATGGTCGACACAACGTCGAACGACACGCTCCCTCTCCCCTTGCGGAAGAGGGCCGGGGTGAGGGGTGAGTTTCCTTTATTGCGTTCTTAACTAAATGTATCAAATAAAAGTCACTCCAGATTCGTCGCAGAGCCCACCATGAGCGGCGCACTCGACGGCGTAAGGATCATCGATCTCACCACCGTATTGATGGGCCCCTTCGCCACGCAAACCCTCGGCGACCTGGGTGCGAATGTCATCAAAGTCGAGCCACCGCTTGGCGACGGCACGCGCAAGATCGGACCGATGCGAAATCCTGGCATGGGGGCGGCTTTTCTGCATGTAAATCGCAATAAGCGCAGCCTGGTACTGGACCTCAAACGCCCCGCAGGCCATGCGGCGTTGTTGCGTCTCATCGAGGGCGCGGACGTTCTGATTTATAACGTGCGGCCGCAAGCCATGGCGCGTCTTAGGCTCACATGGAGGACCTTGTCGGCGCTTAACCCACGGCTTATTTATGTCGGTGTCTTCGGCTATGCCCAGTCGGGACCGTATGCGGCGAAACCGGCGTACGACGATTTGATCCAAGGTGCGATTGGGTTGCCGTCGATGATCGCGACAGTCGGCGATGGCGTGCCGCGTTATGTGCCGGTGGCGATCATCGATCGCACGGTTGGCCTCGCCGCTGCGAATGCCGTGACGGCTGCGCTTTATCGTCGCGAGAAAACCGGCGTCGGCCAGGCGGTGGATGTGCCAATGTTCGAAACCATGGTGCCGTACGTGCTGGGCGAACACCTCGGCGGGCGCACCTTCGAGCCGAGTCTGGGGCCGAGTGGTTATCCGCGCATGTTGGCGCGCGATCGCACACCATTCGCCACTCGCGATGGTTATCTCTGTACGTTGATTTACACCGATCGCCACTGGCGTGATTTCTTCGCGATGCTAGGCGATGCCGCACGCTTCACGTCTGATCCACGACTGCGCGATCTGGAGACGCGCACGCGCCACATCGAGGCCCTCTATGCCGAGGTCGCGGAGATTCTGAAAACACGTACCACCGCCGAATGGCTGGAACGCTTCGATGCCGCGGATCTCCCCGCGATGACGCTCAACACGCTTGAGTCGCTCCCCGCGGATCCGCATCTCACTGCCAGCGGTTATTTTCAACTTAGCGAACATCCAAGCGAAGGACCGATCTGGCAAATGAATCCAGCTTCAACTTGGTCGGAGTCGCCAACTGCGATTAGGCGTGGCGCGCCGCGCCTGGGTGAACACAGCGCGGAAGTCCTCGCCGAAATCGGCTATTCGGCTGCTGCTATCGCCGAGTTAGTCGCGTGCGGCGCGACACGTCTCGATCAGTCCGCGACGTCGGTTTAACAACACCCACTACAACCACCGTAACTTCGAGAATCAGGAGAACACAATGCTCATCGTCCACGTCTGCGCCGAAATCGCCCCAGAATTTCTTGTCGACTTACGCGACGTCGTCAGCGCGATGGTCGCGGCCACCACCGCCGAGCCAGGCTGCATTACGTATGCCTTCACGTTCGATATGTTGACGCCGGGTTTGATGCGCATTGTTGAAGTGTGGCACGACCAGGCCGCGCTCGATGCCCATTTCAAGACGCCGCACATGGCGGAATTTCAAGCGGCAATCCGCGGCAAGCTCCGAATCGTGAGCGGCGAGAAATATTTGACTGACGGACCGCGTCCGCTGCGCGAATAAATTTTTCGCCCGATAGGCTTAGCGCGTAGCTCGTAGGCTGGGATGGGGAACGAACCCCAGCATCGCCAGTCACCACCCTGCCTACGCCCGCTACTGTGGTTCGCTCCGTTCACCGCAACCTGTCGGACTAATATTTTGGTTGCGTTGTCTTGGCTCTATCGGACTAACTGGACTAATGTCGCTCGCATGAAGGCAGTCAACATCCACGAGGCGAAAACGGGTCTATCACGTCTACTCGCCGAGGTTGAGAAAAGCGGCAAGCGGTTCGTGATTTGCCGGAACGGCGAACCGATAGCCGATCTCATCCTGCACCAAGTCGATGTATCGATGGCGGCGGATAAGCACCTGGGCGCCATTAAAATCAAATACGATCCGAGCGAAGAAGCCGACGACACCGATTGGCCCCTCAACCTACGGTGATTCTTGATACCTGTGCGTTGCCGTTCCTCGCCAGCGGTGATCGACGATTGTCGAAGCGCGTTCGGCAACAACTGTCCGCCGCGCCATTGCGCCGGTTCTGCGCCATTAGCAGTTTCGAAATTGCGCTGAAATGGCAGCAAGGAAAGCTTGAACTGCCGGTGCCACCATCAGAGTGGGTGAGTGAAATGATAGGCCGTTATATGTTGACCGAAATTCCGCTCGACTCAACCCCGTATGTCGCTGCGGCGCAACTGCCACCGCACCATCGGGATCCATTCGACCGTTTCATTATCGCGACCGCTCTTCAGTTACGCGCTCCTGTTGTCGCCATAGATCCAAAATTTGTTCCATACGGTGTCGAAGTAGTGAATTAAACGAGTGCAATTAGCTAAATAACCGAGCCTAAATGCTGACTAGGTGTAGAAAACGTCCTCGCGAAGACGTCATCCCGGGCGGAGCGGCGCTAGCCGCGTAGACCCGGGATCCAGACCTGTCAGAGTGTCAGAGTCGCTGCTCGCACTGACTAGCTCCATTGTTGAACTCAAATTCAGTAACCCTGCGCTCCGATCTTGCGGCTTGCGAGCCTGCACTGTCGCGAAAGAAAGGAGCAGAAGTAGTGTCGCATCGGACCTTCGGCGTAGAACGAAATAAGTAAGCTGTCCCCGACATACATTGCGCCGACATTTCCCGATGACTACAATGCCTGCATTGCAATCACTCAACAGGTGCTCTGATGGCCAACCTCACTATCCGCAATATCGATGAGGAATTGAAGACGAGTTTGCGCGTGCGTGCCGCGCGCAATGGTTGCTCGATGGAGCAGGAAGTGCGAGAGATCTTGCGCCGGGCAGTGCTTCCCCCAGTCGCCGATTCAAGCTTTGTCGAACGCATCCGTGCGCGCTTCGTCGATCTAAAAGTCGACGCATTACCGATTCCGAAGCGTCGACCGGCGCGTGTTCCACGCGCACCTGCAAGATAATGGTTGCGGGGTACCTCCTCGACACGAATGTCCTTTCGGAGTTTATGCGCCCGACGCCAGAACCCCGTGTGTTGCGATGGTTTGAAGCGCAGCAAGGATTGAAGTTTCTTACCACTGCCGTTACCCGCGCCGAACTTCTGCTTGGAGTCGCATTACTTCCACCGGGGAAACGCCGGGATCGGATCGCGCTCGCCATCGAGCAAACTTTCGAAGAAGATTTTGCTGGCAACTGCCTGCCATTTGATACCGCTGCCGCCGGCGAGTACGCAATACTGGTCGCCGCGCGCGTCCGGGCGGGCAAACCGATTTCGACCGAAGACGCGCAGATCGCCGCGATTGCGCTGACCAATGGCCTGACTTTGGTCACGCGTAATCACAAGGACTTCGTCGCGATTGCCGGGTTGGCGTTAGTCGATCCTTGGACGGAATAAGTCCTGAATAATCTACATACTCGAATCTCCGGCACCGACTAAGAATCAGCTGTCCAAATTGGTGAAAGCCGCGATGGCTGGCGAAGACGTTGTGATCCCTAGCAACGGCACGCCCCTAGTGCGCTTGGTTCCTATCACAAACTCGCGCGGACTCCTCGCCTGGGGCAGATTGTGCAAGTATCGGGCGAGCATCGATGCGGCGTTTTCAATCTCGAAACACGCGAGACAGCGCTGGTCACTGCGGATGCGCGATATATGAAACCGGGTTTTACATTGGGCAATATTGTGAGTTTGGCCGATTGGGGTAACGCATAGGCGAAATCCGCACCCGCACGATACTGCACTCGAACTGGCTGTTGGGGTTCGCACGGCTCACCCCAACCCGCCGTGCTGTAGCCGGATGATGCGGGTTGATATTTTGGTTGGCCAGGCTGGCTAAGTGCGCTAGCATTCTGTTAGGTGTCCCTAGCGGTATTGCAGTCATGCAGGTCAATATTCTTGAAGCCAAGAATCAGCTCTCCAAATTGGTGAAAGCCGCAACGGCTGGCGAGGACGTGGTGATCGCGAGCAACGGCACGCCCCTAGTGCGTTTGGTCCCCATCACAAACCCGCGCGGACTCCTCGCCTGGGGCAAGTTGCGCAAGTATCAGGCGAGCATCGATGCCGCGTTTTCGAGCGACGTTGAGCACGAAGTCGAACGTCTGCTGACGGGGCGTAAATGAAGTTATTGCTCGATACGCAAATCGCGTTGTGGTGGCTCACCGGCAGTAAACGACTGAAGCCGCGCGTGAAACGTCAGATTATGGAAGCTGCTTGTTATCTGTCCGTAGCCAGCCTCTGGGAAGTGGCGAATAAATTCCAAATCGGCAAGCTCCCAATTCCGCCAGAAACGTACCGACTTGAGATGCTCAATGCCGGGGTGACCATGCTCCCTATTTTGGATACCCATGTATTGGCGCTCACCCAGAATGATCCGAATCATCGCGATCCTTTCGATAATCTCTTGTTGGCGGTGGCACGCGCTGAGCAATTGAAGTTGTTAACCTCCGACGCGCGGATGCTAGCGGTTGGTGCTGGCGTGACGTTAAATGCTGGTTAGGAAATTCTACGGGTAGCAGGTTGGTGGGTGCCGAAACCGGACCTTTTGCTCATTCGGAAGTGCACGTGGCGCCCGTCGCCTTGCCATTGCACGGTGCGCTCCACGACAACGTGTGACGATGTTCCCCCGCAAAGCCTACGCCGGTATCCCTGAGCCGGATGAATCACCCGTCGTAGGCTGAGGTGAGGCACGAACCCCAACGTTGCTCGACACCACCACGCAAGCGCCGGTTGTTGGGGTTCGCTTCGCTCACCCCAACCTACCGGTCCATCAACGCTGATCGATCCTGGGCAGGAAGTTAATGGCAAAAAGCAAAAATACCGCAGCCGCCTACGCCGCCCTCGAATGCGAGCTTGCCGAAGCCCGCGCCTACCAGGCCGCGACGGCTGAAGTATTGCGCGTGATTGGCAGTTCGATGGCAGATTCGCGGCCGGTGTTCGAGAAAATTCTCGATAGCTGCGAGGTGCTGTTCGATGTAAAGCAGATGTTTTTGATCTTAGTCGATGACGAAGGACAAGCGCACGCCGTTACCTGGCGCGGAGAACAGATGGATGCGGCAGCGCGAACGCTACCGCGGCCGGTAGAAGAGACAGCGACAGGACTCGCCATCCGCGTCGGCCAGCCTGTCCATTTTCCGGATATCGAAAAGGTCGCAGAGACAATACCGCCAGCGGTGCGCGCTCTTTTCGATCAGGTCGGGAATTTCTCGGTGGTGTTTGCGCCGTTGCTGCGGAATGGCCGAGGTATTGGATCCATTGGCCTATTTCGTATCCCGCAGAAGGCCTTCACCGACAAGGAAATCTCGCTGCTGACCACTTTCGCCGACCAAGCCGTGATCGCGATCGAGAACGCGCGCCTGTTCCGCGAGACCCAGGAAGCCTTAGAGCGCCAGACCGCGACGGCTGAAATCTTGCAGGTCATCAGCGAATCGCCGACTGATGTGCAGCCGGTGTTCGATGCGATCACCGAACGGGCGATGGCGCTGTCCAATGCGGCGTTCGGCGCGATGATGCGTTTTGACGGCGAGTTGCAGGACGTGCTGGCGGTACGCGGGTTCTCGCCGGCCGGCGAGGCGGCGTTCAGAGCGCTGTGGCCGCAGAAACTGACACCGGACGACTCCTCCGCACGCGCCATTCTGGCCTGTGCGCCGGTACAAATTCCCGACTACGCGTCCGAACGCGGTGGAGCGGCATTGGTGTTTCTTGATGCTAAGGAACCCATTCGAGGTGCGCTATCGGTGCCGTTAGTCCGCGAAGGACGCTGCATCGGTACGATTAACGTCGGTCGCCCGGAACCTGGAAATTTCCCGCAAGAAACGGTCACGCTGCTACAAACCTTCGCGTCGCAGGCCGTCATCGCGATCGAGAACGTGCGAATGTTCAACGAAACGCGCGAAGCGCTGGAACACCAAACGGCGAGTGCCGAAGTGTTGCGCGTGATCTCGAGTTCGGTCGCGGATGCACAGCCGGTGTTCGAGAAAATCCTCGATAGTTGTGAGAGTCTATTTGTGGTCGATCAGGTGGTGATTACCTTAGTGCAACCCGATGACCAGCTGGACGTTGCCGCTGGTCGGGGAAAATTTATTGAAGCCGTTAGACGAAGCTTTCCAAAGCCCTTGGCCGAAACCAGCACCGCACAAGCAATCCTTGAACTCCGCACCATCCATATCGCCGATGCGGCCGCAGTCGCGGAGACGCTGTCTCCCGGGCTGCACGCTGTGCTCGAACAGGGCGGAAACTACTCGATTGTCATTGCGCCGCTCATCCGAAATCACTTAGGCATTGGCTCGATCACGCTTTTGCGTACTCCGCCAAAACCCTTCACCGACAAAGAAATATCGCTACTCACTACCTTCGCCGACCAAGCCGTGATCGCAATCGAGAACGCGCGGATGTTCCGCGAGACCCAGGAAGCGCTCGAACGCCAGACCGCGATGAGCGACATCCTGCGCGTCATCTCCGAATCGCCGACCGATGTGCAACCGGTGTTCGACGCGATCGTCGATCGCGCGATTACGTTGACCCGTGCAACGATGGGGGTCGCCACGCGCTTCGACGGCGAACGCCTGCATCTGGTAGGCATAGGGGATATGTCCGAGGCTCAAATCGCCTCGGCACGGAATATCTTTCCGACTGTGCCGACTCGCGGCACGTTGAACGGTCGCGCGGCGTTGGCGCGCGCGCCCGTGCAAATTCCAGATTTTGCCCTGGACGAGGATTACCGCGTCCAGGTTCGGGATGACAGTGTGACAAGTGGGCTCGCGGTACCGCTGCTCCGCGAAGGTCGTGTGCTCGGCACGATAATGGTGGTGCGGCCAGAACGCGGGTTGTTTCCGGAGAATCTGGTCGATCTCTTGCGCGCGTTTGCGGATCAAGCAGTCATTGCCATCGAAAACGTGCGCCTCTTCAACGAAACCCGCGAAGCGCTCGAACAGCAGACCGCGATCAGCGAAATCCTGCGCGTAACCACTGAGTCACCCACCGATGTGCAGCCGGTGCTCGATGCGATCGCCGATCACGCGGTGCGACTGTGCGCGGCGGCCTCGGCGTCGATATTTCTAATCGAAGGAGACCACCTGCGCCACGTGTCCACGCGGGGTGCGTTGGCGAGCCAAGCGCTCGCGCTCGCGCTGGAGTTGGTGCCGATCGATCGCACCTCGACCTCCGGGCGCGCGGTGGTCGATCGGGCAACCATCCATGTCGAAGACCTACAGCTTCCCGCCATGGCCGCCGAGTACCCACGCGGCTTTGAGATCGCGAGACGTCTCGGTCACCGCACCCTCGTCGTCACGCCCTTGTTCCGCGAAGGCAAACCGTTCGGCACCATTCTGCTGCGGCGGCTGGAAGTGAAACCGTTCAACGAACGCGAGATCGCGTTGCTGCGCACTTTCGGCGACCAGGCCGCGATCGCGCTGGAGAACACGCGGCTGTTCAATGAGACGCAGGAGGCACTCGCGCGGCAGACCGCGACCGCCGACATTCTGCGCGTGATCAGCGGTTCGCCGACCGATGTGCGGCCGGTGTTTGATAGCATCGTTTTAACTGCCATCCAACTGCTCGGCTGCGACATGGCGTTCGTCATGCTGCGCGATGCCACCACCGTCTCGACCGTGGCGGCCGCGACACGCGACGGTCTGCGCGCCGATTTCGCGGCCATCACGATGCCGATAGATCCGCAGCACAATTTTCCGGCGCGCGTTATTGTCGATAAGGCCACGTTGCACCTTCCGGACTGGTCACAGATCGAACTCCCAGCGCACGAGCGCGCGATCCGAGATCAGTTTGGCGTGAACTCGGCAATTTTCCTGCCGCTGCTCCGCGACGGCGAGTGCATCGGTTTACTCACCTTCAGCAGTTATCGATCCCACGCCTTCGGCGATAAGCTGGTCGCGCTGGCGGAATCGTTCCGCGACCAGGCCTTGATCGCGATCCAAAACACGCGACTGTTCAACGAAACCAGGGAAGCGTTGGAGCAGCAAACCGCGACGGCCGAAATTCTCCGCGTGATCAGTGAATCCCCGAGCGACATTCAGCCGGTGTTCCATGCGATCACGCAGGCCGCGCGGCGTTTGTTCGCGGTGCCTCACGCCGGTTTGATTTTGCGTGAAGGTGAGTGCTTTCGGGTGATGTCGAGAGCCGCGCTCGGTCAATCCGTCATGGGACCCTTTTCCGATCTCACCCCACTTGACGTGAATGCGAACTTTCCATCACGGGTGATCGTGAACAAGCAGATGTTGCACATCCCGAACTGGGACGCGGTGGAACTGCCACCCTATGAGCAGCGCGTGTACGAAAAGGAAGGTTTCCGTGCAATCCTCGCGTTGCCGATCATGCGTGGGCCCGAATGCATCGGCGTCGTGGGCGTCATGCGCGATAAGGCGGGTGCCTTCTCGGACAAGGAAATCAACTTGATGCGGTCGTTCGTGAGTCAAGCCGTGATCGCGATTGAGAACGTGCGGCTGTTCAATGAGACGAAGGAAGCGTTGGAACAGCAGACGGCGACCGCCGAAGTGCTGAAGGTGATCAGCAGTTCGGTCGCCGATACGCAGCCGGTGTTCGAGAAGATCCTGGACAGTTGCGAGCAGTTGTTCGAGACCAATCACCTCGCTATGTTTCTGTCGCGCGACGGTCTCATGCACATCGCTGCAATGCGTGGCAGCAGAAATGATGCGATCAAGTCCATTTATCCGCTGCCAATAGAGGACACGGTGAGTGGGATTGCGCTTCGTGAACGGCGCACCCTGCATTACCCCAACTACGCCAGCGTCGAAAACCCGCCGGCGGTTCTGCAGCGCATTTACGATCGGACCGGCGATCAATCCTTCATGGTCGCGCCAATGTTGTGGGAAGGCGGTGGCATCGGCACGATAGTCATCGGACGTTACCCCCCACGGCCATTCTCGGACAAGGAGCTGGCGTTGCTGACAACCTTCGCCGATCAAGCCGTGATCGCAATTCAGAACGCGCGATTGTTCAAAGAGGCCCAGGAAGCGCGCGCCGCCGCTGAAACCGCCAACGAGGCCAAGAGTTCGTTCCTGGCGACGATGAGCCATGAGATCCGCACACCGATGAATGCGGTGATCGGCCTGAGCGGGCTGTTGCTGGATACGCAGTTGGATTCCGAGCAGCGCGACTATGCGGCGACGATCCGCGATTCGGGCGACGCGCTGTTGACCATCATCAATGACATCCTCGACTTCTCCAAAATCGAAGCGGGGCGCATGGATATCGAGGCGCATCCGTTCGATCTGCGCGAGTGTGTGGAGTCCGCGCTCGATCTGGTGAGTTCGCGCGCGGCCGAAAAGCATCTTGATCTCGCCTACTTGTTCGAGGGTGAGATACCGGTCGCGATCGACAGCGACGTGACGCGGCTGCGACAGATCTTGCTTAATTTATTGGCAAATGCGGTGAAGTTTACGGAGCGTGGTGAGGTGGTGTTGGCGGTGAGTGCGCGGCCCTCGACAGCAGGCCGCGTGGAGCTGACTTTCGCCGTACGCGATACCGGCATCGGCCTCACGGCTGAAGGGATGAGGCGGTTGTTCCAATCGTTCTCCCAGGCCGACTCCTCGACCACACGGAAATACGGCGGCACTGGGCTGGGCTTGGCGATCAGCCGGCGGCTCGCCGAACTGATGGGCGGGCGCATGTGGGCCGAGAGCGCCGGCCCGGGCTTGGGATCCACCTTCTTTTTTTCCATCGATGCCCCCACTGCCGAGGCGCCGCACACGCGAGCGCGCGACTTCGTCGGCCCTCAGCCCGAGTTGCGCGGCAAACGGCTGTTGGTGGTGGACGACAATGCCACCAATCGACGAGTACTGGCGCTGCAGGCGGAAAAGTGGGGCATGGTGTCGCGCGCGACCGACTCCCCGGTCGAGGCCTTGCGCTGGCTGGCGGCGGGTGAAGCATTCGATGCCGCTATTCTCGACATGCACATGCCCGAAATGGATGGCATTGCGCTGGCGCGCCAGGTGCGCGCGCTGCGTCCGACGTTGCTACTGATGCTGTTCAGCTCACTCGGCCGGCGCGAAGCCGCCGATACCGAGGGTCTGTTCGGGGCGTATCTGATGAAGCCGATGCGGCAGTCGCAGTTGTTCGATGCGCTGGTCGGTCTGCTGCTGCACGATATTCCCGAGCGCCCCGTGCTGCCGGCGAAGCCGAGCATGGACCCCGGCATGGCCACGCGCCACCCGCTGCGGATCTTATTGGCCGAAGACAATGTCGTGAACCAGAAGCTCGCGTTGCGTCTGCTGCAGCAGCTCGGGTACCGCGCCGACCTCGCCGCCAACGGCGTCGAGGCCATCGAATCGGTCGAGCGCCAGCCCTATGATGTGGTGCTGATGGATGTGCAGATGCCGGAGATGGATGGGCTTGAAGCGTCGCGCCGCATCACCACGCGCTGGTCATTACCTGCGAGGCCGCGGATTGTCGCGATGACCGCGAACGCCATGCAGGGCGATCGCGAGATGTGCCTCGCCGCGGGCATGGATGATTATCTGACCAAACCGATTCGCGTCGACCAGTTGGTCAAGGCACTGCATCAAGTCACTGCGCGTAAGGATTCATGAAGCGCCAGACGCTCTCACCGACTCAGCGAATTGACACTTTCGTCACCGTTCGACTAGTTTGCTCCCATGATTAATGTGGTTAAAAAGGACCTTGAGAAGGTCGCCGAGCGGTGTCGACGCGTTGGGGCTTTACGGCTGGATATCTTCGGATCGGCTGTTCGGCCGGATTTTGATCCGACAACCAGCGATCTCGATTTTTTGGTGCAGTTCGAGGATCTCCCTCCAGCAAGATACGCCGATGCCTATTTCATACTCAAGGAAAGTCTGGAGGCTCTTTTCGGCAGACAAATCGATCTAATCACCGAAGCCAGCTTGGAAAATCCATACTTTCGCGCACGCGTGCAAGCTGAGCGCCAGACGGTTTATGCACGCTGACACCCGCATCGATAACCGCATTGTCTGGGGTGTCGTCGAGATCAATCCAGCGCCGTTACTGGCCTCGCTGGAAAACCTTCTGGCGCAACCCTAACCGGTATCCACGATATGACCGAGCAGGTGATCGACCATCAGACGTTTGACGAATTGAAGCAGACCGTAGGGGCCGATTTTGTTCGCGAACTGGCCGACACATTTCTCGAAGAAGCGCCACCGATGATAGCCGAGCTGCGCGCCGCGTTTGAGGCGCGTGCCGCCGAACCGTTCCAACGCGCCGCACATTCGCTGAAGACCAATGCGAATACTTTCGGCGCGCTGGCGCTGGGCGCACAGGCGCGTGAGCTTGAACAGGGCGGCCTGCCGGCTGACGCAACCAAACTCGATGCACTCGACACGGCTTACGCTGCAGCGGCCGCCGCCTTGCGAGCGCTCGCGCATGGCTGAACGCGGCGCGCGGCTGCTGATCGCCGACGACAACAAAGTGAACCGCCTGCTGCTCGCGCGCAGCGTCGAACTACAGGGCCATCGCGTGGCCAGCGCCGAGAACGGTCGCATCGCGCTCGATCTGTTGAAGCGCGAACCGTTCGACCTGTTGCTGCTCGATATGGAGATGCCCGAGATGGACGGCTTCCAGGTCATGGAGCAGCTGGCGGCCGATCCTCAATTGCGTGACCTGCCAGTGATCGTGACGAGCTCACTCGAAGGCTTGGCGCATGTCGTACGCTGTATCGAACTCGGCGCGGACGATTATCTGCACAAACCGGTGAATCAGGTGCTGCTGAAGGCGCGCATCGATTCCAGCCTGGAAAAGAAGCGCCTGCGCGATCAACAGAAGGAAATGGTTAAACGGTTTGCGACCTCCGAGGTCGCGGCCGATCTGCAGCAGTCGGGCTTCGCGCTCGGCGGCCGCCGGCTACACGGCACCGTGATGTTCTGCGACATCCGCGGCTTTACTGCGCTCGTTGAATCACAGCCGCCAGAACAGATTATCGAACTACTCAACGCCTACTACGCACTGATGTTCGAAGCCATCGCGGCGCACAGTGGCGTGGTCAACCAGATGATCGGCGATGGCCTGATGGCGATCTTTGGCGCGCCACTGCCACTGCCCGAGCCGGCGCTCGCCGCCGTGCGTGCGGCGTTAGACATGATCGAGATGATCGAACTGCTGAACGCCGAGCGCGCGGCGCAGGCAAAGCCGCCAATCGCGATCGGGATCGGGATCGCGACGGGCGAGATGATCGCCGGCTACACCGGGACCCAAACTCGCGCCACCTACACCTGCATCGGCGACACGGTTAATCTCGCGGCGCGGTTGGAAGCGCACACCAAAGTCGTTGGTCGCGCAATTTTGATCGACGGCGACACGCGCACCGCGCTCGCGGCGCGTCTGCCGACTTCCCCGCTCGGACCAGTGGTGTTCAAGGGCAAGGCGTTGCCGGTGGAGGTGTTTGTCGTGGATAGCGCTGATCGACCCTTGGGCAGGTTAAATTAATGGCAAGGACTATGCACTCTCCCGAAGCCTACGCCGCCCTCGAACGCGAACTAGCGGATGCACGCACTTACCAGGCCGCGATCGTGCTGGAGAACACGCGGTTGCTTAACGAGACCCGCGAGGCGCTCGAACAGCAGATCGCGACCGCCGAGGTGCTGCGTGTCATCGGCAGTTCGGTCGCCGATACCCAGCCCGTGTTCGAGAAGATACTAGACAGCTGCCGGACGCTGTTTGACGTGGACGAGATGACGATCTCGCTGGTCCACGACGATGGGCACGTGCATATCAAGGCCTGGCGCGGTGAGTCGATGCAGATTGCCGTTCGCGCTTTTCCCAGGCCACTCGAAGAAACGACCGCCGCGCAGGTGATTCTCGAGCGCCGAACCATTCATGTTCCAAACGTCGGTGCGGTCGTGGACACCCTGTCACCCGCTGCACGGTCCGTCTACGACCTTATTGGTAACTATTCCGCGATCAACGCACCGATGATCCGCGATGATCGGGGCATCGGGACCATCACGCTTTTCCGCGTGCCGCCAAAGCCATTCTCGGACAAGGAAATCGCACTGCTGACGACGTTCGCCGATCAAGCCGTGATCGCGATTGAGAACGCGCGGCTGTTCCGCGAGACGCAGGAAGCGCTCGAACGCCAGACTGCGATGAGCGACATCCTGCGCGTGATCTCGGAATCGCCGACCGATGTGCAGCCGGTGTTCGATGCGATCACCGAGCGCGCGATGGCGCTGTGCAATGCGCGGATGGGTGGCATGTCGCGCTTCGACGGCGAGCTGGTGCACCTGATGGCATTGCACGGCGTGTCGCCGGCGGCATTGGAGGCGATGCACGCCGCCTTTCCGATGAAGCCCGGTCGGAGTTCACTCAATGCGCGGGCGATCCGCGAGTGCGCGCCGGTCCAGTGCGCCGACGTGTTCGAAGACGCTAACTACGGTCCGAAGGATGCTGCCCGGCAGGCGGGTTTTCGGAGCTGCCTCGCGGTGCCGCTGCTACGCGACGGACAGGCCGTCGGCGCGATCTGGGTCGGGGGCGCGGAGCCTGGCTTGTTCGCCGACAAGCTCGTAAACCTTCTCCAAACCTTCGCCTCACAGGCCGTGATCGCCGTCGAGAACGTCCGTCTATTCAACGAGACCCGCGAAGCTCTCGAACAACAAACCGCCATCAGCGACATCCTGCGCGTGACTACCGAGTCCCCCACTGATGTGAAGCCGGTGCTGGAAGTGATCGCGGATCACGCGGTGCGGCTATGCGATGCATCGTCCGCCTCGGTTTTCTTGATCGAAGGCGACGGGTTGCGTCACGTGGCATCCGGGGGACCGACTGCGGTTCAAGCCATCACCTTGGACCTGTTGCCGATCGATCGCCAGTCCACTTCCGGTCGCGCGATCATCGACCGCACCACCGTACAAGTCGCGGACATGCATGCCGAGCAGGCGGAATTTCCGCGCGGCTATGAATATGCAAAGCGCCTGGGGCATCGCTCGATCGTCGTCGCGCCGTTGTTCCGCGAAGGCAAGCCGTTCGGCACTATTCTTCTGAGACGCTTGGATGTACGCCCGTTCAATGATCGCGAAGTGTCCCTGCTGCGCACCTTCGGTGACCAGGCCGCGATTGCGCTGGAGAACACACGCTTGTTCAACGAAACGCAGGACGCGCTCGCCCGGCAGACCGCGACCGCCGACATTTTGCGCATCATCAGTAGTTCGCCAACCGATGTGACGCCGGTATTCGATGCCATTGTGGTCACCGCAGTGAGGCTGCTCGACTGCGATATGGCCTTCGTGATGCGCTGTGACGACACGACGGTCTGGACGGAGGTTGCCGCGACGATTGATGGCGTGGCGCCGGAACTCGGACGCGTCACAATGCCCCTCGACCCACACGCCAATTTTCCCTCCCGCGCCATTGTGGATAAGGCAACCTTGCACTTGCCGGACTGGTCGGCCATTGAACTTCCCGCCCACGAGCTCAACATCCGAAATCGGTTCGGGGTGAACTCGACACTGTATTTGCCGTTGTTACGACACGGTGAGTGTATTGGTTTACTGACTTTGGTCAGCTATCGGACCGGCACCTTCGGCGATAAAGAAGTCGCACTGGCCGAGTCGTTTCGCGATCAAGCCGTAATCGCGATCGAGAACTCTCGCCTTTTCCACGAAATCCAGGACAAGAGCCGCCAGCTCGAAGCCGCCAACCAGCACAAATCCGAATTCCTCGCCAACATGTCGCACGAGCTGCGCACGCCGTTGAATGCGATCATCGGCTTCTCCGAAGTGCTGATTGAACGCATGTTCGGTGAGCTCAACGAGAAGCAGGACGATTACCTCAAGGATATCTTTACGTCCGGCAAGCATCTGCTGTCGTTAATCAACGATATCCTCGACCTCTCGAAGATCGAAGCGGGACGCATGGAACTCGAACTTTCAACTTTCGAGGTGTCGAGTGCGATCTCGAACGCATTGATCTTGATCCGCGAACGCGCAACCCAGCATGGAATTGGTCTTAGCGTTGAAGTCGCACCGGAAGTTGGAGAATGTCGCGCGGACGAGCGCAAGTTCAAGCAGATATTGCTGAATCTATTGTCCAACGCGGTGAAGTTCACGCCAGATGGTGGGCGCATCGAAGTGCGCGCGAACATCGTGGACGACGATGATTTGGCGGTGGCGGTGCGCGACACCGGGATTGGCATCGCACCAGCAGATCAAGCCGCCGTGTTCGAAGAGTTCAAGCAGGTGGGGCGTCATTACACCAATAAGCAGGAAGGCACCGGCCTCGGCCTCGCGCTGACCAAGCGTTTTGTCGAATTACATGGTGGGACGCTCGGTGTGGTGAGCGCCCCGGGCGAGGGATCGACCTTTACGTTTACGATTCCGAGGCAAGCGTGATGATGCATTCGATAGGGCGGAAGGCGCTGCGCTTTTCCACCCTACTTGCAATACAAACTACGCACACGAATTCACGAAGATCCGATTTATTAATGACCAAAGGCGGCCTCGGTATATAGTGACATGAAGAAAATACTCATCGTGGAAGACAACGACAAGAACATGAAGCTGGCGCGCGATATCCTGCAGGCTAAGGGTTACGCAACCTTGGAAGCGATCAGCGGCGAGGACGGTGTACGCGTGGCCACGGAACAATTACCGGACCTGGTATTGATGGATATTCAGCTACCAGGGATCAACGGCATCGAAGCGTTCAGGCAAATTCGAGCCGATCCGCGCACCGCTGGGATCCCGGTGATTGCGTTCACCGCCTTGGTGACACCGACGGATCGCAGCCAAGTGACCGCCGCCGGCTTCGATGCTTTTCTGAGTAAGCCGATCAACCTCAAAGAATTTGTCGCGACCATCAAGCGACTTGCCGGCGACCGCACGCCATGAATACGACAGGCCTTACGATAACTCAGCGTCGCGCGAATCGACGTGCCTGGAAGGTAGTGCGAACGACCTTGGCCGCGGACAGCACTGTGTCATTGGTTCCATCGGAGCAGGCGCTCGACATGATGTGGCAACTGGCCGTCGATGCCTGGGCCATGACCGGTCGGCCTTTGCCGGATTACCCACGCTGCCAAGCGCCGATACGTCGGGTGACCTTGGCAACTGACCGCTAGGGCCGCTACTTGAACGAAGATTTCCTCGATATCTTGCGCGCGCTCTGCGCCACGGGTGCCCGCTTTCTGGTGGTGGGCGCACACGCGCTAGCGGGGCATGGAGTGCCACGCGCGACTGGCGCTCTCGACCTCCGGGTCGAGACAGCGCCGGACAACATTCCGCGCATCTGGCAGGCGCTTGCGGAATTCGGCGCCCCCGTTGAAGCGTTGAGAATTAGGCCGCAGGATTTTGCCGCGCCGGGAGCGGTCGTGCAGATTGGTTTGCCACCGCGGCGAATCGATTTGATGACCAGCATCGCGGGCGTCGATTTTGGTGACGCATGGACTTCGCGAGTGGAGCTCAACGTGGCCGGTATCGTCGTCCCGGTGCTCGGCCGTGAATGCCTGATCGCCAACAAACAAGCGCTCGCGCGACCACCGGATCTCGCCGACGTCTATGCGTTATCACGCGCCGACGGTCGCGCGAAATGAGTCCATCGCTACCCCAGATCCTCGTGGTGGACGATACACCGGCGAACGTTAAGCTGCTGGTGGATGTGCTTGGCGCGAAAGGGTACGCCGCGACGGCCGCCGTAAACGGCGAAGAAGCGCTTGCGAGTATCGCGCGCGATCCGCCGGATTTAGTGTTGCTCGACATCATGATGCCGGGCCTGTCTGGCTACGACGTCTGTCGCCGGATCCGCGCCAATCCGGAGACGGCCTTGCTGCCCGTGGTGTTGTGCACCTCGCTCGATCCGCAGCAGGAGCGGCTGAATGGGATCGAAGCCGGTGCAGATGATTTTGTCTCCAAACCGATCAATCGCCCCGAACTGCTGGCACGCGTGAAGTCGTTGTTACGTATCAAGTCGCTGCAAGACGAAGTGAAAGTGCAGGCAGCTCAGCTTGCGGAATGGAACAGTAAGCTCGAAACGCGCGTTGAGGCGCAGGTCGCGCAGCTCGAACGATTGTCGCGCTTGAAGGGGTTTTTCTCACCGCAGCTTGCCGAGGCAATCCTGGCCGGCGGCGAGGAACTGCTGAAAACCCACCGCCGCGAGATCAGTGTGGTGTTCCTCGATCTGCGCGGCTTCACCGCCTTTACCGATCAAGCCGAACCCGAGGAAGTGATGGAGTTGCTGCATGACTACCATGCTCGCATGGGTGAGATCGTGCTCGCCCATGACGGCACCTTGGAGCGTTTCGCGGGCGATTCGATCATGGTGTTCTTTAACGATCCCCTACCGGTGGAACAGCCTGCGCACAAGGCGGTGCGCATGGCGCTTGCCATGCGGCAGTCCTTCCCCGAGATAGCGTCGCGTTGGCGCAAACGCGGCTTCGAATTAGGACTTGGCTGTGGGATCGCGCAGGGCTACGCGACGCTCGGCATGATTGGCTTCGACGGCCGCCGCGACTACGCGGCGATCGGCAACGTCACCAATCTCGCGGCACGGCTGTGTGCCGAGGCGACGGCCGGGCAGGTACTGGTCGATCGCAAAATCATCGCCAGGCTTGACGGCGAAGTCGAGGCGACGTCTATCGGGCCGCTGAGTTTAAAAGGATTCAGCCAACCCGTGCCGGCGTTTCTGGTCGAGCGCATGGGCGCGACAACATGAATAACGCAGTTCACGCAGCGGCGATTAGCACGGATAAGGATCTCGGAAGCGAATTGCCGCGCATCGAATTTGCGCGGGAAACGTTGCGCGGGATCCAATTACTGATCCAGCTGCTGGATCAAAAGAGCTATTTGGTGCTTGTGATCATGGGGGTGACGTCGGCCGCTTTCTTCTCGATCGTGGGCGCTTATCTCGGGAAGATCGAGCGGCTATTGAGTCCGCAATCGATGGTGCCACTGCTTGCTGCGTGGTTCTTGGTCGAGGCGGGTCTTGTCCTCTGGTATTGTTTGAAGAGCATTCAGGGTGTCGTCGCGAAACCGGTCACGATGGATGCGCCGAACATGGTCTTCCCGCACAGCCTGCTGCGACATTACGACAGCAATCCGCTGCGCTATTTCGATCGCCTCTGCAGCCTCGAAGCCGACGATATCCTGCGTGACTACGCCGCTGAAATCATCAAAACCTCGACTATCTTCGTCGAGAAATCACACCAAGTGAACGACGCCGTGAGAGCACTCTATCGCTCGATGCTGCCGTGGATGGCCGGTATCCTCGCGACCATCGCTCTGCGGGTGATGTGAGTATCAACTGGTGCCGGAGTTTCGTGTATTCGTTTATTACGGTCTTCGGACGGGAGCACCGCAGCTTGCAACGTAATAAACGAATACGCGAAACTCCGGCACCTTGCCGCTTCAGGCACCTTGCCGCTTCAGGCACCTTGCCGCTTCAGGCACCTTGCCGCTTCAGGCACCTTGCCGCTTCAGGCACCTTGCCGCTTCAGGCACCTTGCCGCTTCCGGCACCTTGCCGCTACGGCACCTCGCCGCTATTTTCCTTCGGCTGCCCGTAGCAGACGCTGATGCGAGTCGAGCAGCCGTGCGCCCAATACCTTACTGATGTTGCGAAACAATCGCGTCGCGATCCCCGGATAGAAACGCAGGCCTTTCTGCGCGCGAGTCGCGTCGAGACGTACGGCGGTCACGGGCGCGGTCGCCGTGATCGTGGCCGTGCGCGCCACACCCGTGCCGGCAAAGCCTATTTCGCCGAAGAGATCGCCGGGGTGTCCCTGATCGATGGTGAGATGCGTACCGTCTTTTACGATACTCACGTCCACATTGCCCTTCAACAACACAAACATGCCGGACGATACTTCGCCCTGCGTCAGCAGCGCCTGCCCTTGTGGGAACTCGACTATCTCGGATAACAGAATCAGTTTCTTGACCTGATACGGCGACATGCCCCCGAACAACGGACAGCGTGAAAGGACGGCCGCATCGATCTTGAGCGCGACAATATCCCAGACCGTCGCGAGTCGCAGATTCTTAAGCAAGATCGGCATCAGCAACAGATCCGAGATGGCGGCATACACCATGGTGCCTGCCGCCAACAAGCCAAACTCCGTGATGATTCTGAAGTTCGAGAGGCCGAAGACCGCGAAGCCGAGCGCCAGCGCGGCACTCGTCGTCAGCACCGGCACCGCTTCGCCGCGAATGGTCGCGCGCACCGCCGCGCGCTCGTCCACGCGCAGCCGGCTCTCGGTGCCGAAGCGCGTCATCAGATGAATGGTGTCATCCACTGCGAGACCGATGGCGATAGCCGCTACCATCGCTGTACCGGGATTGAGCGGCACGCCGAGGGAGCTCATCACGCCGAAGTTCAACACGATGGGGATCACGTTCGGGATCAAGGCGAGAAGACCCGCCAACCACGACGTATAAAGAAAACTGAAGAGCGCGAAGATCACCACCAGAATCAGGCCTAAGGATTGCAGTTCGCCACCGATCAACGACTCCGCCGCACGATTGACCATCAGGTTCTTACCGACCACCGCGAAGGCGGCGCGCTCGCCGAGCACCGTTGGCAACACCGATTGCAGATGATCGATCGCAGCGTTCAGTTTCACCGAGTCCGCCACGTTATGCCGAACCGTGATCTGCGCGACCGAATAATTCTCGGTCACAAATGAAGCCAATTCGCTGCGCGGCAGGCTCGATAGATAAAGTTCATAGTCGGCCTGGGTGGTCGGCACGGTGTTAAAGGCTTTGTCACCTCGGTGCATTTCCTGGTGCATCAGCGCCATCAAGTCCGCGAGTGACAGCGTCTTGTCGTAGAGGTGTTGGTTATTCAACAAGGCCTGAACCTCGGCCACGGTACGCAGGCCATCGACGGTCTTGAACCAACCGGGTTGACTCGCATGAAGCGTAACGCTGAAGCTCTGCAAGCCCGCCAGATCGTCGTGCACTTTTTGCACGTCGGTCACGAACGGATGCTTCGTGTGAAAATACGCCATCGGATCGTTGTTCACTTTCAAGCCGCTGATCTGCGTGCCGAATCCAATCACCAGCGCGGCGATCCCGATGACGACGTGAACGGGATAACGATCGCTCAAGGTCTCGACCACTTTCACCACGGCGCCGATAAGCCCGCGCGGCGTCTCATCCGCGGTGCGCAAGCGATTCACTCGCGGACCGAAGGCGTGCAGCATCAACGGCATCGCGACCACCGTGACCACGAAGTTCGCGAACATCGCGAACGCCGCGGCAATTGAGAACTCGCGGATCAGCGGAATATCCGTGATCACGTTCGACGCAAACCCAAACACATTGGCAAACGACGTGATGAGAATGGCCGATCCCACATGACGGGCCATATGCGCAATGGCGCGTTGGCGCAGATCGACCGCGCCGGTTTCGATACCGTCGAGATAACTCGCCGTGAGGTGCACGTCCTCCACCGAACCAACGACGATGATCAAGGCCGGCAGGATGGCTGTTAGCAACGTAATCGGAATGCCGACCGCGGCCATGAAACCCAAGGTCCACAAGATAGTGAGGCTGGCGGTAATCAACGGGATGGGAACCACGCGTAGCGAACGCAGAAGGAGCGTGACCGTCGTCACCAACACGAGGATCGATAGCGGCATGAGTCGCTGCATGTCGCTAACCAACCCACGATCGATCTCCGCATTCAACCGTGGCCACCCGAGTTGGAACACCACCTCGAAGTGATCGCGCAGCGGCGCGATCTTGTTTTCAATCAAGCGATAGACGTCGAGTTCGTAATTAGGATCGCCAGGTTTCGCGGCATAGCCGATGGTGATGGCCGTCGCGTTGGCGTCATCGGAAAGATAGTTGCGGCGGATGAGCGGACTGTAGCGCGCGTCGGCGCGGATCTCGGCCAGACCCTCGGCGGTGGTCGGCACGATATCGACCAGCGGACCGGCGTCTACGAAACTGCCCTTGTCGCGGATATTGGTCGCCGACAGCAGGCTTTTGACCGAGATAATGCCTGGCGCGTCTTGCAGCGCGTACGTGGCTTTTTGGATGGCAGTGAGTCGCGCCGTGGTCCACATATCCTTGGCGCGCAGATAGACGATCACCGCCTGCTCCGCACCGAAGTCCTTTTGCATCTGGCGCAACGCCGGCCAGCCCGGATCGTCAGCCCCGACCAGTCGCTCATCACTGCGATCGATCTTCAGATGAGGTAATTGTGAGATCGCCGCCAGGCTCACGAGGACGAGCAGCGCGAACATGACGAACCGCCC
The DNA here is from genome assembly GCA_016191285.1 of Gammaproteobacteria bacterium. Classification (GTDB taxonomy): domain Bacteria; phylum Pseudomonadota; class Gammaproteobacteria; genus CAIKBL01. The sequence goes on from JACPPA010000013.1 coordinate 59,872, forward strand.
ACGTGGGCCTAAGGTTAGAAGACGTTCAATCATGCCGGTGTCTGGGTATTTTTCGCCAGTATACGGAATTAACGGCTACCTCAGCGCTGTTTGGGCACCCGTAGGTCAGGTTACGCTGCGCTAACCCCGACCTACATTTGGGTCGATCGCGTCCAGCCTCGTGACATGCGCGGTGGCCTCTAACGCTGCGTAGTGTCCGCGAGCAGCGATGAGTTCCGTGGCGCGTGACCAGGGCCCGCCGAAGGCGTGAGCATAGGCCGCGCGAGCTTCATGCAGTTCGCCGAGGTGCGCGTTCGCGCCGGTCTTGGCGATTACGGCAGCGGCGGAATCTAGCGCGCGCAACGCGCTCGCGGCGTCGCCGCTTGCAATCAGGCAGCGCGCCTTCACTGTCCAGGGCCAAGGACAGTACAGCAGATTATTCGATTCGCAGAAGTCGACCGCCTCGGTGGCATAACCTATCGCTGCGTCCAGATCGCCAAGCCCGAGATGTGCTTCGGCAATTCCGCTCATCACTGCGCGAGAGCCGACTCTTGCGCAGTTCCGCAGATGACCTACGCGGTACGCCTCATCGAACATAACCAGCGCATCGGTCCACCGCGCCGCAACGAGATGTGCGAGCCCCGCGGCGTAGACCACGAAGAGCCGGACCATGGGGGTGTCGAAGTGACGACCAAGCTCGGCAACGCCGGCAGCGTGCCGTTCCGTGCCCTGGATGTCGCCTTGCAGCGCGGATAAATAACACAGCCACAGGGTGGCCCAAACGGCCGGCTCCAGGTCACCCGTACGCTGCGCGAGGTGCGATCCTTCTTCGAGATGGAGATGCGCCGCCGGCACTTTGCCCATGAAAAGGTAGGCGATTCCGATATGATTTATAACGTTGGCATATGAGCTAAAGCCGACCGAAGACGTTCCCACCTGGGCATCTCCGGCCAGCGACTCTCGGACCTGCAATCCGAGCGAGAGCGCGCGTTCGAAATCCCCAGCCCACGTGAATGCATCCATTCGGAAAAGCTGTACTGCGGCGAGCGCATCCATGTCAGCCGCGACCCCGGCCAGCCTTGTGGCTTCTTCGGCATGCGACAAGAAATGATGCATATCGCCATACGCAAGGCCGATGTTCGCGCCATAAGCGACGGTCATCAGCGCCAGTAGTTTGGGAGTCTGCGCACGCTCGGCGAATCGCTTGCCCGTCTCAAAAACTTGGCGCGTTTCCTCGCGAGAGCCTTCGAGGCGAAAACCAAGCGACAGGTACTGAACGCATGCTTCAGCGCCAATGGTGAGAATGGTTTGTTCCGCAGGTAGTTGTTCCGCCAGCACACGTACCCGCGACCAATGTCGACGCGCGGCGGCTTGATCCGCAACTCCAGCGCGCATCGCCGCGCGGCGATGCCAGCCGATCGCTTGCGCAGGCTCCGCGGCCTCGTCCCAGTGGTGCGCGAGCAGGGCCGCGAATTCGTCGAGCTTAGCGCCCTGCTCGCTCTCGATTGCGCGAGCGACTGCGCCATGTAACGCCGTCCGCCGCTGTTGTAACAAGGAACGGTACGCCACCTCTTGCGTCAGCGGATGTTTGAACGCGTATTCGTGAATCGGATACAACGCGTGTTCATGCACAAAATCGCCGCTCTGCAAGGCATCGAGCGCGCGTGCTTGGTCGAGTGGTGTGAGTTCACTGATCGTACTCAACACCGTTTCCGAGAATACCAAGCCGATCACCGCAGCACTTTGTAATAGGCGCTTCGCGTTTTCCGGTAGTCGATCGATACGCGCCGCGAGCACCGTCTGCACATTCACGGGGACTTGCAGCCGACCAATATCGGTGGCGAGCAGGTAGGCGCCTGGTTTGCCCGAAAGATGATCTGTTTCGGCCAGCGCTAAAATCAGTTCCTCGGTGTAGAACGGATTGCCGCTAGTCCATTCAGCAATGCGTGGCGCTAAGGTGGCGAGCGACGGATCAGTACCCATCAAACTCGCTATCAATTCCGTTGCGGCCTCGATGCCCAACGGCACCAGCGGCAATTGTCGATAGTGCGGCTTGCGCGCGAACGCCGCGACATACTCCGGGCGAAAATTCAGCAGCAGCAGGCTATGACTGCCAGCGGTGGCCGCGACCATCTGCGCGACAAAGGCATCGCTACCGGGATCAATCCAATGCAGATCATCGATCAAGGTCACGACCAATTTGCGCTCGACGGAATGCGCGCGATACACGCGATGGATGATCTCGAAGAGTTGACGCTGGCGTATGTCGCCATCGAGTATCGGCGCGGGATGCTTGGGATCGCCCACGCCCATGAACTCAAACAGCACCGGCAATTGGGCCGACAGCGCCGCATCGAGCAACACCAGGCTGCCCGCGATCTTCTGTCGCGCGAGCTCCGCGCTATCCGCAAGCGCAATGCCAAAATAGGCGCGGAAAAGTTCGAGAATGGGCAGGAACGGAATATTACGACCATGCGCCGGGCAGCGACCTTCGACGACCATGAGGCCCTGCGCACGACAGTGCTGAACGAACTCGAAGCACAAGCGGCTTTTTCCTTGACCCGGATCACCCACCACCCCAACCACCTGGCCGTGTCCATCGGCCGCGCGCGCCAGTGCTGCATTCAGGCTTTGCATCTCGTGATATCGTCCCACGAAGCGCGACAAGCCGCGGGTAATAGACACGTCGAGACGAGTGCGCGCAGCGCCGAGGCTCAGCAACTCAAACAGCGCGACTGGCTGATCAGTGCCGGTGAGCTTGATGTCACCCACACCACGCACCTGAAAATAACTCTCGACCAGGCGTTGCGTAGTGCCACTCATATAAACCCGGCCTGCCGCCGCCACCTGTTCGATACGTTGCGCCACACCGACCGTACTGCCTTGCGCGGTGTAGTCCATGCGCAGATCGTCGCCAATCTTGCCCACCACTACTTCGCCCGAATTGAGGCCGATCCGCGTGCCGAAATTGATCCCGCGCGAAACCCGTAGTTCATCCGCGTAACGCAGGAGATCGTCGCGCGCCTGCAAGGCGGCGAAGCACGCGCGCTGCGCATGGTCTTCATGCGCGATGGGCGCGCCGAATAAAGCCATGATGCCGTCACCGGTGTATTGATTGACCGTGCCCTCATAGCGATGCACGGCAGCGGTCAGAATCGCGAAATAACGTTCAAGGATCTGATGCCACGCTTCCGGGTCGAGCCCCGTCGCAAGCTGCATCGAACCCTGAATGTCCGCAAACAGCACGGTCACCTGCTTGCGCTCGCCTTCGAGCGCGGATCGCGACTGCAAGATTTTATCGGCGAGGTGTTTCGGCGTGTAGTCGCGCGGATCGCGGTTTGGAACACTAACGAGAAGCGCCGGAGCCGGCGTCTCGCCAATCCATACAAGAGCAAGCCCGTCACGCCGTGCGACTTGTTGGATTTCGATGAGTTCGGCGATTAATTCATCGAGCTCTTCGCCGGCGCACTCGGTTTCACGCGCGAGCGCGCGAGTAGACAGCCGTTTTTGCTGCTCAAGGACCTCGCGCGCGCGTTGGAGTTTGGCGATGAAGCTCATGGGCGCATTATGGCGGCGTGGGTTGCATTTATAGGCCGGATTAGCACAGCCCGAAGTGCGGTGCTGCGGCAACGAGGTGCCGGTCGCTACTACATACTTCGTGCAGCCTGGCTTCCGCGGCACAAGCGAGATGCAATGCATCGGCGGCGCGCAAGAAAGCGCTCGCCGGAAGCGTGGACATGCGGTGCACCTGTGCCTCGATAAGTGAGGACGTCACGGGCAACTCACAGCCCGGCATTGATGTCGGCTTCGACCTGCGCCGCGAGCTGTCGAAATTCGCGCTGCGTTAGTCGCTTTTCTCGAAATTTCCGATGAAAAGTAGTCACCGCTTCACCGCGACCGGTCGCGCAACAGCAGATCCCGTCCGACTCTTTCGCATAAGCGCGAACCGGCGCGCTGTCGGGTTCATTCAAGTACAGCTTCACGAGATAGCACGAGTCGAATTAGATCATCGACCTTCGCGCATCTCCGAAATAATGGCCGCGCTATCGAGGCCCTCGATCGGCCGCGCCACGATTCGTGCGACGCCACGCAATAGCTTACGTTTAGCGAACGGGTTACTTGCGGGAGGTTCCGCCGGCGGCAACATTCGCGCAACGGGGCTGCCGCGCTCGGTCACGATGACCTCTCCTTCCGCCTTCACTCGCCGTAGCCAGTGGCCGGTCTTGTCGGGTAGTTCTTTGATAGAGATAGTTTTCATAATGTCGCCAAGGTGTCACTAGAGACACTTCATGTAAAGCGCGGATTTAGACCAGATTCACCAAGGAAAGATAACCGACGGAATCGAGCAGTGCCACACACCTCAGGCGCTATTGCTCCGCGAATGCCGCGTCGTAGAACTCATCCGTGAAAACCTCGGAAAGCAGTGCTTCGGGTCCGGCGAGCCGCCATCGCCAACGCCCCAAGCTCGGATCGATTGGCCATTCGTTGCATCGCGCGTGCGCGCGCCTGTATGCCGTTCGAGTCGAATCGCGCAAACAGACTGGTAACGAATCTCGTCATGCACTTCACGCGCCGCAGTCGTTCGTTGCGCTCGATTCCGCAGAGGCTGAACGTGGCAGTCGACCAGAGTTGATTTTCGATCAGGAGGTCGCGGACGAGACGCACGTCGCGGAGCGTTACCGCCAAACGCTGCCCACGATGGGATCGGCATGGCCTGCAGAATCGCCGACGAGATTTGCGCCTTCAACAAACGGTTCACTTAGTTCGGCGTCTGCCCCGCGGGAAAATGAAGTACATGATTTCTCCCGTCGTGCGCACCCTCGATCAAAAGTCCCGAGATGAGATGATCCACTTCGTTCTCGTGCAAGGTCAGACCGAGTTGTCGCCGCACAGTCGATGAACGACCGTCCGCGCCAATCACGATTCGGCATCGGCGTGCGTGACTCGTTCGTCCGTGGGCATAGGTTACCGAGGGCATAGCACCGGCCCGCACAGCGACATCGCTGACCCCTCGCGTAATTTTGACTCCGCACGCTTTGGCGTGTTGTAGCAGCGTATTTTGCATACTCACGTGCTGCATGCAGCGTGGACCAGCCGCCTTCGGATGAACATGACTCAGCGGCAGCGTGCCTGTTTCTGCCTGCGCGTGAGTCAGCAGTTCGTCGTAGTTGATGATGCGCGTAACGTGATGCTCGCGCGCGGCCATGAGCTGGTTGTAAATCCCGAGCTTTTTAGCCGCGGCGACATCCCACGGGGCAATGTAACTCACCCCGCACCCGATCGACGAATTCAACTTTCCGCTCTAGCAGTTCGACACCGAATCCTGCCTGCGCCAGATTCGAGGCAAGTGTGCTGCCGCCTATCCCGCCCCCGACTACGACAACGTCCAAGTGGTCGTTCATGGCTTACCTCGTTCGATTAAAGGCAGCATTTGAGGGATGTATTGTTGAGTGATTTTTGAGGTAAGGTCTAGTGTACTGTTCCGCCACAAATCTGCCTAAATCGCGCGCTATTGACTGCGCCTTGTGGGAGCTGCTTTAGCCGCGAATGGGCCTCAAAAGATTCGCTGCTAAAGCAGCTCCCACGGGCGTTATTAAAGTTCTTGCGACACATGACACTAGTTCGGATCTGCTACTTGTCTAGGCTATCGAGACGAGCACCCTGTCCTGTCATGCCGAGTTCAGAGAACAAGCGATGTGCTTCGCCCATCTCATCGTCGAGCCTCCAGTCCGCTGCAAACGTTTTCGCATATTCGGCACGCAACTCGTGCAGGAAGGGTTGGTGGTAACGTGCTTCGGTGGCGGGGGATTGGTGCGGGAGTTACGAGTATCCGTCGGCAAACAGTCGAATAATCGAAACTCCGGCACCGCCAGGAACCATACACCAAAACGATAAACAACGCGTGCATGGCCGAAGCTGCGCTTCAATCATTCTTTTCTAGATATCGCTCAATCGACCGCGCGAACTCTGCAAAGTCCGGCAGTCGTTCACTCAACAGACGCTGCACAAGCGCCAGGTCTATTTCCAGATAGCCATGAACCAACACGTTTCGGAAACCCGCGATACCGCGGAAACGAGCAGCGAATTCCGGCGACAGCACACCTGCGGTTGCGAGTCGATCGATCGCGGTTGCATAGTCAACCGAATCGAATCCAGCCGCCGCCGCCAAGTGAGTGGCGATATCAAGCGCATTTTGCGCAATCAGCTGCAGGCCACGCTCGACCGCCCACAAGCGATCACGATTCACCTGCAACTCGGCGATGGTTGCACTCCGATGATGTTCCAAATTTTGCACAGCCGCTTGCATGGCGAGCAGATGTCGACGCACCACTGCGGCATCAACGCGACCCGGGGTCATGTGGTGATCGTTCCGCGTCGACCTGCCCCGATCTTGGCGAGCTGCGGCAGGTAATCGCAGTAGCGTGAGAGTGCGTACCCTTCGCGCGTGGTGGTCTCGGCCAAATTGCGGCTCACCAAGCGTACCCCGTGCGCAAGCACGCGATGATAGAGCAGTGGCGGTGCGCGATTAAGAATAACAACGTCGATCGCGTTGGTTTCCAAAGCCGCCATGAGGGTTGCAGTCAATTCGGCTTGATAACCAAAGCCGTTATCGAGCGGATGATCCTGTGCGACGTACACTGCTACATCGATATCACTATGCGCATGGGCGTGTCCTGCCACTTGTGATCCGAACAAATACGCTTCAAGGATTTCACCGTGGCCTTCGAGTGCCGCGGTTAGACGCGATTGTAGCGAGGCCAAAGAGTCTTGGGGCATGGCGGTGGTTGAGGAATTCGAAGAGTTGCGCACGCAATGGTAAACCCTGGAACGTCAGGGCGCGAACGGCTGTTTAAAGTCCTGGTGCAGGTCGGGTTAGCCCGTCGGGGCGTGGGAATGGTGCCGGCGTGGTTAATTTTTATCCACGCCGGCACCTCAATCCAGGTCGAAGGCGATTTTCACACCCAATTCGACTGCTGCCATCGCGGCAGCGGCAGCGCGCCGATTTTTGTGATGAGCTTGGACCGGTCCAGGGTGGTGACTTGATGACATAGGGCGACGCTGTCCGCCGCGAGTCCCGAGGACGCCGCCGGGACTCGGACTGCAGTGGGACCTCGTGTCGCTTGCCCTCCGGACGTAGAGAACGGAATTACGATGACGGAGCGCCACGGCTCCACGCGATTGAATCCGTCGTTTGATAGCAAGACAACCGGGCGCCGGCCAGTTTGTTCCGAGCCTGAGCGAGGTGCGAGCATCGCCCAAAAGACCTCGCCGCGGCGCACTATCGACGAGTTCCGTTTTTGCGCGCGGCAGGTTTCGAGCGCGCTGCGACTGCTTCTATTCCTGCGCGCTCGAAATCTGGATCGAGATCGTCGCGGCTGCCCGCGACAGCGGCCGCATACTCGGCGATTCCCTCCTCGACAGCGAATTTTCTTTGCCGTTCGAGCCATTCAGAGATTGCGGTGCGCGCGACTGACGTCGTGGGTTCCCCCAACCTCTCGGCCGCGCGGCGTAAGTCGCGATACGTATCGACCGGCAATAGTAAGTGAAAATTTTTCGTCGTGATGGCAGTCATATTCAGAAATTCTTTGGCAGATATTAATGGCAGAATCGATGCCACGAATAACTGGCAGTCAATATGAACATCAGATCATGGTGCAGGTCGGGTCAGCCCGTCAGGGCGTAATCCGGCAGAAGATGCCTCGTCAATTGGGGACGCCGAGTGTTGGGTTACGCGGCGTAAGCCGCTAACCCAACCTACGCAAGACGTAATAACAGCGCACGCGCCTCCTGGAGATCCGGGGTGTCGAAACCTTCCGTAAACCAGCTGTAGACTGTGGCTAAGCGCTCGCGCGCTTCGGCGATGCGCCCCTGCCGTTCCCAGACCAGTGCCAAACTCATCACTGCGCGCAGTTCGAACGATTTTGCTTGCTGCTGGCGCGCGATTTCAATGGCGCGTTCAAAGGAGGCGATCGCGACCGACAACGATCCGCCTTCGGCCAATGTTAACTCGCCTTGCAACCGATATAGTTCGGCGAGCACGACGGTTTCGCCGCCGGCGGTAAAGCTGAGCGCTTCATCGAGTATTACCCGCGCCTCGGGCATTTGCCCTTGGTGAATATATATATCCGCAAGCAATTGCAAATGCACACTCCGTGCGAGCTGAGCACCCGTTGCTTTATGTGCGTCACTTCCGCGTCGTAACTGCGACGCATCTTCGGTGGCTGCTCCGTGATAGACCTCGGCCGCCGCGATCCAATATTGCGATTGGTTCTCGAGCGACACCCGGAGACAATGATTCGCCAGCACTCGTGCCTGCTCAATATCTCGGCAACTCAACTGTACCCAAGACGACACTAGCAGAGTGTGCGCGAGGCTAACCGGATGGTGGACTTGTTCGCCAGCGCGACTGCAGCTCGGCAATGATTGACTGCAGTGTCCGGATAACCAAGAGCCCAACACGCCACTCCCGCATGTACGAGCGCGAAGGTGCAAGGATCCAAGCCACCGTACTCGAAGGTCAGCGCATGATGCCGCTCGGGGACGTAGAGCGTGGCAACCGCCTCTAATTGCTCTCGCGATTTGACAAACTCACCCATCCAACCGCATGTCGCGCCATCGGCGAGCTTACTGATAATTAGGCGCTCGGTGTCCGGGACGCTGTCCGCTAAGGAAGCTCTGCAAAAGGCAGAGCTTCCCGCGGCACAGGGAGGTGCCGCCATTTTCGATGGTTGCAAACCATTGAAAATGAAGGGAAGCAAAAATCATACTTTTTGCTTCCCGTACTCTGAATAAGTCCAGGATGCATATCCTCCAGTCGCCATCAGCGCTGGCGCAAGGCCGACTAAAAGTGAGATCTCGCGTTGAAAATTCGTAGGATCGCCAGGTAACGTTCGATTGAGCACAACTCCTTTGTTTAAGTGTGCGACCGCTTCCACATTAGCCGATCGTTCTAACGCGCGTTGCCCCGCCCGTTGCCAGTACGGAATCGCCGTCTCAATCTGGCCTGCTTCGGTGAGGTGATGTGCGATCAGTTCCGGTTGAGCTGCGAGGGTTTCAGCGAAGCGTGCCTGCAGTACCGCCGCGACTTGCCGATGCAATTGTTGACGCCGGCGCTTGAGCAGCGATTGATACGCGGTGTCCTGGACCAAGGCATGCTTGAAGAGATAACTGGCGGCAAATCCGCGGCCGCGCTGAAAAATGAGTTCGGCGTCGACGAGTTGCCGTAAGCCAGCGTCGAGCGCCGCATCAGCTTGCGTCGAGACCGCGCGAATTAGTTCAGCGCTGAATTCGCGGCCGATCACGGCGCCCAGCTGCGCGACCTCGCGCGCCTCGGGATGCCGATCAAGGCGCGCCTGCAATGAATCCTGCAAAGTATCGGGGATGGCGAGCGGCGGCAGCGGACCAGCGAGATCGTATCGGTCCGGTGTTTCGCGCAGCAGGTCGGATTCCAAGATCATCTTGGTCAGTTCCTCGACGAACAGCGGGACCCCATCGGTCTTCAACAATATCTGCTGGATTACTTCTGCCGGCAGCGGCTTGTGGTTAGCGATCGTCGCGACCATCGCGGCGATCTGGCTAGGACTCAAACGGGACAGCGTGAGTGCTGAAATATGCGCGCGTCCGCTCCACGGCGCGCGAAACTCTGGGCGATAGGTCGCGAGCACCATAACCTGCGCGGTCGCGGCTTGTTCGATCACCATGCTCATGAACTCAAGCGTCGTTGCATCCGCCCAATGCAGGTCTTCCCACACCAAACACACCGGGCGCCGAGCCGCCGCGTTCAAGATCGAATCAAGCAACACACTCAAGGTGCGCTGTCGTTGTTGGGCTGGACTCAGCATCATCGCTGGGTGGCCGGCCGGGCTCGGTAGTGAGAGCAAGGCGGCCAACAGCGGCAGCGCGTCAGCCAGCGGCAGCTGAAACTCGGTGATCAGGTCCGCAAGCTTCTCGATCTTTGCCGCCGATGATTCTCCACGCTCGAACTGCAAAGCGCGTTCAAGGAAAGCAATCACGGGATAGAGTGCAGTGTGTTGGAAATGCGCGGAGCAACGGTATTCGGCATGCAGTGCATCGCCATGCGCTTTCGCTGCTTGTACGAGGCGCGATTTACCGATCCCAGGCTCACCGCTGATCAATACTACCTGGCCATAACCTTCAGTCACGCGCGCCATCCGTTCGAGTATTAATCCGGTCTCATGCTCGCGACCGACCACCGGCGTTAAGCCGCGCAGCACCGCTGCTTCGAAGGCGCTGCGCTGCGCTGTAGCGGTGAGTACTCGAAACAGTTCGTGGGGAGCGGCGACCCCGGCTAGGGCTTGTGGTCCCAACCGCTCAAGCTCAAACAACCCACGTATCAACCGTGCGGTGGTGGCGCCGATCACCAGCGTACTCGGCGCGGCCCGATGTTGAATGCGCGATGCAAGATTAGGTGTTTCGCCCAGCGCCAACGTTTCCTGATGCGCGCCGCTGCCGACATCGGTCACCATCACCGGTCCGGTATGAATCCCAATGCGCACTTCAACCGCTGTGCCGTGACCGTGGCGGCCGTGCATGGCCTGCAGTATTTCAAGGCCGGCATGCACGGCGCGTGCGGCATCATCCTCGTGAGCGCTCGGATAGCCGAAATAGACCAGGACGCCGTCGCCGAGATATTGCGCGATGTGACCATCGTACCGCGCGACGACTGTCGCACATGTCGCGTGATACGTCTGCATGATCCCGTGTAACGCTTCGGGTTCGAGTTCGGTGGCGAGTGCAGTCGAGCCGACTAGATCACAGAACATCACCGAGAGCTGTCGATACTCGCCGTTCGCGCCCCGAGTTTCTGGGTTTGCTATTGGCGGCGGACCGACCTCGTGTTGCGTTGGCGGCACTGCTGCTTCGGTCGTCATGGAATCGACTGAGCGCCATATAAAGCCGCGCCCATCGGTGTCCGCAATCTCGGGATGTGCGAATAACAGTTCTTCTTTTAGCGCTTCAAATGCATCGTCAGCGAGCTCGAATTCGAGCTTGAGTGCGCGGTAGGTCATACGCTGACGTTCGCGGATCAGTGCCGCCGCTTGTATGACAACCTCAGAGAATTTCATCGCAGGCTTCTTTCGCGCAGTGCAGGCCTAAATGCAACAGTGCGTCAACGAAGTCTCACCTTGCGCCTTACGCGTGGACTAATCAATGCCGTGAGTCGCTCAGTCAAAGCGTCGATCGCGACGACCTCGATCGACTCTCCTAATCGGTAACTCGTCGTTCCCGGATAAATAATCAAACTGCGATCGAGTTTGAGATCGCGATGCGCAATCGTCAACGATTTGGTCATCGTCGGCGCATCCGCGTACTTAAACTCGAACCCGATGCGTTGGCCTTGAATGAACATCAGCAGATCCAATTCGGCGACCCCTTGTGTATTCCAAAAATATGCATCGCGATCGCCCGTTATCCGCAGTACCTGCTCCAAGGCGAATCCTTCCCAGGACGCGCCAAGTTTGGGATGTGCCGCCAACGCCGCCAACGATTCAATACCCAGCAAGGCGTGCAATAGCCCGCTATCGCGCACGAATACTTTCGGAGATTTGACTTGCCGTTTGCCGATATTTTCAAACCATGGCGGCAATTGCCGTATGACATAGGCACCGCTTAATGCATCCAGGTGTCGCTTAATAGTGGTGTGCGCCTCGCCGAGCGAACGTCCAACTTCCGAGGCGTTCCAGATTTGACCGTGAGTGTGGGCCGCCATGGTCCAGAACCGTCGCATGGTCGGCGGTGCCACATGCACCCCAAGTCGGCGCAGATCGCGCTCAAGAAACGTTTGAATCAAATCGTCGCGCCATTGCCGACTCGCTGCATCCGAAGGAGCCAAGAATGAACGAGGAAACCCTCCGCGCAGCCATAAGGGCCGCATCGATTTAGCCGGGAGCTCATTCAAATCAAAGCCAGCCATGGGCAATAGAGCGACTCTTCCCGCCAACGATTCTGCAACATTGCTCGCGAGTTCCGGAGATGCGCTACCCAACAAAAAAAACTTTGCTGGCGATGGTCGACGATCGACCAGTACTCGGAGCACCGGAAACAATGCCGGTGACAATTGTGCTTCGTCGATGACAACGAGTCCGCGCAGCGGTTCTAGTGCGATCATTGGCTGCGACAGCCTTTGCGCATCCGCCGGACTCTCCAAATCGAAAAAACTAGCGCGCTCGGTCGATACGGCATACTGCCGAGCCAAGGTCGTCTTACCGCATTGACGTGGTCCCAGCAGCATCACGATAGGATTCGTACGAAATCGTTGTGCAATGAGCGACAAAAGTCGAGGGCGAGAAATGATTTTCATAAGTCTTGCATTTTGAGCGTCGAGTGCTCAATCTGCAAGGTAGTAATGATGCCCATCTCGCCCAACGGCAACGCAGGTATCAACGGAGCGAGCTGCAATGCTGCGGCGGCCCGCAAGAAAACGCTCGCTGAAAACATGGACATGCGGTGCACCTGTGCCTCAATAAGTGAGGGCTTCATGGGCAACTCAGGCCATGGCTCAGCATTGATGTCGACTTCGACCCACGCCGCCGCATGGCGCGGAGATCTTGTGCTCTATTTCAAATTATCCAATCTTCAACACTACACATAACGCTTGCCAACCCGCACCCACCACGCGAGGATTATCGAACTCACGTTCGGGGTAGCAGCGATGCTGCAATGCTCTAACTGCAATCATGATAATCCGCGAGGCGCACGCTTCTGCGCGCAATGCGGCGTGCGTCTTGCGCAGCAGTGCACAGCGTGTGGCGAGGCCATTGCTGCCGAACAACGATTTTGCACCGGCTGCGGCGCGGCGCAAAGCGACGATGGTGTCCCCGCAGGTGGCGCGGAACTCGCGCACACACCCGCCAACTACACGCCGCCGCATCTGGCGGAACGGATCCTCGCCCATCGCCAGACCTTGCGGGGCGAGAAGAAACAAGTCTCGGTTTTATTCTGCGATATGGTCGACTCCACCGTCCTCGCCGGTGAGTTGGGCGCCGAGCGCATGCACGTGTTGCTGTCGGATTTCTTTACGCGCGTATTGACGGAAGTGCATCGCTTCGAGGGTACCGTGAATCAGTTTCTCGGGGATGGCTTCATGGCCATTTTCGGCGCGCCGCTGGCGTATGAAGATCATGCGGCGCGCGCAGGCCTTGCCGCGATTGCGATTAGAGATGCCGTCGCGTCCGCGCGCGAGTCGTCGACCGTGGCGGGTTGGAATCGCGTGCACGTGCGCATCGGCATCAACAGTGGGCAGGTGGTGGTCGGCGCCATCGGCGACGATCTGCGCATGGATTACACGGCGGCCGGCGATACCACGCATCTCGCCGCACGACTGCAGAGCGCGGCGTCGCCCGGCGAGATCCTCTGCGGTAAAACCACCATCGCGGCGGCGCGCGGCGCGTTGGAAGTCGAAGCCCTGGCGTCGATAACGTTGAAAGGGATCACCGAACCCGTGGCGCGATACCGTTTGCTAAACGCTCGGGAACACACCAGCCGCATTGCGCAACGTCAAACCGCGTTCGTGGGGCGCGACGCGGAGATGACGCAATTACTGGCGGGTGTGCAGCAAGCGGCACAAGGGCATGGTGGAGTAATCGAACTTGAAGGTGAGCCCGGTGCCGGCAAGTCGCGCCTGGTCCTGGAATTCCAAGCGCGATTGCCCGCCGACACCTGCGCAGTGTTGGGCCAATGCATTACGTATGGTAATCAGCGACCCAACGTGCCTATCGTCGAGCTTGTGCGTGGACTCTTCGAAACCGCGACCGACAACATCAACTCACCGTCGGAAACAGATGACGGCCACGACTATCTTGCCGCGTTGTTGGGAGGCGAAGAGGCGCTGAGTCGAATCAAAGAAATGGACCCCGCCACCGTACGCGGTCGCACCGTCCAAGCCCTTATCGCGTACGTATTGCGCAGAGCACAGCGCTCGCCATTGGTCCTTTTGATCGAAGATTTGCATTGGGCCGATCCGAGTTCACTCGAGTATCTGAGTGCGTTGGCAACCGCGCTTCGCGACAGTCGCTGCCTGCTGGTGGTGACGTTCCGGCCAGGTTCGGATCCGCCGTGGTCCGCTGCTATCCGCCGCGGCAAAATTCGGCTCACCCCCCTGAATGCAGCTGCCGTTCAATCCCTGCTCGCGCAATTGCTCGTGTCGTCAGTGCTCCCGCGTGAGCAGCAAGACCAGGTGCTCGCGCGGGCGGAAGGCAATCCATTTTTCCTCGAAGAATTGGTACGCGCCGCCGTTTCAACCGGTGAGCAAGTGCCGGGGGATGTGTTTGAGGTGCTCGGGGCGCGCATCGATCGGCTGACTATCAATGACAAGCGCAATCTACGCACCGCCGCGGTGATTGGTCGCGAGTTTTCGCTAGACCTTGTGGAGGAAGTCGCGGACGGGCCGCGCGAGCAGCGCACGCGATTGGAACACTTGACGGCATTGGGATTTATCGAGCCCACGTTAACGCCGCGACATTATCGGTTCGTCCATGCGTTGACCCAGGAAGTGGCGTATCAAGGCATGGTGAGCGATGAGCGCAGGCAATTGCATACCGCGCTCGCCACGAGACTGGCGACTCGGGGCAAGGATCCAGAACAGGATTGCGAGGAGATCTCACGCCATCATCTAGCGGGCGAAACTCCCGCGCTGGCTTTACCTTTTCTTGAGGCGGCGACCGCGAAAGCGATTCGCAACCACACGCTGGAAGCCGCGCACGGTTTTCTGGTCGACGCGATGCGCTTGTTCGAAGCCGAAGAGATGACTGCGGAGCGACTGATCCGCTGCGTGGTATATCTGCTGCAGGCGTTTCCCGTGTTTCACTTTCTGCACAAGCATCGCGAATACGCCGAGCGGCTCGAACACTACGCGCCGCAAGTCGAGGCGCTCAACGTTCCGGCGGTGCTCGGACCCTTTCTGGCGCAGCGTGGCCATCGGCTATGGGTGGTGGCCCGCTACGCGGAAGCGGAAATAGTACTCAAGCGCGCGATCTCGTTGTGCGACGAAGAGAACGATTCGGTTAGCGCGGCGCACGCCAGTATTATGTTGGGGTGGTTGTACGCGAACCGCGGACAATGCGAGCTTGGCGAGCAATATGGTTTGCGTGCACTACGTTATCTTGAACAGGTTCCCGTGCCGTTGTTCCCGACTTTCAGTAACGTTGCACTTTTGTTATGCGCCGCTTTTCGCGGTCGTTGGCCCGAAGCCGTGCGCCATGGTGAGCGGGCACGCGATGTGGGACTTGCCGCGCATGATGACGGTATGGCCTCCTTTGGCGGGGGTTTCCTCGCGTGGGTGTTGTACGAAATGGGCGATGCATCCGCCGCGATGGCGGAAGCCCAGGCGGCGTTCAACATTGCGCCGACGAATTACTTCAAGGGCTGGTCGGCCACCTTCATGGCTGCGGCCATGGCGCGTCTCGGTCAGGCAGAGGAGGCCGTGAACATTCTGGAGCAGGCGGTTGGCTATGCGGAGCAGGCTGGGCACCTCTCAGGATATGCCCTCGTGGCGCTGTTGCGCGGAGAAGCGCGCGTTCATGCGGGCGAGTTCGACCAGGCATGGCGGGAAATGGATGCACTACGTGCGCTGGTGGTATCTCTTCCATATTCATTCGTCGCCGCCGGCGCACTCCAAGTCCAGGCCGAGTGCGCGCTACACACCAATCGCGCACCGCTTGCGCTGGAATTGTTTCGATTAGCCGAGACGGAATTCGCGGCGATCGATGCCGCGCATCGCGTCGCCCAAGTCCGTGCTGGCGCCGAGCGTGCAATGCGCGCCATTCACGCGGGAAAGCATTCCTAGCGGTTCGAATTCGACCGCTGACTGAGATATCTGCGGCAGCTGACGAAGTTGCTGCGCGTTCTATTGCCCCCTCACCCCAGCCCTCTCCCGCAAGGGGAGAGGGAAAGATTGCGCGATCTTATTACGCCATTCTCCCTCGTGGGCGAGATCCTGGGCGAGAGGAAAGACTTGGACGATCGCCTTACTCCCTCTCCCCTTGCGGGAGAGGGCTGGGGTGAGGGGTTTCGGCTTTCGAGACGAAGAATGTAGGTCGGGTTAGTCCGTCAGGGCGGAATAATAGCGCACGCACTTCCTGCAGAGCCGGGGTGTGGATCCTGAATAATTTACTCTCCGGCGACGAAATCCCGGTCATGCATGGTCATTGGCAAGCAAACGCAGATTCACCTGTGCGCCGTGCTCGGTCGGGTGGCTCTTTGGACCGGCCGCAACCAGCGTGGCGCTGCCAATGGTGCCGCGATCGCGTCCGCCGTCCTTCGAGCAATAGAGCGCGGCGTCGGCAATCCGCAGCAGATTTTCGAGCGACTGGCCCATGGTGGTGTCGGCGATGCCAAAACTCGCGGTAAACACGGTCGATCCCGCGGCTTCCTGGATTTCGGCCAGACGCGTGCGCAGTCGATCGACCCACTCCAGCCCTTGCTCGGCCGTCGCGCTCGGCAACACAAACGTAAATTCTTCGCCGCCCCAGCGCGCTACCAAATCGGTTTCGCGCGCGGCGGCGCGCGCGGCGTCGGCGAATTGGCGTAGCGCGTTATCGCCCGCCTGGTGACCCAATGTATCGTTCAGGCTTTTAAAGCGGTCGAGATCAGCCATCACGAGTGCGAACGGTTTATGCGCGGTGAGCAGATCGCGCACTTGATATTCGAGGGTGCGACGGTTCGCGAGGCCGGTAAGACTATCGGTGCTCGCCTGCACCTGGGTTCGTTCAAAGGCGCGTACTGTCCCGATGCGGGCGCCGGCCTGGATGCCGAGCGTCGTCAATTTAGCAACCTGATCTCCTTCGAGCGGAACGCCGATATCGCCCGTCGTGTGTAACACACCGAGTGCGCGACCCATGAAGCTGACTGGCACGCAGACCGCGGATACTGGGCCGCACGTGCGGCCGCGCAAACGCGGGCAGGCATTTAGCGCTTCGCTATCGGCGAATACCACCGGATTGCCTCGCCGGACCGCAACGCAGCTGAACGGAGATTCGACATTGCACCCGGGCGCGCCCGCCGTGGGATGCGCGGTCGCACGTTCTAGATGGGCGCGGCTCGAATCGGCGAGTAACAGTTCCATTGGATTCTGTGGCGACACCGCGCTCATCGCGCGCGCTATTACTTGGTGCGCCTCGGTTTCCGTATCGGCCATTTCGAGCGCTTCGACCAATTGATTGCCGAACGCGCCCCGTTCGCTATCGGCGCGCATTTGTCCGAGCATCGACTGCAGGTTACCCGCCATCGCGTCAATCGATTGTGCGAGTTGGCCGACTTCGTCACGACTAATGACGTTATTGCGCAGATCAAGATTACCTTTGGCCATCGCCCGTGCATTGTCACGCACGCGCTTAAGCGAGCCACGAATCGAGCGCGATACAAATGCGACCAAGAGTGCGACCAAGACATTGATCGCTAAACCGGCACTCACGATCCAGGCCTGCGCCGTCGCCTTCGCCGACTCAGCGGCTCGTTCCGCGTTTAGAACTCGTGTGCTCAGGGCCGTTGTCTGCGCTTCCATCGCCGCGCCCACGGCTTCAAACGCGCTATCGAACCTAGGCAAGCCGCGGGCGCCTTCATTCTGGCTACGCAGCGCCAATTCGATCGTTTCTTGAGCGACAGAAATATAATTCTCGACTAACGCGCGAACCGCTTCGTTGCTCGCATGGATATCGGGCGGGAGAGCGATTTTGCTCAACCGGTCAAGATCAGCGCGGAAACGCGCGGTGCTTTGGTGTAAGTTGGTCCGGATCTGATCCGGTGTCAGACGCGAGAGTTCTGCGTCCAAAAAAGCGCTATAGACATCGGCGCGAATACCATCGTGCAGCGTGTCCGCATCCTGATGAAAGCGCTGTGCCTCGCTTAAGCGCGACTGTTCACCGGCGGCGGCGGTCTGCACATCCAAGTCCCGCCACGCCATGCCGCTGACCGCCACGATGGCGGCCGCAAGCAGACCATTAATGAGCACGAGACGCGACGCGATGGTGAGTTTATGAACCGCAAAGAACGACATCGTCGAGGTACCTCCGTAGGAGGATCAGGCGCACGATCGGGTGCCTCTCCTCGGTATCCTACGGAGGCTATCGGAAAAGGACTACAAATCTTTAGGGTCTCGCGCGAAACCTACCCCTTCCCGAGCGGCCTTTGCGGGAGCTCGTCGGAACCAAAAATGTATACGCGGTTGCGACCAAATTTCTTGGCTGCGTAGCACGCGACATCAGCATTCTGAAGTATGGTCGAGAGACTGCCGCTAAGCGCGTCGATCATCAACAGCCCAATGCTGACGCCGATACTGAAATGCCGGGTTTGCCACGGAAAACTATAACTCCCCAGACGTTCCCGGATCGAGTGTGCGACGCGCTCGGCCTGTTGCCGATCACAGTGCTCCAAGAGCACTGCGAACTCATCGCCACCGAGCCGCGCGACAGTGTCTCGCCGCCGCACTTCGCCGCGCATGAGGGAGGCAACATGTCGCAACAATTCGTCGCCCGCCGCATGGCCGCAGGTATCGTTGATGAACTTGAAGCGATCCAGATCGAGGAACATCATCGCGTGCATATCGGACGCATGCAACGGTTGCGCGATTAAACGGGTAAGCCGGCGTTCAAACTCGTAGCGATTTACCAACCCTGTAAGCGCATCGTGTTTAGCCAGATGCGAGATTTCATCGGCTTGCCGGCGTTTCTCGGTGACGTCGCGGATTACCGCCACCGCACCGAACACACGACCTGTAGCACTACGAATCTTGCGTGCGGTGAATTCAACGGCATATTCCGCTTTCGAAGCCAAGTGCAATTGCGCTTCGCCGGTCACAATTTCGCTGGCGTCGCTCAGACATTGGGCGACGGGCGATTCTGTGACCGCGCGCGAGTCGTGATTGCGAAACTCGAATACCGCCTCGAATCGCTGCTTCAAAACTTTCTTCGGCGACAAACCGAAGAGATGCTCCGCGGAGTGATTGATGAAATCGATCTGCCCGAATGGATCGGTGGTGATCACCGGCTCCCCCAACGAACTCAAGGTCGACTGGATTTTTTCTCGTTCGTCCTGGAGCGCCAGTTGCGCGACTTTTAACTCATGCACGTCGTAAAGGGATCCCGACAAACGCACAACCTTCCCATTTTCGACGCGCTGAGATTTCGCGCGGCTGCGAAACCAATGCGCTTCGCCATCGCTATTGAGCACTCTAAAATCGACATCGAGCGGCGCCCGGTCGCGAAGATGAGCGGCGATAGCCGTCGCCACTGCCGTACTGTCGTTTGGGTGAAACAATTTGGCAAAACTTCGTTGGGTGGTCGCCAAGGACTCGAGAGCGCTGAAGCCCAGCATTTCTTTTAAATTGTCTGAATACCACATTCGATCGGTGATTAAATCCCATTCCCAGAGCCCGTTGGTCGAGCCTGCTTCGGCCCGCTCATACCGTTCTTGCAAAAGAGCAATTTCGTCAGCAGCTGCTCGCGCGGGGTGAATATCCTGAAGCGTTCCCGACATGCGAATCTTCGTGCCCGCGCCGCTGGTTTCGGCACGGCCGCGACACCATCGGTAGCCACCATCCTTCGTCCGGATTCTTAACTCCGCTTCGTAGGAGGTCATCGAAGCGATCGCGCGTTCCAAAAGACTTCTGACACGAAGCGCATCGTCCTGGTGGACGAGAGCAAAAAAATTATCGACATCGGATTCGATTTCATCAGGCTCATAACCACAGATCGTGTAGCAACGAGGAGACCACCACATTGAACCTTGACTGACATCCGGCCAATCCCACACGCCGTCCGAGGAGCCCGTCACCGCCAAATGCAGCCGCTCGGCGGTGACGGACTGCTGGATAAGCACGCGGCGGTACGCCGAGATATCCGTGCCGGTGACGATCAAGGCGATAACTTCGCCAGTGTTAAGCGACAGCCGGGGCGCGGCGTGAATCCGCACCCAACCGACAACCCCTTCCGCACGTCGTATCCTGCATTCATGGGTAACCGGGCGACCCTCGCGAACGCAACGGCGGAGCGTGTCGAGGCAAGTTTCGCGATCTTCAAGGTGAAGAGCGGCGGACCAACCGAAGCCGAGTAACGCGGATAGCTCGGATCCGATGTATTGGACGCATGCCTGATTCATAAACACGGCGGTTAGATCCGGCCGCAGGATCCAGATCGCGGCGGGCGCCGAATTGACTATTTCAAAAAACGGCGTCGGAACCTCGAACGTGGAACAAAGCGCATCGAACTGTTCGGAAGGCCGCGGTTCGGGCATGTCGTTCATGGTTTTCGATTCTTCTACTGGGTTACCAGCGTCCGATCCGGGCTCGTCTTTCTAAAGTTCTTCAAGACGAAAGCGGCGTTGGCACCGGAATACTAAAGTAGTTTGCCACTGAGAAAAATGCCGAATCCTGATTGGCACCTTTTTATAACGGTCTGATTGGAATGGCGCTTACTTAAGCTGAAATGCCGGGAAAGATGCGCAATCTTGGCCCTTCGTCATGCCGGCGGAAGCCGGAATCCAGTCAAATAATGAATTTATTTTTCACTGGGCTTCGTGCTCGGCGCACGGGGTGACGGCGTAAACCGCACTTAAGGAATCTCTGCAAAAGGCAGAGATTCCTTAAGGCACAGGGAGGTGCCGCCATTTTCAATGGTCGCAGACCGTTGAAAATGAAGGAAAACGAAAATGATACTTTTTGTTTTTCTTACTCTGACAAAATCGCCCGGCGCGATTTTGCACGCACCTCGTGCGGCCCGCTAGGGCGAGCCTCAGGATGAGGCGAGTAACAGTCCAGGAGGGACTTATTCAGCGGTTCCTTAAGTAAGTGCCATTCACGTCTGATTGTGGGAACTCCCGAGGAGGTCGCACGCGAAATCGATTCGATGACGAAAACCATCCGCACGACCCATCTGGTGCTCGGCATGCATCTGCCGGGTTTAGATCCTGCCAAGAGTCAACGATCCATGGAGCTTTTTGCCAAGGAAGTGGTGCCGGCTTCTCCGCTAAAGGCCGCACCACAGAGGAAATCGGACGGACCCAGCAGTCAATTGCGCGAAGACGGTGCGGAGATTTAGGGAAATAGATCGGCCCCTATTTTTTGCACACGACGGCGTCCTTTGCCATTTATGCGATCGAATCGTATATTTTGCAGATGTGGATTCTGCGCGACATCGAAGCTCGGTTACTCAAATCGAGCAAAACTCGACCGGCAACCGTACTCACGGGAGCGCGGCAGACGGGTAAGACATCAACCGTGCGCCGCATATTTCCACGTCATGCGTTCGTGTCGTTGGACCTCCCGACCGAAGCCCAACAAGCGGAGAAAGATCCCGCGACATTTTTGCGGCGATACCCACCACCGGTCATCATTGATGAAGTTCAGTACGCGCCGGCGCTGTTTCGTCATCTTAAGGCGGAAATCGATCGGAGCCGACAGCGCTACGGACAATATCTGCTCACCGGCTCGCAGAAATTCATTCTCATGAAGGGCGTTGCCGAATCACTTGCCGGGCGCGTCGATGTGGTGGAATTGGAAACACTCGCCTTCGCGGAAATTCGCCGCGCCACGCCGCGAGCAACCATCGAGTCTGTGATCGTCCGGGGCGGATTTCCGGAACTGCATGCCAATTCCGATATCGACGGCACGGCGTTCTACAACTCGTACTTGGCGACCTATCTGGAACGTGACGTACGGGCGCTCACCAATGTAGGGAGTCTGCGTGATTTCGAACGCTTCCTGCGTGCCTGCGCCTTGCGTTCGGCCAATCTGCTGAACAAAGCGGATCTCGCGCGCGACGTCGGCATCTCGCCGTCGACCGCCAATCAGTGGTTGTCCGTCTTGGAGGCATCCGGTCAAGTCGTGTTGCTCGAACCGTGGTTCTCGAACCGCACGAAATCGATCATCAAAAGCCCGAAGTTATATCTTGCCGATACCGGCTTATTGTGTGCGCTGCTCAATGTGCGCAGCGCAGACTCGATGCTCGAGTCGCCGTCCGCGGGCGCGATCTGGGAAACCTTCGTGTTTGCGCAACTCCGTCATCGTGAACGCCAAGCCGGCCGCACCGGCAGCTTGTTTTTCTGGCGCGATCGAACGCGTGAAGTCGATTTCGTCATCGACATCGATGGCCGAGTCGAACTATTCGAAGCGAAATGGACCGAGTTGCCCAGCTTGCACGATGCCGCAAATCTGCGGTTCGTTCGCGAAATTATCGGCAAGTCCACCACGCGCCGCTGCGCAGTCGTGAGTCGAATGCTACATGGGTTTCCGTTGAACATGGGCGTCGACGCGCTGTCAGTATCGGAAATCAATTGATCCGCTAACGGCTGATATTTCTGTAGCTTATCCTGTGCATCATGGCGCAAAGATTTCACGACATTCGAAAATCAGATCCGGAAACAGCGGCGACGTGAAGATCGCGTCCGCGGGTAACCGCTGCGGTGCACCGAACCCATCGGCGCCAAGCACATAGCGTTCCAGAGTCCTAGTGGGCGGATCGACGATCCAATACTCACCTGCACCATGGCGTGCATACAAAGTCTTCTTATAGTTGGTGTCGCGTTCCTCCGTCCCGGGTGACAGCACCTCGATAACCAAGTCGGGACACCCGACGACTTCCGCCAGCGTGACGATCTCGGCGCGCTCCGCCGTGACAAACAGGATATCCGGCTGAACCACTTCCCGTGCAGTGCCGGTCCCGAGGACGACGTCAACTGGGGCATCCAGAACCTGTCCGCGTTGCGTACGCCTGACGTAACCGACGAGAATGTATTCAATATTTTGGCAAATACGTTGGTGACGGGTGGTTGGGGCTGGAACCATGAACAAATCTCCTGCCAGCAATTCGTAACGTCGCTCCGTGGACTCCGGAAGACTCTTATAGTCGTCGTAAGTAAATGGAATACGGGGTCGGGATACGGACATATCGCCACCTCATCGTCGCTCGCTGAAGCAAAGTGTCGCACAAAGCTTCTGCGACCGCCTATGGCGCTCGATGCCATGCGTGGCAATCAGTGGGCCGGCAAGGCGTCCCCGGTCGCGAGCACAGCCGGCCAGCGTCGTGCGATCGCCAGATAAAGCACCGGCAATACCACCAAGGTCAGCAGGGTTGCACTGACGAGACCGCCAATCACGACCACGGCCAGCGGTCGTTGAGTTTCGGCGCCGATATCGTGCGAGAGCGCCATGGGCAGCAATCCGAGCATGGCGAGCAGCGCGGTCATCAACACCGTGCGTAGTCGCGCCTGCGCGCCGGCCATCACGGCTTGAACTTGATCGGCGGTCGTGAGCATGCGGACATTGAAATCGGAGACCATCACCACTCCGTTCAGCACCGCTTGGCCGAACAATGCAATAAATCCGATCGCGGCCGAAACCGACAGTGGAATATTCGTCGCCCACAGGGCGACTATCCCGCCGATCATCGCGAGCGGAATATTCGCGATGATTAGGGCCGCGCTGGCGAGCGATTCAAATGCATTAAATAGCAGTACAAAAATGAGCAGAATGGACAGCGGCACCACCCACGCGAGACGCTTCATCGCCCGCTGCTGATTTTCGAATTCACCGGACCAGTTCACATCGTAACCAAGTGGCACCGTGACCGCCTTGGCCACGCGCGCCTGCATATCGGCCACCACGCTGCCCATATCACGATCGCGAATGAACACGCCGATGGACACGGTGCGCTGACCATTCTCGCGACTGATATTCATCGCGCCATCCGCCAGCGTGAATCGCGCCAGTTCGGACAACGGAATTTGCGCGCCATTAGCGGTGGCGACTAATACCTGCGGCAGATTAGGCAACTCGCGCTGCGCCGGCGCCAGCCGTACCACCACGCTGAAATGCTTTTCTCCTTCCCATAACTCGGTCGTCGCCTTGCCCGCCATCGCCGCCTCGACCACGTCTTGCACATCGCCGATGTTCACGCCGTAGCGCGCGGCCGCCGCGCGATCGATATCGAGCCGGTATTGCGGCAGAACGCCGTCGCGATCGATAAAGCTCCGAACCACTCCTGGCACATCGCCTATCTGCCGCATGATCTGTCGCGCAATTTTCTTCAGCTGCAAATAATCCTCGCCATGAACCTTGATGACTATCTGGCCATCGATCTGCGAGATGCTCTCGAGTACGTTATCGCGGATCGGTTGCGAGAAACTCGGCTCCAATCCCGGTAGGGCCGACACCGCGGTGTCCATTTCCTGGATGAGGTCGGCCTTGGTTCGCCCTGGCCGCCATTCGTTCTCCGGTTTCAAATCGACAAAAATTTCAGATGAATTAAACATCTTGGGATCGGTACCGTCATCGGGGCGTCCAATTTTTGAAACCACCGAGCGCACTTCGGGCACCGACTGGAGGGCATGGCGAACCACGCGCATGGCGCGTTTCGATTCCTCTGGCGATACCGAAGACGGCAGCGTCAAATTGACCCAGATCGAGCCTTCGTTGAGTTCCGGCAGAAATTCGCTGCCCAAGCGGGTCGCGAGCACACCGCTGCCGATAAGCGCGGCGCCGGCAATAATCGCCACCACCGCGCGATGCCGAATCGCCGCGCCCAAGACGCGCGAGTAATGCCGCTTACACCAGTTAACGAGCCGGTTATCGTCGTGCGGCACGCGCCGCAGAAACCACGTGCACGCCAACGGCACGATCGTTAGCGACGCGATGAGCGATCCCACCAACGCCGAACTGACCGTCCACGCCATGGGTGAAAAGATTCGTCCTTCATGCCGCTGCAGGGTAAATATTGGAATGTGCGCGGTGATGATAATGAGCATTGAAAAGAAAGTCGGTCGCCCGACTTCTTCTACCGCTTGCAGTACTGCCTGCCGGCGCGCCGCGGGATCGCCGATCGCCTCGTCTTTCAATGCGCCTAGACGGCGAAAAACGTTTTCCACGACGATCACCGCGCCGTCGACTATAACGCCAAAGTCCATGGCGCCAAGCGAGAGCAGGTTCGCGGGAATACCGACGATGGTCAGGCCCAAGAAAGTGGCGAGCAACGCGAGCGGAATAACCGCCGCGACGATGAGCGCGGCGCGGAGATTACTTAAAAACAACAGCAGCACCGCGCACACCAACGTGGCGCCTTCGAGCAGGTTGCCAAATACGGTGTGCAGCGTCCGCGCGATAAGCCATGAGCGGTCGTAGTACGGCTCGATGGCGACGCCTTTCGGCAGCTGGGCCGAGTTGAGGTGAGCGATCGCCGCCTTCACGCCGTCCAACACCAGCGACGGATTCTCGCCCTTGCGCATGATCACGATGCCGTTGACGATGTCGTCGTCGTCTTTTGCGCCTACCGACGCGCCAACGAAACCTTGCACGGTCGCGCCGCCAATCCGGGTGTCGGCGATGTCGCGGACCAGGATCGGGACGCCATTGTTTTCGGTGACCACTACCTCACCGATATCCGACGATGAGTGCAGTTGACCGACCGATCGAATCAAAAACTGTTGCGGACCATGCGTGATCGAACCACCGCCGGCGTTCGCATTGGCGCGCTGCAGGGCGCTGACCAGCTGCGCGAGCGTGATGTGGTAATCGCGCATGCGGGGCAAATCGGGATTGACCTCGTATTGCTTGGTCGAGCCGCCCATTGTCACGACGTCGGCGACCCCCGGAACCTTGCGCAGATTTTTTTCGACCACCCAATCCTGCAAGGTGCGCAGCTGCTGCGGCGTGTAATTATCGCCGCGTAATCGAAAGCGAAAGATTTCGCCGATCGCGGTCTGCGGCGGCTGGACATCGGGTTCGACGCCGAGCGGCAGGTCGATGCCACGGAGACGCTCGAACACCCGCTGCCGCGCGATTAGATCGGTCGGTTTATCGTTAAACGTGACGACGGTGTAGGAGAGACCGAATTGGGTGTGCGAGAACAAGCGGACCGAATCCGGCAAGCCCGACAGCGCGACTTCGATGGGTAATGTGACTTGTTGCTCGACTTCTTCGGCGGCCCGTCCGGGATACAGCGCGACAATGGTTATTTGCAAATCCGATACATCGGGGAACGCTTCGATCGGCAGATTTATAAACGCAATAGCGCCACCGGCGATGAATATCAGCAGCGCAAAAAGCACCAGCAGCGGTTGATGCTGCGAAAAATGGACAATTTTTTTAATCACGAGCGGGCCACGGCGCCGGGCGATATCGCTTCAGCGGTCGATTGCGGCAGGCTGGGTGCCATTTGGGCTTTGTCGAGAAACTGCTGCAAATAGAGCGTGCCTTCGACCACCACTTCGGCCGCAGCAGCGATGCCGGTAATGGTCAAGCGATCGATCTGCTCGCGGACTACCTGCACTTCGACTCGGCTGAATTGGCGTTCGCTATCGCGTACAAACGCATAGCGATGACCGTTATCGAGATACACCGCTGTGGCCGGCACGGTCTGTAGCATCGCGGGTGGATTGGTGTCGGCGCTCGCGAGCGTTACCGAGACGAACATCTCGGCTTTCAACCGGCGCTGCGGATTATCGATGGCGCCGCGTAGTTTGAACGTGCGCGACACGGGGTCGATGAATTCCGCGGTGTGCACCACGTGACCTGGAAACGTCGCGCCGGGATACGCCGCGGTCGTCAGCACGAAAGCGGGCACGCTGGCAGCCGAAGGCAGGCGCGCAATTACCGTTTCGGGTGCGTCCAACCACACCCATAGGTGGCTTGGGTCCGTGATCAAAAATAGCGGCGCGCCCGTTTGGTCGGCGCGCAACTCCTGACCGGGGTTAACGGCTTTATCGACCACCACCCCAGCAATCGGCGCTTTAAGCACAAAATTGCGCCCACTACCCGCATCGACCTGCCGCAGCCGGGTTTGCGCCCGTTCCTGCTCGACTTGAGCGCGCCGGTAATCGGCTTCTGCTTGTTGCACATCCTTTTGCGCGACCACCCCCACGCGGCTCAGCGCTTCGGCGCGGCGCGCACCATGCTCCGCCAGCGAAAGATCGGCGGCGGCTTTCGCGGCATCGGCTTGGGCTTGACCAAAATCCGCCGACGCGAGTTCAACCAAGGGTTGGCCGACCTGTACAGAATCGCCGGGCTGCACCAGCGTACGGACCACCCGTCCCGCGAAGGGCGAGAAAATTCGCACCGTCAGGTCTTCGTCCCAGGCTAGGCGACCGGGCAGCGACAGCGCGTCCTGGCCCGCGGCTTCGACTGCCGCCGTCCGCAGGCCGACGGGGTTCTTGGCAAATATCACCGTGGCGCCGGCGACCGACGCCTGTGGGCCCAGCTCGGCTTCGGCCACTTGCCGCTGACACCCCGCGCTCGCGAGCGCGGAGATCAACAGTACTAACTCGACTATATTTCTCGTGATCATTTTGCGGTCTCGCTCGCCAGCGCGGCTTGCAGATCGATGCCGGCAATGGTTCGGTTGTACAGTGCGACCTGGTAATCGTGCATTACTTCACGATAATTACGCTGGGCATCGAGTAAATCTAAAATACTCGTCCCGCCCTTTTGGTAGGACACTTCGGCGCCGTCGCGTATTTTTTGCACCTGCTTCAACACATCGCGCTCGAAACCGCGGGCAATGGCCTCCGCGCTCTGCCACGCCGCAAGACCACCGACGATTTCCTTGCGAATGGTTAGTTGTAATTGTTCCACCTCAAGCGCCGCCGCATTCATACTTACCGCCGATTTCTGAATTTCGCCCTGATTGCGATAAAACAACGGGAGCGGGACGCTGACGCTGAAATTCGCCGTGTCGTGATTAAGATTATTGATGTCGTGAAGATAACCAGCGCCCACCGTCACGTCCGGAATCGCCGTGCGCTCGGCCAAGGTCAGTTCTTGCTTCGACTGTTCTGCGCGCTTATTCGCGGCGGCGAGATCCGGACGCCGCGTCATCGCTTCGGTGAATAATGAATCGCGATCTTCGGTTACCGCTTGACGCAGCACGGGCCACTCGGCACGCGCCACGAAATGCATTGCGTCGACCGGCCAACGCAGGAGGCTTGCCAGATCCGCGCGAGCCTTATCGACGGCCGCGCCCTGGCTTAGCGAATCCGCGCGGGCTTTATAGGCTTCCACCTTGAGCCGCCAGACATCGGATTCCGCGACATCTCCGTGCTTCAGGCGGAATTCGGTCGCAATGACGATTTGCGCGTATTGGTCGACCGTGTCCTGGGCGACAGTCACGTTCTTTTGCGCCAGCAGCAACGCGTAGTACGCACGCCGCACGCCGGCGCTCAAGGTCCGTGTGGCATCCTTAAGATCGGCCTCGGCGCTTTGGGTCCCAAGTGCGCCGCTCGCGCGACGAATCCGGCGCTTGCCCGCGGTTTCCAGCAACTCGGTTACCGCCACCCCGACTCCTGGGCCCGCGCCGTCGTTACCCAACCGGCCGCTGCCATCGATCTCAAGCACATTAAGGCTAAACACCGGATTAGGCAGCGCCGCGGCGATGACTTCCTGTGCTTGGCTTTGTGCAATTTTGAAATGCGCAGCGATGAGCTCGAGATTCCGCTGATAAAACAGCGCAAGCGCCTCATTTTCAGTGATCGGAACATCCGCCGGATTGGTTGGCGCGGCGACCGCCTGCGCGGTGCAAAGCGCCGGCAGCGCGGTCGCCAAAAGCACCCGGATGCCATATCCCGCCGAGCGCCCGAAAGTGTTTCCAAACGCGCGATTTCGCGGTTTACGGCGCTTGAAAATGACTGGGTTTATGCTTCGCATGAGGTCTATAACGTAACCGTGGATTGCTAAGTGAATGTAAATTTCATCGCGGCGGCACTCTAACCACAAACCCTGACGTTAAGCTTACCATCGCCTATCGCCAGGTCTTAGGGCGATTTTTCGCCCCTCGGCGCTGCTGCCTGGGCAAGCGCGCGCCGGGGCACACCGCCGATGCTTGCTGTTGTCGCGAGACCATACAAAAATTCCGATCTGCCCACCCTTAAACAGCACCGCATGCGCTTACTGCTCGTTGAAGACGATGAAATGCTCGGGGACGCGCTCGCAAGTGCGTTGCGGTTATCGAATTACGCGGTCGATCTCGTCGATTCCGGAAGCGGCGCCGATCAACTTCTCAATCGCGAAGCGTATGACCTGGTGATTCTCGACGTCGGCTTACCCGGCATGGATGGCTTCGAAGTGTTGCGCAAGCTGCGCAAACGCGAAAATCACATACCCGTGCTGATCTTAACGGCACGCGACGAACTCGAGGCTCGTGTCCACGGACTCGACATCGGTGCCGATGATTACCTGGTAAAGCCGGTCGCGTTAATCGAACTTGAAGCGCGGATCCGCGCGTTGATTCGACGCCTCCAACCGCGCCGCGCCCAGTTGGCATACGGCCCGCTGGTATTGGATCAGGTAAGCCGGCGCGCGTGGCTCACGGAACGCCCGTTGGAGCTGACCGCGCGTGAATGGGCGATACTGGAGTACCTGATGATGCGCGAAGGTCGAATCGTAAGTAAGGAACAATTGCTTGAAACCTTGTGCGATCTCGATCGGTCGATCAGCCTCAACGCCATCGAAGTCTATGTCTCGCGGTTACGCGCCAAACTCGAAGCCGACGGCGTTAAAATCCAAACGGTACGGGGTTTCGGTTACTTGCTGGAAGAACGCGCTTGAACAGTATTCGCCGCCATCTGCTGCGGTGGCTGATCCTGCCGATCACCTTGTTGCTCGCGGTCGGCGCGATTGGCGACTATCGAATCGCGCTACAGGCAGCATCGCGGGCTTATGACGACGAATTGTTAAACACCGCGCTCGCCGTATTCGGGCAACTAACGAAGAACAGCAATCAGATCGGCATCAATTTTCCACCGGTCGCCGAACGCGTGTTGATGCTCGACCAGTACGACCAGACCTTTTTCGCGGTCACCGGACCACGCGACGAATTAATCGCCGGCGTGCCCGATCTTCCAGCGTCGTCCGCGCCCCCCGCCTGGCAAGGACATCTCCACTATGACCGCATCTTTCGCGGTAAGCCGGTGCGCGTGGCCGCCTTATACCTGCCCTATCAAGGATCGCGAATCGTGATCCAGGCCGCGCAGACCATCGTAAAACGCCAGCGCCTGGCGCGGGAAATCCTAGTGGGGATGCTACTGCCCGAAATACTCGTCGCCTTCGCCACGCTCGGGTTGGTGTGGTTTGGGGTTGGTAAGGGCCTTCAACCCTTATTGGCGATGCGCGATCACCTCAGCGCCCGCTCCGACCGCGATCTGCAACCAATCCCCAACGCGACCGCGCCAACCGAGCTGCAGCCGGTGTTGAATGCGCTAAATGGCTTTCTGAATCGCCTACGCGGCACGTTGGATGCTCAAACCGGCTTCGTATCGAACGCCGCGCATCAACTGCGCACGCCACTGGCGGTGTTGCTATCGCAGGTAGAGCTTGGGCTACGCCAAAAGGAGCCGGCGGCATGGAAGGAGACTCTGGAAAAAGTCTACGCGGTGACCAAGCGTACGACGCGAATCGCCAACCAGCTATTGTCGCTCGCGCGCGCCGAACCGGCCGTCTGGCGCGATCATCCGTTGCAGTTGGTCGACCTCCGTGCGTTGGTGCAAGCAGCCGCCTCTGACTGGGTGAATCGAAGCGTTGCAAGTGGGCAGGACCTCGGACTTGAGTTGCACTCCGCGTGCACGATGGGAGATCCGGTGTTGCTCCACGAATTGCTGTCGAACCTCGTGGACAACGCCCTCAAATATGCCGCGCCTAACGGTCGCATTACGGTGCGTACCCTCGTCCACGAGCAACGACCGACGCTAGTCGTGGAAGACGATGGCCCCGGGATTGCGCCGCACGAGCGGGCACACGTGTTCGAGCGGTTTTATCGAATTGAAGGCACACGCGGCGAGGGTTGCGGATTGGGTCTCGCCATCGTCCGTGAGATTGCGGATACCCACGGCGCGATTGTCACCTTACGTGAGCAACCAGACACGCGTGGAACCTACATTTCCGTCAGCTTCTCGCCAGCCCCGCCCGATAGCGTCACTGCTCCAACCTAAAACGAACTGGAAATACCGACCATCCGAAGTGCGACCGATTTTACTTGTCGTCATCCCGGCGTGATCCCGACCTGCGCCGGGAGGAATCCATGAAGTGGTCTTTATTTCACTGGGTCCCGGCGTTCGCCGGGACAACGACAGCGCAATCCACCTCGCCTATCGCATCACGACGGCTTTTTACACGGCCTGAAACGCCGGGACCCAGTCAAATAAAATGCCTTTATCACCAGACACCACGGCTGAACAGCACTTCCATCCGCAAGCCAAACACCAACGCATTGCGACTGGCCGGCGCGTCCGCGGGATGAATCACGTACTGCAGGTCCGGTTGGAGACTAAGCCAGGTGCCGAGCGGCGCGCGATAGGTAAGCTCGACCGTGACTTCGCCCGCGCGAACATCGAGTTCCTGCGCGCGCTGCACCTGTCGATAAGGCGAGCCGGTATGCGAATACACAAAACCCAATCCTACTTTGTCCGTTGGCCGGGATTCCAAAAATCCAACATCCGTGATCACCCCGCTCAAGAACCAATCGAAACGATTGAACTCCGCCGTCGCGTGCGCCACGCGCAGCCCCGCACTTATGCCACGTAGGGGATCGTCAGCGGCGCTGGTCAGCATGACGTCACCGGAAACGTAAAACCCTTGGTTTCCGGTCCCGCGTGGCGCGCGTTCCGTGGGCGCTGCAAATTGGTCGAAGTTCGCGGTGTAGCGCCAAAATCCAAGCGCGATCCGATGCCCGTTGGGATCGTGATAGCGCAATTCGCCGATGGCAAACGCACCATCGGACGCGCGCAGCTTGACCGTGGTCGCGGTGGGATCCGCCGGGTCGTCGGGCGCGCCCGCCAACACGGCGGCTTTCAATGTCCAATGCGGATCAAGGGTGTGACGTAAGCGTAAACCCAGACTGGTGGCGGAGTACGTCGATGGACCATTTAATCCGGACAGCGACAGCGGGCGATTCATTCCTTGAGAATTATCGATGAACAATACTTCGGACTTATTTTTGTCGAACTCCGTGGTGGTATCGTAAAGGCCGAACCTGAACGAACTGCGCTCCGCGTTAAAGCCGTGATCGACCCAGGCCTCGAGCAGCTTGCCGCCGAGGACACCGGATTCCCAATTATTAATACCGTGAATATCACCCACGCGGCGACTAAACGCAGTGCCTGAATCGGCGAATCCGCGAAAATAGAATTGGGTGCGCCGCCACTGCCAAAGCCTGTCGCCGTCGATTGCCACGCTGAGATCGAGATGCGCGGCATAGTCAGTCCCGGTGCGCCGGCCGCCATCCAAATTCGTCCACAGATCGCCGTCGTAGATCGCTTTGAACAGTAACCCCGCGGGATCCGCGTCAGTCGCGCGAATGGGACTCGCGGCGCCAAGCAGCGCGGCGGCCGCGACGAGAATTCGCTCTCCCAAAGTCCGATTACGCAATGACCGGCGGCTACAAGGCATTCGGGAAAAGCCGTTTGGCGGTGCACATGGCGTCCATACAATCGAGGTGATCCGAACTCGTTCTTCATTCGACTATAAACAATTATCTCACGACGGATCGTGACTGCTGTGTCGTCGCCCTTGTAAAGCGGCAAGATTTATCCGCCCGACACCAAAGCTTGCCGCCGATAATCCTAGCCATTCAAATGCGATTCGAGATTTTTCGATAATCATCGATGAAATTACTTTGAAAACGGGGTTTTCTACTCAACAAAGGATCGATACATATCGATACAAAACTTGGCTCACGTTTCGCATCGGTTATTCCGCTAACACTAGCGCTGCCATGGCAGTGTCATTAACGAGTCCTTAAGGAGGACATCCATGTCAATGATCAATACAAATTTCGCGAGCGGTTTGAATATTGGAAATCTCAATTTCGCCAACTTGACCAAGCCGAGTTCGGCGGGTGTCGATAGCGACGGTGACAACGACGGAAGCCGCGTCGCGCGAAGCGGCGGCAACGCGGGTCGCTTTGCCGCGGCAATCGAACAAGCGCTGTCGCAATTAGGGGTATCGCCCACGAGTTCCGCCATAGGTGCCGCCAGCGCTGGCGGCACAACCACGGCGGTGAATTCGTCAGCTGTTGGCGGTTCGTCCGCGCCTCGAGACCCAACGGCGGCCATGCAGACCTTCATGCATGATCTGTTCTCGGTCTTACGTGCAATGGGAAATAATTCTTCGAACATCGCCAATAGTGCACAAACCTCGAGCCCAACTGGATCGAGTAATGTCGCAGTCAGTGGTGGACACGGCGGACAACATCACCGTGGTTTTGGCGCGGGTGGGATCCAAGGTAACCTGCAGTCGTTGATTCAACAGCTTTCTTCGTCCACTTCGGCCACCGGCAACAGTGCCGATCCAACGATCGCTGTCTTGCAGAAGGACGTTCAGAGTTTGTTCGGCGCCAGTGCGGGGACAAGTAATAACCAAACCTCCCTAGTCGGCTTCCTGCAGGCCATCTCCAACAATCTGCAGGGCAACAATCCAGGGTTAAACGTGGCTACCAAGGTCTAATAGTGAAGCGGAACTACTGACTGAGCCCCGGCGCCGGGACTCAGTCAGCGTGATCCCCGGATTGAGTAACCAGCATTTGATTGAGAACGTGCGGTCTTTCACGCCTGGTGGCCGGGGCTTGAATCTCGATCGAGCGGCCGGGCCGGCACGCACCGTACGCGCCCAGCGGAGTTCGTGCCGGAAATCCCCCGACCTCATCCAATGTTCGGCGGCGAATGGCGGTGACAGGTCCGTAGCAACCATCCACCTCATTGATCGATGGGCGCGCTGAATTTAAACCTTGCGATTTGCCAAAACGCCAAGCTGAGATAACCAAAACTCGCCATGACGATGAGATAAAGCAGCATAGAATCGCCATGCATCAGCGGATGCACCACGCGCGTACGCCTTCGCGGCGCAGAAAGTTCTCCGCGCCTTTGCCTTGCAGCATCGCAAGTTTGGCACAGAGCCCGGCCTCGGTGCAGGTGGCGGCCGCAACGGTAACGGTGCGCGGAGCGTCGGCGATCGGCCAGCCGGTTCGCGGATCGAGAATGTGGCCGTAGCGCTTGGTGCGGGAAGTCAGGTAGCGATGTGTGTCACCACTAGTGGCGATTGCGCCGTGCGCGATTTCGATGACTCCAGCGGTGGATTTCGTCGCGTCAACATTTTCGATCGCCACGCGCCAGCGCGAACCGTCGGCGCGCGGCCCGGAGATCCGTAAATCGCCTCCCAGGTTCACCAGTACCGGCGCGGCGCAGCGATTGCTCGCGATGGCGAGCGCGCGATCCACCGCGTATTCCTTACCGATGCCGCCAAAATCGAGTTCCATCCCCGGCTTAAGTTTTAAGTGTGGCCGCTGCCATTCGAGTTTACGCCAACCGATTAAGGGTATCAGTTGGCGGATTAGCGCGCGGTCGGGTTGATGATCAGAACCATCGAAGCGCCAGGCGCGGCGGAGTACGCCCGAAGTGATATCGAAGCGTCCACCGCTGAGTTCAAAGCAGTGCCCCGCGAAGTCAAGCAGGTTGGCGGTTTCTTCGTCGACCTCGACCACGGCGTCATTACTCGTGTTGATGCGCGTGATGACGCTGTCGCGATAGCGGCTGAATTTATGCTCGATGCGCTCCGCTTCGCGCTGCACCAGTTTGCCGATCTCACGGCCAAACTCTAGATCCTGCGTATCCACCAAGACCTCGCACGGACTCGCCATCGCGGTGAAGTTGGTTCGAACCAGCGCGGGATCGGTCGCAACAACAACGTTGGGGGCGTGCGGCGGCGGATCCGTGCAACGGTTAGAACGCAAATGAATAACCTACGATGACCGACACAGCCTGTAGATCAGGAAACAGATCCTGCTGCTGGAGCTGACCCACCGCGCCAGCGGGGTGGTTATTGCCTTGTTGCCAGTAATACCCGACGCGCAAATTCAATTCGCTTAGGCGATCGAGTTTCAGGCCGAGCTTGAGACCAACGGTGGTTGCATCGAAGTTCGCCAACCGCGTATCGGCTGATGCAAATTCCGGCGTCGGGTCGGTCGCGGTCAAAAAGAAGTGGAAGAAATTCGCGCCATCTTGTTTGTACCAGCGCGCTTGTGGTTCCAGGTACCAACCGTCGAATTGAACGCGATATTTCCCCTCGAGAGTTATCGATCGCACGTTCCAGTCGTCCCAAAAGTAGCGCACGCGAATGTCCACGACGTCCGCGGTTAAATGAACCTTGTTCTCCCAATAAATGCTATTGGTTTGCCGTGATCCCGGCCTATTCTCGTAAAGTTGATTGATCGGTACGCCGGTAATTGAATCGACCACGGAAATAATTTTGTAGGGATCGGTTTCGTAGCCGGTGGACTTACCAAAGGAATAATTGAGCGCGGTTAGCCAGCGGCGATTCATCACCTGCGTCACGCCGAAGAGTGCGTTGACTTCGTCGCGGCTCCGTGCCGCGCCTTTGATCTCAGCGTTCATCACGGTAAGCGGTGTCGGAACACCACCGATGGGTGAGGATCGATCCGACTCGTAGTTAACGCCGGCACTCAGTGTGGTGTTATGCGAATTGAAATCCTGCATGAGCAAGACATTGCCTGAAATAGCACGGAAATCATGCTCGTCCGAGTAGGTGGCCCCGAGTGCGAGCTTTAATCGATCGGTGATCGGTTGCGTGAAGCCAAGGTTGCCGGCGACTGGTGTATCGCTGAAACCCTGATCGAGCGGAAATTTATTCGCGCCGACGGTCGTACTTGAAACCACCGTGGTCGCGACCGGCGAACCCGGCGGTGCGGGCACCGTGATGACAGTTGAATTGCCCGACGCGGACGTCATAGTTTGCGTGGTGCTACTACCAGTACTGAGGCCATTGGTAACGGTTGAGATTGGCCGCAGAAAGGTCTGCGGCGACGACGACGGTACGGCGCCAAACGGTGTCGCTCCCGAGATCGAATCGACCACTACGCCACCGGATAGGATCTGCCCGTCGCCCAGGTCATATTTCATCGTCAAAATGGGTTCGATGGCCTGCACGCGATCGGATTCTTGATAGAACAACAAGCCAGAATCGACTAGTACATTGTCATCTTCGGCCTGTGCCCCACAGGCGGCGAGCAGGCCGGCGGCGGCAACCGCGAGCGCCGGTTTAAGCGCGGACGCCGGACGGCTTTTTTTTCAATTGCACCCGCAACCTCCGCCAGCAAAGCCCCGACCACCACTCGACGCCTCCTTACTGAGATAAATGTGGTCATCCATGCCGGCTTCGATGGGATAGGCTTCGAGCTGCATCGCGGTCTGAGCCATCAGATCGTGCTGCCAAGGCTTCGCACCCAGATTAAGTTTCGGATGCGTGGTTGCGCAGCCGGTGGTCGCCAGCACCGTTAATAGCGATAACGTCGCGCCAAGCACGCGAACGGCGAGTCCCCAATCACATCGGCGCTTTGTCACGCTCGGCCACCAGCGCCTTGAGTTGCTTTTCATAGCGATCTTTATCCCTTGAAGTAAATCCGATGCGCTGGAATCGCTTGTCGCCATCGCGATCAAGGATCACGGCAGTTGGCATGCCCGCCACGCCGAACGAATTGGCGATTTTCCCGGGCGAGTCATAAATAATTTCGAAATGAGCAGGACGATCGAGGAGGAACGCTTCAGCGAGTTTGCGATCTTCATCGACATTCACGCCGACAATCACCAAGCCGCGTGGACCAAGCTCATCTTGCATTTCGTTTAACCAGGCAAATTCCTGCCGACAGGGGCTACACCACGAGGCCCAAAAATCGATCAGCAATATCTTACCGTGGTATTGATGAATTCTGAGATCGGAGGCCGAGGCTATGGCGGCTCCAAGAATAAACAAGGCTGACGCCAAGGCACGCGCAAGATTCTTCATCTAAGGATAAGTCTCGGAGAGAGTTGGGATCGAAGGAACAATTTGCCGCAGGATATTTTTACTTACGACAATTTCTGGAAAGACGACAACCATGCGGCGCATTATAACGCTCGGCATGTGGCCCTCGTATTTCGAACTATCGCGATTTTGTAAGCTTGCCACGGATTATTGTGTCGTGATGTACCGTATCCGCTCTTTGATACAAGGCGACTTAACTTTCAGTGATGTCAACCGCGCACCTCAAATGCTCTTCCCGGCGTCATTGAAACCGTGCCGGAGGGTGCGGTTTTGTTTTCGCTGCCGATCGTTGTTCGGTTAACTTGTGGAGGGGATTCAGTGATGGTGCGATCCATGAATTCCGCAATTGACTTGAGCGGTTTGGCCGTAACCGCGCCAGGTCCGCGGAACGGATGATTCAACCCAACGATCAGATAAACCACCAACCCCAGGCACACGCCGACTAACCCTGTTGATGTGAGATGCAAGCGACCTTCCTCGGCGCCGAATAACCAGCAGAAAATAAAGATCACGACTCCGCCCAGCAGAACGACGCTCCACACCAACGGATGCAGCGATCCATGTGAAGCGATACTCAGCCGAAGGCGGCGCGCATCGTACAGGCCAGTCAGCAATCTCAGCATTTCCCCCACCACATAAGTAGCGGCGGGCCCGACCGGTTCGACGCGAAGGAGATCGGTACGAATACGATTGAGGACGCGCCACCTAGCGAGATAGGACTCTTGCTTCTCTGCCATGGCGGGCCATTCATCTTCAACAGCATCGCGCGCGTAGATACGAAGATTTGCCGTAATCTGGCTCCGCGCCGGTTCAGGTAACGCTTCGGTGTCGCTATATAAATCGGCTAGCTGTGCTGCTTCCTGGCCAACAATGCTTCGCGCCTGGTTGTAAGACGTCCAGGCAGTCGAGGCAATGAACGCGAGCAACACCGCGTAGATAGTGCTGGCGGCCGACGATGCCGGACCGAGCACATGGTTATGCGCGCAGCGCCGGTGCAAGGGAATTAGTCGCGCCATCACTAGCTGCCCAGCCATCGCCACCGCGGTAACCGCCGCAACCGTCAGCGCGCCGGCGCCCAACATCAGAATTGCTGGTGAAAAATTTTGCGGTGTCATGAGAACCTTGTTGGATGGTTGATATTTAAAAAGCGAATGCTCGATGATCGAATACTCGCCATACCCAACAATCGACAGCGCGTCGGCGCGGAAGTTCGCGATGCGGTTAACGACATTCACTGGCATTGCATGCCGCCGATTACAAAGTGCGTGGCGCAGCAGTTTTATCTAATGCGATAGCCAAGTCTCGAGCACATGTATCTTTTTGTGTAGTTTCCGCTGCTTCACACATCGCGACACAAAACACTGCGCATCCGAAATAACTCGATCATAAATAGAAATACTGTCGACACATCTGTCGACTTCAATGCACTTCGTTAAAAATTTCTCGACTCGCACACAGTTTCACCCACTGTCCTGAACTGATGGCGGCCGCCACGGAATTTTAATTGCGACTAAGACACGAGGACTGGTTATGAAAAAACATTTAGTAAGCGTGACGTGCTGTGCGGTATTGATTGGCAACGTAAACGCCGACGATCATTGGTATGGATCGGTGGCCGGCGGTGCAAGTCTCTTGAACGATATGCGCACGCATGGGGTCAACTACAATGGCCAAGATTTATCGGACGTACGCCTCCGTGAGGACTTGGCAGCGGGATACTTCGTGGGCGCCTCCTTTGGCCGTTCAATCGCCGAGCATTGGCGCGTCGAGGCCGAATTTTTGTATAACAAAAATGATCTTGATCACCTTGCTATCCGGACTGACGGTGGACTCGGTGCGGCGCTCGGAGGTGGATCGGTGGCCGGTTCTCGGCTTCCGGGTAAGGGCGATACGGAAGCGAAGACGTTACTCGCCAATGCCTTCTACGATTTTCAATTCCAGCAGTTCCGGCCATATCTCGGTGCAGGACTCGGCATAGCCCATATCACGATCGACGACTCGCGTGCGATTAACCTGCGCGGCCTACAAGCGACGGCCCCGGTTGATGACGCCGGTATCGCGGACAACAGTGACACGGTATTTGCCTATCAAGTGGGCGCTGGGATCGGTTATCCCCTCCGACCGGGTCTCACTGCCTCGGTCGATTATCGATTCTTAAGTGGATTGGATCCCGAGTTTCGCATCGCCGGAACTGCTGGCACGTACCATACGAATTACCACAC
Source organism: Gammaproteobacteria bacterium (assembly GCA_016191285.1). Taxonomy (GTDB): domain Bacteria; phylum Pseudomonadota; class Gammaproteobacteria; genus CAIKBL01. The sequence continues at coordinate 98,875 of JACPPA010000013.1, forward strand.
CAATAACGTCGGGTTGAGTCTGCGCTTCGATTTTTAAAAGTACGCGACCTGAATAACGCTGCCCTGTAAACAACAATTGGGCGCTTCACACGGATCGGGCAAACTGCGCGGTATACGCGGTGGCGCCTAAGCCTGATATGCTCGTGGCCATCCCCGCAACTGAAGCGCCCTACGTCCTTGCGAATGACAGCCGCCGAATTCCGGCGCTGGGACGCCAAGTCGAAAACGTGGCTACCAAGGTCTAATAAAGTGAAACGGAACTACTGACTGAGCCCCGGCGCCGGGACTCAGTCAGCGTGATCCCCGGATTGAGTAACCAGCATTTGATTGAGAACGTGCGGTCTTTCACGCCTGGTCGTTGGTGCCTGAATCTGGCGCTCGCGACGTTGTCCGATACGCCGCTCCACCCGCTGCCACCAGAGTAACCCCGGCACACCGAGGACTAAATCCGGCAACCGCTTGACGAGCGCCAACGTCACGGCGACATCGGCGGGGAGCCCAAGCGCGACGCCGAGCGCCAAATAGCCCCCCTCTTGAATGCCGACCGACCACGGCACCGCAAACGCCGCGCCCTTCACCGCGAAGACCACGGCCTCTAACACCAGCACACTGACCAATGAAAGTGGGTGTCCCATCCACAGCAACGCGAACCACGCTTCGCCAATGCCGATGATCCATCCCCCGAAATGCAGCCCCAAACACGCCGCGACGCGACCCCGCGACGCGTAAAGATCGTGGATTGCCGCGGCTAATCCCGGCGCTGACACGCGATGCTTGACCAAGCGCTGCGCCGTGGTGGCCAACCATTGCATGATGGTTGGATGTTGCATAAGGTGAAGCCCGACCACCATTAAAACTGGCAGCGCTATCGCCAACACGCTCCACCAACCGAAGGCGGCTACCGGAAGTATTTTTAACCACGCGCCCACACCCACCAACGAGAACCCGACTTGCGCGATTAACTCGAGCGTTAGATCAACGACCTGTACCGCAACGGCGACGGTCGTCCCGATTCCAGCAAGCGTTAGCACCCGCGCGCCTATCAACTCACCACCGGCAGGTAGCAACGGCAGCAGGGCCGCGACACCATCGCGCGCCACGCGTGATTGCAGACTAGCCAGCAGCGTCGCGCGGTCGCGGCGCGGCAAAATGCTCCACAGCGCGAGCACACAACAGCCGACTGGAATCGTGCGCCACGCCACCAGACCCAACGCGCCCTGCCAGCCGAGCGTCGACACCGCGGCAACCATTGAAGCGAGATCACGGCTTGCCAGAATGCACCCGAGAACGACGACACCCACGCCGGCCGCGGCCAGCACGCGAACGTTCACGACTGCGCTTCCGAACCAACGCCGATGGCCGGCTCGACGGCCAGGGCTTGCGCAACGCGCGGCACTAAAAATCCTCCTGTGCGCAATTCATATTCGCGATTACGCCACACCACCCGAGTGCCCCATAAACTAACTGCCCACACCATGAACGATAAACATTCTCGCGCCGGCACCCACAACGGCGAGGCTTTACCGGTGACCGCCACTCGCCGGTGGATAAGCGCATTAAGCAGCATCCGCAGCATCACGTGCAAGCCAACCACGCACAGTCCAATCGTCGACGGCGCAGCCATCAGCGCCAGCAGCATAAGCGGCAATGGATAGGTAATCACCGATAACACGTGATCGAGCGGCCGGCACGCACGCACCGTGCGCGCCCAGCGGAGTTCGTGCCGGAATAAATCCAGAAAACGCTGCGAGTTGACCATCGTCGGCGCGGGCTTGGTGTTCAAGACCAAGCGGAGCCCGCGGGCGCGGACCAATCGACCCAAGCGGTTGTCTTCGGCAAGATAGTCCTTAAGCGCCGGAAATCCCCCAACCTCATCCAATGTCTGGCGGCGAATGGCGGTGACAGGTCCGTAGCAACCATCGACCTCATTGAGTCCAATATCGACCAAGGCCGAGGGTAAAAAGAAATCATTGATCCACAGCGCGCCCAGGCGCGAGACCCAACCGCCGGTGGCCACACCGGTATACAGCGTGGTCACGGCGCCGACGCCGGGTGGCGCCAGCGCGTGCGCCAAATCGGCTAATAGATCGGGCGGCGCGCACACATCGCTATCCGCCACGACCAGTACGTCATGCTGGCAGCGATCGATCATGTTCAGCAAATTACTAACCTTGGGATTAGCCCCGTGCGTTCGCGAATTCACCATCAGGCTAATCTCGAGCGACGGAAACTCACGACGCAGGCGCGTCACCACCGCCACCGCCGGATCCGCGGAATCGCTGACGCCAAAGATCAACTCATAGTGCGGATACGTCTGCACGCAGAACGAGCGCAGACATTCGTAGAGCTGCGGCTCGGCGCCGCACAGCGGACGCATGACACTGATCATCGGCTGGGAAGTAGGTGCTCCCGGGGCGATGGGCGCGCCGGATTTAAACCTTGCGATTTGCCAAAACGCCAAGCTGAGATAACCACAACTCGCCATGACGATGAGATAAAGCAGCATAAAATCTCCATGCTCAGCGGATGCACCACGCGCGTACGCCTTCGCGGCGCAGAAAGTTCTCCGCGCCGTCGATCGCGTCATTCATCACGGGGTGCGGCGTTGGCACACCGCCGATGGGTGCGAATCGACCCGACTCGTAGTTAACGCCGGCGCTCGGCGTGGCGTTATGCGAATTGAAGTCCTGGATGAGGTTGAACTGTCCGACGCGGACGTCACCGTTGGTGTGATGCTCGAACGTCGCATTCGAGAAGCTGCAATTCCAAGGCCAAGGTTAAATAGCCCGGCAATGATTAGCTCCTGGCACGCATAGCGCCCCGAATGGCCGGCACGGACCAGCAACCCTGCAAATATTTACTGCAAAAAATGTCGTCAGTGTGACACGAACCGTGAATAGCCAGGCTCGTTAGCAAGTAGTTGAACGTGGGCTACACACCAGGGAACGCGTACTCGTCAATTCAATCCATATTTCTTGAGTTTGTACCATAGCGATCGCTCGCTGATGTCGAGTAGGCGGGCGGCCTTCGATTTACTATCCGCGGCGGCCACTAGCGCCTGCGCTAACAGATCGCGCTCCAGGGCCTCGATTCTCGGCTGCAGCTCTAAGCCGGCGCCGGCTGCCGGCAGCGGCGTGCGCGCGGGCGTGGGCGTGGGCATGGGCATGGAAACGGAGATCTCCTGGAGCACGCCCGGTTCGATCTCGAGGCCATTACAGAGCACTAAGGCGCGCTCCATCACATTCTCCACTTCACGCACATTGCCCGGCCAATCGTAGGCGCAGAGCCGCGCCATGGCGTCGTCCGCGATGGTCGGCACGCGGCGGCCCCGCACGCGCGCAAGGGTTTCAAGAAAATGACGTGCTAGCAGTGGAATATCTTCGCGACGGAGGCGTAACGGCGGAACTTCAATTTTCATCACATTCAAACGGTAGTAGAGATCCTTGCGTAGTGCCCCGTCGTCGACTGCAAGTTGCGGATCTCGATTAGTCGCGGCAAGCACTCTTAGGTCTAACGCGACCGCGCGGTTACTGCCCACGCGTTCGATGCGGCCATCCTGCAGAACACGCAACAACTTTGCTTGAAGTTCCGCGGGCATCTCGGTGATCTCGTCTAGAAACAGGGTGCCACCGTCGGCCACTTCGAATTTGCCTATACGCTCGGTGTGCGCACCGGTAAACGCCCCTTTTGCATGCCCAAACATCTCGCTTTCCAGGATCGCGGCCGGAATCGCGGCGCAATTGACCGGAACAAACAACCCGGCGCGTCCCGACGCGCGATGGATTGCACGCGCCACCAACTCCTTTCCGGTGCCGGTCTCGCCCACGATGAAACACGCCGCGCCGCTCGGCCCCACCTGCCCTACCAGCTGGTAAAGCTTACGCATCGGCGGGCTGCTGCCAATGAACTCTTGCCATCCATGCTCGCGTTCCAGCCGCAAGAAGCGATTTTCGCGTTGCACAACCCCAACGCCAAGCGCCCGCGTCACGGCAAGTTCCACGGTGTTCACTTCGAATGGACGCAGTAGATAGTCAACGGCGCCGTATTTCATCGCTTCGACCGCGGTTTCAACCGTGCCATGCGCGGTTATGACGATAGTTGGAATGGATCGTTGTTGCACATGGAGCGTTTTCAGGAGTGTGATCCCGTCCATCTCAGGCATACGAAGATCGGTAATGATCAGGTCCACGACCTCCGATTCGATCACCGTCAACGCTTGCTGTCCGCTGCTGGCGCGCAACACCTGATAGCCAAGATCGGCCAGCATGATCTCGATGATTCGTTGCATTTTAAGTTCGTCGTCAACGACGAGAATCGTGGGCGTTCTCATTCTATGAATTCGCTGCGTCGTCGCGGAAAACGGCTGATGAAGCTTGCTCCGCCCAGGGTGCTGTCGCCAATCGTTAACTCGCCGCGATGGCGGCGTACGATATCTTGGACCACCGTAAGTCCTAAACCAATGCCACCCGGGCGTTGACTCACGAATGGGTCGAGAACGTGGCTCCGCTCGCTCATCGCGATGCCCGGTCCGGAATCGGCGACTTCCAGATATACCGCGCTATCGGTCCCCCAAGAACGCACGACAACCTGTCCACCCGCGGGCGTCATTTGAATCGCGTTAATCGCGAGGTTCAATGTCAATTGAATCAGTTGATTCCGATCGCAGTCGAGAAATTGCGATTCCGCGCTCGCGATGAACTCTATTACGACGTTCTTTTCGCGCCCCTTCGATTGCAATGATTCGATTAGTTGGCGAACGATAACGTCAAGATCCGCATATTCAAAACTCGACATCCGCGGTCGCGCGCTGTTCAGCAGATCGGACACGAGACCGTTGATTCGATCGCACTCGCTGAGCATGAAGTCGAGCATCTCATGACTGCGAGCATTCGGCGCCAATTGGCGTTTTAGCAGTTCAGTCGAGGAACGCAGAATGCCGAGCGGATTTCTCACTTCATGAGCAAGTACCGCGGCCATTTCCCCGACCGCGGCCAACTTGGATACCCGAATGAGATCGTGCCGGGATTGCTTGAGACCTTCAACGAGGCGGGTAAAGGCAGCGCTAAGCTCGCCGACTTCGCGACCGCCGCCGATCGCGCTTGGCGCGGGATCGCGCTCGATGTCGAACTTACTGGTCGCCGCGGTAAGCCTCTGGATCGGAGTGGCAATCTGCCCCGAAAGGTAGATGGCAAGTACAATCGCAAGCAACGCCGTGAATAGAAATAACGCGATCAAGGTATGTAACATCTGGGCGATGGGGGCGAGCGCGATCCGCTGCGGCGTGATGATGAGCAGGGTCCAGCCTAGCGCTGGTAACCCTTTGTAACCGGTGGTGCGCGCAAATCCAACCAGGAGCTTGCTTAGTCCCAGCGGCTGACCATCGATGGTGCTAACGCCGTACCGGCCGTCGCCAGTCACCCAGCTCGCGAAGTTCACGGTCATCAGGTCTGGATGCTTTCGCAACCCGGCGGACGCCGCGAGAAAGTGGTGTTCCTGGTCGAGCAAAACTGCATATCGTTCGCTATGCGCGACGGCATGGTCGAGCAGATTATAAATTTCCTTCCACGCGAATCGTGCGTGGATTTCTCCTAGCCGGTACTGCGAGAAGTGATCGGATACTGTGGTGCTCAAGGTCAGCACCGGAACCTCGGCGTCCGGGCGTGGCCGAGCAACCGCAACCTCGGCATTTTGCATGGGAATCCGCATCCATGCTGGTTCGACTGGCCAGCGCTGGTTGATCAACCCGGCGTCGCTCGCGGCGACGACGCGCCCATCCCGCACGCATAATAAATTCTGATAGATTCCAGCATAAGACAACTTGATATCTCGCAAAAAGGTCGCGAGTCGCTTATCGACGTCTTCGATCTTCAAATCTTGCATCACGTCGAGTCGGCTCCAACCAAAAAGATTTTCGACGCGCTCGAATATGACGGATTCGATCTGCTCCGTTACATTTAGCGCTTGCGCTTGAACGCTGAGCCTTATTTCATTATGCAAGGCGCCGCGCGCCCGATAGTACGTCAACGTCGACACCAACGCCGCCGTGATGACGCTGAACAACAGGAACGCGATCATCAGAATGCGGCGAATCGACATGAGTTTATGGCCGATCTCTTAAGAGTCCAGTTGCTACGCGGCGTAGCAGCCGCCGAGGATAAGCATATTGTTTGTCGCGCGTAACGCATGCTGGCGGACCGCAATGGCCGTTGGCAATAGGATTCCTAACCATGGCGCGCGGCGGGCCGCTGCCGCTCTTGGTTGTGCCTTGGCCGCACTCGCTGGCTGGTCCGCGCCGGCATATGCGACGGACGCCGCCGCGTTTAACCCAGCGCCCGAGCCAGGTCATGGCTACTCGTTAGCCGACCTACGACTCAACCTCGGAGGTTATATCACGGTTCGCCTGAAAGACCTCAAGGGCGAGCCCGTGCAATTCGATCTGCGCGATATTAATTTGCTCGGTACTTGGATCCCGACGGCGCGTTGGATTTTTCTGGCCGAATTCAAGGTGCATAACCCAATTGCAATCACTGCCGACCGAGTTAGCGGCGCCGACGCCGAAGTTGGCCTGGAACGCTTGTACGCCGACTATGCGGTATCGCCCCAACTCGCGATGCGCGTGGGCAAAATTCTGACCCCAATCGGGCGTTGGAATCTGACACATGCCGATCCGCTGGAGTGGACCGTAACCCGGCCGTTGGTCACGGTGCTCCCCTTTGCAACACGTGCTACAGGTGTGAGCGTGCACGGAGCGCTCGCGTTCGATAGCGGCAATGTCCTCGACTACACCCTGTATGTGGATGGTAGCAAGGCGCTCGATCCGCTGCGCGACGATATCGCCACCGAAGACATCGAGCTAAGGCGGCTGCATAACGCCTTCGATACCGCGGTCGGTGGACAGTTACGTTATCACTTCTGGGATGATCGCGCGGAACTCGGCGCGTCATATTCAAATATACAAGTGCGTGGATTGAAAGATCGAAGTCATCTGTTTGGCGTCGACGGTCGTTGTTTCTGGCGCCAAGTAGAATTTACTAGCGAAGCGCTCATTCGCTACAGCGATGGAACGCGTGAGAATTCGGAATGGGGAGTCTTTGTGCAAGCGGCGATCCCATTAGTTGAATCTTTGCACGCAATAGTCCGACTCGAGCAATTCAAGGGGGATAGAGCCGCGACGCGGGCGCGACTGGGAACCTTCGGACTCGCCTATCGACCGCAATCGTCAATGGTATTTAAACTCGAATATCGCCTTGGCGGACACAATCAAGCGGTGGCGCCGGACGGGGCGTTCGCGTCTGCATCGGTTCTCTTTTAACCATGCCAGGCGAGCGGGAACGAGCGCACGACGGGCGGCGATCCGATCGAACCATGGGCACCAGCGGTTTCGCACTGTTACTGGCACTGCAGATACTCTTGCCAGTATTGGCCGAAGAGGGCAGTCGACCTCGACAGCTAATCGTGATCGCGAATCGTACGTTAGCAGTCGAGAACTTGACTCAAACGACGATCGCCAATATTTACCGACGCAAGCTTTTGGTCGACGACCGCGGCAACGCCTTCGTGCCAGTGAATTTGCCAGCCACGAACCCCTTACGCAGGGTGTTTTCAACTGCGCTGTTGAAGCAATCGCCGCGTGAGCTGGAAACCTACTGGAATGAACAGTACTACCAAGGCATTTCCCCACCCTATGTCGTGGCTTCCAGCGAAGCCGTTATCCGTTTTGTCGCGACGACCGCGGGCGCGATCGGTTACGTTCTAGATTGCAACTTGAGTGATGCGGTCATCGTGGCTTTCCGTGTGCAATTGGATTTCTCGACCGACCAAATAGCAGCACCATGCGATTAGCGCAGACGACTTTGGAACCGGTTATTTTGCCGGCGCGTCACGAGGATGGAAGTCTTTAAGTTATCTCAATGGCCACGATCACCTCGCCGTCCGCGCCTCTGGTAGTCGCGCGTTCTACGCTGTAGCGAGTAAGCCTGATATGCTTGCACCGATTCCTGCAATTGAAGCGCTCTAAGTGGATCCGATGGAAGCTATTAAGCGCCCAACGCACTCATCGACCCTGGTTGGCGGTCGAGTTAACGACATGCCCCCGGCCGGCGGACGCACCAGCTGCTTAGCCGTCATGCAGGCCTAATCATGCGAATGACCGCCGCCGAATTCCGGCGCTGGGACGCCAAGTCGATAACCTTCCTCGGGATGTCCGGTGTCGGCAAGACTTTCCTCTCGACCAAGCTCCGCGAATCGCATTGGTTCCACTACTCGGCCGATTACCGCATCGGCACGCGCTACTTGAGCGAGCCCATCCTCGACAACATCAAGCGGCAGGCCATGCAGGTGCCGTTCCTGCGTGAGCTGCTGCGTTCGGATTCGATCTACATCTCGAACAACATCACCGTGGATAACTTAACCGCGGTGCTCACCTTTCTCGGCAAGCTCGGCGACGCGACGCACGGCGGTCTCGCGCTGCCGGAATTCAAACGGCGTCAGCAGCTTTATCGTGATGCGGAAGTCGCGGCCATGCTCGATGTCCCGGAGTTCATCGACAAGGCGCGCGCCATTTATGGCTATCGGCATTTCGTCAACGATTCAGCCGGCAGCCTGTGCGAATTGGGGGATCCCGAGGTCTTGAACGTCCTCGCCGCGAACACCTTGATCGTATACATCGAAGCCACCGCGGAAAATGGCCGCGAGTTACTAAAACGCGCCGAAGCCGATCCCAAGCCGCTGTACTACCGCACTGAATTTCTAGACGCGGAGCTCGCGCGTTTTATGCATGCACGAGCGCTCGAACACGTCGATCAAATCACGCCCGACGACTTCGTGCTGTGGATGTTTCCACGCCTGTTCCAAGCCCGGATCCCGCGCTACGAAGCTATTGCCAAGGCCCACGGGTACACGATACGCGCCGATGCGCTCGCGATGATTGAAACCGAGGCCGAATTTGTCGCCTGCATCGAGCAAGTCTTGGAAGCTGGCTAACCTCCGCGCATTATTTTTAATTGCGATTCTCGAAAATTTCCGGTGCCGATGTCGACCTCAGATCTCATTCAGACGATCCACGTAGAAGCGTTGGAACCGCGGCGCCATCGCCTAAGTTGGGACCATACCTTCACCTCCGATCCAGTCGCAATTTTCGGTGGCGCTTCACCGACTGAAATCGATACCAGCCGGCCGCTCGCGATCGGAGCTGTCACCACCGCGACCGTGCTAACCCCAACCGATTTCCCTCGCGCGTATTTCCAGCTTCGACGCGCCGACGGCGCCGGTCTCATCGTCGCCCAACGTCAAGTTCCCTTGGAAGGCAGCACCAACTTTCGCGATCTTGGAGGTTATGCGATCGCGGATGGCCGCCGGGTCCGATGGGGACGCTTGTTTCGCTCTGGTCATCTCTCGCGTCTCACGGCGACGGGCCTCGCGCAGTTTGCGGCGCTCAACATCGGCACCGTGTGCGATTTTAGATTGGCGGAAGAACGCCTAGCCGAAAGCGCGGTGCTCCCTAATAACCCGGTATTGGAAACCATTGGAATTCCCCCAGGCATCAAGGACCGATTCTTTTTTCACCGCCTGTTCGCGACGACCACTGATCCGGCCGCTGTGTTGGACGCTGTGCACCAATTGCTGCGTAGCTTTGGGCGCGATCTGGCGCCGCACTTTGCGCGAATGTTCGACGTCTTGCTGAACGCGCCCGAGGGACCGTTGCTGTTGAATTGCTCGGCCGGCAAAGAACGCACGGGGGTTGGCGCCGCACTCACGCTGCTCGCCTTGGGCGTGCCGCGCCCGACGGTGTCCTATGACTTCATGCTGTCGAAACAATATTTCCCGATTGCGTCGGAAATCGACCGGGCGCTTGAAAAATATACCGTACGCGCCAAGGATAGGGAGACGGCCGTTAAACTCATCATGCCGCTGCTCGAAACCCGCGAGTCCTACCTCGACGCGGCATTGACGGCGATCGATGAGCGGTACGGTTCGGACGCGGCATTCTTAAGCGACGCCTGTGATCTCAATGCGACGAAACTGGCGCGCTTACGCGATCGATATACCGATTAGAATGAACGATGGGAGAAACTCATGGCCAAGCTGTACGTCGACACGGATAAATACGCTTATCAATCCACCTTCGCGATCGTTGAAGCCTACAACAGCGCGGTTAAGGATCTGGTGCGGCGGCGCTTCGCCGAATCCGGACAGGCGTGGAACACGTTTGTGACCGGCGCTGCCTACGACACAATTACCAAACAAGATCTGACGCAAATCGAGCGGCAACTGTTGGCGAACGGCTATCGCTTCGAACCCTCCGCCATGTCTTCCGCCGCCGAACGGCCGCACGCCTATAAAGACTCCGGGTTGCACGCGGAAGATTTCAGCTTCGAGCATCCGTCGGCGCCCACCGCTGCACTTGATGCGGCGGGGCGCGAATTGCGCGGCACCGGCGACAACGTGGTCACCTACCGCCAGAATTTAATCGGCATCGCGCGTTATGTGCGCACCAGCGGCAAGGTGTTGAACTATTTAACCGAGGGCGTGCCCGCCGACACCATCGCCATCGTCGACGATTCCGGAGGCACGCTCACCGCGCCCGTGCTCGAACAATTCAAGGGCGTGCTGTGCGCGGGTGGCACCACGCGCTCGCATCTCGCGATATTGACGCGCGAATACGGCATCCCGTGTCTGATGAACGCGCGCCTGAGCGGCATTAAGGATGGCGATCGCCTTGAAATTGAATGCTCGGCCAAAGCCAAGACCGCCGAGGATTATCAAACTGGCGCGGCCGTGTCGGCGGCAGTCTGGCGCCTGCGCTAGCAGCGCTGTCCCGCGGTGAATCTTGATCATTTGCGCACTGTGGGAGCCGCTTTGAGCTTCGAATCTTTGTGGAGGCCCCTTCGCGGCTAAAGCCGCTCCACAAAAGACTGCGCATCGGTAGCTAAACTTTAATCTTCTAACGCTTAACTCTGGAACGCCCGCCATGTCGTCACCTAAAATCACCTACGCTCAACTCCTCGAAACCAACAACCTCATCCAACAAAACGCGGATGAGGTGTATTGGCTGTGCGCCACGCGGACCGTGCAGGAATCAAAAATATTTCCCGTGTCGGCGTACATCCTGTTCTCGTATTTGAACGCGTTTTATCGCTATCCGCCGCTGCTTAGAAAGATCGAAGCGCGAATGTCGGCCGAAGAAATCGGCGACCGCGCGCGTAATCAGGGGATCAAGATCGTCGCGTGGTGCTTCCCGTGCTTTTACTTGCTTGGTCGCGAGATGCTGATCAACTGGGGCGTAATCAAACCCACCGACGCGGTCGAAGACGTGGTCTACGTGCTCGATTTCTGGAAGCGCTTTCAACTGTCCTGGCATCGTAACAACGGCAATCTCACGAACAAACAAGCGGGGCACCGCGCGCAGATCCTGCCTGAACAACGCTTGCAGGTGTTCCATGCGGATGCGTATGAATGCCGTGAGGGCGATCCCTTGCACAAGGCGGCACAGGGATTCTTGGCTACCACGGCCCAATATGGCTTTTTGGTTTCGTGCGAGAGCCGCTTAACCTTGCACAATCACGGGCCCTATAAAATCTCCGATACTCGCGAACTGCTGGTGCGCGATTTTCTCGAACTTTCCGAATCCGATGTGCCGTGGCTTGATGGGGTTGGCCAGGACATCCCGTATAACAATCTCACGGTGACGATGATCGTCGAAGGCTGTCACATCAACTTGCTCGATGACTGGGGCTCGTTCGAATCCGTGCCTGAACTCAAGGCCGAGCACATGGTGGCGGTCGGTCTGTATAGCGCCGATACGTTATCGAACGGGCACGTGCCGATCGGTATGGCGAGCCGCGAGGAACTGACCGCGACCTTCCGCGATTTAACCGACCGCATCAAGCTCGCCACCACCAAGCTGTGGCGGCAGATGGCGGGTTGGACTCGCGACCAACAACTCGATGCCGGCGCCCTCACCTATTACGGGGTCATCAAGGAATTCGCGCACATTGCCGGTGTGTATGCAATGGAAGACTGGATGCTGATCGACGAACGCGCCGAGCGCTTTCGTCCGTTGTTGAACGATGAATACGGCAATCTGTTTCTCGGCGAATTGGTCGGCTACATCAGTTCACCGAGCCAACGCATGCACGAGTACACGATGATGCAGCATAACGATCAGCCGTCCAAGGCGCTGAGCTACTTCCCGTATTCGATCCTCGCGTCTGGCGATTACACGCCAGGCGTCGGTCCCCTGCGCGCAGGCGTGAGCACGCTGCCGCGCAAGAACGATCGCTACCGTACCTCGCAAGGCGTGTTGAGTTTGGCTGAATACAATAAACGCTGTCGCGCGTTCGTGCCCACGGTGTGCGAGGACGCCTATCGCTTCCTATGTGCCGATTGGGTTAAGTATCACTACGACTCCCCGCTCGCTGATGAATTTTTTAAAATCACGCAGCGCCAGTCACGCGTGCTCAAAGACCAGGGCGCCACGTTAAGTCGCGCGGATGTTGAAGCCCTGCGCACGAGCGCGAACAAAAAAGACGCCTTGTCGAGAGGACACGCCATGTCGATCCCAACGCTCCATCTCGTGATGCACGGAGTCGCGATAAAAAAGCACGCCGCCGCCGCTGAAATCGCTTCGGTTGTCGCCTTACCCGTGGCGGCCGTAAACGCCGAATTAACTACAGCCTGCGCCACCGGCCGGGTGGCGAACGCGAACGATAAATATATGCTGACGCCAGCCGGTCAAATGATTTTGGCTGGCGAATATTCGCGGTTCTACGGCGAATTGCGCGCCGAGGAAACATTTCCGCAGGCCTATTCGCGCTTCGAGCAGATCAATAAGGACCTGAAACAACTCATCACCGAGTGGCAAACCGTGGAAGTGGGTGGCGCGCGCGTGCCGAATGCGCACGCCGATCGCGCGTATGACCTGCGCCTCATCGCGCGCTTGGGCGATCTCCACGAACGAGTTGAGCCGCTGTTGACGCAGATGATCGCCAGCGTGCCGCGCTTAAGTATTTATAAAAAGAAATTGGCCCATGCCTTAGAGAAAGCGGAAGACCGCGAGATCGTCTGGGTGAGTGATGCGAAGATCGAGAGCTATCACACGGTGTGGTTCGAACTGCACGAAGATCTCCTGCGCTTCCTTGGCAAGCAGCGCGAAGAATAGATCGCACGAATCAAAGTCAATTTCTTTTAGAGGATTAGCCATGGGTCGTTTAGAAAATAAAGTGGCACTAGTCACCGGTGCGGGCACCGGCATCGGCCGCGCCTGCATGCTCATGTTCGCCAAGGAAGGCGCGACGGTATTCGGCGTCTCGCGCACGCAAGCGAACCTCAACGAAACCCTGCGCCAGGTCCGCACGCAGGGCGGACGCGGTGACGTGTTTAGTGCGGACCTTTCACATCCGGAAGGCGCGCAAGCCACCGTTGATCAATGTTTGAACCTGTACGGTCGAATCGACATCCTGCTGAACGCCGCCGGCGTCGGCTACAGCATGAAGAACACCAGCCCCGGCTCGATGGATCCGGTGCACAGCACTCCCATCGACCAATGGCGCGAAGTTATGGCCATTAATCTAGACAGCGTGTTCTACATGTGCCGTCTGGTGCTACGCCAAATGAAAACTCAGCGCAAAGGATCAATCGTCAATGTCGCGAGCATTTTCGGCATGGGCGGTGCACCCGACGCGCATACGTATACGGCGACCAAGGGCGCCATTATCAATCTATCGCGCTCGATGTCGGTGGCCTATGTCGACGACAACATTCGCGTCAATGTAGTCGCGCCGGGTTTCGTTAAAACACAGATGGTCGAGATGGTGCTTGACCAATTGTTCTCGCCGGAAAATCCGAAACTGATCGCGCCGATGGGCCGCCCGGCCACCGTCGAAGAAGTGGCCTACGCCTGTTTATTTCTGGCGTCCGACGAAGCGTCTTACTGCACGGGAACTATTCTGACCGTGGACGGCGGTTCAACGGCCCGGGCTTAGAACTAAGGAACTAAGCGGAAATACCGACCCTCTCGCAGTGCTGCGCGAAAATTCGCGGATAAATCCGCCCCCACAACCGCAGCCCAATGCGCGGCGCCCCGCTAGTGGGAGCCGCTTCAGCGGCGAATCTTCAACGGCCTGTTACGCCGGAATCACGCTGGTTGGGAGGCCATTTAGGCCTAACGACCGGCACCGGCGCCCGAGAGCTTTATAATTAACGGGCTGCGCCGACTCAAATAATCGACGCTGATCATCGCGTAGCGCACATCGCGCGCGGTGGGTTTGAAGTGCACACTCAACGTGCATTGTTGTTTGGGCTTGAGAGCGAGTCCTTGGCAGTCGGTCTTCAGCACATAGTCGGCGGCGGCGACACCGATCATGCCAGCCGCGTGAATTTTAAGCACCCCGCTCCCTTCATTGGTCATCGCAATGACTTGGTCGGCGCTGCGAGCGCCGATTGCGACGGTGCCGAATTCGAACGCCTTGTGGCTGCTGGCCAGGATCGCATTGGAGTCGAACGGATTGACCGCGAGCAATTCGCTGACGCTGATCCCGTCCGTGCCGGTAGCGTCCAGCCGATAAGTTTCTCCCAAGGTTAACGCGCCTGTCACGCAGTCTCGCGGTAACGAAACGAGTTCGCCGAACAACGGCGTAATAGTCGCCCGCACCGCATTCGACAGGTTGTAACACAGATGAGTGTCGTCCGTTTGGATGAAACTATGAATCGCTGCATGCGGCGACGGCGTGTTGCGCGAGGCTTGCATGGCATTGGTGGAATTCGGCGCAAGCGTCGCGACCGGCGGCGCGGTCCCGTGACTGCCCGGGAATAAAACTCGCGTTAGACCAAGGATAATCGCGACCAACAGCATGAGCGCCAAGCCCTTTCGCCACGGCTGCCCAACGCAGGCGTGTAGACGTGATAACAGCGATTGCGCCGCCTTGTGCGCCAGCAAATTCTCGATGGCATCGATCACGTCGAAGACATCGGCGTCCCAATGCGCGTCACCGAGCGCGACCGCTTGAAAGCGCGTTAAGGGTTGCAGTGCGCGTGGCAACGCTTCAGTGCGTGGCATCGACGCGCCTTCAACCAACACCGGAATTACCGGTACGGCGCGCTTCAGTCCCGTGTACGTTTCGAGATAAACAAAGTCGTGCGGATTGTCGATGCGCGGCTGCCCGGACTGGTCCGTGCAGGTCAACCAATCGCGCCCAATGATGGTGACGAGCACGCAGCATGACGCGAGGGCGCGCTCGATGGCATCGACGAAATCCGTGCCGGGCACAATGTCCGTCACGTCCATGAACACGCGCTCGGCGCCGAAACGCTGTTTGAGGCGATCGAATAAACGTCCCGCGTGGCCAGCACTATCGTCGCGGCGGTAGCTAATAAAAATCCCATCCATGTCTGGCCGTCCTTCAGCCGTGAACAACCTAGAATTCTACCCAAGCTTCGCAAGGACGTGCAGAACGTTGCATACCGATACAAATTCGACATGGCGTTATCGAGACGCATGCGTTACCGTTTCCCGGGCCGGCGGCACTTAGGTGTAATCAAAACTCGTTATTGGGCCTTATTGGGCCGAGATCATCGGGCTTAGGGAGGACTCGCGCGCGCAATGGAAACTCCAGCAGAAGCTACCCGCGATCTCGTCGCGCGACTTGACGGCGCACGCAATGCGGCGCGCAGGCGGCGATCCGCGATCGGGGTCGCGATAGGGCTGGCGTTGGCCGCTGCCACGTACGCCATTCGCACGCACCAGACGCAGCCACCACCAGCCATCCGTTACGACACCGCGCAGGCGACGCGCGGTCCGCTCACCGTGAAGGTGACGGCGACCGGCACGTTACAACCAGTGACCCAAGTCGATGTCGGAACCGAAGTATCGGGCACGGTCGAGAAAGTGTTTGTCGATTTTAACGATCGCGTCGAGGCTGGTCAGATCCTGGCGCGTCTGGATGCCACGCAGCTCGCGGCCAAGGAACGTCAGTCGCGCGCGGCGTTGGAGCTAGCCGAAGCGCGCGTCACGGACGCGCGAGCAACGGTCACCGAGACCGCGCGCAAACTCGAACGCGCGGACAAACTCATCGAACGACGTTTAAGTTCGATGGAAGATCACGACACCTTGCGCGCCGCGCGTGATCGGGCGGCCGCGGGGGTGACCGTGGCGTTAGCCCAAGTTAACCAAGCGCGCGCGCAGCTCGACTACGATCAACGTTTGCTCGAGAAAGCAGTGATCCATGCACCCATCAGCGGCATCGTACTTAAACGACAGGTCGAGCCCGGGCAAACCGTCGTCGCCGCGCTGCAAACGCCGGTGCTGTTCACGTTGGCCGAGAACCTCACGCAAATGGAACTGCATGTCCAAGTCGACGAGGCCGATGTCGGACAAGTCGCCAGTGGGCAACCGGCCGAATTCATCGTCGACGCATATCCGAATATAAGGTTCCCGGCAGTGATCACACTGGTGCGATTCGTGCCGCAAACCGTGGACAATGTCGTGACCTATGAAACGCTGCTCACGGTCGATAACTCAGCGCTGCTGCTACGGCCAGGCATGACGGTGACTGCCGAGATCACGGTCAAGCACAGCGCCGATGTGTTACGCGTTCCGAACGCAGCACTTCGCTTCGTCCCACCGACACGAGAGCCTGCGAGTAACGATTCAAATTCCAGCCTCGTCGGTCGTTTAATGTGGCGACCGCCGCCAGTCGCCAAGCGCGACGTCGCTGACACCACGCAGGGTGCGCGTGTTTGGGTATTGCGCGACGGTCAACCCCTCGCGCTAGCGGTTAAAACTGGCGCGACCGATCGCACGCAAACCGAGATCACGGACGGCGAACTAACCGCAGGGTCCGTCGTACTAATCGACAGTCATGGTCCACCCGAATCCTGACGCTGGTGGTGCCGGTTCGCCGCTGATCGAATTCCGGACCTTAAGCAAAATTTATGGCACGGGCACGGCCGCAGTTGCCGCGCTACGCGGGGTCGATCTGACGATTGATGCCGGTGAATTCGTCGCCTTCATGGGCCCGAGCGGTTCGGGAAAATCGACCGCGATGAACATCCTGGGCTGCCTCGATGTCCCGAGCGCTGGCTCGTATCGCTTTTCCGGCACGGCGGTCGAAACCCTTGATCGCGATGCGCGAGCGACTCTCCGCCGGCATTATTTGGGTTTCGTGTTTCAAGGTTTCAATTTGTTGGCGCGCACCTCCGCGCTCGAGAATGTCGAATTGCCATTGCTCTACCGACGGGTTGGACCACGCGAACGTCATCAGCGCGCCGCCGAGGCACTTGCCACGGTCGGCCTTACGGGCTGGGAAACACACACCCCCAATGAACTCTCGGGCGGCCAACAGCAACGCGTAGCGATCGCTCGCGCGTTGGTCAGTCTGCCGACCGTTCTGTTAGCCGATGAGCCTACGGGTAATTTGGATACGGTGCGTAGTCACGACATCATGCACCTGCTACGCGATCTGAATCAGACCCGTGGCATCACCGTGGTCATGGTCACGCACGAAGCGGAAATGGCGGCGTATGCGTCACGCATCTTAAGTTTTCGCGATGGCCAGCTCGAATCCAGCGCGGCGGCGCGCGGCGCATGATGTTGTGGAATGCCCTGCTGCTCGGCCTGCGCGAGATCAGACGCAATATGTTGCGCTCGTTTCTGACCGTGCTCGGCATTGTTATCGGCGTCGCCGCGGTGATCGTCATCGTCACCCTCGGCACCGGCGCGACCTTACAGGTCAAGGACCAGATCGGCAGCCTCGGCAGTAATATGTTGATTGTCCGACCCGGCCAGCGCATGGGGCCCGGCATGACGTCGACGGCGCCTGCCTTCACCGTTAACGATGCCGCGGCAATCACTCGCGAAATTCCGAATATCGTCGCGGTGGCGCCGACAAACTCACAATCTGCCACCGCCATCGCGGGCAACGCGAATTGGGCCACCACGGTCACCGGCGCCGATAACGCGTTTTTCACCGTCCGCGCCTGGTCACTCGCCAGTGGGCGCGTGTTCAATGACGCGGAACTCCGCGCTGGGCGCGCCGTGTGTATCCTCGGCGCGAGCGTCAAACGCCAGTTATTCGGCGCGCAGGACCCGCTAGCCGGGACGCTACGTCTGAACAAACTGGCCTGCGAAATTATTGGCGTGCTCGTCGCCAAGGGGCAGAGCACGATGGGCGCCGATCAAGATGATCTGGTCATCGTGCCCTTACGCACGCTGCAGCGGCGCATTGTCGGTAATCAAGACATCCGGCTGCTACAGCTCTCGGTCCGCGACGCCGCTGACACTGATCGCGTACGTACGGACCTCGAACGACTACTCCGTGAACGTCGTCATCTCGCCAAAATCGAGGAGAATAATTTCTCGATCATGGATATGAAAGAGATCATGGCCACCATGGCCGGCACCACGCGCACGTTAACGGGCTTGCTCGGGGCAGTAGGCGCCGTGAGTTTACTGGTCGGCGGCATCGGGATCATGAACATCATGTTGGTGTCGGTCACCGAACGCACGCGCGAGATCGGCATCCGGCTCGCCATCGGCGCGCTCGAGCACGAAGTGCTGTTGCAATTTTTGGTCGAAGCAGTAGTCCTCTCCGCGCTCGGCGGGGTGCTCGGCATTGTGGTCGCGGTATTGGGTTCGCTGGTGTTGGCGCACGCGCTCGGCGTGCCGTTCGTGCTCGAGCCCGGAATCATCGTGCTCGCACTGCTCTTCTCCGGTGTAGTGGGTGTGGTGTTCGGATTTTATCCGGCGCGCAAAGCCGCGCGTCTTAATCCGATCGACGCGCTGCGCCACGAATAATTAGTTCGCTGCAGTTCCTGTCGCCGCGAACGTAGCGAAACAATCGTTCCCCCTCACCCATCGCGCAAGCGGGGATGGGAAGGTAACGAGGCGATCTTTTCCCCCTCTCCCCTCGCGGGAGAGGGCTGGGGTGAGGGGATGGATGGCCGCCCTGACTAACCCGCGAGCGCCTGCTTCGGAGCACTCGCCGCTTGACGCCTGAAGTGCGGAATGATCTCGGTGCCGTAGAGTCGAATCGAGTCCATGACGCGCGCGTGCGGAATGCGGCCCATCTGCGAAAAGCAGATGATTTGATCCATGCCGTAGGTCTCCATGACTTCGAGTTTGCGAATGCATTTGTCCGGATCGCCGGCAATGATGAACGGATGGGCATCCAGATCCGCGAAGCTCGCGTCCTTGGGCTGATGCGCCATGTCGATCATATCCTTGAGATAGGCGTAGGAATTGGTTTCGGTATTTCTAAGCCCGATTAGGATTTCGACGACCTTTTGCAGAAACCAGCGCGCAGCCTCGACGCCCTGCGTGACGGTTTCGCGATCGTGTCCGCACAGGGTCATCGCGAGCGACGCAAATTGGTTATTGATAAACTTGCCGACTGGCCTGGCGTCTTTGATCGCCGCACGATAGGTCTTGACGGCTTGGATGACGCCATCGGGCGCCAGTTGAAAACACAGCACGCCTAGTCCCTTGTTGCCGGCCACGCGAAACGTATCGGGCGCCGTGCCCGCCATCCATAATGGTGGGTGAGGTTTTTGGATGGGTTTCGGCCACACCTCGCGTTCCGGAATCGTGAGATGCTTACCTTGATGCTTGAGCGGCGCGTCCTGCCACGCTTTGAGCACGACTTCGAGTCCTTCCTCCCATTGCTCGCGCGATTCATCCGGATTCACGCCAAAGCCGCCGAGTTCAATCGCGGTGGTCGAGCGGCCCGAACCAAATTCAACGCGGCCATTGGACATGATGTCCAACGCCGCGACTTTTTCCGCTGCTCTAATCGGATGGTTGTAATTAAACGGCAGCAACACCACGCCGTGTCCAATCCGGATATTTTTCGTGTGTTGCGCCACCGCGCTCAAGAAGACTTCGGGCGCGGACGAATGCGAATATTCAGTCAGAAAGTGATGTTCGACATTCCACACGATGTCGAAACCCATCTCGTCCGCAAGTTTGATCTGTTCGAGCGCTTGCATGTAAATGTCGCGCTCGGTGGTCGGTCCCCAGGGTTTGGGCATTTGTAATTCGTAGACCAGTGAAAACTTCATCGGGTCCCCCGCGTTGCTGTGGTGTCGAGCAGAGATTACGGCGTGCGGGGGGTTTTAGCTAGTGTGTTGTCCAACAACGAATCTGCATAATTCCACCGCTAGTAGCCGAGCTTTGTGGGAGCCGCTTTGAGCTTCGAATCTTCAATTCGGTTTTCTAATGATTCGCGGCTAAAGCCGCTCCCACAATGTCAACGCGTCGATTTATTAAAGTACCTCGCGGGACACCACAACTGGTAGGGCTTGAACGACGGCTTACCGAACATGCCGGTAGCGCGTCCCCGGATGGTCTGGCAATAATCGCGCCTGCCCTGTGCCATAGAGCTTCTCGCGATAAGTCCCCGGCGCGTATTCGGTTTGCATGAGTCCGCGCGCCTGCAGGAGGGGCACTACGCCGTCGATGAAGTCTTCGAACGAGCCGGGAGTGATGCCGTACGCGAGATTAAAACCGTCGACGCCCACATCAAGCCAGGTCTGAAGTCGATCCGCTATCTGCGCGTAATCACCGACAATCACCGGTCGCGCGCCGCCGAGCCCGACATAGGTCGCGAGATCGCGCATGGTCCATTGGCGAGCGCGCCGTCGTAACTGATGTAGATCGAGAATTCCTCGAGCTTCTGACGCGCGGCAGCGGCAGTTGGCCCCGTGATCACTTTGATGAACGCCATGATCTTGATGTTCGCCGGCACGCGGCCTTGCGCACGGGCCTTATCGCGGATGTCGCGCGCATATTGTCCGACCACTTGCGGACTCGGTCCCACCACGAAAATGCACTCGGCGTGTTGCGCGGCGAAGGCCTGACCGCGCGATCCTTAACCACGGCATCGTCTTCCCAACTGCCTTCGAGCAATTTATACATCACTTCTAAATACTCATCCGCGTGCACGAGTGTGGGGTCAGCAGGGCGGGGTCGTTCACCGGCACTTGGGTGGCGGCGCGTATGGCGGCATCGCGCGAGCCTTGAAACACGTCGTAAACGCCCACCACATCGGCCAAGAACAATGCATCAAAGCGGCCGCGTTCGAGCAATTGCGCGAGTTCAATCCAGGTCTCGAGATCGTTATAGCGATGCATTTTGTCGCGCGGATGCGGCCACAGCCCGGCCGAGTGATGGACCACGCAATTCATATGAAAGGCGTTGAGATAGATCCGTTGGCGCATGACTTGCGACCCCGTTGATGAGATGCGATAGCATGACAACCCCCGCACTTTCGCGGCCTGTGTACAAGGAGCTAACCGATGAACGCCGATGAACTCAAAGCCATTCAAGCCCCGTTGAAAGAGCGTTATCGTCAAGCGCCGGAAGGCGCGCTGATTACGCTCCGTGCCGAAGGGCAGGTGGGCGCCGGCGTGACCTGTCGAGTCGAGACGGGCAAAGCACTGGTCGAAGCCGGGCTACATCCCGCGACCGGCGGTAACGGACTCGCTGCTTGTTCCGGCGACATGTTGCTTGAAGCGTTGGTCGCCTGCGCCGGTGTCACTCTCGGCGCGGTGTCGACCGCGCTCGGCATCGAGCTGCGCGCGGCCACCGTAAAAGCCGAAGGCGATCTCGATTTTCGCGGCACCCTGGGCGTCGCCAAGGAGGCGCCCGTCGGCTTTCAGCGCATTCGATTGCATTTCGATTTGGATACCGATGCAAGTGCCGAGCAATTGGCGACGCTGTTACGCCTGACTGAACGTTATTGCGTGGTGTATCAGACATTGAATCAACGACCGGAACTCACGGCGAGCATTAACTCTTAACTCGTGACTGCCCCTTCGCGGCTGAAGCCGCTCCCACAGGGCGCCGCCGCCAACAGTGCGCGAATCGAGCCGCCACTGGCGCATCTTGGTGGGAGCCGCTTTAGCGGCGAATCCTTGCTGAGAAAGGCCCCTTCGCGGCTAAAGCCGCTCCCACAGGGCGCCGCCAACAGTGCGCGAATTATGCAAGTTCGGTGTGGGACAGCGCACTGATTAATGAACCTGCCACAACCCACTACCACCACCGTGCCGACCGCCGTCAGCTACTGGACTGCGTTTTGGTATTGGCTGCGACTGGGATTTATTAGCTTCGGTGGCCCTGCCGGGCAGATCGCGATTATGCATCGTGAGTTGGTCGACGAGCGGCGTTGGATTTCCGAAGGGCGTTTTCTGCACGCCCTGAATTACTGCATGCTGCTCCCCGGTCCGGAAGCGCAACAACTGGCGACCTACATCGGCTGGCTCATGCACCGCACCTGGGGCGGCATCACGGCAGGTGCGCTATTCGTCCTGCCTTCATGGTTCATCTTGGTCGGCCTGTCCTGGGTCTATGTGCGATTTGGAACCCTGCCGCTAGTCGCTGGAATTTTTGCCGGACTGAAACCCGCCGTGGTCGCCTTGGTGGTGCATGCCGCGTACCGCATCGGCAGCCGCGCGTTGACCAACGTCGCCCTGTGGGCGATCGCGGTCGCGGCTTTCATCGCGATCGCGGTGTTGCAGGCCCCGTTTCCTTACATCATTGGCGCCGCGATGGCCTTCGGCGCGATCTGCGGAAAATTGGCGCCGACGCTATTCGTCACCAGTGCCGCCCATGCACGGCGTGCGAGCGCTGTCGGTCACGCCTTAATCGACGACGATACCCCGCGCGTGGCGCACACCCGTTATCGCCTGCGCACTCTGCTGCTGGTAGTAGGGGTCGGCGCGGCGCTGTGGTTCGCGCCGATGGCGCTACTCGTCAAACTCGAAGGTTGGAACACGCAGTATGCGCAACTGGCGTGGTTCTTCACCAAAGCAGCATTACTGACCTTTGGCGGCGCGTATGCCGTGCTGCCCTATGTGTATCAGGGCGCGGTGTTGCACTACGGCTGGCTGAGTGGCGCCCAAATGATCGACGGTCTCGCGCTCGGTGAAACCACGCCTGGTCCGTTAATCATGGTGGTGACGTTTGTTGGATTTATCGCCGGCTACGAAAGCGGTCCGCTGGCGACGAGTTCGCCGCTGCTATCCGGGATCATCGCCGCGACAGTGGTCACGTGGTTTACGTTTCTGCCGTCGTTCATCTTTATCTTAGCGGGCGGACCGCTGATCGAATCCACGCGCAACGAAGCGAAATTCACCGCGCCGCTCACCGCGGTAACCGCGGCGGTGGTCGGTGTGATCCTAAGCCTCGCGCTGTTTTTTGCGCGGCATGTGCTGTGGCACGGCACCCTAAACTTATTCGCAACCGCGATCGCGATTGCCGCTTTCCTCGCGCTGCAGCGCTACAAGGTCAATGTCATGCTCGTATTGGGCGCGGCGGCGGCGCTGGGTGTGCTTGGGCAATTCACGGGTCTATAACGCAGACGCGCGGGATACGCGTGCGCTCAATGCCCCGCGCCGGCGCCCGAGATCCCAACCTTCTTCACCAGCGGCATCAACAATAAACTGCCGAAGAAAATTAACGCAAGCAATTGGAATACTTGATTGGTGGTGATGATATCCGCCTCGCGCCACGCGAGTTGCGAGAGTTGAGTCAAGCCTGCGACGTGGGCATCCGGACTTAGGCGATGGGCGGCGTTGGCGGACAGTGTCTGCCACATGTGCATGACCCCGAGATCGCTGCCCGTAATATGCTCGCGCAGCGTGGCGTAGTGCTGCTTCTGCCAGCGCACGATTAACGTATTCGCCACCGCGAGGCCGATGGCGCCGCCCAGGTTACGCATCAAGTTATACAGCCCACTCGCGTTGTTCACTTCCTCGGGCGGCAACGTACCCAAGGCCAGCGCATTGACCGGCAAAAACATGAACATCATCGAAAATCCGCGCAGCGCCTGCGGCCAGAAGAACTCCCAAAAGCCCCAGTCGTAATTCATTTCGCCGTTGAGCCAGGCGCCGCAGCCATAGAGTGCGAGCCCCATCGCCAACATGACTCGCGAGTCCATCCATTTCGAGACGATGCCCGCGCAAAACGCCGACGCGAATTGGAAGATGCCCGTGACCATGACGTACTGTCCAATCTGCAAGCTGTTTAGTCCTTTGACGTTGGCGAGATAGACCGGGAGCAGGTACAGCACAGTGTAGAGACCGATGCCGAGGACGAAGCAGAATAAACAGCCAACCGCAAAATTGGCGTCGCGAAAGGCGCGCAGATCGACAATTGGCTCGGCGATTCTAAGCTCACGAACCAGCATCGCCACGCCGCCGAGCGCCGCAAGCATCGCAAAGAAAATAATCTCTCGGCTATCAAACCATTCCTTACGCACGCCTTCTTCGAGCACGTATTGCAAGCTACCGAGAAAGACCATGATGTAGAGCGCGCCAAGGAAATCGACGCGCCTGAGCAGTCCCCATTCTGGCTTGTCAACGCGCACGAAGAGCAGCGCGCACAACCCGACTAAAAATCCAGGCGCGAGGTTGATCAAAAACAAGGCGTGCCACGAGAATGCTTGGGTGAGATAGCCGCCCAGTACCGGGCCGGCGGTCGGGGCGATGGTGACGACCAGCCCGACGACCACCGTCATTGGCGTCTGCAGACGCGCCGGAAAAAGCGTGAAGATCACGGAGAAAACCATCGGGATCATGACGCCGCCCGATAACCCTTGCAGCGTTCTGAATACCACCATCGAAGGCAGGCTCCATGCCGCTGCGCAGAGCACGCTGGTCAACGTGAAGCCAGCGGCAGCGAGCGTGAAGAGATAGCGCGTCGAGAATGCCCGCGTCAGCCACCCGGAGAGTGGAATGACGACTACTTCCGCGATTAGATAAGACGTCTGAACCCAGGTAATTTCGTCGCGCGTGGCCGACAAACCGGCCTGAATTTGTTGTAGCGAACTCGAAACTATTTGAATGTCGAGAATCGCCATGAAGATCCCGACCACCATGGCGATGAAGCCCACCCAATCGGTGAACGTCAGTTCGTGATCGGGCGCGGTGCTAGGCACTAATGCACTGTCCCGCACCGGACCCGTATAATTCGCACGCTGCTGGCTACACTTTGTGGGAGCCGCTTTAGCGGCGAATGGGTCATTTCAGTAAAGATTCGAAGCTCAAAGCGGCTCCCACAATAGAAACGCGCCAATTTATTAAGATCCATTGCGGGACCCACACTAGCCAACGCTCTAAGCACTTAGCGCACGCGCACCTTGACGACGGTGGACAAGCCGGGCTTCAGACGCGAAAAATCCGTCGCCTCATCGAACGCGATCTTGACTGGCACGCGACGCACGATTTTCGTGAAGTTCCCGGTTGCATTCTCGGGCGGCAGGAGGCTGAATTCAGCGCCGCTGGCGGGTGCCGTGCTGTCAATCTTGCCGGTAAAGTGCGTTTGCGGATAGGCGTCAATGGTAATTTTGACGGGCTGACCGACCCGCATATCTTCAATTTGCGTCTCTTTGAAATTGGCTTCAACGAAAAACTCACGGCTCGGAATGAGATACGCGAGCACCGCCCCGGGTTGCACCATCTGTCCCACTTGCACGCTGCGGTTTCCAATCGTGCCGGACAGCGGCGCCACGATTTGCGTATTCGCGAGATCGACCTTGGCGACGGTGAGCGCCGCCTCCGCCACTTTGAACGCGGCTTGTGCTTCGGCAATTTGTGCGGCCAACGCCAACAGCTGACTCTCGGCTTCGACATGCGCGGATCGGCTTTGCGCGACGTGAGCAACTGCTTGCTTGGACGTCGCATCCGCGGCGTCGCGCGACTGCGCGGACACTGCGCCGTCCGCGACCAATTCATCGACGCGCTTTAAATCCTTAGCCGCGCGTTCTTGATCGGCGCTTGCCGACGCAATGGTCGCGCTCTGTTGCGCGACCCGCGCTGCTTGCACCGCACGCTCGGCTTGCAGCGAATTTATTTTCGCCGCGGAGGCGCCGGCCTGCGCCTCCGCCTGCGCGACACGGGCGCGATACTCGGCGTCATCGATCGTCACCAGCACCTCGCCAGCATGCACCGCTTGGTTGTCGTTAAAGTGCACGGCTTGAACATAGCCCGTGGCTTTGGGACTCACCTGGGTCATGTGCGCGCGGACGTAGGCGTTGTCGGTGGTCTCAAACGGCCGGACATAAGTCCGCCAATAATGCATGCCGCCATAACCGCAAGTGGCCATGCTGACAAACACAAACAGAATCGTTAGTAGGCGCAGCACCGGATGCATGGAGAAAACATTGAACTAAACTGTGTAGTGTAGGATAGTGGCGCCCCTGCCAGCACGCAAGTCCCGACCCGCATGACTCAGCTCAGCGACGCCAAACGAGAATCCATTCTGCAAGCTGCGACTCGGATGTTTCTGAGCCAGGGTTATAGCAACGTCAGTGTCGATGCGATCGCCGAGGCCGCGCCAGTCTCGAAACCGACGCTCTATAACTACTTCGAGAGCAAACCCGCGTTATTTGAAGCGGTGGTCGCGCGCCAATGTGAACGATCGTTGCTGGCTCTCGAACGCATCGACGCCAGCGCTTCTGATCTGCGCGAGGGCTTGCGCCTGATCGCGCGCGCCTGCGTGGATCTGATCTACGCCCCGGAATCCTTGCGTCTCTTTCGATTAATCATTGCCGAACAAACGTCCTTTCCGGAACTCGGAAAGCTCGCTTATCGCAGCGCGCCGGCGCCGATCATCGCGCGCGTCGCCAAGTACCTTGGTAAATTCGAATCCACCACCAGTCTCGCGTTCGAGGACGTTGACGAAGCGGCGCGCGTATTCATCGGTCTGCTGATGGGCGACGAGCATGTGCGGTGCCTGCTTGGCCTTAAGGCCAATCTCACGACCCGTGACAAGGATCGCCTCGTGAACCGCGCGGTAGAACTCCATTGGCGGATCCAGCATGGCAAGTAAAGCTGGCGGATTACTGGTGGTGAGCCTCGTGACGGCGTGCGCCGTTGGCCCGAATTATCAGAAGCCGGCCGTGCCAACCCCCACGCATTGGCAGGTCACGGACAATCAAAAAATTGTTTCGACCGAGGACGCCAATCAACTGGCGAGGTGGTGGACCTTATTTGGTGACGACACGCTAACCGATCTCGTGGCGCGCGCGCGTACGGAGAATTTCGATGTCAGAACGGCGGCCGCGCGGATCGCGGCGGCGCGCGCCGAGCGCCGCGGTGTCGCGGCGGGCAGCGGACCCAAGCTGCAAGGCGAGATCGGCGCCAGCCGTCAGGAAAATCCGTTCCCGGGGCTCGCTGAAGGCATCAAGTTCTCCCTGTATGAAATTGGCTTCGACGCGCAATGGGAAATTGATCTGTTCGGACGGCAACGGCGGCGCCTGGAAGCCGCGGACGCGACGTTGCAAGCCACGCTGGATGAACGCCAAGCGGTGCTCGCGTCGTTAAGCGCCGAAGTGGCGCGCGGTTATTGGGCACTGCGCAGCCTCGATGCGCAATTGCTGATCGTGGACAACACGGTGCATGTGCTGCGCGAAACCTTGCGTCTCACCGAAAAACTCGTGGCCGCGGGGGTTGGCACCAAACACGACATGCTACGAGTGCGTGCGGCGGTCGGGGCCGCCGCCGCCAACGTGCCGAATCTGCGCGCCGCGCGCGTGGTCGCTGAGCGTCAGCTTGAATTATTGCTGGCGCTGCCGCCCGGCGAACTGACGGCGCGCCTGCACGCGACTGTGGCGAGCGACACACGGCCCACGCCGCAGATCTTGTTGAACCCCGCTGCCGTCATCCGTAGTCGACCGGATATCCAGCGTGCCGAACGCTTGCTCGCGGCGGCGACCGCGCTCAAGGGCGCGGCCATCGCGGATCTCTATCCCAGCATTTCGCTCGGCGCGTTTTTTGGTTTGCGTAATACCGGCCTCGACGGGTTATTCGCGACTGCCGCCGAATCGTGGATGCTGGACGGCAAACTTCTCGCGCCATTATTCGACAGCGGCAGCCGACATGCGGCGGTCGATCGCAGCGATGCACAGATCGACGCGGCGCTCGCGGAATATGAAAAAACCGTCCTCACCGCGCTCCACGAAACTGAAATCGCGCTGACTCGCCTGGTTGAAGAAGAGCGCCGCCGCACGGGCCTCACGCTCGCGGTGACCGATTTACGCGAAGCTGCGCATCTCGCGCACCGCCGCTACGAATCTGGTGTCGCCTCGTTCCTCGAAGTGCTCGACGCCGAGCGCGAACTGGCGCGCTCGGAACTCGATTTGGCCGTCTCGAAGGGAACCGCCGCCACCGATACCGTCGCGGTGTTCAAGGCCCTGGGTGGTGGCGTCGAGACCGTCGCGCAGACTAGCACCGCTGCAATCGCGCCACGTGCAGCGACCGCTCCGCCAAAGTTGCGCTAGACTTTGATAATTCGACACCACCATTTTGTGGGAGCGGCTTTAGCCGCGAAAGATATTTCCGGAAGATTCGAAGCTCAAAGCGGCTCCCACCCGGCATACAAATGCGCCAAACTTCGCAAACGCATTTCGCGAATGAGGTCCGATTAGCTGCGGCCGTTGCTATAGTTTAGACTCCTCGCTAATCGTCGGCCGCGACTTCCAGATCACACAGACCAGGCACGTGAACTTGTACTTTCCATCCGCCTTGTCGCAAATCATCGGTCATTTGCTCGGCGTTGCCACCATTGTTTATTTCAGCCTTGCGTTATGGCAGGTGTGGCGCTTCCGCGAACGACGGCATGGCGTCGGCGATTTCCGACCGCCCGTCACGATCATGGCGCCGGTCTACGGCGCACCGCCCGGGTTGTATGAATGTCTGCGGTCGTTTTGCCGGCAACGCTATCCACAGTTCCAAATCGTATTCGGCCTGCATAGCGCAGACGACGCCGGTCGTGCCGTGATCGAACGACTGATTGCTGAATTTCCGACGCTCGATACCGCCTTGGTGATCGATGGTCGCCGCGCCGGCACGAATCCCAAGATGTGCAACCTCGCCAATATGATTCGTGCCGTAAAGCACGATGTCATTCTGATGCTCGATAGCGACGTTGAAGTTGATCCGAATTTTCTGAGCGTGGTCGTCGAGCCACTGCGTGATCCCGCCGTCGGTGGCGTGACCTGTGCGTATCACGCGCTGCCGCAGCCAGGCCTATCGTCGGCCTTGGGCGCGATGCACATCAATGACTGGTTTCTGCCGTCCGCCTTTGTCGATTTAAGTCGACGCGAAATGGACATCTGTTATGGCGCCGCGATCGGCGTTACGCGTCAAAGCCTGGCCGCCATCGGCGGTCTCGAAGCGCTCGCCTCGGCGGTGGCGCAAGACGATGTGTTCGGCCAGCGTTTGGTCGAAGCAGGTTACAAGGTCGTGCTCGCGCCCCGGGTCGTCGCCACCGTGGTCGCCGAACCGAGCCTACCCAGTCTCGTCAAACACGAATTACGCTGGATGCGAACCGTGCGCGCGTGCCGGCCGCGCGATCACGCCTTGGCGGTGGTGATGTTCGCGCTGCCACCCACCTTACTGCTGTGCGGCCCCGGCGCGCGGCTGTCGGGCCTGGTTCTCGCGAGCCTAGTGTGGACTTTGCGTTATGCCTTGCACTTCACCGTGCGTGCGCGTTTTCGCGTGCCGAGAACCCATGCGGCGTGGTTGGTCCCGGTGCGCGAATGTTTAGGTTTTGGGATCTGGCTCGTGAGCTTCACCTCGCGCACCATGCACTGGGGTGAGCATGTGCTAATCGGCGGTGAGGGACGAAGCATGCGGATGCGCGACCCCAATTCGCCGTGAAACGCTTGATCGCGACCGCCGATGACTTCGGTCTAGCGACCGCGGTCAATGAAGCGGTGGAACTCGCACACACGCGCGGGATCTTGACCGCGGCGAGTTTGATGGTAACCGCGCCTGCCACCGCTGACGCCGTCGCGCGCGCGCGCCGGCTACCGGCGCTCGGCGTCGGACTGCATCTGGTTTTTGTCGACGGAATTCCGGCGCTGCCGCCGACGCAGATCCCCGATCTCGTCGGCGCCGATGGGCGCTTTCACAAAGATCCCACGCGCTTCGGCGTGCGGCTTTTTTTCTCGCGCCGGCTTCAGCGTCAGCTCGCGGCGGAAATGCGCGCGCAATTCGAATTATTTCGCGCCACCGGCTTAGCGCTCGATCATGTCAATGGCCACCATCATTTTCATCAACATCCAACGATCGTGGGCCTCTTGATAGAGTTCGCGCGCGAGTATCGAATCAGCGCCGTGCGTGTGCCGTACGAACCCTTTGGTCCGTCGCACCGCGCGCAACGCGATCATTTCTGGCAGCGCTGGTTCGGTGGCGTGTTTCCGATCACCCGTTTAACGGGGATGCGTGCGCGTCTGCGCGCGGCGGGGATCACGAGCAACGCGCAACTGTTCGGTCTGCATGACAGCGGCCGCATGACCGCGGCGCGAGTCAGTCGCTATCTCGATGAATTACCGGATGGGGTATCCGAACTTTATTGCCACCCGGCGACTGCGCGATGGAGTGGACCGGACAATCTTCCCGCGACGTATTTATGCATCGAAGAATACGCGGCGCTGGCCGATCCACTCCTCCGTTCGCGTTTGGAACGCGCTGGCGTCGAACGCATTTCGTTTAGCGCACTCGCTTCCCTCGCGTAATGAAATGGAAAACGGCGCTGGCGCTGGGTGGCGGCCTGTTGTTGATCGGGCTTCTGCGTTGGGTGGGTTTCGATTCGATCAGCGCCGCCGTCGCAACTGTCGGCTGGCGCGGTTTGCTCACCATCACCGGCGTGCACGTGTTCTCGGTGGTGCTGTGCGCCGCCGCTTGGTGGCGGGTAACGCCGGGGTCACGGCGACCGTCGGTTGTCATGTTCGGCTGGGCGCGCTTTATTCGGGATGCGGTCAGCGACGTGCTGGTGATCCCGATCGCGAGCGAGTTGGTGGGCGCGCGCGTATTGGTCTTACATGGCGTCACGGGAACGGCGGCGACCGCCGGCGTGGTCGTCGATGTCACGACTGAACTCCTCGCCCAGCTCGCGTTCACCGTGCTCGGTCTTAGCCTGCTGATTGCATTCCATCCAACGCAAAACGGTGCTTACTGGGCGCTGAGTGCGCTGGTCGTGGCCGCACTCGGACTGATGGGATTCGTGATGGCGCAAACGCATGGCCTGTCGCGATTAGTTTCACGGCTGCCGGAAAGACTCGTGGCCTCCTTGGACTGGCCGATGACGTCTAGCATAGCCGCCGTGCACGAAAGTCTGCGCTCGATTTATCGCGATCGGCGGGCATGCCTTGCCTCCTGCGCTTATCACTTAGCAGCCTGGCTGGTGGGGGTCGTCGAGATCTGGATTGCCCTTAAATTTTTGGGACACCCACTGATTCTCGCCGACGCCGCGGTGCTCGAGAGCTTGGTTTATGCGGTGCGGACGGTGGTGTTCTTCGTGCCTGGCGCGCTCGGCGTGCAGGAGGGAAGCTATGTCGCGCTCGGCGTCATGTTAGGGCTCGACACCGAAACCGGTCTCGCCCTTTCCCTGTTGAAACGGGGTCGTGATCTCTTGCTCGGCGTGCCCGGTCTCGTGGCGTTTTACGCCATGGAAGGCAGCGTTAGCTGGCGCCACGGTCAGCGCGCCCTGGGCGACGATGAATGTGGCGCGGACGCGGACCAACCGCCATAGGTCGGTCCGCGCGCCGCTAATTCGGCTGTGCTTAAGTAGCGCGTGCTGCCAGCGGCCCCCGCGCGAGACGCCCCGGCAGTTCACCCGTCGGTCGAGTGCCTTCCAGGATAACTTTCCCATTGACCACGGTGTAGTGAATGCCGCGCGATTTTTGCAACAAGCGTTTCGCACCGGCCGGCAAGTCGTGCACGACTTCTGGCATCAGCGGCCCAATCGTCGCCGGATCGAAAACCAGCAAGTCGGCATTCATGCCTTCGCGCAGCAAGCCGCGATCATGCAGCCCCCACGCAGTGGCGGTGTCGTAAGTCACCAGGCGCACCGCGGCTTCGAGCGAGAATTCATGCTTCTCCCGCACCCAATGACTCATGATGTGGGTCTGCAATGACGAATCCATGATTTGCGCGACATGCGCGCCGGAGTCCGAAAAAGTCACGACACTGCGCGGGTGCCGCATCATCTCGAGCGCGTGGTCCTGATCTTCATTCGCCAGCGGCTGGCGGAAAAACACTTTGAAATCGCGTTCGAGCGCGATGTCGATCATGGCTTCGACCGGATGCACACCACGCTGCTTGCCGACTTCATCCATCCGCACTTCGTCACCGATGCCGTTGAACAGCCACACCCAATCCCACTCTGGCGGCCGCGCTTCCGCGCCCACGATCTCGGGTCCGTCGTACGGCCTGGTCGCGACTTCGAGCAAGCGGCGGCGCCATTCTGGATCTTTGAGCAGGACTTTCTGTTCGGCGAGCGGCTTGGCGCGCAGCTCGCGCCATACGT
Source organism: Gammaproteobacteria bacterium (assembly GCA_016191285.1). GTDB lineage: Bacteria > Pseudomonadota > Gammaproteobacteria > CAIKBL01. Next base: position 131,180 of record JACPPA010000013.1, read on the forward strand.
CCCAGTTATCAAACGCGGTATACGTCTCGAACGACATCAGGGTTGAAAGTGCGCGACTATGACATTGCACGAAAATTCGACCGCCGGCCTTCGCTGCTTGATTGGCCACTTCGTAAAACGGCCGCCAAATATCGGGCGCAATGCGCGTGCTGAACATGCCATAGGTCAGCGGTCGTCCGGATTCGACGGTCAATTGCGTGAGCCGATCAAAATAATCCTGTTGCCGATCCGGCCTACGACCGGGGGTTTCACTCGCGATCTCGAAGATCCCGGCGCCTGTTTCGCCCATCGCGTTAACCAAGGACCGCACTTCGTCCCAGTCCGCGACCCGGCTCGCCACCGGTCGATCATCGGAGGTCACATGATTGTAGGTGCGTGAGGTCGAGAAGCCGATGGCGCCGGCGCGCACCGCCGTTTGTACTTCATGCCGCATGCGGCGCAACTCGTCGTCAGTGGCCTGCTCGGTAAACGCCCGTTCGCGCATCACGTAAGTCCGCAGCGCCGAGTGCCCGATATAGCCGCCGTAGTTGATGCCCTTCGGCAAACTATCGATCACATCGAGAAATTCCGGAAAGGTTTCCCAGCGCCAATCGATCCCCGCCAACATCGCTTCACGCGGCAGATCTTCGGCCCGTTCCAGGTTACGAAACACGAAGTCCGCATCGCGCGCGGCGCACGGCGCCAACGTGAATCCGCAGTTGCCCATGATGACGGTGGTCACGCCGTGGTAACACGACGATGACCCCATCGGATCCCAGAAGATCTGCGCATCCATATGGGTGTGGCCGTCGACAAAGCCAGGCGAAATCACGTGGCCCTCGGCGTCGATCTTGCGCGTGGCCTGACCGCTGATACGCCCGATGGTCGCGATCTTGCCGTTGGCCACGCCAACGTCCGCCGGATAGGCCGGCGCGCCAGACCCATCCACCACCATGCCGTTTTTAATGACGAGATCGTATTGCATGCCGGGCACCATCTTGTGAGGATAGAGGTAGAGCGTAACAACTCTGCGGCCACGAGCAAGGGCTGAATCGATACTCTGTAGGACCTTCGGAGGATTTCAAGATGCCGGCGTATTCAATTATCGATGTCGATACCCATGTGACCGAGGTTCCAGACCTGTGGTCCAAGCGCGTTCCGGCCCGGATGCGTGATTCGGCGCCGCGGGTCGAAACCGATAGTGCGGGACGCCAATGGTGGTGGCTGGGCCAGCATCGCCTGGTACCCGTTGGCCTCACGGCCACCGCCGGCGTTGGCGATTTCAAGTCGCCGCCCAAGGATTACGCGGGCCTGCATCCTGGCGCGTTCGATGCCGACGCACGCTTGAAGTACATGGACGATATGGGCATTTGGGCAATGGTGATGTACCCCAATGTCGGCGGCTTTGGCGCTCAGGAATTCTTACGCCTGGGCGATCCCGAATTGATGCTGACCTGCGTCAAGGTCTATAACGACTGGCAAACCGAATGGGCCGCCGCCGATTCGCGGCGGCTGTTGCCGATTACGTCCACGCCGTTTTGGGATGTGGCGGCCGCTGTTACCGAAATACGCCGCTGCGCGACGATGGGCCATCGCGGCATTTTATTTACCGGGGAACCGCAATCCCTTGGCCAACCGCTGTTGGGCGATCGCCATTGGGACCCGTTGTGGGAAGTCGCGGTTGAACTCGATTTGCCGATTAGCTTCCACATTGGCTCGGGCAATATGGAAGCCGGCCTGCTCCGTGACAAAATAAAAACCTATGGTCGCATGGCGGCCTTCGCCGAACTGTCGGTTGACCTGTTCATGAATAATGGACGACAACTGTGTGACTTGCTGATGTCCGGCGTGCTGGCGCGTTATCCCACGATCAAATTCATCTCGGTGGAAAGCGGCATCGGTTGGATCCCGTTTGTGTTGGAAGCGCTCGATTATCAATTCGTAGGCAATCGAGTTAGCGAAGATCGCCCGGAGTTTGATCGCCTGCCGTCCGAATATTTCGCGCGCAATGTGTATGCGTGCTATTGGTTCGAGCAAACCGCACCGCGCCGGCTCATCGATAAGGTTGGCGTCGATAACATTCTCTTCGAAACCGATTATCCGCATCCGACGTCCCTATTCGGTGACGAAGTTCAGCGGCGGATAACCAGTGGATTAGGAGATTGTGATCCGGTGACGCGACATAAAATCCTGTGGGAAAACGGCGCGCGGCTGTACAAGGTTGAAGGGCCGGCGGGTTAGCGATGTGTGGCGTGTGTGAATCCGCGCGTCACTGCAAGATCTGCGTGTCCACTTCCAGAACCGAAAAACGAAAAAGGTGCCGGCGTGGTTATTAAATATCCACGCCGGCACCTTTTCCCCTCTAACGGCCCCGCAACTACTGGCGAAGCGAGTATTACATACAACACGGCGCAAAGAATTAATCGCTCCATTTGATCTCCAAATTGCGGATCACGGCATCGTATACCAAGCCGTCGCTACGGAACGTTTCGCGAGTGAAGCCTTGCGTGTACTGGGCGATTTTGCGCGAGCTGTCGTGAAAGTCTTCGAGATAGAACGTCCAATCACCCGACGCTTATCAAATCCTTTTCAATAATTTGCCGCATACGCGGTTTTATTGAGTCCCGGGTTACCAAATCCACCCGTCTCTCGAACAGAGCTTCGAGAAAGAACTTCAGTCCCATGTAACTATCGAACGTCGGCAGCCTTTCGAATTCCACAAGTACATCGACATCGCTGTCGTTGCGTAATTCGTTGCGCGCGGCTGACCCAAAAACAGCCAGCTGCTTAGTACCGAATCGCTGGCGCGTCGTCTCGAATTGTTCGTTCAACAGTTTCAATACTAAATAGCCAAGCGGAAATACCGTCCACCCTACGGGGGCCGGGCTTTAACCGTGTCGTTCCGGCGCAGGCCGGAATCCAGAACATTGAGTTATTCGACTGGGTCCCGGCGTTCGCCGGGACGACGGCAGTGCCTTCCTGATGATCCGACGCATCGCCGCGACCTGGTCGCTATTTATGCTCTTCTATTTAGTGATTTGTCCGTGACCGCTTAAGTTCCGAACGCGGAACTGAGTATACGCAAACCGTAGGAGAAGCGGCAGCACTCAACGACATAGTCAGTCGACTTATACATCCATTGGTCAACGTAACGGCACTACGGAGACTCCGGTGTCACAACAGACGCGGTATCGGCGCACCGACCACTTGGGCTCGATGAAAAAAAAGATAAAAGATGCCGTCGTGGTTATTGCGTTGTCACCAATTCGGTGACACACTCGATCAGTGCGGATTTTTAACCGGAGTGCTATTGAACAGTACGGCCGGCGCCACGCGGCGGCGCGCGAAGCGTTACGGGCTTGGTACCATGAAGCTATTCGAGCGGATTGGGCATCGCCGGCTGACGTGAAACGCCAGTTTCCGAAAGCCTCAATCGTCGCGAATAATCGGGTTGTGTTCGATATCGGTGGCAAAACGTATCGATTGATCGTTTCATTTAATTACGGATTTCGAAGCGGATACATCAAGTTCTTTGGCAGCCACGCCGAATACGACCGCGTTGATGCAGCGACGGTCGATCGAACGGAAGTGCAACATGGCAAAACGAAGCGTTGAAATCGAAGTAGTCAAAAACGAACCTGGCTACCGACGCGCGCTCAAGCGCGTCGCGTGGTTCTTCGACAATCCGCCGAAGACTGGATCTTCCGCGGAGGCCGAGTTCGAGTTGCTGATGATGATGGTTGACCGCTACGAGGCTGAACATCATCCGGTGCCACCGCCCGACCCGATTGCGGCAATTGAATTCGCGATCGACCAGCGCGGCATGACGGCTGCCGATCTGCAGCAGATCCTCGGGTCCCGCCAGCGGGTGCATGACATCTTGCGCCGGAAGCGACGTTTGTCGCTTGAACATGTTCGCGCATTGCACGAGAAGCTGGGGGTGCCGGCGGAAGTTTTGATTCAGGCCTATTAGGTCGCAAAAGATGCCGGTGTGGTTATTAAATATCCGCGCCGACTTTTTCTACCGATACAAAATGGGAAGTGCCGGCGAGTCGGTACGCCTCATGCTCGAATAATCGAAACTCCGGCGATGAATTCCCACGTGTCGCGGCTATACTTACCAGCGTGTGTTTCACAATTGGGGCGCCTAAGAATATGAGCGCTGTGCCTGAGATTATCCGCCAACCATTGACCGGAGAGGCGCTAGGTCAGCGCTATCGGGAGTTATGCGCTTCCGCAATATTCGCCAAACTACCCGGCAAGATCGAGCTCGATACCTGGGGAAGAATTCTGATGAGTCCAGCGAGCAATTATCGTGGAATTATTCAAGGGCGCCTGGCACAACGACTATTAGTCCTTTCTGGGCAGGCGATGGTTGAAGCTTCCGTTCTGACGTCCATTGGGCTCTTGGTAGCCGATGTCGCGTGGGCCTCATCCGAATTCATGCAGGGGCATCGCGACGAAACGCCGTTTAGCCGAGCACCGGAGCTATGCATCGAGATCGCTTCGCCTTCAAATTCGATCAAGGAACTCAAGGATAAGGTGGAGGCCTACCTTGCCACGGGCTCGTTCGAAGCTTGGGTGGTCTATACGCAATCGCGACGAATTGAAGTTTTCGCGGCCGAAGGCGTGCGCCAGAAATCGATCTACGAGATAGATCTTCAATCGTTATTCGATTGAACGTTCGCAAATCGCCCACCCCACTCACTGCTGACCGTAGTGGGAGCCGGCTCAGTTAAAAGGTGCCGGCGTGATTATTAAATATCCACGCCGGCACCTTTTTGCTTTCGTGAACCCGCGCGTCACAGCAATACCTGGGTGCCCACTTCCACCACCGCATTGCCCGGCAATTCAAAATAGGTCGCGGCGCTTTCCGCTTGACGGGTCATCCACGCAAATAACGCGCAGCGCCACGCCGGTAACCCACCGGGGCCATCGACAATCAGGGTCCGCGCGACGAAATACGAGGTGGTCATCGGATCAAACGCAAGCGGCGGAACCTGTGCCGAACGGAGCGCATGTGGGATATCCGGCTGTTCGCGAAAACCAAAATGGAGGTCGACTTGGTACATTCCTCGATACATGCCCGACGTTAGGGCGGTGATGCTAACGCGATTCGTCGCGTACGGAACCTCGTCCGTCACGACATGCAAAAACACCGTGATCTCATGCAGCACTTTGAAGTGCTTCAAATTATGAAATAACGCACTCGGCACCAGCGCCGGATCAGAGGTGAGATAGACGGCGGTTCCAGGCACCAATGGCACATCCGGCGCCGGCCCACTGATGAAATCAGTCATCGGAATATCGATAGCCTGGCGGCGCTCGGCGACCAGGCGCGTCCCTTCTTTCCAGGTAGTGAGTAATAGGCAAATTACCGCGCCGAGCAGCAGAGGAACCCACCCGCCGCCAACAATCTTAGTTAGGTTTGAACCGAGAAATCCTACCTCCAGCATACCGAATGCCGCGAACGCCAACAGCACGGGGAGCTGGCGCCGACCACGCACGCGGAGCATCACGACCACGGCGAGAATCGATGTGATGATCATCGTGCCCGAAACGGCGATCCCGTAGGCGGCGGCGAGCCCGCTCGACGACCGGAACTGCAGCACCAGAACGATTACCGCGACGAGCATTAACCAATTCACGCTCGGGACGTAAATCTGCCCGCGCTCGAGATCTGAGGTATGTACGGTACGCATGCGCGGGAGATAGCCTAGATGAGCGGCCTGCGCGGTGATGGAAAATGCGCCTGATATCGTGGCCTGAGAAGCGATTACCGTGGCCGCTGTCGCCAGCACCACAAGCGGCAGCAGTAGCCAGTCCGGCGCCAGGAAATAAAAGGGATTCTGCGCGCTGGCCGCATCTCGTAAAACCAGCGCGCCTTGACCAAAGTAATTCAACATCAGCGCCGGCCACACCAATCCGTACCATGCCACGCGCACGGCACGCGCGCCAAAATGCCCCATGTCGGCATACAACGCCTCGCCGCCAGTGAGCGCAAGAAAGACCGCCGAGAGCAGCAAAAATGCGGCTTGCGGATGGGCCGCCCCAAACGCAACCGCATAGGTAGGATTCAGCGCTGCCAACACGATTGGAGTCCGCGCGATACTGGCAACGCCGAGCGACCCCAACGTCACAAACCAAATCAGTGTCACCGGACCAAACCAACGTCCGACCTGGCCCGTCCCGCGCTTCTGAATCGCGAACAACGCGACAAGTATCCCCAACGTAATCGGGATTACCCAATGTTCGAACTCCGGAGTTGCGACCCTGATCCCCTCGACTGCCGATAGCACCGAAATCGCGGGCGTGATGATCGCGTCGCCATAAAACAGCGCGGCGGCAAAAATCCCGACCGAAACCACTACCTGAGCGAGCCGGGCATTTTCATGTACCAAGCGATGCGCAAGCGCGGTAAGCGCAAGGACCCCGCCTTCACCCTCGTTATCAAACCGCACGACAATCCACACGTACTTCACGGCGATGATCAGCGTGACCGCCCAGAACATGATCGATAAAGTGGCCAAGACATTAGCCTCGTTCAGAGGCAACGGATGTGACCCGGCAAAGGCCTCCTTGAAGGCATACAACGGGCTCGTTCCAATATCACCGTAGACAATCCCAAGCGCCGCTAACGCAAGCGTCCCAAGACGGCGGCGCCCAAGGCGCTCGTGCGCGAGGGTGTGCGTTGGGTCGTCGATCACTGGATGCTCCGCGAGGTCGTCAATGTGTGCGCCAAACTACAATTGAAAACGGTAGCCAACGCCGATCTCGGTTTGAAAATGTCGCGGTTGCGCTGGGTCGCGTTCGAGCTTCTGGCGCAGCCGCCCAATGTAGACCCGGAGATAGGTGGCGCTTTCGCTATTGCCAGGACCCCATACCTCACGCAGTAGTTGGCGATGCGTCATCACGCGACCGGCGTTCGCGATCAAGGTCGAGAGCAACCGGTATTCCAGCGCGGTAAGATGGATCGCGGCGCCCGCTTTGATTAATGTCCGGCGACTCAAATCTATTTCGACATCGCCAAAGCATACGCGCGACTCGGTCGCGCCCGCGACTGCGTGGGCCCGACGCAACAAGGCGCGCGTGCGCGCCAGTAATTCGCCGACGGAAAACGGTTTAGTTAAATAGTCGTCCGCACCGGCGTCCAACGCATCGATTTTGTCGTGTTCGGTCGAGCGCGCGGTAAGTACCAGTACCGGAATGTGGGACCAGATACGCATATCGCGAATAAATTGCGTCCCGTCGCCATCCGGAAAGCCAAGGTCGAGAATAACGAGGTCGGGTCGTTGCTCACCAACGCTAACCAGCGCGGTGGTCAGACGCGCCGCTTCCGCCACGCGGCAGCCTTCGCGTTCCAGTGCATTGCGCACCATCCGTCGAATAGGCGCCTCATCTTCGACGATCAAAATGCTGGGTGAGGTCGCGTTCACGGCTGTAGTGTTGAATCTTCGGGATCCGGCGCGATATCCGGCGGGCTTCCGAGCGGTAAAGTGAACGTCACGCACGCCCCTGTTTGTTCATTGGCCGCCGTGATCGTGCCCCCATGAACTTCAATGATCGCCTTGCAAATCGCCAAGCCCATCCCAACGCCAGTGGTCGTGGACTCGCTTTCGCCACGCGTGAACAAATCAAAAATTGTCGCGAGCTTATCGCGTGGGAAGCCGTTGCCGACGTTGCGAATGGATACTTCAGCGAAGCCATCGACCGCTTCGGCACCGATCGTGATCGCACCTTCGTGTGCCGCGTACTTCGCGGCATTTTCGAGTAGGTTACCCAGCACGCGTTCCAGTAATACCGCGTCGAATTCGAGTAACGGTAGCCGGTCTGCGATCTTGACCGTCAAGCAATGACCAGCAAGTGTGGTCTCGAGTAGTTTGATACTGGCGCCGATCACTTCTTCGATCGGCTGCCACTCCTTCTTCAAACGCACACTCCCCGTTTGCAGCCGCGCCATATCCAGGAGATTAGTGACCATATGATTTAGACGCAGCGCTTGTCGGCGAATCGTTTCGAGCGATTCGCGGGCGGAGTGCGGGAGAGCAGAGGCGTCCAGTAAAAGGGAGTCCGCTAACCCGTACATTGTTGTTAACGGAGTACGCACATCGTGCGATATCGCGGACAATATCGAACTACGCAAGCGTTCGGCCGCCGTCTCAAGCTGACTGTCTTGGGCGACGGCGACGAAATGCAAGCGCTCCAAAGTGGTCGCCAGCAACGACGCCAGCGCTTCGAGTAATTGCCGCTCGTCTTTCAACGTTGCATCGGTCATCGCTATCCCCGTAACGATGAGTACCCCACGTGGGCGGATTGCACCGCGCAGCGGCAACATCAACGTCAATCGCGGTTCGGCGCCGAGGTCGCTCGATTCGACCCGTTCACCAGACAAATACACGGTGCGCGCAGCCAGCAGTTCGGTATTCGCGAGCAAGCGACGTGGCCGTCCAAGCGGTTTCAGGGATTCGGTCGAATCGGGCACGAGGATTTGAAACGGTCGACCCAAATGGGTATCGAAATAGCGCTCGATTGTGTCGAGCATCTGATCGATAGACGCCGCGCCGCTTAGCGCGTGGGCCAACGAATACAGGGTCTGGGTCTGACGTTCACGGCGTCGGGCTGCCTCGGCGCTGTCGCGTAAGCCGGTTGTGAGTGTACTGATCAAGATGGCCACCGCGAGCATCACGGCGAACGTCACGAGGTACTGGAGATTGTTGACAGTGAAGGAAAAATACGGCGGGACAAAAAAGAAATCGAAAGCGGCAACGCTAACGAACGCGGCCAGGATGCCTGGGATTTGCCCGGCTTTCGCTGCTACGATTGCCACAGTCAGCAAGAACAACATGACGATGTTCGCGGCGTCTAAAAACTGCCGCGTCGCAAAGGCGCCAGCAGTCGTCAGGCCGCAGGCCAATAGTGTGAACAGCAAGTCCCTGGTGAACGACGTCGATTCGGCGTCCGGCGGCGTCGCGACTTGGCTGGAAGTCGAGTCCGTGGTCATAACTACCGCTATTTGTAACTGCTATTTCCCAGCATGGCGCAGTCGGTATAAAAACGGTGTAAACGTGGATGGGCATCGCGCCATACGACTCGACTAACCGCCTAAAAGGTGCCGGCGTGGTTATTAAATATCCACGCCGGCACCTTTTTGGTTAGCTAGACCGTCAGCGCAAATCCTTCGTAACCACGTGCGGCGACTTCCTTGCATTTGACGACATACGGCGGCACACCGAGGTACGGCATGAAGATGCGTGGCTTACCGGGAATGTTGGCGCCTAGGTACCACGAATTGCAGTTCGGGTAGAGGGTGGTGTGAGCCACCGCATTAACGTGTTCGACCCACTGGCTCTCCGCGTCCTCGGTCGCCTCAATAGTGCGCACCCCGCGCCGGTGCACGTAATCAATACACTCGCTCACCCAATTCACATGCTGTTCGATCGACGGCAACATGTTCGACAGCACCGACGGACTACCGGGACCCGTAATCGTGAATAGATTGGGGAAACCCGCGGTGGCCAACCCGAGATAAGTGCGTGGACCGGCCGCCCATTTGGTTTTGAGTGCGAGGCCACCCTTGCCGCGAATATCAATTTTCTCCAAAGCGCCGGTCATCGCATCGAAACCGGTGGCAAAGATCAGGCGGTCGAAAGTGTATTCGGTATCTTGCACGCGCAGTCCATGCGGCGTGATTTCTTCGATGGGCGTAGTGCTGACATCCACCAATGTGACGTTGGGGCGATTGAAGGTAGCGTAGTAGCCGCTGTCGAGGCATAGGCGCTTACAGCCAACGACTTGGCGCGGCACTAATTTTTCGGCGAGTGCGGGATCTTTCACGATTGAGCGGATCTTGTCGCGGATGAATTCGGCGGCTGTCTCGTTGGCCTCTCCGCTCACGAGGAGATCACCATAGGCGCCGAGAAAGCCCAGGCTTCCATAATGCCAGCGTGCTTCGTATTCGCGCGTCCGCTCCTCGACCGCCACACTCAGCGCGGATTCGGGATTCGTTCGGAAATCAACGCCAAAGGGTTGTTGCCAATTGCGCGCGCGATACGCGGCGTAATCCGCTTTGATCGACTTCACCGAATCTAGATCGAGCGGACCGTTTTGCGCAGGGACCGAGTAACTCGCGGTGCGTTGAAACACATGCAAATGCGCGGCCTGCTCGGCAATCAGCGGAATGGATTGGATGGCGGACGATCCGGTACCGATAATGCCCACGCGCTGGCCAGAAAAATCAACGCCTGCGTGCGGCCAATCACCTGTGTGATAGATCGGGCCAGAGAAATTTTCGAGGCCCTTGAACTGTGGACGATTGGTCGACGACAAGCACCCCGTCGCCATCACGCAATACGTCGCAGTTATCGATTCACCGCGCTCGGTGGTAATCGCCCACCGCCCACTCGCGTCGTCGAACACCGCGGCGCGCACTCGCGTATTGAATTGAATATCGCGGCGTAGATCGAAGCGATCGGTCACGTGATTGGCGTAGCGCAGAATCTCGGGCTGTGTCGCATAACGTTCACTCCACGCCCATTCCTGCTGGAGCTCGGGCGAAAATTGATACGAATACTCCATGCTGAGCACATCGCAGCGCGCGCCCGGATAGCGATTCCAGTACCAGGTTCCACCGACTCCGTCGCCCGCTTCGAGCACTCGTGCGGCGAGTCCCAATTGGCGTAAGCGATGGAGCATATAGATCCCGGCAAAGCCCGCGCCGACAATAACGGCGTCTAATGAGGTGCGACCTGGTTCAGTTTGGGAGGTAACAGCGGACTTTTGAATCACGGGCATCGCTCTTTAGTTGCGTAACGTGGGGTAGCGGGCGCCCTTAAGGTGGGCTTAATCTTTCCAGCGCGGACTCCGATTATTATCACCGCGCGGCGCCGCCAGCGGTACCGCGATATAAACGTTAACCAGGAGTCGGACCTCATGCGCAATATTCTAGCCACGGCAGTGTTGGCATTGACAGTTGCTTTACCCGTTCATGCGATCGAATCGACGTTTGGAGCGCCGCTGATGGTGGCCGCCAATTCCCAGCAAGATCGCATGAAAACTTGTAATGCCGACGCCAAAACCAAGGCACTCGCCGGCGCGGAACGGAAAGCGTTTATGAAAACCTGCCTCGGTGGCGGCAAGGCGGAAAAAGCCGGCACTCCACAAAACCGGATGAAATCCTGCAACAAAGACGCCGGCGTCAAGGGCCTCAAAGGCGCCGAACGTAAGCAATTCATGAGTGGTTGTTTGAAGGGCTAACGCCTAATTATCGGGACAGCATGCGCAGCCGCGGATTAGCGGTTGCGTATTTTTTGCCCCGTGCCGCGTGATCGCGACAGCAAATCGGGCTAGGCTTGGTCTAACGACGGCCATTTAAACGAGCCCGCATGTACGAAAAATTCTACGGCTTAAAAGCCAAACCGTTCAGTCTGCTGCCCGATCCGGCGTATCTTTTTCAGAGTTCCAAGCACCAGCTCGCCTTGTCCTTGCTCGAATACGCCGTCAACAGCCGCTTAAGTCTCTCGGTACTGACCGGCGAAGTCGGTTCGGGCAAAACAACCCTGATCCGCCAGCTGATGTCGCAGCTCGAAGATTCGGTGACGGTGGGACTGATTTCGAACACGCATCGCTCGTTCGGCAATTTGATGCAATGGGTGGCGCTGGCTTTCAGCCTGCCGTTCAAGGATCGCGATAAGGTCGAGCTCTATCACGACTTCGTCGCTTTCGTGATTGACGAATATTCGCGCGGCAAGCAAACCTTGCTGATTGTCGACGAAGCGCAAAATCTCGATCCCGAAATACTCGAAGAATTGCGCCTCCTCACCAATGTGAACGCCGATGATCATCAGGTGCTGCAGATCCTCCTCGTTGGTCAACCCGAACTGCACGAGGTGCTGAAACGTCACGAATTACGACAACTTGCCCAGCGCATCAGTGTGTCCTCACGCCTCGAACCCTTGAGCGAAAAGGAAACCGCTGCGTATGTTCATCATCGGCTTGCGGTCGTTGGTGGTAAACCGGACATTTTTCATAAGAATGCGCTGCGCTTGATCTACTGGAACAGTGGTGGGATTCCGCGGGTCATTAACACGCTGTGCGAACTCGCGCTGGTTTACGGCTTCGCTGATGGTAAAGCAGAGATCGATGCGATCCTGATCGCGGATATCGCACGCGATCGCATCGACAGCGGGTTGTACGGCAACCTGGTTTACGACATGCGCACGCTCCGCGAACAAGCCGCGCATAAACGTGCCGCGCGACGCGGCCGGCGCGCACCAGATTCAACTGACGACGGCGGCGCGACCTTGAGTGTTGAACCCGACGACGATGGCGCACCGAAAGCCGCGATCGATTTAATCGTCGACGGCTCGAGTGTAAGCGACTTGCAGCGCCCCGAAGCAGTTGGCGGAATCGAGCCAAGCCCCGTAGTCGGCGCCAAGAAACCCGAGCGTCGCTCACAGCGCAAACGGCGGCGCTAAGGGCGGCCCGAAAATCCGTGCGGTTAAATAAACTCGTTAGCGACGGCGGCCGGTGTTCCCGCCGCGAAGCGGATCGTCTAATCGTCGAACGCCGGGTCACAGTTAACGGTAGGTTTGTTGACCTCGGCGCGCAGGTCGAAGCGGATGATGAAATTCGGCTCGATAACGAAATCCTCCGCACTAGTCTGCAGCGCCGCGCAAAATCGAAAATTTACATCGCGTTCAATAAACCCGTTGGGGTCACCTGTACCACCGATCAGCGGGTGGAAGGCAACATTATCGATTTCATCGACCATGCCGAACGCATCTTCCCGATCGGTCGGCTCGATAAAGACTCGGAAGGGCTGATACTGTTGACCAACGACGGTGACATCGTCAACGAGATCTTGCGCGCGGAGAATCGGCACGAAAAGGAATATCTGGTGGCCGTGGATAAACCGATAACCGACGCGTTTCTCACCGGTATGGCCCATGGGGTGCGAATTCACCGCACAAAGACCCTGCCCTGCCGCATCATGCGCACCGGAAAATATACGTTTCGGATAATCCTGGTGCAGGGATTGAATCGGCAAATCCGTCTGATGTGCGCGGCGTTCGATTACGCCGTGCGAGGCCTGCAACGACAACGAATTAAGAATATCCGACTCGATCGTCTCAAGCTCGGCGGCTGGCGAAATCTTTCACCCGCGGAGCTCGATGGCTTGTTGCCGACACGGCAGCTAGAGCAGCCTTAACTCGCGGGGTGAAACTTGTCGTAGAAAAGTTGATTGTCGCGGATCCCTTTTGCTTCGAGCAACGTCCCAACAATGTCACACATATGGGGCGCGCCGCAGAGATAGGCATCGTAGTGACTGGCATCTGCGATCTCGTGCTGGAGCGCCGATGTCACGCGACCACGACGGCCAGCCCACTCGGGAGCGGCACGGCTAAGTGTCGGCCGATAACTAAATCGATCGCCTAGCCGTGTGGCATAGGAATCCATATGCGCGGCAAGTGGCAAATCAGCGGCGGTTCGCGCGCCGTAGAATAATTCAAAGCGACGCGGATCCTCCCGCTCCATCGCGTCTTCCAAGATCGACAAGAGCGGCGCGATACCGGCGCCTGTCGCCACCAACAACACCGGTGCCGCGCCTGCCCGCAAATAACTCATCCCAAACGGCCCCCGCAGCGCCATTGAGGTGCCACGAGTCATTGTCGGTAAGGCGCCCGAAAACATGCCGCTGGCAACGTGCTTCATGACAAACTCGAGGCGGCTGCCATGCGCTGGCGATGACGCTATTGAGTACGAGCGCCACCCACCGCCGTCGTGCGCTTGCAATTCGACAAATTGGCCGGGATAAAATTTAAGTGGCGCGTCCAACTCCAGCGTAAGTTGCCACAGACTAGGCGTTACTTGCGTCACCCCTGCCACCGTGCCGACGCGCGCGCTCGGCGTCACCAGCGGCAAACTGCGCGGATCTGTCTCACCGCGCGTCGCAATGACGAGGTCCGACAACGGCCGTGCGCAACACAGCAGGGCAAACCCTTCCTCGCGCTCTGCTTCGGTCAACGAATAGATCGACGCGCCGCCGTGATCGACCTCCCCGGCCTCGAGAAAATATTTACAGGTAGAACAATTACCGTGCCGACAACCGTATGCGAGCGCGATGCCTTGACGCAGCCCGGCGTCTAGCACCGATTCCTCGGCATCGATTTGAAACGATTCGCCGCTGGGCACGATCTTGGCCTGGTAGGTCATGCTTTTTGTTCCACTGATTTCAAGCTAAATAGCCTGCACTGTAACTTAAGACCAACGCAAGCTTCGAGGCGGTGTCGACACCGGATGCCGAGAACCCCGTCATCCCGGAACGTGCGCAGCCCTTACAGACGTCACCCCGGAATTCGCGCAGCGAAACTCCGGGGCGGGATCCCGCTGGTAGTTCAGGCGCCCCTGGCTCCCGGGTCGGCGCGGCTCGCCGCTTCGCCCGGGATGACGGACCTCACAATTTAGGCCGGGTTCGAATCGCACTTACAAAAGCTGAAATGCCGGGAAAGATGCGCAATCCTGGCCCGTCGTCATTCCGGCGAATTCCCGGCTTTCGCCGGGAGGAATCCAGTCAAACAATGAATTCATTTTTCACTGGCCACCAATGGCGCCTTGTGGGGGCCGCTTTAGCGGCGAATCGTTCAAGCCTTAAATCCTCGTCCAGGCAGCCAGGATTCGCGGCTAAAGCCGCTCCCACAGTACAGGCTCCCACAATAACTACCCGTCGATTTATGCAAGTCCATCACCGGACAGCCGTGCACCAGATCGAATCTTGTAAACGGTATAGACGAGACGCCAAGTCGGTTATCTACGCGCCGTTACCGCGCCGAGGGAAAACGCGCCGGACGTTTCTCTTTAACCGCCGCAACGCCTTCTTTGGCGTCTTCACCCAGGAAGCACAACATTTCTATCGCCAGCGAATTATCGAATGCCGGGCCGGCGGCGCGGATCCAATTATTCAGGGCTTTCTTGGTCCCGCGAATCGCCGGCTGGCTCCCGACGCCGAGTTTGTGTGCAACCTTGAGCGCGCGTGGTAAGACTTCGTCTGCTGGCGCGCAGAGGCTAACCAAGCCGATGCGTTCGGCTTCCTTGCCATCGATAAAATCCGCGGTCATCAGGTAATACTTGGCTTTGGCCATGCCGCACAATAGCGGCCAAATGATGACGGCGTGATCGCCAGCGGCCACACCGAGCCGCACATGGCCATCGGTGAGTCGCGCCGTTTCCGACATGATGCTGATGTCGGCCATCAAGGCCACGGCCAACCCGGCGCCGACGGCAATGCCATTGATCGCCGAGATAATCGGCTTATCGCAATCGAGAATGCGATAAACGATATCGGCGGCCTCTTGCATCGTGTTCGAGATCTTCGCGGCATCGCCCACCATCTCGGTAATCCAGTCGAGATCGCCGCCGGCGGAAAACGCCTGATCGCCAGCACCGGTGATGACCACGACCCGCACCGCCGGATCGTCGTTGACTACAGTCCAGATCTTCGTCAGTTCCCAGTGCAACCGTGCGTTGGTCGCGTTCATCACTTCTGGGCGGTTAATGGTGATGAGCAGCACGCCATGTTCCTGCTGATCGAATTTAAGAAATTGGAAATCGGAGTAATTCATCGATCTTTTCCTCGGAATTAAGGTGCCGGCATTGGTTCAAATTAAGACTAGCGTAGTCTCCCGCAAGAACATCGAACTATCGATTCGTTGTCATGGTGGGAGCGGCTTTAGCCGCGAATTGGCCTCGGCAAAGATTCGAAGCTCAAAGCGGCTCCCACAAAGCGCGACCAGGAACAACGGCAACCCTTCGCAAGCACCCTATTAAGAGTTCACCGGCCGCGTGGTATTGGCTTCGCCGGTGGTGCCTTTGTTCATGCGGCTGCGTTGCATGACGGCTTCGCGCGGAATGCCGAAGCGCTCCCATACATCCGGGCCGATTGCGGTCAAGGCGCCGTCGACCACGATCGCTTCACCATTTACAAAGCGTGAATCGTCGCTCGCGAGAAACAAGCAAGTGCCGGCAATATCAGCGCCGGTGCCGTGCTCGGGCCACGGCTGCAAGCCATCTAGATGACGGCCGGCTTCTTCCATAGACACCTGATTCGAGCGCGTTAGCCCGGTCAAAATGAATCCGGGGCAAATGGCATTGACGCGAATCCGCTGCGGCGCGAGTTGCGCCGCGGCGGCGCGCGTCATGTTGATGACGGCCGCCTTGGCGGCCGAATACGCCAAAGGTCCGCAACCGCCGGAAATCCCCGCCACCGAGGCCGTGTTGACGATCACGCCGCCATGGCCCTGCCGGCGAAACAGGCGCGTCGCGTGTTTGATGCCGAAGAACACGCCCTTGACCAACACATCGAAGGTGTAATCCCATTCCTCTTCTTCCAGATCCCATACCGGACCGATGGCGCCACCGACGCCGGCGTTGTTGAACACGATATCGAGCTGCCCAAATTCGCTTCGCGCGCAATCGATCATCGCTGCAACATCGGTTTCTTTGGCGACATCGACCTTAATGAAACGGGCCGCGCCGCCGAAGCCGGCGGCGGCCACTTCGGCGAGCGTCGCGGCGCCGCTCTCGGCGTTGAAGTCCGCGATGACCACGCGTGCGCCTTCGGCGAGAAAACGCAGCACGGTAGCCTTGCCCATGCCGCCCGCGCCGCCAGTTATCACCGCCACTTTATCTCGTAGTTTCATCCGCAGATCTCCTCACGCTAAAAAGTCTCACCCTATCATCGAACTTCGGATTCCGCTCGCTGGCGCATCTGTGCCAATTCCAGCGCGCTGAAGCCGGCGGCCTGGCGCGCCTCGTCGTTGAACGGCGGATGCGGCGGTTTAATGCCGTATTCGATACACAAGCGTGGAAAGGCGGCAATCGGATCCAAACCGCGTTCGGCGCACAAGTATTCGTACCACCGATTGCCAATGGCGACATGACCGATCTCATCGCGTAACACCGTTTCAAGGATCGCGACGGCGGCGTGATCGTGGACGGCGCTAAGGCGCCGCTGCAGCGCGGGTGTCACGTCCAACCCCCGTGCTTCCAAAATTCTGGGCACCAAGGCCATTCGAGCAAGGACATCGTCGCGAGTTTTAGTCGCGGCTTCCCACAGGCCGCCGTGCACCGGGTAATCGCCATATGCGGCGCCCAAGGCCGTCAAATGCGCCACAAGCAAACTGAAGTGATGGGCCTCTTCCGCCGCGACATGCAACCAATCGAGATAATACGCACGCGGCAAATCAGCAAACCGCACCACCGCATCAAGCGCGAGATTCACAGCGTTAAATTCAATATGCGCCAGCGCGTGGATTAATGCCGCGCGGCCAGCCGGAGTTCCCAACCGGCGGCGTGGCACACGTGCCGGATGGACCAGCACCAGGTGCAGGGGCTGGCCGGGGAGATCGGGTGCGCCGGGCTGGCCCGCGCAGTTGACGGTCAAAGCGGCTTCGATAGCGCGCTGCTGAAGATCCGCGACCGCTTCGATCTTGGCCCCCGGTGTCACGAGTTCGAGCGCATCACGCGCCGCTTCGCGCAACTCAATCGTCATGTTGCTTTAACGAATAGTCGCCGTGACGGGGTGGAGCGCGACTACCGCGCTCGATGGGCGTAAGTTCAAGGTATCGCTTAGCCATGTAGTATCCGAAATGGCCCCGTCACGGCTCTCCACCGACTGCACTGCCGTCGGTGCCGATGGTGCAGTCTCCGCTGAGCGGCTGGCATCGGCGACCAAAGCAATGCCGTACGCCACCAGCGCCGGGCGTTCAAGATGGATGAGATGCCCGCTGTCGCGCGCTAGGATTTGCGCCGAAGTCGGACTCTGTGCCGCAAGCTCGCCCTGCAGCGCGAGCCACAATTGCTCCAGCTGATCGCCGTGCGGGCCTACTGGCCAGGCGCGCTTCCCCCGCGATAACACGACCAACGGCACCGCTGGAAACGGTGGCTCGGCGCGCAATTCGCGCGCGCTATCGCGAAACCCGAGCAGCTCATAGGAGATTGTCCGTCGCGGGCGCCAATACTGATATTGATACAAGGTTAAAAGCCGTGCCTGTGGCGACAGGCTCGGATGCAACGCCGGCAACTCTTTGAATTGGACCACGCCAAAGCGACTAATCGGCGCCGTGTTCAAATGATAAGGTGGCGCCTCGAAGCGTTCGATTTGCTCGGGGTGAGAGGCATCCACTAACACCACACCCGCCGTCAATCGCGGATAGCGGCGCGCGAATAATTGAACGTTATAGCCACCGTATGAGTGTCCGACCATGACAAAAGGTCCGGACAAACCGGCGTTGTGCAGCAACCGATGCAGTTCGTTAACTTCGATCGAACTGGTGCGGGGGTAAGGTCCCATATCGCTCCAACCATAGCCGGCGCGGTCATAGACGCAAACCTGCGTAAAGTGGGCGACGCGCTGCATCACTGGTTGCCATTCGAGCGAAGTCCCGCCGAGTCCGGTATCAATCACCACCGTGGGCGCACCCTGCCCCCGGCAATACAGATGCATGCGATGCCCGTCGACATCGATCAGTCGCCCGGGCGACCGGCCGAGTGGATGCGCGGCAGCAACACTAACTCCCAGGCACCAAAGTGCCATGAGCCGAAGCGGCCAACGATCACGGAGCTCAGTCATAAAACGTGGGAGTGCTTGCGACGGTCGATGGCATTGTGACAGATTCACCCTCCGCGCGGTTCCGTCACCACACGATATACCCACTTTCTTCATCTTCGCCTGCAAACCCTTGGACTCACGGCTCGCCCCAATTTCAAATCCATCGCCGGTCGGACTGATGCGCCGGGGCGCGGCCATGGTGTATGACACCTTGGCCGTCATTGCGATTTGGTTCGTGGCGGCAGCGATCGCGGTGGCGACTAATCACGGACAAAAAATCGCCCCACATCAGTGGTGGTTTAGCGGCTATCTGATTCTCGCCGCCTACGCGTACTTTGCTTATTGCTGGCGTCGCGGCCATACGCTTGGGATGCGGAGCTGGAAAATTCGGATTACGGATACGACCGGCGGCCCGGTCACCTGGCGCCAGACCTTGATCAGATTTGGCGTCGCGGCGCTCGGGGCGTTAGTTGGCGGGTGTGGTTATTGGTGGGTGCTCTTCGATACCGAGGGTCGCGCCTGGCATGACCGCGTGTCGGCCACCCGCTTAACTACTTTTCGCACTAAATAAACTAAATAGCGAAGCGGAAATGCCGACTACCCAGACTTGCGTCAGGTCCGAACTCTTCGTCATTCCGGCGGAAGAGGACGTAAAAAAACTCGAACCGCCGTCACTCCGGAATTCGCACAGCGAAACGCCGGGGTTCAGCCAGAATAGGCGTTCGCGCCGTACGCGGAGCCGCTTTTTTTTTGGATTCCGGCGGGCGCCGGAATGACGTGTGCTGGGTTGTTGTTCCCTGCTCCAAATTACTTGGAGTTTTCACACGGCCTGGTAAGCCGGAATCCAGGCCATTAATTTATTCGACTGGATTCCTCCCGGCGAAAGCCGCGATCACTCCGCAATGACGGCAGTGCGGTCTTGATGACCCGACGCATGGCCGCGACCTGGTCGCTATTTATGTTCTTCTACTTAGGGCGTGCGCGTTAATAAATAGAGCGCCGCCGCCGACATCAACAACGCGGGTCCTGTAGCGCTCAACACCGGCGGAATGTCATAAACCACGCTGAGGTGGCCCGCCGCTTTATTCATTAGATGAAACCCAAGACCGATCAGGGATCCCACCAATACGCGTTGACCGACGGTGACACCGCGGTTCGCGCGCAACACCATCGGCACCGCCAGGACGACCATGACGACGGTGGTGATGGGGTAACTCAATTTAAGCCACAACACGTGATCGTACCGCTGCGCGGTTTGGCCGTTATCGCGCAAGAATCGACTGTACTTAATGAGACTGGAAATCGATAGGTTGTCGGGATTGATCGTTACCATCGATAGTAAATCCGGCTTCAAGATCGAGTCCCATGCCGCTTGGGCCAATGTGCGTTTCTTGAGTCCATCATCGTCGAGCATGGTCTGCGTGATGTTCTGCAGCACCCATTCGCGTCCGGTGTAGCGCGCGAACTCGGCGTGCGTGCTTAAGCGCAGTTTGCTCGAGTCGTCGAACTCGTAGATGTAGACATCGCGCAGCTGATCGCCGGGCAAGATCTCGCGAATATTGATGTAACTATTCGCGTCGCGCGCCCAAAAACCGTTCTCGGATTGAAAAGTCACGCGCTGGTTGATCGCGACGTTGCGATAGTCCTGGGCGAATCGTTCAGCGGGCGGGGCGATAAATTCGCCCATTAGCATCACCACCACGAGGAGGACCGCGCCGGCTTTGATCACTGCGTGGATGAGGCGCAGTTTGGACACGCCCGCACAGCGGATGACGGTAATTTCGCCATTCCGCATCATCGTCCCAAAGCCGATCAAGGAGCCGATCAAGGCCGCCATCGGAAATAAATCGTAGGTAAGGTCGGGAGTGCTTGCGATGACGAACACGGTCGCCTTGCCGATGTTGTAAGTACCGCGCCCGACCTCTTCTAATTGTTCGATAAAGGCGAAAAAGGTGAAGACCGCGACCAGCACGATGAGCACGGTGATGGTGGCCGAAATGATCGTCCAACCGATGTAGCGATCCAATATCTTCATGCGATTAGGCGCGCTTTACTGCCTGTTCGGCGAACGAATACACTGCGGGGACTTAAGTTCAACACATCTAAGCTGATGTCGGCGTCGGTCACTGACCAGTACCTCAGCGGAGCGTCTATCTATGGAGATCTCGATTAAACGCGGCAGCTTGCGCACGCATAAAACCGCTTGTATCGCGGTCGGCGTACTCGCCGGCAAACGCTTGAGCCCGAGCGCCCTACGGCTCGACAAGGCAAGTCGTGGAGCGCTGACTCGAATCGTCAGGCGAGGGGATATTAGCGGCAATCCAGGTGAAGCGCTAATGGTGCCCGACGTCGGCGGCATCGCCGCCGAAAGAGTTTTATTAGTGGGCTGCGGCAAGGCGGACGGAATCTCAGGTCTCGAATATTTGGGAGCCCTCAATGCCGCCGCGAAAGCGCTCTGCGGCGCCGGTCTAAGAAATGCCGTCACAGCACTCGGCGAAATCAGCGTCAAAGATCGCGACACGGCCTGGAAGCAGCAACAGATCGCGGTGTCGCTTAACCACGCCGCGTATCGTTTTGAGCGCTTGAAAAGCAAACCTAGTCGTAAACCCGCGTTGACGCGCGCGTGGTCGGCGGTCGAAGACAGTGACGCAGACGCGGCTAGTCGAGGCTTGCGCACGGGCAATGCCATTGCGCTCGGCATGGCCCTGACCCGCGATCTCGCCAATTTGCCGGGGAATCACTGCACTCCTACCCATCTCGCGGAGACCGCGGAAGCCCTCGCCAGCGCTTACCCAAGCCTTGAGGTAACCGTGCTCGACGAGGCTGACATGTTGAAGCTCGGCATGGGCTCGCTATTGTCGGTCGCGCGCGGTAGCCGCCAACCGCCCAAACTCATCACTGTCGAATACCGTGGCGCGGGCGACGCGCCACCAGTGGTCTTGGTCGGCAAGGGCGTGACATTCGATTCCGGCGGAATTTCGATCAAACCCGCCGCGGCGATGGATGAGATGAAATTCGATATGACGGGCGCAGCGAGCGTGCTCGGCGTGATGAAAGCGGTGGCCGAACTCGGTCTTGAAATTAACGTGGTCGGCGTGGCGCCGGCGACGGAAAATCTACCCGATGGCAGTGCCACCAAGCCCGGCGACGTGGTCACCAGCATGTCTGGCCAAACCATCGAAGTTTTAAATACCGATGCCGAGGGCCGCCTGATTTTGTGTGACGCGCTGACCTATAGCGCGCGCTTTAAGCCTGACGTGGTGATCGACATCGCAACCTTGACCGGCGCCTGTGTGATCGCCCTTGGCAGCCACGCGAGCGGTCTTTTGAGCAACCACGATGCGCTCGCCGACGACCTGCTCGCGGCCGGGCAACGCGCTGGCGATCGCGCGTGGCGCTTGCCGCTGTGGGACGAGTATCACAAGCAGCTCGAATCGCCCTTCGCCGATGTGGCGAACGTGGGCGGCCGCGAAGCCGGCACCATTACCGCGGCCTGCTTCCTGTCGCGGTTCACCAAGGATTTTCACTGGGCGCATCTTGATATCGCGGGCACCGCGTGGACTGGGGGCAAAACCAAGGGATCGACGGGACGGCCTGTTCCTCTCTTGATGGAATACCTGCTCGGCCGACTCGCACAGTAGAACTGGTCGCAAATGACGAGTGTCTATTTTCATATCGTGCCCGCCCAAGCCAAACGTCAACACGACGTCTTTGTCTGCCAACTCATCGAGCGTGAGTGGCAGACCGGTCGCACGGTCCATGTGCATTGTTGTGACGATACCATGGTCGCGAGTTTCGACGACCTGTTATGGACGTTTCGCGATACCAGTTTCGTACCGCATGCAATAGTTGGCGCGTCCGACGCCAGTGGCGTACGCGTGATGCTCGGCTGCGCCAACCACTCGCCGGCGACGCACGATACCTTGGTGAATCTACATCCCGAAATCCCCGCGTTCTTCAGTCAGTTCGAGCGCGTGATCGAAACCACCGGACACGACGACAATACGCGACAACTGGCGCGCGAACGGTATCGATTTTATAAGGATCGTGGCTACGCGCTGGCCACGCACCAGCCATAGCGATGAACGACACGCCACCTACAAAAAATTTGGATCTAGGTTCGACGATTAACGAACTGGAATCCTTGATCGAAGTAAAGCGAGTCGAACTGCGTGAGGTGGTCGCGGGTCGGCGCCCGCCGCCAGGACTAACGCCACCGGTGTTAACCGAGCAAGTGACCGACGTTGATCCCGCCATCTTTGGTCCGCCTCTCACCCGCGGCAGCGTGCACCAGGCACGGGTGAGCGCAGCTGAACCTGTCCTCGATGCAGCCCCCAATCCGAGCGCCGCGGTCACGCCACCCTCCGTTTTGCTACCTCAACCGACAACGCCTGCCATGAAATTCGAGCCGCCAATTGTCAAGACCTACGACCCCCACACGATCGAGCGCGCGCGCTACGCCGAGTGGGAACAAGCGGGTTATTTCAAGCCTGAAGGCCGGGCCGCGCCGTTTTGTATTGCCCTACCGCCGCCGAATGTCACTGGCAGCTTGCACATGGGACACGCGTTTCAAGACACGCTGATGGATTGCCTGATCCGCTATCACCGCATGCAGGGCCACGCCACGCTTTGGCAATGTGGCACCGACCACGCGGGGATCGCGACCCAAATGGTGGTTGAACGCCAATTAGGGTTGAAGGGACTGTCGCGCCACGACCTCGGCCGCGAGCAGTTTTTGGAAGCGGTGTGGAAATGGAAGGATGAATCCGGCGGTACCATCTCGCAACAATTGCGGCGCATGGGCGCGGCGATGGATTGGAGTCGCGAGCGCTTCACGATGGACTCAGGCCTATCGAATGCGGTCACCGAAGTATTTGTGCGTTTGTACGACGAAGGTTTGATTTATCGCGGCAAACGCTTGGTGAACTGGGATCCGGTGCTGAACACTGCGATCTCGGATTTAGAAGTGGTCACGGAGGAGGAGCAGGGTCAGATTTGGCATATTCGCTATCCGTTGGAAAACGGCGCGGGCCATGTCGTGGTCGCCACCACTCGCCCCGAAACATTGCTCGGCGACGTGGCGGTAGCCGTGCATCCCGATGACGAGCGGTATCGCCGCATCATTGGCAAATACGTCAAACTCCCGCTGTGCGAACGCAGTATCCCGATCATTGCGGATACCTATGTTGATCCGGCGTTCGGTTCTGGTTGCGTGAAAATCACCCCCGCGCATGACTTCAACGACTACGTCGTGGGCGAACGCCATCAACTGCCAAAGATCAATATCTTTACCGGCCAAGCGCACATCAACGACAACGCGCCAGCGGCGTATCGCGGCCTCGATCGCCATGCCGCGCGCAAGCAAGTGGTCGCTGATCTCGAAGCACAGGGCTTACTGGTCCGTTGCGATCCACACAAAATGGCGGTGCCGCGCGGCGATCGTTCGCAAGCAGTGATCGAACCGTATTTAACCGATCAATGGTTTGTCAGTATTAAACCGCTCGCCGAGCCCGCGATCAAATGCGTGGAAGACGGCCGCATTCGTTTTGTCCCCGAAAATTGGAGCAAGACTTATTTCGAATGGATGCGCAATATCGACGACTGGTGCATCAGCCGTCAGTTGTGGTGGGGCCACCGGATCCCCGCATGGTACGACAGCAATGGCAAAATTTACGTTGGGCGCACCGAACAAGAAGCGCGCGATAAGGCGGGTCTCGGCCCGGAGACCGCACTCGATCAAGATTCCGACGTCCTCGATACGTGGTTCTCATCGGCCTTATGGCCGTTCTCGACCTTGGGCTGGCCCGCGCAGACCCCCGAGCTCGCGACATTTTATCCGACGTCGGTGTTGGTAACAGGCTTCGACATCATTTTTTTCTGGGTCGCGCGGATGATCATGATGGGTCTGAAGTTCATGGGCGACGTGCCCTTCCGCGAAGTCTATATCCACGGTCTGGTGCGCGATGCCGAAGGCAACAAGATGTCCAAATCCAAAGGCAACATCTTGGACCCCATCGATCTGATCGATGGCATAGAGCTCGAACCGTTGGTGGTGAAACGAACTGCAGGTTTGATGCGACCCGAGGCTGCGCCGAAAATCGAGGCTGCCACGCGCCGCCAGTTTCCAGACGGTATTCCGAGTTATGGCGCCGACGCGCTGCGCTTCACGTTCGCTTCGATGGCCACGCAAGGTCGCGATGTACGCTTCGATCTCGGCCGCATCGAAGGCTATCGCAATTTCTGTAACAAGATTTGGAATGCCACGCGCTTCGTGCTGATGATGCAGGGCGAGACGCCATTGAGCGGTACGCCCAATGTTGCAAGTCATGGTTTGCCGGAACGTTGGATCATGCAGCGCCTGCGCGGCACGGTGAGCGGCGTGCGTGCTGGTTTCGAGAGTTATCGCTTTGATCTCGCGGCGCACGCGATCTACGAATTTATGTGGGATGAATATTGCGATTGGTACATCGAACTCGCCAAGGTCACGTTGAATAGCGCGGACACGCCCGATCAAGTGAAATCGGCCACGCGCCACACCTTGGTCGAGGTGCTCGAGTGCGCGCTGCGTATGATGCATCCGCTGGTGCCGTTCATCTCGGATGAAATCTGGCGCAAGGTCGCGCCGCTGGTGGGCAAGCGCGGCACCACCATCATGCTTGAGGCGTACCCCAGCGTGGACGAATTGCCGACCGACGCGAGCGCCGAGGCGCCGCTGGCGTGGCTCAAAAATTTTATTCTCGGCGTGCGACGAATTCGCGCTGAAAATAATCTGGAACCGAATCGCCGCATTCCGATCAAGGTATACGGCGGGAGTGACATCGAACGTCATTGGCTACAGGTGTTGGAACCTTTCATCAACCAATTAGCGCGAGTTGCGCAAATCGACCGAGTCGAATCGATAGAGAATCGGGACGACACTTCGGCGTTGGCGGGCGACACCACTATCTTGGTGCCGCTGCTGGATCTAATCGACCCCCATGTTGAGCGGGAACGGATCACCAAGGAACTGGCCCGCATGCGCCAAGATCTACAACGCGTGGAAGGCAAACTCGCAAATGACGCGTTCGTCGCCAAGGCGCCCGTCGAGGTGGTCGACAAGGAGCGTAAACGTGCGGGCGATCTTGCCGATCAAATCGAGCGGTTAACTGCTCAGCTCGGTCGTTTACCCGGTTGAGGACCGCTTTAAACTGAGCTCGATTAGCCGACCTGGGCTGCCCTGCAGCCATAAACTTCGATTTTGTGAGAGCCGCTTTAACGGCGGTTCGTTCAAGCCTTCAATCCTCGTCCAGGCCAACCCGGATTCGCGGCTAAAGCCGCTCCCACAGTACAGGCTCCCACCACACACTGGATTTGTGGGAGCCGCTTTAACGGCGAATCGTTCAAGCCTTCAATCCTCGTCCAGGCCTCAAGCCTTCAGTCCTCGTCCAGGCAACCCGGATTCGCGGCTAAAGCCGCTCCCACAGTACAGGCCACAAGTACAGGTGCCCACAACGCACACCGCTCGCGCGGTGATTAAGGGGAATTAGGCGGGTTTATCGCAGAACGACTTCTAATGTCCAGCCGCGCCTAACACTAAATGCACCACGGTGTAGACGGTGAGGACGAACACCGCCGTGCCAATGAGACCAGCAATGATGAAGGTCTTGGCCGCACCGCGCGTGAAATCCCGCTCGCGGTTCCGATTGCTCTGTACGCCCATGGCGGCGGCAACCACGCTCTGAATAACTTGTAGTATGCTGAGGCCTTGTTGTGCAGGCCCTGGTGGCCCCATCCTATTTTCTTCAGTCATGAGTCACCGACTTCTCTAATCGCGTCAGTCGCATCATAGCATCGCCAAATCAGACCCATGTTCGACCAACTCAAAGAAGACATTCAAAGCATTTTCGTGCGCGATCCCGCGGCACGAAACACCCTGGAACTACTGACTACCTATCCGGGCGTGCATGCCATGATCGTGCATCGCGCGAGTCATTGGCTGTGGTTGCGCGGCTGCAAATTAGCCGCGCGCATGGTGTCGCACTTTGGGCGTTTCATCACCGGCATTGAAATTCACCCTGGCGCCACGATCGGTCGGCGATTTTTTATCGATCATGGAATGGGTGTGGTGATCGGCGAGACCGCTGAAATCGGCGACGATTGCACGCTCTACCACGGGGTAACGTTGGGCGGTACGACCTGGAACAAGGGCAAACGCCATCCCACGCTGCGTAACGGGGTCGTGATCGGCGCCGGCGCGAAGGTTTTGGGCCCGATCATCATTGGCGAAAATGCACGGGTCGGTTCAAATGCGGTGGTGGTCAAAGACGTTCCCGATGGCGCCACCGTGGTTGGCATCCCGGGACGGATTGCGGGCAGTGAAACCACGGCGCGCAAAACCGAACGCGAGGAAACGGCGCGCCGTATCGGCTTTGACGCCTACGGCCAGGTCAAAGATTTAAACGATCCCCTGGCACAGGCGGTCGATGCTCTCCTCGATCATGCGCGCGGCCTCGAAAAACAAATCGCGACGCTGGCGGAAGCCTTGTGCAAACAAGGCATTAAGGTGGATCTACCCGACGTGCCGCCCTGCGCGGACCTGAAGCAACCCTAAGTCGTGGCACCGCGGGCGGCGAGGCCGGTCAGTGGTCGAAATTAATCTTGACTAAAATACTCGGGATCTACACAATTCCCGACTACCTTCCTAGGGATTCCCGCAGCGGAGACACTTATGCGTTTGACGACTAGAGGCCGGTATGCCGTGACCGCGATGGTGGATCTCGCGCTCAATGCGAACGATGGACGGGTGTCGCTCGCGGAAATCGCGGAACGTCATGGACTTTCGCAGTCCTACCTCGAGCAACTGTTCGCGGCGTTACGCCGTGGGGGTCTGGTGGATGGTACTCGCGGGCCCGGCGGCGGATACCGGTTAGGGCGGACGGGTGCGACCATTTCGGTGGCGGACGTGATCGACGCCGTCGATGAGTCAGTCGATGCCACGCGTTGCGGCGGCAAACGCAACTGCCAAGGCGAGCACGGCTGCCTGACGCACGATTTGTGGGAAGAACTCAGTCGCCAAATTCGCCAGTACTTGAGCAGCGTCAACCTCGAAGAAGTCGTTAAAAAAACGCATCTCGCCAACGACGCCAAAATCATGCGCAAGTGGACCAAACAACCAACCGTGCAGCCGGAACCCAGCGCGGCTTGAGCTACGTAAGGAGATTTCAAAAATGGCTGTCACCTTAACCGAACGCGCCGCGACCCATGTGCAGCGTTACCTTCGCGATCATGCCAACGGCTTGCGAGTTGGCGTCAAACCCACCGGTTGCTCCGGCTACATGTATGTGGTGCAACCCGTGCAAGCGGTTGGTGAACATGATCGCGTGTTTGAATCGCGAGGCATCCAAGTCGTGGTCGACGACGAAAGCCTAAAATATCTGGATGGGACTGAAGTCGATTTCGCGCGCGAGGGCTTGAACGAAGGCTTCAAATTTCTTAATCCGAACGTGAAGGCGACGTGCGGTTGCGGCGAAAGCTTCAGTTTGTAGGGTCAAGGACCACAGTCATGGCAGCGAGTTCGTCCGAAGTCAGCGCACTGCTTAACCGCAAATACGACGCGGGCTTCTACACCGATATCGAACAAGACCAGGCCCCGCCTGGCTTGAATGAAGACATTGTCCGTTTGATCTCGGCCAAAAAGCAGGAACCGGAGTGGATGCTCGAGTGGCGCCTGCGCGCCTACGAACGGTGGCTGCGCATGCCGGAACCGAAGTGGGCGCATGTGCATTATCCGCCCATCGACTATCAAGCGCTGTCGTATTATTCGGCGCCGAAAACCACGGCCAACCTGCTCCAAAGTCTGGACGAAGTCGATCCGAAGCTACTTGAAACGTACAAGAAACTCGGCATTCCCTTACAAGAGCAAAAGATGCTCGCTGGGGTGGCGGTGGATGCGGTGTTCGACAGCGTGTCCGTGCACACCACGTTTAAGGACAAGCTCGCCGCCGCCGGCGTGATTTTTTGCTCGTTCTCCGAGGCGGTGCGCGAACATCCCGATCTGGTGCGCAAATATCTGGGCTCGGTCGTTCCTCAAGCCGACAACTACTATGCCGCGCTGAACTCGGCGGTCTTTTCCGACGGCTCGTTTGTGTACATTCCCAAACACACCCGCTGCCCGATGGAATTGTCGACGTACTTCCGGATTAACGCGATGAACACCGGCCAATTCGAGCGCACGCTGGTCATCGCCGACACCGGCAGTTACGTCAGTTATCTCGAAGGTTGCACGGCGCCGCAGCGCGACGAAAACCAACTGCATGCGGCGGTGGTCGAACTCATCGCCCTCGACGATGCGCAGATCAAATACTCGACCGTGCAAAATTGGTATCCCGGCGATGAACAGGGACGCGGTGGCATTTACAACTTCGTGACCAAGCGCGGCGATTGCCGCGGCCGTAACTCGAAAATCTCATGGACTCAGGTCGAAACCGGATCCGCGATCACGTGGAAATATCCGAGCTGCATTTTGAAAGGCGAGAATTCCGTCGGTGAATTTTATTCGGTCGCCGTTACCCACCACCGCCAGCAGGCGGATACCGGCACGAAGATGATCCATCTCGGGCGAAATACGCGCAGCACCATCATTTCCAAAGGCATTTCAGCCGGGTACGGTCAAAACGCCTATCGCGGTCTGGTGCGAATCGCCAAAAGCGCGGAAAACGCGCGCAACTACACGCAGTGCGACTCGCTGCTCATGAGTGATCACTGTGGCGCACATACTTTTCCCTATATTGAAGTTCGAAATCGCACCGCCAAAGTCGAGCACGAAGCAACGGCTTCGAAAATTAGCGAAGATCAATTGTTCTATTTGCAGAGCCGTGGCATCGCCACTGAAGACGCGGTGAATCTGATTGTGAACGGCTTCTGTAAGGAAGTGTTCAAAGAGCTGCCGATGGAATTCGCGGTGGAAGCACAAAAACTTTTGAGCATCACGTTGGAAGGCGCGGTCGGTTAAACCGAATTCGCGTCGCCGTGTCAATTGAATTGTCTGGAATCTAAAGTCGCATGCTACGAATCGAAAATTTACACGCTGAAGTCGCTGGCAAACCGATCCTGCGCGGAGTGAACTTGACCGTGATGCCGGGCGAAGTCCACGCCATCATGGGCCCCAACGGCTCCGGCAAGAGCACGCTGGCCTATCTCATCGCCGGTCGCCCGGGATATACGATTACCGCGGGTTCGATCACTTACAACGGCAAAGATCTGCTCGCACTGGCGCCGGAAGAACGCGCTGGCGAAGGGGTGTTTCTCGCCTTTCAATATCCGGTCGAGATCCCGGGCGTCAACAACGTTTATATGCTGAAAGCCGCGGTCAATGGCATCCGCAAATATCGCGGCGAACCGGAAATGGGTGCGGTCGAATTTCTAAATTTGGTCAAATCGAAGACCAAGGCGATCGGGCTCAAGGATGATTTGCTCAATCGCCCGGTAAATCAAGGCTTTTCCGGCGGCGAAAAAAAGCGCAACGAAATCTTTCAAATGAGCGTGCTCGAGCCGCGCCTGGGCGTTCTCGACGAAACGGATTCGGGTCTCGATATCGACGCGCTCAAAGTCGTGGCCGACGGCGTCAATCGCCTACGCAGTCCCGACCGATCGTTCGTGGTGGTTACCCACTATCAGCGGTTGCTCGATTACATCGTGCCGGATCAGGTCCACGTGCTGGCCCATGGCAGAATTGTGCGCTCGGGGCCGCGCGAGCTCGCGCTCGAACTCGAAGCGCGCGGCTATGATTGGTTGACCGCGGACGCCGCGTAATGGGCCTCGTCGAAGCCGTTGCGCTTAAGCTTGCTCTGCCCACTAACGAACCGGCGACGTTAAGCGCGTTGCGGCGCGACGCGTTGACTCGCGCGCGCCAACATGGCCTTCCGACCACCCACCAAGAGGATTGGAAGTACACCGATCTAGCGGTTCTTCAGACGCTCGATTTCACGCCCGCGGCGGCCCCACGCGCGGTTCCGGCATTGCCACTGGTAATGCCGGATGCGTATCGCATCACGTTTATCAACGGTCATTTTGTGGCGCGCGAATCGAATGTTGGTGACCTCCAGATCGGCTGTAAGGTGCGTACAATCAATGCCGTGACACGTGATGAACCGGCGACGTTCGAGGCGTCGCTGCGCCGTGCCAAAACGCTGGAGACCAAGGTGTTGCCCGCGCTCAATGTCGCGGCCGCCGGCGACGGCGTCATTATTCAATTGGCGGCCAATTGCGTGGCCGATCGCCCGCTGGTCGTGACCTTTATCAACGACGCACGTGAACAGGCAACGTGGTCAGCGCCGCGGATCATCGTTGAGGCCGGCGCGCACAGTCAACTAACGCTGATTGAAATTCATGCCGGGGGCGACGACGCCTATTGCACGAATGCGTTCACCTACCTGGCGACCAGTGCCGGGGCGCAGATTCAGCATTACCGAATTACTGCCGACGGCCCAGCGGCGACGCATCTTGGCCAAGTCGAAATCGAACTCGGCCGCGACGCCCACGTCTCGAACTTCGCGTTGGCGGTGGGTGGGCGCCTGGTGCGTGTGGATATCGATTGCGAATTAGCGGCGCCCGGCGCGAGTGTGACGTTAAAAGGCATTTTCATGGCCAGTGATGGCCAGCACGTCGATCACCACACGCGGGTCGATCATCGCGCCAGCGATACCACGAGCGATGAGATCTACAAGGGCATTGCCAGCGGCGACGGTCGCGGTGTGTTTAATGGCAAGGTCGTGGCCCACGCCGGAACGCAACGGATCGCCGCCACGCAGACCAGTAACAACTTGTTACTGTCATCGACGGCCGAAATCGACACCAAACCGGAACTCGAGATCTATACCAACGATATTCGCTGTACGCACGGGGCAACACTCGGGCAGCTCGACGAAGACGCGTTGTTCTATTTGCAGGCGCGCGGCATCCCGCGCGCCGATGCCGAAGCCCTGACGACCTTTGGTTTCGTGCACGCGTTGGTGGCTGAAATTCCGTACCCCGAAGTGCGCGCGCTAGCGGCCAAACGCGTCGCGCTAAGTGCACCGGCGCTCGCCGGCGTCGTCGCGGGGCTGACGCTATGAGCGCGCAGGCACATGACACGCAGGCGCGGATCGCGCCGTTTGATCCGGAACGCATTCGCGCGGATTTCCCAATCCTCGCGACCCGCGTCAACAAACATCCGCTGATCTACCTCGATAGCGCCGCGACCACCCAGAAACCGCGCGCCGTGATCGATAGCCTCGAGCGCTACTACACCGAAAATAACGCGAACGTCCATCGCGGCGTGCACACCTTAAGTCAACGGGCGACGCAGGCTTTTGAAGATGCGCGGGAAAAAGTGCGCGCGTTTATCAATGCCGGTTCGGCCGCTGAAATTATTTTTACCCGCGGCACTACCGACGCCATCAACCTAGTCGCGCAAAGTTATGCGCGAACCATGCTTAAAGCCGGCGACGAAATCCTGATTGGAGAAGCCGAGCATCATGCCAACATCGTGCCGTGGCAGATGCTGTGCCAGCATATCGGTTGCGTGCTGAAAGTTGTCCCGATCAACGACGCGGGAGAATTGGAACTCGAGGCGGTGACTCGGGCTTGGACGCCACGAATCAAGCTCTGTGCCTTCGGTCATATTTCCAACGCACTCGGCAGTATCAACCCGGTGCGTGAAATCACTGCCCTCGCTCATCAGGCGGGCGCGAAGATTGTGATCGATGGCGCACAAGCAGTCGCGCATGGCAGCGTGAATGTCGCCGCGCTCGATTGCGATTTCTACGCGTTTTCCGGTCATAAGTTGTTCGGCCCCACCGGGATCGGTGTTCTTTATGGCAAGCGCGCGTTGTTGGAAGCCATGCCGCCGTACCAAGGCGGCGGCGACATGATCAAAGTCGTGACTTTCGCCGCCACCGAATACGCCGATCTGCCTTACAAGTTCGAGGCCGGTACGCCGCACATCGCCGGTGGAATCGGGCTCGGCGCCGCACTCGATTATCTTGATAGCATCGATTTTGCCGGCGCCGTGGCGCACGAACATCGCTTGCTTGATTACGCGACCGCACAGGCCCAGGCAGTACCGGGTTTGCGCATCATCGGCACCGCACGCGCGAAAGCCGCGGTCCTGTCCTTCACCATCGACGGCATTCATCCGCAAGATCTCGGCGTGATCCTCGACGGGCACGGCGTGGCGATCCGCACCGGTCATCACTGTGCGATGCCGGTCATGCAACGCTTTGGCTTGGCCGGCACCGCGCGTGCGTCGTTCGCTTTCTATAACACGTTTGACGAGATCGACTGCTTCTTTGCCGCATTGGCGAAGGCGCGCCGCATGCTCGCCTGAGCCCCGACGAGAACTTTTCGCCATGACCGCTTCAGTAGATTTTACCCAGTCGATCGTTTTAAGCCATGCCTGCGCCGCGGTCCTGATTCCGCAAGGCACACCGATTACGTTGGAAGCCGGCACGTCGGTATTCGTCACCCAGGCACTGGGCGGCGCGGTGACCGTCAATGTCAACGGCAATCTCGCGCGTGTCGCCGCGAGCGACATCGACGCCTTGGGCATGGAACCGGCAGGACTGCCCGCGCAGACCGCCGGCTCACCAAGCGGTGAAGTTGACGAGACGTTAGTATGGGATCAATTGCGCACCTGTTACGATCCGGAGATCCCGATCAATATCGTCGAATTGGGACTCATCTATCGTTGCGAAATCGTGCGCGATGAAGCGACCGGCAACCGGGTTGAGATCGACATGACGCTCACTGCGCCCGGTTGCGGCATGGGTCCAACCTTGGTCGACGATGTCGCCGCTAAGGTCCGCGAAGTACC
Source organism: Gammaproteobacteria bacterium (assembly GCA_016191285.1). GTDB lineage: Bacteria > Pseudomonadota > Gammaproteobacteria > CAIKBL01. The sequence goes on from JACPPA010000013.1 coordinate 164,593, forward strand.
TCACGTGAACGATGTCAAAGTTGAACTGACGTTCGATCCACCCTGGAACGCGGACCTGATGTCAGAAGCGGCGCGCCTGCAAACCGGCATGTATTAGCGCGCGGCCGGCGTCACCGCCTGCGTTCCACAAACACCCCGCATTGGCCGTGCTTTTGTGCACATCAGCCAATATAATGGCCCTCATTTTCAATATCTTATGATTTACCAGGAGAATCTTTCCGCATGGCTATTGAGCGTACCCTGTCGATCGTGAAGCCCAGCTCGGTCAGCGACAACCACATCGGCGCCATCGTCGCTAAATTTGAAGCCGCCGGTCTTCGCGTCGTCGCCGCCAAAATGCTCAAACTCACGCCCGAGCAAGCGGGCAATTTCTACGACGTCCACCGCGCGCGGCCGTTTTTCCAGGAACTGGTTGACTTCATGACCTCGGGACCGATCTTCGTGCAGGTCCTGGAAGGCGAGAATGCCATCGCGAAGAATCGCGAAGTAATGGGCGCCACCGACCCGGCGAAAGCCACCGCCGGCACCATCCGCGCCGAATTCGGTAAAAATATTTCGGAGAACGCGGTCCACGGTTCGGATGCACCTGACACGGCGCACACTGAAATCGGTTTTTTCTTCGCGACCAGCGAGCTGTGCGCTCGTTAACCAACTTGACCGTAACGCAATGCCAGTGACTTCGCGCGTCAATCTGCTGGATCTCGACCCGGGCGCGCTCGCGCGCTACTTCGAAGACACCGGCGAACGCGCGTATCGGGCGACCCAAATCGTCAAATGGGTGCATCAGCAGGGGATTACGGCGCTCGATAGCATGACCAATCTAAGTCGCGGCTTACGCGAACAATTGGCGCGCGACACCGAGTTTCGACTCCCTGAAGTGGTGTCGCTGCAGGAATCGGACGACGGTACGTTGAAGTGGCTGATTAGGGTCGACAACGGGAACTGTATTGAAACGGTGTTTATTCCCGAAGCCGAGCGCGGTACGTTGTGCGTCTCGTCGCAAGTGGGCTGCGCGTTAAACTGCAGTTTTTGCGCGACCGCCAAACAAGGTTTCAGCCGTAACCTGTCGACGGCTGAAATCATCGGCCAAGTCTGGATCGCCGCGCGATACCTCGGACAAACCCCGAAGACTCATCGTCACCTCACCAATATTGTGCTGATGGGCATGGGCGAGCCCTTGCTCAACTTCGACAATGTTGTGCCCGCCATGCGGTTGATGTTGGACGACAATGCCTACAATCTAGGTCGCAAGCGCGTGACGTTGAGCACAGCGGGTTTAGTCCCAGGCATCGATCGCTTGCGCGAACAATGTCCGGTGAGTCTCGCCGTGTCGTTGCACGCGCCACTCGACGACTTACGCGATGAACTGGTGCCGCTCAATCGCACCTATCCCTTGAGTGAACTGCTTGCCGCGTGCCGGCGTTATGTGGGCGATAGTCCCCACGATCAGATCACCTTCGAATATGTGATGTTGGACGGCATCAACGATAGCGTGGCGCTCGCGCGTGATTTAGTGCGCATCCTGCGCGGGATTCCCGCTAAAGTTAACCTGATTCCGTTTAATCGCATCGCCGGTGCGGATTACGGCCCATCGCCGCATGCAACGATCCTGAAATTTCGCGAAGAAATCGTCAAAGCGGGCATTGTGACCACCACCCGAAAAACACGCGGCGACGATATCGACGCCGCCTGCGGTCAATTGGTCGGTCGCGTAAACGCCAAAGCGGCACGCCATCGTGAATTGGCGAGCAACACCGCGGGAGCTTGAAATGAATGTTGGGCGAGTTTATTGGTTAATGCTGACACTCGCGCTTGGCGCATGCGAAACCTCGCCGGAGAAAAAAGAAAATCCCGCCGAGGAGCGCACCAAAATCGCCACGCTCAATACTCAGCTCGCCATCGCTTATATGCGCGACAACGAAAACGAATTGGCGTTAAAAAAACTCGCTAAGGCGCTCGACGCAGATCCGAAATACGTCGATGCGCATAACACGTATGCCCTGCTGTATTCACGCCTCGGTAACGTCGAAAAAGCCGAACAGAGTTACAAGGACGCGTTGCGCATTGATCCCATCAACCCTTCGGCCTTGAATAATTACGGTCAATTTTTATGTCAGGAAAAGCGCTACGACGAGGGTCAGGCGAAGTTCCTTGAAGCGATCAAGAATCCGCTCTATCGCTCGCCGGAGAACGCGCTGACCAATGCCGGCCTGTGCGCGCTGCAAGCCAAGAACCTCGAAGTCGCGGAACAACATTTTCGCAATGCGTTGCAGATCAATGCCGAACTGGCGCCCGCGTTGTTTTCAATGGCCCAGCTTAGTTATGACAAGGCCAGCTACCTCCAAGCGCGCGGCTATCATCAGCGCTTCGTGCAAGTCGCTCCGCAGACCCCGCGCAGTTTGTGGTTGGGGATCCGCATTGAACATGCGCTGCATGACAAGGATGCGGAGTCGAGTTATTCGCTCGTATTGAAAAACAAATTTCCGGATGCGCCAGAGACCGGCTTCCTCCAGCAAGGAAAGTTCGATTGATGGCCGGTCCAGCGCCAGATCCGGGTTTAGCCGCTGCGCGCGTCGCCCAAGGTCCGGGCAGTATGCTGAAGCAGGCGCGCGAGGCGGCTGGCATGTCGCGGGCGGCGCTGGCGGCGCGCACGCGGCTCGATGTCAAAGTGATCGAGGCCTTGGAAGACGAGGCGTATGAACGCCTGGCGGCGGCCGCTTTCATCAAAGGCTATATCCGCAGCTTTGCGAAAGAATTACGCATCGACCCCATTCCCATCCTGAATCAATTTGAAAATCAAACGCATCAGGACGATCCGGCGCTGGCGGATTTCTCGACGCGCAGTCCCATTCAGATCACGAGCTCGAGCGCGCTGATCCGCGGTATCAGCGTCGCGCTGGTGGTGACGATTCTTATCCTCGTCGCGCTGTGGTGGCATCACTACTACCAACAGCGTGCGCAATCCGCCGAAGGTTTGAAGGAGCTCACTACCGAGGAGCCGATGGCGCCACCGCCGGAGCCGGGAACGCCGTTAGCCTATAACTACACCATCGTCGAGCATTCGGAGCCGGCAGCAGACACCGTCAACTCGTGGCGCCATCAAACCGACGGCTCGGCGGCGCCGGCCGAAGGCCAGGTGATCGAAGATAAGCCAAGCGAACCCGCGACCACTGCGCCAGCGGAGCCCACGGCCAAAACAGCAGAAGGCGCAGCACCGGCGCCAACGGCCGCGACCAGCGGCGAGGTAGAACTCTCGGCGACCAGCGATTCGTGGGTGGAAATCGCCGATGTCGCAGGTCGGCGGCTCTACTTTGGGTTGATCAAACCGGGACAAAAAGTCGGCGTTTCCGGTAAGGCGCCCTACGAGGTCCTGATCGGAAATTCGGCCGTTGTCAGTCTTGCTTTTCGCGGCGCTGCCTACGACCTCAAGTCACAATCGATCAACGGTGTCGCTCGCTTCTCGCTGGGCGACCTGCGTTAACTGACTTCGGTTAAGAAATTTCGCGTGTCTCAATTGCGGGCGATTCGTGGAATGAACGACGTGGTGCCGCCGTTCGGCGAGCGCTGGCGCTCGCTCGAGGGTCAAATTGTCGCGCTGCTTGGCAGTTACGGTTACCGCGAAATCCGCATGCCCTTGTTGGAGTCGACGCAGGTCTTCGCGCGCTCGATTGGCGACACCACCGACATCGTGCAAAAGGAGATGTACACCTTCACGGATCGCAATGGCGATAGCCTGACCTTGCGTCCCGAAGGCACCGCGAGCTGTGTTAGGGCCTGTTTGGAAAACAGTCTGCTGCAAACAACTGGCCAGCGCTTGTTCTATTTAGGCCCGATGTTTCGCCACGAACGTCCACAAAAAGGACGCTATCGGCAATTTCACCAAGTGGGTGTCGAGGTGTTTGGGCTGGCCGGCCCCGAGATCGACGCGGAACTGATTTTAATGACCGCGCGGCTGTGGAAGTTATTCGGCTTGCGCGATCTGCGGCTGGAAATTAATACGCTCGGCACGCTAGCGGAACGCGCGGCGTATCGCGCATGCCTGGTTGACTATTTCACGCCGCGACGTGACGCACTCGATGAAGAAAGCCAAACGCGACTCGATCGCAATCCGCTGCGGATCCTCGATTCCAAAAATCCAGCGCTCGCGCCGCTGATTGCCGGCGCGCCGCGTTTAACGGACAGTCTCGGACCCGAGTCGACCGCGCATTTCGCACAGATTTGCGTCGTGCTCGAAGCGGCCAACATTGAATACACGGTTAATCCGCATTTGGTGCGCGGGCTCGACTATTACTCGCAAACTGTTTTCGAATGGATTACGACCGAATTGGGCGCGCAAGGGACAGTCTGCGCCGGTGGCCGGTATGATGGCTTGGTGGAACTCATGGGCGGCCGGCCGACACCGGCCATTGGCTTTGCGCTGGGTCTCGAGCGCTTGCTTGAATTGATCGCGGATCAAGTGCCGGTCGTGCAAGCCGCCGCGGATGTCTACGTGATCGCGGCCGAAGCCGCGCAACGCGCCAGCGCCTTGGTGCTGGCCGAGGAACTTCGCGACGCCTTTCCTGCTCTACGTACACTATGTCATTGCGGTCCGGAAAGTATAAAGGCGCAAATGAAGCGCGCCGATCGCAGTGGCGCGCGCGTCGCGCTCATATTGGGTCCCGACGAAATACTGGAGGGCACCGTGACGATTAAATCATTGCGCGAAGCGATTCCGCAGTCGCGGGTCGCGCGAAGCGCAATGGCAACTGCGCTCAGCGCCTTCGTGACCTAAAGAATCGCGGCGAAAGAATATTCGCCGGGCCGCGTTTGCCGCGGCCCTAACCATTAACTCTTAGGGGAATCGGGTGGAAGATTACACCTCAGAACGCGAACAGATCGATGAAATAAAAAAATGGTGGAATGCCAACGGCAAAGCCATTTTTTTCGGCTTGCTCGTCGGTTTAGGCGCCTTATTCGGTTACCGCTATTGGGATAGTGCGCAAAACGCGCGTGCGGAGAGCGCTTCGCTGAACTATCAGCAATTTCTAACGTTAGCCGCGGCGGGCCCCAGCGACGACGTCAACAAGGTGGGTCAAACCATCATCGACGGCGATGGTAATACGGTCTATGCGCGGCTGACTGCGTTACTGTTGGCGCGGCTAGCGGTCGATGACAACAAGCTGGCGGACGCCAAGCATCATTTGCAATGGGTGATTGAACACGGCGGCGATTCCGAACTTGTCGCGGTGGCGCGTTCGCGCTTGGCGCAGATTTTACTCACCGAGGGTCAGGCCGAGGCGGCGTGGACCGAAATCAAAAAAGTCGGCAAGCAAGGTGAGCGTGAGTTGTTTGCCGAGACCCGCGGCGACATCTTGGCGGCGCTCGGCAAAGGAGCTGAAGCACATGCCATGTACACGCTGGCGATTGCTGACGTGGAAGGTGCCGGTGGAACCGTCGAATTGCTCGAAATGAAACGCGATGCATTAGGGGTTCAAACTCACGCGGCCGCAGCCCCTTAATTTATGAAGCGCAAGTTAATCCTCGCGTTATCGCTCGCCGTGTTGGCCGGCGCGCTTTGCGGCTGTGCTAAACAGGTTACAAAAATTAAGGACACCACGGTGGGGTGGTTCAGCAAGGACAAAGAAAAAGAACTCACCAAACCCACTGAGCTCGACGATAAATTTAAGCCTTCGATCACCGTCGAGGAGTTATGGTCGGAACGCCCGGCGAAAGGCGCCGACGAATTATATTTAAAGTTATTGCCAGTGACCGAAGGCACTGCCATCTTCACTGCGGATCGCGACGGTCGCGTCGTCGCGCTCAATGAGAGCGATGGCAAGGAACTGTGGGCGGAGCGCGATAAGACCCGCAAGATCTCCGGCGGGCCAGGGGTCGGCGAAGGCCGAGTGTACGTTGGCACGTCGGATGCCGAAGTGGTGGCGCGCGATGCCAAAAACGGCAAAAAACTGTGGGTGGCGCGCGTTTCGAGTGAAGTCCTCGCGCCGCCGCGCGCCGCCGAAGGTGTAGTGGTCGTGCGTACCGGCGACGGCAAAATTTATGCGCTGGCGGCGGATACCGGGATCGAGAAGTGGGTATACGATCGCTCGATTCCAGTCTTGACCTTGCGCGGTACCGCGGCGCCGGCCATTCGCAATGGTTTGGTGGTCGCTGGCTTCGACAACGGTCGCTTGGTGGCGCTCGATCTCAAAGACGGCAAACAGGTGTGGGAAACGCAGGTCGCGCAACCGAGCGGACGCTCGGATCTCGAGCGCCTGGTCGATCTCGATGGCGAACCCATGATCAAGGATGACACGGTGTATATCGGCAGCTTTCAAGGACGCGTGGCGGCGATCTCGATGGCGGATGGTAGCCTCGAATGGAACCGCGACCTGTCGACTTATGATGACCTTGCCGTCGATGACGACCGCGTCTATATCACCGATGAGCACAGCGTGGTGTGGGCGCTCAAGCGCAGCGATGGCAGCGCGGTGTGGCGCCAGAAAGACTTCAAGTTCCGCCAACTCACTGGCCCGACACGGATCGGCAATTTTGTCGTGGTGGGCGATTTCGAGGGCTATCTGCATTGGCTCGATGCCACCACCGGCAAGGTAATGGCGCGCGAGCGGATCGATAAGGACCGCATCCTAACCCCGCCGCTCGATCTCGACGGGGCGCTCCTCGGCTACAGTTCGTCCGGCAAGATCGCCGTCTACCGTGTTAAGTAGTGACCCATGACGCTCGACATCCGGCGCGAGGCGAAACCCGCGCTCGCGATCGTGGGGCGTCCCAATGTGGGGAAGTCCACGCTTTTTAATCGCCTCACACGATCACGCGATGCTTTAGTAGCCGACATTCCCGGCGTTACGCGTGATGTGAAAGTTGGCCTTGGCCGCCTCGGTTCGGCGAGCTATCTCGTCGTCGACACCGGTGGCATCGCGGATAACGCTGACTTGCTGGCGGATCAGATCGCGAGCCAAGCCTTGGCCGCGATCGAAGACTGCGCGGCCGCCTTGTTCCTCGTCGACATGCGCGCGGGTTTATCGGCCGCGGACGAACAACTCGCGCGCCAACTGCGCAAGACTGGTAAGCCGATCTTCATCGCCGCCAATAAAGCCGAGGGGACCGACGCGGCCGATGCAACGGCCGAGTTTGCACGCTTAGGACTGGGACAGGTCTACGCCATTTCAGCCGCGCACGGCGTTGGCGTCGGCCATTTGATCGATGCCATCACCGCGCCGTGGATTACCGAGAGCGAGGCCGCGCCGGAGCGCGACACCAGCGTGCGCGTTGCTATCTGCGGGCGACCGAATGTGGGCAAATCAACGCTGGTCAATCGGATGCTGGGCGAGAACCGCATGATCACCAGCGATTTAGCGGGCACCACGCACGACAGTGTCGCCATTCCGATGGAGCGTCATGGTCGAGCGTACACCGTGATCGACACCGCTGGCCTGCGCCGTAAGGGCCGGGTCAGCGACGTCATCGAAAAATTTAGCGCGATTAAAGCCCTGCAGGCGATCGATCTCGCGCAAGTCGTGGTCGCCGTGCTCGATGCGCGAGATGGTATCAGCGAACAGGATCTCACTGTGCTCGGCGCCGTAATTGAGTGTGGTCGTTCGCTGATAATCGCGGTGAATAAATGGGATGGCCTGAGCGCCGAAACGCGGGATGAGATGCGGCGCGATTTGGATCGGCGGCTCGATTTCTGCGACTTCGCCGAAGTGTGTTTTATTTCAGCCTTGCATGGGACCGGGGTTGGCGAACTCTTCGGCATTATCGACGCGGCCTATACTTCGGCTCACGTCGACGTTCCGACGCGAGTCCTGACCGACATCCTCGAGACCGCGCTCGAGCGCCACAATCCGCCGCTGGTGCGCGGACGCCGGATAAAACTTCGCTACGCGCACTTCGGCGGCAAAAATCCCCCGACCGTCATCATCCACGGCACCCAAACCGACGAAGTGCCGGATTCATATCGCCGCTATTTGGCGAACTTTTTCCGGAACGCTTTAAAACTCGTCGGCACGCCGGTCCGTATCGATTTCAAATACGGCGAAAATCCCTTCGAAGGCCGTCGCAACCCCCTCACCCGCCGCCAAGTTCAGAAGCGTCGCCGCCTGATGCGGCATACCAAAGGATAGGCGTATTCGATTTGCGATGGAGCTATGAGTAAAACGGGATTATGCTTTCCGCCAACGGCTGGTCCACGGGCGATGCCCGGGCCAATCAGCGAACCAACTCCAACGCAACTTTAGGGAGATCTCCATGGCCAAGCTAAACGGTGTCCACCACGTCGCTTTCATGACCGCCGATGTCAAAAGCCAAATTGATTTTTTTTCCGATGTGCTCGGTATGAAGCTGACAGCGTTGTACTGGATGCACAATGTGGACGGCTACTTTCATGCGTTCATGGAATTGAATCCGAGCTGCTCCGTGGCTTTTGTGTTCGCGCCCGCCGTTAAAGATATTCCAGTGAAGTTCGGCGTCTCGCACGCTGGCAACCCCGTAAAGCCCTGCGCGCCGGGCGCGATGCAACACATTGCATTTAATGTGGACACTGACGAAGAGCTATTGGCGATGCGCGATCGCATCCGCGCCAAAGGCGTACGCGTGCTCGGCCCATTGGACCATGGCTTCTGCAAATCCATCTACTTCGGTGGCCCGGAAAATTTGGTGTTGGAAGTTTCGACGTCACGCGCCGCGATCAATGCCGAAGCGTGGATCGATCCGGAAGTTGTCAAACTAAATGGGATTTCAGCGGAAGAATTGGCGCGTTATAAAAATCCAGCGCCGTTCCACCATGTTGGCTCACCGGTGGCCCAACCGCTGGCCAATACCGGTCGACCCGAATACACCCAAATGGACGAAGCCTTCGGCGGCGCCTTCAATCTACCGGACGATTTCGTCACCCGCGAATTGAGCGAAAGCACACCGCCGGTGAAGGTCGCTTCCGCGGCATAAATTCTCTAAGGAATCTCTGCCTTTTGCCGAGAGTCCCTAAGTTTTTGTGGGAGCCGCTTTGAGCTTCGAATCTTTGTTGAGACGACGTTTGCTTCAAGCCGCATTCTCTTGAGTCCGAGAACAATCACCGCAAAGCCGGCGCATAAGCCTGCAGAGGTAGCTAACTCATTCGGGGACGGCGGCACGATGAACATGAAGCCCTTACCCTTGATAAGCGACGAAAAACTCGAGACACAAAACGGCATGGCAAATAGCCGGAATAGTTGCCACCGATCCGATACGGCGTGACCACCATTGCCAACGCTAAGAACCAAGGCCACTCCAATGAAGACGCTGATTCCGATGGAGTTCGCCCAGAGACTCGGCGATGGATCGAAGTGATGGGCTACGGTACTCAGATACCAGATGAGATAACACCAAAGCACGATTTTACCGGTGGACAGCACAGCAAAGTACCCGATGATGCGCGTGATCGGTGACATGTCCCAAGCGCCCAATTTTTAAGTAGACGATAGTATCGTGGCCTATCGCCAAAATCTAATTCCAGCGCGTATTTGATCCGCTGCTTGCGGAACACGCGGAGTATTAGCCGCATCGTCTGCAAGCACGAGGATTTCACTGACACTGGGTATTTCGAACGTGACATCGCCTTCTTTAGCGCTTCTTGCGGCAACTGAGTGATTAAAATGACTGCCTCTTTTGAATCGAGCGGGTGAGGGGTTCAGGAGATCGAGAAAGACCCACGAGAATAAAATCCATCGGACAAGAATGGCACTTAACTTAAGCCAATTTTATCGTCACCCCGTGCTCCGAGCACTAAGTCCAGTGAAAAATGAATCCATTATTTGACTGGATTCCTCCCAGCAAAAGCCGGGATTTCGCCGGCATGACGAAGGGTCAAGATTGCGCATCTTTCCCGGCATTTCAGCTTAAGTAAGCGCCATTGCTATCGCACAAATGTTGCTACGCTCACCATAGCCTCAAATTCCGTTCAATCGAAATCGGCGCTAAGCCGCGAGATCCGCGCGATGCACCCACGCACGCAATTGATTGTGTTTCGGCCGCATCTCGACCCAATGCGCGGTCTCGTGATTCCACACCGGCGGTTGTGAATAAAGCTTGCACAGTGCTTCACTGGTGATGGGTTCCTGCGCACTAATAAGTTTGCGCAATTCGCTCAGCAAAAACTGCGCGCGTTGCTGACTATTGCGCTGTAGTTTGGTGTGGAACCAGCCGCCCGGCGGAGCCGACCTCAATTGCGGTTTGTTGCGACCCACGGCCGAACTAGCGTTGTGATAGTGATTGGTCTGCACGAGCACGCCGGCTTTGTCAGCCCAGCGAATCTCCGGCGGACCCGCTACATCCCAACCCAGCACACAGGCTTCGCCGCGATTGACGCCACAGACCGTGATGAAACACGGCGCACCTGGCCGTTCGCGACTTAGCAATTCCACTGCGTCGCTAAAATCGTGAACGGATAAGTCTTCAAAGAATCGTCGCAGCATCAACGTCGGGTCAGGTTTACACCGCCCTGCCAATCCCGGCGACGGCGCAAAATTCAGCACCACCGATACCCCTTCGCGCACGCCGGTTAGAATGCCGAGCATCCCCATCATGCCTGCCGAGCTGCCATGGGTTTCGCCGCGCGGTCCGCGCAAATCGAAAATTCGGGTGGTGCGGCCGATCGCTTCCGCCGCTGGCCAATCGAGACTCCGAAAGCACACCATTTCTTGGGCAACGTGATCCCACAATGAAATCGTGCTGCAACCACCGGTGTACGGACTGGCATGCGTCCATGAATATTGGCGTTGAAGGAATGCGCATTGCGCCGGACTCAAGAGTCCGTCCGATTGCTCGGCGAACCAATCACTGTCGGCGGAGTATTGCCCCCAGTGACGATAGACCAAGCGATAGGCAAGGCTCGCGAGCGGTTGCGTGATAACGCCGCGGCCACCGCCAAAAGCAAGTTGCCGCATGACCGAACAGACTTCGCCAAAACTTGCCGCTTCCTCGCGCAATGCATCGCCCCAGCGCTGCGCAGCGTCGCGCGCAAATAAATGCACCGGCACGCGTTTTGTCACTTCGTGGAACTGCGGATCGCAGTGATGCGTGCGTGAGAGCATCGTAACTCTACTATCGCGGGCCGAGAACTGGCGTTTGAAGCGTAGCGAATGCAGGGGGCAGAGCGCAATAGTCTAGATCGCGACCGACCTCAGCATCAGTTGTTAGAACCCATCTCAAAAATCATTGTGGGGTGTCCGGTAATGAACCGTCCTATATCGACGCGCTGCTGTTGTGGGAGCGGCTTTAGCCGCGAATGGGCCATTTTCAGCACGATTCGAAGCTCAAGTTGGCTCCCACAAAGCGCAGCCAGCAGCGTGCGAATCATGCAGGTTCGGTGTGGGACAGTGCACTAGCTAATTCAGCGACAGGAATCATGCGTATCGTTGTTTACCTATGCAGGGCGACCTAATGCCTTACAAAATTCGCCGCCGCCGGAAAGCCCGACGTCACCCGCTGCAACACGTGGCGCGCATGTGCGCTGCCAAACCTGATGCATAGGTCGTGGGCATTGAGGGGATCGATGCAGGAATTTTCTTGCTGCAGCTCGCGCAGCGTGTGCAGTACATCCAAGAGCGGAACGAAATGATCCGCCATGGCCACCACGATCGATCGCGTAGTCGGATCGGGGGCTTGGGCGCCTTGTTCACGATAGGCATTGGCGCCGACCTGTACTAAATAAGCTAGCGGGATCCCCTTGCGAATGGCGTACTCGGGAAAAAGCCCGGCAAACAGTAGACATTGGTCGCCGACAGTGGCGGCCGTGGGTGACGAAGCCGACCGCGCGGCGAGTCGTTCGAAGAACGACACGGTATCGGTAACGCTATTGGCGCTGGGTTGCCCCAACGTGCCATAAAGTAAGCGCACTAAATATTGTTCAATGCCGGCGGGCAGAAAAATATGCGCGCGGTGCTGTGCAGTGGTGAGCAATGCCCGCCATCCGGCAACCTCGACCACCAGCAAGTCCATCGACTGCTGGGGGAATTCATTTGTTTTCATGATTCGAATAGCGACCGCACCCAACACCGCTTGAGTCGATTCAGGGTGCTCCATAGGCAGTGGATGGGGTAGCCGTTATACTGCGGCGCCGGCGCTCATTCACGAAGCAACATCCGCATGGCCTTAAGCCCTAAATCGCCGCGCACTTTCCAAGATCTCATCTTTCGGCTCCAGACCTTTTGGGCCGCGCGCGGCTGCGTTATCGCGCAACCCTACGACATGGAAATGGGCGCCGGCACGTTTCATCCGGCGACCTTTCTGCGCGCCATCGGCCCCGAACCCTGGCGCGCCGCCTACGTGCAGCCGTCGCGCCGTCCCACCGACGGACGCTATGGCGAAAACCCGAACCGTCTCCAGCACTATTACCAATTTCAAGTGATCTTGAAGCCCTCGCCCGACGATTTGCAGGACTTGTACCTGCAATCGCTGCGGGAGCTCGGCGTTGATCCCACGGTGCACGACATCCGTTTTGTCGAAGACAACTGGGAATCGCCCACCCTGGGCGCGTGGGGCCTGGGCTGGGAAGTCTGGCTGAACGGCATGGAGATCACTCAGTTCACTTACTTCCAACAAGTGGGTGGGCTCGACTGCCGGCCGGTGGCGGGTGAAATCACCTACGGCTTGGAACGTATTGCGATGTATCTGCAGGGAGTCGACTCGGTGTATGACCTGGTGTGGGCCGAACATCCCGAACTCACTGTGACGTACGGCGACATCTACCATCAGAACGAAGTCGAAATGTCGACCTATAACTTCGAGCACGCCCACACCGCGATCTTGTTTGACTGGTTTAACCGCTGCGAGGGCGAAGCCACGCGGCTGATCGAATTGAAGCTCCCATTGCCGGCTTACGAAATGATGGTGAAGGCTTCGCATACCTTTAATTTGCTGGACGCGCGGCGCGCGATCTCGGTTACCGAGCGCCAACGCTACATCCTGCGCGTGCGCACCTTGGCCCGCCAAATCGCCGAAAGCTATTTCGCCGTACGCGCAGCGTTGGGCTTTCCGCTGTTGAAGCCCGGCAACGACGGGTCCCCGACATGAGCGCGGCAGCCGACTTACTCATCGAGATTGGCACCGAAGAACTGCCACCGAAGGCGCTCAAGCGCTTGTCTGAATGCTTCGCCAGCGAAATCGAAACGCGCCTGAAGCACGCCAATCTCACCTTCTCGAACGTTACCCCGTACGCCACGCCACGGCGTCTCGCGGTGATGATTACCGCGCTCGAACGCCGGCAGCCTGATCAGGTTATCGAACGCCGTGGCCCAGCCGTAAACGCCGCGTTCAAGGCCAATGGCGAACCCACTCCGGCGGCAACCGGTTTCGCGCGCTCGTGCAACGTCGCCTTCGAGGCCTTGGAACGCCTCAAAACGGATAAGGGCGAATGGTTGGTGTATCGCGGTCAACAAGCCGGACGCCTAACCCGCGAGCTGATCCCCGAAATTGTCGCGCAGGCGCTCGCCGCGTTGCCCATCCCTAAGCGGATGCGTTGGGGCGTACGGACCGAAGAGTTTGTGCGGCCCGTGCATTGGGTGGTGCTGCTGCATGGCACTGAGATAATTGCCGCGACACTGCTCGGGATCGCAAGCGGCAATATCACGCGCGGCCACCGCTTCATGGGCGCGGCGTCGATCACGCTTAGAGAAGCCCACGAATACGTCACACGCTTGCGCGATGAAGGTCGTGTCATCGTCGATTTCGCCGCGCGGCGGGCGCGCGTGCGCGAACTCGTGCTGGCCGCGGCCGCGGAGATCGGTGGTCGTCCGCTGCTCGACGACGGCCTGCTCGATGAAGTCACCGCGCTGGTCGAATGGCCGGCGCCGATCGTCGGGACCTTCGAGCGACACTTCCTCGACGTCCCGCGCGAGGCGCTCATCGCCACCATGCAAGGCAATCAAAAATATTTTCCGCTCGAGGATGATGCCGGACGCCTGCTTAATCGCTTTATCACCATCAGCAACATCGAGAGCCCGCACCCTGAATTTATTCGCGATGGGAACGAACGCGTCATTCGCCCGCGCCTCGGCGATGCCGCATTCTTTTACGATAAAGATCGCAAGATTCCATTAGCCGATCGGCGCGATGCGCTAGGCGCGATTGTGTTTGAGCGACGGCTTGGCAGTCTGCGCGACAAGAGCGATCGAGTCGCAGCACTGGCGGCGCGCTTCGCGAGCGATTTCATGGCATCGGCCGACGATGCGACGCGCGCCGCCCGGCTCTCGCGCTGCGATTTAGTCAGCGAGATGGTCGGTGAGTTTCCTGAGCTGCAAGGTACGATGGGGCGGTATTACGCGCTGGCGAGTGGCGAGAATGCAGAAGTCGCGCACGCAGTCGGGGCATTCTATCGGCCGCGATTCGCGGGCGATGCGATTCCCAGTACCGCGGTCGCCCGTTGTGTGGCGTTGGCCGATCGCGTGGATACCTTAGTCGGCATTTTTGGAATCGGTGGCGCGCCAACCGGCGATAAGGATCCTTATGCGCTACGCCGCGCCGCACTCGGCGTGCTGCGGATCTGTATCGAAGGCGACGTGGCGCTCGATCTCTTATCCGCGTTAATCATTGCGGCGGAGCAATTCACGGTGCCGCTCGCGCCGGGCGTCGCCGCGCAGGTTTTTGAGTTTGTCATGGAGCGCGCGCGCGCTTATTTTATGGATCGCGGCGTACGCTACGACATCATCGACGCGGTCCAAGCCACACGTCCGGCGCCCCGTGCCTTGGCGCTACGGATTGCCGCAGTCACCGAATTCGTGCGCCTGCCGCAGGCTGCGGCGTTGGCGGCGGCGAATAAACGCATCGCCAATATTTTGAAGAAACACGAGGAACCGCTGCGCGAGCTTGATTCGGCTTTGTTGGAGGAGGAGGCCGAACGGATATTGGCCGAGGCTGTGAACGATGCGTCGACGGTGGGAGCGGCGCTGTTGGCGCGCGAAGATTACACCTCCTATCTCTCGCATCTGGCTGGCCTACACGCGCCGATCGATCGATTCTTCGACGACGTATTGGTGATGGCGGAAGATCCCGCGCTGCGTGCCAATCGCGTGGCGTTGCTACATAGAATTCAGCGAATGTTTCAGCAGGTCGCGGACATCGCGATGATCAGCGCTTAGATGAGACGCCTGTTGATCATCGATCGCGATGGGGTCATTAATCAGGAATCGCCCTCGTTCATCAAGCATCCCAACGAATGGGTCCCGTTGCCCGGCAGCCTTCGCGCACTCGGCCAGGCTACTCACGCGGGCTTCGATATTTTCGTCGCGTCAAATCAATCGGGTCTCGCGCGGCGCCATCTCGGCATCGACGATCTCAACCACATCCACACGCGCCTGTTGCACGAAGCCGCGCCATTTGGGGCGCGGATCGAAGCATTTTTCTTCTGTCCGCATGGGCCCAATGAAGGCTGCCATTGTCGCAAGCCGCAACCCGGCTTGCTGCTCTCGATCGGCGCGCGCAGCGGGCTACCGCTGGTGAATGGCGTGATGATTGGCGATCGCGCTTCGGATTTGGCGGCGGCGCGAGCCGCCAACGTCAAGCCGGTGCTCGTCCTCACCGGCCATGGCCAAGCCACCGCCAATGCGCTGCCTGAAGAAGCGCGCTGCCCGACCTTCGCGGATCTCGCCAGCGCCGTGCACGCGTTGGTTAGCGGTGCGCTCTAATGCAACAACTTCGTTCAGTTCTTTTTTATGTCGGACTCGCGCCGGTCACGGTCTTGTTTTGCTCGCTCGGCGTGATACTGCTGCCGTGCCCACGACGTCTGCGCTATTGGGTGATTATTCAATGGTCGCGCTGCGCTTTGTGGTGGCTCAAGGTTACCTGTGGCCTGCGCTGGCGGGTGCACGGTACTGAACACATCCCCGCGCAAGCTGGCGTCATTTTGTGCAAGCATCAATCGGCGTGGGAAACGATGGCCATGCAATTTATTTTCCCGCCGCATTGTCAGGTCGTGAAGCGGGAACTTCTATGGGTGCCGTTTTTTGGCTGGGGCTTGGCCTGCTTGAATCCGATTGCGATCGATCGTTCCGCCGGCAGTAAAGCGCTACGCATCGTCTTAAAGGCCGGCAAGGAACGGATCTTAAACGGCTGGTGGGTATTGATCTTCCCGGAAGGCACGCGTACGCCAATCGCTAAATCCGGGCGTTATTCGGCGAGCGGCACGGCGCTCGCCATTCAAGCGCGATGCCCGATCGTACCGGTCGCGCATAACGCGGGGCTCTTCTGGTCGCGCCAGGCGTTACGCAAACACCCAGGGACAATCGACGTGGTGGTGGGTCCGCCCTTACTTCCCGACGGCCGCTCCGCGAGCGAATTGATCGCTGCGGCTGAAGATTGGATCGAGACTACTTGCCGCGAACTCCCGCCGTTTGCGAACACGCAAACTTCGACTTAAATTCGTAGATCATTTTCGCACTTCATCGTGTGCCTTCCGACGACGAACCCGTATGCTTCGCCTAAACCGAATCACATTGGAAATGATCCGGGAAATCATGGGATGCCTGAGCCTAACCTTCGTCATGGCGGACGCCGCTGCGCACGCGGCGAAGATCCGGAATCCAGGGGGCCTGGATCCATGGCATGGATTCCGGATCACCGCGCGGCGGTTCCCGGCATGACGAGGTTTGGGAGTCCGCACGAAGAGTCATGGATCGCATGGGCGACCAAAGTCCAATGATCCACCATCGATGTGAATGGGTTTAATACTGGCAACACAATATGGGAACCCACTTCGGCGAATCCTCATTAAGGTCCCATTCGCGGCTAAAGCCCACTCCCACCACAACGACCCATCCATAGATGGAGGTTCTTTATTGTGGGAACCCACTTCGTGGGAGCCGCTTTAGCGGCGAATCAGATCCCATTCGCGGCTAAAGCCGCTCCCACCAGAACGACCCATCCGTAGATGGAGGTTCTTTGCGGAACATCACATTACGCGTTAGGCAATTGTCTGACTGGCTCGATGCCCCAGATTTCCGCGGCGTATTCGGCAATGGTGCGGTCGCTCGAGAACCGCCCCATGTTCGCCACATTGAGGATGGCCGCGCGCGTCCACGCGGTGGGCGCCGCGTAGAGTTCATCCACGCGGCGTTGGCAGTGCACGTACGACTCATAATCCGCCAGCAGCAAGTAGTGATCGCCATTCTGCAGGAGGGTATCGACAATGCGCTGGAAACGCGCCGGTTCCTCCGCCGAAAAGAACCCCGCGCCGATCATGTCAATGGCCTGCTTTAGCGCCGCATGGCGTGCGTAATAAGCACGCGAATCGTAACCGCACTGACGCATCGCGGCGACTTCCTCGGCGGTCAGGCCAAAGAAAAAGATATTTTCCTCACCGACTGCGTCGCCTATTTCAATATTCGCGCCATCGCGGGTGCCGATGGTAAGCGCGCCGTTCAGCGCGAGCTTCATATTGCCCGTGCCTGAAGCCTCGGTCCCGGCGGTTGAAATTTGCTCGGAGAGATCGGCGGCCGGAATGATCGCCTGCGCCGAAGACACGTCGTAATTCGGTAGAAACAGAAGCTTCAAACGATCGCCAATGCTGCGGTCGTTGTTGACCACGTCCGCGACATCGTTGATCAATTTGATGATGAGTTTCGCCATGGTGTACGCAGGCGCCGCCTTGCCGGCGATCACCACGGTGCGCGGTACGCGCGGGGCATGGGGATCCGCGCGCAATTCGTTATACAGCGTGATTACATGCAATACATTCAAGAGCTGGCGCTTGTACTCATGCATGCGCTTCACTTGCACGTCAAACAACGAGTCAACGTTTACGCTGATGCCGGTTTTATCCTTAATCCGCGCCGCGAGGTTGACTTTATTCGCAAGCTTAATGGCGCGAAACTCAGCCTGAAACGCCGGATCATCGGCGAGGCTTTCGAGTCCTTTGAGGCGCGTCAGATCGGCCACCCATTCGGATCCAATACGACTCGTGATCAAGGCGGCCAGACCCTGGTTGGCCTGATTCAACCAGCGGCGCGGCGTGATCCCATTAGTCTTATTGATGATCTTGCCCGGTTCGAACTGATCAAAATCAGCGAAGATTGTGCGCTTCATGAGTTCAGTATGGATCTGCGACACGCCGTTCACTTTGTGCGAGCCAACAATAGCCAAATGCGCCATCCGGATATGCCGCGTGCCGTCTTCGCCGATCAGCGACATCCGCCGCGCCCGTTCGGGATCCCCCGGGAAGCGATGACCCACATCGCGCAGGAAGCGCTGATTGATCTCATAGATGATCTGCAAGTGCCGGGGTAACAGATTTTCAAAAATTTCGACCGGCCAAGTCTCCAAGGCTTCTGGCATCAACGTGTGATTGGTGTAAGAAAACGTCTGCTGGGTCAGCGACCAGGCGTGCTCCCACACGAGGTGATGGACATCCACCAGTAGACGCATGAGTTCCGCGATCGCGATCGCGGGATGGGTGTCGTTGAGTTGGATCGCGACCTTATCTGGCAACTCATCGAAATTGGTATGGAAGCGCTGAAAACGATGCAGAATGTCTTGTAGTGACGCGCAGACGAAGAAATATTCCTGCTTCAGGCGCAACGCGCGACCCATGCGCGTGGTGTCATCCGGGTATAAAACCTTAGATAGATTTTCCGATTGATTCTTGTCTTCGACGGCCTTGATGTAATTGCCTTCGTTGAAGTAGCGGAGATCGAAATCGCGCGAGGCTTTGGCCGACCACAGGCGCAGGTTATTGGTGGTGTTGTTGCGATAGCCAGGCACCGGCGTGTCGTAGGCCATGGCCATGACGTCATCGGTATCCACCCAATGATGGCGGAGCTTGCCATCATTGTCGTTGAAGGTGACCACGCGGCCGCCAAAATGTACTGGGTAGAGCTTTTCAGCGCGCGGGAACTCCCACGGATTGCCGTAGCGCAGCCAATTGTCCGGATGCTCGACCTGCTGACCGTCTTCGAGGCATTGCCGAAACATGCCGTATTCGTAACGGATGCCGTAGCCGAATCCAGGCAGGGCCAGCGTCGCCAACGAATCGAGAAAGCAGGCCGCGAGGCGGCCGAGGCCGCCGTTACCAAGCGCCGCGTCCGGTTCGCATTCGCTCAAGGCTTCGAGGTCGAGTCCCACTTCCTTCAACGCGGCTTTGCATTCTTCGGGAAAGCCGATATTGAGCAGGCTATTCGACAGACTGCGGCCAATGAGGAATTCCAACGAAAAGTAATAAACCCGTTTGCAGTCGCGCCGGTAGTAATCGCGCATGGTGCGCATCCAACGTTCCATCAACCGTTCGCGTACGACATTCGCCAAGGCAAAATACCAGTCGCGATCCTTGGCGATGATGTGGTCCTTGCCGACCGTGTACATCAAGCGATTCGCCAGCGATTTGACGAGATCGGACGACTCGACACTGAGTCGGTCGTAATCCAAATGGTGGGGCGTAATCCGCTCGTTCATAGCCAGCTCCTCGACATACAGTGGGCTTGGGATGGCGCTACTCATTGCAAGCATAGTCGGCACTCCCGCTGTGTATAGCGGCGGCGAACGGGTTTTGGCTTAGGTCAAGGGCGGATAAGCCCCGGTTATCGTTCGGTGGTCGACTTCGCGGCGTCTTCCGGGGCAAGATCCACGCCAGCCATTGGCAGCGCCGTGCTCCTGACACCAATTGCCTGATTTTCAACGACTAGCGGACCCGCTCCGGAGCTTGCAAACACGCTGGCTCCGGCGGCCACTAAACTTGGTGGGAGAGTCTTCAACTTTGGCGGGGCGCGTTGTGCCGTTCCACTTGGCTCTTTTGAGATTCAAGTGGGGGCGTTGACACACGCTTCCAAACCCCGCCTAAACCTCTCACCCTAACCCTACTCGCAAGGGGGAGAGGGGAAAGATCACAAACCCCTCTGTCGCCCTAACCCTACCCGCAAGGGGAAGAGGGGAAAGATTGCGCTTTCGCATTACGCCCTCTCCCCTTGCGGGAGAGAGGAAAGTAGACCGTCGATCGCGGTTAGCCATTCAACCTTTTGGCGACGATTGCTCTGGTAGCCGCACCCACTCAAAATTCAAAAGAGGCCCTTTAAAAGTCCACCTCATGCTCGAAGCCTCAAAGATTCGCGGCTAAAGCCGCTCCCACAAGCATCGGTCGGAACCGTCCATGCTCTTCGATCTCATGGCGTGCGCGCGACACCGGCGACGATAAACTCATTCTAATGAGCATCAGTGGGCTTGTCGGCGGCATTTTCGCGCTGCGATCCAGTCAGCGGCAAGTGCACCGTAAACGTCGTCCCCCGGCCGCCGGGACCGTCCGCTACACTCACCTCGCCGCGATGTAACTCGACCACGCGTTTGACGATGGCCAGCCCGAGACCGCTGCCGTGAGCACCGGCGCCGGGCACGCGATAAAAGCGATCGAAAATACGCGCCTGTTCGTCAGCCGGGATCCCGGGACCCGTGTCGGTCACACTGGCGATCGCCGTGTTCCCTTCCCGCCACAATTTAACGGTAACCTGGCCCTGCGCGGTGGAGTAGCGAAAGGCGTTATCCAGCAGATTGGTGAACAGGCTGCGCAGACCAATTTCGTTACCGGCGAAACTCGGTACCGCCGCGATGTCAGTCGTCAGATCAAGGCCGTGTTGGCTTGCAATCGGCGCGAGCTCACGCATGACGTCACGAAGCACGGCCGTGATGTCGACATCGTGAAATTTGGTCGAGGCGATTTCGGGTTCCAGCCGGGCGAGCGTTAACAAACGCTCGACTAAGTGAGTTGAGCGATTAACACCGGCTTTCAGTTCGGCGGTTGCGTCGAGCCGATCCGCGGTCGTGGTCGCACGTTCCAACAATTGTGTTTGCAGGCGAAGTGCGGTGAGCGGCGTGCGCAATTCGTGGGCGGCATCGGCCATGAATTCGCGTTGGCGCGCCAGCACCTGTTGCAGGCGCGCGATCAAATCGTTGAGCGCGTCAACCATCAGGCGCGCTTCACTGGGCAATCCGCCAACTGCGATCGGATCGAGCGCATGCGCCTCGCGCGCGGCTATGGCCCGTGTTAGATGGGCCAACGGCGTAAGCGTGCGGCCTACCAGCCACCAAATGAGAAAACCAAGCGCGGGTAATACCACCAACAGCGGGTACAGAATGCGAAGCGCAGCGTCAGTTGCGATGCGGTGTCTTATCGCCATGGGTTGTGCAACTTGCACGAGTTGTTCGCCCAAGGTCACGGCGTATACCCGCCATTCGGCACCGTTGGAGGTGACATTGGCATAGCCGAGTTCTCGACTCCGCGGCAAGGTCACGCGTTGATGCGAAAGATAAATCCGCTCACCACGCCAATTCCAGGCTTGGATCACTAAGTGTTGCTCGGGATCGGGCTCCGGCGCTTCGACTGTGCCCAGCGTGTACGCCTTGTCGCGCAGCGCGAGCGCCTGTTGCCGCAATTGATAATCGAACAGTGCATCGATTTCGTGACGCGCCCAATAATACGTGGCGCCGGTCGCGATGATGACGGTAATCGCAACCGCCGATAACAGCACTAACAGCAGCCGCGAGCGTAACGACATCATGACGGCAAGCCTAAACGCTTTAGTACAGCACGGCGCTGGACGCGCTTAGCACTGAGGTTAAATCAGGCGGCCCCATCAGCTGGCCGAACCCAGCGTATAACCCAACCCGCGCACGGTGCGGATAAAACCCTCACCGAGTTTCTTACGCAGGTGATGAATATGGACCTCGATGGCATTACTCGCGACCTCCTCGTCCCAGCCGTAGAGTCGTTCTTCGAGCTGCGCGCGCGACACAATCGCCTGCGGTCGCTCGAGTAAGGCCGAGAGCAACGCGAATTCGCGCGCGGAGATCGCGAGCGGCGCGCCGTGGCGAGAGACTTCATGCGTACTCGGATTTAACACCACCTCGGCGTATTCAAGCAGGCCTTCGGCCCGCCCCGCATGGCGCCGTGCAACGGCTCGAATGCGCGCGGCAAGTTCGTCGAGATCGAATGGCTTGACGAGGTAATCGTCGGCGCCCAGATCGAGACCTTGCACGCGATCCTCGATTTGATCGCGGGCCGTGACGATGATGACGGGCAGCGTTAGCTTCGCGCGGCGTAAATCGGCAAGCACGCGCACGCCATCCTTACCGGGCAGACCTAAATCGAGCACCATTAAGTCGTACGGGTTACTCTCAAGGGCGGCTTCGGCCTTACGTCCGTCTTGCACCCAATCCACCGAATGGCCTTCCTGCTGCAATCCTTTGCGCATCGCAGCTCCGACCATCGCATCGTCTTCAACTAACAGCAGCCGCACGGCAAAAACCACCTGGGGATTTAATATCGGCCCAAATTAATCCTGATGCCTTAAGCTGGCCTTAACCATTGGATCGCCCATTGCCGGCGGGATAATTTTTGTGCTGGCCCACAATGTCGCGAAGCACGCCGGTGTCAGTCAGCGGTTCGGTCACGAGCCATCGCGTTAAAACGACGGTTAGCGCGCGGCGCGACAAGGGTTTAGTCAGATAATCATCCATGCCGGCTTTGTAGCAAAGCGCGGCATCGCCCGACAAGGCATGCGCGGTCAGCGCGACAATGGCGACACGCCCCCGCGCTAGTTGCTGCTCGCGGGCACGCCACCGTCGCGTGACTTCCAGCCCATCGATCCCAGGCAAGCGCAAGTCCATCAGCACCAGGTCATACCGTCGCGTCTCGAGCAGGGCAATAGCCTGCTGCCCGGATTCGGCATCGTCGACGGTTACGCCGTAGCCCGCCAGCAATTGATGGGTGACGTTACGATTGAGTTCAATGTCCTCGACCAGCAAGAGGCGCTTGCCGCCGAAGTCGCTCGCCGGCAGCCCCAACGAATCGTTTACGGCCGAAGCCGGCAGCGCGCCATCATCGCCCAGATGCGCGAGGGCTGCTTTGAGACTGGCCGCCGTCATCGGCTTTGCAATCTGATAACCGTCGCGGCTGTCGAGCGCAGTGCCGTACGGGACCAACCGAATGGTCGGTAGCGCGCGTAAGGTCGGTGGCAGCCAGCGATCACTCGCGATCGATGAGGTTTCATCGACCACCACGAAATCGTACAAACGACTGGCATCCACCGTCGCCACGTCGCTAGCATGCGTGAGTAAATCGGCTTCGTAACCCCAGTCGCGTAGATAGCTCAGCACTGCTTCGCGACACGCATCGTCCGGCCCCAGGACCAATACTCTCGAATCGACGTAAGACTGCCCACCGACGAGCGGATCACTTGCGGTGGCCACGGCTAATGACAAACTGATCCGAATTCGACACCCCTTACCCGCTGTACTTTCCGCTTCGATCTCGCCGTCCATTCGGGTCACGAGCAGTTTACAAATCGCGAACCCAAGCCCACTCCCGCCCGTGTCGCGCGCGGTCGCCGCTTCACCATGATTGAACGGGCGAAATAGGTGCGCTAATTGTTCCGGCGACAGCCCCGGGCCCGTATCGGTCACCGTGATTTCGAGCACATCCGCGGCAGTGCCGTGGGCGGCACGCACGGCAACTTCGCCGTACTGAGTAAACCGAATGGCGTTGCCGACGAGATTAGTGACAATTTGGCGCAAGCGACGACCGTCTCCGCGATAGCGCGGAGCGAGCGCTGGATCAACCACACAATTGAGCGCGAGCCCTTGTTGTTCCGCGCGCGGTGCAAACGACAGCGTTACCTCTTCGATAATTTGACGTAAATCGAACTCGGAGATTTCCAGGGCAAGCGTCCCGGCTTCGAGCTGCGAGTAATCCAAGCTGTCATTAATCAAGTTCAGCAAGTTATTCGCCGACTGATAGGCGGTAGCAATGCGCTCGCGCTGCACGGTGGGCGGATCGCCCTCCAGCGTGAGCTCGAGCATCCCCATGACGCCGTACAAGGGGGTGCGAATTTCATGGCTCATATTGGCGAGGAATTCGCTCTTCAGACGGCTCGCCAGCACGGCCGCGTCGCGCGCCTCGCGGAGTCCGCGCTGGGTGTCGATCTCGATCAGCATCGCATTTACCGAATGAGCGAGCCGCGCGACCTCGTCGGCATTCTCGAATTCGGGCACCCGCCCGGCGGGATCGCCATCCGCCGCAACCTGTTGCACCGCGCGGTCGAGCACCACCAGCCGGCGCATGATGCGGCGCTCGATAAACCAGAACACGGCGAGCCCCGCCAACGCGCCGATCGCAAGCGTCGCCCACAGAAGATAGTGCTGAATTTGGACGGCTGTCGCGTAGCCTCGGCGCGGTGCAGTAGTCCTGACCACCGCCAGTGGCGCCCCGGACTGCGCGTTGAGCAACGCATAACTGCCGAGCGTCGCGTCGTCGACGGGCATCACCGATACCGGATTCGTGGCGGACAATGTTTCCGTCGCACGTTGTACATCGCGCGGCAAATTGGCCGATCCCACGCGGAACAAGGCGATTTCTTCGCGTAAGGCATCACGCGCATCCTGCACGAACTCGGGGCCTAAATAGCGCGCAAATATTTGCGTACCGACGCTCGGACCAGGAGCATCGACATCGCTGCGATGCACAGGGTGGGCGGTCACCGCCAAAAGTCCACGCGCGGTTTGCACAAACTCAAGCATTGCGCGGTTGTCTCGATGCGCCACCAACCAGCCCGTATTCGACGTGGAAAAAAGCGCCGCCACTTCCGGTGGAATA
This sequence comes from Gammaproteobacteria bacterium, assembly GCA_016191285.1. Classification (GTDB taxonomy): domain Bacteria; phylum Pseudomonadota; class Gammaproteobacteria; genus CAIKBL01. Next base: position 189,188 of record JACPPA010000013.1, read on the forward strand.
TCCAGCGGCTCCCCGGTGTCCGCGCTCATGCTGCGCGCCAGGCGCGGCGTGCCATCGGCGGCGACATAAACCATTAGATCAAGTTTGAGGTTGGTAAATACGTCGCGTCGGATGTTACTTTGAATAAACGCGGCGTTTTTGCCCTGCACGAAGTCGTACGCATCGTCCCATTGCGACCAGTCCTTGGCTATTTGGTCTAAGCGGCGCAATTCGCGGTTGAAATACCCAAGCGCGCGCTCCGCGTTTGCGCTGCCATCTTCCCGCTCATGTTCGACATAGTGTTCGACCAGTAAAAACCGCGCGACGCTGAATTGCACCAAAGCCGACGCCAGCACGGTAATCATCAAGCCGATAAGGACCGCCAGGCGCAGGCTACGCAGAGGTGGTTGTTCTGAATTTCTTTCGCGGCTCACTCGACCCTAGGCTCCTCACGATCAAAGATTACTATTTTACAGTCGCTGGCAATGGCGTAGACGCTTCGCAACACAATCGCCGGTCATCGTCGACGCGGATTTGGTCGGACGCTGCATCGTATCACCTGAACAGAGTTTGCTCATCGGATGTCCCGCCATGAACTTCGATTGTGGGAGTGTTTAGGATTGTGGGAGCGGCTTTAGCCGCGAAGGGGCATCGACTAAGATTCGAAGCTCAAAGCGGCTTCCACAAGCTGCTCTCCCACAACCCGCGCTCCCACGCGGCACGGGTCGAACCGAGGTAGGATCTCTGGTAGTCACTTGGCAGTGAGAGGATGCGGGCCATGAACAATCTCGACCGCGCGCCGACAACTGATCCTGCGCTCGAAGCGCTGTGGATGCCGTTTACCCACAATCGCCTGTTCAAAAAACAACCGCGGCTCGTGGTCCAAGCCGACGGGATGTATTACACGACGGTCGATGGTCGGCGCGTCCTCGATGGCCTGTCCGGATTATGGTGCAGTAACGCCGGCCATCGTCATCCGAAAATTGTCGAAGCCGTTAAGCGCCAACTCGACGTACTCGACTATGCACCCCCATTCCAAACCGGCCATGACCGGGCGTTTGAATTGGCGACGGCGCTCACCACGACCGTCGGGCGCGGGTTTGATCACGTGTTTTTCGCGAATTCCGGATCCGAGGCCGTCGACACCGCGCTCAAAATTGCCCTCGCCTATCACCGGGCGCGCGGCGAGGCCTCGCGCTTCCGGCTGCTCGGGCGCGCCAAGGGTTATCACGGCGTCGGCTTCGGTGGAATTTCCGTCGGCGGCATGGTCGCGAACCGTAAAGCCTTTGCAAGCGCCTTGCTACCCGGGGTCGATCACCTGCCGCACACGCATGACCTCGCGCATATGGCCTACAGTCGCGGCCAACCCACCTGGGGCGCGCACCTCGCCGACGAATTGGAACGCCTCGTGCAACTCCACGATGCCTCGACCATCGCCGCGCTCATCATTGAACCGATGCAGGGTTCAGCCGGCGTCATCGTACCGCCGCTCGGCTACCTCGAGAGAATTCGCGAACTCTGCGCACACCATGGGATTTTGCTGATTTTCGATGAAGTCATCACGGGCTTCGGCCGTATGGGCTCGCTGTTCTCGGCCGATCGATTTGGCGTGGTGCCGGATCTCATCGCGTTTGCGAAAGGCGTCACGAGTGGCGTGGTACCGCTCGGTGGCGTGCTCGTCAAAACAGCGATCTACGATGCCTTCATGACCGGTCCTGAGCATTTAGTCGAATTTTTTCACGGCTATACCTACTCGGGACACCCACTGGCCTGCGCTGCCGGAGTCGCCGCGCTTGAGGTTTATCAGCAAGAAGGATTGTTCGAACGGGCCCGCGCGCTCGAGCCGGTGTTGGCCGACGCGATTCATTCACTGCGCGGCGAGCCGCATGTCATCGACACGCGAAACCTAGGACTCGCCGCCGCGGTTGAGTTCGAACCCCGCGCCGGCGCCGCGAGCTTGCGCGCGATGGAAATTTTTCATCATTGCTTCGATCACGGCGCGATGGTGCGGTACACCGGAGACATCATTGCCATCGGTCCGGCTTTGATCATTAGCGAAACTCAGATCGCGCAATTAATCGATCTTGTCCGCACCGCGATTCGCGCGACGCCTTAAGGATTTTCCCGGCATGCAGCAGAGTTCATTCAGTTCGACGCTCACCACAATCCCGCATTACATCGGCCAACTCACCCGCGGCGACGCCGTCATGTATGGACCCGAAGGCGTGCATTTTTATACGCGCCCGGAAACCGTCGCCGCGCGCTGGCCGACCGGCAATCGAGCCGGTGTCGACTTGCATTTTCCGTCAATGAAATGAGGATTTTCCCAATATGAAATACTGCCCCCAATGTGGTCAGCTCTTGCGCCGGATCGAGATCGGTGGACGCGGCCGCGATACCTGCATGGATCATCGCTGTGGCTTCGTGCACTGGAACAATCCGGTACCGGTGGTGGCCGGCATCGTCGAGTGGAACAACCAGGTGATCCTGGTCCGCAATGTGGGTTGGCCGGCGAATTGGTACGGGCTAGTCACCGGATTTCTCGAAGCCGGCGAAATGCCAGAAGAAGGAATTCTGCGCGAAGTAAAGGAAGAAATTGGTCTCGATGCGGAACTCAAATCGTATATTGGAATGTACGAGTTCCACCGCAAAAATCAATTGCTGATTTGTTATCACCTAACCGTCGATTCCGGCGACGTCAAATGCCCGCCCGACGAGATCGCGGACCATAAGTGGGTACCCATAGAAACGGTACAGCCGTGGACCGCGGGCACCGGCCGCGCGTTACGCGACTGGTTGCAGACGCGTGGAATCGAACGCGAGATGTTTGATTTCAGTGCGGCGAATAATTAGGGACGAGTCGTCATTGCGAGCGAAACGACGAAGCTTTCCCGGACGGGCGCAAGATGGATTGCAACGCTTTCGCTCGCAATGAGGGGATTTCTGAGATTTTTCGTGAATGCATTGCGCGTGAAGATTCGCGGATAAATCCGCTCCCACAGGACAAGACTCTCGATTGTAATGCGAGCCGCTTTGAGCTTCGAATCTTTACCGCGGTGGAACAGGATCGTACCCCGAACTACCCCACGGATTGCAACGCAGCAAGCGCTTCAAAGTTAGCCAAGTGCCGCGTCCGGGACCATGAATTTCAAGCGCCTCGAGACAATACTCGGAGCAGGTCGGGAGATGGCGGCAACGCGGACCCAGCAACGGCGACAGCGTATAACGGTATACGCGTACTAGTCCCTGCAGCGCGCGCGTCATAACCGGCATCGAGTCATTCCGCGGTGGCGCGCTCGCCTGCAAAATAACCGGGTTTGGCAAACCGGCAACTACAGTAATAGCAGTCGACACTGGCTTTGCCTTCGAAGCACAAGTAGACCAGGGGATGACCTAGTGCACCGCCGCCGCCATTGCAACTCGCGGTTTCTTCGCCTTCATCGACTCTGACAATTTCACGTGGTTCCACGCCGTAACTCCGAGCTCGCGCAGCGCGATCATGACCAAACATTGGATGTGTCCTATAGTATCAGAAAGCGTCCCTCGTCCCGGTTGGTCGAGGCGCCAATATTAAGGAGCCGCCCATGACGAAGGTCAGTCTTCAATCCACGGTTAAAGTTTCGCCCGATCAACTCTGGAAGCTGATTGGACAATTCAACGCATTACCTGATTGGCATCCCGCCGTGCAGAGCAGCAAGCTCGAAGACAATGGGCGAGTGCGTCGTCTTAACCTCATGGGCGGTGGCGAAATCGTCGAACGGCTGGAGATCATCGACGAGAAAGATCGGATGTACCGCTACAGTATCGTCAGCGGCCCCCTACCGGTGGCCAATTACACCGCCACATTGCGAGTCCGCGACGACGGCAAAGGCAACGCGGTAGTCGATTGGTCGAGTGAATTCGAACCGGCGGGGGCGGCGGAAATCGACGCCATGAAAGCCGTACAGGGCATCTATCAAGCCGGCTTCGACAGCCTAAAGAAAATGTTCGGCATGTAGCCTCCGGCGCCGCGAGAAATCTCATGAGTGAAGTGCGCTATACCGAAGACCATGCCTGGGTGCTGATCGATGACGATGGCGTCGCGACGATCGGCATCTCGGATTACGCCCAAGAACAACTCGGCGATATTGTCTACGTCCAACTACCGGACGTGGGGCGAGATATCATCCAGGGCGAAGAAGCGGTAATGATTGAATCGGTCAAGACCACCGGTGAAGTGAAATGCCCCATCGGTGGCCGCGTGATCGAAATCAATGAGACCTTGAGCGATAGTCCCGAGCGCGTTAATGAATCACCCCTGGAAGACGGCTGGTTATTTAAACTTGAACCGACCGATGAATCGGAAGCGGAAGATTTAATCGATGCCGATGACTATGACGATCTGATTGGATCATTGCTTTAGTGCGGCAGGACGCACGGCGTCGGGAAAATGTGCTTCGAAATCCAAGAGTACGGGCGCGATTGCGGCCCCCAACACCATCTGCGGCTCGGAAGCTTCCTTCCCTTCCTTGGCCTCGCGTGCCGCAATGGAGCGCGCGGAGGTGTTGAACGCTGTCGTGAATGAATGCGTGCTCGCGAGCGCATCTTTAAAGTAGGCTTCACCGAAATACGTCCACCGATTTTCATGCGCGCAACCGAAGGAAGTCTTGTCCTTGGCGGCGGCCGTGATGACTAATGTTTCGGGGCTACTCAACGGAGCAATGAATTGTCCTGAATAGCAGGCTGACACCACCACTACACGCCATTTGATGCCAGCGTTGTCCAGCACCCGGCGTAAGTCATCGGGTCTTAGATCGTTTAGTCCCAAATCTCCCAGTTCGATCGCGAACCGCCCGTCCCGTGCGCCGTGCGACGTCATGAACAAGAACAAAATGTCTTCATCCGGCTGCATGCGTGCGGCCAGGTGGCCGAGGACGTAGGCGAGATTCGGTCGATTGGCCAAGGGATGGTCAGTCAGGCTGGTGTAGTTGTTGATCAGGCGCACGGTCCGCGTGCCGGTTCCGAAGCGCTGACCCATGATCTGACTGACTTGCAGGACTTCGCGTTTAAAAACGTCTTCTTCACCATAACCGCCAAATGCCACGAGATAGAGATCGCGGTGCCCGCGCATGCTCGGTGCGATCGCCGCAAGTTCGTGATCGAGCAACTCCGCTTGCCGGTAATAGGTATCTTCCACATTGATCGCGGGACGGCGCGGCGCATTCGCGCGAGCGACGAGTAACGCCTCGTCCGGTAGCCACTTCACGTTGGCGTACAGCATCAAGCCGTAGACCGCGACACCGATCAGTGCGCTTAGTCGGAAACTGCCGACGGTTTGGGTATACGCGCGGATAAACACCGCGATTTGCCACCCAAAAAAGCCCGACCACAGGTGGCTTCCGTAATGAGTAAAGCTCGCCTCGCTAATGCGTGGCCAGGCCCAGAGCAGCAATAACCAGACCACCCAAAGAATGACATCGGCGGCCGCCAGCGCGACCGCCACGCGCAGATAGAGCGCCGCATTGCCGGCGAGCAACACCACCACTGCCAGCGCGGCGAGCCACATGTACCCACGCGCAGCCCCAACCACGCCACCCCACCCCGACCAGGCCACGGGTCCCACAATCTGCGACCAATCGGACACTAGGGTCGCCGCCCAACCCATCGCGAGTAGAATGACCAGCTGTGAGATCGAGACGTCGAAATCGGCGCGGCGTAGCGTCGTGAGACGCGCCCCGGCGCGTAGATTTTTGATCAGGCGTTGGGACATTGCGATAAGGTCGAAATTAAGGCTCAATGCGCGGGCTCCAAGACCAGGGTCTGTTTATAAAGGAATCTAGAGTGCTGAGTTCGAGCGAACGCCGCGCGTTGCGCGCCCAATCTCATCGTTTGAAGCCCACCGTGATGCTGGGCCAGCACGGCCTAACGCCGGCGGTCGTGGCGGCGATCAACGAAGCGTTGACGACGCATGAATTAATCAAGGTGCGGATCCGCGGCGTCGAGCGTGACGATCGTAGCAGCTTTGTCACCGACATAGCGGCCCGGGTCGAAGCGGAGGTAGTGCATACCATCGGCCACATGCTGACCCTTTATCGCGCGAATCCTGAACCTGTATCGAACGCAGGCACCGGTGAAATGCGCCAATCGACCGCAGACCATAGCGCGAGGTAAGTAAAAGATGGATGCCGATCTAGTCGTTTTGGGCGCCGGGCCAGGCGGTTATACGGCGGCCTTTCGCGCCGCCGATCTCGGTCTTAATGTAACGCTCATCGAACGCAATCCAACGCTGGGCGGTGTGTGTCTAAACGTGGGCTGCATCCCGTCCAAGGCCTTGCTGCATGCCGCGAAAGTGCTAAGCGATGCGCGCGCGATGGCGGCCCACGGCATCACGTTTGGCCCGCCTAAAATCGAACTCGATAAATTGCGCGCGTGGAAATCGAAGGTCGTTGGCCAACTCACACACGGTCTGCAGGGACTGGCCAAGCAACGTAAGGTGACCGTGCTGACCGGCACCGGCGTGTTCGTCTCGCCGCAGGCTTTGCGGATCACCAATGGCGCCACGATTACGGAAATCAACTTCAAACAAGCGATCATCGCGGCTGGCTCCGAGCCCGTTCAACTTCCTGGACTACTCTACGGCGATCCGCGGCTCATCGATTCCACCGGGGCGCTTGAACTTGAGCAAATTCCAGCCCGTTTACTGGTGATAGGCGGCGGCATTATTGGACTTGAAATGGCCACGGTGTACGCCGAACTGGGCAGCGCCGTCACGGTGGTGGAACTGATGGATGGTTTAATGCCGGGGACCGATCGCGATCTCGTAAAACCGCTGGAGAAAAAACTTAAAAATCTATTGGCTGCCATTCATATCAACACCAAGGTGACCGCAGTCAAGGCGGATAAGAACAGCCTGGTGGTGAGTTTCGAAGGGAAGAGCGCACCGGCCGACGCTGAATTCGACAAAGTCCTGGTCGCCGTTGGTCGCCGCCCCAATGGCAAGCTCATCGGCGCCGAGCACGCCGGCGTGGCCTGCGACGAACGCGGATTCATCCTCAAAGACGCGCAGCAACGCACCAACGTTCCGCATATTTTCGCGATCGGCGATGTGACGCCGGGACCGATGCTCGCGCATAAAGCGAGTCATGAGGGCAAGGTGGCGGCGGAATCCGCCGCGGGCCACAAGACTGGCTTCGATGCGCGCGTGATCCCATCGGTGGCATACACCGATCCCGAAGTGGCGTGGGTCGGCGTTACCGAAGGCGAGGCGCAGGCGAAAGGGATCGCCTATGAAAAAGCCGTGTTCCCATGGGCGGCAAGCGGTCGCGCGCTCAGTCTTGATCGCAGCGAAGGCTTTACAAAGCTAATTTTCGACAAGACGGACCGGCGCATCATCGGCGCCGGCATCGTTGGAACGAGTGCCGGCGATCTGATCTCCGAAGCAGCCCTCGCCATTGAAATGAGCTGCGACGCCGAGGATATCGGCCTCATCGTCCATCCCCATCCAACGTTATCCGAAACCGTGGCCATGGCGGCCGAAATGTTCGCCGGGACGATTACAGATCTCTACATCCCGAAAAAGAAGAGCTAGTGTGCTGTCCCGCAATAAACCTTCATATATCGACACGTTGCTGTTGTGGGAGCGGCTTTAGCCGCGAAGGGGATTTCCCCTGAAGATTCGAAGCTCAAAGCGCGACCGGCAGCACGCGATTTAGGTAGGTTCATTGCGGGACAGCGCACTAGCGGTACGGACGTAAATCACGCCGCGTTTTTTTTCGCATCGCGTTTTAGATCTGGCAGCAGCAAACTCATGGCCTCGATCACCATTTGATCCGCTTCGGCCATTACTTCCTCGACCAGATGCTCGTCTAGTTGCGTGAGTTGCATGGCGACGATGTCGAACGGTGGTACCGGCTCGTCCGCATCCGAATGCCACATGGCGGCGCGACTAATGACGGCGCCGATGTGGAGCATCGACGTATCGTGCGCGAGCGCTGGCGGCACTTTCGAGATGTCGTGCATGTGCAGGCGCACGGGTTCATAAAGTTCCAGTGGCAACTGCCATTGCTTCAATAGTTCGGCACTCACATCGGCATAGTCAAAGCCTAGATGCTGGCGCTGTGCGTGGGCCAGCGGAATTTGGCGCCGAATCGCCGTATCGCGCATCTCGCTGTACGCAGGCGGCATCTTGAACGCGATGATGAGATTGCCGATGTCATGCAATAGCCCGGCGACGAAGAGACGTTCGGCGTTGCGGATGCCGCAACGCTTGGCGCTGAGGCGCGCGACCACGGCGCAATAAATGCTCCGTCGCCAGAAGTCGTAAATATCCAAGGCCTTGGATTGAATCTTGAATAGCGAACCCACCGCGGCGCTGGCGAGTGCTAAATCGTGCACTTGATTGAGCCCCAATACTTGCACGGCGCGACCGATGGAATCGACCTTGACCGCAAGTCCAACGTAGGCGCTATTGGCGATCCTCAAGATGCGTGCGGTGAGACCCGGGTCGTTGGTGATGACGTCCGTAATTTCGCTAAGCGACGAGTCTGTATCATTCACGAGCTCCTGAATCCGCAAGTACGATTTCGGCAGCGGGGCGACATCTTTGACGTCTTTGATTAGTTCCTTCAGTTCCATTCAAACCTCCTTCGGCGTCACGCAATGCGGGGCATAGCCGTCCTATCGACCAGCCATGGGTCGACTTGAGGTTAGAAGTGCGACGCAATCGACGATTCGTGCAGGTTGCTCAGCCGAACGCCCCGGCCGTGATGGCTCGGATTCGCGCGCGTATCTTCAAGGTCAGCCCTCATTCGGCTACACTGCGCCGCGACCAAGCCAAGCCCATGCGCGGCGAGCCTTGCATCCCCGGAGAGGTGGCAGAGTGGTCGAATGCGGCTGACTCGAAATCAGTTGTACGTTTGCGCGTACCGGGGGTTCGAATCCCTCCCTCTCCGCCAAATAAAAGCGCCCCTTCACGGGGTGTTTTTATTTGGCGGATATGGGACGCGGAGGCGAACCCCTCGGTTCGACAAACTCGCAACGCGAGTTTGGACGCACGTAGTGCGCCCCGCAGGGGGGAGTAAACGCCTAAGCGTTTGCGAATCCATCCCTCCCTCTCCGCCTTTGTTTATGAGAGCGCCGAGGTGGAAGGGACTTATCCTTCCTAAACGCGTGGCCGGGTTATTGAGCTGTCGTCGCTGGTTTAGGTCTCGGCGTATGATGCCTCTGCCACCAGCGCGCGCCGGTTCGGTGGCCGCGCCGTACGCTTTGATGGAAGGAATTGAGTTTCGGATTTTCGCAAGTTAAACCAATTTCAGGGGAGGACTCGTCATGTATAAGGCCACCAAAGGCAAAGTACTGCCGACCGCGATGGTCGGCTCGTTTCCAAAACCGTCCTGGTTCAATCAGAGCCTGCATGGCCGACCCTTCAAGGTCGCGATGGGGGATTCCCAGTATCGCGAACAGTACCTGGATTCCGTCGCCGCCTGCGTTAACGAACAGGAACGCGCCGGGCTCGATATCCTCACCGACGGCGATACGCGCTTTGATCTCGAAGTAGGAGGGCGCTCGTGGTTCTTCTATACCATCGAACGACTTAACGGCATCAGTGGCTTTCGCGATAAATCCCACTTCCTGGATTACGGCGAGTTCAAGCCGGGGCATATCCTGTATGAGGTGCAGGAGGCCTATCACCCGCCTGCGGTTACCGGCAAGATCACGCGGGGCGCGCTACATTTCACGGCGATCTGGAAAACCGCCCAAAAGATGACCACGAAACCGCTCAAGTTCGGCACCATCAGCGCGACCTGCCTGCCGATGATGCTGTGGAACGAACACTACAAGAACGACGAGGAGATGATTTGGGATATTGCCTGCGCGCAGAACGAGGAACTGAAAGAACTCGCGGCCGCTGGATGTCCCGTGATCCAGATGGAAGAACCGCCGCATCACTTTGCGTGCTGTACAAATCCACCCGCCAAGGAAAGGGATCTCGAGTTCTATACCAAGGCGTTCAACCGCGAAATCCAGGACGTCAAGACGGAGATCTGGGCGCACACCTGTTGGGGCAATCCGAATCAGCAGAGTTTTTACTGGGAACGCCCGTCCTATGAACGCTCCCTGCCCTACCTACTGGCCCTCAATGCCGATGTGCTCGGGCTCGAATGCGCGAGCAACGAAGGCCGCGACCTCAAATTGCTTAAGCACGTCAAGACACGCAAGAAAATCGCTATCGGTGTTGTCGATCACACCCGCACGACCGTTGAGTCACCGCAGTTGGTGGCGTCGATCATTCGCAAGGCGCTTGAGCACGTGCCACCCGAACGCCTGATCATCACTTCGGATTGTGGATTCGGCCGCGAAGGCCTGTCGCGCCGTATCGCCCAATACAAATGCATTGCACTCGTGCTGGGGACGAATATCGTGCGCAAAGAGTTAGGCCTCGATTCGGTTTATGTGCGCGCAGCCGATCCCAAATTCGCGTTTCGGGAGGATTGATACGCCGGTCTAAAATCACCTGCTGGGCGCGTTTTCGCTAGAAGTTCAGGCCCGCCTGTTTCCAGCGCTTGAGCTGGTGCGGTTGCCGCTTGGCAAGGTCCTGTACGAATCCGGAGACATGTTATCGCGCGTCTATTTTTCAACCGATTCGATCGCTTCGCTGCTCTACATTATGCGAAGCGGTGGTCGGCCGAAATCTCAGGCGTCGGCAACGACGGCGTAGTCGGTATTGCTGTCCGTGCCGATTCAAAACTGATCAGTAGTGTTGCAATAAATGACTTCGGTGGCGGCTTGTCATCGTTCGGTTTGAGAATCGCGCGATTCTCACGGGCAACGCTGGTGACCAGGTGGCCTCGGCGTAGAGATAGTTCGACGCACTGAGCACGGCCACAAAAGGCTACGTTTGGCGTTCCTTGCCAGTCAGACGGTCGACAACCGGGAGGGTGCGAAAAGATCCGACGATAGCGGGTTGTCCCGCCGCGCTTACCTCGTGCCGGTGCCGGCCCTCAAACGGAGTGGCCCGACATGCCGTGAAACAATGGCCCGGCATCACGTGAAATCCTGGCCCGCTTGGGGTGAAATACAAAAGTCCCTACTCTTGCGCTAGATCAAGATGGTTTGATGGCGGTGCCCTAAGGTGAACTAAGCGCGTGTTGCGCCCAGGAGTGCTCGGCATGGCAACGAATATTTCCATGATCTACGGCGGCACAGAGGCCGAGACAGGCGCGTTGAATTTCACGGCCCTGCTAGCCGCCGGTCTCGATTTGGGTGCAGAGTGTCGCTACATTCGCGACGCGTTGGGGACACTAACGTCCGATCAGCGCGAAAATTATCGCAATCTCATAGAACTTGGAGGCTGGAGCCAAGCCCAGGAATATCTTTCCGACACGGCACAGGCGCGCCTGGTGGAATGTAGCAAGCAGGCTGAAGCGGCGTTTCATCGCACCCCATCCAGCGCGCATATCGCGTGGAGGGGCGCATTTAATCTCGCGTCACCAATTGCCAAGGCGCTGAGCGAGCTCGGGTTTACCCGCGATTTAATTGTCGCCAGTTTCGCGCTGCCCTCGGGCGTGCAAGATGCACTATTGCGACAGGTGTTATTGGTGGCCGGCGCGCCATTAGCCGTGATCCATGCCCCGCCGCGGAAGTCTACGCTTGACGAGATGGGCGTGGTGTTGGCCTGGAAGCCCTCGGCGGCGGCAACTCATGCTCTGCGTTATGCCTTACCGCTGTTACGGAAAGTGGCCCGCGTGCACCTGGTCACCATTGAAGAACCAGGCGCCCCCAAATTAGAGCCGTCGGCAAAAACACTGGCGGACACACTCCTCGAAGTACACCGTGTCACGATCGAGCCCCACGTGCTGCGTGCGGCCGACGATCCGGCGGCCCAACTCGCCGACTTCTATCGCGATATCGGCGCGGATTTGCTGGTGATGGGAGCGTATTCCCAATCTCGATTGCAAGAGATGTTGTTCGGCGGATTCACTAAGTATTTTCTAACCAAGCCGCGTTGTAACTTGCTACTCGCGCATTAAACCCACCGCCGGTGTAGCGAACGATCCGCGAGCGAGGTCGCGAGGCTATAGGGTCAGAGTCGCTGAAATTTGTTGCCCAATCTCAACAACGCTGATCGCTCGATTCTCAACCCTCGGCACTTACGCCTTGGGTGCTACGTTCCGGTTCCAGGGCAAAGCCCTCGTAATCCTTCGCGGCAATCTTTGGCACGTCTCAAAATAACTCGGTCCATCCGGGTGGACTGCAAACTGGCGGTGTTTGTCGGCGATATTGCCGCCGGTGTACCAGGACGCGGTGGGCGGGAACGGCGTGGTGCTCGCGATCTCGACAACTTCACGGCCCCAGACTTCATCCATCCCGGGTGCGGACTCGATCGGCGGCGGCGCTGGTGCCGGCGCCGCGCGTCAACCTCACGCGCTACCATGGGGTGTTCGCACGTGACACCCACCTTCAGACCGTTCGCGCGCGCCCCACCGCCAGCGGCATTGCCGGGCCTGAGGGAACCAGACCAACGAAACTCCCCTTAACGCACGCACGGACGCGATGCTGGTCTGACACCCGGCACGGCGTCACTCACGCCCGCGGTCCAAGCAGCCGAACTTTTTCGGAAGAAAACGCCCTCAGCGAGCCGCTGGCACCGTTGTCCAGTGAAATCCCGGGGTGAGACGCGGCCGTGCACCGCAATCGTTCCTGCTGACGGCGTTCGAATTCAACAACCCCGATGCTCGATTTCTCCAAAGAGGGCGGTTATCTTTCTACACGCCTAGAGTGCATACGCGGATTCAAATCGTTACGAGATTTCGGGCCAGGCACGGCACGGCCGTTAAGCAACGCGGACGCGACGCTCAGTGGCAGTTTGCGGGAGGGGTTCAGAAGTGAACTGCAGTCGCGTAGATTTCAGCGGCCACGCATTACGACGAATGTTTGAACGCTCGGTGACTGTGGACGAAGTTCAAGCAGTCATCGAACTTGGCGAAATTGTGGCGAGCTATCCAGACGATCTTCCGTATCCGAGTTCGCTCATGCTCGGGATGGTTGCAGGACGCCCGATCCACGTCGTCGCCGCGCATGAACTTATTACAGGCGCTTGTTACGTCATAACCGCATACGAACCAACCGAAGCTTTATGGGAAGCGGGCTTTAAAACGAGGAAGACAACATGAAATGCGTGATTTGCAGACAAGGGGATACCCAATTGGGAACAACGACCGTTACGCTGCAGCGCGGGGTAACCACAGTCGTCATCAAAGAAGTGCCCGCCACTATCTGCAACAACTGCGGTGAATATTATCTGGATGCCGCGACCTCCGAGCGTGCGCTCACACTGGCCGAACAATCTGTCCGTCATGGCGCTGAGATTGAAGTTCTTCGTTTCGCGGCGTGAAGGTGTCTTCGGGTGCTCGGGCGCCCGAGCTTTGAGTATTCGATTACTGAATGCGGCAGCGCTCGGCATAATCAAATACTCAAATCTACTGTCACTGGCGAACGCTATCCGCCGTCGCTGAAGAAATCGATCGCGATTGAGTCCAGCGGCAAGTCAGTTTGCGATTCGTCATTCGGCGCCGGGCGACAGTGGTTCACGGCAAGATGGCGAAGGCTCGCGCCGGAAAACCGAAACCGTGCTTGACCTTCGGCCAGGTCACCACAATCAAGCTTCCCGTAGCGGGCACTTGATCGAGATTCGCCATCGCCTCGATCTGCCAATGGCCATGCTTCAGTAGCCAGGCTTCGGAATCAAAACTTTCCGTGATATCCGTATCGAGTGCTTCGTGGCCGATGGCAGTAACGCCGCGCTGCTCGAACAGGAATTTAATCGCGGCCAATGACCAGGCCGGAAAGGGCGTGCGTTTAAAACGCGTCGGATCGGTATGGAAATCCTTGGACATATCGGTGCGCAGCGCCGCGAACGCGCCGCGCGGGATCGGGCCATGGGCTTTCTCCCAAGCCTCGACATCGGCCACCGACAGCGCGTGGTTCGGTTCGGCTGCAAGCCATGGCGTGACGTCGAAAACCACCAGCGGCAGCAGCATCTGCTCGAGTGGGATTTCGTCAAGCGTCGCGCCGTTGGGATCGAAATGGGCCGGCGGATCGATATGGGTGCCGTACTGGCCAACCAGCGCGTAAAAAGTAGTACGAAAGCCGTCTTGTTCGATGGTGTACGGACGATGGGTATCAGGGTCAGCCGCCGCCGCCATCGTGGCCTGGCCGAAACCCCGCCACACCGGCGTATCCGGGCTGAAGGCATGCGTGAGATCGACCTTCTTTTTCGTGGCGATGAGGGCATACGCATCGGCGAGTGAGTTAATCGCGCAGACGCGCTCGGCCTGCATCGCGAGCATGGCAAAGATCGCTGTCGCGAAGAACAAGCGGTTGCAGTGTTTAGTGTCGGTCACCATCGCATAGCCTCCTCGAATCGAAGGGCCAAAAATAATACAAGACGGCCGCGGGCGAAACGTCGCGTTATAAGGCTCCGCCGACATAAATCGCGCGCGTCCGCGGGCGCCAGCGACCAATCACACGCTCACGTCTGCCGTCACTGGTGATGCCGTGATCCGCGTAGGCACCAATCGTCCGCTCCGGTGTACCATTGGATTGCGTCCGCTCGTTCTGGGCAGGAGAGTGTCAACATGGCCACGAAAAGTATGCGCTGCCTGCTGGCGGTGCCAGCAGTACGGCGGGAGTTTTTCCAGAAAGCAGCCGACAGCGCCACCGACGCCTTGTTTCTCGACCTTGAGGACAGCGTGTCTCCGGAGCAGAAACTCGCGGCACGCGCCAATGCGGCGCGCGCGCTCGATGAAGTGAACTGGAACAGTAAGCGCGTGCTCGTGCGCTGCAATGCACTCGATAGCGAATGGGCGTTCCGCGATATCGAGCATCTCGGCGCCCGGTGTCACCGGCTAGACGGTTTTCTGATCCCGAAGATCGGTTCAGTCGATGAGATTCGCCATGCCGAAGCCTTGCTTGGCGCCTTGAATCGCGAACGCCCGCGCGAGCGCCCGCTCGAACTTCATATTCTGATCGAAACCGCGCTCGGCATGGCGCGAGTGGAAGCGATCCTGGAAATGGCGACGCGCGTGGTTTCGGTTTCGTTTGGAGTCGGCGACTATTCTCTGAGCATGGGCGGTCAAGACCGTTCGGTCGGAGGTGCGAACAAGGATTACGCCGTCTTGACGGACGGCGCGGCCGACACGGCGCGCCACGCGCATTGGAACGACCAGTGGCACTTCGCCCTCGCCCGCGTCGCCAATGCCTGTCATGCCTTTGATGTAATGCCGATGGATGGCCCGTTCGGCAACTTCGCTGACCGGCTGGGTTTCGCCGCGGCCGCCGCTCGTGGGCGTGTGCTGGGCTACGCAGGCAAATGGGCGATCCATCCGAGTCAGATCGAACTCGCGAATCAAGCCTACACGCCGAGCACCGAAGAGGTGAGCTGGGCGCGCGCCGTGCATGCGGCACTCGCCACGGCGCGGAGAGAAGGAAAGGGGGCCGTGGCCATGAACGGCCAGCTGCTCGACATCGCGCATCGCAAGATTGCCGATCGCATCCTGGCCCGTGCCGGTGTAGCGGAGGGTTCGGCGCATGACGAATGAATCGCCGCTGCCATTGCAAGGTGTGCGGGTGCTTGATGTCGCCACCATGCTCGCGGCACCGTTCTGTGCGAGTATCCTCGGCGATTTCGGCGCCGAAGTTATCAAGGTGGAAATGCCCGGCAGCGGCGATCCCTTCCGCAAGTTCGGCACCATAACGGAAACGGGATCGAGCCTGAACTGGCTCAATGATGGCCGCAACAAGAAGTCGATCACGCTCGATTTGAGAAAGCCGCAAGGTGTGGAGATCCTGCAACGCCTCGTCGTCGATTGCGACATCATGGTCGAGAACTTTCGCCCGGGGACACTGGAACGCTGGGGGCTCGGCTTCGCGGCGTTGAAAGCCATCAAGGACGATCTGATCCTGATCCGGATCTCGGCCTATGGCCAAGACGGACCGTATCGAGATCGACCCGGATTCGCGCGGATCGCGCATGCCTTCTCCGGCCTCGCCTATCTCGCCGGCGAAACGGACGGACCGCCGGTGACACCGGGCTCTACCTCGCTCGCGGATTACATCTCCGGACTTTATGGCGCGCTCGGCGCGCTGCTCGCTTATACCGCGCGTGCGCGCTTTGGTATCGGGCAGTTCGTCGACATCGCCTTGTACGAAGGGATTTTCCGCATGCTTGACGAACTCGCGCCGGCGTATGCGAAATCGGGCTTCGTGCGCGAGCGCATGGGCCCCGACACCGTGAACGTGGTGCCGCACAGCCATTATGCGACGCGTGACGGCAAGTGGGTGGCGCTGGCCTGTTCCACCGACAAGATGTTCGAACGCCTGGCCGCTGTGATGGAACGTCCGGAATTGGTGGTGCCCGATCGTTTCGCGACGATGGCGCAGCGGGTCGCCGCGCGTGACGAAGTCAATCGCCTCGTCGCCGACTGGATCGGGGGTCTCAGCCGCGACCAAGTGATGCAGCGCTGTCTGCTCGGCGAGGTGCCCATTGGATCACTCAACAGCATCGCCGATATTTTCGAGGACGAGCAGTTCAAGGCCCGCGGTAATCTGCTGAAAGTTCACGACCCACGCGTCGGCGAGATTGTGATCCCGAATGTCGTGCCGCGTCTGTCGGCGACGCCGGGCAGGTTCGCCACGCTTGGACCGGACCTCGGGCAACACAATGATGAAATCTACCGCGAGCGGCTCGGCTATTCCGCGGAAGAGCTCGAGCGCTGGCGTGAAGACGGGGTAATCTGAGGGTGGTTCTTTGAGTTCCGACGCCGCCGTGAAACGCTTCTCGGTGCAAACCTGTCTGCCGAGGACGCGATGAAATGAGCGTTACAACCAAGCGCCAGATGACCTTGGTAGCCTTTCTGCAGGCACAGAACTGCTCTAACTACGCCGCCTCGTGGCGCCATCCCGCGACCGCGCAGGATTTCGCCACGCCGCAATACTACCAGCGCATCGCACGCACGCTGGAGGAAGGCAAATTTGATCTGGCGTTCTTCGACGATCGCCTCGCGATGCCGGACATCTTTAACGACGACTATGCCGAGACCGTCCGTCATGGCATCCGCGCGGTCAAAATGGATCTCCCCGCGATCCTGATGGCGATGGGTCTGTGCACACAACATCTCGGCCTCGGCGCTACTTATTCGACGACCTACTACGAGCCGTACCACGTCGCGCGTGTGTTCGCGACGCTCGACCTCATGACCGGCGGCCGCGTGGCCTGGAACGTCGTCACTTCGCTAAACGACGCTGAAGCCGCGAATTTCGGCCGCGATCAGTTACTCGATCACGACACCCGCTACGACCGCGCCGACGAATTCATGGAAATCGTGCACGGTCACTGGGACAGCTGGGAGGATGGCGCGATCGTGCAGGACAGGGTCAGCGGCTTGTTCGCCGATCCGGCTAAAGTGCGGCGAATCGACTATGCGGGGCGGTGGTTGCGATCGCGCGGGCCGCTGACCGTGCCGCGTTCGGCACAGGGTCATCCCGTGATCATCCAAGCCGGCCAAAGCGGGCGCGGACGCGAATTCGCGGCGCGCTGGGCGGAGCTTGTGTTTGTGATTCACGCGAATATTGAACTTGCGAAGCGTTACTACCAGGAATTCAAGCAGCGGGTCATCGATCGTCGACGCGATCCAACCAAGATCAGGATCACGCCCGCGATTTACGCCATAGTCGGCGAGACACAGACCATGGCCGAGGACAAAATGGCGCTGATCGATAATCTCGCAAAACCCATCGACGCCTTGACGCTGTTATCCGAAGTGCTGAACTTCGATTTCGGCGCCAAGGGCATGGACGAACCGTTCACCGCGGACGAGCTCGCGTCGGCCACGGGTCTGCAAGGAATCCGCGATCGTGTCATTCAGCTGAGCGGGCTCAGCAATCCGACGGTGCGCGACTTCCTGCATTTCAGCGGCCGCGGCACGATTCGTGAGCTGCCGGCCTTCGTTGGCAATCCGGGGCTGGTCGCCGATCACTTGGAGGAATGGTTCAACGGCGAAGCCTGCGATGGCTTCGTGCTGGCAGCGACGCACATGCCTGGCAGTTACGAAGATTTCGTGCGTCTGGTGCTCCCAGAGCTACAGCGACGCGGCCTGTTCCGCACGGAATATCCTGGATCGACGCTGCGCGAGACCTTAGGTTTCGCGCAACCGGCGCTCGGTAGCTGGCGCGCGCCAGGAACGTAAATCCAACGCAAGAGGAGTTGACAATGGCAGGACCAATGGAACACGTCTTGACGGGTTTGCGCGTGCTCGACTTCACGCGCGCGCTGGCGGGCCCGACCTGCACCCGGATGTTTGCCGAGATGGGCGCCGAAGTGATCAAGGTCGAATCGGCACCGAGCGGCGACATGTCGCGGCGCATGTCCAAGCTCCGGAACGAGCGCAGCATGTACTTTGTCCAACAGAATCTCGGCAAGAAAAGTCTGTGCATCGACCTGCGCGACCCGCGCGGCATGGCGCTGATCGCGGCGCTGGTGCCGAAGGTCGACGTGGTGGTCGAGAATTTCAAGCCCGGCACTCTGGCCACGATGGGGTTGGGTTATGAACGCCTGCGTGAAATGCGCGAAGACATTATTCTGTGTTCAATCTCGGCGCTGGGTCAGCACGGACCGCTGTCAACCTTGCCGGGTTACGATTTCATCGCCCAGGGCTATTCCGGCGTAACCTCCATGATCGGCGATGCGGGTGGAACGCCTTATATTCCACCGGTTGGCATCGGCGACGTCAGCACCGGAGTACACGGCGCGCTTGCTGTACTCGCCGCCTTGCGGTATCGCGATCGCACAGGTAAAGGTCAGCATCTCGACGTTGGTCTACTTGACGTTTATTACCATTGTCAGGAAGTGACCGTGCATCAATGCAGCGGCAGCAACGGACTGTTGAAGCCGAGCCGGCAAGGCCCGCATCTGAACTACCTGTGTCCGGCTGGCGTCTTCAAAGCCAATGGGGGTTGGGTCGTGATCATGGCCTTTCTGCACCACTGGAAGGATCTGTGTACGGCCATGCGGCGGCCCGATTTGGTCAACGATGACAAATTCGGCACCGATGCCGGCCGGCTCGCCAATCGCGCCGAGGTGGTCACGCTGCTCGAAGCATGGCTCGCCACCTTCCCCGATCGCGACAGCGCAATCGCGACCATGCATCAACACCAGGTGCCCGCGGCGCCAGTGCTTTCGATCGAAGAAACCCTGACCCATCCGCATCTGCTCGCTCGCGGCACAGTGCGTACGATCCACGATCGCATCGCCGGCACCTTCCAGATCCCCGGCATGCCGCTCAAGTTCTCCGAGTTTCCCGATGATCTTCCGTTAGAAGCCCCAACCATCGGTCAGCACAATGCCGATGTCCTGCGCGAATGGTTGGGGCGTAGTGAGCAGGAAATTGCAGCACTTCGCGCGGCGAACATATTGCAGGAGGGAGAGACTTAGCGCCGACGCTTATCGATAGCAGCCGCACGAGTTTCCGGAAGCCGACCCTCACTTACGGCCCCCCACCACTCAGTATTCGGGACGGTGGCTACCGGGCGGTTGAAGAGCTGACGGCCCCTGTGGACCCGGTACATAATACGTAAGCGGCGCCGAACTACCGCGCGGTAAACTTGATTCCAACAATCAGCAAGAGAGGTAAAGCATGAAGACATTGAATTTCGGCGATGTAACCATCGACCGCGTACAGGATTGGTACGGGCCGCTGTTGGAACTGAAGATGTTTTATCCGAGCTTCGATCAGAAAATTCTTGATGCCAATCGCGATTGGCTCGAACCGCATTTCCTGCCGCGCAAGGGCGCGCCACGCGAGGAAATGTTGCACTTGAGCCTGCACACCTTCATCGTGCGCACCGGCAATCGCGTGATTCTGGTCGACACCTGCGTCGGCAACGACAAAAAGCGCACCGCGGTGCCGGACTGGATCAACTATAAGTCGGACTACCTCGACAAGCTCGCGCGAGTCGGCGTCAAGCCGACGGACGTCACGCACGTCATGTGTACTCATTTGCATTTCGATCATGTCGGCTGGAACACTAAACTCGAGAACGGTCGCTGGGTGCCCACCTTCCCCAATGCGCGCTATATTTTCGATAAGACCGAGTTCGAAGGCTGGGCCAACCAACAGGACAATCACGGTCTCGACGGCTCGTATGCCGACAGCGTTCTGCCCGTGTATGAGGCCGGTCGCGCCGATCTCGTCGCTAGCGACTTCGCGCTCGACGACTCGGTGTGGCTGGAACCGAGCCGCGGCCATTCGCCAGGGCATGTGTGCATCAATATCAAGGGGCAGAAGGGTCAAGCGCTGTTAACCGGCGATTCCTTCCACCACCCGATTCAGGTCGCCTATCCCGAGTGGTATAGCGCGTTCTGCATGAACCTCGAGCAATCCACTGCGTCGCGCCGCAAAATTCTGAGCAAGCTGTGCGACAAGGACATCTGGATGTTGGCGGCGCATTTCAATGACCCAACGGCGGCACATGTCGTCAGTCACGGTGACCGGTGCAAACTCAAGGTTTGAGGAGGGAATGAAACACAGCCGGGACCGCGCGGCCTCGGCGGAAAAGTAACCACGTGGCGACTTCTACTCGCCACGTGTCGTTCCGGGCGATGCGTCGGTCGAAATTCACTACCCCGCCATCGGCACGAAGCTTGCTCCTCTTCTCGTAGTGACGACACCGGCTTAGGGAACTTCGTATCAGTCGTTTGTCGGATGTTGTGATAGAAATCGTGTGGCGCTGCGGAAGCTGTGCTTCCGGCCGCCGTTAGCAAGGCGATTCGTGCGAGCTCTCCACGAGAGGTAACGCTGTGAAACCATACTTCAGTCTATTTTTGTTGTTACTGAGTGTCGCGCCAATTAGCGTGTCCGCCGCACCAAAAAACGACTTCTGGACGACGGTTAATGGTCATCCGCTCCATTTTATCGCGCATGGGCAGGGCCGGCCGTTGCTCCTGCTTCATGGCGGGGGGGATACGCCGAATCGCTCCTTCTCCAAACAAATAAAGGCCTTTGCGGCCCATCATCGCGTGATCGCGCCCGAACAAATTGGCCATGGCGAAACGCCCGAGTTGCCGGGGCCGCTGTCCTACACGCAGATGATGGACGATACGGTCGCCTTGCTTGAACAACTGCACGTCGGTTCTACGGATGTCGTCGGCTGGAGCGATGGCGGAATTATTGGCTTGATGCTGGCGGTACACCATCCCGAGCTCATCCGCCGCATCGTCGTCAGCGGCGCGAACATCGCGCCTGAAGGATTGGAAGATTTCGAATTAGCGGAAGCGCGTTCGCATGTGAACGTCGGACCCATTCCGTTTGCGCCCAATTTATTCAGCGAACCCAGTTTCGCCGATAAGCTTGGACGTCTTTGGGGTTCCTCCCCGACCGCCGATGAACTGAATCCTACTTTGCTTTCCCACGTGCGACAGCCCGTGTTGGTAATGGCCGGCGCGCACGATGTGATCAAGCCCGCGCATACGCTGGAAATTTATGATTCACTACCCGCCGGCCGTTTATGGATCCTGCCCGAGACCAGCCATGACACGTTTAGCGAACGCCCTGACTTAGTGAATCCGGTGGTCTTATCTTTCTTAGACGATTAGTAGCACCAACAGCGCGACTTAAGACCCTGCGCTAACGCGCAACCGCTTCCGCGATTGCAAGCCCTAAGTCGCGGGTAGTGCCCGAGCCGCCGAGGTCCGGCGTTAACGGCGCCGCGCGCGGTCCCGCCGCGAGTACGGATTTAATGGCGCCGAGCACGGCGTCATGCGCGGCTTGGTGTCCTAGAAATTCCAACATCAGCGCGGCGGACCAAATCTGCCCGATGGGATTCGCAATCCCTTTGCCGGCAATGTCCGGTGCTGATCCGTGAACGGGTTCGAATAAACTCGGAAACTTGCGCAATGGATTTAAATTGGCGGACGGCGCGATGCCAATCGTGCCCGTACACGCGGGTCCCAAGTCCGACAAAATATCGCCGAACAAATTACTGGCCACCACCACATCGAACCAATCCGGATGCAGCACGAAATTCGCGGTCAAGATATCAATGTGATATTGATCGACGCGCACGCCGGAAAACTGTTCAGCCATCGCCGCCACGCGTTCATCCCAAAACGGCATCGTGATCGAAAGTCCGTTTGACTTCGTTGCCGACGTGAGATGTTTTTTGGGTCGGCGCGCCGCCAGTTCGAACGCATATTTCAGCACACGATCTACGCCGATCCGGGTCATCACCGTTTCCTGCACGACGATTTCACGCTCGGTGCCTTGGAAGATGCGCCCGCCCATGTGGCTGTATTCGCCTTCGGTATTTTCACGCACCACGTAGAAATCGATTTCACCCGGCGCGCGGTTCGCAAGCGGTGAGGCGATGCCAGGCATTAGCTGCACCGGCCGCAGATTAATGTATTGATCGAATTCCCGGCGAATCGTCAGAATTGAGCCCCACACCGAAATATGATCAGGCACCGCATTTGGCCATCCCACTGCGCCGAAGAAGATCGCATCGTGGCCGCCGATTCGTTCTGCCCAATCAGCCGGCAGCATCCGGCCATGCTGCAGATAATAATCACACGATCCAAAATCGAAATGATCGAACGCGAGGTTGATCCCGAACCGTCGCGCGGCCGCCTCGAGTACGCGCAGCCCCTCGGGGACTACTTCGCGCCCGATACCGTCACCGGAAATGACTGCGATTCGATAATTGCTCATGCGGCTATGTGCATTTCTTTTGTGGTCTTGACTATAACCTGTGCGATGGAAATGCCGCACCCATTCTTGCAAGCGCCGCTGAAGCTCAGCCGCGGACTAGACCCCAGGTTTCGCTTCATTGAGCTTCGGCGTACCGTCGGATCTGTCGATGAAGTGGGAGATCTGTACGTCGTCGACATCGGTGGGAACAAATATCGACTTGTAAGTTATGTGCGTTTCGATCGGCAATCGGTGCTACATCAAGCAGGTGATCACGCACGCCGAATACGACAAAGGAAGCTGTAAATCATGGCGCGAGGCGGCGCCGGAGGATGCCGGCGCATTGGTGACTAAATGGAAGAGCATAAATAGCGACCAGGTCGCGGCGGTGCGTCGGGTCATCGGAATGCACGGCCGTCGTCCCGGCGAACGCCGGGACTCAGTCGGATAACTAATTGTCCTAGATTCCTCCCGGCGAACGCCGGGATCACGCCAGAATGACGCGGTTAAAGCTCAACCTGCGTAGGGTGGACGGTATTTCCGCTCCGCTATTTAGGAGGCCTCAATAATTACCTTGAGCGCGCGCGGCGTGGCCGAAGGTTTCGTAGGCATCGAGGATGCGGTCGAGCTTGAAGCGATGCGTGATCAGGAGCTTGGGGTCGATCTTGTGAGACCGCACTGTCAAGAACATTTGCGCGTAAGAATGGCTGCATCCTTGAATCGAGTCTGTGGGCTGGCGAACATAACCTTGATGATTTAGCCGTTCAGGCTGGACACGCGTTAGGGTCGGCGGATCGCCTGGACCGTTGCAAAGTTTTTCTGAATTGGCAACGAGAAGAAGGGTCAAAAAAGAAGAACCGCCAGGTTTGGTAAATTGCTTTCAACGCACCTCGGTACGCCCCATGCCATCAACTTCGAACGGTCCAAACACACTCGCGGCGCTACACGTGAACCCTGAAACGGGCCTCACCCGCGCCGAGGTAGACGCCCGCCGGAAGGAGCACGGCTACAACGAAGTGGCCGAACAAAAGAGCCATCCAGTCCTTAAGTTCCTCAAGAAATTCTGGGGCATATCGGCGTGGATGCTCGAGCTGATCATGATCCTGTCGGCGGTGCTCGGGAAATACTCGGATCTTGCCGTAGTGAGCGCGCTGCTGGTCGTTAATGCCGTGTTGAGTTTTATGCAGGAGAGTCGTGCCGCCGGCGTCGTCGAGACGCTGAGGCGACGGTTGCAGGTCAGCGCGCGCGTGCGGCGCGATTCGAGCTGGCAGGTCATTCCTGCGCGCGAACTGGTCCCCGGCGACATCGTCCGCGTGCGCCCGGGCGACATCATCCCGGCGGACGTAGAACTTCTGACTGGAGCATTGAGCGTTGACCAGTCGGCTCTCACCGGGGAGTCGAAGGACGCGGACAAGGCGCCCGGCGAAACGCTTTCGTCGGGCTCAGTCGTCCGCCGCGGCGAGGGCAACGGCGTGGTCATGTTAACCGGGGCAAAAACCTACTTTGGCCGGACCACGGAACTCGTGCAGAAGGCGCGTCCGAAGCTGCATATCGAAGCGGTGGTGGCCAAGGTGGTTCGCTGGCTCTTCGTCATCGTCGGGGCACTGCTTTGCGTGGTAGTCGTGCTGTCGCTGATCCGCGGCACGCCGCTGATCGAAACGGTCTCGCTCATGCTCGTTCTGTTAATGAGCGCGGTGCCGGTCGCCCTCCCCGTCATGTTCACGGTCAGCATCGCCGTCGGCTCGAAGGAGCTGGCGAAACGCGGCGTGCTGGTCACGCGCCTCAGCGCCACGGAGGATGCCGCGACCATGGACGTGCTCTGCGTCGACAAGACGGGCACGATCACGATGAATCAGCTTGCCGTCACCGGCGTGATCCCGTTGGAGCACGCAACGGAATCCGATGTGCTGTTCGCCGGCGCGCTCGCGTCGCAGGAAGCCAACCAGGATCCGATCGATCTGGCGTTTCTGGCCGCGACAAAGGAGCGGCACGTGTTCGAGGGTGTGCCCGCGGTGACGCCAGTTTCCTTCGCGCCATTTGATGCGAAAAACCGGCGGACGGAAGCCGTGGTCGAACAGAACGGGCAGCGGCTGCACGTGATGAAAGGCGCCGTGCGAACCGTCGCCGAGGCATGCGGACTGCAGCCACCGGCGATTGAGGCGTTGGAGGCGCGAGTCAGCGAATCGGCACTGAAGGGATATCGGACGCTGGCGGTGGCGCGCGGCCCTGAGATGGGCGCTCCCACCTTGGTCGGATTGGTGACTTTGTACGATCCGCCCCGGCCGGACGCCGGGCAACTCATCGCCGCGCTTCGCGACCACGGCGTTGCGGTAAAGATGCTCACCGGCGACGCGCTGGCGGTCGCGAGTGAAATCGCGCGCGGAGTCGGCTTGCCCAACATCCGGCGCGTGGCGGACCTGAAGGCCGCAAGCGCCCAGGCCGGCAACGAGGCCGTCGATCTGCTGGCAGGCGCCGATGGCTTCGCCGAGGTGTATCCGGAGGACAAGTACATCGTGGTGCAGCACCTGCAGGCCGCGGGGCATGTAACCGGCATGACGGGCGACGGCGTCAACGATGCGCCAGCCCTGCGGCAGGCGGAAGTGGGCATCGCCGTCAGCACCGCGACTGATGTCGCCAAGGGGGCCGCCAGCGTTGTTTTGACCGAGCCGGGGTTGACGAACATTGTGGCGTTGATCGAGCAGGGCCGGACCATTTACCAGCGCATCCTGACGTGGATCGTCAACAAAATCAGCCGGACCATCCTGAAGGCCGCCTTCGTGGCCATCGCGTTCGTGGTGACCGGCAAGTTCGTCGTTTCCGCCTTTGCAATGCTACTGCTGGTCTTCATGACGGACTTCGCGAAGATCGCCTTGGCCACCGATCGCGTTCGACCATCCACGAAGCCGGAGACATGGAACATCGGTGGCTTCATCCTGGTATCGGTCGTACTCGGCGTCGCTATGGTCGCCGAAACACTTCTCCTCCTATGGATTGGCTGGTCGCATTTCGATTTGGCGACCAACAACAATGCCCTCTACACTTTCAGCTTTCTGACACTGCTCTACTTCGCTGTGTTCTCCATCGTGTCCGCGCGGGAGCGCCGCTGGTTCTGGGCGACGACGCCCAGCAAGACCCTCATGGCGGCGCTCGCGGCGGAAGCGGTGATCGGTACCGCCCTGACGTTCGTGGGTCTTCCGGGCCTCATGCCATTGCCGGGGTGGCAGCTGTTCGCGATTATTGTCTATGCGATGTTTTCGTGTCTTATCGTGAACGACGCGTTGAAAGTCACGATGATTAAATGGCGCGTATAGATTCTTTGTCTGTAAGTTCTCCTAATTCTTACGAGATATTATGCGCTGGCTTGCGCATGGAGTACCGGAAAGGTTTGTTCTTTCAATAAAACAGCAGCACTGAGCAGGGCCCATCCTTTGTTGTTCAACCGCCAACG
>JACPPA010000014.1 GCA_016191285.1 Gammaproteobacteria bacterium
AAAATCCGAGTGTTGCAGCGTCGCGCTTACGGACTGCGTGACGAAGAGTACCTTCGATTGAAGATCCTTACCTGCATGCTGCCTAAGCTTTGAGCGATAAATGATCAAGTTTTACCCACACTAAGTCCGGATGACCCAATTATTTAGACGAGCCGCGCGCGCCAGAACCGCGATTGCCACTCGACACAGCGAACGGCGATGCCGCCGGCGCCGCCGGTTTTTTTACTTGTTTCGGTTTCTTTAATTCGCGACCGCTGCGTTTTTGACCTTTGGCCATGGTGAATTCCTTACGTGATTAAGATCGCTTTAGTCGGTGGACGGTAGCAGTTTTCTTGACCCGCGTCCGATTGGGATTGGGGCGTGTCAACCGAGTAGCGAACTCGCCATTCCAATTACCACGCACAGGTACGCCAGCCGCGGTAACCACCGCGCAACCTCGGCCTCAAAGGCGCGAGAAATTTCACGTTCGCTGCGCGCCACGCGCAGCACCATTTCGGGGAGTCGGCCGGCGTGCTCACCGGTGTTCACCAATTGCACGCAAGTGGCGTCGAAGCTCCGCTGGTCGCGCATCGCGGCCGCCAGCGTGCGACCGGCGCGAAGGTGTGGGAGCATTTTGGCAAGTTCATCGCGCTGCGCGGAATTAGCGACGACTTGGGTCGCGCTCGTCGCGGCGCTAACCGCCGGCAGGCCGGCTTCGAGCAGCAACCCCAGCGTTTCAAGATAAGCGGCCGCGGCCTTGCGTCGCTGCCTGGCGCCGAACACGGGAACGCGCAACAGCATCCAATCCGCGCCACGCGAAATACTGTTTCTCGTCGGCGGTCGATCGCGCAACCATTGCGGCAACTTCGCCAGCAGCCACGCCACGGCACTGAGTTTCAATAAAAAGCCCACCGTTAGCGCGAAGTACTGCGCAGCGGCTACGCGACCGGCAACGAGATCCGCGAGCGGCGCGACGAACACGGCGAGCACCAACATGCCGGCCGGCAACATCAGGCGACGCCGCATCAGCCGCCGCTGAAGGCGCCGGTCTTCGCACCCTTCGGCCAACCGGCGATAGATCGGTTCCGGGCTCCCACCCTGCGTCGCGGCCCCGATGAGCGCCGCCTCCGACGCCGTGAAAAGCCCCGCCCGCAGGCCGGCCTCGGCCAGCGAACGACCGCTCGCCACCGCCGTGGCGGCATTACCCGCACGCTGGCCGAGCCGCGGGGAATCCGGCTCCCGGGCAATCGTCGTCAAGGCGCGTTCAGCTGCCACACCAGCCGCTTCCAAGTTGGCAAGCGCCACAAAAAGCTGCGCGCGCAACCCATCGTTCAGCGGAGCCTGCGCGGACTTCACAGCGCGACGTTAGCACGATAGATTGGCGGGGCGAATTTCGCGTGATGCATAGGAAGGCCGTAATGAGTGCGACAACCATACTCTACGATGATCGGGTAACCGATGTGGCGAGTGCGAAGGTTACCGGCGAGCAATTATGGCTCACCCCCGCGGAGCTGCGCGCCGTCACTGGCTGGAAGCTTGAAACCGAGGGTCTGTGCAAAGAGGCGGCCTGCGTACGCGTCGATCCACAATGGCTCGACACGGCTGGCCGAATCAATCTTTCGGCTTTTGCCGGCCACCTGGGGCAACCCCTCACGCGCGAACCCGCGCATGACGCGTGGGCCTTCGGTGAAAGCGTTAATGCACGCCGCGATGCACTGTTCGGGCTCGAAGCGCCCAACTTCACGCTGCCCGATCTCGACGGCAAGTTGCATTCGCTTAGCGACTACCGCGGGAAGAAAGTTTTCATGTACTCCTGGGGTTCCTACTGAGGCTGTAGCTTTGATCTGTCCGTGTGGCAGGTAATCTACGAAGAACTCCGGAACCAAGGCCTCGAAATTATTGCAGTCGCGTTCGACACCGCAGGCAAACCGGCGGTGGAAGCGAAGATTCGCGCCGCGGATTGCCGCGAACGTCCGGCGGTGTTGGCCCGCCTCATGGGTTGGGCGCCCGATCTGTGGGACCGCCAGTCACCACCGACCTACCCGTGCTTGATCGATGAAGGTCACGTTGTCGCTGAACTCTACGGCATGGTCAATGTGCCGCAGGGCGTGTGGATCGACGAAGCTGGCCGAATCGTACGGCCCGCTGAATCGGCCGGAACGAGCGACATGGTGCGGCATATGAATCGCGAGACTTTCGAAATTCCAGATGCAGCGGCGGCAAGCGGTGCGGCGGTCCGTAACACCTACATCGATGCGTTGCGCGATTGGGTGAAAAACGGCGCCGCCAGTCCGTATGCGCTATCGGCGAAAGAAGTTAAGCGCCGGATGCAGGGCCCGAGTGAGGCGGATGTGCGGGCGGCGACACATGTGCGGCTGGGCCGGTATCTGTATGGGAAGGGCGCGCTCGAGCGCGCCAAGCATCACTTCGAAGAAGCAGTGCGGCTGTGTCCCAAGAGCTGGAATTATCGCCGCCAGGCGATGATGCTCGACCCAGAGAGTGTTGGCGAACTGAACGCCGGTCCCAATTTCTGGTCTGCGGTGGATGCGCTCGGCAGCGAGCCGTTTTACGCCCCGGCGGATTTCAGCGTCGCCAGGTGAGCTAACGATGCAGTAGCGGTTGGATGCCGCGTCGATCACGGTAACGGAGAGCTAAGGGATCACGCTCTCCGTTACCTTCGGTAATTCACCCAGCGCGTTTAAATTGACCGCGGACACGCCGCAAGTAGCGATCACAATCCCAGATCCTTGCGCAACTTATCCTCAACCGCCTTGACCGCTAACTCTTTGCGCTTTTTATTCCGGTCGCTCTGCGTCTCGGCGCGCTGCACGCGTTTGGAAATTTCCGCTAGTGCCGCGTCCAGTTCCACGCCGGCCGGTAACTGCAGCGCTGTGTCCAAATCAGAAAGGTACTCCGTGCGTTTTTTGGGCGGTAACTTCCAGATGCGAATTTTCAGGGCTTGATTGGATTCTGTACTCACGGGGTTTCCTTGTTCATTTAAGCGCCGACGCTAGCGCGGTCTGTAGGTGCAAGCGGGGCACAACTGGCACCAGCGACCATTGTATTGATGGTAGCCGCATCCGCATAATTCTGCTGCCTTGTGGGCCTCGATCGGCGCCTCGAAATTGCACAACGTTAGACACCCCCTTGGCGCTCATCTCATCGCTTAGCAAGTCAATGCTAGTATCCAAACTCGGCATACCGACTTGTTTAGGAGAAACCATGACCCGCGCGATAGCCTTGAGTTTAGTTCTATTGGCGGTAAGTAGTAGTTATGCCGCGGAACCCGCCGCGCCACCAGCGCCGAGCAACACGCAATGGTTGAGCTACAACGGCAACGTCAATGGTCAGCGTTATGTCGATCTCAACCAGATCAATGCTGCGAACGCCGCCCAACTGGGCGAAGTGTGCCGGCTCAAGGTCGACGATACTGGCGCGTTTCATACGGGTATCTTGCAGATCGACGGCGTCCTCTATTTCACGACCGCGACCGATACCTTGGCCGTGGATGCGACGAATTGCGCCTTGCGCTGGCGCCATCGCTACGAGGCCGAAGACACCGGTGGTTCCGCCTTGCAGGTTAATCGTGGCGTTGCTTACGCCAACGGTAAACTCTTTCGTGGCACCCTGGATGACCGCCTAATCGCTATCGATATCGCGACCGGCAAAACCCTATGGCAATTCCAGATCGGCGACCCGGCGCAGGGCGAGTTCTTCGCCGCGGCACCGCAAATTTATCAAGGATTGGTGATCATCGGTGCGGCGGGCGGCGACTGGGGGATCCGCGGGCGCGTAATGGCGTTCGATACGGAAACCGGGCGCGAAGCGTGGCGCTTCTATACCATTCCGCGCGGCGATGAGCCGGGCGCGAAATCGTGGCGTAACGCACCCAGCGCACGCTATGGCGGCGGTGGCACCTGGACCACTTACACGCTCGACATGGCGGCCGGCGAATTATTCGTCTCGGTCGGAAATCCCGCGCCCGACTTTATGCCGGAGCATCGCCCCGGCGACAACCTCTACACCAACAGCATGGTGGTGTTGGATGCGGCCACCGGCAAACTCAAGTGGTATCACCAATTGTCATCGAACGATGGCAAGGATCTCGATCTCGGCGCGGCGCCGATGCTGTATTTCAATAGTAAAGGCGAGCGCATGGTCGCGTTCGGCGGTAAGGACGGTTACCTCTATGGCGTTAATCGCGAAACGCAAAAGCGAGTGTTCAGGACCCCGGTGACCACGATCACCGCGCCGAAACCAATCCCGAATACAAAATCAGTCGAAGTATGTCCTGGGATTTTGGGTGGCGTCGAATGGAACGGCCCGGCGTTTGATCAAGCCAATAAGGCGGTGGTGGTGGGCAGTGTGGATTGGTGTGCGACGTTGACCACGGACGACAAGTTCCAATACAAACCGGGCACTTTCAATTTCGGCGGCAGTTTTAAGTTCCAGGACAAAAGTCGCGGCTGGGTGGTCGCGGTAGATGCCGATACCGGCGCGCCACGCTGGAAATATGAAACCACCGGGCCCCAGGTTTCCGGCATCACCCCGACTGCGGGGGGCGTGATCTTCGCCGGCGATATGGCGGGCAATTTCTTCGCACTCGATAGCCGCGATGGCAAACCACTGTTCAAAACCGATAGCGGTGGCGCGCACGCCGGCGGGGTGATCACCTACATGCGGAACGGCAAACAATATGTCGCGGTCGCCTCGGGCAATGTGTCGCGAATTACGTTCGGCGTAGTCGGCAGCCCGACGATCGTGATTTATGCTTTGGATGGCACTGGAGCTGCAGCGCTAACGGCGGCGGCGAGTGCAACAGTCGCGAGCACTCGCGCGCCGGATCCCGCGAATGGCGCGGCGCTTTTTGGCAAGGTTTGCGCCGCCTGTCACGGCGGTAAAGCCGAGGGTGGCACCGGCCCCGCGCTGATCGGCCTTTCCAAACGCCTCGATCTCGCCGCGACCGTGAAATGGATCGAAAACCCATCGGCGAAAATGCCGAAGCTCTATCCCGCGCCGTTAGACGAACAGGCGGTTAAAGACGTCGCGAGTTATGTGCAAGGACTGTGATGATTCCGCGCGATGGGGCCAGCGCCGTTGCCAGCCCCATCGACCGATCTCACGCCTCGTATTTGAATGACAAGGAGACCCGTGCCCGATACGCGACGACCTTGCCGTTTTCGATCTTAAGGTCGAGCTTCTGGATCTCCGCCACGCGCAGGTCGCGCAGCGATTTCGCTGCAGTTTCTACCGCGTTCTTCGCCGCATCTTCCCAGGATTGCGCGCTGGTGCCGATGACTTCCGTTACGCGATAGATTGGCGACGCGGTGGTTTTGCTTTTAGCCATGATGCCCCTCCGGAGTGGTTGGCGGGATCGACGTCATTCGTGATCCTCGATCTGAGTCTAGCAGCAAAATTCGAGAACTCTGGGCGACGTTCATAGAGACTCAAAGCAAGCCGTACGGATAAGCGGCGCAGCCGCGTAATCCGACAACGCTCGGCGGATGGCGTCCTTCGGACTGATCCGCCCTACTTGTTTATTCGGCGGCGCGCGAAATTACGCGGTGATTTGCACGCTGCCCCTGCTCACACTTTCACCGTCGTGTGAACGCAGCGTCCAGAACGAGAGTGACGACAGGATCGTCAGACTACCCAAGGTCAGAAACGCATGATGCAACGCGTTCGTCACCCCCACTTGTTCGGTTTGCGGCAGACCGCCCAAGTACCAAGCCGTGATCAGTGAACCACAGGCCAGGCCAAAGCTCATCGACATCTGCTGCAACGAACTCGCGATGGTGCTCGCCATGCTCGAATCCGCAGGGTCGATATCCGCATAGGCCATCGAATTCATGCTCGAAAACTGCAGCGAATTGAAGAACCCCAGCGAAAGGCTGAACAATAGGATCAGGGGAATAGACGTGGCCGCGTTCACCAGTGAGAAGAGACCGATGGTGATCCCGATAAACAGCGTATTCACGATCAGCACTTGCCGGTAGCCATAGCGGCGCAACACGCGCGAGGAGATGAGCTTCATACCCATCGCGGCGGCGGCGGCCGGCATCATCAGCAAACCCGATTGCCAGGCCGGCAGACCGAGACCGAGTTGGTAGAGCAGCGGTAGCAAGAAGGGCAGGCCACCGATGCCGAGCCGCGTGACGAAGCCACCGACGACCGACACCCGAAACGTGCGGACGCGAAACAACGCGAGTCGGAGCAACGGATACGGCGTGTGCACTGCATGCCAGCCGTAAGCAGCCAACAGGCTGACCGCGAGCAGCAGCAGGACGGCCGCCGAGGTGATGTCCAGATTATGTTCGCCGAATACTTCCAACAACCATGAGAGCAACGCGGTCCCGGCCCCAAACAGGACCAGACCAATCAAGTCCAAGGTGTGCGGTTGATCGTTGCGATAATCCGGCATGTAACGATGAATGAGCCACAACGCGGTCAGCCCCACCGGCACATTGACGAAGAAAATCTCGCGCCACGACAGCCAGTGCACGATGAGTCCACCCACCGTCGGTCCGAGCAGCGGCCCGATCAATGCGGGAATAATGACGAAATTCATCGCCGCTAGCAGCTCCGCTTTGGGAAACGTGCGAATGATCGCGAGCCTGCCAACCGGCATCATCATCGCCGCGCCTATCCCCTGCAAAATACGGGTCGCCACCAGCATCGGCGCATTAATGGCCAGACCACACAGGATCGACGCGAGGGTGAAGATCCCGACCGCGATCGAGAAGACCAGGCGGGTGCCAAACCGATCCGCCATCCAGCCACTCATCGGAATACACACCGCCAAACTCAGGATGTAGCTGGTAACTACCGCCTTTAAACTCAAGGGGGTCACGTGCAAACTCGCCGCCATGGCCGGCACAGCGGTGTTGACGATAGTCGAATCGAGTTGCTCCATGAACAAGGCGGTCGCCACCACCCAGGGCAGATAGCGCTTGATTGCAGCAGGACTCATGCGCGCACTGTACTCATTCGAGGTTTCTAATTTGCGCTGTATTCGGCGAGAGTTGCGATTTGGCGTTTATCGGAACGGAAGGCAGCCTGCGCATTCGCTAGTTTATCGTGGCGCAGCTTCCTTCAGCAGGTTCGCGTGGTTCGTAGCTAACCATTTTTTTGTTTGTGCGAATATTGCTTCTGCTCGGGCTACGCATTCCTTAACCGATTCAGGATCGATCGGTTCGCCAGTGTAGTCGTTTAAATTGCGCTTACGCCGAGCGTGTCTAACACCAACCAATCTTCCTTACGAACTCTCAACGTAAACGAGAGCGATGCGAGTACCGTCCGATGATTTCCGGGACGCGAGAATCTCGAATATTTCTCTCTGCCGCAACGAGTAACCGTTGCGTTTCCGCCGTGTTAGGTACGTGCGGTTTGATCTGATCTGTTCGGACCAGATTATCCAAACTCATCGACCGTCCCGATTACCCAAAGCTTGGGTGAGCGCCAAATAGCTGCGACGAACGCATCTTTCGCGGCCTTCTTTCGTATGAACTCGTCCCTTTTCATAACGCTGGAGTTAATCTCGCGCCCCAATAGATCGCGAGTATTAGCGAGCGAGCGCACCGCCGCGCTGAAACTCAGGTCCCCGATGATAAGTACGTCCACATCGCTACGGTTGGATTCGGACCCCGCTGCAACCGAACCGTAAACCACGGCCGCTTGAATCTTTAGTAGATTTGGTTGCAGAGCCTCGCGAATCACGTCGATCAATCCGGCCGTTTTTCGCAATAGCCCGGCGAGTTCGACGAAAACGGGGCAGGCACGATTCGCGGAGAAAAACACTTGCTTGCCGGTCGCCACCCGAGTAAGTAAGCCGAGCGCGGATAATGCTGTCAATTCGCGGTGCAAGGTGCCCGGCGAAATGCCCGTCAAGCGGGCTATTTCCCGCACGTGTAACCGGTCTTCTGGGCGCAACATTAGGACCGCAAGAATTGCGGTCCGCGTTTGACCCAGTAAGTGATGAATTAGGCTTTTCATGTTCTCTTTTCGGCAACAAATGTAGCCATTATGAGAACGCTCCGCAAGTTCGTTACGGGCCATTAACCTTTCAAATCTTCCGCAATTGTCGCGATTTTTTCGAGCGCGACTTCCAAGTCGGCGGCAATATCCGCCGCGATGATCTCAGGCGACGAGGTTGGTGGATTCTTCGATTCTGCGGGCTATGACCTGCCAACCTCGGGCTAGCCAAAGGACCCAACTGGAGAATGGTGGGTCCTCCATTTCTCTACTCTAAGGAAGCTCTGCAAAAGGCGGAGCTTCCTAAAGGCACAGGGAGGTGCCGCCATTTTCAATGGTTGCCAACCATTGAAAATGAAGGGAAGCAAAAATCATACTTTTTGCTTCCCGTACTCTGAAAAGTCCAGGATGGACTTATTCAGAGTTTCCCTAAAGCCGAACGCAGTAAATCATCTGGCGCTCAGCTTGCACGCGCTCGCGGAAGTACGGATTTCGAGACTGGTTTCGGTGATGAGGTCAATCTGCCTTCCGAAAAGCGTCTCCAGGCTTTCCTTGAGTCCGAAATATGCATCGGCACTCGCCAAGGGTAGGTCGTCGAACTCCACCAGGAAATCAAGGTCGCTGATCACTGGATCGAAGTCCCCTCGGACTGCCGCAAGGAAGTGATCTGGGTTGAGAGACGCGAATCGCCAACGCCCGCAATTCGTGTCTCTGTGCCGAACTTGATTCCGGCCGCTACCCCGGCATCCGCTCAAACGCCGGCATACCACTGGGCACGTGGTGAAACGACTGTTTATCCACGGTGAAGATGGCTAAATCGGGCGTGAACTTTTTGGGATCATCCATCGTGCCCACTTTAATCAGCATCACGTCCGGCAATGCGTGCGGCGCCTTGCTCAGGACTTGCGTGCCGCAGTCCGGGCAGAATTCGCGCGTTACAGGATCTTTAAGATCGGCACGCGCGAAGCGCTTCGGAGTGCCCTTTGTATAGTTAAATCCCGCGGCGGGCATGCCAATTGTCACGTTCGCGCTGCCGCCGGAAACATACTGGCATTCGCGGCAATGACATTGCACCTTGATGACCGGATCGCCCGAGGTGTGATACTGAATATTGCCGCAATAGCAGCGTCCTGAAAATTCCATAGCGTCTCTCCTGATTGTCGGGTTGTGGGCACTTTAACCTTACGGGGAATTGCGAGGTCGCGCCAGATTCAACTCAAACTATACCCATTCACATCGATGGTGGATCATTGGACTTTGGTCGCCCGTGCGATCCATGAATCTTCGTCCGGACTCCCCAACCTGCGCCATGCCGGAAACCGCCGCGCGGTGATCCAGAATCCCTGCGACGTCTCCAAAGCCCCCTGGATTCCGGACGCCGCCGCGTGCGCGGCGGCGTCCGGAATGACGACGGTCAGGCTCAGGCATCCCACGATTTCCTGGATCATTTCCGAGGCGATTCGGTTTAGGTCACTGGACACTCATCGCCAAAGGCAAACGGCGCGCGCGGTTGCGGGGCATCCGGCGGTAAGAAGGCGCGACGAAACGTAAAGGCCTGCTCGGTCGGTCCGTGCTTGCGCAGGAGATCGAGTTTGGCGCTCGCCTCCGGCACGGTAGGGCGATGACCCTGCCGCACCCACCACAGCACCACAGACATCTCGCGCATGCGTTCAAACCATTCTTTGCGACGGCGTGATTTCCACATGCGCGGATCCATACACGTAATCGTTCAACGCTTCGACATCGCGCCATATCGACATGTTGACCAACATGTTTTCACCCGTGGGCCGCAATGCAGTCGCATCGCCTTCCTCGGTTTGCAGGCGCCAAATAAATCCGGGTGAGCGCTCGGCGAGCGCGTTAATACGCTCGAGGTTCGCCACGAAATCGGCCATCACCGGCGGCTCCGGCGGTTCCTTCATGAGGGCGATGTTTAATTGCGCAAGTTCGTAGGGGGACATGGGTTTCCCTTTGCGTTACTTGCTAGGCGGGAAGCAATCCCGCTTTGTGCAGGCCAACCATTAGTCGCGTGGTGGTGTCGGCGTTGCCGGACAGGGTTCGAACATAGCCGGCGAAGCGCTGCGGAGTTAGGTTGTTGTTGATGGTCAGCGAACGCGCGACCACCTGACTCGCCTCCTCCGCTTGGTCGCAGGCGCCAAGGGCACTTGCGAGGCACAACAAGCCGCGTGTGAATTTTGGCGAGGCCTCGACGACTTTGCGAAAGCAACCCAATGCTTCCTGATACTGTTCCAGGTTCATACACGCCAATCCCTGAAACAGTTCCCACGTCCACACGGACGGGTGTTCTGGCGCGATTTCGAGGATGCGCGCGGCAATCGCATAGGCTTCAGTCGCATTCTCTTGACTGCCGAAAGCTAAAGAGCGGGCAAGGAACCCCCACTCCATCAAATCGTGGGGCGACAATTGCGTACCGCGGCGCAGTGCGGACACCGATTTCTCGCGCTCGCCAAGTTCCACCCAAACGCGACCGGCATACATCAGCACTTCCGAATCACGGCCGGTCAGGGCCAGCGCGTGCTCGATCGCAGCACGCGCTTCAGCTTTTGCCGCGGCCTCGTCCGGCGCCGATCCCGTGGAGACCAGATCCATCAGTAGTTGCGCCAGCAAGGCGTGGGCAAGCGCGTAGTTCGGATCAATCCGCAGTGCCTTGCGCACGAGCCCCACGGCATCCTTGATGGAAGCCGGTGCGGTCGACAGCATGTAATCGTGGCGGGCTTTCTGGGTGAGGCTCCAGGCGGTCATGTCATTAGTGCTGGGCGCGAGATTCAGGACCTCAGCGCGAAACGCCGCGCCGCCGAGAGACGCGGCAATGGCCTGCGCGATTTCTTCTTGTACCTTGAGAATGTCGGCGAACTGGCGCTCATAGGTTTTCGACCACAGCTGACGGCCGGTCGTGCTGTCGGCGAACTCGGCGATCACACGCAGCTTGTCGGCATCGTGGCGAACGCTACCGTGTACCACGTAGCGGACCGCCAGTTGTTTAGCGGTTTCCGCGAGCGATAAGGATTTGCCGCGCAGCGCAAACGAATCCGAACGTGGGGCGAGATGGACGTAACCCGCGCGACTCAGCGCCGAAATTATTTCGCACGAAATGCCGTCGGCGAGATGCGCGTCGGCGGGATCGCTGGAGATGCTGTCGAAGGGCATGACGGCGATTGCGCCGGGACCTGAAACAGGCGCCGATAGCGGCATGATTTGCGCACCGGCCGACGCCGTCGATGGCACAATTGCCGGGAGCGCTACGTCGCTGCCGGTCAGGCGCGGACGAGCTTCCCGGCGCAGCAGCGGCGCGGCGATGATGCTGACCAACGTAACCAGTCCGGCCAGGCCAGAGAGTAGGTTGGCATTGTCAACGACCCACGACTGAATTAGAGAAAGGTTCATTCGCGAGCAGCTAAACCCATTCACATCGATGGTGGATCATTGGACTTTGGTCGCCCGTGCGATCCATGAATCTTCGTCCGGACTCCCCAACCTGCGCCACGCCGGAAACCGCCGCGCGGCGATCCAGAATCCCTGCGACGTCTCCAAAGCCCCTGGATTCCGGACGCCGCCGCGTGCGCGGCGGCGTCCGGAATGACGACGGTCAGGCTCGGGCATCCCACGATTTCCTGGATCATTTCCGATGTCATTCGGTTTAGCAGATTAAGCAGTGCAGCCGGGATGTTCGGATCCCGCTGACGGCATAGACTACTTCACCCCGGCGTCGATCGATTAGGAACTTTCCACCGGGCCATTTGCGTCCCGCCACGCTTTGAAGCCACCGCCCAGATGCGCGACGCGAGTGAGGCCCATGGCTTGCGCGGTGTCGGCCGCTAACGCCGAGCGACCGCCGCTCGCGCAATAAAAAAGCACCTGCTTGCCGGAAGAAAACGCCGGATTGTGATAGGGCAGCGTCGGATCCAAGGCGAATTCCAACATACCGCGAGTCACATGCACGGCGCCCGGAATTTTCCCGTCGCGCTGCAACTCAGCGCTATCGCGCAGATCGACAAACACCGTGTCCGCATCGTGGAGTCGTCCAATGGCGTCCTGCGTGGTGACGGTTTGCACGCGTGAGTTCGCTTCGGCGACAAGTTCTTTGGCAGTTTTCATTAGGCGGCCCACGCAAATTTGGCGTAATGCCCGTTATTACCGGCTTCTTTCATATCGAGGTCAAGCCCAAAGCAGTGAACATGCGTTTCGGATGACTTGGCGAGCGCAAGCTTGCGCGCGGCCGGATGGCCGGCATTATCGATGTAAAACGGCTCGCCGTTGCCGAGGCGCGACAATACGCCAGCAATCTTGAAGCGAAGCTTGTCACGAATGGTCACCGCGCGTTCAACGCCGTTGATCACGAACTCGATGGGTTGGAATTCGATTCCACGGAAATCGCTGACCAATTTTTGACGAATCATCCCCGGCGGTCCGCCCGCCTCGCCGCTCGCGATCTGAGTGAGTGCCTGACGCTGGGCGGCATTGGCGGCTTCGTCGACGATGACGCCGAGCACCCAATTCCCGGCGCTCATGACCTTGCCGGATTTGACGACCAGCGCGAACTTGAGTCCCGCCAGATCAACGCCGCCGCCGCTGCCTTCGTCAATCCGGAAAATCAGCAGTGCCGTACAGTTATCGTAAGTAACCGCAGCCTGCGGATTGGTATAGAGGCAGGGACACAGATAGTCGCAGTTGCAGCTTTCCATGTATTCCCCACTGATTTTCCACGCTAATGCGCTCATGGTGCATCCTCCCGATGGAATGAAAATTTGCCCTTGGTTGAGTATAGGCCCACTTCAATCGAAGTTGACTGGGCGAATCAACGAAAGCGCGGCGCCCGACGTTCGAGGTATGCGCGGGTCCCTTCGTGGAATTCCGGCGTATCATAGATGCAGTGCAAGGCCTCGAACCTGTGGCGGATAGAAGCGACTATGAGCTCGCGCATGGTCTGTTCGCGAAACGCGTTATGAACTTGAGGGCGATCGATCGTAATCGTGGCGACGCCGTCGGCCACTTGGTAGTGCACATCGACTGACGCCAAGCTCATAGCGGCCAGCGAACGCGATATTCGTCGGCCAGGAACGCGGTGCAATTCGCACCATCGAGAAAACGCGGCGCATCGTCACTGAAGATTTTTTGAATTCGCGGACTCGTCCAATAGGTGAGGAACGAAGCGTGATCCGCGAACCAAAGTTCAGCGACACCGTCGTAGGCGGGTGTGCCTTGAGCATAGGTTTCGGGAATTTGATGACATTGAACATAGCGCAACACTCCGGCATCGCGCGGGATCTGCGGGCCATGCCCATTGAGCCAATACTCCTGAAATTGCGCCACCGTCATGTCCGGGCGCCGGTGCAGTAGGAAAATGGCTTTGGTCAACTTGGCGTCTTGGCTGACAGCAGGGCCTTCGATCAGCACGTGCTCACGCGTGGCGAGAAACGCCAGCTTGTTCACATCGATGAAATTCGGCTCATCCGCCTGCGCACCGGTGATGTAGTCGGGGTTCTTGGACAGGTTCGTAATCTCGTCGAGTGTATCGAACCACACCTCGGCGACGCCGTCGTAGGGCACGTTATCGAAACCAGGTAACGGATTGTGCGTGCGATGACTCTGCACATAGCGTTTAAGGTTCTTCATGCGCAAGGCCAACGGACCATGCACTTCGCGCCAATAGCGATGAAACTCCGCGTCCGGCATTCCGGATTTCTTGGTGACTAATGCGATACCTTTGATCATGTGGCGTCTCCCGGTGGTTGTTGGCTGATGAATCTCATTCGCCTGTTGGTCCAATCGCAGTGAATTATGGCTTGGTCAGGGTTGCCCCAGCAGACTCTCGATAGTATTCCGAAGCGATATGAGATCGGTTTCAATCACACCCCAGACGATCCGATCGTCTGCTGGGCGTCCCACAGTAACTTGCGGGAATCGGCGTGCATAGACTATTTGTCGTTCGGTCAACACGCGTTCGCGTAAGAATGAATTCTCTAGATTTGCGTCGGTAACGAGGTCCACCTTACGACCAGGCAGCAATTCCAAACTTTCTTTTAATGCAAAGTAGGCGTCTGCAAATTGTGCCGGTGGAATTTCGTCAAACTCGACGAGGAAATCGAGATTACTGTTTATGAGATCAAAATCGGTCCTGGCCGCCGAGCCGAACACATCGAGGCGTCGAGCACCGATTCGCCTGCAGGCGTTCGCGACTGCTTCGCGTCGCTGGGCGATTAGCGTCGCCATAGCAAACTCTACATTCGTTAACTGGTGCCGGACGAGGGATTGGAGAAATCCGATTGTAGCGTTGTCCGCATTCGATTTCTTAGTTCGCATAGGAAACGAGTTACCGTCACGGACCCGTCGGGTCATTACTCAACGGACACCTTCTTTTCGTAGTGTTTCAGCCGTCACCCGGACGAGCCGCGAATTCCTGATCACAATGATCGCAGTATCAGTTCGTACTGCGTGTTCGCGCGCCATCAGTGCCGCGCGCCGCATCGCTATCAATGACCCTGGCAAATCTTTGTCCTTGGCCTGCGCAAGCTGATCTTGGGTCATAACCTTTCTCTCCATTCAACCAACAGCGGTTCGTCGCCTGAATTATCGTAGATCGCCCAGGCGTCCACTGCGTCACGATAGTGATTCTCGAAATTTTTGCGCCCGGTGGCAAAACGTCGCCGAATAACCGTTTGTGGAATGTCGTGACCGCCCTGGCGCACGCGCTCAGCGACACGTGCAATAGCCATCTCGACCGTCGGCAAGCTCAAGAAAATCAGACTCAAATGGTAGCCACGGTGACGCCAGTTTTCGATATGCCGTAAATACCCGTGCCCTGATAACGTCGTTTCAAAGGCAAAGCTTTCGCGACGCGCAGCGCAAGCCGCGATCTCTTGCAACATCAAACGCCCCGCCTTGATCGCGATCGTTTCCGGCGCAAAGGGAGATAAGCCGGTGGCGATAAGATCGGCATTGATAAAGCGGGGACATTGAGCCTCCTGCGGCAGAAAAGCCTGCGCGAACGTCGTTTTCCCCGCGCCATTGGGTCCCGCGATGATAACGATTTTAGGATCACGCATGCCGCGGACTCCGCGGATTTTTGAAGATACGTCTTATCATGGCGCTATACCAACGGCCGCGTGCCGTGAACGATCAATTCATCGACCGCGTCAAACGCGATGTTCTCTGAACAATAGGCTTCGTGCAGCTCTCGTCGCAGCGTTTCAGACGTTAGATACAAATGCGTAGTACTTCCCGGCTCTCCAGCATCCAAGCCGACGGAAAAATCCACGCGCCCCAAATTGGTCAGAATGTGGCGGTCATGCAATCTTCTACTGCCCGCGCGTTCCGATACGCGCACAAAGATGACTGAGCTTCCTTGCGGAATACATTGAGAAAGGTGGCGGCCGCATTGGCTTTCAAAAAACTCACGCGACAAATTCGTGTTGCAATAGTAAAAAATGCGCTCAAGCGCCTGCGTTCGACCAGAAAAAGCAACTTCTAGGAAGGCCTTAAGGGGATCTCTGAACCTTGGCTCGTTGGGTCTAAAATGTGGATCGATAAAAACGATTTCCTTGCTTGCACGAAGTAGCGGCGCAACGGCTTGCGCCATCGCATTAGCTTCGCGTGCAACATCAATCGCAAGGGCGACCGTCCAGCGTGGGTGGGTATTGTTGATATCGTCCCACGCCAGCACACCTTCGTGTGTCCTGGGATTCGTCGCTGACACGATGGCGTGAAACGGTCTCTCCACATGCTCGGCTTCGGCATTACTTAACCAGTCGAGGCGGGGATTCCACGCATGATTGCGCCCTATCAATTGTTCCTTTATTGAGACGAGCCACTCGACCACTCGGTTCCGTTCGACTTCTCCTAACGTGTTTAAGGAGTCATACACCAGGCGCTCCCATCGGCGGGGATACCGACTGATGACTCGAGCGTTGGAAACTCCGAAGCACTGCGCAATAAATCGAAAGCGCTCACCATCGGCGAACAATAATGGATCTACCGCATATTCGAGGATCATTCCTAAAACAACTCCCCCGCCCGCTCTCCAAAAAATCCCGCCGGCCATTTATCGATAAACTCGCCATCCGCGCGAATCCGTAGGCGCTTGAAGACAGTCTGATCATTCGGGATGTGGATGAAATAAACGGATATATCGTCCGGCGTCAGGGCAAAGGTATTGGGTGGCAACTCACCGTCGGTCGTTTCGCGAATGCGGCGAAGGACGCGGAGCATCAGGTGCTCGCTGTGTGTCTCGATCAAAAATATTACATCGGCTTCCCGAATTCGAGACGCAAACAAGTCGCCGAAGCCCATCTGGGTCTTGGGGTGTAGATGAAGCTCTGGCTGCTCCACCGCGACAATGCCGCGGCGTGTTTCGAGTGCGGCGACCACCACTGGCAGTAGTTGCGAGATCCCAACGCCGATATCTCGCGCGTGCACCGTTGTGCGGGTTCGCTCGTCGACGATTCCCAGGCTCGTCACAGTCGGTGCGCGTTCGAGCAATCGTTTTACTTCATCGAGATTCTCTTCGGCATCGGCGCCACCAAGGAGGCCAACCAAGTACTGCCACTCGTCGAGTTCCTTGTAGTTGCGTCGAATTAGCCGGTAGCCAGTCTCGAAGCGATCGTCTCTCGCAATCCAGTCGTTGACGCGATCAAGAAAGGTCTGGGTCTCGGTATTCAGAATATCCCATGCCCTGCTGCCATCGGCCCAACGCCCGATCATCGGCGAACGCTGTGCCGTACTGGTACGGTCCGGGATATTCCGATACGGGCCTAGGTACACGATGTCATCGAGCAAATCCCGAAGCAGGTCCAGGGGGCCGACGATTAAGGCGCTTAAGACGGCCGATATCACCATATCGGTTTGAAAAACACTCGCTCGCTCGTCCGTTTGCCATGTGCCTGCAGGGAAAGTGAGCCTTTGTCCTCTCGGCGGAATTCCGTCAGGACAGGTCGGTAACGCGATGTCGCCCACGAATACTCTGAGTTTTCCTCTGAAATTGCCCCACTTTTTAAACGTTTCTGAAATACATTCATCTAGGTAGTCACCAAACGTTTCACTGTCGGCGTCCGCTTCCGCATCGACCTGTGCAAACGCTGATTCCAAATCTTCTAGATTGATATCCGCAGAACCTTCCGAATCCAAATCTTCGGGCCAGCCTTCGCCCCCAAACAGGGGATGATAGATATCCAGGAACTTCAGCCGCACATCCTTGGCATCCGCTTGCTGCTCAATGATCGCCAGGGGTTTGTCGTTGATATCGATGCGCAAGGTCGAGGCATAGGGCGTCTGCCGGATTTCGCTCCAGTGAATACTTAAAGCAACGGTGACATCGTTGACGCCTTTCAGCACTTTATCGGGTTGGTAAAGCGCTGCGTTGACGGATTCAAGCGTTAACCATTCGTCGCCAAGTAAAAAATTTGGCAATTCGCGTTCGGATAGATCAAGCACTGCCACGAAGCGCATGGGTTCCATCGAGTCGTTACTGTGCAGTAGATTCCGATAGCCACCCAGGTCCATAGCGGCCCCGCCCATCAAGGTCAGGTCCGCATCCAAATTGTTGCGGCCGAGGATTTCGTGCAGGTAGGCGAGTGCCTGTAACACAGTGCTCTTGCCGGCACTGTTCGGACCGAACAATAGCGTGATCGGTTTGAGTTCAATTCGCTGTGGATCGCGAATGCCCTTGAAGTTCTGGATGGTGAGTGATTTTAGGAGCATGTCAGTGATGTCATCGGCTCGCTGCTATCTTCGAGGGGCATAGCGGCTTTCGAGAGCTCGCCGCGGAAAGCGCGGTGCTGGAGGCTCGCGAAGAGCGCGTCCAACTCCCTTAGCGAAGCGCGCTGTGCAGTCTTCACCTTCTCCACTGCAGTGACTCGGCGGGCGAATTCACGCTGCAATTCGATGGGGGGCACTGGGACGACAAGATTTCGCAGCAAGGCCAAATTGATATTTTTCTGCGCAGATTCGGGCGCAGCGTCTTCAAGC
Source organism: Gammaproteobacteria bacterium (assembly GCA_016191285.1). Lineage (GTDB taxonomy): Bacteria > Pseudomonadota > Gammaproteobacteria > CAIKBL01. Next base: position 17,932 of record JACPPA010000014.1, read on the forward strand.
GCCTTCTGGAGAAAGGAAAGCCAACTGCGCACGAACTGCACCGTTGCGAATTCCTCAGCACGAAAACCCACGATGCTGTCGGGGAAGCACGCGTCGAAGGTGAGAATTCCAGTCTTCGCAATATTCGCGGCAATCGTGATGCACAGCGTTCCCGCTGGCCACATTTTGCTCTGCCGCAGCCCAACTTCAGAATAAGTGCTGTGATATTCGCGAATATATCCATCGCAGTTCGCGACTTCGCCTGTTTGTACCAATGGGTAAGGCCCGCCTAAGAGTTCTGGTGCATTTCGCGGACGATGCTTGGAAGCACCACGGTCAAGCGTGCCAACTTCGGAGAACAATTTTCGCGACCAACTTTTTAGATTAATAACGGGGTCGCCGAAGAGGTCGAGAAAGATAGATTGGGCGAGGGAGTCGAGTTGAACGAGAGCAGCACGGCGCTTGGCCCGCAACGCCTCCGCCCGGTCCAGCACCTCCGCAATCCGCCGCTGTTCCGCCAGCGGCGGCAGCTTTAGTTTCTGTCGATATGCGTCCTCGCGATTAAGGCCCGGTACAGCCGCCGCCTTGTTTAGCCGAGTAAGACCAAGACCTTTGAGTCGATAGGCGAGCCATCGAAGGTCAGTCTTCGTCGCGCTCCCGTCGATGAAGTAGGTCGTATCAATTGGCCAGCATGGGGCGGGAGACAGATGCACTTCACCGAACGAACCCTTCCGTCCAACGACGATTGTTGGTCCTTCGGTGATTGGTTCGGTGTGCCGCCCGACTATACCGTTTGAGCCATAGACCGCGATTTCGCCTCCTGCTCGTTTTTCCTCGGGCAGACTCTTCCCATATTTGAACTCGCAGACTTCGCCGAGGGAAACCTCCGGCCATTCATCCTTCGTCATTCGACCTTCGGACTTCACTTCAGCATCCCCTCCAGTTCCTTCATGCCCTGCTGAATCTCCGCCTCCAGTTGGCCGAGGGCTTTCAGGATTTCGCTTGGGCTGCGGTGCGCGACTTCGGCGTGGACGACTTCCTTGTAGCGGTTGAGCGAGAGGTCGTAGCCCTGCGCGGCGAGGTCGGCCTTGGGCACGCAGAAGCTTTGCGCGGTGCGTGGGCGGTTCATTTCCCCCTCACCCCGGCCCTCTCCCTCGAGGGGAGAGGGAGAAAGACATCGCCAGCGCGCGAGGATGTCGGGTAGGTTGTTCTTCGCGTGGTCTTCGGCAGTCAAGACTGGATTCCCGCTTTCGCGGGAATAACAGGAAGGCACTGGACCGAGCTTTTCCAGCGGCAGCAGCGCTGAGCGTTTGTCGTCTAGGCTCCAGCCGTCGGCCTCCACATCGTAGAACCAGACTTGATCCGTGCGTCCGCCCTTCGTGAAAACGATGATGGCGGTGGAAACACCCGCGTAGGGTTTGAACACGCCCGAGGGCAGCGATATCACCGCCTCCAGTTGATTCTCTTCGATCAGCGCGCGACGTAGCGCGGTGTGTGCCTTGCTGGAACCAAACAGCACGCCATCCGGCACAATCACGGCGGCGCGGCCGCCGTTCTTCAACAGTCGCAGAATCAAGGCGATGAAGAGCAGTTCGGTTTTGCGGGTCTTGACCATTCGTAGGAGCGACGGATGAATGTCCTCTTCGTCCAGATTGCCTTTGAACGGTGGGTTCGCGAGGACTACATCGAAGCGATTGACTGCTTTATCGGGGAAGTTTTCGGTGAAGCTCGCACTCAGCGTGTCTTGATAATGGATCTGCGGGGACTCCACACCGTGCAGCAACAGGTTCATCGCGGCAATGCGGAGCATGGTGGCATCGAAGTCAAAGCCGTTCAGCATCCGGGCGCGAATGTGCTCCCAATGCGGTTCCAACAAATCGCCGGTGAAGACGCGCTCGGTCTTGCCATCGACTTGCGCCTCATAGGTCCCCTCGGGTGATGAATATTTCTGGAGCAGAAATTCCATGCAGCCAACCAGGAAGCCTCCGGTGCCGCATGCAGGATCGGCCACTGTCTCGGTGGGTTTCGGGTCCAGCATCTCCACCATCAGACGAATAATGTGGCGGGGCGTGCGGAACTGGCCGTTGATCCCTGCGGTGGTGAGTTTGGAGAGCAGGTATTCGTAGAGATCGCCCTTGGTATCGCCTTCCGTCAGTGGCAGGCTCTCGACCATGTTGACCGCCTGCACCAGCAAGGTCGGTTTCTGGATCATGAGCTGCGCGTCTTTGAAGTATTCCTTGAACGTGCTGTGGGCCGCGTCACTCTCGGCGCCGACCGTGACAATCTGTTTGAAATGCTTGAACACGCGGTCGCGCACGAAGGGCAGCATGTCGTCCGCCGGCAGATGCCGATAGCGCGACCAGCGTAGGGTTTGTGGATCGATTTTCTTCTCTTCCTCGGTCCCGGCCGGGTCGACGGTGAATATGGTGTCGAACGGCTTTCCGGTTCGCGCGGCGCGCTTCTCATTGCGGGTCTCCACAATGTCGAGCAGTCGCGAGAACATCAGAAAGGTAATCTGCTCGATGACGGTCAGCGGGTTGGTGATGCCCCCGGTCCAGAAGGCGGTCCAGAGCTGGTCGATGCGGCTTTTCAACTCGCCGTTGATCATGGATGTAGATACTCCCTAAAGTTCAGGTGGCGCAAAGTCGCCAATGATTCTGACAATTTCCCCTGCCTCGGCATCTGGGAACACACCATCGAGTCCCTCGGCGTCTACTACTGTGAAGGGATCCTCATACAGGCGCGTCAGCTCGATGGAACCGTAGCGCGCGATGTGGTTCTGCAGCAGGCTTAAGAAACGCGTTTGTTTCGCGGTGAGTCGGGGATGTTTCTGCACGAAATCCGCGAAACGCGCGGCCACGGCGGCCGGTTCGAGGCCCACGAGATCCCGAATCATAAAATCCAACGGGGGCGCGACGTCGTAAAACTCGGCTAGCGTATCCAATGACACGCCGGGGTGTTGGGTCAACACCAGTGAATTCAATTGAGAGAGTTCGGCGGGGGTCACTGGCTCCAAACCACGAATTTTTTTTAACACCGGCTCGCTATCGAACAGGCTGGTTAAGATCTCTTCGACTTGCTTCTTGTACAGCGCCATATCCACCGAATGCAGGGACGAGGAGCGGCGGCCAGAGATCACCCCACTGTCCGTCACGTCCACAACTTTTGTTGATGCCCCGGTCCCGATTGCGCTGGCCTGATGGTGAATGATGTCGCGTAATTCGATGCGTACGTGTTCAAGGTCGGGCCTCGTTACGGCACTCCAGAACGCGGCGGATTTGATCCGCGCGATGACCTCGGCCTTGGCCTTGACGGGGCTCAAGTGCATCTGCAAACCATTAATCTGATCCATCGCCTGAATGCGGAGGTCTGCAAGACGGCTGGAACCTTTTAGATGTTCGAGCAGCATGCGAGTGAGCAACAGATCAAATTGGCGGGCATCCGTCGCCCCGCGGATATCGACCCATTGCATCAGCGGCGCCATATCGGCCCGGAGTGCGGCGACGGTGGCCGGCGCAAACTGCCGCAGGACTTCATGCCGGGAAAGTTCGCGCTTGGAACGCCACTTTTCGCGTACTGCGATCGTTTCCTCGGGCAAGCTACTCAAATCTTGTTCGAGCAGATGAATCGTCGCTTCGAACAACGACAGGTCCGGCGCATTGAGCGCAGCTTCCGCCAGATCGAGCCGGGCCTCGAACAGCAGCTGCATCAGGGATTTCGAAACCGTTGGTTCTTTATGCTGATAGTGAAAATCAAAGTAGTCGAAATTGCCCCAGTGATCGAATACGCGAAAGAATTTCTTGTTATTGCCGGGGCCGAAGAGGTTCTCACAAAGCCGTGTACCCCGGCCGAGCATTTGCCAGAACTTAACTTTCGATAGCACGGGTTTCGCGAAGACGAGATTGACGATTTCCGGGATATCGATGCCGGTATCCAGCATATCGACAGATATCGCAATCGTCAGCGGGTTCTTCGGATCCTTAAAATCATCAATGAGCTGCTCGGCTCTGGGATCGTAATTGTCGATCACCTGGCACAGGCGTCCACCATATTGTGGATAAAGGTCGTCGAATACTTTGCGAAGAAGTACCGCGTGCTCGTGGTTGCGGGCAAAGATAATGCTTTTGCCGACCAGCTGTCCCGTGGCGTCGCGGACACCGTTCTCCATGAGATTCCGGATGATGTGGCGATTGGTGTCCTTGTTATAGACGGCTTTATCCAAGTCCCTCGCTTCAAAATCGAAGAATCTCGGCGATTCGCCTTGATCCTCCAACTCTATTCGTTGCTCCTCTGTCAGTTGCTCGTATTTGATGCCGCGCCGCAGAAATTCCGTTTGATACGTGTGCACTTCGTAAGGAACCAAGAAACCCTCTTGTACCGCGCGTTCGTAATCGTAATTGAATGTGGGATTCTTAATGTCACACTCGAAGAGGCGGAAAGTATTCCGTAATACGAACTCAACCGGGGTTGCGGTCAATCCCACCTGCAAACAATCGAAATAGAGAAACAGATCCCCGTACAGGTTGTAGATCGATCGATGAGATTCATCGGCGATCAAGAGATCAAAGAATCCCACGTCGAATGATTGATACGAACGGATCATCGCTGGATAAGTCGCGAAGTAAATGCGTTGGTCGCGATCGCTGGCGGTACGTGCGGTGACGCGCACCATGGGTTCTGACAGAAAATTCCCGAAGGCGTTGAATGCCTGCTTACGGAGTTCCTTTCGATCGCACAGGAATAGCACGCGCTTAACCCAGCCTGCGCGAATCAACAGATCAACCAGTGCGACCGCGACGCGGGTTTTTCCCGTGCCGGTCGCCTGCACCAGTAGTGTCTTGCGACGCTTGCGGGTAAACGATTCGGTAACCCGCTTGATTGCTTCGTGCTGGTAGATGCGGTCGACGATTTCCTTCTTCGGAGAAAAAATCTCGAGCGCCTGGCGGGAACTGCGCAGGCGCATCTGAAACTGTAGGCTGTCGCGCGAATAAAAGCCGAAGATTTTTCTCGGCGGCAGGCCCTGAGCGTCATCCCAAATCCAGGTCTCGTATCCATTGGTGTAGAAGATGACTGGCCGCTGACCGTACCTCTGTTCTAGACCATCCGCATATAGGCGGGCCTGCGTCTGTCCCTTTTCAGGTTTTTCGGCAGTTCTCTTCGCTTCGATAACCGCCAGCGGTTTACCGTCTTCGTCCCACAGTACGTAGTCCGCGTAGCCGAGACCAGTATCCGTCGGCTGGTGCTGGACCTCCCATTCCAATCCGACTTGCTCAGTGCTTTCACCATTCACGCCAATGTTCCAACCGGCCGCAACCAGCGCGCTGTCGATTAGGCGATTGCGCGTTTCGGTTTCGTTGAAGTCCAAAGAATTCGCGACATCATCACCGACCTTGGCCATTCTGCGCGCAAAGGATGACAGCTTGCTCCGCTCGCTGACCGACGCAGAGTTTTCACCGAGGATCGCCGGTTCGCAATCGAGAGATATACTCGGATTGAACCGCTCCCGAAGACGAGCCTGCAACTCGCCCGCGCTTTTTTGCGCCGCTTCAAGTTCTTCCATTAACTTTGTGAGCTGAGCCTCCTGCTCGGCGACTTTCTGAATAGCCGCTTTCTTATCCCGCTTCAGCTGCGACTTCGATTCCGAATCGTCGTTAACCATCTCTGGTTCGATAAATTCACCGCATCGCTTCTGATCTCCGTTTAGGTAGGTCCCGAAGTACCAACGACCAAGGTCATAGCATTCCTTCAAGATCCAGTTCGCGGTCTTCACTGAAATGCTATTACCGTGCGCCGCCTTATTGCCGTGGTCTCTAACCGCATGCAGTTTGTACACGACTGGCAAGGGTACTGCTGCTTTAAAGGACGGATTGCTCAGCATCTCGTTCAGATTTGGATCTGGCGGAATCGCGAAATCGAGGTAGCGATAGATCGAGGCAACGACACGCTCCGCAAACATCCGGAGTTTGACTAGCGCGCTTTGGGGGTCGGAGTGCGCGTAATTCTCAGCGAAGCCACCCAAGGCCGCGAGATCCGGAGACCCGTCGCGCAGAAATTCAAAATTAATCGATTGCATCAGCTGCGTATCCATAACCCTGTGGAGAGCAAGCCCCATGCCATCACGCATTAATCCCGTATTTCGCGAGCCAGTTTTTCAATGTCTGATAACTCGGCAAACCGAGTAGCTCCGCAGCCTTAGTTTTGTTTCCACCTGCCTCTGACATCGCGCGCTCAAGGTAGTGACGCGCCACCTCCGCCAAGATTCCTTGCAAATCAACTCCGTCACCAAAAGCTCGGTCAAGAACATTTGCAGATCTATCAGACGTATCTAACAGCGCGTCGCGAAGCTCTTCCTTGGAAATGAACGCGCCCTCCGACCAAATCGCCGCGCGGGTGAGCGTATTCAACAATTCACGAACATTACCAGGCCATGGATGATTTAATAGAAGATTTTTTGCGCTTGAGGAAAGTTTTTTCTCGACCCAAGCTGTTTCCGCAGTACTGGAGCTATTCACTCGACCTAATAAGTGATCAATAAGGAGCGAAAGATCACCAATGCGCTCGCGAAGCGGTGGTAGGCGAAGAACCGCAACCGCCAAACGATAGAACAAATCTTCGCGGAACCTCCCTGCCGCAACCTCGTGAGCAAGATTCCGATTAGTCGCGGCAACGATTCGAACGTCTACGTTCCTCGGTCGGGTCGCGCCGACTGCTACCACCTGTTTCGCCTCCAACGCCCGCAGCAGCTTCACCTGAGCCGAAAGTGGTAACTCACCAATTTCGTCCAGAAACAACGTGCCGCCGTCTGCTTCTTCAAAATGTCCAGTGCGATCTGCGGCAGCCCCCGTAAAGGCGCCCTTCTTGTGGCCAAAGAACTCGGATTCGACTAGCTCAGGGGAGACGGCACCACAATTCACCGGGATAAACGGTTTAGAGTGCCGCAGACTGGCATTGTGAATTGCGCGAGCTAACAACTCCTTACCGGTTCCGCTTTCACCCTCAATCAAGATCGGAACATTCCGTACCGCTGCTTTTCTTGCCTTCGAGATCGCGCGTGCCATCGTTTCGCTGCGGTAAACGATGTCACCAAAGGTCGATGGGGCCGGAACCTCTCCTGAGGCAAGGGCGGATAGGTCGCGATCTGGGCCTCGGAAAAACTCTGGGACGTACTCCGCAGACATCTCAAACGGGATGGAAACCGATTTCACACCGTGATCTCGAGAAGATTCAACCAGCTCGGCGGGAAAGCGAGTTTTCGCCACGATAATCCACACTGCCGCCATTGCAGGTGTCCCTGGACTCAGGTGGTAAGTTAATTTGATGGCCTCCCCATACTTCTGACGCAATACATTTACCTTGGCGGTCACCGTCTTGTAGATCTCGCCGAAATGCGTTGGTGATGACAGTGAAGCAAGAGCCATCTCAATCGGACAACTCACTTTCGGTTCCAGCCATTTCACGAACAGAGTTGTTTCGGATTTCGGGTAGTTGCTTAGCAGAACCGCCAAATCGTAACGGCGTTGGGTCATGGCCTGCGCGATCGGCCCTATCCCCGCTTCTTTATTCCCAATGGCAGCTTTTAGATCCGTCTGTCCAACCCATGCGAGCAAGATATTGGTAGGTTTTCCAGAGGCGACCATTTGGGCATCCTACGTTTCTTTCTCTTTATAGAAAAATATTTCTTCAGGGGCTCGTTCGCCGGGGCGGCAAGATCGACGCGCTGAAGAAAGCCGACACCTAGTGATGCCGTTGCTGTCGCGCGTAAGGAACGCTCTGGTAGCGCTCACATAACAATTGTCTGCGTTTGATCTATGTCGGCACGTAAACTCCGATTAGGACAACGCGAGATACCCTTTGCGGTAAAAGACCCTGGAGTGGTCGCGTAGATGGCGGTCAGCACGAAGGGCAACAGTGCAGGGAACGAATCACCGAACCTGATCGGCAGCGTCGCATGAACGACGGCGAGATCTCAGTACGCTACGAGTTCTCAAGTTATTCGACGGATTCCACTTCGACGATGCGATCCGCAGCCTCGATTGCACCGTCGACTGCTCGAATGCTGAGGTCGCGCTGCTTAGCTTGCGTCGCGAGCGTGTCTAATGCCGTGTAGATAGTTTCGAGAGATTTGGCGTCGAATTCGATCGTGTTGCGCGGTGGACGAGCCACGATGAGTTCGTAGACGTGCCCTGGATGCGAAAACTGAGAATCGCGCAAATACTCTAAGCGCCAAGCCTTAGCCTGCCCTTCCGAGACCGCCTTGCGAAGGTTCTTCGAATCCATCGCAAGCAGTCCGCAGACGAAGCGCCGGCCGAGGAAATCTACGGCATCAAAGTCGTGATCGCCCCTGCTTGGCTGCCCACCGCGGCCGGCATGGAAGTACCGGAGCAGTGATCCGCGCCGCTGCTCGATCACTGCTCGCACCTGCTCCGAAAACCGGCGTCGGGCGACGCGGGCATCGGCGTATTCCACAGGATCCGCGTGACGGTTGGCCGCATGCGCGACATAGAGCGAAGAGGTCCACATCGCCGCTGAATCGAGGGCCTGACTAACCGAGTCGGCCTCTGTCAACCGGACATCGCCCGCGAACGTCGACGTCAACGGTGGGCTCCACGTTTCGAGGGGACGCCCTTTTTTGAGCCAGGCCGCCAGCGCTTCGCACACGAGTTCGAGTTGCCCAAGGATGTCCTGCGCACCATCTGGATACATGCAGTGAAGGACGTACTCATCGATAAGCGGGCGGACGCCGACATCCACGCCCCCCAGCGTCGCCGCGACGGCAATCGCAATCCTTTCCCCTGAATGTGGGCTGGGCTCGACGTAAACCGCCCGCCACTTAGCTTGGTACAAGGGCCGACGTGGGAATTCTGCCGGATCGTTCATCGTAGAGTCAGCACGTTGAAGCCTAGCCGCATGCTGACGAGCGTCGGCAGATCTGTTGCGCGCCGCTCGAGAAACTCATGAATTGCATCGACATCCTCGCGCGCGATGAGTGACGCCGACCAGGGAAACAGAGCTAACGTGTCGAGATAATTTGGGGCCAGTTGCCGCGCACGTTCAACCAGCGCCTGCCTGATATTCGCCGGTTCCGACACAAGCTGATCAAGCAAGCTATTTGATACCCGTACAAACGAGTCTTCTCTCAGACGCTCGGGTGACCAGGACGCCCCAGTAAGAATGTGGCTGTGATCGATCAAGACGAAGCGATCAGGCCGCTGGAACATAACGTTCGAGGGTGTCCGATCATCGTTGGCAATCCATTCGTCGAAAATGGCGATGTCCTCCTTTATCCCCCACTGCTTGAAGCGCTGCTGCCATAGCGCTTCGTCTTCGTAGGACTCCGGTCGCATGAAACTAGCGAAGGATTTCCCGGCGGCGCTCGCACTCGCAAAGGTCAAACGTGCCTCTTCGCCCGGCTTCCATAGAGCGCTATCCGGTAGCGGGTTCGTTCGACGCGGACAATGTAGGGCTGCGGGCTCGGCATGCGCAGCTCGTGCGCCAGCCAGCCACCAATGAATTCGCCGGCCTGCATGCGGTTCGGTTGCAACTTCACGTAGACCGGCACGCGTTCCTGGCGATTGGTTTGCCGAGTGACAATTTGACCGAACCAAGTCTCGCGCAGGCGATCGACCGATCGGCTGATCAGCACGGCACCGGCAAGTAACTGTCCATAGTGGATCGTTGACAAGGTTGTCCTTGGCGCTCAGCAGCTAGCGAGTCTGAAAGGTAGTTTCGGTATGGTACTCCGCCGGCGTCTGGCCGGCATCGAGCACATCTATTCTACCGGAGATCGGCGACTCGCCCACCGGCCAAGCGGACTTTCGATTCGGCCGGCTATCCGACTCGGAGCACAGCCGCGAAGGACGACCGCCATCGCGCTCTCGGGCAACTGCTCGCCGATTGCGAATCTGTGTTGCCGAAACTTGGACCAATAGCGATACACACTTACGCGAACGGGATCGAGATCAGCTTATGGAATGCCAAAATTGCCACGCCTTTATCCGACTAACGTAAGATCATCTATGGCTCGTAAGTGCAAATTTAGGACGTCTTTGAACGTTCTAGAAAGATCGACTGGTGCCGGATGAGGGACTCGAACCCCCGACCTTCGGTTTACAAAACCGCTGCACTACCACTGTGCTAATCCGGCAATTTGGATGATCGCGATTGGCGTCGCTTAGGCGCCGGCATTCTAGGGGCTCGGCGCGGGGTCGGCAATTTTTGCGCAATCGATCGTCTCAACCGCCGCGCCGTACAAATCTTCGCGCGGGATCAACGCGGGATCCTCATAGCCCACGGCCAGGTTGGCGCGTAGCCAGGTGGCTTCGGTGGTCTCGACTTGCGGCACAACTAGCGGCTGATAGCCTTGTTTCGTGATCTCGGCCAGGCGGCGATTCACCGCGTCCTGTGAGCTAAACAATCCGAGTGAGATCGCGTGGCTTAAATCCTGGCGTTGGATCAACAACACGTCGTGCACGCCTTTGCGTTCAAGATCGGCCAAATTCGCGCGCGCTTCGCTGGTGTTCTTTGGTTCAAGATAAACCCCGAAATAACGGCGCGAGTTGATCGTCTGACTAACGCGCTGCACTTTAGCCGCGCGCGGCGTTAGCCATTGTTCGACTTTACGCGCGTCGACCACGGCGGCAAACGGACCGATGGTCACGCACACCTCGGAAGGCACGCCATGCTCAGGGCTCGCCTCGGCGGAGGAATCGGCTGATGTCTCGGCAGGCACGCTAGCGCCGGGTGACGTAGTGGGCTCGGCAGTGGCGGCCGTCGTTGGTTCGGTGTCTCGTGTCGGCGGTAATTGATCGAGCTCCGAAACCAACTTAAGCGTTGGCGTATCCGGCGGCAGCGGCGCCGCCATACGCGGCTCGCGCGCGGCCTCTTGCAGTCGCGTGTTAAAACGCCATCCAAAGTACAACGCATTGGCGAGCACCAGCAACAGCGCCAACCATTTCATTTGCTGTGCTCCGCCACGATGGCGATACCTTGCAGCACCAGATCGGGCACTACTTCTACCGGAAAGGGACTCAGTTCTTTGATGACTTCGGCTTCACCCCCCGTTGCATACCACACGGGCGCTTCGCCGATTTCGTCCCGCCAACGCAGCGCGACGCGTGCGAGAATTCCAGCGACTGCCTCGCGACACCCGAGCGAGATGGCGCCTGCGGTATTGGTGGCGAAACGATCGATCGCTTGCACGCGATCCAACGCGAGCTGCGCCGTGCCTTGTGTGAGGCTCCGCGCCATCAGGCTTAGTCCGGGCGCGATCAAGCCGCCGAGATGTGCGCCGTGTTGGGTGACCACATCCACGGTCAACGCGGTGCCGGCATCAACGACACACACCGCGCCACCGGCACGATCGTAACCGGCCAACGCCGCGAGCCAGCGATCAACGCCTAGCTGCGCCGGTCGATCGTAATGGGTAAACATCCCCGCGAATTTTTGCGTGACCGTCATGAATTCCGGTTCTAACCGCCAGTGTTCGGCGAGCCAGGATTTCAACGCCGTGGCAATCGCGTTACCGGCGACATTGGAAATCAACACGCGCTCGGGGCGTTCTATGCGTTCGAATAATTCCGTACATGCCGCGAGCGGACGTTTGCGCCACTCGCACGGCTTGAGTGATCTGATCACGCCGCGTTCATGAATACCGGCCTTGATCCGGGAATTGCCGATGTCGATGAGGAGCATCATGGGGCGTCTGCCAAGCGTACATGACCGGTCATATACGCCACGCGTTCCGCGCCATGTTCGATCAGTAACATGCCATTGGCATCGACCCCGCGCGCCGTGCCGTTGACCGTGCGATCGGGGAGCATGAGATCAACAACGTGACCATCCAGCACATCGAACTCGCGCCATTCAGTCATCAACGGCGCGAATCCGGTCGCTTGGAAAGCTTGCAACGCGGCGAGCAAGCGCTCGATCAACACGGCGGCCACGACATTACGCGACACAGGCGCGCCGAGCGCAGTACGTAAATCGGTCACCGGCTGCGGGATCCCCGCGCGTACCGCGGCCGCCAGAGCGCAGTTGATCCCCACCCCAATGACCACCGTGCTCGAACCCGCATACTCCGCGCGCATTTCGATCAAGATTCCGGCGAGTTTGCGGCCGGCATGCAAGACATCGTTCGGCCACTTCACGCCCACGTTCGCAACGTTCAGATCACGCACGGCACGCGCGACCGCGAGTCCGATGACGAGGCTCAATGCGCTCATCGTGTTCGGCGGCGAATCGAAGCGCCAACCGAGTGATAAACACACACCACCACCGGGTGGCGCGCGCCAGGCGTCGCCACGCCGGCCGCGCCCGGCGGTCTGGAATTCGGCCAGCAGCACTTCGCCGTGAATGTCGGCCCGCGACGCGCGTTCGAGCAACTGTTGATTGGTGGAGTCAGTCACGCGTTCAATGCGCAAGGCGCGCAACGCGCGGCGCGCGGCGACGCTTAGGCGGGCTTCGATTACGTCGATGCGCAAAGCCTCGAACGGCACGGCCAGCCGATAGCCTTTGCCCGGCACCGCTTCTATTTCAACGCCGAGATCTTGCAAACGCTGCACACGATTCCACACCGCGGCGCGCGTGACCCCAAAGGCCGCGGCGAGGGTTTCACCGGAATGCGCACGCCCGTCACTCAAACATTCGAGGATCTCGAAAACCTTCTCCACTCCGCGGGCGCTGCGGTCCTAATGGCGGCGCACTAGCTGCGCTTATCCGGCGGTTTGTTGCCCGAATCGGGCACGTGCAAGGGCGATTTATTCATCACCACGGTATCCTGGTTTGGAATGTCGCCAGAGCTCCCGGTCACGTCGAAAATATCGTCGACGAGGGGGCCTGTCTTCAAGCTCGCTTCCTCATCCACGCGCTCCTTATTCTCGAATACCGCGCTTTGCGTAAATCGCTCCGACGGCGGATCCGACATCACCCGGTCAGGTCGCTCGGGAACGAAGGTCGGGGCTTCGGAAGGATCGGTGCGGTCGAGGTCATCGCGCGCCACGGTGGTCAACGCGCCGAAAGTACCGGTACCAAGGCCCGGCTGCGTGCCAGAAGCAGCGGCCGCGTGGTGATCGAAGACCACTGTCGGCGGGACGAAGTTTGAGGTTGAATCATCATCACCCAGCCCCGAAACCCTGGTGATATCGAGCACGTCGAGATCGGTGTTCGAATCGGGCCGCGGGCCCTTCATCAGATCCGGCGCGGGGCCTACCGTGTTGTCATCGAAAAACGCGGCGGCATCGGCGTCTAGCGCCGACGCCGCGGTCGCCGGCTCGGCATAATCTTCTTCGTCGAGCGGCAGGCGATCCAGAACCTGCGTCGCGGCACTACGCTCATCGTCGAAGGTGTCATCGCCCTCGGCGACTGCGGGCGCGGGATACGCACTGTGCGGTCCGCTACCTTCGAAAAATGCTTCCTTGTCGTTTTCCAAGGCGTCCATATCGCCGTCGGCGGCGGTGAAGTCGAGTTCATCGGTGGGCGGGACGGCGCCCGCCGCGGTGTGTAACGCATCCTTATTGAGCCAGGCGGCGGTCGCCGTTGCACTCGCGGCTCCGGCGCGCGCGATCGTCGACGACAATCCATCATTCTGCAGGGCGGTCGTGGTCGCTGCCACGGTCGCGTCTTGCGCGGCAACGATGGTTTGGTCCGGTGAAATCCCCACCACGGTGCGGCTGCTATCCGCCATCGCGGGATAAGAAAATTCGAACTCAAATTTATGGAATTTGACGCGATCGCCGTGCTTGAGCTGACGCTCGCCCAGCACCCGTTCGTTATTCACGTAGGTGCCGTTGACACTGCCTTGGTCGACCAGCCAAAACCCGAGATCTTTCTGTTTGATCACGGCGTGACGCCGCCCGATCGTGGCCTTGTTCACGACAAAATAATCGAGGTAGTCGGTATCCGTCCCCGCCGTCCGCCCAATCATCACCGGCTTTTCACCGAGTTTACGCGCGCCTTCGGCGGTCAAGCCATGCACATCTATCAAGAACGCTTCGACGTCACGCGGTTTGGCGGGCGCGGCGCTGACCACCGGCTCGGGCGTCGCCGGCACCTGTTTTTTCCGGCGCGCGAACCACACGCCGAGCGCGGCTAAGGCCGCGACCAGCGCCGCGCCTCCCACTAAGCGCATGGACACCGCCGGCGGCGCCGCTGGAGTAGTGGCGTTTTCAGGGCGCACGATCACGGCTTTGCCGGCCGGCGCGCTTTCCATTTCTTTGATCAACTGTTCGACCGGCACGCCGGTTTGTTTCGCGAGCTCTTCCAACGACGCGCGCTCTTCAGCGGACAGCGGCACTTTCTCGTCACCGGTGGCAGGTGCGGCGGGTGCCGTTGGCGGCATGGCCGGCGCCGCCGGTTCGACCGGAGCTGCCACTACTGGCTCGGGCGGCGCGGAGGATTCGGCCGCCGCAGGTTCTTCTGCTGGCGGCGTTGGGGTTACGACTGCCGGGGGTGCCGCGGGCTCCGCAGGGAGCGCGGCCGGGGCTTCCGGTGCGGTTGGCAGCGGCGCTACCGACTCCGTGGTGGCCGGTGGGATCGCTGCTAGCCGCGCGTTGATTTCCGCGAATACGGGCGGGAGTTCGTCGGCTTTCAGCGCCCGGAAGTACTCACCCCCCGAGCGCGCCGCCAGCTCCTGCAGCAATTCGTGATCGGCATCTGCGGTCAATCCGATGTCGTAGATTTTGATGTGTTTGGCGGTGGCGCCGGCCACGATAACTTCGCGCAAAGCCTTGGTGCGATCGAGATCACGGGCTTTATCGCCGGTATCGACAATGCCATCGGTCATGAACACGATGGACTTGGCGACGCCGGCCCGCCCGTTGGTTTCAAGTTCGCTGAGCGCGCGCTCGATCGCCGTGGGAATATCGGTTAGTTGTCCGCGATAGTTGATGCGATTCAATCCGCTCGCGAATTTGGCGCGCGTGGTGTCGGTCACTTCGGTCAGCGGTACCGCGAGACGCACCGACTCATCGAAAATCAGCACGCCCGCGCGCGTATCGGCGGGGAGTTTCGCGAGCATTTTCGCGATGGCGTTTTTCGCGATCCGAGCAGGATCGCTCTGCCGCATGCTGCCCGAATTATCGAGCACCAGGAGCAGATCCTGCGGCACCGCGAACACGACTGCGGCGTGCAGCGCGGAAGTCATCAACAGAGATTTTAAGATTCGCGACAGGTGGGTATTCATCATTAGATTTCCAGCTACTCTTGTCTGTTCAAGACACTTTCGGGGCCAAGCGCGAGCGGGCGTTGCGGGTCGCGACTCCATTCGCTCCATGAACCGCAGTAGACGCGCGGTTCAGGGAGTCCGGCATGCACCTGGGCGAGCACATTGTGACATGCGGAAACACCGGACCCGCAATAATGCACGGTGGCCGCGTTCGGTAGTGTACCCAAACTCGTTCGGAATGCCTCCCGCAGCAGGTCGGGCTCAAGCAAAACGTCGTGCGGGCCGAGACTGGTGCGCCAAAAGTGATTGCGGGCGCCCGGAATGTGTCCGGCACGGGGATCGATCGGTTCATGCTCGCCACGGTAGCGTCCCGGGTCACGTGCGTCGACCAAGGACAACGCCGGAGTGATCCGCGCCAGCGTCACCACGTGCGCGTGGTGAAACTGGCCTGGAAACTCGGTGGCCACGGGCGCCGGAAGCGTCGCGTCTAATCCAAATCCGTGGTCGCGCCAGGCCTTGATGCCGCCGTCCAACACCGCCACTTGTGGGTGTCCCATATTCCGCAGCAGCCACCACAGGCGCGCGGCGGCGAGACCGCCGCTCAGTGCGTCATACGCCACCACTTGAGATTCGGGGTGAATGCCGAGTCGGCTAAATACGGCGATCAATTGTCGCGGGGTGGGTAATGGATGTCGACCGTGGTCGGTGATTGGCGGGCCGGAGAGGTCGCGATCCAGGTGGACATAGAACGCGCCGGGGAGATGCCCGCTCCGGTACGCCGCCTCGCCCGCTGCGGGATCCGCCAGATCGAACCGACAATCGATCACGGTAAGCGCCGCCGCGCCGCGCATTGCGTGTAACTCCGGCGCCGAAATTAGGGTCGTATGCATACCGCGACAATAGCACCGAAATCGCACTCAAGCCTTCACGTATCATGCTGAGGAAACTGTTGTTGGAAGTTCGCATGCGTCTCGCGGCTATCGAATTCTTGACCGTGTTCTTGTTGGTCACACTGACGGGCTGCAGCGCCCTAAATTTTTACGGCCAAGCCGTCCGTGGCCAAGTTGAACTGTTGAGCGCGCGACGCCCGTTAGCGATGGTGATCGCTGATCCGACAACTCCCCCAGCCATTCAAACCAAACTTCGAGTCGCCGCGGCCGCGCGGACTTTTGCGAGTGCAGTCCTCGCCTTGCCCGCTAACGCCAGCTATACCACGTATGCGGACCTCCACCGCGAATATGTGGTGTGGAATGTGTTCGCAGCGCCAGTCTATAGCTTGGAGTTGCACCGGTCGTGTTACTTAATCGTCGGCTGTTTGACCTACCGGGGCTATTTCAGCAAAGCCGACGCGAAAGCCTATGCTGCCGCGTTGCGCCAGCAGGGGCTCGAAGTCTTTGTTGGCGGGGTGGCGGCGTATTCGACGCTCGGGTGGTTTAACGATCCCATCCCCAGCACCATGCTCAAACGGACCACCGCGGAATTAGTTAAAACCGTCTTCCACGAATTGGCGCATCAACTCATTTATGTGCCGGACGACGCAACATTTAACGAAAGCTTCGCGACCAGCGTTGCAGACTTAGGCTTCGTGCGCTGGCGCGCGCAAGACCCCGTGGCGCAATCGGTTATTGACGACACGCGGGACGACGCGCCGCTTATCGCGCTGTTGTTGGACACCCGCGCGCGATTGGAAACTCTTTATGCGAGTGCGCTGCCGCCGGCCGGCAAGGAGGCGCGAAAGCGGCTGTTATTCGCCGAGTTGAATACCGCCTACCTTGTCCTCAAGGCCCGTTGGGGCGGGGCAACAACATATGACCGCTGGATGACCGGGGATATGAATAACGCCAAGCTTGCCTCGGTCGCGACCTATCATGATTACGTGCCGGCGTTTATCGCGTTGTTTCATCGGGCTGGCGACGATTTCAGCCGCTTCTACGCCAGCGTTCGCGACCTCGCCAAACTTCCGCCGGCCGCGCGCAAAGCCTGCCTCGACGCGGTGGCGGATCCCGTCGTCACCGGCTGCGGACCGAAAATGGCAGCGCAACCCGGTACGTCAGCGCTAAAGTTCTAATCCTAGGCCGCCTGGTTATTTGAACCGCATGGCGCCGCTCGTTAGTCTTCAGGTCCGAATTTCAACGGACTCGCGATCTGTGCACATCACGTTCGTCAAAAAAATCCTGGCCGACGGTACACCGTGCCGCAAATGTCACGACGTTGAGCAACGCCTGGAACGGGGTGGCTACTGGTCGAGCATCGACGCGGTGGCGGTGGCCGACGAGCGCGATCCGCACAGTGCCGGCATGCGATTAGCCAAGGAACTGAACGTTCAATACGCCCCGTTCTTTGTCGTGCGCCAAGGTGACGAGACCCGGGTGTATACGATCTACCTGCAATTTGTGCGCGAAGTGCTCGAAGCGCGCGCGCCGGCGGTCGAAGGGTCTTAGTGTATTTTGCGTCGAACCGACATAATTCGTGCACTGTGAGAGCCGCTTTAGCCGCGAATTGGGTGGTAATCCTTATTCGCGGCTAAAGCCGCTCCCACAAAAAGGCGGAGTTCTTCGCGGGACAGGACCTAGAAACGCGGCAACGTCAACTCGCTGAACAACGCTTCGACCTCGTCCTTGTTGTGCGCGCCGGCGGCGCGGTCGACCAATTCGCGGGTCAAATACGGCGCAAATAATTGGATGAAGTCGTACATATACCGACGTAAGAACGTGCCACGGCTAAATCCGATTTTGGTCACGCTGTCTTCAAATAGGTGACTCGCATCCAATGCCACGAGATCGCGGTCTTGCGTGGGATCGTAGGCGAGCGTGGCGATTATCCCGACGCCTAAGCCAAGCTTCACATAGGTTTTGATTACGTCGGCGTCGGTCGCGGTGAACACCACTCGCGGCACCAAACCCGCCGCATGAAATGCTTGATCCAATTGCGAGCGACCGGTGAATCCGAACACATAGGTCACCAACGGATGTTCCGCCAAGTCGGCCAGCGTGAAGGTTTTTAGCTTCGTCAACGGATGACCGGGCGGCACCACGATACTGCGATTCCAGCGATAGCACGGCAGCATCACCAAGCCATCGAAGAGTTCCATTGCTTCGGTCGCAATCGCGAAATCAACGGCGTGCGCCGCGGCTAATTCGGCGATTTGGACCGGCGACCCCTGATGCATGTGCAAGGCCACTTCGGGATATTTTTCGATGAAGCGCTTAATAACCGCCGGTAAGACATAGCGCGCCTGGGTATGCGTGGTGGCAATAGAAATACTGCCGCGGCGTTGATCGTTATGCTCCTGCGATATCCGCTTGATGTTGTCGGCTTCGGCCATGATCTTGCCAGCCAGCGCGATCACCTGCTGGCCAGCGGGCGTGACATCGGTCAATTGCTTGCCGGCACGCAAAAATATTTGGATCCCAAGTTCGTCTTCGAGCAGACGGATCTGCTTACTCACCCCAGGCTGCGAGGTATAGAGCCGTTCGGCCGTCGCCGAGACATTTAGATTATTGCGGGCGACTTCCCAGATATAACGCAGTTGCTGGAGCTTCATCGCAAAGTAACTCGCCTGATGGGTGAGCCCGGATTATAGAAGCTCTGCGAATTCGTAACGGACGAGCAGGAAATACGGGGGGTACTTAAAAAGTCGCCGGCAAGGGAAGGGGTCCCAGCCGGCGCGGGCGTTGCATGAATTGCTAGTTGTTATAAGGGGCTAAACATGAACCTGCCGGTAGCCTTTAATCAGGTCGGCCATCCGATCCTTGAGGTGCAGTTTCTCTTTCTTGAGAAGCTCCAGATCAAGTTGGTTCATTACGACTTGCTTGGCGTTCGCGTCATGGACTTTCGTCTTCAGCGTGCTGTACTTGTCGTAGAGCCGTCTGAACTTTGCACTGTCGAGTAGTAGCGCGTCAACGGCATCTTGATCGAATTCGAACATTAGACCCCCTTTTAGTGAAAAGGATTGACATCTGCCATCGTTAAAGTTAGCCCACCAAACACGCCCCTGCAAGGTTGGGCGCTAATCTTTAGCGAATGTTTTAACTATTTGATAGTTCGAATTTTCGCATGCCTTTTTGCGCCAATTTAGGGTGACGTGCCGGCCTCATCAGCACGCTAAAGTCACTGCTGATTAGGAATAATCCGACGTTTATCCTGGGGTTAGCGAAAGCGGTCGGTCGCGTCGATCAAGGCTGACGCAATCCCTGGTTCGAACGCCGCGTGACCGGCATCCGGCACCATCACCAAGGCCGATTCCGGCCAGCGTTGATGCAGCATCCACGCGGTGCGCGCGGGGCACACCACATCGTAGCGGCCTTGCACGATCACACCGGGTAAATGACGAATGCGATCCACGCGATCCAGAAGTTCGGCATCCGAATTAAAAAATCCGCGGTGCATGAAGTAATGACACTCGATACGCGCAAACGCCAAGGCAAAATCATCCGCACCGAAGGCCGCGATTTGCGCCGGATCCGCCAACAAGTGGCTGGTGCTCGCTTCCCACACGCTCCACGCGCGCGCGGCCTCGAGTTGCGTGTCGCGTGACGCGGCTGTCAAGCGCCGATGATAGGCGGCGATCATGTCGCGGCGTTCGTCCAGCGGGATCACGGCTTGGTACGCCGCCCAGGCTTCGGGAAACAACGCGCCGGCGCCTTCTTGATAAAACCACTCCAATTCCCAGCGGCGTAACGTGAAAATCCCACGCAGAATTAATTCAGTCACGCGCGTGGGATGTGTTTCGCCATACGCCAGCGCCAAAGCCGAGCCCCATGAGCCGCCGAAGAGCTGCCACGCCGAAATCTCGAGTCGCTCGCGCAACGCCTCCATATCCGCGACCAAATCCCAGGTGGTGTTGCGCTCGAGGCAGGCATGCGGCAGCGAACGGCCGCAGCCACGCTGATCGAACAGGATAATGCGATACGCGTCCGGATCGAAAAACTGACGCATCCGCGGCGAAGTACCGCCGCCGGGCCCACCATGAATGAACAACACCGGCTTACCACGCGGGTTTCCGCATTGTTCGTAATAGATCCGATGCAACGGATCGGCCAGCAGCATACCGGTGTCGTAGGGATCAAGCGGTGGGTAGAGTGTGCGCATGGGGTGAAGTCTGGTCGACCGAGGTTAATTCAACGTACCATGCCAACGCAATCGCGCACCGACGAGGAAGAGTTACGCGTTTTCGAATGATGACTGCTCCCGCTTCCGAACACTTCATCTTCATCACCGGCAAATTGGCGGAGAAAAGTCTCACTCGAGTCTTGAGTGAATTAACTCCGCGCCCTTTCACCTACGAAATCCGGGTGCTCGGCGTGGCCGTGGCGGCGCTCTTGACTGGCGAGTTAATCGCGCGCCGGCTCGGCGACGTGACGGGCGCGAGCAAAGTTATCATCCCGGGGCGCTGTCGCTGCGATTTGGACCAACTCGCCGCGAACTTCGCCACGCCTTTCGTGCGTGGGCCCGAAGAATTAAAGGATCTCCCGCAATTTTTTGGCGGTCAGGCACGAGCCCAGACGCTCGCGCGTCACGCCTGCCTAATCTTTGCTGAAATCGTCGATGCTCCCCACTTAACGGTGGCGGAATGCTTAGCCCGCGCGGTGCGCTATCGGGCGGATGGCGCAGATGTCATCGATCTGGGCTGTTTGCCCGAGGTGCCCTTTCCGCGCCTCGCCGAGTGCGTCAAGGCACTGCGTGACGACGGATTCAAAGTCAGTGTCGATTCGCTCGATAGCGCCGAGTTATTGCGTGGCGGCAAGGCCGGCGCGGACTATCTCTTCAGCCTAAGCGAAGAGACGCTGTGGATCGCCGACGAAGTCGCGGCTACACCGATCCTGATCGGTAACGAGCCACGCGACCTCGCCTCGCTGTATCGCGCCATCGAGCAGTTTAGCGCGCGGCAACGCCCGTTCTATGCCGATCCGATACTCGATCCCATTCACCACGGTTTCACCGATTCACTGTTGCGCTATCGCGCGTTGCGCGAAAAATATCCGCACGTCGAGATCATGTTTGGCCTTGGCAATATCAGCGAACTCACGCACGCCGACACCTTGGGAATTAACGCGCTAATGCTGGGTGTGGTGTCCGAACTCAACATCGCCGCCGTACTGACCACCGAAGTCAGCGGACACTGTCGTAGCGTGGTGCGCGAAGTCGACCGTGCGCGGCGGATCATGTTTGCAGCGCACGAAGATCAGGCGCCGCCACGGCATATCGACGAAGGCTTGCTCGCCCTACACGAGCGCAAGCCGTTTCCGTATAGCGCCGAAGAGATCGCTGAGTTCGCGCGTGCGGTGAAAGATCCAAACTTCCGGATTCAGGTCGCGGCCGACGGCATCCACATCTACAACCGCGACGGCGAAACGGTCGCCACCGATCCCTATGCGTTATTTCCCGCGCTCAAGGTTGAAGACGATGGCGCGCATGCGTTTTATCTCGGCCTCGAACTCGCGCGTGCGCAGATCGCCTGGCAACTCGGTAAACGTTATGACCAGGACGAAGAACTCGGGTGGGGCAGCGTGCGCCCGCGGCCGGTTGCTGATCTGCGGCACTTCAGCGTCGAACGCAGCACGCTAAAGGCGCGCAAGACCAAGCGACGGCTGAAGGATCGAGATCCAAGTGAATAGATTGGCGTAATTAGGACCCTGAAGCCCGGCTAAATAGCCCGCCCTGTAATTTAACACCAACTCAGGCTTCGAGGCGATGTCGACACCGGATGCCAAGAACCCCGTCATCCCGGAAAGTGCGCAGCCCTTATAGACGTCACCCCGGAATTCGCGCAGCGACTATCCGGGGCGGGATCCCGCCGGTAGTTCCGCCCCTGGATCCCGGGTCGGCGCGGCTGACGTGGCTCCGCGCGGGATGACCGACCTCACAATTTCGGTCGGGTGTCTTTTCTTGAGCCCATCGCAATGCGGGCTATTTAGGGAAGTTCTGCAAAAGGCAGAGCTTCCTTAGTGTCCCGCGCCGAACCTGCATAGTTCGCTGGCCACCAATGGCGCCTGGTGGGAGCCGCTTTAGCGGCAAATGAGGCCTTAACAAAGATTCGCCGCTAAAGCGGCTCCCACGGCAAATTTGAGTGAATATCGACGACCGTCGCTGTCTTGCTTCAGCACCAATCACCTGGACGTGTGCATCACGTGGATTCATGCTTTCTCAAGCATCGCCGCCAACGCGCGATAGGTTTCCTCCGGCCGTTCTTCCAGCATGCCGTGCCCGCAGGTTTGCAGCAGCGCAAGAGTCGGCTGTTTGAAGTGCTGCATGAATGCCCGCGCGCCTTTCAGCGGCGTCATGCGATCGCGATCGCCCAGAATTAAATTGACCGGACATTGCGCGCGTTGCGCCGCATCGGTGCCACCGGTATAGACATGACAGGCGTGTAGATCGGTATACAGTACTCCTCGCGCCGCACGTTCGACGAGGCGCTGAATCGGGGTGACAATTCCCATGCCCGGCACGGCATTGCCACCCAGTTGAGCCACATAGTCATGGCCCCAGATCATCAACATATCCACCGCCGCATGATCATTGTTTTGCGCGGCCTCGAGTAACGGCGCGCCCACCTGCATCGGATAACTGAAGCCTAGTAAGGCGAGCGAACGTACAAACTCCGGCGCCTGCCCCGCGGCTTCGAGCACCACTAGCGAACCCAAACTATGGCCGGCCAAAACTGCGCGGTTAAAGCCAAGTGCGCGGACCACGCCCAGCACCCATGTCGCCATCGCTTCGACACCGGCTAGCGGTGCGCCCGATGAACGCCCATGACCCGGCAAATCGAGCGCGATGACCGCGTAGCCATGGCGCGCAAAATACCGCGATTGGAGTGTCCATACCGTGTGGTCCATGCCCGCGCCATGCACGAAGACCAGCGCCGGTAGGTTAACGTCCAGCGCCTGACCGCCGTTCGCATAGAAAACTTGGTGACCGTTGAATGTCGTCAACATGGAAACTGCCTTATTGCTGAGAACGATAGAGCGCGCGTGATAGGTCGTCGATCAAATCCTGCGGATCCTCGAGGCCAATCGATAACCGCACGAATCCCTCGGCAATGCCTGCGTTGCGCAATGCCGCTGCGTCGAGCCGCGCGTGCGTCGTCGTAGCGGGGTGGATAACCAACGATTTCGCGTCGCCCACGTTCGCGAGGTGCGAAAAGAGCTGGAGCCCTTCGATAAATTTGCGCCCCGCGTCGCGGCCGCCTTTCAAATCAAAACCGAATACCGCACCGCAGCCCTTCGACAATAAGCGCCGAGCCAGCGCGTGATCTTCGTGGTGTGCAAGACCGGGATAGGTGACGCGTTCAACCGCTTCGTGCTTGCACAGGTAGGCTGCGATCGCTTCAGCGTTCGCCACGTGGCGCGGCATCCGCAACGGCAGGGTCTCCAACCCCTGCAGAAATTGAAACGCGATGGTCGGACTCAACACGCCACCGAAGTCGCGCAAGCCTTCGAGGCGAACGCGGGCGATGTACGCCGACGGTCCAAAATCCTCGGTGAAGTCGATTCCATGAAGCCCGGGATCGGGTTCAGTCAGCCGTGGGAAACGGCCCGATGCCTCCCAGTCAAAGCGCCCCGCATCGACCACGCAACCGCCAATGGCAGCCCCGTGTCCGCCGATGAACTTGGTCAATGAATGCACGACCACATCCGCGCCGTGAACGAACGGCTGCAACAGCACAGGCGTGGTTAACGTCGCGTCGATGACGAGCGGGATCTCTGCCGCGTGCGCCACCGCCGCGACGGCGTCGATATCGAGCACCTCGCAGCGCGGATTACCCACCGTCTCGGCGAAAATCAATTTGGTATTGGGTTGGATGGCGCGCGCGAACTCAGCAGGTTGCCGCGGATCGACCATGGTGGTGGTGATGCCAAAGCGCGGCAACGTATACGTGAATAAATTGTGGGTGCCGCCGTACAGCGCGCGCGACGACACAATATGCGCACCGGCTTCCACCAAGGTCATCACCGCGAGATGGATGGCGGCCATCCCGCTCGCCGTGGCCACCGCGCCAACCCCGCCCTCCAACGCCGCGAGGCGCTCTTCGAGCACCGCCACCGTGGGATTGGCGATGCGCGAATAGATATAACCGGCACGAGCGGCGGTAAACAGGCCGGCGGCCTGCGCCGTGTCTTGAAAAACGAATGACGTCGTTTGATAGATCGGCACCGCGCGGCTTCCCGTCGTGGGATCAGGGCGTTGTCCCGCGTGCAGGCTCAAGGTATCGAATCCGATTCCGCGCGGTCCGCTCATAAGATTTTCTCGCGTTAAAGTTCGTTAATGGTACGACAAGCGCGCTACCGCGGCTGCAGCGCAAAGAGTTTCGCGCGCACCGTTTGCCGATAAGCGCGCGGCCCAACCGTCAGCGCGCGTTCAAACAGGCGCGTGAAATGGCCGTGATCGAAATAACCGACGCGATACGCGATTTCGCCGACACTGAGATTAGTGGACTCGAGCAACTCCTTGGCCATTTTGATGCGCTGTTGCTGTAGGTAGGTCAACGGCGACACCCCAATCGCCGCGCGAAAGCGTCGATCGAGACTGCGCGGACTCACGCCGAATTCACGCGCCAATTCAGAGATCCGCAATTGTTCCTGCAACCGGCGTTGCATCGCCAGTTGAATCTCGACGATCAGCTCGTCGGCATGCTGGAGATCTTCCCCATCGAGAAAGCGATAGTTGTCGAACGGCCGTCTAATCTCGTGCGAAAAATTGCGCTCGACGTGATGTGCAATCGCGCGGCCATAGAAACGCTCGATTAAATGCACGGTCACATCCGCCATCGCATTCACGCTGGCGGCACAAAAAATCGCGTTGGCCTGCGTGATAAAGTACTGGCGCTTGAGCTGCACCGCCGGGTAATCCCGTGCGAATCGATCGAAGTAATGCCAATGCGTGGTGGCCGCCTTGCCATCCAGTAGTCCAGCTTCGGCGAGGAAACAACACCCCGTACCCACCGCGGAGACCAAGGCGCCGGCGGCCAATTGGGCGCG
This sequence comes from Gammaproteobacteria bacterium, assembly GCA_016191285.1. GTDB lineage: Bacteria > Pseudomonadota > Gammaproteobacteria > CAIKBL01. The sequence goes on from JACPPA010000014.1 coordinate 43,048, forward strand.
CAACCAGGAGTGTAACGCCGCCGAGCGAGTAAGAACCGGGCGTGGATTTCGCCACAGCGCCGGTAGGTAGATCACATCGAAGTTCGTCGTTGAACTGAGCGTCGCGTTCGGGGTTAACGCAATCCCCGCCTGGGTTGCGACGGTCGCGCCGGCGTGCGCGGCAATGGTTTCAATGTGTAGCGGCGGCCTAACGCGGTGCCGCCCCTGCGCAGTACTCGCCGCCGCCTGCCACATCTCGAGCGGGAGCATGGCGCTCGCGGCCAGCATTCGATCCGCTAATACAAAGGCGAGGTTCATTGAGTTTGGGACACCCATCGAACGGGTGAATTGGGGCGAATTTGGGAGGGCGAATTTGGGACACCCATGAACAGATTGATAGATTATTGGCGAATATCGCCATCTATTTGTCGGATTCGGCCAATATAGCTGAACTGGGGACAGCCTAGAATGGTTTAACCTAATTCTTCGGACCGGCTACCCCATGACCCGTTTGCCCGTCATCATTGGTTTCGGGGGAATCGGCGCCGCCGGCCGCTCCTCCTTTCATCACGCGTATCGTCGTACCGTCCTCGATAGCCTGCCGATCGCCCAGCGCCACACCACGCTCCGCGCGCTGGCCGCGATGATGGGCCTGGTCCACACTCAGAACGGACAAACCGTCACCGCCGACGGCTCCCCGCTTGCCATCGACGCGATTCCCCGCCACTTCGAAGCCTATGTTCGCGACCACACGCTAATTCGCCGCCTGGAGCCGCAGTATTTCGATGCCGATCAGATGGCGGTTCAACTAAATTTCGAAATTGGACCGAGCAATTCGAAACCCGTCGTGTTCGCCACCCACACCGAGGAACTCCCGTCGCCCTTGCCGGGCGGATGGCGAGTACTAAGCCAGGCCAATGGCGTAACGCAAATCGAACTCGCCACGGCCACCGACTTTCGTATCGAAACCCATCGTAAAATTGCCGTGCAGTCCGGCGGACAACTTCCCACCGGCTTTGATCCCACTAAGCTCTACCCCTCGCGATTTCATCCCCGCGGATTGGCGATGACCATTATCGCCGCCTCGGATGCGGCGAAATCGGTCGGCATCGACTGGGATGTCCTGACTGCGAAAGTGCAACCGGATGAAGTCGCCGTGTATGCCTCGAGCGCGATGGCACAACTCGATCAACACGGCACCGGCGGTATGTTGCAAGCCCGCTTAAAGGGGGGGCGTGTCAGCTCGAAACAATTACCGCTCGGCCTGAATACGATGCCGGCCGATTTCGTGAATGCGTATGTGCTGGGCAGCGTCGGTTGTACGGGCGCGATTGCCGGCGCCTGCGCGAGCTTTCTGTATAACCTGCGGCTCGCGGTCGAAGACATCCAATCCGGGCGTCGACGTGTGGTGGTTGTCGGCAATGCCGAAGCACCGTTAGTCCCCGAAGTGATCGAGGGTTATCACGCGATGAGCGCGCTCGCGACCGATGAGCAATTATGCAAACTCGACGGCGCGGGCGTGCCGGATTATCGACGCGCGAGCCGCCCGTTTGGTGAAAATTGCGGCTTCGTGCTCGGCGAATCGGCGCAGTACTTTGTGTTGTGCGATGATGCATTGGCGCTCGAATTAGGCGCCGATATTCACGCTGCCGTGCCCGATGTGTTCGTGAATGCCGACGGCTTTAAGAAATCCATTTCCTCACCCGGCCCCGGCAATTACATCACGCTCGCCAAGGCCGTCGCCGCCATGCGCGCTTTACTCGGCGAAGACACGGTCAGGCGCCAGAGTTTTATTCAAGCCCATGGCTCGAGTACGCCGCAGAATCGGGTCACCGAATCGCGGATCTTCGATCAAGTAGCGCGCGCCTTCGATATCCATGACTGGCCAGTCACCGCGGTAAAGGCCTTTCTCGGTCACTCATTGGCCCCGGCCAGTGCCGATCAATTGGTGAGTTCGCTCGGCGTGTTTAAACACGAGCTGTTGCCCGGCATCAAAACCACCCCCGAAATCGCGGCCGACGTCCATCGCGAACGCCTGAATATCGCGCTTCGGGATTTCGATCTCAAAGGTCGCGCCGAAATTGCGTTTCTCAATTCCAAAGGCTTTGGCGGCAATAACGCAACCGGTGCGATCCTGTCGCCGCGCGTGACCGCGGCGATGCTGACTAAACGTCATGGTCACGCGGTAATGGCCGATTACGAGCGACGCCGCGAAGCGGTGCGCGCGAAAGCCGCCGAATACGACGAAGCATGCTGCCAAGGTCCTATGCAACCGATCTATCGCTTTGGCGACGCATTGATCGATGAAACTCAAATCGAAATCGACAGCCACAGCCTACGCTTGCCCGGTATGCCCAACTCGATCAGCTTAGACTTGCCGAACCGCTATCCGGATATGGTTTGAGACGCGCGATGCCAGAAGACCTCGGTACTAGCCCACGCACCCGCGGCGATGCAGATCACTGTTTCGTCTGCGGCCCCGCTAACGCGCAAGGTTTGCGGATAAAATTTCAGCTTGATAACGGCGTGTGCCGTGGTGAATTTACAGCGCTGCCTCATCACGTGGGATTCGACTCGATCACGCACGGCGGTATTCTTTTCAGCGTGCTCGACGACGTCATGGCCAATTGGTTATTCCTGCAAGGCGCGCGCGGGTTCACCGCCAAATGTGAAATTCGCTACCGGCAACCGTTGCCCATCGGGGTGACGATAAAAGTGAAATGCTCGCTGAAACAACGCAAGGGCCGCTTGGTGGTATTGGAATCCAGTGCGGCCCGCGTCGATAATGAGATCCTGGTGGCGCAGGCCGAAGCTAGTTTCATGGTCGAAGACTTTGGCCAATTACCGCCGACGTAAACGCACCCGAATGAGCGAATCCGCCAACGCCGAATTTGAAATCAAGCAGTGTTCGCAATGCGGCACTCGCTTTGGATGCGGCGCGCGGGCGCGCGAGTGCTGGTGCGCGGCATTCCCGCCGCTCGCCGGCTCCGCGTTACAAACTGGCGTCGATTGCCGCTGCCCAAACTGTCTGCGCGACGCGCCCGCCACGACTTCGCCAGCAACGTCAAACCGTGAACCCCGCGATGCGATTTGAACGCGACAAAACCCTACACTTTCAGCATTGCGATCCCGCGGGGATCATCTTCTATCCGCAGTATTTCGTGTTATTTCACGAGTTGATGGAGGAATGGTTCACCGCGGCGCTTAACACGCCGTACGGCGAGTACATTCGCGTTCAACGCTTGGGCGTGCCCGCGGTGAAAATAGAAGCCGAGTTTCTGACCCAGGCGTTTCTCGGCGACACCTTGCGGTTGGGGTTGATCTGCGAACGCTTAGGCACCAGTTCACTCACGCTGGCGGTCGATGTTCATGGCGGTGACGCCTGTCGCGCCCGCGGCAAGATCACCGTGGTACAGATGTCACTAGAATCGCGCCGCGCCGTCGCCTTTGACTCGGCGTTGCGCGTGCGAATGGAGCGCTTCCTGCACGCGCCGATATGACGTTGATTCAGCCTCGTTTCAGGTCTATTGGAGTTAAGATGAAGGGCGTCGACCAACCCCAGGTGACCTGACGAGAAGCTTCCCGTAATAGAAAATGCGCCGCGTCCTAAATCACTTTTCAATCGCCTTCATGGGCCTCGCACTCCTTGCCACACAGGGGTGTAAGGAAGAAGAGGCACGGCGCTCGCCCACGCAAATTACCAGTCGTGCCAAAGCGGTCCAAGAAGCCGAACGCAAGCGATTGGAAGCGCAGCAGACAGCGCAAACGAGCACGCAAGAGGGCAGTTCAAAGGGTCCGCCATCCAACGCTGGTACCGGCGGCGCGGCTGGTTCGGCTGGTAACGCACCTCCAACACCACAATATATGTCGCCCAGTGAACGCGGAGCGGACGTGCAAGTCACTGAGCGACGACTCGATGGCAACGCGACCCTGCCGTCCGCGGCACGGACCGCCACCCCAGCCGCGCCTGCCGCTGCGGGCCGGCCACGTGCCCAAGGTGGCGGCAATATGCCGAGCCTGGCGCGGCCGGCGGATGCCTCGGTGCAACCGAATTCGGTTCCCGGCGAACCCAGTGGTGGTACTGGTCTGCCAGCATCACCGCGTGGCGGTGCATCGGTCCTGTCGACCGAAGGGGCGACCGCCGCCGCGGTCAGCGCCAGTGAACGCGGTGGCGCACTCAATCAGGAATTGCAACGTAAGCTCGGTGAGTTCGATGCCCGCATGCGCAAAGCCCAAGAGAATGCGGCGAAAGAGCGCGCGCAGATGGGCGGCGCGGCGGCAGCCGAACGGGGCGCGGTCGATGGCCGCGGTGGGCGACTCGTGCCACCCGAGGTACGCGGCGCCGGCGGCGCCGCAGGTACTGCCACCGGCCTCGGTAGCACGCCCGACAAATCCGGTGCGACCCAGTCCGCCGATCGTCGCTACCCGAGAAACGGCACCTCCGGTGAAGTCCCGGCCGGCGGCGACGACGATATCGTCGCCCGCCAGCTACGCGAAGCGGCTGATCGCGAGCCGGATCCCGTGCTCCGCGAGAAATTACGAGCGGAATATCGCAAGTACAAAGGAGGGTTGTGAGCGTGAGGTCGGTTGTAGGCGCGATAGCGGCGCTCAGTGCAATGACGATGGTCCTCGTGGGCTGCGCATCGAACCCGCCGCCACCTTACACGCCGCCGCCCGGCACTGCGTCGCCACCGGTCGCGTATCAGGAACCAAGCTCGGCGCCACTATCCACCCAGCTCAAGCTCGACGTCGGCATCGACGTTTTCGATCCAGGCATCGAGGGATTGGATTCCGATCAACACATCACGACGCCGAGTGTCCGCCGCGCCGAAGCGCATTACCTTCCAACCGTCCTCGCCAACACCTTGGAGCGCCGCGGGGTGTGGGGTCGGGTTCGTCTCTCACCGCACAAGCAAAGTGAAATGGATCTGTGGATCGACGGGCGAATACTTGATTCCGACGGTACTCGACTCAAACTGAGTATCACGGTAACCGCTGCCACCGGCCAGGTGTGGTACACGCGCGAATACGACGAGCAGGTAGAACGCTATGTCTACGACGCCGATCCAACGCACGAATACCGCGATCCTTTACAAGGGATCTATGAGCGCATTGCAGACGACTTGCAGCACGCAGCGGCCAAGCGCGACGGCAATGAATTGCGCGAAGCGCAGGCGGTGGCGCAATTGCTATTCGCGCGGCGGTTCGCGCCCGAACAATTCGGCGATTATCTGGCGCCTGATGCCAAGGGCCAACTGCATGTAAAACGGCTCCCCGCCGTTGATGATCCGGCCGTGCGACGCATGGCCGATTTGCGCGCGCGCGATCTGATGTTCGTCGATCAAGTCGACACTTATTTCGATGACTTCAACCGTAACATGCAGCCCTCCTACGATCGCTGGCGGCAAGCGAGTCACGACGAAGTCTCGAAGATGAAAAGCCTCAAAACCCAAGGCATGTTGCGGAAAATCGGAGGCGCGCTGGCGATGCTCGGCGGCTTAGCCGCGATGACCGCCAGCAATAATTCTGGACTCGGCGTGGCGGGTGTGGCCGGCATGGCTGGCGGTGCTTACTTGTTTAGCACCGGCGTCGACAAAAGCGAAGAAGCGAAGATCCATGAAGCGGCGTTGGCAGAGCTGGCCGATTCCTTGGGCACGAGCATGAAACCGCATCATATCGAGCTTAGTAATCGGACCGTCACCCTAACCGGGACGGTCGAAGAGCAATATGCGCAATGGCGCGGCTTACTCGCGGATATTTACCGCAACGATAATGGGCAGAACACGAATAGCTTACCGATTATCACCAGCGATCCGCTGCCGAATGATGCGGCCAAATAAGCGTTGCATCGTGTGCATCTCCCTCTAAGTTAGACGGCCTATGTCGACCGCATCCGAGCGCGACGAACAGAGCGCGCCAATCGAACCGTACAGCCTCGACTCGAACGCGGCGTCAGCGGTAAGCCGCGATCGCGGCCGTAATCCACTGCTGTTGGCGTCCGCGGTGATCGGCTTACTCGCGATTGGCGTCGGCATGGTGTTGTTCGGATTACCTCATTGGGTAGAACCTGGTGTCACGGCTAGCCCCCCTGCGGTGACCGCATCGCTGCCAGCGCCAACCGATACCCCGACCACCCCGACGACGGATTCGGCCACCCCGCTCATTCCGGAACCGCCGGAAGCGCGCCCAGCCGCGCAAGACGCGCTCGCGACCCTGCTACCGGCGCTCGATGCCCTGCGCGCGCAGCGCGTCGAGACCTGGGGCGCCGACACCTATCAAGCGGCGCTGGCCAAGATCGCGGACGGCGAAAAAGCATATCGCGAGCAGCGCTACACGGCGGCCCGCATGGCCTACCAGAGCGCGAGCGAAGGACTCGCGACCTTACGCGCCAAAATTCCACAGGTAGTGAGCGACTACTTGGATGAAGGTCAGCGCGCATTGTTAAGTCACAACGCGCGCGCGGCCGAGACCGCCTTCACTGCCGCCTTGGCCTTGGCTCCCACTAACAGCGCAGCACAACGCGGGGTGGCGCGGGCCGACGCCTTCGACAAGGCGATGGCGCTGTTGGACGAAGCGCACGGCTACGAGCGGATGGGCGATACCGCGCGCGCCGCGGAGACGTATCGTGCGGTACTTAAGCTCGATCCCGAAATCGCCGACGCGCGCCAGGCCTTGGCCAAAATCGAGACAGCGCGCAATGTCGCGGCCTTCTCCCAGCTTATGTCGACGGGTTTCACGGCGTTAAATACCGGCGATTACGGCGCGGCGCGCAGTGCGTTCGAAGCGGCGCGCAAACTCGATCCGCGAGCGCGCGAAGCGGCTAACGCACTCGCCCAAACGCAGAGCCGCGCCACGGCAGCACAGATTGAATCGGCCATGACGGCTGCGCATCGCGCCGAACAAAGCGAACGCTGGCCGGAAGCGGCTGCGCAATTTCGCAAAGCACTGAGTGTCGATAAAGGGATCGAAGCGGCAAGCATGGGCGCGGCCCGCGCCGAACGACGCGCGGTGTTGGAAACGCGGCTTCTGCGCGCCCTCAAAGATCCCGAACGCTTGGCGGACAACGCGGTTTATCAAGAGGCCGTCGCCGTGCGCGACGCAGCGCAACTCATCGCCACACCGGGTCCGCGGTTGCGGCAACAGTTAGTTACCTTAAGCGATCGACTGCGCATCGCGCGCACGCCAGTGGCGATCAACTTGAAATCGAATGGCGCCACGGCCATCACCATCTTGAAGGTCGGTGCGATCGGAACCTTCACTGCGCATCAACTCACGCTCTTTCCCGGACGGTATACTGCGCTCGGCCAACGGAATGGCTACCGCGATGTGCGGCAGGAATTTAGCGTGGCCGCCGAGGCCGGACCGCTTACGCTCATCGTGCAATGTGAGGAACCAGTACCCTTCGGGAGATAATTCGCGTGGCGCGCGGCGACGACCCAACTCCAGCAGTGGCGGACGATCGAATCCATCCAACCACCTTCAAACCGCCGAGTCGTTTGCGCGGCATCGAGTGGCCGCGCGTGCCGTGGACGCAGTTATTCATCGGCGCCACCTTACTCGCGGTGGGTTTGGTGATGTTGCTGATCTTCGGCGCACGCTCGGTGCGGCTAGTGGTGACGCCGAATTCCGCCGCCATAACCGTCGCCCACGGCCTCGCGCCGCATTTCGCCGGCAGCTGGATGCTGTTACCCGGCACGCATCGGGTAGCGGCGCGCGCGCCAGGCTACCGGCCGTTGCAAGCGCAGATCAAAGTCTCGGGCGAGGCCACGCAAACTTTTCAATTCGAATTAAAACCCCTACCGGGTCAACTGCGACTCACGCTCGCGCCCGTAGCCCAGGCCGAAGTTCGCATCGATGACCAACTCGCGGGGCACGCGCCGGGCGTGATTGAACCTGTCGAAGCGGGCACGCGACAAGTGGTGGTGCGCGCCGCGCGTTATCTCGACTTCAGCATCGATTTCAACGTTGAAGGCAAAGGCCAGGAACAGGCGTTAAGTGTCACCTTGCAGCCGGCGTGGGCGAAATTCACCCTTGCCTCGCAGCCGGAAGGCGCCACCGTGCGAAGCGGCGCCACCACCCTCGGTATCACGCCCCTGACCGCCGAATTGATCCACGGCGAACGGGACATCGCGGTGACCAAGAAAGGCTATAAGCCATGGCATCGCAGGGTCACGGTGATCGCGGGTCAGCCCGTCAACATTCCTGATGTCCGGCTCGTGAAAGACGACGGTTATCTCAAAGTAGTCAGCGCGCCGGCGGGCGCGGCGGTCACCGTCGATGGCAATTTCAAGGGCGAGGCGCCGCTTAAGTTTGCGGTGAGCGCCGATAACGATCACGAAGTAGCGGTAATGAAAACCGGCTATGTGCCGGGCAAGATCAAAGTCTCGGTCGAATCAGGCGAGGTCCGTGAACTGCCGATCCAACTCGCCCCCGAACTCGCGGTGATTGAGCTCGTCACGACGCCCGACGATGCCGAACTCTTGCTCGATGGGGCGCCCCACGGCACGGCGACACAACGGCTCGAATTGCCCACGTTCGAGCATGAAGTGATCGTGCGCAAACCGGGCTTCGCTACCTACCGCACGTTGGTCACGCCGCGCAAAGGCGTCGAAAAGCGCTTGCAGATCCGGCTCAAGACCGCGGCCGAAATGGCCCAAGAAGAAGCAACGCGCCCCCCTCCGCCGGCCTCCACTTCGAGCCCGCCATCGCAATCGAACAATGAGGCGCAACAGCAAGCCGATCTCACGGCGGGGGTCTTTGTCCCACCAGAACTTGCCACTGCGCCCAAACCGCAATTCGCGGAGGGCATGGTGCGCAGCGTCCTCGGTCAGGAATTAAAACTATTTGCCGGCGGCGAATTTCAACTGGCGGCGACGACTCCGCATGCGGTGCATCTGGCGCGTCCGTTTTATTTGGGCTTGCTGGAAGTCTCGAATCGCGACTACCGTCATTTCATCGGCAGCCATCGTACGCAAGGCGCCGCGGGGCAGGATTTGAACGCAGATAACCTGCCGGTGGCGAATGTCACGTGGGAAGCCGCTGCCACGTATTGCAATTGGTTGAGCCGGCGCGAATCGTTACCCGCGTTCTATCAAATCAAATATGGGCGAGTGCTCGGCGTGAATCCGGATGCCGTCGGCTATCGTCTGCCGACCGAGGCCGAGTGGGATTGGGCCGCACGTTTAACGCCCGCAGGCAAGACACTCGAGTTTCCATGGACCGGTGGCTTTCCGCCACACGGTCGCAGCGGTAATTACGCCGACGAATCGGCCAAGACTTTGGTCAAACAATTCATTGCGGGCTACAACGATAGTTTCGCGGCCAGCGCGCCGGTGGGAAGCTTCCCGCCCAATCTCCGCGGACTGCACGATCTCGCGGGCAATGTCAGCGAATGGGTGCACGATTTTGATGGAGCGGCGAGCGGCGGCGCCGCGACTGATCCGCTGGGACCGAGCAGCGGCGCCACCCATGTGATCAAGGGCTCGAGCTGGGCCCATGGCAGCAGTGCCGAACTCAATCTCAAGTTTCGGGCCGCTGGTAACCAGCCCCGACCCGACCTTGGCTTTAGACTGGCGCGTTACGCGCAATAGGAATTTTGATGCACTCACCTCGCTATTTACTCGGAATAATGATGATGGCGCTCGCGGTCGGCGGCGCGTTAGCGGCGGACACGACACCGCACGCAACGGCACCGCCAGCGAGTGCGCCCGCGGCATCGCCACCCGATCCGGAACGACCCGAATATCGCGCGCGCGCCCTGCCGACGGACAGCTTCAATCCCAGCGAACAGATGTCCGAAGATTATCCCGTGCCGTTTCCCGCGGATATTTGATCCGCGCCCCACACCTTAAGCTTTGGATCGAGCGAGCCCCATGTCAGCGACGATTATTGAATTAAACGATGCCACGGTACGCGTCGCGCGCGGCGTCGAACCCCTATTCCAGAGTCCAGGCTATGCCACCACGGTGGACGGCGTCCTCGCAGTCGGTGCGGGCGGATACGCGCAACATTGGCTCAGGCCGCGCCACGCGAGCAATCGGTTTTGGCATGATCTAAACACCGCCCCGCTCCAACAATTCGGCAAGCGCGTGCGGCATGCGGGCGATCTGGCGTTTCTGCATCTTGAACATTTACGCGAGTGCGCGGGGCATCCGGCGGCGGCGATCTTCATCGTGCCCGGATTTTATCAACGCCCACAATTGAGTCTGCTGCTCGGCATCGCGCAAGCCGCCGGCATCGGCGTTCAAGCGCTGGTCGATAGTGCGGCCGCGGTAGGCGCGACCTTGCCTCCGGGAACTTACGCCCATGTGGAAGCGACCTTACACCAGTGCGTGATTAGCCACCTCGAAGTCGATCAGGAACGCGCCGTACGCCGGCAAGTTGAGGTGGTGGCCGGGGCCGGGCTCGCGCACTTTAAGCAGCACATTGTCAGTTGCGTGGTGGATGCATTTCTCACACGCTGCCGCTTCGATCCCCTGCACGACGCGGCCACCGAGCAGCTGCTGCATGATCACTTGAACGAGTGGCTCGCGCTGCTCGCGGATCGTCCTGAAATCACCATTGCCATCGAGCATCGTGGGGCGCGGCATGAAACCCGTCTGCACCGCGATACGGTGATCGCCGCCACCAGACCCTTGGTCCAGCAGCTTGCAAGCCGCGTGGGCGATGCGCGCACGGTGCTGGATTATCGACTCGGCGTCATTCCCGGCGTGTTGTACGGCTGGCGCGACGCGCAGCTCCTGACCGACGCCGCGGTGTTGGTCGGCTGCGCGCAGAATCCCGCGCTGAAATCGCGCCATGCCAACACGAGCGTCGCGCTCAGAACCGAACTGCCGGTGGTGCCCGCGGACTCGCGGATCGCGCTCACGCCCTCGGCGGCGAACGACGCGGCCGCCAGTACGGCCAGTCACTTACTGGCGCAACATGTCGCCTATCCGATTGGCCGCCGGCGCTTGTACGTCGCGCCGCATGGCGCGGTCAGTCGTACGCGCGGGATCGACTCGGTGTGTGTGGTACATGGCGACGACACCGGTACCCGCTTGGAAGTGCTGAACAGCGCGACGGTGTTACTGAACGGTCGCGCCGTAGCCGGCACTGCACGCCTGAACCCGGGCGATCACATTACGATTCCAGGCGCGACCTCACTCTTCGTGCCCATCACCGTGCACGCCAACGATGCGATTTAGACGTCGGGCGTTTTCGATATTTACGCTGTCTTTTCTCGATGTCATGTGCTGCGGCTTTGGCGCCGTGGTGTTGTTGTTCATGATCCTGAAACACGAAGCGATCAAAAAGGAAAAAGTCCAGGCTGTTGATCTTGGCGTCGAAGTCAGTTTATTGCAGCAGGAAATAACCGCCGCCCAAGCGAAGCAGGCGCAGGCCGCACAGGACGCGACCAGCTCCGATGCCGAACTGGTTAAGTTGCTCGCCGAATCCGCCACGGCGCGTGAGGCGCTAGCGGCCGCGAAGTCGGCCCTCCAATCGCGCGCCGCGCCCGCGGTTACCGCCAAGGACATCGAAGCCTTGAAAGTAGCGCTGCGCAAACTTGAAACCGAGAAGCAGCAATTGCTGTCCGAATTGAATGCGCATTCACGCCAGGTCAGATCGTTCACTGGCGAAGGTAATCGCGAATACTTGACCGGCATTCGTATGAATGGCCGGCGCACGTTAATTTTGCTCGATGCCTCGGCCAGCATGCTGGATGAAACCATCGTAAACGTACTGCGTAGACGGAATATGGACGATGCCGCCAAACGCCGTTCCGAAAAATGGCGGCAGGCGGTGGATACCGTCGATTGGATCAGCGCGCGCCTTAGCCCTGGGAGTTTTTATCAGATTTACCTGTTCAATACCGAGGTCAGGCCCATTGTCGCCGGCACCGACGGACGCTGGCTCAGCACCGATGATCGCAATCAATTCAATCAAGCCATCGCCGCTACTCGCCAGCTGCTTCCCGATGGCGGTTCGAATCTCGCCAAGGCTTTGCAAGTGCTGCGTACGCTGCAGCCGCAGGCGGATAATGTGTTTTTGATCACCGATGGACTGCCGACCCAGGGTTTGGGCACGAGTCGCCGCGCCACGGTCTCGGGTAATCAGCGCATCGCGTTTTATCAAGAAGCGCGCTCGCAAATTCCCGCGGGCTCGCCGGTAAATGTGATCCTGCTGCCAATGGAAGGCGACCCGATGGCGCCGTGGGCGTATTGGGATTTGGCGATGACCACGCGCGGAGCGTTCTTAACGCCGGCCTACGACTGGCCATGAAGCTGTCGCGCCGCGATCCTCCGGAAATCGGAATTTCATTTCTCGACACCATCACGTGCGGGATTGGCGCCATCATTTTGCTGATGGTGATCACCGTCACCGCGCCGCCCGAACCGGTGCGGCCAACCGACGATCCGCGCGCCGCCCAAATCAGCCAATTGGAACGCACGCTCTTCGCTTCACGTGACGAGATGAAGGCCGCGATCGTCAGACTCGATACGCGGCGTGAGGAGCTCGCGGCCAAGCGCAAGGAAATCGCAGACATGAAAAAAGCGACCACCGCGACGCTTAACGAACAAACACGCGCTAGCGCCGCCGAACAAGACGCCGCGCTGAATGCTAAGGTGTACGGCGAACTCGAAATCGCACACCAAAAGCTAACTGCTGAAATGCTGCGGTTATACGCGCAGAAGGATCGGCCGCGATCGGAAAATTACATCGGTGGGATCCCGATCGACAGCGAATACATTATTTTCATCATCGATACCTCGGGCAGTATGTTCAACTACGCCTGGCCCAAGGTCATGGAGGTATTGGTGCAAACGCTGACGGTTTATCCGCAAGTGAAAGGCTTGCAGGTCCTAAGCGATCAAGGCAGCTACATGTTTCCCGAGTATGTCGGACGTTGGATCGAAGACACGCCGGCGCGCCGGCGCGCCGTGATCGATCGTCTTCGAACCTGGAATGTGTTTAGCAAATCGTCGCCCGCCGAAGGCATCGAAGCCGCGATCGAACAATTTTATCGCAACGATCGCAAAATCAGTCTCTATGTTTACGGCGACGAATTTACCGGTAAATCGATCACCGAAGTCGTCGACTACGTGCGCAAGCTTAACCGCCCTGACGCTAACGGCGCTCCGCATGTGCGCATTCATGCGGTAGGCTTTCCGACGCAGTTCGCGAATCCTCCTGGCTTGCAAATCACCGGCATCCGGTTCGCCGCCCTGATGCGCGAATTGACGCACCGAAACGGCGGCAGCTTCATCGGTCTTAATTCGTTTCGCTAGTTTGAGAGTGTTACCCGCATGCTGAAAAAACGCTTCCCCATCGACTTCTTTTACATGATCGTCACGCTGTTGCTCTCGGTAATCATCGTGCACACCATCTACACCACGGTGGTCCGCCCGCAAGCCGAAGCCACGCTCCGTAGTTGGGACGAGCGCTGGAAGATTGAACCGACTTATGCCCCGACCCGCTCGGTGATGGTGATCGTGCACGATCTTGAACCCGAGGCCTGCTTCATTCTGACCGTATGGGCCGGTTTTATCCTCGGCTTTCGCTGGTTCATCATGGCCCGTGAACGCGCGCTGCTCGAGCACGAATTCATCGGACTCAAGGGCGGTCAGGTGATCTTTCCGGATGATATTCGCGAATTCTCGCGGCAAATCGAACAACTGCCCGATGACAAGCGGCGGTTGTTCCTGCCACGCGCGCTGAAGGTTGTGATGAATCGTTTCGGCGCGACGCGAAGTGTGCAGCATTCGGCGAGCGCCGCGCGCGACGAATGCGAATTCGAAGCGTCGCGCTTGGATGCTGAATTGTCGTTGATTCGATTTTCGGTGTGGGCGATTCCGGCGGTGGGATTCGTCGGTACCGTGCGTGGCATTGGCGCCGCGCTCCAGCAAGCACAACGCGCGGCGGCCGGCGATGTAACGGGCGTGACCCACGGCCTGGGGATCACCTTCAACTCGACCTTGGTCGCGCTCAGCCTGTGTATCGTGGTGATGTTTTTTCTCCATCAACTCCAGCTCTCGCAGGATCGCCTGGTGCTCGATATCAAAAGCTACATCGATGAACATCTCATTCGGCATTTGCGCGAGCGCTGACGTGCCGGCCGACACGACATTGTCATCAATTCCCTGTAGAGTGCGCGGCCGCGGTAAACAGGGAAAAATAACGATGGAACGCAACGCTTATCGCCGTCAACGATACCAGCCTCGCCTATGGATCGCGGCGATGGCCATTCTCGGCTTTGTCGTCATCGCGGTTAAGCTCGGCGTGTAGCCGAGCGCGCGGTTCAGCCCCGCCTACAACACCTCGCGCGCGAGTGCATCCAGTTCGCGCTTGATTTCGTCGCAGGCGCGCGCAGTAATCCACACGATGACTTGTTCTACGCCCAACCCTTCGAATTGGGCGATCTCGCGCCGTGTTCGCCACTGATTTGCCGCGCCGAAGATCGTAATTCGGATCGTCGCCGGATCGCGCCCGGCGGTCTCGCACAGCGCACGGAGTTGATCGCGGCCATCGACGACCTGCGCGACTTTGTGCACTACCGGCAACCAGCCATCGCCGTAGCGTACGATGCGGTGAAACACGCGCTTCGCCCATTCGTCGCCGAACATGATGCCGCCGAGATAAATGGGGGGATGAGGCCGTTGTACCGGTTTTGGGTAGCAACGTAGCGGCGGATAGTCGTAATACTTGCCGTGATATTCTGAATCGTGCGCGGTCCAACACGCCTTCATAACTTCGATTGCTTCGCGCACCTGTGTCCAACGATGTTCGAAGTCGCCACCCAGCATCTCGGATTCTTCTTTATTCCAACCGGCGCCGATGCCGAAGTGGAAGCGCCCGCCGCTAAAACTATCGAGCGACGCAATTTCCTTGGCCAAGTGCAGTGGATTGCGCTCCGGTACTAGCAACACGCCAGTGCCAACTTCGAGGTGCGTCGTCGCGGTCGCCGCGCGCATCAATGCGATCAACGGGTCCGGCATTTTCCATAAATAATCCGGATCAGGCTCAGTGCCGGATTTCGGGTTCCCTGGATAGGGCGTTGAATAGTTGACCGGCAAAATAATATGGTCCGGAACCCAGTACGACGCGAAACCTAAATCTTCCGCATGTTTGGCAACGATCGCCGGATCTGCTTGTGCATCGGGCAGAATAGAAAATACGCCGACTTTCATGGGTTACTCCTAAGGTTTAATGAATTGAGACGCGCCTCGCCCGCGCCTTGATTCTAAAGGATGTGCTCGCTCGACACCTTGCTTATACTGGCTACATGATGCTGAATCCAAGCCCAAACACGACCTATCTCAAGGACTACGAGCCACCGGCGTTTCTGATTCAAACGGTGGATCTCGAGTTCAACATCGAGCGCGACGCAACGTCGGTCAAAGCCCGCCTGCGCGTAACGCGCAACCCGGCGGCGCGGAATAAAGCCGCCGATTTATGTTTGGATGGCGAGGCGCTTGAGCTCTTGAACCTCGCGCTCGATGGCCGCACGCTGACCCCAGCGGAATATTCGCTTAGTACGCGTCATCTCAGCATCCGAGCGGTACCGGAGGCGTTCGTACTCGATACCGAAGTCAGCATTCAACCCGCGCACAACACGCAACTCATGGGCCTCTTTGCTTCCAGTGACGGCCTGTTCACGCAGTGCGAAGCGGAAGGCTTCCGGCGCATCACGTTTTTTCTCGACCGGCCGGACGTCATGGCGCGCTACACCACCACCATCCGCGCCGATAAGACGCAATATCCCGCCCTGCTCTCCAACGGCAATTTGGTCGCGAGCGGCGACGAGGCTTCCGGTCGTCACTGGGCAAAATGGGTCGATCCGTTTCCGAAGCCGTGCTACCTCTTCGCGCTGGTCGCGGCCAAACTCGACGTGCTCGAAGATCGCTACACGACGCGTTCCGGACGCGAGGTAAGGCTATCGGTATTGGTCGAACCCGGACGTCTCGATCAATGCGGTTTTGCGATGGACGCGCTCAAGCACGCCATGCGCTGGGATGAAGCAGTCTTTGGTCTTGAACTCGACCTCGATCAATACATGATCGTCGCCGTGGCCGATTTCAATATGGGCGCGATGGAGAACAAGGGTCTCAACATCTTCAACACGAAATACGTATTGGCGCGCGCCGATCTCGCCACCGACTACGATTTCATGATGCTCGACCGCGTGATCGCGCACGAGTACTTTCATAACTGGACCGGTAACCGCGTGACCTGCCGCGATTGGTTCCAGTTAAGTTTAAAAGAAGGCCTGACGGTCTTTCGCGATCAACAATACGGCGGCGATCGCTACTCGCATGCGGTACAGCGCATTCAGGAAGTGCGTGGTCTGCGCGCCTCTCAGTTTCCGGAAGACGCCGGCCCGATGGCGCATCCGGTACGGCCAGCGGCCTACATGGAGATCAGCAATTTCTACACCGCGACGGTCTATAACAAAGGCGCCGAAGTGGTGCGCATGATTCACACCCTGCTTGGCGCCGCGCATTTTCGCCGCGGGATGGATCTGTACTTTGCACGGCACGACGGCCAAGCCGTCTGCACCGAAGATTTCGTCCGCGCGATGCAGGACGCAAGCGGCGTTGATCTGGCGTTGATGCAACGCTGGTACGACCAGGCCGGCACCCCGCATGTCGCGGTGCGCGCCGACTACGACGCGAGCGCCGCGCGCTACACCTTACACTTCACTCAAACCTGCGCCGCGACACTGGACCAGGCCAACAAACTGCCCTTTCCAATTCCGATCGTACTTGGCCTCCTCGACCCGCAGGGCAACGCGATCCCGCTACATCGCGTTGGCGATCGCGGCGACGTCTCAACCAGTCACACGTTGGTGTTAACAGCCGCCACGGGTTCGATAACTTTCGAGCGCGTCACGACACTACCGGTCCCGTCCTTGCTCCGCGGTTTCTCCGCGCCGGTGACGCTCGACTTCGAGTATTCGGTCGCTGAACTCGCCCATTTGATGGCGCACGATACCGATCCGTTTAATCGCTGGGAGGCCGGGCAACGCTTGGCCGTGCGCGTGTTGTTGGACGGAATCCATTCGCATCAGCAAGGACGGCCTTTAGAATTTCCCGCGCAGTTCATGGAGGCGTGTCGGCGCATTCTGATCGATGCCGCGGCCGATCCGGCATTTGCCGCGGAGGCGCTCAGTCTACCGGTAGCCGCCTATCTCGCCGAGCAAATGGACGTAATCGACCCGGACGCAATTCTCTCCACGCGTAGCGCCTTACGTCGCGCGATGGCGCAAGCTTTGCGAACCGAGTTTGAAACCGCTTACCGCAATTTCGAAGTGGCAGGCGACTATGCACCCGAACCACAAGCGGCTGGCAAGCGCGCGCTGCGCAACACCGCGTTGGCCTACTTGATGGAACTCAATACGCAGCCAATTCGGGATAGCGGTGTTCGGCAGTTGAGAACGGCCAACAATATGACAGATGCAATCGCTGCGCTGAGCGCGCTCGCCAATACCGACTGCAGCGAACGACCGCGCGCATTGGCGGAGTTTTATACGCGCTGGCAAAGCGAACCCTTGGTCCTCGATAAATGGTTTTCAGTGCAAGCTACCTCACGCCTTGCTGGAACTTTAGACAACGTTCGAAAATTACTCGACCATCCCGCTTTCGAACTCACCAATCCGAACAAAGTGCGTGCGTTGATCGGAAGCTTTTGTCATGGTAACCATGCCGGGTTTCATGCCGCGAATGGCGCGGGTTACGCGTTCACCGCGGACCAAATCATCGCGCTCGACACGATCAATGCCCAGGTCGCCGCCCGCCTCGCGCGCGCCTTCGATCGCTGGCGAAAATTCGATGTCGCGCGCCAGGCGTTGGCGCGGTCGGCGCTGGAACGCGTACGCGATACCCCGGGGCTATCGCGCGATACCACGGAAGTGGTGACGCGCGCGCTGGCGTAAAAGAACGCGTTCCGAATTGCGCTTCGGGCTGGGCGTGAGGGAGCGGCGCGTATCTAAGGTGAAAACCGTCGGCCGCAGGGACGCGGCCGTCGAGCGTCCAGGGATGGATTCACAGCGAGTTTTCACCTTAGATACGCGCCGCTCCCCTTAGCGTGGTCGTACAATTCGGAACACGAACGAAGCCGCGCTTTACGAATTAATTAGGTAATCAAAGAAGTTTATGTTTAAAGGCATTTTTTTCGATCTGGGCGGCACGCTCGTCAGCTACCACAAGGTGAATCGCACGCATGCGCCGCTGCTGCTCGAAGCGGCGACGCGAATTGGCGTTGGTGACGATATCGAAGCAGTGAAGCTCGCGTACGCGCGGGCCGTGCAAGAACAGACAGCGCTGTATGCGACGAAGGATTACTACCTGCATCGCGATTTTTTCCAGGATTCGTTCCGGCGATGTTTTAGCTTGCTGGGCGCGCCGATCGAGTCCGCGATCGAAGCGTGGTACCAACACGAACACGTCACGCGGATCCGCGATTGCCTGGAAGTGAAGCCGGACTGCCACGCCACGCTCGGCGCGCTCCGCGCGAAACAACTCTATTTATCGATCGCGTCGAACATCGACGATGACATGCTGGATCCAATCATCAAGCGCGAAGGCTTGGCGCGACATTTCCATGACTGGACCAGTTCAGAAGGCGCGCGTTCGTGCAAACCGCACCGGCGCTTTTTCGAAGTATGTCTGGAAAAATCCGGGCTCGCGGCGCACGACGTGCTCTTTGTTGGCGACTCGCCGGAACACGATATCGCGGGCGCACATGCGGTGGGCATGGCGACCGCGCTCATCGTCAACGCGGGTATCGTGCCTCCGCTGCAGAGTAAGCAAATCGCGCTCGAACCCGATTACACGATTCATTCGCTGAGCGAATTAATGCGCTTGGTTTGAACCGGCGAGAAGCATTTTTGACAGTGCTTGCTACTTGGGCCCAAACGCTAAAAACACATTGCCGGGGATCCCCCACAATCCATAGCCCGCGCCGAAATAAATCCAACCATTGACGACCGTCACTCCCGCGCCCTTGATGGCGCCACCATGCGCGGGCACATTGTTGACCGTGGTGAAATCGCGCTTCGTATCAAAATCCCAAATTACTTTACCGCTTGCCGGATCATAGGCGCGCATATGACCATCCATCGAACCGGAAAATAACACCCCGGGGATCAACGTCGCCGCCGCGGGCTGGCCGGCATTGCAGCCGGGTAGTCCGGTGCAATCTGGCGCGGCCGCCGGCGTGTTCCACACGTCGGCGCCGTCCGCGATTTTGATCGCATACAAACCGCCGCCCGCGCCCACCGTGGCCTTGCTCTCCCATACATCGGAAATCGGCACGTAGACCGTGTCGGCGTCCGCCGCATAGCCCCATTCAATCCCGCCCAGCACACCGCCGGGTGACAATCGTTTGCGCCACAGCACTTTGCCGCGGCGATCGGGATCGAGCGCGTGCATCACGCCTGATTTCTGCCCGGCCAGCAACACTCGCCGCCCATGCGGAAGCTGGCGGAGAATCGCCGACGAACCGAAGTCAAGATCGGGCCCGCATTTTTTGACGACGACCGGATCGGGATTCGGTGCAATACACGCCGTCGAAAATGCGTCGTCCGCAGTCGCCTGCATATACCAGCGTTGCCGGCCGGTCTTAAGGTCCAACGCCACCACGGCGTCACTGGTCGCGGCGGCAGGCGGCGAATAACTATCTCCGGTAGTCACGTAGAGCGCGCCTGCCTTGGGGTCAACGGTCGGTTGCGACCACACGGCCGCGCCCGAGGGCCCCCAGAGCTGCGTTCCCACGCGATTCTTACGTGTTTTCCGCGGCGGCGTTGGGATGAGATAGCTTTTCCACCGTTGTTTGCCGGTCTTGGCATCGAGCGCCACCACGCTGCCACGGAATTTACAGCACTCATATTTCGGCGAGCTGCCACCAAGTTCCTCGAATGACGCCACGGGCACATAGAGCATACCGCGATAGAGCGCGGCCGAACCGGTCACTACCGCCCATGGGTGGTCATCGACATGCCGTTCCCACAGCACCTTGCCGGTCTCGGCATCGAGCGCGTAGTAATGCGCGCTTCGATCGCCCGCATACAACACCAGACGGCCATTCGCTTGCTTGTCGAGCAAAATGGCCCCGCGCACCGCCGCCGGAGTTGGGAACTTCCAATACGCGCAGCCAGTTTTCGCATCGAGCGCGTAAATTCCGCCTTCTTGTGAGCCCAAGAAGATCCGCCCGCCAGCCACTGCTGGTTGAGTGGAAACCGTGGTGCCGCCGGCAAAGCCAAACGCCCATTTGAGTTCGATCTGCGGTAGCGCCGCGGCGGTCAAACCGGCGTGGGCGGCCGGTTGGAAATGACTGTTATCGAGATCGAGACCCCACCCCGACCAATGCGGTTCAACCAATGCGTTTGCCGGTAGCGGTGAAGCGGCTGCACATTGGACCAACGCCTCGGGCTCGGCGGTCGTTGGCACGCTGCCCCACGGGATCTCCGAGGCGTACACGGCGACCGCACGGCGTTCGATTTCGCTTAAGGCCGAACCTTGAATCACCATCAATCCGCTGCTCAAGGCTTGAAAGATTTTTTCGGGCGGTAAGCCGGCCAATTGGGCCGGGGTTAGGGCACGCGGCACGGGTGTTGCGCTATGACAAGCCGCGCAGGTCGTTTGAAATAATTTCTCGCCCAGCGCCTTCTCGTCCGCCCAACTCGGGACCACACCGAGCAAACTGAGTAGCACCACGAATGTAGTACGCGCCATGACGGCTCCTTTAATCTTTATTGCGCTGGAGTGTACTGAGCAAACACCCGATGTTCCAAGTATGCCGGATCGAAATATAAGAGCTCGAATAGCGACTCGGTAGCGGACCATCAAAATTGCTCTACCTGTCCCGGTGAACCAGGCCGTGTGAAAACTCGATAGGAGTTGTCGTCGTAACGTCCGACCCTGCACCCATCATTCCGGCGCACGCCGGAATCCAGTGAAGATAATAATACTGTCCGCGCCGTGCGCGGACACCTGTTCTGACAGGATCCCGGCGTTTCGCTACGCGAATTCCGGGGTGACGGCGTGAGAGCAGCGCCGCGCTCGGGACACCCAACACCAGCGCGACAACTCCATCGAGTGTTTCCCCGGCCTGGAACGCCGGCATGACGTGCGTAATGGCCGACGTTCAGTACACTCGTTCTTTTCAATCTTTGAGTTCAAACCATGTCTGTGTCCCACCGTAAGCAAGTCGCCGCCGCCGTCATCGGGAATGCGCTCGAATGGTACGACTTCGTGGTGTTCGGCTTTCTGACGACGATCATCGCGCGCCTGTTCTTTCCCGCCGAAAACGAATACGCCGGCGTGTTACTGACCACGGCGACTTTCGGCGTGGGCTTTTTCATGCGCCCGGTGGGTGGCGTGATCCTCGGCATCTACGCTGATCGGCGCGGGCGCAAAGCCGCCATGCAGCTCATCATCGCGCTGATGACCGTGGCCTTGTTGTTGATCGCGACCGCGCCGCCCTACACCGCCATCGGGATCGCGGCCCCGGCGCTGATCGTCCTTGCCCGCTTGCTCCAAGGCTTCGCCACCGGCGGCGAGTTTGCGATTGCGACTTCGTTCTTAGTCGAAGTCGCGCCGCCTAATCGACGCGGCTTCTACGGATCCTTGCAACAGGTCGGGCTGGCACTGGCCGCCCTTGGTGGCGCGCTCGCCGGCGCTTTCGTTACGCTCGCGCTCACCCCGGCCGAGCTCGACAGTTGGGGTTGGCGTGTGCCGTTTCTGCTCGGACTTTTGATCGCACCGGTGGGTCTGTACATCAGTCGCCACATGGAAGAAACCGACGAGTTCGTCGCGGCTCAAAAAAGCCCGCTCGCGCGCTTGCCCCTGACGACCCTGCTGGTCGGCAACCTGCGTGGCATCCTGGTGACCTTCGGGCTCATCGTATGCGGCACGATTACGTACTACGTGGTATTGATTTACATGCCAACCTTCGCGCAAAAGCAATTACACCTGCCGCTGGGCGCGGCGTTCGAGGTCCAAGTCATCGCCTTGACGTGCCTGATCGCGGTGATTCCACCCATGGGCATGTTCTCCGATCGCGTGGGACGCAAGCCCGTGCTACTCGCTGGCACTGTGTTATTGCTCGCGGTGTTATTTCCGCTGTTTGAACGGGTACAGGCCACCCCGACCTTCGCCAATTTGCTACTAATGCAAGTGGTGTTGTGCAGTCTGCTCGGCGTGTATTACGGTCCGTTGTCGACCGCGGTGGCCGAACAATTTCCGCCTGGCGTGCGTTCCACTGGCTTGTCGCTGGCCTACAACCTCGCGGTCATGATCTTTGGCGGCTTCGCGCAATTCAGCGTGACCTGGTTGATCGGCGCCACCGGTAACCCGTTGGCGGCAGCCTATTATGTGATGTTCGGCTGCGTGGCGGGTTTTGTCGCCGCATGTTTTATTCGCACCCAGCCGGCGGTTAACTAAGGTCGCGTAGGGTCTGCCGCAGGTTACCTACTGGAAGTTCGAGGGTGGCTTCGAGACCACCCTCGGGAAGATTCCGCAGGCGCAAGGCGCCGCCGTTTTGTTCGATCAGATTGCGCGCGATGGTTAACCCTAAGCCCGTGCCGCCAGTGTCGCGCGAGCGTGAGGTCTCGACCCGATAAAACGGCGCAAACACCGCTTCCAGTTGCGCGGCGGGAATGCCCGCGCCGCCATCGGTAATCGTGATCACGGCGGTGTCCGCGCGCCGCGTGACGGTGACCCGTGCATAACCGCCGTATTTCACCGCGTTATCGAGCAAGTTCGTCAGGCAGCGGCGGATGGCGTTAGGTCGCGCCTTCAACACAATCCCCAACGCGCCGCTCAATGTCACATCGGCGCCGGTATCGCCGGCATCGCTACACACACTGTCGAGCAGCGAATCGAGGTCGACCGACTGCAAGGATTCTGGTGCGGCCATGCTCCGCACGAATTCAAGCCCATCGGTAATCGTCGTTTGCATGTGTGCAAGATCGGCGACTAGTTTCTCGCGCAATTGTGCATCGGGGACTTTTTCCAAGCGTAGCCGCAGACGGGTCAGTGGCGTTTGTAAATCATGCGCGATCGCGGCCAACATGTAGATGCGCTCATCAACATGATGCCGGATTCGCGCGACCATGGCGTTAAACGCAATGGTCGCGCGCTGTACCTCGGTGGGACCCGAGACCGGCAACGGCGGCTGCTCGAGATCGTGTCCGAGCGCATCGGCGGCCGTGGCGAGCGCGCGTAGCGGCCGCGTCGCTATGCGCGATATCACGTAAGCCAGGAGCCCAAGCAAGCCAAGAAAGCCAGCGCGAAAAATCAGCTTGGGACGTGGCGGCGGACGCCGCAGATAGCCGCGAAACCGGATCTGCACCGGCGTACCGTCGGTCAACGCAAAATACGCCACCCGGCAACTGGGGACTTGGCGACGGCGTGACTCACGATGACGATCGCCCGGCGACGGCGCACACGCGTAGGGCACAGTCACGCGTCCGCGCAATTTCGCTGTGCCCGCGATTCGCTTGTTCAAGACGGTTTCGAACGCCGGATCCGGATCGCCAGCAATCGCCGCGTCGGAGGCAAACGAGATCGCGACACCGAACGGCCTTATTTGATCGGCAAAGGTGTTGCGATCCCCCGGTCCAAGACGGTCCAGTTGTAACACGGCGTCGCTAATCCTTTCCGCGCCACGTTCGAGCATCAATTGCTCGAGCAACGCATGCTCTTGGCGTTGCGCCAGGAAATGCATGATCAGCGCCGAGCTCACGACTCCGGCGACCAACAGCACGAACACCCGGCCCGTCATCGAGCGCAGGAATCCCCGCATGCCTAAGACTCGACCTGCACTGGTACCGCTAATAAATAGCCCTCGTTGCGCACGGTCTTGATCAGTTGCGGGGCGCGCGCATCGTCACCCAGTTTCTGGCGTAGCCGGCTTACCTGAAGATCGATCGAGCGATCGAAGGGATCGCTTTCACGGCCTCGGATCAAGGCAATGATTTGATCGCGCGATAAGGGCCGGTGGGGATGTTCGACAAACAATTTCAGCAATCGAAACTCGGCGCTAGATAACGAAATGACCACCCCCGCGCGATCCACCAAGTGGCGCGCCGCGAGATCGAGCGTCCACTCCGCGAAGCGATAGACGCGTGCGGTTGGCGGGACGAGATTAGGTGGGAGGGCTTCGGTCCGGCGCAGAACGCTACGAATGCGCGCCAGTAACTCACGCGGCTCGAACGGTTTGGCGAGATAATCATCGGCGCCCATCTCGAGACCGACGATACGATCGATCGGGGCGCTACGCGCGGTTAGCATGATGACGGGTAGACGCGAATTCGCCCGCAGTTCGCGGCACAAGGCGAGACCATCGTCACCCGGCAGATTAAGATCAAGCACGATCAAATCGGGCCGGGCCGTGATCAACGTCTTGCGCATGGATGCGCCATCCGCCGCGCTTAGCGTGCGCAGCCCGTTGCTTTCGAGATATTCCGCCAACAGCGAACGGATCTCGCGATCGTCATCAACAATCAGGATTTGCGGCGCTAATTCCATGCGTTCATTATCGGTTAAGGGACGTTTACGGCACGATCTGATTTGTAACGCGATATCACCCGCGACTCGCGCGACAAACCCTGACACAAATCAAGCGGCCGTCGATACAACGCGATACAAAATTGCGGTGTTAAGTCATTTCCTGTTCACAACGCTCGTGTTTATAGTGTCATCACACTAATTAGCACCTACCGAGACACGCCATGACCAAGACCCACGATAAAACCACGCGCCTCTTCCGCGCACTCGCGTTCAGTCTACTCTGTTGCAGCGGCCTCGCCGCCGCCGCCGAACACGCGAGCGGCAAACGCTGCGATCACGAGATGCATCAAGGCCATCATGGGCCGATGACCGCGGAGAAAATGCGCGAAATGATGGAGCATCGCATGCAGCGTCTGCACGAGCACTTGGCGTTGACGGCGCCACAGGAGCCGGCGTGGACCGAGTTTCATACGCAAATGAAGCCAGCCGACGAAGCCCCGTTACCCGACTTCGAAGCCTTGGAAAAATTGCCGGCTCCCGAACGCATGACGCGTAAACTCGCGCTGATGAAAACCCATCAAGCCTGGATGGAAAGCCGCATACCGGTAGTCACGGCTTTTTATCGGCAACTGACCGCGGCTCAACAGAAAACGTTTGATAATGAATTCATGCACTTTGGGCATGCGCACCCTCCGCATGGCGGAATGCGGTGCAAGCAGCACCCCGATCACACCGCGCAATGACATGGCGACGCAACCGCGAAACTTCATAGGCCTCCCCCTAAGCTAGTCCCACGCGGTTGCGTCGTCTGTCACCCGGAACTGATGGCAGCCTATGAAGTCCAACTTCCCGCTATCACCAAAATTCCAATCTCAACTGAAATCCACGGGTCCTGCTGGGCGGAATGAGGATACGGCGGTTAATTTGCCGTCGACGAAATGTTGAACGATTGGAGAAAGGAAACTCGATGAGATCATCTATCCGTAAACAGATCGCGATGGCGCTCGCGATTGCGGTAACTTTGCCCGTTGGCGTCACCCCTGCATCCGCCGACGACCATGACGACGAGCATGGGGGATTCCATGGCGGCCATGATGGATTCCATGGTCATGGTCATGGCCATAGCGATTTCAATCTTGGCTTCTCCTTGGGTGGGCCGTTGTTTTGGGGGCGCGACCCCTTTTATGACCCTTATTACTACCGCCGGCCGATCTACGTTGAACCGCCGGTTTATATCGAACAACGCCCACCGGTGTACACGCAACAACCCACAACGGTTTGGTATTACTGCCAAGCGCCCGCCGGTTACTACCCCTATGTGCAGCAATGTACCCAGGCCTGGATTCCGGTGGATCCCAGAACGGCACCACCACGTTAACGGTCGCGAAGCCAAGGAATGTTATCCATGAATCGAATCCCTCAGGTGTGCACGCTTGCTCTTGCCCTCGGCGTTGCCGGCTGTGTGAACATCCCCACGGGGCCCGGCGTGATGGTGCTACCGAGCCAAGGTAAACCGTTTGAAATATTCCGGGCGGAACAGGCCGACTGCCAAGGCTATGCGCAACAAACCATTGGCGTTCCGGCCGGCGTAAGTGCACAAAACAGCGCAACGCAAAGTGCCACGGTCGGGACCGTGGTCGGCGCGGCTGCCGGCGCTTTATTGGGTTCAGCGTCAGGGAACGCTGGAGCGGGCGCTGCGATCGGCGCCGGCACCGGCCTCCTCTTTGGCAGTGCCGCGGGAGCTTCGGCTTACGACCAGTCCGGAATGACCATGCAGGATCGTTACGACGCGGCCTACCTGCAATGCATGTATGCCAAGGGCAATCAGATCCCGATGTCCGCCGGATTCCAAACTCCGGCGCCAAGCGCCTCGAGTGCGTATCCGCCGCCCAACGCGCCGCCACCGCCCGGCGCGTATGGTGCGCCACCGCCCGGCACGTACCCGCCGCCACCGCGCTAACAGCGAACGCTCGATAATTCAAGATTCGTCAGCTCATGGATAAAGTGCGGTGGTTTAGTCGTTCTTTACCCAAGCGACGTTCAGCGAACCTTGAAATCTCTCACGAACAATCGTTTGAGCGATCGGATCAAGATTCCAGACGGGAACTAGAAGAAGATCTCTGTAAGCACATTTTCACCGTGTCCGCGGGAATGGTGGGCGTGTGTCTTACGGTGATTGGGATGGTTCGCATCGTGATCTCCATCCGCAAAGTGGATACTCTTGCCGACGATTTTATCGCGGTCAATGCCATCCTATTTCTGACCTCATGTCTTGCCTCCTACTTTGCACTTCGCACGCGCAATGTAACCAGGATGCATCGAATGGAGCGCTTCGCCGATTTGGTATTTATTCTCGCGATGGTCGTCATGACTTGCATTTGCGTCTTTATTCCCTACGCAGTCTCGGCCTATTGAGACTTTAATCGCTCGCCAGGCGGCGCCGTTACTTCAATTCATGCACCAGCCGTGACTGACCACCAGCGATTGGCCAGTCAACGCATTGCTTGGAAAGGTCGCGAACGTGAGCGCAACTTCGGCGACGTCTTCAACGGTCGTGAATTCGCCGTCGACGGTATTGGCGAGCATTATTTTCTTCACCACGTCTTGTTCGGAGATGCCGAGAGTTTTAGCTTGTTCCGGGATTTGTTTTTCGACCAGCGCGGTCTTCACGAACCCGGGACAGATTACGTTCGCGCGCACACCGTGCGCCGCGCCTTCCTTTGCCACGACACGAGCGAGGCCAAGCAAACCGTGTTTGGCGGTGACATAGGCTGCTTTGAGGGGCGACGCCTCCTTGGAATGCACCGAGCCCATATAGAGGATGGCGCCGCGGCCTTGTCGATACATATGCGGCAGGCAGGCGCGTGTGGTTAGAAAGGCGCCGTCGAGATGGATCGCGAGCATGCGTTTCCACTCCGCAAATGGAAATTCCTCCACGGGATGAACGATCTGAATCCCCGCGTTCGAAACAAGAATATCGATCGCGCCGAAATGCGCCACGACTTTTGCGACGCCATCGTCGACCGCAGCCTCTTCGGCGACGTTCATGGCAATGCCCAACGCACGGGTCGCGTCGCCGAGCGTTGCCGCCGCGGCCGCGGCTTCCTTGGCCTCGAGATCAGCGACGGCGATGCGGCCACCGGCAGCAGCGAAACGTTGTGCGATACCAAAGCCGATGCCGCGCGCGGCGCCGGTAATGAGACATACTTTGTTTTCGAGCTGCATGACAAGATCCTCGTCGCGGAGAGTTCGAATTCGTGACGTCACCCACCCGACGCGTCCATGGAACTTCGGTGGTTGCCGCTCGAGCGTTTCATTCGCGCGTGGAAGGAGTGACCGGAAAGACAATAGCACAGTAAGCGGCTGCCGGATGGCGCGCCATGGAATCAATCTCCGGCCCTCGCGCGAACCTAATGATCAGATCGCTAATTGCCGGCCACTCTCGACGACGTTGTCACTTGGGAGCTTGAAGAAGTCAGTAACGTGGTGCGCATTTCTCTCCATCGCGGAGAATAGGGCGGTTTCCCACGCCGGTAGTCCCGTACCGTCCTCTCTATGCACAACGATTGCATGGCCTATGTAATAAGTGACGTCGTCGAGCGGAATCGAGCAACCTCGTTGATGCGCCATATCGAGCATGGCGGGAACATCTGGCCGCTCCATAAAGCCATAACGCACCCTTGCACGCCAGCAATTCGGCGCAACCGTCGCTAGCGATAAGCGGTCTGCGTCCCCCACCCACGGCACAGCCGCTATTTCGACGTTCAGCACGAGCAGATAGGCATGCAACGCTCGATTGTGATTGACGTGCCAGACCATCACCGGTGGCGTGTCGCGCAGCGTTCGCGTCAAGAATACCGCCGCCCCAGGTACTCTCGGGATGTTCCGTGACGCAACGGAGGCGAGGAATTCGTCGATTGGGATCAGTCGTTCGCCGAGAGTTTTCGAAACAACCGTCGAGCCGTGATGCCAAATCAACATTGTTCCGTAAACAACGCTCGCGAGCAGCAGGGGCACGTAACCGCCCTCGACAATCTTGACTATATTCGCCAAAAAGAACGCACTATCGATGCACAGGAAGAGCCCAGCAATCGTTCCTGCCGCGAACAAACCCCAGCCCCACACCTCGCGCATCGCGATATACAACAGCACGGAAGTCAGCAGCATTGTCGCGGAAACGGCAATGCCGAAAGCGGAAGCTAGATTGCTGGACTGCCCGAAGAATAGCGTCAGACCGATGGTGACGATCATCAGCAACCAGTTAACAACTCCAACATAGATCTGGCCATAACCGGCTTCGGAGGTTTGGGTGATCCGCAAACGCGGTAGCCAGCCAAGTTGAATTGCTTGCCGGGTCATCGAAAATGCTCCGGTGATGATCGATTGGCTGGCGATGATCGTTGCAAGCGTAGCCAGGATAACGAAAGGAATGAGGAAGGGTCCCGGACACAGGCGGTAGAAAATGTTATCGGCTACCGGCGCGCCTTCCATCACGATAGCAGTCTGACCTGCGTAACTTAGTACAAGGCTCGGCAGAACGATGGCCGACCACGCGAGGCGAATGGGTCCGCGGCCGAATTGGCCCATGTCCGCGTACAGTGCTTCCGCTCCGGTCACGCACAGGAACACCCCGCCGAGGACGAGAAAACTCGAATAACCGTTCGAAAATAAGTAATGCAGTCCACGGAGCGGATTTATCGCAATCAAGACCGACGGATGTTGGACAATTCCCCAGGCGCCGAGCACTGCAATGGTAAAAAACCAAAGGCCCATAATCGGACCAAACGCCTTGCCGATTCTCGACGTCCCGAGTGGTTGGATGCCAAACAGCGCAACCAGGATCGCGATCGATATCGGTAAGATATAGGGTTTCAAAGTCGGCGCCGCGAGGTTGAGTCCCTCGATTGCGGATAGCACTGATATCGCGGGAGTAATGGCGCCGTCGCCGTAGATTAACGCCGCCCCAAACAGCCCGGCCGCGACAATCATGGGCCTCCGATGCTGCTTGGTACCGAGCAGCGCCATCAAAGCGAGAATCCCTCCTTCACCATCGTTGTCGATCCGCATCGCGACGATCACATATTTTACCGACGTGACCATGATAAGCGTCCACAGAATCAGTGAAAGGGAACCAAGCGCGGTGTCGGCCTGAGGATTTCCACCGCTCATATCGAGGACCGTCTTCAGCGTATACAGCGGGCTCGTGCCGATGTCACCGAAGACTATGCCGAGAGCAGAGACCGCGATGCCAGCGCGATCTGAAAGATTGGACGCGTCGCTTGCCCCTCGTTTCGATCCTTTCGGCATGGCTTGCATGCTCCGCATGACCACGATTCTACCCTCCGCTGATTGTCACGGCTGTGCCGTCCACTTTTACGACAATGAAGGTCCGCGCCTGAGAAATATCAAGTGATCGATTGGCTTCCCGGCAATCGTTGATCGCGCATTTCCAGGCGGATCTCGGTGAAGTTTTGCGGATAATCGTTCAAACGAACGCCGTCGTCGCGACGATTATCCCCGCCGCCGCGGACGTAACCGAACCCCAAAACAACCAACGCCGCCGGGTCAGCGCGGTAATTGCGGCCAACGCGATTGCAATCTGAATCAATGTCAAGGCCAGGGCAAGCCGTTCATGCGGTTTCAGCCTCGCCTCGGATTCTTCGCCGAGCTTTTTCGATTCCGCCTGCAGCTTTCGGGCATCTATCAAAATAGTTGCCTTCTCTTCGTCTTCGGTCTTCTTGATCGCGAGATAGTGTGTTTTTGTTTCTCGTTCGGTTGAAAGTGAAGCAATCGCTTCGTCAAGGTGCGCCTTCACCGATTTTGCTTGATAGAAGGCAAATTGGTCGCTCGCCTCGGCCTGCTTCAGGATGCTTTGATTCTTGAGAAACATCGCCTCGTTCTGAGCGCTGCCGCTTTGGTAACTGATCAAGGCGCCAATCGTGGCGAGCATGGCGGTCATCAGGGCGACCTTCTGAACTAGACCATCAGTCCTCTTGTCGTCGACCTCCTCCAGCGCATGTTCGTGCGGACCTGCCACTTCATATTCGTCGTCCATTGATTTCTCCTCGCGGTGCGCGCGCAGATCCGAGCCATCGTTCGTGCTTATCGTACACCGCAACAATAAATTTGTGCGCGCTGACGAAAGCCAATTGGCCGAAACTCTCCGACACCGCGTCTTCGCGAGCACTCAATCGCACTCGGCGAATGATTCCATGAATGGTTTGACTCACCAACGTCTTAAGCAAACCTTAAAATCCGCCTTGAGAGGCGAAAATAAATATCGAACTGATCACGCGGAATTCAGGAACGCCAATACGCGTCGTCAGTCCTATCTCCATGGCGGTAATTGTCCGCCAAATCGCGAAGTGGAGCTTGGATGAATACTCCCGATCAACTTCAACAACGGTCACGATTACGCCGACGGCTTTTAACCGCGCAGTCGATGCCGAATGCTGCTGATGCACAAGATTTGGTCGAGCAGACCGCCGCACGGCAACGCGATCCGGGTTATCTACTCGCCTTGCGCATTAGGTCGCTGGAACGCGCGGTCGAAGAGGCAACGTACGAAATCGCGGATCTTAGACGGGATTATAAAGCGCGGCGGGCAGCGCCCAGCGCACGGCACCGCAGGGAAACGCCAGCCGCATCGTTAGATCCAAAGCGGGTGACCTTGCGAATTCAGGACCACCGTACGCGCGGTTTTTATCGCCCTGATGGAGATGCCTGGATCGGGGTTACAGGTCAAACACCTCGCAACAAGGACGTGTCCTGAACACCAAGCTCGATCTTCAAAGGCTGCTTCCGACCACTACGTGCGCTTCGATCGGTTGGAGCTTATCTGACTCATCGCGACTTTATCGGCGACGCGTTGCCCAACGGTAAGTTCGGTTTCGCCGCGAGTTGTGAGCGATCGAAAAATTAGGATCCGAGCGTAACCGTGGGCAGCCTTACTGGCTTGGTTCTGCCTGCCAACCACCGCCCAACGCACTCACCAGGCCCGCGCTCGCGACCAGCCGGCGCGCGGTGAGGTCGAGACCGGAACGCTTGGTATTCAACGCATTCGCCTGGGCGGTAACCACGCTCAAATAGTCCACCGTCCCAGCTAGATATTGGTTCATTGATAATTGGGCCGCTTGATCCGCGGTGCGCTCGGCGGCTTGCTGCGCGACGCTTTCGTCAGCCAACACGCGCAGCGCCACCAGGTTGTCTTCTACTTCCTGCAATCCGATCAGCACGGTCTGACGATACTGCGCGACAGTCTGGTCATAAACCGCGATCGCCTGCTCCTTTTGCGCGGAACGCAGGCCCCCGTCAAATAAAACTTCGGCGAATGCCGGCCCTAACGACCAGAAACTATTCGGCAACGCGAGTAGCCGGCCGAAACTCGAGGCCTGGAATCCCGCCGCGGCGTTCAACGTCAGCGACGGGAAATACGCGGCTTGGGCGACACCGATCTTCGCATTCGCCGCGGCGACTCGACGCTCGCTGGCGGCGATGTCGGGGCGCCGCTCCAGCAGTGCCGACGGCACTTCTACCGGCATGTCCGACAACACTGGCAACGTGCTGGTGGGCGCGAGCGAGAATTCAGCCGGGGCCTTGCCGACCAACAGCGCGATTGCATGTTCCAATTTCGCCCGTTGCACGCCGAGATCTATTGCCTGGGCGCGAGTGGTGGTGAGCAAGGTCTCGGCCTGTGCGATATCGAGCCGCGCCGCGACGCCAGCTTTATAGCGATTGCGCGTGATCTGTAACGAGCGTGCGTAGCCGGCGACGGTGTCGTCGAGCAACCGACGCACGGCGTCGTTGACCCGCAATTGCGCATAAGACTGCACCAGGGTGCTCTGCGCGCTCAGCAACGCGGCCGCCAAATCCGCCTTACTTGCGGCCGCCGCCGCTTGATTGGACTCGACTGTCCGCCGAATGCCGCCCCACAGATCCGGCTGCCAGCTCGCGGTACCGGAGAGCTTGGTGGTGTTAACCGCCGTGCTTCTCGCCGGGACACCCAACTCGGCGCTGGCGCCACCCGGACCCTTGCTGCGGCTACCGCTTAAGCCCGTACTTATCGTCGGGAAGTAACTCGAGTGGGCGGCCGCCAACAGCGCGACGGCTTGCCGGTATTGGGCTTCAATCGCACGTAGATTCTGGTTCGACACGGCGACCTGGGCGACCAACGCATTTAGCTCCGGATCGTTGTACACCGTCCACCAGTCGGCGCGCGGCGCCTCATCGCTGGGATGCGCGATCTTCCAGCCTGCCGCTTCTTTATAAATCGGCGGCGCCGTCATTTCAGGCCGATGATAATCGGGCCCCAGGGTGCAGGCAGCGAGCAGCACCACGCAGACAATTAATGCGGGCGCGCGGATTGTCATCCCGCAAATCCTGCGTTCGACGCGACGCCACGCCCGGACCGCGGCCTCCGCCACCCTTGCGCCACCCGATCCAGGTAGAGATAAACCACCGGCGTGGTATACAAGGTCAGCAATTGGCTCAAGGCCAGTCCGCCGACAATGGCAATCCCCAAGGGCTGCCGCAGTTCAGCGCCCTGGCCGGCGGCAACGGCGAGCGGAACGGCGCCGAATAACGCGGCGAAGGTGGTCATCACAATCGGCCGGAAGCGCATCAAGCACGCCTGAAAGATCGCGTCCTCGGCACTCACCAATGATTCGCGGCGCAGTTGTTGCGCGAAGTCGATCATCATGATCGCGTTCTTTTTGACGATTCCAACCAGCAGCAGCACACCGATCAACGCGAGCAGACTGAAATCCAGGTGTCGTGCCTGCAGCGCCAGCAGCGCACCGACCCCGGCCGAGGGCAAGGTCGAAAGAATCGTCAACGGATGGATGTAGCTCTCATAGAGAATGCCGAGCACGATGTACACGGCCGCCAAGGCGCCGACGATCAACAACACCTGATTTGCCAGCGCTTCCTGAAACACTTTCGCCGTACCCTGGAATTCGCCGGTCAGGGTGCTCGGTCCACCGAGCTTCTTCATGGCGGCTTCGATGTCTTGGGTAGCCACCGACAACGGCACGCTGGGCGGTAGATTGAACGAAATGGTCGTGGCGGCGAATTGCCCTTGATGGTTGACGGACAAGGCGGTATTTCGCGATTCGATGCGGCTGAACGCCGAGAACGGCACGCTCGCGCCAGCGGGCGAGACGATGTAAATCCGGTTCAGCGCTTCGGGGCTCCGCAGATAATCGGGTGCGGCTTCGAGCACCACTCGATATTGATTCAACGGCGTGTAAATGGTCGAGATCAGCCGTTGCCCGAATAGATCGTTCAGGGTGGTGTCGATCAGCCGCTGCGTCAGGCCAAGGCGCGCCACCGCGTCACGGTCGACGGTAAGCATGGTTTCAACGCCCTTGTCCTGCTGATCGGTGTTGACATCGACCAGCTTCGGCAAGCGGCGGAGCGCGGCTAGTACGCGTGGCGACCAGATCCGTAGCTCATCGCTGGTCGCGCCGCGCAGCGTGTATTGGTACTGGGCGTTGGACGCTCGCCCTCCCGCGCGCAAGTCCTGGACTGGTTGCATGAACAAAATCGCCCCGGCGATGTGGGCGAGGCGCGGTCGTAGCCGCGCGATGACGACATGCGACGAAACCTTGCGTTCGGTAAGTGGTTTCAGCGAGACGAAAACGAAGCCGCCGCCACGCTGCCCGCCGACCGACCCAACGGCGACATCGACCGCGGGGTCGCGTTTGATGACATCGAGGATCGCAATCAATTTCGTGCGCAGATCCTGAAATGAAATATCTTGGTCGGCCTGGATCCCGCCCATGATTTTGCCCGTGTCCTGCAGCGGAAAGAATCCTTTCGGCACGGTGACATACAGGTAGACATTGAAAGCCACCGTCGCCAGCAAAATCAACAACACACTCAACCGATGGCGCAGCGCCCAGTCCAAACTCCGTTGATAAGCGGCAACGCAAGCGTTGAACGCGCGTTCAGCGCCACGCGTCAACGCGTTAGTCGAGATGTCGCGATGCGGTTTTAAAAGCTTCGCGCACATCATCGGCGTGGTGGTTAGCGAGACCAACAGCGAGACCACGATGGCGGCCGACAAAGTCACGGCGAACTCGCGAAATAAGCGCCCGACCAATCCCCCCATGAACAAGATCGGAACAAATACCGCGATCAAGGACAGGCTCATCGACACCACCGTGAAACTCACCTCGCGCACCCCCTGCCGCGCGGCGGCTTCCGGCGACATCCCCGCGTCGAGGTGACGCGACACGTTTTCGAGCACCACCACCGCATCGTCGACGACGAAGCCGGTGGCGATGGTCAAGGCCATCAACGACATCGTGTTCAGACTGAAGCCAGCGAAATACATCGCACCGAAAGTCCCGAGCAACGAGACCGGTACCGCCACGGCGGGGATCAACGTCGCGCGGCCATTGCGCAGGAATAGAAACACCGTCATCACCACTAACGCCGTTGAGATCGCCAACGCGAACTCGACATCGTGCAGCGAAGCCAAGATCCCAGGCGTGCGATCCATGACGACTGACAGTTCCAGAGCGCCTGGGATCGCGCTACGCAGCGGCGGCAGCAAGGCCTTTACGTGATCGACGGTGTCGATAATGTTGGCGCCGGGCTGGCGATTGAGGACCAATAGCACCGCCGGCTTGCCGTTGGCAAACCCGGCGTTACGCACGTCTTGCACCGAATCCGTGACGTCGGCGACGTCGGCGAGCCTAATCGGCGCGCCGTTACGATAGGCGATGATCAGCGGCCGATAAGCGGCGGCAGTGTTTGCCTGGTCGTTGGCTTCGATCTGCCAACGCCGGCGACCATCCTCGATCACCCCCTTGGGTTGATTAACATTGGCGGCGGTAATCGCCGTGCGCACGGTTTCCATCCCAATCGCGTACCGGCTCAGCAGGGGTGGCTGCACAGCGACGCGAACCGCCGGCAGTGCGCTGCCACCGATCGTGACTTGACCGACACCCGGCACCTGCGAAAGCCGCTGCGCAAGCACGGTCGACGCGGTGTCATAGAGCTGGCCCTGGGTCATGACGTCCGAGGTCAACGCCAGGATCAGAATCGGGGAATCCGCCGGGTTGACCTTGCGATAGGTTGGATTGGTCGGTAGCCCGCTCGGGAGCAACGCGCGCGCCGCATTGATTGCCCCCTGTACGTCGCGTGCGGCGCCGTCGATGTCGCGATTCAGCTCGAATTGCAGAATGATATTGGTGGTGCCGAGCGAACTCGACGAAGTCATCTCGGTGACGCCTGCGATCTGACCTAAGGTGCGTTCCAGGGGCGCCGCGAGCGTCGTCGCGATAGTGTCCGGGCTCGCGCCGGGTAGCGCCGCCTGCACCGCGATCGTCGGAAAATCGACCTGCGGTAATGGCGCCACCGGCAGCAACGTGAACGACAGGATCCCACCCAGTGCAACCGCGAGCGTTAGCAAGGTCGTCGCGACGGGTCTCGCGATAAACACCGCCGAGATACTCATTGGGGCGCGACCATCGCGTGTTCGCGCCGACGGGCCGGCCGCCAGCGCGACCAACGATCGAATGTCAGATAGATCACCGGCGTGGTGAAGAGCGTGAGCACCTGACTCACGAGCAAGCCGCCCACCATCGTCAGTCCCAAGGGATGCCGCAACTCGGAACCGACCCCGGTGCCCAGCATCAGCGGCAGCGCGGCGAGCAACGCCGCCGAGGTCGTCATCAGTATCGGTCGTAGCCGCAGCAGACAAGCTTCATGGATCGCATCGCGCGGCGATTTACCGTGGTGGCGAACGGCCTCGAGTGCAAAATCGATCATCATGATCGCGTTTTTCTTGACGATGCCGATTAGCAACACGATCCCAATAATGCCGATGACGCCGAGATCTTGGTGCGCCAGCATCAGCGCCAACAGCGCGCCGATGCCGGCCGAGGGCAGCGTCGATAGAATCGTGATCGGATGGATATAGCTCTCATACAGCACGCCGAGCACGATATACATCGTCACGATCGCGGCAATGATCAATAGCAGTGTACTGTTGAGCGAAGCCTGGAACGCGAGCGTGGCGCCTTGGAAGTGAGTTTCCATGCTGGCGGGGAGATGCAAGTCACTAGCGATGACGTGAATCGCCTCGACCGCGTCGCCGAGCGACACCGCCGGCGGTAAATTGAAGGAGATCGTCGCCGCCGGAAATTGCCCGAGGTGGTTGATCGAAAGCGTTCCGGTGCGTTCGGACACGGTGACTAATGAACGCAAGGGGACCTGCGTGCCGGTTGGAGAGATGAGGTAGATGCCGCCCAGCGCCTCGAGCCCCGGGTTCAGACTCCGATCAATCTCGAGCACCACGCGATAGAGGTTCGATTGCGTGTAGACGGTCGACACCAGCCGCTGGCCAAATGCGTTATACAGCGCGGTGTCGATCGCCGCCACGGTGATGCCGACGCGGCTGGCCGCCTCACGATCGATATCGAGATAGGCGATCAGTCCCTGATCCTGATAATCGGTCGTGACATCGGCGAGCGACGGCGAGGCGCGGAGCGCGCCGACGAGTTTCGGCACCCACAGGCTAAGTTCATTCGGGTTGGTGGTCTGGACAGTGAACTGAAATTGCGTCCCGCTCGCGCGATCTTCGATCGTCAGATCCTGTACCGGCTGCAGGAACAGCGCGATCCCGGATACCGCGGCGGCCCGCTGCCGTAGCCTGCGCACCATCGCACTGGCATCCAGGTCGCGCTCCGCGCGGGGCTTCAGATTGATCAGCATGCGGCCATTGTTCAAGGTGGCATTCGTGCCATCGACTCCGATGAAAGACGATAGGCTCTCGACTGCGGGATCTTCGAGCAATACGCTTGCGAGAGCTTCGGTGCGTTCGGCCATCGCACCAAACGAAATGCGCTGAGGCGCTTCAGTCAGGCCCTGAATGACGCCGGTGTCCTGAAGCGGGAAAAAGCCCTTGGGAATGATAATGTACAGCGCCACGGTCAACACTAGAGTGGCGAGCACGACGAGTAGCGTGCCGCGTTGACGGTCGAGCACCCAATTTAGCAGTACGCCATAGCGCGCCGTGACGCGCTCGATCACCGCGCCGCTGGCGCGATAAAACGCGCCTTCCTCGGCGGCGCTCCGCGGCTTGAGGACCTTGGCGCATAGCGCCGGCACAAACGTCAGCGAGACCATCGCGGAAATCAGGATCGCGATCGCGAGCGACACGGCAAACTCGCGAAACAAGCGGCCGACCACATCGCCCATGAACAGCAGTGGGATCAGGACGGCGACCAACGAGAAGGTCAGCGAAATGATCGTGAACGCAATCTCCCGCGAACCCTTCAGCGCCGCCTGCGACCCGGATTCGCCGGCCTGCACATGGCGCGCGATGTTTTCGATCATCACGATCGAATCGTCGACGACAAAACCGGTCGCGATCGTGAGCGCCATCAGGGTCAGGTTATTGATACTGAAGCCGCACAGATACATCGCGCCGAAGGTGCCAATAAGCGATAACGGCACCGCGATGCTCGGAATGATGGTCGCCGGTAGATTGCGTAGAAACAAAAAAATTACCAGCACGACCAACACAATCGAAATCAGCAGTTCAATTTCTACATCTCGCACCGAGGCGCGAATCGTGCGCGTGCGATCGGTTAGCGTGGTCACTTCGACCGCCGCGGGCAGTCCCGAGGTGAGTTGTGGTAGCAACGCCTTGACCCGGTCCACCGTTTCGATTGCATTCGCGCCAGGCTGGCGCTGCACGTTCAGAATTATCGCGGGCGTGATATTCGCCCACGCCGCCAAATAGACGTTCTCCGCCGAGTCTTCGGCCATTGCGATATCGCCGATCCTGAGCGCCGCGCCGTTCCGGTAACCGAGGATCAGCTGCGCATATTCCGCGGCAGAGTGCAGTTGGTCGTTGGCGGTGAGCGTCGAGGCATGCGCCGGTCCGTCAAAACTACCCTTCGGCAGATTGACGTTGGCGTTACCGATGGCGGTGCGCACATCGTCGAGATTGAGTCCGTGTGCAGCCAGCGCCCGTGGGTTTACCTTAATGCGGACGGCGGGTCGCTGACCGCCGCTGACCGAAACGAGACCAACCCCCGAGATCTCGGAGAGCTTTTGCACCAACCGGGTGTCGATCAAGTCTTCGACCTTGGGCAGCGGCAGCGTCTTCGACGTCACCGCCAAGGTCACCAGCGGCGCGTCGGCGGGATTAACTTTGTTATAGACAGGGGGCATCGGGAGATCGGTCGGCAGGACGCTGGTTGCCGCATTGACCGCGGCCTGGACCTCTTGCACGGCGACGTCCAAGGGCAAATCCAGCGCAAACTGCAAGGCGATGACCGAGGCGCCACCCGAACTCGTCGACAACATCTGCTTCAGACCCGGCATCTGCCCGAATTGCCGTTCCAGCGGCGCGGTGACCGAGGAGGTCATCACTTCGGGACCGGCTCCGGGATAGAGCGTCGATACTTGAATCGTCGGGTAGTCGAGTTGGGGTAACGCCGCCACCGGTAGCAGCCGATAAGCCATCGCGCCAGCGAGCACGATCGCGATCATCAGCAGCGACGTCGCGACCGGACGTTCAATGAACCACTGCGAGGGATTCATCAGCTGCCCGGTGGCGACGCCGTCTCGCGCTGGCGCGGACCGCGTGTCGCGTCCCGGCGGGTGGTATCCGGCAATGGATCAGCGCCGCGGTCTTCGACCTTGACGCCTTCGCGCAGTTTATCGACACCGTCGACCACGACTCGCTCGCCGGGTTCGACGCCGGAAGCGACGGCGACTTGGTCCTGATTTTGGGTCGCGATCCGCAGGTGGCGGAACGTCACCGTGTGCTCGGGTGTCAACACATAGACGTACTCGCCGTCCGCGCCCTGCTGGACTGCTGCGCTGGGAATCAAGGTCGCGTCGCGCAAGGTGGCGACATGCAGCACGACATTGATGAACTGATTCGGAAACAGCGCGTCGTCTTGGTTGTCAAATTCAGCTTTAAGCTTAAGCGTGCCGGTCGCGGTGTCGATCTGATTGTCGAGCGTCACGACTCGTCCGCTCGCGAGCCGGCGGCTGCCCTGACGGTCAAGCGCGTCGACCGTCAGCGTCGTACCCGCTCCGAGGCGTTGCGCCACGTCCGGCAGCTTGTCGGCCGGGATCGAGAACACCGCGGAGATCGGCTGGGTTTCGGTGATGACCACCAATCCATTCGTATCATTGGCATGGACGATATTGCCCTGATCGACTTGACGCAGACCCAGGCGGCCGGAGATCGGGGCGACGATGTGCGCGTAGATGAGCTGCAACTTCGCGTTGGCTATTTGTGCCTGGTCGGCGAGCACGATGCCGCGATTCTGACGCACCAACGCTTCCTGGGTATCGACGAGTTGCTGCGCGATCGAATCCTCTTTCAGTAGCTGCCGGTAACGGGCCTGGTCGCGTTCCGAGTTCTCGAGTTGTGCCTGATCACGGGCGAGCTGGCCGACGGCCTGGTCGAGCTGGACGTGGAATGGCCGGCTGTCGATGTCAGCGAGCGAATCGCCGGCTTTGACCCGCTGCCCCTCGCGAAAATGGATGCGGGTAAGCTCGCCGTCG
Source organism: Gammaproteobacteria bacterium (assembly GCA_016191285.1). Taxonomy (GTDB): domain Bacteria; phylum Pseudomonadota; class Gammaproteobacteria; genus CAIKBL01. The sequence goes on from JACPPA010000014.1 coordinate 83,058, forward strand.
ACCCGGCTATGGACGGTGACGGTATTGCGCGCCGTCACCGTACCCAAGGCGGCGAGCGTGATATCCATATCACCGCGGGTGGCGGGCGCCGTTTGTACCGGCGCGGGACGCTGTCGTTCGTCACCCGTACGGAGGTCCGCGGCACGCGAACGGGCAGCGGCCTGCCACGGCGGCAATGAACCGCGGCCGGCGATCAAAATCAGAACCGCTATCAGGGCTACGGCAATCGCGATTTTTTTCAGGTGTTTCAAGGTAGGCGGTTCGCTTTTCGTTAAGACCACGCTATCGATACCCGAGTTCGAAGCGGGTTTGTATCCGCACGTATCAATGGTTACGGCAGACGGGTGGTCGCGATGTCGGCCGCGGTTTCATCATCGGGTAGCACGCTAAACTTTTTGTTCCGCTAGCGGTGGTGGCGAATACTGATAAAACCAGGTCTCGGTCAGCGGCGCACCGTCTAATGCGAGAGTGAGTTTTAGATTAATTGGTTCCACGCGATCATCAGGTCGCAAGTCAAAGATCACACGGTAGCCACGCAGCGGCGACAGCGGCCGCGCGGAGGGAATTTCGATTTTGCCGCGCGCGGTCTCGAGGTTTATTTCGACTTTGGCCTCGGCGGCGAGTAGCGGCAAACTGCCACCGACGAAATCAACGGCGAAACGCCACGAGAAATAGTCGCGTTTATGTCCCACCACGCCACCCAATCCGGTGCGGGTCGCGACGACCATCGCTAACGGCGGCGTCACCGGTGGCGACCGTCCCCAATGCAACCGATACGCGAATAGCAATTCATCGCCGGCCCGCGGCTGGCGTTCGGGATACCAAAACGCCACGATGTTGTCGAAAGTCTCGTTCGGCGCTGCTAGTTCAACCAGCGTCACGGCGCCGCGACCCCAGTTACCTTTGGTCTCGACCCACACACTGGGCCGCTTCTCATAAAACACCGCATCGTCTTGATAGTGATCGAAATTACGGTCGCGCTGTAGAAGGCCAAACCCGCGCGGGTTCTCGTCATTGTATTGGTTGAAACGCAGACCCCGTGGATTCTCCAACGGCCGCCAAATCCATTCACCGTGCCCGGTCCACATCGCGAGTCCATCCGAGTCGTGAATTTCGGGACGAATATCGTTGGCGAGACGGCGATCGTTTTCGCCGGTTTGATACATGCTGGTCAGCGGCGCGACGCCAAGACGCTCGATGGTTTGGCGCGGATAGAGTGCGGCATCGACTTCCATCATCAGCGTTGCGCCAGGCGTCACAAGGAATCGATACGCGCCAGCGCAACTCGGAGAATCCAGTAACGCATGGATCGCAACCGTCGTCGCGCCGGGCACGGGTCGCTCGAACCAGAAATGCGTAAATACCGGAAATTCTTCGGGCCGCTCCATGCCAGTATCGATCGCGAGGCCGCGCGCGGACATGCCGTATTGTTTATCCGCACCCACCGCGCGGAAGTAACTCGCACCGAGAAAGGCCGCGACATCGATGCTTGGATTGAGGTGATCGACTATTCTAAAACCGGCGAATCCCAGATCCGTGTCGGTGTTTATATGGGTGAGGCCGCTCGCGCGCAGATCAAAATACTCGGGATGGTAGGTGATCGGTTGCGCGCGCCCGTCCACTACTTCGAATAAATGGACCGCGCGATTGAACAAGAATCCGAGATGAAAAAAACGCATTTCCACACCGCGTTGTTCGCCATGCCAGAGCGCGTGCTGATCGCGAAAGCGAATGGATTGATAATGGTTGTAATCGAGCGCGGCCAGTGACGGCGGTAACGTGGTTGGCGTCGCGACGTAGGGTTGCGCGGCGAGTGTATGCGCATAGCCTTTAAGCCAGGCGTAGTCGAAAGGTTCTGTAGCGCCCACCGTGGCGCCGTGCCGCGAGTCCGCGCTTACCGTGCGTTCCACGGCGCTCGTGGCGAGCGCCAAGATGAATTTCAATAGTTCACGACGTAGCATGATTCCGGATCCCGCTGGCGTTTCTAAAGTCCGAGGCGCGCGTGATTCTCGATGCTCGCCCGGCAATTGTCGATGGCCGTTCGCGATCGGCACAGGCGCATTGCTTGACAGTACCCGGGCCGCGGTGGAAAGTCCGCGCTCGCGACAAATGGCCAAGGCCTGGGCATTGCTCGCGCGCCTTCGCTACTATCAGGCAAGTTGCAGGTAACCAGGAAACGCGCGTTATGACTGAACAGCAAGAACAGCCGGAATTAAATGTATTGGGCGAGCCTTTGGTGCCTTGCGCATTGGATCCCATCACCGGCTTTTATCGCGACGGCTCCTGTCGCACGTGTGAAGAAGATACCGGCAGTCACACGGTGTGCGTGGAACTTACCGCGGAATTCCTGTCCTTCTCGCGCGCCGCCGGTAACGATCTCTCGACCCCGCACCCCGAATTCGGCTTTCCTGGATTACGACCGGGCGATCGCTGGTGCCTGTGCGCGCCGCGCTGGCAGGAGGCGTATGAGGCCGGCGCCGCGCCACGCGTCTTTTTGTTGGGCACGCATGCCGGCGCCTTGGCGCATGTCGATCTCGCGAGCTTGAAAGAATTTGCGCGGGATTTATCTTGACGCGCGACTGTCCGTTAAAAACGAAACGACCAGGTTTCGCGATCGAGATACCGCTGCCAGACCACCCGATCCGGCGGCACCAGCAACAAACTCCACGTCTGTTGTTGATTGCGATACGCGTCGCCTGGTTTAAACACGTTCGGCGTTAATAGCGCCAGACAAATCCCGCCACCGCGGCGTGCGGATTCATAACGGATAACCTCGATTTCGGCGATGCGCGCCGTCGAAAGCGCGAGCCACCGGCCGGCGGCGGATACCGAAACGGCGTCGATAACAACCAGTGAAGTCCGGCGGTCGCTTTGGGGGCTGGTGGTTTGGCGGCGTCTAGCATTTCTTCCAATAATGCTTGGTCGGCCAGTCGGCCCTGCACCAGCGCCATGGTCGCGATTTGGTGCTGCGCCTCCACAGCGCGCCAACCACGCCCCGCCCAGGCGCGCTTCTCAGACGCGAGCGCGGTAGGCGTCCAGGTATTCGCAGACATGGATCAGTCCATCGATCCGTTTGATGATTTCGAGGGGTGCGCGATTATCAAAATCGCGGTTAGCCGACCCTAACCACACGCGGGCTAGCGCATCGTCGCCGCCGACCATCGACGCCAATGAGCGATAAAGCCGCACCAGGTGCGCACCGAGTTCCCAGGTTTTGCCCGGCTCCGGCAGTGCGTAATGGCCCCGCATCAGGCGCGACACGGTGGGTTGGCTGGTGCCGATAATTTCTTTTAAATCCGACGCCTTAAGCGCCAAACGGCGCGCGGCCTCGGCCACCGCCTGGGTTAATACCCGCGAACGATCTGACGTATTAAGCGTTTGCGGCATTATCGTTAGTCCTGGTCATCGGGCGATGAATTCATTCTAGCAGTCCGTCGGACTTAGGTTGAGATTCGAGCCTGTAACGCGTGTTCTGAGCTTATAGATCACAGATAGAGTGTTCATGCTCGGGATCGCTGCGTGCAAATGCCGGTGAAAAAATGTCGCGCAGCGGTTTAGCCGCTCCGCAGCACCGCCATCCGGCGGATGTTCCATGCCATCGTGACCAACGACCACTCCCCGCGCACCGCCGCCAACCCACGCAGCAGAAATTGCCGGAACCGCATCACCGCTTTGATGATGCCGAACACCGGCTCCACGGTCTGTTTGCGCAGCCCATACCGTGCACGCCCGGCACGGGTCTTCAGTTCGTGCTGCATCCGCTGCACCGCGTCGGCCTCATCGGCCAACGGCGCGGGCGCGGTAAATCGTTCTTGCCACGGCAGGTGATGGGACTCACGCCCGGCCGCCAACAGCGGCGTGATATCCGCTTCGATACAGGTCGTGACGTTGGCGGCGCTGAAATAGCCGTTGGCGGCGAGCACGGTGTCGACCACACCGATGTCCGCGGGCAACGCCGCGAGCACCTTGACCATCGGCGCGACCTGCTGCTTATCGTTCGCGGCCTGCGTCAAGGTGGTGGCCAACACCAGCATCGTATTCACATCCACGGCGGCTTGCGCATTGTAGCTCTGCGCAAAAGCGCCGCCCGCAGCGGGCATGATGCGCGAGTCCGGATCGGTGAGGTTGAGTTGGTCGTCGGCGCGCGGACCGGCGTTGGGCGGTGCCGGAGGTTTGCCCCGCGGTTTCTTGCCGGTGTCTTTCTCCTGGTCGGCGCGCGCCTTCAGCTTCGCCGCATACTCGGCCTGCTCGACGGCAAAGCGCGCCGCCGCTCGCGCCTCAAGCTCGGCCTTCGCTTCTTGGATCGCTTGCCGCCGGACTTCGCGCCGCACCAACTCCTCGGGAAGGTTCAACCCCTCGGGCAACGGCTCGAGATCGGCGCGCTCGGCGTGCGCCAGCAGCTCTTTCACCTCCGCCTGCAACTGCGCCTCGATCTTCTGCGCATGCGCGTAGGATAGTGCGCTGTGGCGCGAGGCATTGGCGTGGAGCTTGGTCCCGTCCAACGCGATCGTCCCGAGCTTCAGCAGCTTCATCTGCTTGGCGATGCTCAGAACCTCGACGAACAGGCGCTCGACTTCCGCCACGAACCGCTTACGGAACGCGCACAGCGTGTCGTGATCGGGATGGGTATTGGCGGCGATGAAACGGAATGCCAGCGAGTCATGGGTCGCTTGCTCGAGGCGCCGACTGCCGAAGGTGCCGGTGGCGTAGCCGTAGCTCAGCAGCGCCAGCAACACCGCCGGGTGATACGCCGCCGAGCCGGCACCGCGATACTGGCGGGTCAGCGCCGACAGGTCCAACTGTTCAACGGTGTCCACGACAAAGCGCGCCAGATGCTCCTTGGGCAGCCAATCAGCTACCGACGGTGGCAGCAGATACGGCGTATCGCGATCACATTGACGGAAGTGGCTCATCAGTTTGCGCTCTTCAAGACGTTTGTCGATCTGATCGGCTCACGCATGAAAAGTTCCGCTTTAAGTCCGACAGGCTCCTAGTGACTTAATTCATCGATATATACCTTCAGGAATTATTTTTAATGTGCCGGACCGCTGGCTGAGCTGTCCATGAGCGCCATTCGAATTTTTCGTAGCCAAGCCTTCAACGCTCGCGCGTTATCTGGCCCAATCCGGAGCAACACTTTCCGACCGGGCGACAAGCTTTCGAGCGCCGGATCGGCGTAAACATAAAGCACCTTCGGCTGCTCGAGCTTAATCGGCATTGCCGCGTCGTCCGTGGCTAATAAGTGGTCGAGCACCGCAATCAAGCGCGGGTTAAAGCGTTTACCCGGATAACCTAGTTCGACATAGGCCTGCTGAAATAACGGATAGAACCGGCGATAAATCTGCACGGCGCGCGCCGGCTCAATCCGCGTGACAAATTCGACGAACGCGTGATAGCGCACGTAATTTGCAACATCGAGCAGCGGCGCCTCAGCGTCGGCGGTGGTCGCAAATGCGCCGGCAATGGGTTTTACGAGTCGATTGCGCACGGCCACTTTCCCGCCGGGCAAATTGTCGAGCGTCACCACCAGTTTGCGAATGACATGATCGAGTTCGACGAACTGTGCGACGCCGGTGGCTCCCGCCGCCACCACTATCGCCGCGGAAATCGCCTCGTCGCTGCCATCGAGCGACGGCAACGGTTCGGTGGGTGGGGTTGGTTCGGATGGCTCTAATGGCCCTGCCTCGAGCGCCGATTCGGCCTCAGACGCCGGGTTTGCAGTGGGCGCTCCGCCGTCTGGGTTCGCGACGGTCGGGGCTTGCTCTGGCGTTACCGCCTGTGTCACCTCGTGCGGAGTGGTCTGCGGCTGATCATGTCCGAGCCACAGAGAAGTGAGATATCCGCCAACACCGAGGAGTGCCATCACCGTGAAGATTTTGAAAAGGTCACGCATCGTAAGCGGATCGGCATTCGTCAATTAGCGGCGCGAAGGTCGGCTTATCGCTCGGCCAAGGCCAGGGTACCGGTATCGATTTTCGCTGGGACCACCAGCGCTGGCTCGGTGAGTAAGGTCCCCGGCGGCGCGAGATTTAAGTGCGACAAATCAAATTTCGGCGGCGTAATGACGGGCGGCTCAACTAACGCCACGCCAACCTCGGCAAGACTTAAATTCGCGGTATCAAATTCCCGTGCGCGCACGACGACGGGTTCCACTAACAACACGCCCGGCGCGGCAATGGTCAGCGGTGGCGCCACTGGTGGTGGCCGGGATGGTTCCGCCACGCTGCGCGGCGCGGTGACGGGTTCGGGCGCTAGCGGTTGCTGTGGCGCCAACTCGGTTTCAGCGCCGGCCTTGGCGAGCGCCGCTTGGTAATTTCGACCGGCGGCCGCATCGACGCCTTTCTTAAGGACCACGCGGTGGCCGCCGAATAGCCCTTCGATACGCGCGGCATCGATTTTAAAAAGTTGCGCCAGGTTTGCGCGGACCTCCGCCGGATCCCTGCCTGCTCCGATCCGGCCTTGAAACACGACATCGAAAAGCGGCTCGGCCATGGTGGCACCTGCTAGAGATTAATTGTCTTGCCGTCGATCGTAACGAAAAACACGCGCAAAATAGAGCGCGGCGTGCGTCGCGCCCAGCAACCTTTGACTTTAGATTGAGGCAATCCAGTGATTCGAGAAATTCTACGCATGGGCGATCCACGCCTCCTTCAGATCGCTAAACCGGTGCTCAAGTTCAATACCCCTGAGCTGCGCGCCCTACTCGTGGATCTGTTCGACACCATGCATGCCGCCGATGGCGCCGGCCTCGCCGCGCCGCAGATCGGCGTGTCGTTGCGCGTGGTGATCTTTGGTTATGCGGATCTCAACGCACGCAATCCGCGATTTCCAGACGCCCCCGCGGTACCGGAGACCGTACTGATCAACCCTGTGCTGGAACCTTTGGGCGACGAACTCGAAGACGGCTGGGAGGGTTGCCTATCGGTCCCCGGTTTACGCGGCATGGTGCCGCGCGATGCGCGCCTGCGCTACACCGGCTTCGATGCCGAAGGCGAACCGATCGACCGCACTGTCGACGGCTTTCACGCGCGCGTGGTCCAACACGAATGCGATCATCTAGACGGCGTGCTGTATCCGATGCGCATTCGCGACTTCACGCGCTTTGGCTACACCGATGTATTGTTCCCCGGGATCCTCGCGACTGACGACTAAAAGCTTTGTTGAAATCTGTGGGAGCCGCTTTGAGCTTCGAATCTTTGTTGAAATCCATTCGCGGCTAAAGCCGCTCCCACAAAAGCCGCTCCCACAAAAGCTGTGCCCTACCTAAGGCGCGCGCCGCGCGAGCCAGCGGTCGAGTTGGGTAGCGAAGGCATGCCGATCGGCGTTGTTAAACGCGCGTGGGCCGCCGGTATCGACGCCGCCGCCGCGCAAGGTGTCCATGAAGTCGCGCATGGCGAGCAGACTCTGCACATTCGCGCGCGTGTAATGTTCACCACGTGGATTAAGCGCTTCCGCACCTTTATCGACCACCGCCGCGGCGAGTGGGATATCCGCGGTCACCACGATATCGCCCACCGCTACCGCATCCGCGATGTATTTATCCGCAGCATCGAATCCGCGTGCGACTTGCACCGTGCGGATCCACGGTGACTGTGGGACTTGCAGGGGAAGGTGCGCCACCAGAATTAATGCAACGCCGGCGCGTTCGGCCGCCCGATATAGAATTTGTTTGACGGCAACTGGGCAGGCGTCCGCATCCACCCACAGGCGTGAGGCATTAGCGCCGGGCGCGGCGCCCGGCGTTTCCTCTAACACGCGAGATTAATCGCGCAACACACCAAGTTGCGCGACCAGCTCGGCTCTATTGGCCCTAAATTGCGGCGAGACAATGACTTCATGGCCAAGGCTCTCGAGGGGTTCATCGCAGGCAAAACTCGGTTTATGCGAGACGGTGGCTTCGAACAGCGCGCCGCTTGGGGTACGCACATAGATCGAATCGAAGTAACCGCGATCTTTCACATCCGACGTATCGGTAAACCCCATGCCTTCCAAAAATCCCTTGATGGCCGTTTGTTCAGCGTGGGTGTCGACCTGAAACGCCATGTGATGCACGGCGCCTTCGCCCAGGGTCCAGCTGCCGGGTTTTAGCTCTGGCTCGACGACAAAATCGATGTACGACCCGCTACCGCCTGCGCCTTGCGCATAGCGCAGGTAATTACGGTCCTCGGCAATGCGCCGCGCACCCCAGCCGCGCTGCATGAACTCATCCATGGCCTCCATGTCGCGGACCGACACACAGATGGCATGCGTGCCGCGCAGCATCAAATCCGCCGGCACCGGTCCCTTGGAGTGCGGCGCGCGCGTGTCGTCGGCGACACCGGCGATGGAGTAATCGATCCCGCAGGGATGTTTGAAATCGAGACAGCGTTCGCCCAGGCGCTCGTCTTCGTTGACCGCAATACCCAATTTTTCCAGGCGTGCTTTCCAAAACGGCAGCGCGGAAATCGGCGCGGACAGGCTGAAATACGTGATCTGTCCCGAGCCGCGCTTGGCCTTGGCGCCGGTGTGTTTAACCGGAAAGCTGGTCACCAGCGAACTCTCATGGCCTACGTCGTTGCCATAATACAGATGATAAATCGGCACCTGACCGTCATACAGCAAGGTTTTTTTTACGCTCTTCAACCCGAGAATTTTGGTGTGGAAGTCGTAATCTTCCTGGGCGTCGCCAGTGCACAACGTAATGTGGTGGTGACGGCTTAGTGCAGCGCCGGGTAAAGCAGTGGCCATACGAAACCTCCAGTGGACATCACGAAAAGAACAGGGCCGTGACCGTACCACAGGCTGGCGCCATAGCCTACGGTTCGGCCACCGCCTGCATGCACCCTGTGTAAGACAGGGTCCAGGTTGCAGCCATCCATGCCAATCTGTTAAAGCTATGGCAACGGGTGAACTTAAAGGGTTAACAATGACCGCTCCCAAATACCACACCAAATTTGGCTCACTCGCCCACTTCGAGAAAGGCGGGGTGCAATCGATCACCGACGATGTTAAGCACTACGCGTTCTCGAATTGTTTCGATATTGCGTCCAGAGCACGACCCTTTGAGAAGATCGTCTTCGGGCAGAATCAGATTTACGTGCTGGAAACCATCCGTGCGGAAGGAAACTCGCCGTGGTATACCTGCGCGCATGACGAATTCGCGCTATGCATGGACGGCGAAGTTGAAATTCATCTGATACAACTCGATGCCGATCAACAAGTCCGCGACCAGACCAAGAATGGCGCTGTGCTCGTGATCGGGGAACCGCGTGGCCAGCCGATGGGCTGGATGAAGATCCGCCGCGGGCATCAGGCAATGTTACCGCGGAACAGCGCTTATCAATTCCGTGCCGCCCAGCCCGCCGTGCTGATCCAGCAGACCTGCAAGGGCGAGCTTAGCATCGAGCGCTGGGCGGATATTTGTCAGACCGCGTGAGAATAATGTCGAGGTATTATCGATGAACGCCGTCGTTGAATTCGTCAATGTCCTGGCTAGTAAACCAGACGCCGTGTCGGGCTATAAAAGTTTCACCTTGGGCAGCTTTACTTTTTGCCGCGACGAGTATTTTGCGCACGTGTCGTGGACGACGCGCAGCGGAAAGCCGATGAGTCATACGCTCGACGCCGGCAATTTTTTGCGCGCGCTGATGCGCGACGTGGCGTGGGGCTTCTTCTATGGCTGGGTCAACTTCGACGCCGTGATTGGGACCGTTAATCGCTACGAATCGGTCGATCTCTACGCCGGCTCGTATAACGGCACGATGAAGGAAGCGGAGATCGATTTGCTCGAGAATTTTCCCACGGCGCAGATCCGCGCGACTTTCGAACAAATGCTCGACGATTGGACGAACGAGGGATTCGATCCGTTCGCCGCCCCGCAAGAAACCGGCTCGGCGCACGGCCGCAAACGGGGCAACAACACGGCCAAAGTCACGCGCGCACGCGAGCTCGCGAAACGCTGTGTGGGATTGAAGGGCGATTTGGCGATGCGCAGCGACACTAGCGGCGCGCCCATCAACCGCGCGTTTGCCGATGTGCCGCAAGAGGCACCGGAACTCCATCCTGAACCCGGCTTCGAAAACGACGTCCACGCCTTTAACTTGTTCGCCTTCTTAAGTCGCTCGCAGGTGACGTGGAATCCGAGCTTCACGTCCGTCGTCAAATACAGTTTCATGTGCCCGACCACCGAGGAACACATCCTGCCGATCATTCACGGCAACGATCGGGTGGAATGGTTCTTTCAAATGTGCGACGAAATCCATTGGGACTGTGGCGACAAGAACACCGGCAAGCCGCTCGCCCGCGTGATCATGAAAGCCGGCGACATGGCGGCGATGCCCGCCTACTGCCGTCATCAAGGCTTCAGTCCCAAACGCTCGATGTTGCTGGTGTGGGAAAACGGCTCGCCGACCTTGGCCTATGAAATTCAGAACGGCAAAAGCCCGGAAATACCTGTCCAATTCTGAGGACGCGCGTCCGCTCTCCCCTCGCGCCAAGTTTGGAGCGCCGGAATGACGAGGAATGATTGAACGCGGCGACTATCCCCGAAGGAAAATTGTGAACAAGCGACAGTCTTGCGGTTAAGGGGAAAGTGCTGCATTAGCTGCCCTCATTGTCCCGCTGGGCTGGTGTAGCGCGTATGAACTGTTTCAATATCCGCGCGCACTTCGGGCTTGAGGGTCAAGTCGAAATATTTCGCCAATTCATCCAACTGCGCGATTGACGTCGCGCCGAGAATTGTTGAAGCGACGAAAAATCGATTAACGACGAAGGCGAGCGCGAGCGCGGTCGGCGCAAGTCCATGTTTATCGGCGACTGCGCAGTACGCTTCCGCGGCCGCGACTACATTCGGACGCTTATAACGCTCGCCGAAGTTCGGGAACTTCGCTAGCCGCGCATCCGTGGATTCTGCACCGTTGCGATATTTGCCGGATAGCAGGCCCATCGCGAGCGGTGAATAAGCGAGTAACGGCACCTGATGACGATAACTTGCTTCCGCCAAATCTCCATCGAAGGTACGGCACACCAAACTGTAGCCATTTTGGATGGAAGCCGGCTCCGGCAACCCGTGTTCACGCGCGACGCGCACAAATTCACAAACGCCGTAACAAGTTTCGTTCGATAAGCCATAGGCGCGAATTTTTCCAGCCTTGATTGCGGCCGCGAGTGTCGTGATCTGATCGAGGATCGGTGTCGTGTGCTTCTCTTTGGTGACATCGAACTGCCACGTCCCGAACATCGGCACATTGCGCTCGGGCCAGTGAATTTGATAGAGATCGAGATAGTCGGTTTGCAAGCGTCGGAGACTATCGTCGATGGCCCAGGGAATAGTTTTCGCCGACACGCTGGTGTCGCCGTCGCGGATCCAATCGCGGCGACCCGGACCCGCGATCTTCGACGCCAGCACGAATTCACCGCGCCGCGCGCGGTGCTTCGCGTTCCACGCGCCAATATAATTTTCGGTGCGGCCCTGGGTTTCGCGCCCCGGTGGCACCGGATACATCTCTGCGGTATCGATGAAATTTATCTGGTTATCGAGTGCCCAATCGATCTGCGCGTGGGCTTGCGCCTCGGAATTTTGTTCACCCCAGGTCATCGTCCCCAGACAAATTTTGGTGACTTCAAGCGCGCTTTGGCCCAGACGATTTTTTTTCATTGGTGTCCTCTGTCCCCGGGAATGCTGGGGATTTAAATACCGTGCTGTCCCACAAGATAACGCCCCGAATTATGCAGGTTCATTCAGCAATTTTGTGATCGGTTCGACTTCACTGCGGCTACAACGGGCGCTGCTTGTACAACCACATCAAACCGCTTTGCCCCTTGTCGGCGTTGCCGTTCGCGATGAGCTGCCGATAAAGCTGTTGGACGCTGGCCGTGATCGGCATCGGCGAGCCAGTCTCGCGCCCAAGGTCAACGGCGATATCGAGATCTTTCGCCATGATTTTGGCGTTCACTTCAGCGCTGTAATCGGCCGCCGCCATGCGCCGTGCATGATGTTGCAACACGGCCGAATCCGCCCAGCCGTTGGCCAACGCATCCGGGAGCATGGGCGCTGAAACGCCGAAGTTCGCGCAATAATTCAACGCTTCGGCGACCACCGCGAGATTGCCACCGATGATCATTTGATTGGCGATCTTGGTCGCTTGACCCGCGCCGACGTCGCCCATCCGCGTGAGTCGCAGACTATAGGCGTCGAGCACGGGACGCACCGTTGCGATGCTGGCCTCGTCACCGCCCGCCATCACGACTAAGCGACCAGCCTCCGCGGCTACCACGCCACCGGTGACCGGCGCGTCGACCCAGGTCATGCCGGAGGCTTGCCACAGCCGCGCGGCGAACGCCCGCGTCGCCACCGGGTGAATAGTGGAGTGGTCGAGAAGCACGGTGCCGGTTCGCGCACCGTCGGCGATGCCATTCACGCCGAACACCACCTCCTCGATCGCGGCGGTATCGGTCACGCAGGTGATCACCAGATCGCAGCTCGCCGCGAGTTCAGCTGGGCTGGCCGCAACGGTCGTATTACCGTGCACCCAAGGCCTTAGTTTTGACGGAGTCCGACCCCACACCATGAGGCTATGCCCGGCTTGCTGCAGGCGAATCGCAATCGCGCCGCCCAGTGCACCCAATCCTACAAACCCGATCCGCAACTTCGCCATTACTCGTGCCTCCGATCCTTGCTTATCGTCCGCTAAATCGTTGTATGCTCCGTGCAACGATTGTCGGCATCCCAATCACGGGACGCAACCGCGCGGAGCGCTTGTATGGAATTAACTCGTGCCCAACTCGCCCAGTTTGAAGACCTGGGTTACCTCTTTCTGCCGGACGTCTTCGACACTGCCGAAACCGGCGTCTTAAACCGCGAGGCGCACAAAATTTTTGCGATGCAGCGCCGGGAAGTGGTGCGCGAGAAGGACGAAAAAACCGCCCGCACCGCGTTCGCGGCCCATTACTACAATGAAGCCTATCGGCGCCTGGGGCGCCATCCCCGACTGATCTTACCCATCATGCAGATCCTGGGCGGTGGCGTGTACATGCATCAGTACAAGATCAATGCCAAGGCCGCGTTCAACGGCGATGTCTGGCAATGGCATCAGGACTACGGCACCTGGGCGCGGGACGATCTAATGCCCGAGCCGCGCGCCATGAACATCGCGCTGTTTCTGGAAGAGGTCACCGAGTTCAACGGCGCGCTGATGTTCATTCCGCGCAGTCACCAACAAGGTACGCTCAAGGCCGGTCATGATCTCCAAACCACCAGTTATCCGTTATGGACGATCGATAACGACACCATTAGCCGGCTCGTCAAAGAAGGCGGTTTGGTCGCGCCGAAAGGCCGCGCGGGCTCGGTCATTTTGTTTCATGGCAATCTGGTGCATGGCAGCCCGTCGAATATGTCGCCATTCGATCGCACGATCGTCTACTTAAGTCTGTGTCATGTCGACAATCACATTCGTCAGTTCAAACGTCCGGAATGGATCGCGCATCGCGACTTCGCACCGATTGAACCGCTCGCCGACGATTGCCTCCGCGAATTGGCGCGCGCCGCCGCTTAAGGCCAGGGCAGATGAATTTACACGCCCTGTTGCTGAAACGCGCCGCGGCGAATAAACCAATCCGCATTGGGCTCATTGGCGCCGGCAAATTCGGCACGATGTTTCTGGCGCAAGTGGCGCGCACCCCGGGCATGCACGTGGTGGCGGTGGCCGATCTCGCCCCCGGCCGAGTCATCGAAGCGTTGCAGCGAGTCGGCTGGCCGCCTGAAAAAGCCGCGGCGAGTAGTTATGCCCAAGCATTGGCCAATGGCACCACCTACCTCACCGACAACGCAGACGAATTACTCGCCGTTGACGAGATCGAAGTCGTGATCGAAGCGACCGGCAATCCGGCGGCTGGCGTGCATCACGCGCTGAAAGCGAGTGCGCATGGCAAGCATGTGGTGATGGTAAACGTCGAGGCCGATGTGTTGGCCGGCCCCTTACTCGCGGCGCGGGCCAAGGCCGCGAACGTGATCTATTCCTTGGCTTACGGCGATCAACCGGCGCTAATCTGCGAAATCGTGGATTGGGCCCGCGCGGCAGGCTTTGACGTGGTAGCGGCTGGCAAGGGCACCAAGTATTTACCGATTTATCATGACTCGACGCCAGACACCGTGTGGCAGTACTACGGTTTAACCGCGGAACAAGCCACACAGGGCGGCCTCAATGCGCAGATGTTCAACTCCTTTCTCGATGGCACCAAGTCCGGCATCGAGATGGCCGCGGTCGCGAATGCGACGGGTCTTGCGCCACCGCGCGACGGGCTCACGTTCCCGGCCTGCGATGTTGACGCGCTACCGACAGTGCTCCGCCCGCGTGCGGTCGGAGGGGTGTTGGACGACAAAGGCATGGTCGAAGTCGTGTCGAGTTTAGAACGTGACGGTAGCCGCCTCGCGCGCGACCTGCGCTGGGGGGTGTACACGGTGTTTGAAGCACCGACCGATTATGTCATGCGCTGTTTCGCGGAATACGGCCTTAAGACTGACGAGAGCGGTCGTTATGCAGCAATGTATAAGCCCTATCATTTGATCGGACTCGAGCTCGGCATCTCCATCGCCAGTGTGGCATTACGCGGCGAACCGACCGGCGCGCCGCGGGCGTGGCACGGCGATGTAGTCGCCACCGCCAAACGCGACCTCGCGGCCGGCGAAATCCTCGACGGTGAAGGCGGCCATCGCGTGTGGGGTAAATTAATGCCGGCCGCGGATTCGGTGGCGCGTGGGGCGTTGCCGATCGGGCTCGCGCATCATTGCCGCCTCATACGGCGGGTGGCGCGTGGCGCCCCGCTGACGTGGACCGATGTCGATATCGATGCGACGCAGGAAGCGGTGCGCGTGCGGCGCGAGATGGAAGCGGAGTTTGGGGATGCACTGCTGAAGGTCGTCCCGAGCTAACGTCGCGTCCCGCAACGAACTTTGATAATTCGCTAATCGCGGTGTGGGAGCCGCTTTAGCGGCGAATCGTTCAAGCCTTCAATCCTCGTCCAGGCAACCAGGATTCGCGGCTAAAGCCGCTCCCACAGTACAGGCTCCACCACGCACACTGGATTTGTGGGAGCCGCTTTAGCGGCGAATTTTCGAGAGCCTTCCATTCGCGGCTAAAGCCGCTCCCACATTAGCAGCCCACGCCCATGCCCCCACCTCCTGGAAGCCACTTGGCTATTCAGGCTTCGCGTCGAGACGAGTCTTCTGTCGCACGGCGCCGGTGCTGCCATGCGGCGTTCGGAGCACACTGTCAGCGCCTTTTTCCAACTCTCGCGCTTCGTCGGCCAAGCGTGCGGCGCTGCGCATCATCTCGTGGCCCGCAGCGACCATGCGGATATAGCGCGCCGGATCTTGTTCCTTGAAGCAGCCATCGGCGGTGACCGCCGAGGTCGACTCGGCGATCGATAGTGCGGCATACGCTTTGGCCGCCGCGTACGGATTGCCGAAACCACCCGCGGCCACCGCCTTGTCGGGCGTAACGGTGATGCGCGGATACGTCGGTGCGGTACCGGCCCTGAGCGACTCAATCACGCGATCGAGTTCGGTTTGCACCAAACGCAATACGCCGGTCGCGGCCAACACCTTGATCAGATCGGCATTGAACAGCGCCATCTCGGTGGGATCGAGAAACTCGCGCCGCGCGCCGATCATCGAATCCGCCGGAAAAATCATGAAGCCCTGTCCGTCCGGCACGCTCATCACCTGTTTGCCCTCGTCGTTTTTCTTGAAGAAAGCTTTTTTCGACGGGCCATCGGAGAGCGTGATCAGTGGGATCCCGGCCGCTGCCACCGCTTTGCGCGAATTCGCGGGGCCGCCGAGTGCGGCGTTGGGGCTGACCAGTAATAGGAGTTGTGGTTGATAGGCGAGGATTGCGGCGGTTGGTTCGGCGCAAGATTCCGGATCGAGTTTGGCCCCGCAGGTGAAAGCGCGAACTTCAAGATCTTCGCGATCGGCACGTTCGTCGAGCAGCAGATCGAGAAGGGGAGCCGCGCCGATGCAGCCTAGTTTTAGTACGCCGAGTTTGAATACGCCCGATGCCATCGGAGTCTCCTCAGGAATTAAAATTGTTGGTGCGAAAAGTTCTTCTTATTTTCCCCTCACCCCGGCCCTCTCCCGCAAGGGGAGAGGGAGTGTGTCGTTCGACGCTGCGTTGACCATTTCGTCCTGTCCCCTCTCCTCTTGAGGGAGAGGGCTAGGGTGAGGGGGATCACAGCTGCACGTACTCGTACGCGATCGGCATATTGTTAATGCCGCGATCAGGGGGTGCGATCCATCCGGCCATTTTGCCCGGCGTGACGACTCTTTGCATCAAGCTTTTGACGTGCGCGCGATCGGGTTCGCTCGGCAACCAAAGCGTTAGCCCTTCGGCGTAGGCGGCCTCGGAAATTCGGCGGCCTTGCAGGTCAGTCGGAATGTTGGCCCACGACCCAATGCCGCGCCGAAACTGTGTGGAGGGCAGGGTTAGGACGACGTTGACGCCGGCGCGTTTAATCATCATGTTCCAGCGCTTCATGCCCATCTCGCAGTCCTTCACGTAGGCACCGCGTGCGACTTCGTTCATCGCGTTACGCAAGGGAACTTGTTCGATTCTGGTTGAGTTCGCGTCGTCCGGGACGGTGAGTTCATAGCTCGCATCGAGGCACACGTGCTCGGTATAGAGGCCTTCGTCGGGCCGGCCTTTAATCCCATTGGCGAACGTGGTGGCGGCGTTCGACGAAACTTCGGAGCCGAACAAATCGAGCGACGACGTGAACCAAAAGTTGAGATACCGCTGCAGCAATGGGAAGTCGATACCGCCCGCGCATTGAATGCTCGCCGGATCGTCGGTGTTCTGTTCTTTCATCAACTCCAAGGTGCGGCGGACCACGCGGCTTAAGCCGGTTTCGCCGACAAACATGTGATGCGCTTCTTCCGTCAACATGAAGCGGCAGGTGCGCGCCAGCGGATCGAACGCCGATTCGGCGAGGCTCTTCAATTGATACTTGCCGTCGCGATCGGTGAAATACGTAAAGCAGAAAAACGATAACCAATCATCGATCGGCTCATTAAAGGTGCCCAAGATGCGCGGTTTGTCGACATCACCTGAATGCCTCGACAGTAATTCTTCGGCTTCCTCGCGCCCATCGCGTCCGAAGTAGGCGTGTAACAAATACACCATCGCCCACAGGTGCCGCCCTTCCTCGACATTGACCTGAAACAAATTGCGCAGATCGTAAAGCGACGGACAGGTGAGGCCCAACAGACGTTGTTGCTCGACCGAGGCCGGCTCGGTATCGCCTTGAGTAACGATTAAGCGGCGGAACTGCGCGCGAAATTCGCCCGGCACCTGTTGCCACACCGGTTGGCCCAACAGATCGCCAAAGCCAATCGTGCGTGCCGGATCCTGATCGGCTAAAAAAATGCCCCAGCGATAATCCGGCATCTTCACCCGGCCATAGCTCGCCCAGCCTTCGACGTCCACGCCAATGGCCGTGCGCAAATACACATCGTTGCCGCCGAATTGCGGACCCATCTCGTTCCACCATTCGATGAAACGCGGCTGCCAATGTTCCAACGCGCGTTGCAAGGTGCGATCGCTCGCGAGATTGACGTTGTTCGGAATGCGTTCGCTGTAATTAATGCTCATAGCTTGCCTCGCTGCCGCGGGTTAAACCCGTTCCCAATTAAATTGCGCCTTGCTACCGGTGCCAAAAACTTTGAGTGCGCCGTGTTCGCCGACCGCGTTGGGTCGAATGAAAATCCAGTTTTGCCAGGCGGACAAGCGACCGAAGACGCGCGTTTCCATGCTTTCTTGACCGCCAAAACGTAACGACGCCTCCATGCCGGTCAGCGCATCGGGTGACAAGCTCGCGCGTTCCTCCACGGCGATGCGAACTTCGCCGGCCCAATCGATATCGTCCGGCGCGAAGGTGATGAGTCCGAGCGCGAGCGCTGCTCCCGCATCGACCGCCTCACCGACGCGCGCCTTGGCCGCAGCCACTGGCGCGGTCTCGCCACAGAAGCGAGTGAGCAACCGAGTCTGATGATTGACCATCGGATAACGACCAAAATTCGCCGCTGATAATGTGATGTGAGGCGCTTCTTCCGGCGTATCCGGTAATTGGAGCATGTAGCTGCGATCGGCAGCCAGCAGCAGTTCGGCGAGGGTGCCGGCGAAACAGGAATCTTGATCCACAATCGCGAACAACGTGCGCGATGAAACATCGAGGCGCGCCAGCGTTCGCCGCAACATGCCGACCGTTTCGGCAACGAACCAGTCGCGCGCGTTGGCGGCAATAATCGCATCAATCTCGAGCACGACACTGGCCTTGCCGCGAGTCTTCAAGATCCACGTGCCGATCTCGAGTTCGTTCAAGCGTAGCAGCAGAATCGCGTCATCCAGTTCGCGCGCCATTGCAAGCGGCCACCACGCGGCGCCCGCGGCATGAATGCCGACGACATCAACGGGGCCTGCCGTGTCAGGCGCCGTGATCGTGATGGTCGCGGTGCGTGCTGCGCGATCAAGGCTGACATCAACCTGTACGTAATGCAGCCCGCCGTCATCGATCACGCGCGTCAACGGCGTCAGCGTGATGCCTTGACCGGCTGCACCGCGTGGCGCGGCGGCGCTCAGCGCTTGAATTCGCGCCGCCGTCGCGTCTTTGAATTGTTGCGGCCTGGCGATATGGTCGACCAGACCCCATTGTTGTGCGCGATCGCCGCGCACGCCTTCGCTGGTGGTGCAAAACACATCCGCTAAATCACGGCGCACGCGGCGTTTGTCGATCAAGCGCGTTAACCCGCCGGTCCCGGGCAGCACGCCCAGCAGCGGCACCTCCGGCAAGCTCACGGTCGACGAACGATCATCGATCATCAAAATTTCATCGCAGGCGAGTGCGAGTTCGTAACCACCACCGGCGACGGTGCCGTTAACGGCGGCGAGAAAACGCAAGCCTTGATGAAGACTAGAATCCTCGATCCCGTTACGCGTTTCGTTGGTGAACTTGCAGAAATTCACCTTCCACGCGTGACTCGACAGTCCCAGCATGTAGATGTTGGCGCCCGAGCAAAACATGCGTTCCTTCATGCTGGTGAGCACCACCACGCTGACCTCGGGATGTTCGAAGCGAATGCGCTGCAAGACATCGTAGAGTTCCATGTCCACGCCGAGGTCGTACGAATTAAGCTTGAGCTTATAGCCGGGCTTAATACCCTTATCTTCGGCGACGTCCATCGCGAGCGTGGCGACGCTGCCTTCGTAACTCACGCGCCAGTGCGCGTAAGAGTCTGGACTGCGGTCATACAGCACATAATTCGTCGGGGTCGATGCTTGTAGAACAGCATTCATGCTGTGTCACTCCTTGCCGTTAATGGGATGGGTGTTGAGCGCCGCCACCAGCGCCTCGAACACGGTCGAAAGATCTTTACCCGAGGTATCGAGGGTCACGTCGGCTTGCGCATAGCTTGGCCCGCGTTCGTTCAAAATGCCGCGCAGATCGTCCATGGCCTCGGCGTGCCCCGCCATCGGCCGCATATCGCCTTGCGCGATCACCCGCGACATATGTTCCTCGGGCGCCGCTTTGAGCCATACCGTGTGGCAGGCGCTCAGGAGCAGCGCGTAGGTGTCGGGTGCCGAGACAATACTGCCGCCAGTCGCGATCACGCAGCGCGGGTGGCTTTTCACCACTGTTTCCAGACACCGCCGTTCGAAGCGACGGTACGCGCTTTGCCCGTAGAGTAAAAACAATTCTTCGAGCGAGGTGCCAGCCGCGGACCCGATCTCGCGATCGAGTTCCACGAAGGGACATGCCAGACGAATCGCGAGCTTCGCGCCCAGTGTGGACTTTCCGGCGCCGCGTAAGCCCAGCAGCGCCACGCGCTCAGCACGTGGCGCGTGGTGTTCACCGAACTCGCGCTGCAACTGGCGACGAATTCGTCCGAGCGCCGGGGCGGGCAGACTCTTCAGTAATTCTTGGAGCAAGACGAGTTCAATCGGCGGTGGTGCTCGCTCGTCGACTAACTCCGCCAGACTAAGATCGAGCGCTCCGGCGATTCGTTGTAACACCAGGACCGACGCGTTGCCGCGGCCGGTTTCGAGATCAGCGAGGTAGCGTTCCGAGACCTGCGATTGCGTCGCGAGCAGGCGGCGACTGGTGCCACGCCTAGCCCGCGCTTGACGTACACGCGCGCCAAGATTGTCGAGGAGCGCGGTTCCGTCTGTCGCGGGCGTCGACTGCAGGGGCTCGGGTTCAATAGTTCTGGCGATCTCTGAGGTTCGTCGCATGAATGCAATATAATGCTTTGATTATTTGGAAACTGAAATATAATCCACTAAGCGTCCGGGCGGCAAGCGCGGACGTCGTGAAATTTCGTCATCGTGCTTGGGAGAACGCCATGTCCGTCCGAATTCTTGTCGGCACCACTACCGGCAACACGCAGTACGTCGCTGAAGAGGCCTTATTCAACCTGGAACAGCAGGGCGTTAAGGCCGCGATTTTGCAAATGGACGAACTCGATGCGACGGTCTTCGAAGCCGACGCGCTCTACCTTATATGCATGTCGACTTACGGCTACGGCGATGTCCCGGCCAATTCCAAAAAGCTTTACGAGTCGTTGGTGAAAGATCGGCCAGATCTCTCGGCGGTGCGCTACGGCCTGATTTCCCTTGGGGATACGTCGCACGCCCAAACTTATTGCTTCGGCGGCCGCCGCTTTGATCAGATACTGACCAAGCTCGGCGCCACTCGCATTGGTGACGTGCTAACGCATGATGCTTCTTCTGGCGTGATGCCAGAAGAAGCTGCCGCGGCTTGGGTTGGGCCGTGGTTTGAGCAGGCGAAAACGTTGGGTGTTGTTAGTGCGTAAGGGTTTTTTGCCCCCTCACCCTAGCCCTCTCCCGCAAGGGGAGAGGGGATTGGACGGCGATGGTCGACGCGAGAGGGAAAGGCCACACTCCCTCTCCCCTTGCGGGAGAGGGCCGGGGTGAGGGGATTGATGGTGGGGATTATTGACGATTTACTCGAAAGGAGCTTTCGTGAGTGCTCTTTTATCCACCGCGGATCACAGTGTATCGCCGCCGCGCATTCACATTCCGCGCACTTACAACGCCGCTTTCGATCTAATTGAGCGGAATTTACTCGCGGGACGTACGAGCAAGCTCGCGTATATCGATGATGCTGGCAGCTACACCTACGGTGAATTAGCCGCGCGCGTAAATCAGACGGCCAATGCGCTGCGCGCGCTAGGACTTGGCCAGGAAGATCGCGTGATGGTGGCGCTGCTCGACACCATCGATTTCCCGGCGGTGTTTTTAGGCGCGATAAAAGCTGGCATCGTGCCCATCGCCGCCAACACGCTGCTCACCACCAACGACTATCGATTCATGCTGAATGATAGTCGCGCAAAAGCGCTCGTCGTTTCGGCATCGTTGTACGCACGCTTTGAACCGGCGATCGCCGACGCGCCGCATCTGCGTCAAGTAATCGTGTCCGGCGACAGTACCCCGCCGCAAACTAATCTTAAGGCCTTAATGAGTAAGGAATCGACAGAGGCTTCGTCGGCGCCGACCACGAATGATGAACCGTGCTTTTGGCTGTATTCGTCGGGTTCCACAGGTGTACCGAAGGGCACGGTGCATCACCATTCGAGCTTGATCCACACCGCCGAACTTTACGCGCGGCCAATTTTGAAATTGTCCGAACACGACATCGTTTTCTCCGCCGCCAAACTCTTCTTCGCTTACGGTCTTGGCAATAGTTTGAGTTTTCCGTTGGCCGTGGGCGCCACGGCCATCTTGATGGCGGAGCGCCCGACACCGGACGCGGTCTTTAAGCGGCTAACGGAATTAAAACCGAGTGTGTTCTACGGCGTGCCGACACTCTACGCGGCGATGCTTGCCAGCGCCGACGCGCCACCGACACAGTCCTTAACGCTGCGCGTTTGCACTTCGGCCGGCGAAGCACTACCCGCGGAAGTGGGTCGTCGCTTCACCGCGCGCTACGGCGTCGACATTTTGGACGGCATTGGCTCAACCGAGATGTTGCACATCTTTCTATCGAATCGCGTGGGCGAAGTTCGCTACGGCACCACCGTCAAGCCGGTCCCGGGTTATCAGATTCGACTGTGCGCCGAAAACGGTGACGAAGTCGGCGCCGATGAACTTGGCGAATTGCAGATCAATGGCCCCACCGCGGCATTGATGTATTGGAACAATCGCGCGCAATCGCGCGACACCTTTATGGGTCCGTGGACTCGTGCTGGCGACAAGTACACTCGCGATGCCGCGGGCTACTACACCTATGGCGGGCGCACCGACGATATGTTGAAGGTCAGCGGGCAGTATGTATCGCCATTCGAAGTGGAAGCCGCGTTGATGACTCATCCCGCGGTGCTCGAGGCAGCCGTCGTCGGCCGCCAAGATGAAGATGGTCTGACCAAGCCGCAAGCCGTCGTCGTCTTAAACGAGGGTGAAACGCCGGATCCCGAGACTGAAGTCGCACTCAAAGCGCATGTGAAAGCCTTGCTCGCGCCGCATAAATATCCACGGTGGATCACCTTCACGCAGGAGTTGCCGAAAACCGCGACCGGTAAGATCCAACGGTTTAAACTACGGGGGTAATGACCGATACCCACTCGAGTGTTCTGCGCGCCAACTTCGCAGTAAATCCGGTCTGCGTGATGCGAGTATTTATTCTCGCGCTCGGCGGGCAATTGTTGGCCAGCCCCCCGATCGCGGCGACGGAACGCCGGTTGGTGACGCCGCTCGCGCACGCCCATTACTCGCGCGCTAGCACGTCGAGTGAGATGTCGGCCTTTATGGACGCGCTAGCCGCGCGTTATCCGGCGCTTGTGAGCAAAGAGATCATCGGGCAATCCGTGCAAGGGCGCGACATCGAAGCGCTGCGTTTACGTGCGCGCGGGAAGGGCAGCACCGAGCGCCTTGAAGTGCTGGTGGTGGGTTCGCAGCATGGCGCGGCAGAACCGGCGGGAGGCGAAGCACTGCTCGAAATCGCGCTTGATCTGGCCTCCGCGAAGCAGAATACATTGCTGCGCGATTTGGAACTCATCCTGATTCCGAACGCGAATCCTGACGGCCGCGATCTGCGTCGCCGATCGAACGCCAATCACGTCAATCTCAACACGGATTTCGTGCTGCTGTCGCAGCCTGAGAGTCGCGTGCTGAAGACAGCGCTCGCGCGTTTCGCGCCCCAGGTAGTTCTCGATGCGCATGAATCCGCGGTGTTGAAGCGCCAATCCTTGGCGCGCGATGGTTTTCTCACGGACTTTGATGCGCAGTTCGAAGTTGGCAATAACCCGGCCATTCCGGCCGCGGTACGCGATTTTTCGCGAACTGAACTGTTACCCACGCTGCTTGCGCGCGTGACGCAGAGCGGACTGCCCGCGCAACGTTACATCGGCGAAATCACGAGCCTCAAACAACCGATTACGAACGGTGGGCTAACGCTGCGAAATTTTCGGAACACCGCGGCGTTGAGCGGCGCGGTGTCGTTTCTGGTCGAGACTAAACTCGATTCGCGCACCGACACTTTCAAGACTTATCGCAACATCGCCGTGCGTGTGGACCGTCAGTTGAAATGCATTCATGCTTTTCTTGATCTCGTGCACGAGCGGCGTGCGGAAATCGCAGAACACGTACGCGCGGCGCGCGCGGTCTTGCATTCAGAACCCCTAACATTATTTGCCGCTTACGTCGAAGATGCCACACACCCGACTGTCGCCATTCCCTTACGGCGACTAGCGACCCGCAAATTAGAGAACCACGAATTTCGTGATCATAGAAAAGTAATCGCCGATCAAGTCATGCCCTATCCACCAATGCTGGTGATTGCCGCGCACACGGAGGTGCTGCGCGAGCTCCTCGAGCGTCACGACATCAATTTCTGGAGTGTGTCGCAACCGTTGACGGCTGAAGTGATCGCGAGCCGCTTTGGCCCGGTCAGCAATGCAGCGGCGCGTTGGGAGAACACGCAACAAACCAAAGCCAGCATCGATCTGTCGCCGCATAATCTACTGATTGATCTCGCGCAACCGAATGGCCGTTACGCGGCGCTGTTGCTCGATCCGCGCTCGACCAGCAGTGTGTTTCGCACGCCAGAATATGCGGCATTGTTAAAGCCCGATGAGGATTTCTTTATTTATCGCACCTTCAAAGGTGCGACTCGCTTAGCCCCGTGACGCGATTGGCGACCCCGCTTGAGCAGCATGGCTTTAGCCGTTATTCGCGCTCGGAAGAGATCGCTGAGTTTCTGCGGTGTCTGGTGACAGAGGGTTCCGGCGTACGCGTAGCTGCGCTTGGTCATTCCGCGCTGGGACATCCGCTGCTTGCGCTAAACCTTGCATCCACCCGGCCAGCCGCGCTTCACCCACGCGCCTTACGTGTACTCATGGTGGGCTCGCAACACGGCGCATCCGAGGCGGCGGGTGCCGAAGCGCTCCTCATGTTGGCGCGCGCGATCCTACTGGGCGATCTCGCGCCATTGCGCGAGGCTATCGAGTTCATGCTGATCCCCAACGCGAACCCCGATGGCCGCGAACTGGATTCAAGTAAAAATGCCAATGCGATAAACATTAATCGCGATTTTGTGTTGCTCTCGCAATCCGAGAGCGTGGCGTTGGATACAGTGGTCGCGAAGTTCGCGCCCGATGTGATCCTGGACGCGCACGAGTCGGCCATCCTGAAGCGCAAGACCCTCGGGCGTGAAGGCTATGTGACCGAGTTCGAGGCCCAGTTTGATGTGGGGAATTCGCCGGCGATCCCGGCTGCCTTGCGCGCTTACGCCGAAGACGAACTATTACCTGCGCTGATCGGTGCCGTGTCGGCGCGGGGCTTGCCGACGCAGCGCTATATCCGTGAGATAAGTTCGACCACCCAACCGATTACCAACGGTGGACTCAGCATTCGTCGCTTTCGAAACAAAGCCGCCCTACACGGCACGTTGTCGCTGCTGCTCGAAACGCCGATGGAACCGCAGGCGGATCCGCATCCCACCTATCGCAATATCGCGGTGCGAACCGACAAGCAATTGCTGTGCATGCGCGAGTTTTTACAAGTGATCCACGCGCGGCACGCGGCCATCGTCCCGTTAATCGATACGCAGCGTGCGACAAACGCGCTCGAACCGTGGCCTTTACGCAGTGAATACGTGCTGGATACCGCCGATCCCGTGATCACGATTCCGCTCCGCCGCCGCGACAACGCGGAACGGGTCGCACTCACCTTTCGCAATCACCGCGCGGTGGCGACGCACCACACCATTGAGTTGCCGGCGGAATATATCGTCACCGCCCACACTGCGCCGGTGGCCGCGCTGCTCGCGCGGCATCGGTCTCCGTTCACGGTGGTAAACACCGCGATCCGATTGCGGGTTAAGGCACGTCGCTTTGGTCGCGGTCGCACGGTGCACGAAGGCTTTATGGTGCTCGACGAAACCGAGCGCGAGCGACAGGTTGAGCCCGGCGCCTTGCGGGTAACGCTGCGCCCCGGCGGACGCCTATTGCCGATGCTGCTGGATCCGCGATCGAGTAGCAGCATATTTCGCTACCCGCCGTTTGCACGGCTAATAGAGTCATCCTCGGAATTTTTTATACTGGAAGTGGACGGGAAGGAATCGATTATCCGCTCTGAATCTGGCTAGTTCCCCCGCTATTGGCGGCTCCGCAGCGTGTATTGTGGAAGCCGCTCCCACAAGTAAGATCAAGCGTCCATATCAATATCCAACCGCGCGAAGATGCGGTAGGTCTGGGTCACCATTACGCCGCGCGAGATCTTGTATCAGATAAGTTTCGAAGACCTCGGCGGGGAGCGGGCGACTAAACAAATAGCCCTGAATCAGATCACAATCGTGAGCGCGCAAATAATCGCACTGTTCGCTGGTCTCGACGCCTTCCGCCACCGAGTGCATGCCGAGCCGGCGACACAGGGTCAGGATCGAATCGATTACTGCCTCGCCTTTCGAGCCTTTGCCGATTTCGATCACAAATGAGCGGTCGATCTTAATGACCTGAATGGGCATGCGCTGGAGATATTTCAAGGACGAATGCCCCGTTCCGAAGTCGTCCAATGCCAGTGACAGACCAATTGCGCGCAGCCGCTCCATGTATTCGATAGTTCGCGACATATCGGCGCAGGCAACCGTTTCAGTAATTTCCAATTCAATGGCGGCGGCGGGGATCGCTGTCGCCCGCAAACAGGCCGCGACTCGCGTGACCAGATCCGGGGCTTCGAACTGACGTGCCGCCAGATTGACGTTCATCTTGAAGTTCTCGAGGCCATGACGATCGCGCCATTGACGCAGCTGACGGCAGGCTTGTTCGAGGACTAGCTGGCCCAACTCCACGATTAAGCCACTCTGCTCGGCTTCGACGATGAATTCGCCCGGCATGACCAGTCCGCGTTCTGGATGTTGCCAGCGCACGAGGGCTTCGCAGCCGACGACGCGCGATGATTTGGCATCCACTTTGGGCTGATAGTGCAGCACAAACGCACGCTCGTCGATGGCCTGCCGTAACGCATTGCGGAGCGCCAGCGAACGTAAGGTCCGCGTGTTCAATTCTTCCGAATAAAACCGGAAGCGCTGATTGACGACCGCCGTCTTGGCTTGTTCAACCGCGCTTTCGGCGCACTTCAGCAGCGCTTCACCATCGGCCGCATCGCGTGGATAGAGTGCGGCGCCGATACTTGCACTGAGCCGCAAGCACGCTTCATTGGTTATCAATGGCGCGGAAACCGCGGCATGCACGGTATCGGTCAATTCCCGGATCCGAGCGACCGCGGCGCCTTCATTCGGCGGCAGCGCGGGAACCAAGATCGCGAATTTATCGCCCCGCAAGCGCACTGCCTGACACGGTGGTATAGCCAGCGTGCGCAGTCGGTCGGCAATCTGGCACAGCATTGCATCACCTGCCGCATACCCCAGACTATCATTGAAAGCCTTGAAATCATCGAGATCGATCACGAGCAATGCAGCGCTCGCCTGTTCATCCTGTGCAAGGGTCAAAGTCGATTTCAATCCGGCGAGGAGGTGTTCTCGATTCGGCAATTCTGTCAACGCATCGTGATAAGTCTGATACGCAACTTTCTGTTGAATCGCGCGGTTGGAGAGCGCCAGCGCAATTCGATCTGCGAAATCGTTTAGCGCGGTTTCATTTTGTGAAGTGAGATGTCCGCCATTCACATCGGCGATGACTAACACCACCCCGTAATTCATTTCAACTTGGCGCGCGATCACCAGGGCGTTGGCGGCCCCGAGCGCGCGTAACGATCTCGCCCAGGCCCCTGCCGTTTCTAGTTCTAGCGGATGCGACGTGCGGCACAACGTGTCGAATCCACTGTCATCCAGTGCTTGGTCGAATTTCTCCACGGCGAGGGATTTCAAGCCATAAGTTATCTCGCCCTCGGATTTGAGTGCCACGGCTACCGCGTCGCCTAAGGCTTGAGCGAAGACATGGCGCAGGATCAGCGCCACGATTTGATGGGCATCGAAGGACGCGAGGATGGCGTGATCGATGGCTGCGGAATCCTCGAGCGCCTTGAAGTGGCGCTCGAGTTGTGACGCCATTTGGTTAAAGGAGTTGCCCAGCCGCTCAATTTCGTCGCCCGTTTTAAGTTCTATGCGAGCGCGCAAATTGCCCTTGGTCATTTCTTCCGCAAAATCCGTGAGGCCGCGAATCGGCGCGAGTGAGCGCCTGAGCGCGATCAACGTTAGCAGCAGCACGATAATCACACTGAATCCGAAAATCGGCGCATTCGTGCGCAGGAAGTACGCCGGTGAGAAGGATTCGTAGTCGCCGGTTTGCCAGGTCACGATTTGCCAATCGCCGACGCCGAAAGATTCATCCATGAACAACCGCCAGGTCGCGACCTGTGTGTCGCCAGCAGCGGTGGCGACTCGTCCTTCCTGGTAGCCGGCGCTGCGCGGGGTGCTGGTGACAGATCGTTCCCAATCGGCAGGGGGCGGCGCCGAGCAGAATACGTACGCTTGCACTTCGTTGCGTAGGCAATAGCGATATTCCGGTGGTAACACGACGCCGAGGTCGGGTGTGCCGGTGAGTTCGAAGGCGAACAAGGTGGCGCGTGGCGTGCCAAGGGCTCGTTGAAATAGTTGTACGCGTGACATGTTCGCCGAGATCGCCTGGGTCGATACCACAATTCGGCGCTCGGCGAGAAGATCACGCTGATACTTGCTTAAGCCAACCTCTGTCGCGATGCGTAATACGCCCGACGGGAGTCGACGTTCAGAATCAGTCGGCCGGCCGTCGGCGGCGTGACGTTCCCAATCTTCGATCGCGAGCGTAAGGGTGCGCGCCCGTTCGGTCATCCAGCCATGGAAGTAAAGTGCGCCGGCTTTGGTGAATTGAAAGCGATTTTTATGATTGAGCGCGCTGGTTTCGTCGGTGATTTCCCTAAACGACAATACGGCGAGCACGATCGCCGGGATCAAGGCGGCAACCGTAAAGAGTGCCGCGACGCGGCGGCCGAGTCGCGATCGCCAAGCCGGCGGGGGCGATTGCATGACGGGCACCGCGCGTTACGACACTGGCCGCTTTAAGCCAGGTCAGTACTCAGCGGCTGGTCCGACGTACGATCCATTATTCCCACGCACGATGTCATCACGGCTCGCTTTGGCGGTGAGCGGTCCAACTGATTGGCCATCCGGTCCACTGGAATACAGGTCGTAATCGGAATTGATGGGTACCAGGTTGTGGTCCTTGCGCGCCTTACCTTTAGAACCCTTAGACGACGGCCGTAAACGAAGATACTCGAACGGGCTGCCCCACGCGTCCTGGGGCAGCGGCTGGTAGATATCGCTTAAGGCAGCAGGGAGAATATTTTCATCGAAGACATAGCGTTCGATCGCCGCCTCAATGCTGGTCATTTCTAGCGTCGTCGACTTTATCTTCGCGTCCTCGATATAGTGGTTGTACGTATTCATCCCTATCGTTAACAAAAAACCCGCGACGATGATGCAGAGCATGAGCTCGATCAACGTCAAGCCGCGCGGAATTTTTCGATAAATGGACATGATTAGGGTCGAATGCATTATCCAATGCATGTGATCTCGGTAAGGCCGTTAACGGCGCCCACTCCGATTTACTTGAGGGCATAATGTGCCGCCTTATTCTTAGACGCCGACAACCCCGACCTAACGCCTTATCGTGCGAGGACTAGCTGTATGAATAAAGAGAAAATGAAGGACATGGCTGACCGCGTCTTTCGCGATATGGCCGGCGGCATGGCGGTGGGACTTGCCCATGTCGGAACCCAAACTGGCCTGTTCAAGGCGATGGCCGGCAACGGTGCAATGACCGTTGATGATGTCGTATCGGCAAGCGGCCTCCAGGCCCGCTACGTTGAAGAATGGTTAAAAGGCATGGTGACTGCCGGTTATCTCGATTATGACACGGCGGCCGGCACGTTCGCGCTGCCGGAAGAACATGCCTATCTACTAGCTTCCGACGATACCGATCACTACATGGGCGGACTGTTCGGCATGTTGCCGCCGTTGCTAACCGTGGCGCCACGCGTGATCGACGCCTTCCGGCATGGCGGTGGCGTGCCGTTCGCCGATTTCGCACCCGAGTGCCGCGAAGCGATCGATCTGATGAATCGCGGCAACTATGAACATCGCCTCGTCGATTACTGGCTGGCGCAATTACCCGACGTGACCGCGCGATTGCGCGCCGGCGGTCGCGCGCTCGATGTGGGCTGCGGCAACGGTCATGTGGTGTTTGCGCTCGCCAAAGCGTTTCCGGTGAGTGAAATAGTGGGCGTTGATCCTGATGCGAAATCTATCGCGACCGCGAATGCCGCCAGCGCCGGGATCGCATTAGCTCCACGTTTCGTTAACGCCACCCTCGACAAGGTTGAAGCCAAGTCCAAGTTCGATCTCATCACGCTGTGTGATGTGCTTCATGATCTGCCAGCGCCGATCCCCGTGCTAACCGATATCCGCACTCGCCTCGCGCCGGACGGCGTCTTGCTGGTCATCGAGCCGCGCGTTTCAGATCATCTTGAAGAAAACGTCAACTCGCTCGCCGCGATGTTCTATGGCTTCAGCGTCTTTCACTGCATGACGCAGTCGATCGCGCACGATGGCGCGGGACTCGGTGCTTGCATGGGTCCTACGCGCACCGCCGCGCTGTTTCGCGAGGCGGGATTCGCGCGCGTCGAGCAATTGCCGATCAAGAGCTCAGTGAATCTTTTTTACGCGGTGCGCCATTGAGCGCGGCGAGGCGATCCGCGACAGCGTCCCAGCGAATGTTCGCGAAGAAAGCGTCGATGTACTTGGCTGCGGCAGCACCGTAGTCCATTTGGTAGGCGTGTTCGTACATGTCCATCACCAGCAACGGGAGGGTTGCCGCCGGGCCGTGCGCGTGATCGCCGAGCCAGTAGTTTTCGAGCTGGTTCAAATGGGTATTGAAGCCGAGTACGACCCAACCGGAGCCACCCGCCAGGCCCAAACCGATCCGGCGGAACTCGGTTTCCCAGGCGTCGAAACTACCAAAGGACTCGGCGATGGTTTTGCGTTCGCGCGCGCCGATCTCCCCCCTACCCCCAAGATTCTTGAAATAGTAATCGTGGAGCACGACCGATCCCGTTCGCATCAAATGCTCGCGCTTTAGATCGTTATAGATGAAAGGGGGCATGTCCGGTTTTACTAGGGCGGCCGCGAGTTGCTGCTTAACGGTGGCGAGCGCTTTGACGGCGCCGCCATAGTTATTCTCCCAATGCGAGCGGAGCAGTTTTTCCGACAGCCCTTTAAGCTGCGCCGGATCGAAGGGCAGCGGTTTCATTATCGAGTCGGTAGCAAATGCTGGCGGCACCGTCGTGACACCCGTTGGCGCGGCAGATTCCGCCATGACCGCACCGGTGCCAAGGGCGCCCATGCCAGCCACCGCCGTGCGCATCAATGCGCGTCGTTGTTCATCGATGAAGTCAGGCATGAGAGTCTCCTGGTGGGAAAATTACGCTATTAATTCACTCCTTGTCGGTCTCCGCGCGACTCGGAGGGTCGGTCCACTCGGGCGAGCGCTTTTCGACAAAAGCGCGCAGGCCTTCGCGGCCATCCGCCGTTTCGAACACATTGCACAGCGTCTCGATTTGATTCTCGACATTGCGGCGATAATCGAGATCGTTGGCGCGCAGAAAGGAGGCGCGGCCCAAGGCCATGATGGTCGGCGATTTGCGGGCTAAAACTTGTGCGAGTTCCAGCGCGCGTGGCATCAGTTCGGCGCGCGGGGCCGCGTGATTGATAAGGCCGAGGTCGGCCGCTTCCCGCGCCGCTATCGGTGTGCCGGTAAACAGCAACTCGAATGCTTTGTGCCGCGAGATCTGACGCGGCAGATGCACGTAATGGATGGCGGGAATCAATCCGATATCGACTTCGGGATACCCGAGGTCGATGTCATCCGCCGCCAAGATCATGTCGCAGGTGATAGAGAGCGTCATCCCCGCGCCCCGCGCTGGTCCATTAACCACGGCGATCGTCGGTTTACGCATTCGGTACTGGATATCCATCGTTTCCATATAGAACTTGTACACGAACTCGCGGAGCGCGAGGCCATCGCCGCCCGCGACCATTTTAAGATCCATACCGCCGCAGAACATGCCGGGTAACGCACTCGTGAGTATCACTGCGCGTACGTCGGGGCTGCGATCGGCGCGGCGTAGTGTGGCGTGAATGGCATCGATCATCGGGTGATCGATGGCGTTCACCGGCGCACGATTCATGCGAATGAACGCAATTCCGCTTTCTTCGGTGTAATCGACTCGTTGTACTGTGATCATCGTTGCCTCGTGGCGGAAATAAACAAGGGTTAAAACGCTTAATCGAGCGCGACGACGAGCTTGCCCGTCGCGAAATTACTTTCCATATATCGATGCGCTGCGACGATCTCATCGAAGCGGAATACGCGCACCGATATCCGTCCGGGTCGCACGCGGGGGATGTCAATAACTGCGGTTCGGCGAAAGTACTAAGCGCGCCCAATCATCGCGAGATATTCCTGGAGATCGCCCTGATTTACAAATTGGCTGAACGGATCGCGCGCTGCATCGGACTGCCACTCATACTCGGTCATCACCGCGACCTTGTCTGCATGTACTCGACCGTAGAGTTTGGCAATAACGCCAAGCGCCATGTCAGTGCCGGCGGATACGCCGGATGAGGTGAAGAACTTGCCGTCTTCGACCCAGCGCGCCGTTTCAACCCACGTAACTTTGTCGCTTTGCGCGGTGGCCAGGCTGAAGAATAATTTGTTTGAGGTGGCGCGGCGTCCATCGAGCAGACCGGCTTTGGCTAAGAGCGCCGATCCGGAACAAACCGACATCACGATCTCCGCCTGCATCGCTTGCCGACGTAGAAAACCGAGCAGCACCGTGTTACCCAGCTGTTCCATTGTGCCAAGCCCACCGGGTAGCAAAATCAGATCGAGCGCTGGAGCCTGCGCGAAGTTCACTTCGGCGAGCGTGCTCGGTCCCTGCGCCGAACGTACCGGCCCGACGTTCTCGGCAACGGTCACGATTTTCAGCCCATGACCGGCGGAGCCAAACATTTCCAACGGGCCGTAATAGTCGAGGAGTTCGAAATCAGGGTAGAGGACGGCGCCAAGCGTTCGCGGTTTGATTTGATTAGGCATCGTTAAAATCCTCGGATTACTGGTGAGTGGTGGCGCGATGTTGTGGGTTCGGACAAAGGTATCATCCTTAATAACCGAATAGGCGGCAATGAATTGCGATCCGCGGCGCCGGCGCCCGCGGATGCCGGGACTGGCCCGACACTGAATCAAAGGAAGTTCACATGTCCATCATCGAAGAACTCGGCTATCTCGGCAGCTTCATCAACGCACTCGCCATGGTGGGTTCGGTTATCTACTTGGCGCTGCAGGTCCGCCAATCGAATCGGCTGGCGAAACTCTCCGCAATTGATGCCCTGCGCGATGCAACCAATCAATTCCGCGAGGTGCTGCTGTCGTCCGACAACGTCGAGGTCTGGCTGAAGGGCATCCAACATTACAACGAACTATCCGATGCCGAGCGTTACCGCTGGGACGAACTCGCGCTCTATCTGTGGGATTCGACGCAAGCCACCTATCTACGCGCCGTGCATCTCGGCGAACGCTTCGCGGTTAGCCGCGTTGGCTATACGGTGCGCTACGCCAGCCGCGGGGTGACGTTCAAGACTTGGTGGGCGCCGCGACGCGAACGCTTTCACCCGGATTTCGTGCGGTTTGTTGAGGATAATCTTGGTAAGCCGCTAAACCCGCTTGCAGCTGTCGAATCGTTGGTGCAGGAAGAGATCTGAACGCAGGTAGTGAACCACTAATTTCGTGGAGAAGAATGGCTGGTACGCATAACAATCGAACCTGGCGCTTGGCCCGATGGGGCGAAAATTGGTTTCCCTTGCCCGGCCCGCACCTCTCGTTTCCATCCGTGTCATGTCTCATTGGGTGTCCCGGATTGCGCGGATTGCGATTGCTGTCCCGGCTGCGGTCGAGATGGTTGGTATTTCCGTGCCATTTAGATCCCATTTACGAGCAGTTATTTAAGCTAAACGCCGAAAGTAATCGGCGAATTGTCGATGTTCGATCTCAAGGTGATTCGTCCACCATTGCTTGAGAACTCGCAGCAGAATCTCGGGCTCTCTTTCATTGATGGCGTCATGGACCGCCGCGTTGGTATCCGTCAGAAATCGTTTGTACGTCAATACATGTCGTTGGATCTCGGGATACTCAGCTCTTGTCAAAAGCCCTTCTTCAGTTTTGGCGTGGAAGCCGCCATAGCGCTGGATGATATCGAGCGTCGGCTTGAGTGCTTGCAAGCCCCAGCCCTGACAGATGAAGTAGTACAGAGTATTGATGGTGGCCAGCATGCCGCGATGTTGCTCATCGAGAATCGAAATGTCGATGAGCATGCGATCGTTCCAGACGATGTAGAGCGGAATGTGCATTTGTCTTCTCGCGTCGCTGTCGACGCATCGGCAGGCTGCAGCAGACATTTGATCGAAAAGGATCCTACAGGGATGGTGGCATCAATACCACGAGCGTCGTTAACGAACAGGACCGATTGTGGATTGTCGAGCGGGCGTACCGCTCGCCCAGTGCAGCGCGCAGGGCCCCGTAGCGTGCCGCCGCCGCGCGCTCCCGATGTCGAGCATATAAACTGACTCGGGGGCGCCTCAAAGATTCGTAGACCGTACTTGGATAGCTCCCCCTTGGCGCGTCCTACAAAGTCCCGATGGACAACGACGCGTGTGCCATCATTGAGTGCGAATCGAATGCTCCCGAATTTTTGCCACTCACGTTCTGCATAGTGGTAACGTGGGTCGCCCTCGTCGAGCGTCGAGTCGTATGCTTTGATAGACGCGAGCACGACCGCTCTCTTTCGCCTAAGCGAGCGGCGCGCTCAGAGATTTTTGCGGTATTGCACGAAGCCAGGTTTGTCGGCTACCTGGTCGTACAGAATCATCGCCTGTGTATTAGTCTCATGGGTTAGCCAGTGCACCTTGCCCGCGCCAAGCCGCGGCGCCTGCCCGTAGACATATTCGATCAACGCACGGCCGACACCGCGACCGCGCACGTCGGCGGCGGTAAAGAGATCTTGCAGATAGAGCGAATTCAAGGGCGACCAGCAGCTACGGTGTTCGATGAAATGCACCATGCCGACAATTCTGTGGTCAATCTCGGCGAGCGCCAGATGCATCGGCTCCGCCGGGTCGAGCAAACGGGTCCAGGTGATCTGCGTGGTGGCCTCGGGCAGATCCACTTTGTAGAACGTTTGGTAACCTCGCCACAGCGGCAACCAAGCGGCGTAGTCGCCAGCGATGGGGGGGCGAACGATGACATTGCTCATGCGGTATTACTTTCGGTTGTGAGGAGATGCTTAATCGTGGTCGATTCCACTTACAGATTGTTTCATTTAATTGGTCAGAGCGGGAGATACAGCGTCGTTGTGATATCGGTGCATCGTGATACGTATAATTAATACGTGGACATAAAAAATTCTTTTGAAATCAACCTCGAAATGATGGATGTCCCGGATCGGCGCCGGATCGGCGCGATAGTCGAATCCGGCGCCTCATGAGTTGCCGCCTGGCCTAGCCGGGGCGCTGCGATCGCGCGGCGCCTAGTAGCGGGCGGTTATGCGGTCGCGATGCTGGCGCGCAATGCCGAGCGGCTCGCCAAGCTGGCGGCCGAGATCCTCACTACCGGCAACACCTCGGCCTTGCGTGGCAAAGCGCAGTTCGCCGGTTTTGCACCGAACAAGCCCGCGCAACGCATTCTGGCCGAAGCAATCGCACGCGACGTCGGACCCAAGAGTGTGCACGTTGCCTACGTGGTGATCGATGCGGTCATCGATCTGGCCTGGACCCGCCAGCGTTTCGCCGGGCGGCCGGACGAATTCTTCATTAAGCCGGCTGCGATCGCAGACGAGATCTGGCACGTACTGCAGCAGGATCGTTCGGCGCGGTCGTTCAACGTCGAACTGCGACCCTACGGCGAAAGCTGGTGAGGCGCGAAAGCGCTCGTCGCCCGCAACTCAAACGCTGCGATCTTCTACACTGGAACTTGCAAGCGTCGCGGGTTCGGCCCGAGCTGCGGCGCGCCGGATGGCGGTAGGCGCGGCGTTGCTGATTGATAAAGATGCCCTCTGCACTCGGATAGCAGGACGAACACGGCACTCAATGGTTGTCAGCTGAGGACGGGCCTTGCTCTTCGCATCGGATTCTGTATGATATTCATCATATGAAGAGATCTCCAGGAACTACCAAAGAAGCCACGCACGAGCGAATCGTCGAGACTGCGGCCCGCGCCATCCGGCGCAGTGGTTATGACGGCACCAGCGTGGCAGACATTATGAAAGAGGCCGGCCTTACACACGGCGGCTTCTACGCGCATTTTGCCTCGCGGGACGCAATGCTGGCCGAGGCGGCTGACCGCGCCGGCGCGGATGCCGTTGCTTCGGTGGCGAGCATCGCGGCCGAGACGGCTCCGCAAAAAGCACTGCAAGCATTGGTGAGTGCGTATCTTTCTGAAGCGCACGTCAAGAATCCGGAGAGGGGTTGTCCGGTTGTCGCGCTCGGTTCCGAGATGCCGCGTCAAGCGCCGGCAGTGCGCCGTGTAGCCACCCGGCGCATCAAAGAAATGATCGATCTGGTTGCCCGCCAGTTGCCCGAATGGGGGCAGAAGGGTGCCCACGATCAAGCACTTGTGACGGTGTCCACGATGGTCGGAGCATTGCTGCTGGCTCGCGCTGTCGATGACGCCAAACTGTCCAAGGCACTGTGCGACGCTGCACGGAAGCATCTTTCGTCCGTCGGCGCGTGATTACTTCCACCAACGCGAAGTTTGGTTTTTTTTTGCGCAAGCACTAATATGATGATCATCATAAAAAAGTTCGCATATCGATGAGCATAAACGGTGGTGTCACAACCCCGTTCATTTCTTCCCAATTGAGGAATTCGTATGAAGACTGAAAGAAATAACGGATCGAAAAAAAGAGTCGCCCTCGTCACAGGCGCCTCGTCTGGGATCGGCGAGGCCACCGCTCAACGGCTCGCTAAAGCCGGCTACAAGGTCTACGGCACCAGCAGGCGGGGAGGACAAGCAGGACAGCAATCGTTCGAGATGCTTGCCCTTGACGTGACCAGTGACGCGTCAGTGGAAGCCGTCGTCAATGAACTATTGCGGTTGGAGGGCCGCATCGATCTGCTCGTCAACAACGCCGGCTTCGGCGTGGCTCCTGCTGGCGCGGAGGAGAGTTCGATCGAGCAGGCTCGTGCGATCTTCGAAACCAATTTCTTTGGCGTTGTTCGGATGACCCGCGCGGTCGTGCCACACATGCGACGCCAAGGAGGTGGTCGCATCATCAACATCGGCTCCGTGCTGGGCCTCCTGCCCATGCCGTACGGCGCACTCTATTCCGCAACTAAGCACGCGGTCGAAGGATATTCGGAGTCTCTCGATCATGAACTCCGCACGAGAGGGGTGCGGGTCTCCGTCGTCGAACCTGCCTTTACTAAGACCAAGTTCGACGCGAACCTTCTCGAACCCGACTCCACGCTCGACGAGTATCGAGAAGCTCGTGCGGCTTTGAACGAGTTGCTGCCGAAGGCGATAGCGAACGGCGACGAGCCAAGCGTTGTGGCCGACGTCGTACTGAAAGCTGCGAACGCTGCTCGTCCAAGAATTCGATACACAGCAGGCGTCGTCGCGAGCCGACTCGGATTGCTTCGCAGGTTTGCACCGTCAGGATTGGTCGACATGGGGATTCGAAAGGATTTTGGACTCGACACGCCGAAATCGGTGCCGTCTGCTGCCGGGATTGTCGCCAGAGGAGATGCAACATGACTCAGTCTAAAAAGAGCGGAACTCAAACTAAGGCGCGCGACGTTGCGCTCATCGTCGGTGGCGGCCCCGGCATTAGCTCTAGTTGCGCGAGGCTGTTCGCGGAGAACGGTATGCGCGTCGCCGTCGCCGCCAGGGATCCCGATAAATCAGTACTACAGAAGCTGGAGAAGGCACACGGTGTGCGTCGATTTGCCTGCGATGGGAGTGACCCAATGGCCGTAGAGTCGCTGTTTCAGACGGTCGCTCGGGATCTGGGAACTCCTACCCTGGTCGTTCACAACATCGACGGGCGAGGTCCCGACATTTTCCGCAAGTCGATCACGGAAGCCGAACCGAGCCTGGTCCTTGAGGCGCTACGAAACTCGGCGTTCAGCGCATTCCTCGTAGGCCAGCAGGCCGCTCGTCTGATGATTGAAAACGAGCTCAACGTCAACGGTGCACGAGGGACCATCATATTCACGAACGCGAGCGCTGCGCTAAAGGGCTTCCCTCTGAGTGGCGCCTTTGCGATGGCGTGTCACGCCAAGGCCGGACTCGCGCAGAGTATGGCCAGGGAACTCATGCCGCAGGGTATCCATGTCGCGAACGTACCGATCGACGCCGCGATTGGCTGGACGCAGGAAGACGGCACCCGCGCGCACCGACTGGCTGGCACTTCGGTCGACGACAACCTGGCCGACCCCGACCGTATCGCGGAAACGTATCTGCAGATCCATCAACAGCATCGGTCGACCTGGGCCTTCGAGATCGTGCTGCGGCCGTGGACCGAGCGATGGTGAAACCCATGAAAGCATTTATTATCGAACGCTACGGAAAGAAGAACGGCAGGCGGATGGACGAAATGCCTGAGCCCGTTTTGCGCGAAGATGACGTGTTGGTCGAGATCCACGCCGCGAGCGTGAACCCGCTGGATTCCAAAATCAGCACCGGAGAGTTCAAGCTTATCCTGCCGTATCGGTTGCCGTTCATTCTCGGCAACGATTTTTCCGGTGTGGTCGTTCGCGTCGGATCGAGAGTCCAGAAGTTCAAGCCAGGCGACGAAGTCTATGCGCGGCCCGATGCCGATCGAATCGGTGCCTTCGCCGAGTTCATCGCGATCAAAGAAGCTTCGCTCGCGATGAAGCCGAAAACACTCACCATGGAAGACGCCGCTTCCGTGCCGTTGGTGGGTCTGACCGCCTGGCAGGCGCTGGTCGAAAAGGGGAACTTGAAGAAGGGACAGAAGATACTGATCCATGCGGGATCCGGTGGGGTCGGAACCTTTGCGATCCAGTTGGCAAAGAACCTGGGTGCGACCGTTGCAACGACCACCAGTACGGCGAATGTCGACTGGGTGAAGCGCCTCGGGGCCGACGTAGTCGTCGACTACAAGCAGCAGCAATTCGAGAAGGTCCTGGGCGACTACGATTCCGTGCTGAACAGTCTGGGTGGTGATACGCTCGAGAAGTCCCTGCTAGTGCTGAAACCCGGCGGAAAGCTCATCTCGATCTCCGGCCCTCCGGATATCGAGTTCGCCCAGGAGTTTGGTTTGAACTGGATGCTGAAGCAGCTCATGCGCCTGCTCAGCTTTCAGATCAGAAAGAAAGCGGAGCGCCGTCAGATCCGCTATTCATTCCTCTTCATGCGAGCCAGCGGAGACCAGTTGGCGCGTATCGCCGCCCTCATTGACGCTGGGGTCATTCGACCGGTGGTCGATCGGATATTTCCTCTTGAGTCGACCCACGACGCCATGGCCTACGTCGAACAAGGTCGGGCGAAGGGTAAAGTGGTTGTAAAAGTGAGATGAGAATGCCTCGTCAGCGCACCGGTGCCGCGTCTGTTCGTACGGGCGGATTGTGAACAACCCCTGCTCGAAGTTCTCGCTTGCTGCGGGGGCGTTCGCGATCTCGCTGGTGCTGAGCGGCTGTCACCCGCACGAGCCGGACGCCCGCCAGCTGCCACCCTTGGTGCGCATCGCGCAAGTGGCCGCGAACACCCAGCCGGAGCGGGGGTTTACCGGGGTGGTGTCGGCTCGCGTCCAGAGCGACCTCGGCTTTCGCGTCTCTGGGAAGGTTATGGAACGGCTGGTAGACAACGGGCAGAGCGTGCGGCGCGGCCAGTGCTTGATGCGGATCGATACAGCCGATCTGAAATTGGCCACGACCGCCCGCCAGAGCGCCGTGGAGGCGGCGCGCGCCCGCGCGACGCAGACGGCCTCGGACGAACAGCGGTATCGAGCCCTGGCCGCGCGCGGATTGGTGTCTGCAATCCTGTACGAGCAGTCGAAGACGGCAGCAGAGTCAGCTGCGGCCGAGTTGAGGGTAGCGGAAGCACAGGCGAATGTGGCCCGCAACGAGGCAAGCTACTCGGTGCTGCTGTCCGACGCCGACGGCGTGGTGGCCCAAACACTTGCCGAACCCGGCCAGGTTGTTGCCGCGGGACAAACCGTCATTCGCCTCGCGCACGCCGGTCCTCGCGAGGCGAGCGTGAATCTGCCAGAGACCTTCCGGCCAACCGTTGGATCGATGGCGAAAGCGCGGCTATACGCCGAGGAGAACTCACTGGTGTCGGCCAAGCTCCGACAGCTGTCGGAGTCTGCAGACGCTTCGACCCGTACCTACGAGGCGCGGTACGTGCTCGATGGCGCTGCTGCAGAGGCCCCCTTGGGCTCCACGGTCACCGTCCTGATTCCGGGTACGCGCCAAATTACCGCGCTACAGATCCCCTTGAGTGCCTTGACTGACCGCGGCCGGGGCACCGGCGTCTGGGTTATCAAGCTGCAAGCCAATCGGGAGGCGACCGTGGCGTGGCGATCGGTGTCCGTCTCGGTGCTGGGCGACGAGATAGCAACGGTGGTCGGGGGTCTCAACGCTGGGGATCGCTTTGTCGCGATGGGCGCGCACCTGTTGCGACCCGGGGATCGGGTGCGTCTTGCCGATCGCGATCGGGAGTCGGAGTCTCCGGGACTCGGACCGTGAGCGACTTCAATCTTTCCGCGTGGGCCGTACGTGAGCGCGGCGTCACGCTGTTCCTGATCGCGGCGATCGTCGTTGCCGGCACCTACGCGTTCTTCAATTTGGGCCGAGCGGAAGATCCCAGCTTCAGCGTGAAAATTATGACCATCGCGACGGTCTGGCCGGGGGCCACCGCTGAGGAGATGCAGAACTTGGTCGCCGAACCGCTCGAAAAGCGGATGCAGGAACTGCGGTGGTACGACTGGACGGAGACTTTCACACGCCCCGGCCTGGCCTTCATGACGGTATCACTGAAGGATTCCACACCGCCTTCGGCAGTGGCCGGCGAGTTGTACCAGGCCCGCAAAAAACTGGGCGACGAAGCCGCCAAGCTACCTCGAGGGGTCGTCGGCCCGCTGATCGACGACGAGTACGGCGATGTTACATTCGTGCTCTACGCGCTCAAGGCCAAGGGCGTGCCGCATCGCGTGTTGGTGCGCGAGGCCGAGCAACTGCGCCAGCGTCTTCTGCACGTCGCCGGCGTCAAGAAGGTGAAGATCATCGGCGAACGCCCCGAACGGATTTACATCGATTTCTCGTACGAGCGCCTGGCGACGCTCGGCATCTCTCCGCGAGAAGTCTTCGGCGCCCTCAACAATCGCAACGTTCTCACGCCGGCCGGATCGATCGACACCCGCAGCCCGCAGGTCTTCATGCGCCTGGACGGGGCGCTCGACGATATCGACAAGATTCGCGACACGCCCATCGTGGCCAAAGGGCGCATCCTCAAGCTGTCTGACGTTGCTGAAGTGAAGCACGGCTACGAGGATCCGGCGACATTCCTGATCCGCAACGGGGGAGAGCAGACGCTGATGCTTGGCGTCGTGATGCAGGACCGGTACAACGGCCTGCTGTTGGGCGAGAATCTTGAAAAGGAACACGCCGCGATCACCGCTGAGATGCCGTTGGGTCTGTCACTGACCAAGGTGACCGATCAGTCCGTCAACATCGAGGAAGCCTATGGCGAATTCATGTTGAAGTTCCTCGTTGCGCTGTTGGTCGTGATTGCGGTTAGCTTAGTAAGCATGGGTTGGCGCGTCGGATTGGTGGTGGCCGCTGCCGTGCCGCTGACCCTGGCCAGCGTCTTCGTGATCATGCTTGCCACGGGACGCGACTTCGATCGCATCACACTTGGCGCATTGATTCTTTCGCTCGGCTTGCTGGTGGACGATGCGATCATCGTCATCGAGGCCATGGTCGTGCGGATGGAGGAAGGCCTCGACCGGATCGCTGCGGTGACACACGCGTGGAGCCATACGGCGGCGCCCATGTTGTCCGGTACGCTGGTCACCGCCATTGGACTGATGCCGGTAGCCTTCGCTAAGTCTGGGGCCGGTGAATACGCCGGCAACATCTTCTGGGTGGTGAGCTTCTCCCTTCTCGCATCGTGGGTGGTGGCAGTGGCCTTCACGCCGTACCTTGGAGTCAAACTCCTTCCCGCGATTCGCCGTGTCGAAGGGGGACACGAAGCCATCTACGGCACGCCGCGCTATCGCCGACTGCGCGCCTGGATCGTCAAGGCGGTCACGCACCGGAAAAAGGTCGCCCTGACGGTGCTCGCGACACTGGTAGTCTCCGTTCTGGGCATTGGCCTGGCGAAGCAGCAGTTCTTCCCCACATCCGACCGACCCGAAGTCCTGATCGAAGTGCAGATGCCGGAAGGATCGAGCATCGAGGCGACCAGCGCGGCAGTCGAAAAGGTCGAGGCCTGGCTCGACGAGCAGCCCGAGGCCCAGGTGGTGACCAGCTACATAGGGCAGGGCGCCCCGCGCTTCTATTTAGCCATTCATCCCGAACTGCCCGACCCCTCATTCGCCAAGATCGTAGTCCTCACCCCCAATGCCGCTTCGCGCGAAGCGCTCTTGCACCGCGTCCGCCAGTCGGCCGCCGACGGACTCGTGCCGGAGGCACGGATCCGACCCACGCGGATCGTCTTTGGCCCTCCTTCACTCTTTCCGGTCGCGTTCCGCGTGATGGGTCCGGAAGAGGCCACCGTACGAGCCATTGCCGAAGACGTGCTGGGCGTGATGAAGCAGATGCCCGCACTGCGCCAGGTGAACACGGACTGGGGCGAACGCGTGCCCACCGTTCATTTCGTGCTCGATCAGGATCGACTGCGTGCCATCGGGCTGTCCTCGCGCGATGTGGGCGAGCAGATGCAGTTCCTCCTGAACGGAATCCCGGTGACCCAGATCCGCGAGAACATCCGTTCGGTCGACGTGATCGCCCGGAGCGGTGGGCCGAACCGCCTCGATCCCGCGAAGCTGGCAGCGTTCACACTGATCGGCGTGGAGGGGCAGCGGGTTCCGTTCGACCAGATCGGCCGTACTGAAGTGCGGATGGAAAATCCGGTCATGCGCCGTCGGGATCGGTATCCGACCATCACGGTCAGAGGCGATGTCGGCGATGAATTCCAGCCACCCGAGGTCTCACTGCAGGTCCTCGAGAAGATCGCGCCGATCATCGAGAACCTTCCTGCGGGCTACAAGATCGAGACGGGCTCTGCGCTCGAAGAGGCCGGAAAGGCCAACACGGAACTCGCGAAGGTGGTCCCCGTCATGTTGATCCTCATGATGGTCGTGATCATTTTTCAGGTTCGCTCCCTGGCCGCGATGGCGATGGTCCTGATGACCGCACCCTTGGGAGTCGTAGGCGTCGTGCCAACACTGCTCATCTTCAATCAACCCTTCGGCTTCAACGCCATCATCGGGCTGATCGGCCTGGCCGGCATCATCATGCGCAACACCCTGATACTCATCGGCCAGATCAACGAGAACGAGCGGGCTGGCCTGGCGATTTTCGATGCGGTGGTGGAAGCCACCGTTCAGCGCGCCAGGCCCGTCGTCCTGACAGCACTTGCGGCGGTTCTCGCTTTCGTCCCGCTGACGTTCTCGGCGTTCTGGGGATCAATGGCCTTCACGCTGATCGGCGGCACCATCGGCGGAACTGCGCTAACGCTCCTATTTCTGCCGCCGCTCTATGCCATCTGCGTTGGGATCAAGCCAGCGATCGAGCGCAGCCCAAATGGGTGAACCGACCCGGTTTTCCGGAGATCGCTTTGTCTGAGTCAAGCCACCATTGACGTTGGCTGAACGATACGAAGGCCGTGCTCTTTTATGCCGTACTCGCTTGATCAATGTGGCGTATCCGTCGAACTGTAATTTCTTTCTCGCGCTTGCGAGTCTGTGCGATGTCGAAAGACGATTGCATCCGCATGAGCGTGTCCATCTTTACACCAAACGCTTTTTCGAGGCGTAACGCCATATCGCCGGACAAACCGGCCTTGCTGTTCAGCAAACTGGACAGGGTAGGGCGGGACACTTGAAGTGCGGCAGCAGCGGCCGTCACCGATAGGCCAGCCGGTTCGATGATTTCCGTGCGAATAAATTCACCGGGGTGGGGCGGGTTCTTCATAGGCATGACCGATTCCTCCTTCGTTTAATGGTAATCCTCTAAATTCACGTCGTAGATTTCGCGCTCGACGGTGTCGATACGGAACGTCAGGCGGCGATTACGGGTGACGCTCAGACTCCTTGCCTTTGCGGCCGCCGGTTAGGGTATGCGCCTTCCACGTCGTGAGCGCCCGCAACTCCTCCGGGTCGTCCATCGCGTCGAGGTAGGCGAACATTTTTCGCAGTTTGTCTACGGTCTCAGGTGGAACGCCTTTAAGGCTGTCCTCCGCATAGAGTCGCTTCAGTCCCTTATGGACAAAACTTCGTATCTTCACTGACTGACTGTAGCCCGTAGCCTAACACTAATCAAGACGAAAGATTTTGCGCACGCCAGCGCTCGGCGTCGACTTGCAGCCGAGCCGGACCGGTTTGCTCAATGTTGGAATCCAATAGTTCGTGTGGTGGACGGATTGATGTTTTACGGTGCAGCAATGTTCGGTAAGCGTAACTGACCGGTTCAACCTTGTCGGTTGAAGCCCGCTTGCGCGGCAAGGGTCACTGGGGGCACCGCGCCCTCAACCTGAAGTGCCTAGATGAGGCACGGGCCGGGTTCACCCTGGAGGGTTGATTCCGACGCTTTATAACCACATTTTTATTTCGCTTCACTTCCAAATTGCTGCCGTGCATACGGCGTTATAGTTTCAGTTCCGGAACTTTCATTACGGTTTCCCGCAATTCATTCCGAGTGATTTTCGGTCGACAACTTGCGCTGTCACAGACTTTAAGACCGATGTCTGTTGCTTTGCCACGATACCGTCGTGGCCACGGATAAAACTGTCGTTTGATGCGGCGATAAAGAACGCATCACCTGGCCGGCACTTTCTAAATCGGCTGAGATTCGTTGTGCGGCCTACGTTTTCGTCCCGCGTCACTACCCGCAAGGACGGCAGTGACGAGGGACCTTCGCGGCGATCACGCGACGCTAAAGCCGTGCGACTACGCCGAAGTGTCGCGCCGGCGAAATTCTTGCGCGCCTTCATCAGCCGACTACTTTCGCGAGTTCCGGAAATAACGGCCGG
This sequence comes from Gammaproteobacteria bacterium, assembly GCA_016191285.1. Taxonomy (GTDB): domain Bacteria; phylum Pseudomonadota; class Gammaproteobacteria; genus CAIKBL01. Next base: position 127,867 of record JACPPA010000014.1, read on the forward strand.
CGCTTTTCGTGGCGAATTTCATCCGGATTCGCCACGGTCAAGCGGGCGACGAGCGTGTCAGCGGGGGAGCGTCGCGGGTGTCGCTCTCGTGTGACGTCGATGTCACTCTGCTCATCGACTCGGGGTCGCGCCGTCGGTGCTCCCGCTTCGTTTGGCGCGGCGCTCATCTCGATGTGCGGGATCGCGAGTCGATATCGATTTGACATCGTTGCGCGATTATCGCGTTGACGCAGTTCGCATTCGATCAATCCGACGGCGAACAATTTGCGCAAGGTTCGTTGCACGCTGCGTCGTGTGATTCCACACATGGTTGCCAGGGTCGCCAGCGTTGGTGTTGCCTCGCCGTGATTGTTCACCACCGTCGCGAGTGCCAACAAGACCAGTTTGTCTGTGGCAACCGCAGGTTGTCGCCAGGCCCAAGCGATCGCGGATTCGTTCATGCGATGAGCCAAGGTGTTTCCAATGCCAGATCAACCTCGCGCGGATGCAATTGATACGACTCGCTGCGCCGAGCCGTTCCGGAGCTCGTCCAAATGATCAGCCCACCACTGCATCAATCGAGCTCGCTCGCGCAGGTATTGCGCGGCGTTGTAAATGGAGCGGATCTTGTCTTTGTCGCTATGCGCCAATTGCAGTTCGATGGCCTGCGAATCAAACAAATTACTTTCGTGCGCGATGGTCGAGAACATCGAGCGGAATCCATGACCCGTGAGTCGCCCGTGATAACCCATCCGATATAGCGCGTAGAGGATCGCGTTTTCGCTCATCGGCTTGCTGCCGGGATGGTGCTCATTTGGAAATGCATAGGGTCGCTTGCCCGTGAGGCGTCGTAGCGCTTCTATCGCATCGATGGCCTGGTCGCTTAACGGAACCAAATGCTCGCGCCGACTTTTCATTCGTTCGCCGGGCACTCGCCATAGGCGCGAAGCGATATCGATTTCCGGCCATTTCGCGAACCGGAGTTCTTGCGTGCGTAAGGCAGTCAGCAGTAACAGGCGAAGTCCGAGCGTGGTCACTGGCGCACCGGCGTACGATTCAACTTTGGCGAGATAGGCGGGTAACTCGACTTCGGACAATCGCGCTTGGTGTTTGACTGCACGAGACTTGAGCGCACCACCCAAATCGCGCGATGGGTCGCTCATTAACGCACCGATGCGCACTGCGTGGCGAAAGACCGAAATGGCTGGGGGACTAGGATTCGAACCTAGACTGGCGGAGTCAGAGTCCGCTGTCCTACCGTTAGACGATCCCCCAAGCGCGGATTTCGAACAGTACGCTTCGAAATTGCAAGCTCAGAATAACCGAAAAAATGCGCGCGGTATGTTCAAAAGTCGCTCCGCACGCACTTCATAAAGTCGCGCGACGCTATGGGCTGCGGCACGCCAATAACTGTCGGGTCAGCGTATCGGCGTCATGACATAGCTCCACCAAGTGCTCGGCGGGCAGCATGCCGCATTCGGCGGCTAGATAGAGCTGGGTTTGCAGCACGGCGAGCGCTTCTAGGCTTTTATTGATGGCGTCTTGCCGATGCGTCGACTGGTGCGCGTTAAACGCAGCGGCGATGCGCTCAGGGATGGTGAATGCATTAGCGATGACGCGATCGGCGAATCCGCGATCATTTAGTGCAGGAAGTAAACGGTAGACGTGAATCGCGACGTCGCAGCCGCGACTCCAACTGCCAATTACCGAGGTATTGGGTAACGACGACATATGACCTCCTTGTTACTGCCCTGGTAGGACATGGAACCGCGCCAGCTTCCTGCCAGCGCGATGGTTAGAAAATTTAGCGCTTGCTGTACTGCGGGCGTTTGCGCGCTTTGTGCAAACCGACTTTCTTACGTTCAACTTCGCGCGCGTCGCGCGTCACAAAGCCGGCGGTGCGCAACGGACGGCGTAGCGTCTCGTCGTACACCATTAGCGCCCGCGTAATCCCATGCCGCAATGCGCCCGCTTGACCCGTGATGCCGCCGCCGCTGACGGTGGCGTTAACATCGAAAGTCGTGAGGTGATCGGTGGTTTGCAGCGGTTGGCGGACCATCATCTGGGCGGTTTCGCGTCCGAAATAGACTTCAATCGGTCGACCGTTGATCGTGATGTTGCCGGTGCCTTTGGAGAGGAAGACTCGCGCCGAGGAGCTTTTGCGGCGGCCGGTGCTGTAGTAGGTATTGGTTGTCGCCATTTTTTAAATTTCCAGCGGTTGCGGTTGTTGCGCGGCGTGCAGGTGCTCGGCACCCGGGTAAATTTTCATCTTTTTGAACATGGCGCGGCCAAGTGGGCCTTTTGGCAGCATACCTTTCACGGCGCGTTCCAGCGCATTACCGGGCGCTTTTTGATTCAGCTTTTCAAAACTGATGGATTTCATGCCGCCGGGGTAGCCCGAGTGATCGTGATAGAACTTGGCGGTGGTCTTGGTGCCGGTGACGCGCAGCTTGCCGGCGTTTAAGACGATGATGTAGTCGCCGGTATCCATGTGTGGGGTGAATTCCGGTTTGTGCTTACCGCGTAGGCGAAGGGCGAGCTGCGAGGCAAGGCGGCCGAGCACTTTATCGGTGGCATCGACGACAAACCAATCGCGTTTGATAGTCGATGGCGTGGCGGTAAAGGTCTTCATGGGTTGCGCCCTGCGAAAAAGAGGCGCAATGTAGACCGTCGGTCTACCTCTTGTCAATCAAAAATGACACGGTATCCGCCTGTTTTAATGATGTTTTCGTTCCTCTATGAAGTCAGCCGCAGCCGCCGCCGGCGGCGTCCCAGACTCACTCATTCAGCACTTCGACGCCTTCCTGCGAGGCTTGGTGCAGCAACGAACCACGGCGTCGCCGCGCGCCTCTCCGGCCGCCAACCTCGCCCACGACCGGCTCGATGCCCAAGCCACCGTCCAATCCGGACAATTGATGCGGGTGAATCACACGGGGGAAGTCTGCGCCCAGGCGCTTTATATTGGTCAGGCAGCCACCGCGAAATCTGCAACGCAATGTGAATGCTTGCAGACCGCAGCGGACGATGAACTCGACCACTTAGCCTGGTGTAGGGATCGGCTGAATGAGTTAGGCGCCCGTCCCAGCCGTCTAAATCCTGTTTGGTATACCGGCGCTTACCTTATCGGCGCCCTCTCTGGGTTGCTCGGGGATCGTTGGAGCCTGGGCTTTTTGCTCGAAACCGAGCGCCAAGTCATCGTCCACCTCGAATCTCATCTCTTGCGGTTGCCGCAGACGGACGTCGCGAGCCACGCGATTCTCACGCAAATGAAGGATGACGAAGCTAAACACGCCGCGACTGCCGCGCGTCAGGGCGCCATTGAACTCCCGGCGATTGTGAAGCGGATAATGCGCGTGCAAGCGAAGGTTATGACGACCCTTGCGCGAGTTATCTAGGGAAGCTCTGCAAAAGCCAGAGCTTCCCTAGTGCCTTGTCCCGCGCCGAACCTGCATAATTCGCCCGCTGTTGGCGGCGCTTTGTGGAAGCCGCTTTGAGCTTCGAATCTATAAGGAACCGACTCTCGAAATGAAACGTGACGTCCGACCGTTTTTTATTCGCCTTGCCACCCTAGCGCTGTTAAGCGCCATGGCTCCCCTTCAATCGGGTTTGGCGGCATTACCCGAAGGCCTGGTTGGCGCCCCCATGCCAAGCCTTGCCCCGATGCTCGAGCAGGTAACACCGGCGGTTGTGAACATCTCCACCCAAGGGCATGTACAGCTGCAATCCAATCCGCTGTTCAACGACCCGTTCTTTCGACGATTTTTCAATGTGCCCAGTTCGCCGCGCGAGCGCAAAACCCAGAGTTTGGGCTCAGGCGTCATCGTGGATGCGCGGCGCGGCTTGGTACTGACTAACAATCACGTTATTGCCAATGCCGATCAGATCTCGGTGCGGCTGGTGGATGGCCGCGATTACGACGCCAAACTTATCGGCACGGATCCGGAAACCGATGTCGCCGTCATTCAAATCAGCGGGACCAAACTCACAGCCCTCCCGCTCGCGAATTCGGACCAACTACGCGTCGGCGATTTCGCGGTCGCGATCGGAAATCCGTTTGGGCTGGGGCAAACCGTGACGTCAGGGATCGTGAGCGCGCTGGCGCGGAGCGGTCTTGGCATCACCGGCTATGAGGATTTAATTCAGACCGACGCCTCGATCAATCCCGGTAATTCGGGTGGCGCGCTCGTCAATCTGCGCGGCGAGCTCATCGGCATTAACACCGCGATCTATTCGCAGAGCGGCGGCAACATCGGTATTGGCTTTGCGATTCCGATCAACATGGCCAGCCAGGTTATGGAACAATTAGTGAAATTCGGCGAGGTTAATCGCGGCTTTCTCGGCGCGGAAATGCAGAATCTGACGCCGGATTTAGCGACGGCGTTTGGGCTCCCGGATACCAAGGGTGCGGTTCTGGTTAACATCGTGGGTGGTTCGCCGGCTGAACATGCGGGGCTGCGCGCTGGCGATGTCGTGACCACCGTTAACGGTCATCACGTGCGTGATGCGTCCGATCTACGCAATCAGCTCGGTCTGATGCGAGTTGGGGATGCGTTCAAGCTCGAGTTTCTGCGCGATGGGAAACGGCAAACGATCACTGCTGAAGTGGGTTCTCGACAAGAAGCGACGGCCAGTACCAACGGCCTCAAAAATGAGCGTTTAGCTGGAGTGTCGATCGGTGAAATTCCAGAAGATGCGTCGGCTTATGGACGAATCTACGGCGTGATGGTGTACGAAATCTCACAACGCTCACGAGCGTTTGCCGCGGGACTGCGCCAGGGTGACATCATTACCGCGGTCAATCGCCAACCCATCGAAGATCTGAGTGCGTTTATCCAGGTGGTGACCCAGACCAAAGGGCAGCTGCTGCTGCGTGTGCAGCGGGGGAATCAGGGTGCGTTCTTGGTGATTAAATAATGCACGTTTGCTGCTACGCAAACGCCATTTGTTGCTGCTCCCAATGCAATTGCACGTCATGCGGGTGAAGCAACTGCTCTAGGAATCCGAGATTCACGTATTGATAACCGCGATTCTCACCGTGTAACACGGCCATCGGTCGCTCGGGTTCGCCGAGACTATCGAGCACCGCCCCGGCGCCGGCAAAGTTATGCGTACGCGTGAACCGATGTGTGGTAATCAACGTGCAAAGACCTGCGGCAGACGCAGCTTGCAAACCGTTTTCGGTGTCTTCGACGGCGACGCAGTCGCGAGGATCGATTTTTATCCGCCGTAAAACTGCGTTGTATACCGCCGGCGAAGGCTTTTTGGTTTCCACCGTATCGGCGGTCTCGATCGCCGCGAACCACGTCGGCCAGTCCGCGCTCAAATTGTTGTCCAGCAGGGTTTTTAAATTCGTCCACGCCGAACTCGTCGCAATGCCTAATACGATGCCATCTTGGCGCGCCTCATGAATTAAGCGCTCCACGCCCTGCCGGAGCCGAATTTGTCCGCTCGACAATTGTGCCGCGTAAATTTCAGTTTTGCGCCGATGCAGGTCGCGCACAAATTGTTCAAAGGCCGTGCGAGTCGGGAATTGCTTGGCGAGTTCGGCTCCGCAATGCGTGATTCGCTCGCGGCCGCCGGAAACAACGAGCAGGTCTTGGTAACACGCGGGTGTCCAGTCCCAAGCGAGTCCGAACTCGTGGAACGCACGATTAAACGCTTGGCGGTGCACTTCCTCGGTGTCGGCCAAAGTCCCATCAACATCAAAAATCAGCGCTTGGAGTCGAGTCATCGCATTAAGCTATTGTTTAACTTCCGAACGAAAATTACTGTCCTATCTAATGTATAGCCTATAACTGATTGATAGATCTGTGAATCAATTCTTATTATCGGCTATCTCCACGGGTTCCGGTGGGTCGATTGAGGTAGCGGCCGCCGGCTCGATTTCTACTCTTTGCAATTCGTTCGAAGCGATCCGTGATGCGCCGGGCGGAGACATTCACGCGTTGCACATCTTCATGCGCCTGATCAATATGACGCGCCAATTAGTCCATGCGTTCCCGAAAGCGCTGAAAATCTTTGCCAAGATGTTCTAAATGCGTGTTGAATCGATCAAGGCCAAGCGCAGAAGCACGGCGGAAAACGTTGCCGTCGTTTTCTCGAAGCCTTCGGTGAGTCATCGATCAACCTGGCTCGCGATTTCACGCAGGCGTTCGACGGTGGCGCGGGTCAAGGCGTCGACGCGCGAGCCGAGCCCGCTTGAATTACGCAGCAGGGTGTCCGCGAGTCGCTGGTGCAGGCCGCGAAAGCCGCTTTGCAGCGCGTCGGTTTGCGTTTGTTGCATAGTGGCTTGGCGCGCTTCGAACGCAGTCCGATGCGTGCCCAACGTGACGATCACTTCTTCGCGCAGCCGACTCGCGTCTTCGCTCGCGTGAAATCTAAGTTCCGAGACCCGTTGTTCTAGCGAGGACGAAGTAGCGTCGTAATAGCAACGCCACGCCAACTAGCGCGAGAATTAGGGCACGACGCAGCAGCGCAGAATTGTCGGAGACGAAAGCGCGAAACTCAGCCAAGGGGTCGCAATCCGTTAGCGTGAAGCTGGAACTCATCATAACGAGCCCATAAACTGGCGTCGAACCTCAATCGGTATTGAACTACTGCTGCCAATGCGGAATCGAATCTCGAACCCTGTTGCGCTCACTCACCGGGGCGCGCCGCATTCTCCGGCGCCGCGCTATCTCGACGTCGAGCGCGAAGATTTTGACGATGGCTGGGGACCGGAGCACGAGCCGCCGGCACGCGTGGCGACGACGGTCTCGATCGAGACGGCGCGAACCATCATCAGTCACAATCAATCACCGGACGTACCCTTCGCTCAGTCGATCAACCCCTATCGCGGCTGCGAACACGGTTGCGTGTACTGCTATGCGCGGCCGACGCATGCATATCTCGATCTGTCACCGGGGCTCGATTTCGAGACCAAGCTGTTTGCGAAAACCAATGCCGCGGCGTTATTGCGGAGCGAACTTGCCGCGCAACACTATCAGTGCTCACCGATCGCGTTAGGCGCCAACACCGATCCCTATCAACCAATTGAGCGCAAATATCGCATCACGCGCGAAATCCTCGAAGTGCTGGTCGAGACGCGACATCCCGTGACCATTGTCACCAAAGGCGCATTAGTCGAACGCGATATTGATCTGCTGGCGCAGCTCGCGGCCGTCAACGCCGCACAGGTTTTTATCTCGATCACCACGCTCGATGTCGAGCTGGCACGCCGGCTCGAACCGCGCGCCACCGCACCACTGCGTCGCGTCGAGATCGTCCGCCGCTTGGTCGACGCCGGAATTCCGGTTGGCGTGCTCGTGGCGCCGACTATCCCGGGATTAAACGACGAGGAGATGGAAGCCATTCTTGAAGCCGCAGCCACGGCCGGTGCGCGGACCGCGGGCTACATCGCCGTGCGATTGCCGCGCGAAGTGAATCCATTGTTCCAAGCGTGGTTGGCGGAACATGTGCCATTACGCGCGGGCAAAATCATGAGTCTCATTCGAGACATTCGCGGCGGGCGCGACAACGATCCGAATTTTGATCGACGGATGACTGGCCAAGGCATGATCGCGGCGCTGCTTGCACAGCGCTTTGCGCGAGCGACAAAACGGCTTGGGCTAAATGACCGGCGTGCGCCGCTTGCGGTGCAGAATTTCGTACCGCCGCGAGCGAGCGGTGCGCAGCTCGCGTTGTTTTAGGCACGCGCTTCGGCGTCATGGCTGGTGTACAAGGTTCGATTGCGCCGACTACGATGCACGCCCAAGCAGAAGACCTTTTCAGAACGGCCATGACTCCCCTCGATCGCTATCGACAAGAACTCGCGCGTCCCGATTTCAGTGTGGATCCGGTCCAAGCCGCGGCGATGTCGCGGCTCGACGCAATCTACGCTGGGCTACTCGCCTACGACGCGCCCGCACGTCCGCGCTTTTTTAAGCGTTGGCGTGCGGCGGCGGCCCGCGCCCCGCTGCGCGGGCTCTATCTATGGGGAGGCGTTGGACGTGGGAAGACCTTCATGGTCGATATTTTCTTTGACTGCCTGCCGGAGGGGAGCGCGCGTCGCGTTCATTTCCATAGTTTTATGCGGAGTGTTCATGCGGAATTAAAAGAAATTCGGGGCGTGCAGAATCCGCTGAAACACGTGGTCGCGGGCTGGGCAGAAGGGCTCCGAATCCTCTGTCTCGACGAATTCCACGTGGTCGACATCACCGATGCCATGCTGCTTTCACAATTGCTATCTGCGATGTTCGAACGCGGGATCAGTTTGGTGACCACCTCGAATGAAGCACCCGACGCTTTATATCGAGGCGGCTTGCAACGCGAACGCTTTTTGCCGGCGGTTGCGTTACTCAAAGCGCATCTCGATGTTTTCGAGTTCTCGAGCATGGTCGATTATCGACTGCGTACGCTAACGCAGGCAGCAACCTACTATCACCCGCAAAGCCGTGAGACTGAGCAAGCGCTGGCGCGACAATTCGCGGCGCTGGCGCATGGGACACTTCAAAGTTCCGAACCCGTTACGATCGAAGGCCGCGCGATCCCGGTCAGGACGCAAGCCGAGGGCGTGGTGTGGTTCGATTTCGACGAACTTTGCGGCGGCCCACGCGCCGCCGCCGATTACATCGAAATCGCCTGTTGTTTTCACACCGTCGTGGTGTCGGGGATCCCCCTGTTCAGTGACGATCAAAACGACGCCGCGCGGCGCTTCGTTAATTTAGTGGATGAGTTCTACGACAGCGGCGTCAATCTGCTGGTATCCGCCGCCGCAGGGCCGACGGGTCTTTATCGCGGCACCCGACTCCGCCAACCCTTTCAACGCACCGTTAGCCGTTTGATCGAAATGCAGTCCGAGGAATACCTCGCTAAACCTCATGTCAGCCCCTGAAGATTAATCTTCATTTATAACAAGTTATAGAATTATCTTGACAAAGATAATTACTAAACTATCCTAATCCCATAACGTTCATGAATATTTCAACTGCAGGCCCGAATACGATGGGCCGGAAGAAGCGAGGAAGAATTCTTGACCGAGGCCGTGCATCGTTGCCGCGCCGTGGGTCAACACGACCTCCGTGGGTGAGTAAGACAGGCACGTCCTGTCACCAGCGTATTGGGGCTGTTTCGGCAGCCCTTTTTTTTGGTCACCGCAGCCCGTATTCGGGTCACCTTACAAGTCCTTTTATCGCGCTTGCGATCGCGGTGCCGGATGGCGCGCTTCAAGGATCCGATGAATTCGTCCCGCTAGGGCCTGGTGATCGACCGCCGAGTCGCGCCGGAGTACGTTCGACATCAACGCGACGATGTAGTGTAAGCGTCGCGCACTCGGCGACTCGATAATCGCAACCGAATTCATGAAATTCTCCACATTGCCCTGATATGGCCGACACACAAATCCCGGTTCGGGCGCGCATTTAAAAAACGAGCCACTCTTGAAATACACCGCCGAATCAAATAGCGCGGGTGATGAGGCATAGCGGATCCGGCGTTCAGTGACATACAGCAGGCGTTTGATCTCGCGCGACGAAAATTCATCCACGATGCGGCCTTGCTCGAGGCGCAGCATGTATTGCATCAGTGCACGCACGGTCGCATAGCTACTGGTGCCCGACACTCTTTGTTTTCCTACGTGAGTGAAAAAACTTCCCTGCCGCAGCTGTGTGAGATCAAAGCCATTACGCGTTACCGGCGCTTCCACGAATTCGGCCAGGGCCTTGGACAACGTTGCGCGCGGGGTATTTTTGAAATAGGCCGTAGCACGCGCCGCGTCCACCGGATAATCCAGCCCGAAAGCTTTTAACAGCATGCCGTGTTCCATCACGGTACCGGCGGCGGAATTCGAACTTGCCGACAGCATCCAGTCGAGATTTTCGAACAAGGTTCCTTCGTCGCCGGGCGCTAGCGGCCGCCGAATTAGTTTCTCGGTCGCACGGTCCCAGTGCCGCACCGTGTGTGAATCGGAAATCACGAATTGGTCGGCGACGATGTGCGTATCGCGCAGGATCTGCCAGCGTTTATCGAGATCATTCGGATACAGATCAGCAAGCGCCTGAAAAACGCCGAGCACTACCATTAATTTGCCGACGCTCCCCGGATTACGGCTGACATTGCCGTTGATCTCGGCATAGGTGGGTGCGGCGAGATCGCTCAAATCCAGAACCGCGATCGCATAACGATCCGCCAAGCCACCGAGTAAACCGCCGATTTGCGCTGTGAATACCGGATCTGGCGTGGGCAGCTCGAGGTTTTTTGCGTTCAACAAGCGCAGGTCGACTTGTTCGCGATTTAAGAGCGCGCCAGCGGGTTGCTTGATCCCAGGACGTTCGCCCACCTGGACCCGGCGCGCTTCCTCCAGCCGCCCGATGCCGGTGATGGCGTAACTATCCAGGGGATAGGCGTTTGCGTGCAGCATTGCGCCGAGCACTAGAAAGTAGAGTACACATAGCAACCGCGTCGCGACGCGCGTTGGACCATCAGGAATGCACTGCCGTCCCGGCGTGATCCCGGCTTTCGCCGGGAGGGACCCGGTCGAATAACTGGAATTCCCGGATTCCGGCTTGCGCCGGAATGACGATGGGTTAAGGCCTATCACCTGTGGGGTGGTCGGCATTTCCGCTTCGCTATTTAGCGAAGTCACGAGGAGCAATCGATAACTCATGCTGCGTGGTCAATGTCCTGCGGGTAAATCGATCATGGCGCGGTCGCGCTCGTTTCCGGTAGTGCGTTTAAGTCAACCACGCTTTCGACCTTCGTTGCCGTCGGGGCATCCATCGTCTGCAAATACGCGGTGCCGCGCGCGCGATCGTTATCGAGAAAGGGGCGAATTTGAAACAGGCGGAGTTGGCCCTTTAAGAATCCGAACTCGATATCCGCGGGTGCGGGCCGCCCGCTCGCGTCGAGTACCGGTGGAAATTTAGTAGGCAACTCGCGCGCCAGGGTTACGAGTTGTTCGGCCTCGGCGGGTTGCAAGAGAGTGTCGTTGCCGCTGGCGGCGAGTTTAGAAATACCGCCGCGATTGGCAATTTGTCGTCGCACTGGTGCGGTCGCTTGAGCGAGTAATCGGATCGCGCCCGTGTTGACGTTGAGGCGCAGCGATTCCGCGGACTGGCCATCAACCGCACCGCCGACGCCTTCGTTCAGCGCGACCGATAACCAATCCGCGCTGCCGGTGTCGATATCGTGCGTGACGAGCACGCCAGATTTGTCGTTATCGACGCTTTGTAGCAGCAACACCGCGGGATAAACGTGTTCGGGCGAATCCATCAATGATTGGCGCCAAGCGAACGACCGCGCGCTAAATGGAGATGCCCAGACTTCCGCGATCGCTTTAAAAATATTGTCGAACCCGACCACGTTCGGCAGCGTCAGATTCAATCCTGCACCGGTGAATCCGGCGAGATCTTCGACGTTGGTGTCGCTGCGGACGAACACGCCAAAACTGCCGTCGGGGCCAAACATCTCGCGCATCTTCGCGCTCAGTGCCTCTCGGAAAGCAGCACCTGGATCGGCGTGCGTGATCCAATTGTGTAAGCGCGCGCGGAACGCTTCAGTTCCGGTTCGACGGGTAGCATCAGCGGCCGGCAGCGCCGCGAGGCGCGCATATTCGTGCTGCATCCAGGTGAAAACCGTGGTGTCGGTATCCGGCATCGGCTGCTCGAGCAGTGCGCGGAACATCCCGAACGGGATGGCAAGACCATTCGCCACGGCGTCCGGAAAGTGCGCTTTTAATTCTCCAAGCTTCGCGGCTTTGGGACCGACCACGCGACCCGAGTCGGTCGCGCGCAGTTCGGTTAGTGGAATAAACCGCCGGACATCCAGCGCGAGTTTGGCGAGATCGACCTTGATCACGGTTTGCGCGACGTTCGAGATATCGCTTGCGAAAATGTTCGCGAATTCATCATTCATGTCAGCCAAACGGACGGAGCCGGCAGGACTTACGGCAAGGACCACCTCGTTTCCATCGTGCCGCTTGAGGGTGTCGAGCAGACCTTCATCGATAACGACGTTGGGGATCCCGAGATTGCGCGCCAACAGTTGGACATGCGACAGCGGATTACCTTCCCCGGCGGTAATGATCCCCGCGATCGGCGGCAATTCAGCGATGGTCTCGGCCAGCACATAGATCCCCTCGCGCTCGACGGTCTCCGGCATACTCTGGGTAACTACATGTAAATGCCCACGCGCAAGTCCAGGATTCAGGGCGCGTAAGCGACTGCCTGCGTCGGCGCCGAATAATTCGTTACGCACGCCACGCAGCCGATTCGCATCGCGCACTAAAGCATCCACCTGGGCTGCGTAAAAGAATAACGGGCTAGCGCGCAGTGCATCTTGAATGAACAACCCTGCCTTCGGCTCGACGATCGTTAAACGTTCCATTGCGCTCCCAAATAGGAACCGATAATTCTGCGTCGCCCAGTTTGCGACCAGCGCTAAATAATCGACCGCTTTTTTGTAGCTCACGCTGTCGGTAGTCGTGTCGCCGAGTAGGGTTCGTTCGGCGCGGATGACGGCGCGCTGGCGTGGCGAGAGAAGTCCGACGCCGTAGAGCGCGTCACTCGCAACGACCAAGTCGTCCAGTTGCGCACGCCGGGAACGCTTGGCCTGGCCGACCTTTAACTCGCTCTGCAGCGCGAAGTATTCCGCTTCCAGCATCAAACTCGCGTCCAATACTTGCAGACGCAGCGTTGCGGATGGCGTGGAAGTCAGCGCGTCACGTAGCGTAGCGAGTAGTTCGGCGTAGCCGTGCGCGCGCGCCTCCGCGCTCGGTAATGGAGTCGTCCACAACGCCGTGCGATCTTTTATCGCGGTGGTCAAACTCGCGGACGGCGGAAACTTGGCCGCCAAGGCCGTCAGTGTTAATCCCGTATCGCGCGTAAACACCTCGTCGATGGCGGTGGCGAGCTGAAAATAATCGCCACGGGCCTCGGCACTCGCGTGTGCGGTCGCGTATTGGCGAACGGCATCGGCATCTTGCCGCGCCAGATGGCCATGAATTTTATTGCGTAGGGGTTTGAAGCCGGGATCGCGATCGGACAGTGCTGCGGATGCTTGTCGAATCCCGCGAATTGAGGGCGTCTCTCGACCATGGGGCAGTGCCGCGACCGCGGTGCGCAGCATCAAGTAGCGTGGTCCGCTGTAGGCGGGTTCCACCGCCATCCGCAACAACAACTCGCGGGCGCCGCGACGCTCGTCTTCTTCTTGAAAGGTACCGCGATAATAGCGCGCGCCGCGCAGAATCCAACCGTCGTCAATTCGAATCAGGAACTGCTCGATGAGCAGTTGTGGCAACAAATCCGAGTTCGGCGCGCTAGTGACCACCACGTCTGGATCGAGATCGGCGAGAAAATTCGCCACCGTAAACCCGGCGGCGCGGAGTTTCGTCGTTTGCGCCGACCATTGACCATGCTGATTGCCACCGCCATGGGATTCGCAAGCGCCGGGCGTGGGCAGTAGTACGGCGCCATCCTTACAGTACCAGCGGATTTGATCGAATGGGCCGAGCTGCGTCGTTTTCATCGTCGCGACCCAGTCGCGCCAGGCGTCGGCACTTGGCGGCGCGGCGTCGACCACGCCGCTCGTGGTGATTAGCGCCAGACTGAGCCATGCGCCAACAACCTTTTTAACGCGATTTGGTGAGCGCCGCACGGAAGTTCTGAAACGCAGCCCGCCAATCAACTTTATTCTCGGAAAATTAAAATACATAATCGAACGCCACGACTGCATGGTCCTGAAATTAATTGATTCCCCGTGAGCGCATCCTCTTGGCCGCGACCATACACCGAATGAACGATGACCAGTACGCCTAGCACATGAAGATCATCCTGGTCGACGACTCGAAGGAATTCATGGCGCTAACCCGACGCATGCTGGCGAAAGCGATGCCGGACGTTGAAGTCACCGAGTACGACCCCGAACAGCAAGGGGAACCGGGCGACGACTTCGATTGGTCGATCTACGATGTTTTGCTCCTCGACTACCAACTTGGGACTCACTATACCGGGCTCGATTGGCTGATCGCATACCGCGACTCGGTAGGCTTTCCGCCCACGATCCTGATGACCGGAGTCGGCGACGAATACGTCGCCGCCAAGGCCATCAAGCTCGGCGCTGCAGAATTTGTCCGTAAAGCCGATTTAACGGTCGAGCGCCTGGCGGCGCTAGTCCAGGAAGTCGCCCACGAGCGACGCGCGCAACAAACCCAAGTCGAGCCCGCCGCGAGTCCTAAGCTTGAACGTGATGCGCGCATTCTCGACACGATCCGTCCCGCCGGCAACCGTCCACCCGACGGCAAACCGATTGGCTACCGCTTCGTGCGCCTGATTGGCCAAGGCGCGACCTCGCGGGTTTATCTGGCTGAACGTGCGAATGATCGCATGACGCTGGTGTTGAAAGTGATCGATGTCGCGGGCGCGCGCGATCCCCAAGTATTGCCGCGCTTCGCGCGCGAAGCAACGCTGATCTCGCGCGTTAACAGCCCCTACATCGTGCATTTTCTGGATCACGGATTTACCGAGCATTACGGCTATATCGCGATGGAATTTTTCACGCGCGGGGATTTGAAACAACGCATCGAACATGGCGTAACCACCGCCGACGCGATCAATTACGCGCTGCATATCGCGTATGGCCTGCGCGCCATCCACACGCTCGGGATCGTGCATCGCGACCTAAAGCCGGGGAACATCATGTTTCGCTCGGACGACAGCTTGGCGCTCGCCGATTTCGGTATCTCGAAGCGCCTGGACGATACCACTGAATTAACCAAACAAGGCAGCGTGCTCGGAACGCCAAACTACATCAGTCCGGAACAAGCCTTGGCGACGACGGTCGATCAACGCTCGGATCTGTACAGCACCGGGGTTATTTTCTATGAGATGCTAACCGGCCGGAAACCGTATCGCGCGGAAAACGCACCTGCGCTGGTCTATCAGCATGTGCACGCTGAGATTCCCCGGCTACCCGAAAAATTGCGTGACTTTCAGCCGGTCGTTGATCGCTTGCTCGCAAAATCGGCCGCTGACCGCTGCGCGACGGCGGATGAACTAATCGACGCGTTAAGCGCGCTCAACGGTCAACCTTCCGGCTGAGCGACGCCGTGGGTTGAAATTCGACCGTCTCCGCCACATATAAACCCCCATGAACGCGGTGCCGCCGGCTGGGGTATCGGATGAATAAAAGGGTTGAACCAGAATGGACGACAACACAGTTCCAGAAATCGTTGCCAACGGCGCGCTCGACGCCACGCGCAATGTGCCCGCGCGGATCAGTGATTCGCTGCCCAGCAAACTCTTGTTGTTGCCGTTGCAGGCGCGGCCGTTTTTCCCCGCGCAGACCATGCCCATCGTCATCAACGAGGAGTTATGGCGGGAAACGATCGAGCGGGTCGGCAACACGCCGCATCATCTCGTTGGCTTGATATTAACCAAAAAGCCGAGCGATGAGTCGCCGACGCCAACGGATTTGCACACCATTGGCACGGTGGTGCGCATGCATCAGCCAATGCGCGGCGACGGTCGCATTCAGTTCATCGCCGAGGGACTGCAACGTTTTCGAATCGTCAATTGGATCGCGAGCGAACGTCCCTTTCTTGCGCAGGTCGAATATCCCTCGGCGCCAGACGAAGCCAAGCAAAAGGTTCGGGCGTATGCACAAGCCATCATCGGCAAGTTGAAGGAGTTACTGCCGCTCAACCCCTTGTACAAGGAGGGCCTGCGCGCCTATTTGGAACGGTTTACGCCGGACGAAGCGGGACCGTTGGCCGATTTTGCCGCGGCTTTGACCAGCGCCACCGCCAAGGACCTGCAGGATGTCCTCGACGCGATTCCGCTACTGCGACGCATGGAAAAAGTCATGCTGTTGGTGCAGCACGAAATTGAAATCGCGGGCCTGCAAAGCGAAATTCGGCACAAAGTCGAAGAACGCGGCAGTGAAAAGCAGCGTGAATTTTTTCTGCGCGAACAATTAAAAGAAATCCAGCAGCAGCTTGGCATTTCCAAAGACGACAAAACCATCGAGCTGGATAAGTTTCGGGAACGCCTGGTCGGGCTCACAGTACCGGCCGCCGCGCAAACGCGGATCGACGATGAAATGCGAAAATTTTCCGTGCTCGAATCAGGGTCACCGGAATACGGCGTCACGCGCAATTATCTCGATACGCTCACCGCACTGCCGTGGGGTAACTATTCGAAAGATAACGTCGACATCAAACATGCGCGTGTCGTGCTTGATCGCGAGCATGAAGGATTACAAGACGTTAAAGATCGGATCATCGAGTTTCTCGGCGTGGGCGCGATCAAGGGCGAAGTCGCGGGTTCAATCCTGTTGTTTGTTGGTCCCCCGGGGGTCGGGAAGACGTCGGTGGGTCGATCGATCGCGAATGCGCTCGGCCGCGAACTTTATCGGTTTAGCGTCGGTGGCATGCGCGATGAGGCTGAGATCAAGGGGCACCGCCGGACGTATATCGCGGCGATGCCGGGCAAGATCATTCAAGCCCTGCGCGAAACTAAACGCGCGAACCCCGTCATCGTGCTCGACGAAATCGACAAGATCGGCGCGTCGTATCAAGGTGATCCAGCATCCGCATTGTTGGAGGTATTGGATCCCGAGCAAAACGCGAATTTCCTCGATCATTATCTTGATGTTCGCTTCGACCTCTCACGCGTGTTGTTTATCTGCACCGCCAATCAACTCGATACCATTCCGCGGGCATTGCTCGATCGCATGGAAGTGGTGCGCCTTGCGGGCTACTTGGCGGAAGAGAAACTGGCCATCGCAAAACGTCATCTGTGGCCGAAGCAGCGCGAAAAAGCCGGACTTAAAGCCGCGCAACTGACGCTCACCGATAGCGCGGTGCGTAAGATTGTGAACGATTACGCCCGCGAGGCCGGGGTGCGCAATTTAGATAAGCAACTTAATCGGATCGTGCGCAAAGCCGTGATTAAGATCATCGAGGCGCCGCGCTCCAAGGTTAAGGTCACGCCGGAAAATTTGCAGACCTTTCTCGGCAATCCAGTGTTCCGCCAGGAGCGTCAGCAGCACGGCATTGGCGTCGTGACGGGTTTGGCTTGGACCGCGCTCGGTGGTGCGACCTTGGAAGTGGAATCCGCGCGCGTGCACATGAAAAATCGTGGCTTCAAACTCACTGGCCAGCTAGGCGATGTCATGAAAGAGTCAGCGGAGATCGCCTATAGCTATGTCGCCGCCAATCTTGCCGAATACGGTGCGCCACCGGCATTTTTCGACGACGCGTTGGTGCATTTGCACGTGCCCGAAGGCGCCACGCCGAAAGACGGGCCGAGCGCGGGCATCACGATGGCGACGGCATTGCTGTCGCTGGCCCGCAATCAAGCGCCCACCTTGCAGTGCGCGATGACCGGTGAATTAACGCTCACCGGCCGGGTGTTGCCAGTGGGCGGGATCCGCGAAAAATTGATCGCCGCCAAGCGCAATGGGATCAAGACGGTGTTATTGCCCGGCGCCACGCGTGGAGATTTCGACGAGTTGCCAAGCCACATCAAACAGGGGCTAACGATTCACTTTGTCGAACATTACCGCGAGGTAGCGGCGCTGGTGTTTGCCAAGCCGGCGCGGCGGCGTTAGGCGCGGCGGAGTAATCGTCGTACGCGCTGCCCGAACTCGGGTAGCGCACGCCATCCGGCGATAAGCACCACCAGATGGAGCACCGCAACGCACAGGAAGATCGTCGGAATGGCGCACCCGAGCTGAAAGAGTAGTGCGGTGAAGAGTGCGGACGCGACCATCAACAGCGCGTTCAAGATATTCAGGCTGCCAATCACTCGCGCCCGCTCCGCGGCCGCGGCGCGGGCTTGCAAGGCGGCATTGAGCGGCACGATAAATAAGGCGCCAAAGGCGCCGATCCCAACCAAATCGATAAAGATTCTGAGCGCGGCCGGTGCGGCGAAAAACGTACCGAGGGTCAGCCCGGCGGCTGGCTCGGGTAGACCAAGGCGCCAGACATCGGCCGCGAACAAGCTGATCCCAAACCCGGCTAGCGGTACGAGTCCGAGCTCGATGCGTCGTCGCGACAGGCCTTCGCATAACAGCGAGCCGACGCCAATGCCAACGGTGAACGCCGCGTTCAGGAGTGTCACGGCGCGCGCGTCCGCGTGCAGTAAGTCCCGACCGTAGCTCGGCACCACGCTAAGAAACGCCGCGCCGATAAACCAAAACCACGAGATCATCAGGAGCAGGACGGTGGTTTCGCGTGTCGCCAGCGTGTGGCGTAGCAAGCGCCAGGTCGCCCGCGGCACATGCCAGTCGATGGCGAGCCCGGGAGCACTCGCGACAGCTTCAGGAATGAGACAGGCCGTGCCCCAGCCGAGTAGCGCGACGACGAGAACGGTTACGATTACCGGTAACGGACCGTAACCGGTAATTGATGCAATCAGTCCGCCCGCGGCGGCGCCGGTTAGGATCGCGATGTAGGTCGCCATTTGGATTAATCCGTTACCGCCGATCATCTCCGTCGCACGCAAGTGCTGCGGGAGGATGCTGTATTTCAACGGACCGAAGAACGCGGCTTGAACGCCGGTGAGAAACAACACGCAGAACAAGAACTCCGTGCGTTGGCTCCAAAACGCCAGCGCGCCTAAGCCCATGACGATGATTTCAGCGAACTTAACGCGCCTTATCAATCGCGATTTTTCGTATTTGTCCGCAAGCTGTCCGGCCACCGCTGAAAATAACAAGAACGGTAGAATGAACACGCCACCGCTTAACGCCACCAGCGTACCGGCCGGCACACTGCTGGCGCCGGCCAGCTTAAAAGTGATGAAAATGACGAGCGCGAAGCGAAAAATATTATCGTTCAACGCGCCGAGGAACTGGCAAATGAACAGCGGTAGAAAATTGCGCGATTGGAGCAGGTTAAATTGGCTCATTGATGCTTTAGTTAAAGGAATCGCGCTACCGACCGCTAGTCCAAGCTATCCGAATGTTCGCCCATGTCCATCAATCCTAACATCGAATTACTTAAGCAGCGGCGGACCAAGATTGTTGCGACCGTTGGTCCGCGTTCGCGCGATGCCAGTGCGATTCGCGGTCTTATTGACGCGGGCGTCGATGTGTTCCGGCTCAATATGTCGCATGGCGTCGCCGCCGAGCACGCCGACGCCATCGGCATGATTCGGGATTATGCCGCGATCGCCGGACGACCGATTGGAGTCTTAGCGGATTTGTGTGGACCGAAGATCAGAACCGGTAAATTCATCGGTAACTCGGTCGCGCTCGTCACGGGCGCGGTGGTTACCGTGACCACCCGTGAAGTCCTGGGCACCGCCTGCTTGATCCCGTCGCAATATCGCGCGCTGGCGTCGGATGTTCAGCGCGGCGACCGCATCTTGCTCAATGACGGTGCCGCCGAATTAGTCGTTGAAGCCGTCGAGGACAGCGAAATTCGCTGTCGCGTGATTACCGGTGGCCCGGTCGGCAATCACAAGGGGATCAATCTGCCCGGGGTTAAAGTCTCTGCGCCGTCGCTAACCGAACGCGATATCGAAGACGCAAAATTCGCGCTTAAGCAAGAAGTGGATTTCATCGCTTTGTCATTCGTGCGTACGCGCGCGGACGTCGATGCCTTGCGCGCGGTGGTCGCGATGCAGGCGTCGCGGCCGGCGTTGATCGCGAAGATTGAAAAACCGGAAGCGCTGGTGAATAGCATCGAAATCATCCAGGCCGCCGATGGCATCATGGTCGCGCGCGGCGATTTGGGGGTTGAGCTAAATCCGGAACAGGTGCCGCTCGCCCAAAGCCAGTTGATCCATTACGCGCGACTGCACGACAAGCCGGTGATCGTCGCGACCCAAATGTTGGAATCGATGATTTCGAACGCGCGGCCGACGCGCGCCGAAGTCACCGATGTCTCGCACGCGGTGGCGGCTGGCGCGGACGCGGTGATGCTCTCGGGGGAAACCGCGGTCGGCGAGCATCCCGAAGCGGCAGTCGGGATGATGGTGCGAATTGCCCATCAAACCGAAGCCTACTACGTACAGAACGGACTGCCGTTTGGTCTGCCACGGATTGGCGCGGTGAACGAAGCGGTGCCGTTTGGGGACGCGATTGCCAATTCAGTGGCCCAGTTGGTCATCGAGACGCGGGCCAAGGCGGTGGTGGTGATCTCGATGCAGGGGATGACGGCGACGACGATCAGCGCCGCGCGGCCCAACGCGCCGATCGTCGCGATATCGCGTTTCGCGGCGACTTGCCGCCGCTTGAATTTGTTGTGGGGCGTGATCCCGTATGTGGATGATACCGCAGGGGTCGAGAACCCGAATCTAATCGCTCGGCGTGCCGTATTGAATTTAGATCTTGCGCGGAGCGGCGAATTCGTGGTTTTGGTGCGCGGCTTTCACAGCGATTCAGAATTGAATACGCCGACGATTACGCTGCTGCGCATTTAGGGGAAGGCTAAATGATTCGCCGCTAAAGCGGCTCCCACAAGTGCGGACGGCACTTGTCATGGGCGAAGATTCGCGGATAAATCCGCTCCCACAAATAGGCGCCCACAATGACTTCCGGCAAGTTTCGTGGGAGCGGATTTATCCGCGAATCTTGCCTGTGTCTCAATCGCCGCGATTAGAATTCGCCACCAACCGAGTCGGCACAATCAAGTCATGCATTTTGGGCGCGAGTGCGGCCAACCATTCGCCGCCACGCGGATCTTGCGCCAGACCCACCAAAATATATTTGTGACCTTGAGCTTCAACCAGCGCGCTGTCCGCATGCCATTCGTGCCAGGTACCGGACTTCCGATAGAGCTTCACGCCAGGACGGTCGGCCAAACCGAGTACGAACTTGTGATGAATTCCAGGGTCGCCCAACATGCCCTTCATGATGCGAGTGAGTTTGGGATTGACCAACTCACCGGCTTCGAGCAGATAGTAAAAACGTGCGGTTTGCATCGCGGTCGCGCCATGCGCGAGATGATGCAAGGGATCCAATTGGTAGGCCGTCCCTCGTGCATATTCCTTGCCGACCCACAGCCCGCCGTTAACGAGTGGATCGTAGAGCCGGAAGCGATCGGATTGAAGAATACGATTGACTCGCGTCTTGCCCACGCGATTCAACATATAGGTGGCATCGGTATTCGATGAGAATCGAATCATGCGCGTCATCGACTCGCGAACCTTGTCGTCGAGCGTCAACTGGCCGCGTTCAATTTCAACGAAGGCGCCCAACAAGATCGCAATCTTCGGCAAACTCGCCGCGTACATCATGTGGTCGCCGTTCACTTCGGCCACGCGTGGCGAATCGGGCTGTGAAATATCCACCAACGCGACGCAGAGTTTTTCCGCGGCGACCGCTGAACCAAGACCTAGCCGGTTTAGCTCGCGCTTCATCGCGGACGTGAGATCGGGATCGTAGTTTTCGCGCAGCGATGACGCATCGCCGAGATCGTCCGCGAACGCGCTGCACGCGAACAATACGGCCAGTAATGGCCCGAATATGCTACGGTATCCCCCCATAAGTCGGCGGACTCTATCACTCGACTAATACCAGCAGCAAGAATTTTTAACATTCAACCATGAACCATTCACGCGTGGCTGACGAAGATGTAACGCGCGCTCCGCCACTGCTTGGTCGCTCGCTCGCGTTGTTCGCGAATTTCTTTTTTATCATTCTCGCGTACTACCAGGTGAAGGCCGCGTCGCGCTCTTTATTGATTGAGTTCGGCGGCGCCGAAGCGCTGCCGTACGCGTGGGTTTATTCCGCGTTGGCCTTAATGGGGTTGATCAGCGGGTACCACGTGTTGGTTGAGCGCTACACACGCGTCAAGGTTGTGTTGATTTCACTACTTGGCTTTGCGTTGTGCATGGTGCTCTTTCGCCTCGTGTTCACGCCGCGAAGTCTTTTCACGGCGACGGTGTTCTATGTCTTCGTCGACATCTTCAGTGTGGTGTTGGTCGAACAATTCTGGAGTCTCACCGATTCGATCAGCAGCGCCGAGCAAGGGACCAGGAGTTTTTGGTTTGTCGGCACCGGTGGCTTGGTTGGCGGCACGCTGGGCGGACTCTTGGCGAGCGCGCTGGTGACGTATACGCCGCTTAAAACCGCCGACCTGCTGTATTCCTGCGCGGCCATGCTCCTGCTTGTTTTCGCCCTCAATGTTGGGATGTGGCGGGCCGGCTTGTATGCCGAAGTGCATGAACATGGCGCGCCCCGTCGCGCCACCGCCGATTGGCGGGCGCTGCTAAGCAATCGCTATCTATTGCTCATCGCCGCGGTCCTCTGCTTTTCGCAGATGGCGCAACCGATCGTCGAGTACCAATTTTTAGCTGTCGTCGAGAAAGCCTTTCCCAATACCGATCAGCGCACCGCCTACATCAGTGAGTTCTTCAGCGTGATGGGGTTGGTCTCGATCGGCGTCAATGTGTTGCTGACGCCAATTATTCATCGCGCGTTCGGCGCGATGGGGGGATTGATCATTCAGCCCTTGGTTTTATCGTTCGGTGCGATCGCGTTTTATTTTCATAGCACATTGAACATGGCGGCAGCGATGAAGATCGGCGATCGCGGTTTGTCGTACTCGATTAATCGCGCCTCAAAAGAGTTGCTGTACGTGCCGGTGGATCCGATTCTGACTTATCAAGCCAAGGCCTGGATCGATATGTTCGGGTATCGTCTGTTCAAGGCCTTGGGCTCGGGTTTGATCCTGCTCTTCACGATCGGGTTCCCCACGCCCAACAGTGCTGCCGATTTGTCGTGGGTGACGGCCGGCATTTGTGGGTTGTGGATGATTGCCTTGTTCCGGCTGGCGCAGGCCTACCGCGCGGTCTTGAGCGTCGCTTGACGTTACGACGATGCGGTTACGGATGACGCCGCGACAGGGTATGCCGCCAATGGCGTGGGCGCTCGGCGCGGCGTTCTTGATCATCGCGCATCAGGTCGCTGGCAAAGCAACTCGCGACGCGCTCTTTCTTTCACAATTCGACGTCACCGATTTGCCCAAGGTGGTGATGGTCGCGGCCGTGTTGTCGATGTTGACGGTGATCGGCATGGCGCGGCTGCTGGCACAATTTGGACCGTCGGTGGTGATGCCCCTCGCGTTCATGGCGAGCGCCGTCTTGTTTGCGCTGGAATGGCTGGCGTTACCGCGCTATCCGCATGCGGTCGCCGTCGCGCTGTATTTACAAATGGCGATGTTCGGCGCGGTATTGATCAGCGGGTTTTGGTCGGTGGTTAATGAACGCTTCGATCCGTACACCGCCAAATCGACCATCGCCCGCGTTGGCGCGGCGGCGACCCTCGGCGGGGTGCTGGGTGGATTGGTGGCCGGCGAGATCGCAACCGCGATCGATCTGCGGGCGATGCTGATCGTGCTTGCGTTATTGCATCTGGCCTGCGCGGCAGCGGTGCGTGCGATTGGCGAAACGCGTCGTCCATTGGCGTCACAGCCAACCCAAGTCGGGTTCGGATCCGGACTTCGATTACTCGCCTCGCAGCGCTACCTGCAATGGATGGCGTTGCTGATGGTGTTGGTCGCGATGCTCGCCGCGCTACTCGACTATGCGTTTAAATCACAAGCTTCGAGTGAGATCCCGCGCGGCGAACATCTCGTCGCGTTTTTCGGCCAGTTCTACGCAACAGTCGGAGTGTTGACCTTCGTCGTGCAGTCGTTGCTCGGGCCGCGCTTCCTGCGCCGGTTTGGGATCGGCGCCACCTTATCCATCATGCCCGCGGTGACGCTGATTTGCGGCGCCATCGGCGCGCTCAGTCCGGGTTCGGCCGGTGCGATCTGGATCCGCGCCGCGCAAATGGCGCTCGCCAATTCTTTCTTTCGCTCAGCCTTCGAATTGCTGTATACGCCGCTGCCGCCGCTTACTAAAAGACCGACCAAGGCGATTATCGATGTCGCGTCGGATCGTTTGGGCGATGTGCTGGGCAGTGGGTTGCTGCTCGGGGTGCTGGCTTTCGCGCCGAGTATGTCGGTGCGCATGGTCGTTGCGCTGGCGGTGGTGCTCGCGGCCGGCGTGTTGCTGGTAGTCTATCGCTTGCACGGCGGTTATATCGAACAATTGGCGGCGAGCTTGCGCGCCGGATCGATCAGCCTCGAGGCGGAAGAAGTGGTGGACGCGACGACTCGGCTGACGCTCGCCGAAGTGTCCGTTAGTTCAGAGCGCGAGTTGTTGATGGCGCGAATCCGACACATGAAACAGACGCGGACTAATACCCATCCCGCTACCCAGAATCCGCCGCCCCGCGACGCGAGCCCGCCGTTGGTGGCGGACCCCGCTGCCGATGCGCTCGCGGCCGCGACGATCGAACTCCTGTCCGGCGATCTGGCGCGGGTGCGGCGCTGCCTGCACGACGGATTCATGGATCTGCGGCTGGTGCCTTATCTGGTGCCGTTGCTGGCGCAGGATGGGTTGGCCGAGGACGTGCGCATGGAACTGCGCTGGGTCGCGCCGCAAATCATTGGCACATTGGGCGATGCATTGACCAATCCGGATGTGGCGCTGGCGGCGCGCCAACGCCTGCCCAGCGTGCTCGAAGTCGTACATAACCCGCACGCCGTGGCCGCATTGATGAATGGCGTCGAGGATGATGAGTTCAATGTTCGCTACGGCGCGGCGCGCGCGCTGGCGCGCATGCGTGGCCGCGATCCCTACATGCGCCTCGACAGTGCCCGCGTGTATGCGGCGGTGGCGCGGGAAGTCAGTGTCGAGCCCGCGATCTGGATGGCGCGCGATCGACGATTAGCCCTGGATCTGCCGGAAGAATTAACCGCGGCCGCCGACGTGGCGGATCAGCCTTTGAACTACAGCATGGAACATGTGTTTACGTTGTTGGGTCTCGTCCTCGACCGCGACGCACTATCCTTGGCGCTCCATGCCGTCGCCAGTTCGGATCGAAACTTAAGCGGTACGGCACTCGAGTATCTTGAAAATGTGCTGCCCGATGAGGTGCGACGCGAATTGTGGCCGCGACTCGCCGAGGCGGCGCAGCGTTCGCGGCCAATTCAAGGGAAGGGTTGAACGGCCACGAGAGCGTCGTCGCGAGCCGAAGTGACGCAATCCATCTTGCACGGTATTCTGGATTACTGTGTCGTTTCACTCCTTGCAACGGGCTGTCGCTACACATTCGTCTCCGGTGAAATATGTGGGAGCGGCTTTAGCCGCGAATGGGCGCTGGAAAAAGATTCGCGGCTAAAGCCGCTCCCACACGGCAGCTCCCACAAAGCCGCTCCCACACGCGCGAATTTAAAACGGAATATCGTCGTCGAAATCCGGCATCGGCGCGTCCGCACTATCGCGCGCCTTACTCGCGCCCGCTTCGCGCGGTGCACTCGGTTCGAAGTTACTGCTTCCACCGCCACCGCTGCTGCTGCCGCCAGCGCCGCGCCCGCCCAGCATTTGCATTTCGTTGGCGACGATTTCAGTGGAGTAGCGATCGTTGCCATCGCGATCCTGCCATTTGCGCGTTTGCAGTCGACCTTCGATGTAGATCTGCGAGCCTTTCTTTAAGTACTCGCCAGCAATTTCCGCGAGGCGCCCAAAGAACACCACGCGATGCCATTCGGTGCGTTCTTGCTGGTCGCCCGTTTCCTTATCACGCCACGACTCGGCCGTGGCCAGGCGCAGGTTGGCAATGGCGCTCCCAGCCGTGGTATAGCGCACTTCCGGATCGGCGCCGAGGTTACCAATAAGCATTACTTTGTTGAGTCCGCGAGCCATGAGTGTTCTCCGTTTTGTTAAGGTTGGCAGCGTCCGTGCTGCGCGCCCGATTCTAAAGAGAGGCTCTCGCCGGCGCTACTCCTCAGCCATGCGCGCCTAGCGAATTTTCAGCGGCCACGTCCGAAATCGGCGTGCGTAACGTAAGCAGCAGCCAGACCAGTGACAGCACACTCGCCGCGGCAAAAACTCCATGAGTGCCGAACACTTGAGCGACCGCACCGCCGCTCACGCCACCGATAAAGGTGCCGACGAATTGACCCGTGGAGTAAGCGCCCAGCGCGCCGCCCGTACCACTGGCCGGCGCCGCGCGCGAAATCCGGCTCGGCAGCGACGCCTCGAGGAAATTGAATCCAATAAAGAACAGCGTGAGCACCGCGCCCACGGCATAACGGTTGGGTGGCACGCACCACAACAGCAATTCGGCGATTCCAATGCACCCGATAGCCGTTGGAAACAGGCGCGCCGCGAAACTCAATCGACTCGAGCGGCCAATCAGCGGGGCGACACAGAGCATGGAGAGCAGCATTACTGGAATATAAATCGTGTAATGCTGGGCTTTAGGCAGGGCAAGATCGTGCGCGAGGACCACGGGAATCGAAACGAAACTCGCGGCGAGCACTAAATGCAGGCACAGCACGCCAAGATAAAGCGTGCCCAATTCGGCCGCGGGTCCAGCGGTCGCAGCGTCTTCGCGCGATTGCGGTTTAGGCGCTCCGGGCACCGCGAACAGGATTAATCCTAACGCGCCGAGTCCGCACAGCGCGCCGCCGATAAAGACGCCGCGCAAACCGAATCGCGCATCGATCAGCGGACCGATGACGAAGGCGAGCGAAAACGCCACGCCAATACTGACTCCGATAATCGCCATGGTCTTCGTGCGCTGTTCGAGACGGGTTAGGTCGGCGGCCAGCGCGAGGGTCGCGCCGGATACCGCGCCCGCACCTTGCAACGCGCGCCCGGCGACCACCGCGAGAATATGGGCGGCGGACGCGGCGACCAAGCCGCCGAGCGTGAAAATGACAAGGCCCAGCGTGATCACGGGTTTACGTCCGATGCGATCGGACCACCGGCCCATGGGGATCTGGAACAAGGCCTGCGTTAGTCCATATAAACCGAGGGCGAGGCCGACCAAAAACGTGGTCGCGCCCGCCAGATGATCGACATATAGGGCAAGCACCGGCACCACCATGAAGAGCCCGAGCATGCGCAAAAAAAATGCCGCCGCGAGCGCGAGCGCCGTCTGCAACTCAAGCGGGGACATGCGTGTGGAGGTAGACACGTGAGGATAGAACTGCCGGGGTGGACGGAAAGTCCGTATAGTACTCGTTTGCCGTTTCGGCCCGCCAGCGGGTCGGGCAGGTCACAACTCGATTGCCATGGGTCTCACGCGATGGACACTATTTCTCTCCGCGGCGCACGCACGCACAATCTAAAAAATATCGATCTCGATCTGCCGCGCGATAAATTAATCGTGATCACGGGCTTGTCGGGTTCCGGTAAATCGTCGCTCGCGTTCGATACGATTTACGCCGAGGGTCAGCGGCGCTACGTGGAATCGTTGTCGGCTTATGCGCGGCAATTTTTATCGATGATGGAAAAGCCGGACATCGATCATATCGAGGGTTTGTCGCCGGCCATTTCCATCGAACAGAAATCGACCTCGCACAATCCACGCTCCACCGTCGGCACCATCACTGAAATCTACGATTATCTGCGCCTGCTCTATGCCCGCGTCGGTGAACCGCGGTGCCCTGATCATCAAGAAATCCTCGAAGCACAAACCGTTTCGCAAATGGTCGATCAGGTATTGGCGCTGCCAGTAGACACGCGGCTCATGATCGTGGCGCCGGTCATCAAAGGCCGCAAGGGTGAACATCAGCAGGTGCTCGAGCAATTGGCCCGGCAAGGGTTTGTGCGCGCCGTGATCGACGGCAACGTGGTGACCCTGGATGATCCGCCGGCACTCGCCTTGAATAAAAAGCACGACATCGATGTGGTGATCGATCGGGTCAAGGTTGGCGGCGACTTGAAGCAACGGCTCGCCGAG
This sequence comes from Gammaproteobacteria bacterium, assembly GCA_016191285.1. GTDB lineage: Bacteria > Pseudomonadota > Gammaproteobacteria > CAIKBL01. The sequence continues at coordinate 155,569 of JACPPA010000014.1, forward strand.
TCTTTCGAGACCGCGCTAAAGCTCGGTGAAGGCGTCGCCAAGGCCCAGTTTATCGATCAGCCGCAGCACGCCGAACTGTTGTTCTCCGCCAAATTCGCGTGCCCGCGCTGCGGTTACAGCATTAACGAACTTGAGCCGCGCCTGTTTTCGTTTAACAACCCGACCGGGGCGTGCGCGAAATGCGACGGGCTTGGCATCATCGAATTTTTTGATCCGGAGCGGATCTTGCAGCGCCCCGCTGTCAGCTTGCCGGCGGGCGCAATCCATGGCTGGGATCGCCGCAATGCCTACTACTACCAGCTCATCACCGCGCTCGCCGCGCATTACAAATTTGATCCCGACACTCCCTACGAGAATCTACCGCCAGCGGTGCAAACGGCGGTGTTGTACGGCAGCGGTAAGGAAGATATTGCCTTCACCTATCTGACTTCGGGCGGCCGCAGTTATACGCGCAAGCATCCATTCGAAGGCGTCATCCACAATATGGAGCGGCGTTATCGCGAGACCGATTCGAATTTAGTCCGCGAAGATCTCGCACGATTCCTAGGGTCCAAGCCCTGCGGCGAGTGCGAAGGCACCCGGCTCAATCGCGGCGCACGCCATGTGTATATCGCGGATCACGCGATCCCCGCGATTTCCAGTATGCCGATTGGTGTTGCGCAACGATTTTTCGGCGAACTTTCACTGTCTGGGAAACGCGGCGAAATCGCCGCGAAAATCGTCAAGGAAGTAAAGCTGCGGCTGCAATTCCTGGTCAATGTGGGGCTTGATTATTTGACGCTCGATCGCAGCGCCGAAACGCTCTCTGGCGGTGAGGCGCAGCGCATTCGGCTGGCGAGCCAGATCGGCGCGGGCCTGGTCGGCGTCATGTATATCTTGGACGAACCGTCGATTGGCCTGCATCAACGCGATAACGCGCGCCTGCTCGACACGCTGATTCATTTGCGCGACATCGGCAACACCGTGATTGTCGTCGAACACGATGAAGACGCGATCCGCACCGCCGATCACGTGGTCGATATGGGCCCCGGCGCTGGCGTGCACGGTGGTCAAGTCGTCGCGCAGGGCACGCCGCAGGCGATCGCGAACTCGGTCGAATCGTTAACGGGCCAATATTTGTCGGGCCGGCGCCGCATTGAAATTCCCTCACGTCGCCACGCGCCCGATCCCGAACGCATGTTTCGCTTGCTGGGTGCGCGCGGCAACAATCTGTGCGAAGTCGATCTCGAAATACCGTGCGGCCTCATGGTGTGCGTGACGGGGGTTTCGGGATCGGGAAAATCCACCCTGGTCAACGACACGCTTTATCATCTCACCGCGCGTGAATTGAACGGTGCGAGCCTGGAGCCCGCGCCCTACGCGCGGCACGAAGGCCTGGAGCAATTCGACAAAGTCGTCGACATCGACCAAAGCCCGATCGGACGCACGCCGCGTTCGAACCCGGCTACGTATACCGGACTTTTCACGCCGATCCGCGAGTTATTCGCGGCGGTGCCTGAGTCACGTTCGCGCGGCTACCAACCGGGGCGGTTCAGTTTCAATGTCAAAGGCGGCCGCTGCGAGGCCTGCCAAGGCGACGGCGTTATTAAAGTTGAAATGCATTTTCTGCCCGACATTTACGTGGCCTGCGATATTTGCAAGGGCAAGCGCTATAACCGCGAAACGCTGGAAGTGTTGTACAAGGGCAGAAACGTCAACGAAGTGCTGGAAATGACCATCGAGGAGGCCAGCCCGTTTTTCGCCGCGGTACCGACCATCGCCCCGAAGCTGCAAACGATGATGGACGTTGGGCTTTCCTATATCCGGCTCGGTCAGAATGCGACCACGCTCTCCGGCGGCGAAGCGCAGCGCGTGAAACTCTCGCGCGAACTTTCCAAGCGCGATACCGGCAAGACCTTATATATTCTGGATGAGCCGACGACCGGCCTGCATTTCCACGACATCGAACAATTATTGAAAGTCCTGCATCGGCTGCGCGATCACGGCAACACCATCGTCGTTATCGAACACAATTTGGATGTGATCAAGACCGCCGACTGGGTCGTCGATCTCGGACCTGAAGGTGGGAATCGCGGTGGCCGGATCATCGCGACCGGCACCCCGGAGAATATTGCGCGGCATCCTGAAAGTTATACCGGTCAGTTTTTGGCGCCGCTGTTAGGCACGCATTCAGTGCGGCAGTTGGATGTTGCATAGAAGCGCTCAAATTTTGAGTTAGAGCTGCGCTTGTGGGAGCTGCTTTAGCAGCGAATCTTCGAACAGCCCATTCGCGACGCTCCCACATTCTAGTGTGGTGTCCCGCAATGGACCTTAATAAATCGACGCGTTTCTATTGTGGGAGCGGCTTTAGCCGCGAATGTCCTTTAAGTCAAAGATTCGCCGCTAAAGCGGCTCCCACAAAGGCCGCTCCTACATTCTAGATCGCTATCTGTCGCCCTAGTCCCGCCGCGTAAATAATAATAATCGGCAGCTGCGCTTCGAGCGTAATGACATGCGTCAGCAACCCATCATAGCCGCGTCGTGCAGTCTGATTATCGAGACTCGTACCAAGCTGGTAGCCAACTTGCGCGCCAAGGCGATGCGCGAGATACGATGTTAATACCACGGCCAAGGCGATCTCGATCCCCGGCCACAAGCTAGTCGCGGTCATCGACAAATACGCCGTCATCCAGCGAAACAGAAAGCCGGTCGCCAGCATGCCTTGCAGCGGCAGGATCAAATAGCGATGCGTATAAAACACCGGCAACACCGGCGCTATCAAAGCCAACAAATATAAGAGACCGAGAATGACACTAGGTTTAACTTCATTCGCGGCCATGAGCGTCGCGAGATCCGGCGCGGCACGCAGTCCAAACAGCGCCGGGTAACTGAAATAGACGAAGCCCAAGACCAATACCGCGCGGACCAACGGCACGCCGAGGTACTCCCAGCTCCACAACGCCGGCGGATTATTTTCGAACACGCGCACCAGCCACGTCGATAAAAACGGTTCGAGAGCCGCGAGCACGCCGTAGCCGGCCATCGCCAGCAACAGGTGGCTATTGAAAAGGATGTCGAGGAAATACATGCGGCGGGAATGGTGCCTGACTGCTGTGAGTTTGACCAGCAAGCTTGACGATCTCACTGGGGGTTCTCATCGTGGGAGCGGATTTATCCGCGAATCTTCCGTTACCGAATATCGCTAATCACGCCTAAGCAAATTAAACTCCTGCCATCGCCGTTTCATCATTCAGGGACACCCCATGTCAGCGCTAATCTGCGGCTCATTTGCTTATGACAACATCATGGTCTTTCAGGATCACTTCAAGAATCACATCCTGCCCGACAAAATCCATATTCTGAATGTGTCGTTCCTAGTGCCGAAGCTGCGCCGTGAGTTCGGCGGCTGTGCCGGCAATATTGCGTACAATTTAAAGCTCATCGGCGGTGAACCCATTCCAATGGGCACGGTGGGCGATGATTTTTCGCCGTATGCGACATGGATGCAGCAATGCGGGATCAACGCACGTCACGTGAAAGTCGCCGCAGGCACCCTCACCGCGCAGGCGTTTATCACCACCGATCTCGCGGATAATCAAATCACCGCGTTTCATCCCGGCGCGATGGAGCGCTCGGCCGATAATAAAGTCAGCGATGTGAGTGACGTGACCATCGGCATCATCGCACCCGACGGTCGGCAAGGCATGATCGATCATGCCGCACAATTTGCCGCCGCCAACATTCCATTCATTTTCGATCCCGGCCAAGGCATGCCGATGTTCGATGGTAATGATCTCAAGCGCTTCATCGACCAAGCAACCTGGGTCACCGTGAACGACTACGAATCGCAGTTGATGCAGGAACGCACCGGCTGGTCGAATGAGGAAATTGCGCAAAAGGTGGATGCGTTCATCGTGACCCGCGCCGGCGATGGCTCCTGGATTTACACGCAAGGCAAACGGCTCGACATTCCCGCCGCCAAACCGCGTCAGATTATCGATCCCACCGGCTGCGGCGACGCCTATCGCGCTGGGTTGCTCTTTGGCTTGATGAATAAATTCGAGTGGGAGGTGACGGGGCGGATAGCGGCGCTGTTAGGCGCGATCAAAATCGCCCATGCCGGCACCCAAAATCACCGCTTTACGCGCGCGGAATTCGCCAAGGCTTACCGTGACGCGTTTGGCCAGTCCTTAAGCTGGTCAGCAAACTAGACTTGTCCGACAATGATTTTATCTAATTTGTCGTGTGAGCTTCACTGTGGGAGCCGCGTTAGCGGCGAATAAAGCGCAATAAGGATTCGCCGCTAACGCGGCTCCCACAAAAACACCAGGCATCGTTTAAGCAAAGCAGGATGACTACTAATCTAAAGCCCGAATAGGAAACCCTCCCGCCTCCGCCTCCGCGCGAGCTGTGCCTAACTAAACCTCAGCACGCACCCACATACTCGCCGTTGGTTTCCCACCAATCGGATCTCGCGCATGGATGCGCCGCTCGATACCGGCCTTCAGTCCCTCGTGTTACTCGCGCGCCTGCACGGCCTGCCCGCGGATGCGCGCGCTATTCAACACGAGTTCGGCCTACCCGATGCGCGGCTAACCCCGCAATCACTAATACGCGCGGCGCGCTGGCTGGGACTCAAGGCCCGCGCCATGCAGAGCACGCTCCCGCGTCTCGCGCAGACGCCGCTTCCCGCCTTGGCGCGCATGGCGAGCGGCGATTGGTTATTGCTTGCCGCCGTGCGGGATGACAGAGTGCTGGTGAAAGATCCGCGGATGCACGCGCCCCAACTCATGCTCAAAGCTGAATTCGCACAGCAGTGGTCGGGTGAGATGGTGTTGGCGATTCCGCGTGCGCGGTTCACTGCTGCTTGGCGCACCTTCGACTTCTCCTGGTTCCTCCCCGCCATCCTCAACTACCGCCGCCTGCTCAGCGAAGTGCTGCTCGCGTCGTTCGCGCTCCAACTGTTCGCGCTCGCCTCGCCCCTCTTCTTCCAAGTCGTCATCGACAAAGTGCTGGTGCATCGTGGTCTCTCCACTTTAGATGTGCTGTGCGTCGGCCTGCTCGTGGTCTCCGTGTTCGAAGTCGTCCTAGGCCTCCTCCGCACCTATGTCCTCGCCCACACCACCAACCGCATCGATGTGCGCCTGGGCGCCGATTTATTTCGCCACCTGTTGCGCCTGCCGGTCGCCTACTTCGAAGCGCGCCGCGTCGGCGACACCGTCGCCCGCGTGCGTGAGCTGGAAAACATCCGGAGTTTCTTAACCGGCTCGGCGCTCACCGTCGGCATCGATTTGGTCTTCACCGGGGTCTTCTTCGCCCTGCTGCTGTTGTACAGCCCGCGGCTGACGGTGGTCGTCGCCGCCAGTCTGCCGGTGTATGTGCTGCTCGCGGCCGGCGTCACCCCCGTCTTCCGTGCGCGCCTCGAAGACAAATTCAGTCGCGGCGCCGAAGCCCAAGCGTATCTGGTCGAAACCGTGTCCGGCATCGAGACCTTGAAGGCCGCGGCGGTGGAGCCGCAACACGCCCGCCGGTGGGAAGAACTGCTCGCGGCCTCCGTCGCCGCCAGCTTCCGCACCTTGACGCTCGGCAATCTCGCCGGCCAAGGCGCGGGCCTCATTCAAAAGATCACCACCGTGCTCATTCTGTGGCTCGGCGCGCGCTTGGTGATTGAAGGCCGTCTCACCGTCGGTGAACTGGTCGCGTTCAACATGCTCGCCGGTCGCATCGCAAGCCCCATCCTGCGCCTCGCGCAACTGTGGCAGGACTTCCAACAAGCCGGCGTGTCGGTGCGGCGCTTAGGCGACATCTTGAACGCGGTGGCCGAGCCCGCGCACCACCCCGGTCGCACCTCGCTGCCGACGGTGGCCGGACGCATCACTTTCGACCAGGTGCATTTTCGCTACCGGCCCGAACGCACCGATGTGTTGAATGGTCTCACGTTTGACATCACGCCCGGCCAAGTGGTGGGCCTGGTCGGTCCCTCGGGCTCGGGCAAGAGCACGCTCGCCAAACTCATCCAACGCCTGCACGTGCCAACGCAAGGCCGCGTGTTGGTCGATGGGCAGGACTTGGCGCTACTCGATCCGACCTGGCTCCGCCAGAACGTCGGCGTGGTGTTGCAAGAGAACCGCTTGTTCAACCGCACGGTGCGCGAGAACATCGCCCTCCGCGATGCGGCGTTACCGGTGGAACGCGTGGTGCAAGCCGCGACCTTGGCCGGCGCGCACGCCTTCATCCTCGAACTCCCCGAAGGCTACGACACGGTGGTGGGCGAGCAGGGCGCCTCGCTCTCCGGTGGTCAACGGCAACGCATCGCGCTCGCCCGCGCCCTCGTCACCGACCCTCGCATCTTGATATTGGACGAAGCCACCTCGGCCCTCGACTACGAATCCGAAGCCATCATCCAAGCCCACATGCGCTTCATCACCAACGGCCGCACGGTGTTCATCATCGCGCATCGCTTAACCGCCGTCCGCCATGCCGATGTCATCTTCGTGATTGATCACGGCCGCATCGTCGAGCAAGGCACGCATAAAGAACTGGTCGAACGCGCCGGTCAATACGCCCGGCTCTACAGTCATCAAACCGAGGGGTTGTCGGTGGTCACGCCCATCGGCTCATGAACTCGCGCCCCTTAGAACTCCAGTTCCTGCCCGCCGCGCTGGAAATCGAGGAGACGCCGCCCCTGCCGTTGGCGCGCGCGATGGTGTGGGCCATCGTCGCCTTTCTCGCACTGGCCCTCGTCTGGTCCTACGTCGGTCGCGTCGACATCGTCGGTGTCGCGCCGGGCAAGCTCGTACCCACCGGCCGTACGAAAACGATCCAACCGCTAGAGCGCTCAGTCGTCAAAAGTATTCTCATCACCGAAGGCCAACATGTGAACGCCGGTGACGTGCTGATCGAACTCGACCCCAGTACCCCGGCCGCCGACAAGGCCCGCCTCGACCAGGAGCGCCAAGCCTTGACGTTGGACCACGCCCGACTCACCCGCCTGCTCGACACCATTCGCGGTCACCGCGTGGGCACCGACTTAACCTCGGTCCCGACGCAAGACCGCTTCGCCCAACAACTCGCCGAATACCGTGCCGCCATCTCCGGTATCGAAGAAGACCGCCGCCAGAAACGCGCCGAGCGCGAGGCGGTGAACGCCCGCCTCACCCAACTCGACGCCACCCTGCCGCTCATCACCGAAGAAGCCGAGGCACATCAGAAACTCACCGTCACCGGTATCGTGCCGCGCGTGAAGTGGCTGGCCGTCGAACGCGAACGCATCGGCATTCAACAAGAGCTCGCGGCGCAGCGCGAACAACGGAAAGTCTTGGATGCCACGCTCGATTCGCTGAACGAGCGGCGCAAGGTCACCGACGCGCAATACCAGAGCCGCTGGATGGCGGAGCTCACCGACACCGAGACCAAGCTCGCCACCTATCACGAAGAGCTTGCCAAGGCCGAGCGGCGGCTGGCGCTCACCACCCTCACTGCACCGGTATCCGGCACGGTGCAACAGTTAGCGGTACACACCGAGGGTGGGGTGGTGACCGAGGCGCAACCCTTGCTGGTCCTGGTGCCCGATGACTCGCCGCTCGAAGTGGAAGCGATGGTGCCCAACAAAGACATTGGCTTTGTGTACGAAGGCCAGGCCGCCATCGTCAAGATTGAGACGTTCAACTTCACGAAGTATGGGTATCTCACCGGCAAGGTGAGCAAGGTCTCGCATGACGCGGTGGCGGATAAGGAGCAGGGGCTCATCTATCCGGCGCATATCGCACTCGATGCGACGACCATCAAGGTTGATGGCCAACCGGTTCACCTCTCGCCGGGAATGGCGGTGACGGCGGAGCTGAAGCTGGGGCAGCGGCGGGTGATTGAGTTTTTACTCAGTCCGTTGTTGCGGTACAGCCAAGAGAGTGGGCGGGAGCGATGAGCGCCACCACCCAATGCGTCATTCTGATGCCGGTGGGGAATCACCTCGACCCGCGCATCGATGCGGCGGTGGCCGAGCTCGCGCGACGCGGCTACGCGATACGGAAAGCCTACGGCGGCTCGGCCATTGACCGGGTACGGAATCAACTGGCGACGGACGCCCTGGCCGAAGGCTTCGCCGAAACCTTCTGGATTGATTCCGACCTCCTGTTCCATCCGGACAGTGTGGACCAACTCCGCGCCCATCAGCTGCCGTTGTGCAGTGGGCTGTATGCGCAGAAGGGGGTGGCCTCGTTTGCGTCGCATTTGTTGCCGGGGACGCGGGAGCTCAAGTTTGGGAGTCAAGGCGGTTTGGCGGAAATCCTGTATGCGGCTGCCGGGTTCTTGCATGTGCGGCGGGCCGTGTACGAGACCATTGAACGGGTGTGTGAACTGCCGCGGTGTAATACGCGCTTCCAGAAACCACTCATCCCGTATTTTTTACCGATGATTATCCACGATGAACTCAGTCCGACCACTCACCCCAACGCACGATGGTATTTGACGGAGGACTTTAGTTTCTCAGAGCGGGCGCGGCGCGCCGGATTCAACATCATGGCGGATACCTCGATTCGGCTGGGGCATATTGGGAATTATGAGTATGGGTGGGATGGGGGTCGGGGCGCCTAGACAACGGTTGGCGAGTGGAACGTTTCGGTTTGAGGAGGCAGCGGACACACGTGCGACGGAATCCGTGGGTGCGATGTGAACCTCCATTGAGACGGAAACGCGATGAAGATTAATGCAGAGACGGTCAAACCCACTTCGAGCGTTGGTGCGATGGGAAAGATGACGAAGGGACGTAACCGGTAACTGGCCGGCGCTCTTCTTACTTAATCGGGTAGCCCGTATAAATCCGAGCGCAGTGGATTGTCGGCGAAGTGTTGTTTCCACAGGCGGGGCGTGAGTTCGGCCACCCGCGCGGCGGGATGTAGGCCGACC
>JACPPA010000050.1 GCA_016191285.1 Gammaproteobacteria bacterium
GGCGGCGCTTAGGTGTTTTAGGCATTGGCAAATCATGCCAGATTTATCCTTACCTCAAATATGCAGCGAACCCTATGAAAATAGGCTTTACAACTTGAGCATCTACTCATTTTTACCCACACTCAAACCGGAAGAGCCAAGAAAACTAAAAAAGACGAGATGCGTCCGGAATACAAGCGTTCGGATTTCACCAGCCTTAAGCGCGGTAAATTCTACGCTGAAGTCGCTAAGGGGACGGCAGTGGCGCTCCTTGATCCGTCAATCGCCAAAGCATTCCCCACATCGAAGGCCGTAAACGAAGCATTGCACGGATTGTTAGCACTCACCGAACAAACATCACGCATAACAATGCTGACCGGACGCCGGGGAAAGCGCGGCGGCGCAGCACGGCAACCCGTGTAGCCGGCGCTGATGTCTAGCGTTAATGAGAACCGAATTGAGCGACGGCGTTACTGCAGAGAGATCTGCGTACTGCATTTCCGCTCGTGGCCGGTCACCGACGAACAGGCGACGATTCGCGAATGCTGTCGCGTGGATGCAATGTAGGTGTCAGAGCTTGTCTTTTGCTCAAGCGCAATGCGGCACCTTTGCAAAAGGGCAAAAAGCAAGCTCTGACACCCATGTTCTGTTCCGATAGCTCGGCCACCGACACCTTCAGCCACACCTCCGCCATCAACTAGACTAGTAGTCAATGACTGCTGCCGCTACCTGCTATATCTGAGAGTAGACACCCGCTATTCACTCGACTCAAACGTTAGGTGCGATTTTCAGTAGTGATAGCGTAGTTGTGCGATGAACAGTACTTCGCCTTCTACGCGGTAGACAATTCGATGTTCGTCGTTGATTCGACGCGACCAAAATCCGGAAAATGCATGTTTTAGTGGCTCCGGTTTACCGCTGCCCTCGAATGGCGAGCGCAGAATGTCTTTAATAAGAACATTGATCCGCTTGAGAATGCTTTTGTCGGTGCGCTGCCAGTACAAGTAGTCTTCCCAAGCGTTCTCGGAAAACTGAAGTTTCAATCGAGCAGTTTCCGCCTAGTGCCGCCAGTGGTTTTGAGTTCAGCGATAGACTCCAGCAGACGCCGCGCATTTTTTGGGCTGCGCAGCAAGTACGCAGTTTCTTCCAGCGCTTGATAGTCATCGAGCGACATCATGACTACCGACTGGGAATTCTTTCTGGTAATAATAATTGGCGCGTGGTCGTCACAAACTTTATCCATGGTATTCGCAAGCTTACTGCGGGCTTCGGAATAGGTCAGGGTATCCATATCGGCTCGCCTCTTGTGGTACAACTCATTGTACAAAAGAGAATCCCACCTAACAACGCAATGGACCTGACGGGATCGAGTCGAACGAATAAGCGAAACTCCGGCGCCAGTCACCCGCGCCGCGTTTGAGTTCAGCGGCGGCCCGCTCACAATAGGGTGCTTCGAACGGGCTCGATTGTCTCGGCTATGACCTTGCGCGCATGGGGATGCGCATCATCCTCGAAGAGCTAACGCGACGCCTGCCGGGTCTTGATCTCGCGCCGGCGTAGGATATATCGGTATTCCGCGAATACCTCGCATCGCGGGCCCGAACAGGTGAGCGTCCGGTGGAATGTCGCTAGACCAACAATCCACCGCCATCAATCGTGAGTACTGTCCCGTTCACGTAACCGTTCTTCATCAGAAACAACACCGCATCGGCGATTTCGTCCGGCCGGCCAACCCGTTTAACGGGTAATTTCTCACCGGCTGCCTTCAGTATCGCGTCGCGTTGATCGCCGAAGAAGCCATCGAATAACGGGGTATCGACAAAGCCTGGCTGGATCACATTGACGCGGATCGGTGCGAGATCCAACACCAGGGAACGCGCGAAGGATTCAACCGCGCCACACGAGGCGGAAGCGACAGCCGCGCCGGCCAAGGGTCGACGCGCGGCGGTGCCGGACATAAACACCAGCGAGCCGCGCGTATTCATTTTCGGCGCGCCGTACTTCGCGGCATATAACGCAGCCCAAAACCGCACACCCATCGCCGGACGCAACTCGGTACGGCTCGGTGCGAGTTTGGGATCGAGCACTAAGGTGCCGACGGTGGAAAAAATGTGATCAATGCCGGTGAAGGATTCGAAGAATTCGCGCGCCGGTCGCTCATGCGCCGCATCGAATTGTTCGGCACGCGCCTCATTACTCAAGACTTTCCGCGCGGCCGCCAGCCGCGCTGCATCGCGACCGGTGATGACCACCTTCGCGCCCGCAGCTTGTGCTGCTTGGGCCGTTGCCAAGCCGATGCCGGAGCTGCCGCCCAAAATAATCACCGTCGCGCCGTTTAGATCATTCGCCATGTTGGATTTCCCCGGCTTCGGATCGCCGAAACCATTTCAATTATTTTCGAGTAAATTTCCAATGCCTGTCAGCGACCAAGCGTATCGCGCTAAACGCCTCTTTCGAATTTTGACTGGGTGAAGCAACATGACAAATCGAAGCTAAAAACCCCTAGTTCAGATCGCAGTCGATGTTCTTATTCCCCCTCACCCCGGCCCTCTCCCGCGAGGGGAGAGGGGGTAATATTGAACTCGCGGGTCTTTCTCCGCTCCTCTTACGAGTGCGCTAGGGCGAAGGATCAAGCAGCACCGATTTCGCCCCCCTCTCCCCTCGCGGGAGAGGGCCGGGGTGAGGGGTTTAGAAGTAGGAAAGCGGCCCGCTATGCCACCGGTTCGCGTAAACCGCCGCGTCGTTTCACCATCCCTACCGATAGAAAAATCGCGACACATACTGCGCCAGCGCTCAATAAGGTCGTTTGACGCGTAGCCCCCATGCCCGCACTGCTAGTCGCCGCCTCATACGCCAGCAGCAACAGCGCGGTCATCACCCACACGATGCAGCTCTCCATTTCTTTCGAGACTACACGTCGCCAATTAAAGCGCATGCCGGTGACGGTTTGCGTGAGCCCGCCGAACCGCGGCAACCAGCGCGGCACCCGCGCGCAATACGCCGTAAAAGCCACGCCAAACTTAGACCCGAGATAAGTCTCCTCGGCGCGTACGACGGCAATATAAGCCAAACCAAAGAACGCGCCGCCGAGCACGTACACCAACGGATGATTGTGGATCACAAATAGCCCGGCCAAGATCAGTAGATTGCCGACGTAGAGCGGATTGCGCGCATGCGCGAACAGCCCTTCGGTGACCAACGTATCGGCATGCACTTTTTTGTCCACGCCGCCGCGCTTGATATACGCGAGCCCCACCACCAGCGCGCGCAGTAATTGCCCGCTAGCCGAAATTCCGAGGCCAACCAGATCAAGCCATAGATCAGAAGACAACGAGCCGCCCGCTAAACGCGGACGAAAACTCGCGAACAACACCAGCATCACCACCGGGAAGACACGGTTGCGCTCGCGAAAAAGCCAATTGCCGTACGCGATGAGAATTGACGACACGATCGAATCCGGTGACTTAATTTTTAACCGCGATAATGCCAGCGAAGTTATACCACCGGAAAAATTCTTCGACGTGGCCAAAGCCAATGCTCTGCAACAGCAAGCGATTCTCCTCGGGTCGATACGGGATCAAGACATTTTCGAGGGCTTCGCGTTTTTGCGCGATTTCCACTTCGGAATAGCCATTGCGGCGCTTCATGTCGTAGTAATAACGAATAAAAAGGCGATTGAGTAGACTCGCCGACAAGGTTTGTTTCTCGACCAGCAGCAAGCACCCTTGATCGGTCAACCCTTCGTAAATCCAGCGAATGACGCGTTCACGATGCAATGGCCGCACGAACTGCAGGGTTAGGTTCATGACCACGACTGACGCATTATCGACCACGCGATCAGTATTTAAATCGGCTACTTGTAGTTCATAGGCCCGGCTCACCCCAGCGGCTTCCAGCTTGAGTTGCGCCTTGTCGAGCATCTCACGCGAATTGTCGACACCCACAAAGCGCACGCCGGGGTCGACTGTGCCATCGAGTGCGAGCAAGGTCGTGGCGGTCGAGCAGCCGAGATCAAAGAGCTGCGTGCCCGGTACCGCGAAGTCGCCGGCTTGTTCGGCGATCATGCGTTGGATTTCGTCGTAGAACGGCACGGAACGACCGACCATATCGTCGAATACCGAGGCGGTTTTAGCGTCGAACTTAAAATCCTTCGAACCACTGGCCGTATCTTCGAAGATGGCGTCTCGCGCCGGACTAGACGGTTCAGCACTGTCGATCGCGCGCACCACTGTAGGAGATTTTTTGTCTGTCACGTCTACCTCTCAAGCCATTGTCGAAATCGATTTTCGGGGACCGCCAAAGGCGCGATACACGCCGAGACAAATGATCCACGCCAACCACGCCGACCACAAGTCGTGTGAGATGAAATGCGCCCCGCGGATCCATTGGGTTAGCGCAAATAAGCTGCCCAATGCGGCGGCGCCGGCCAACGCGCGTCGCGCCCAGCGCGGCCGCCGGTCGCGCCACAGAAAATAGAAGGCGAAAAGCGCGAAGGCACCGCTCGAGTGCGCACCTGGAAAGCAGCCATCGGCCACCGCGCCGGGCGGGCGGGTATCAAATAGCCGCACGTACGGTTTGTCGCCCCCGTAGCGGGCCAATGACCACGGGCAGTCGATTTCAGTTGTGGCCTTGCCCAGCGCCACCACGCCAGTGACGAAACACAGGCAAAGCAGTACATAGCCGCTGCCACGCCGCCACGGACGATACGCGGCACGCGCGAAACTCGCGAGGTAAACCCCGAGCGTCAGCACGGCAAACACCACCATCAGGCGATTCCCGCCATCGTGTAGGACGTTCTTGTACAAAAATAAACTACGCGCGGGAAACGTAAGCTGTGTTGGGTCGTAAAACAGATCACTAACGAACAGGTCGAAATGCAGGCGATAAATCACGCTCGCCAACAGGGCGAAGGCGGCGGCCGGGAACATCAAGTGACTGCGCCAGAAGCGCGCATTCGAAGTGGCGGACATAAACTAGCGGTTAACGCGCAGAGAGTTGCGAATGCACGGTGAGGCCAGCGTTTGGTGGACGCCGTAATGCCCCCCGATCAAAAGCGTCGGCGGCCACTTGGTAATGCGCTATCGCGTCGTGTTTTAGTTCGTCATCGCCAACCGCCGGTTCCGAGGGTTCACCCGCGGCGGAACGCAGGACGGGCGCGCGTTGCGGTCCCAAGTCGACTTGTCGACCATCGCGGATGAAGCCGAGTTCCTGATACGTGCTGATGAAAACGGCTGGCGACTGAGTGATCGGCGTCGCCAAGTCACGACCAAAAAACGGCGCGCGATACGACATTCGCAACATGCGTAGGATGGTTGGCGCAACATCAATTTGGCTCGCGAACTGGGCGTCCTCGTGTGCCGGCACGCGTTTCGGGGCGTAAATAATAAGCGGGATGTGATAACGCGCCAGCGGCAAATCGGTCATGCCTGCGCTCGATGCGCAATGGTCCGCCACGATGACAAAGACGGTGTCGGCAAACCACGGCCGCTGCCGTGCGCGATCGATGAAGTCGCCGATCGCCCAATCGGTGTACTGAACCGCGCCGGAGCGTCCGCTAGTTTCCGAGGCGAGCGGCACCCGTCCGCTCGGGTAGGTAAACGGCCGATGATTCGACGTCGTCATGATATGGGTGAAGGAATGGCGCCCGGCCGCCGCCGATTGATCCATCTGGCGCAGCGCCAGCGTGAAGAGATCTTCATCGGCCACGCCCCACGCGGTCTCGTGATGAATGTCGGCATCGGGGACAGCGTTGCGATCGACCACGGTATACCCGTTATTGCTGAAGAATTCCCGCATATTGTCGAACCGCGCATAACCACCATAGACGTAGCGTACATCGAAACCGTGATCCTTGAAGATCGAACCCAGCGTGATCAAATTCGCGTTGTGCGGCCGCTTGACGATCGACTCGCCGGGCGTCGGTGGCACCGACAACGACAACGCCTCCAAGCCACGCACCGTGCGCGTGCCAGTGGCATAGAAGTTGGTGAAAAACCAGCCGTCCTTCGCCAGCGCATCGAGGCGCGGCGTGATCCCCTCTTGGTTGCCGAAGCGCTGCATGAACTCAGCGGACAAACTTTCTACCGAGATCAGCACTACATTGAGTTGGCGCGGTGTCGCGCCGTAATCGACCGCGCGCGTTAATTCAAAGGGATCGGCGCTATAGCGAACCTGCGGATCCTTGAACGCTTGCGCGCGCACGCGCTGGTACGCCTCGGCGCGCGGCAAGCTCGGGTAAAAGGATTTGTAATCGAGCTCCGCGTGATTAAACGCACGGAAGAATTCATAAATGCCATTCCTCGAAAGTTCATTGGCGTAGCGGTTTTCGAATCGATTATGCAAAGAATCGGGCACGGCATAAAACGCCAGTACCGGCAACAGCAATAGCGCACCCGCGGCCACCGCCTCGCGACGCCACGGCGCGCGCGGACCGCCACCCGCGATGACGTGATGGCGTGCACGAAACACTAGCGCGAGGCTAAGGCCGGCGATCCCACCGAGCACCCACGCCACGGGATACGACTGCCAGATATTGACGACGATTTCCTGGGTATAAACCAAGTAATCCACCGCAATAAAGTTGAAGCGCGTACTGAACTCATCCCAGAAAATCCATTCCGATACCGCGACGAAGAGCATCAAGAACACCCAAACGGTGATCCCAGCGAGCATCACGGCGCGCGACGCCCGATAGCGGCGCCATGTCTGCGGGAGGGCCACGAGCAGCACCAACAACGGGATAAAAAAGAACGTGGCGGTGATTAGATCGAACACCAGCCCGAGACCCAAAATGGCCGCGATCGACAGCGGCGGCGCCGCTAATGATCCGGCACTTTTCGCCATCAACAGCACGCGCGTCAGCGTCGCCAATCCAACAAAGACCACTAACAACCAACGCCACGGCCGTAGGCGCTCGCCGCGCCAGATAAGGTCAACTATAGAAGGCCCGGGGACGAGTTCGCGCAAATGAAAGAGCATAAATAGTGACCAGGCAGTGGGGATGCGGCGAATGACCGGGTCTCACCGCCGTCGTCCCGGCAACCGCCGAGACCCAGTCAAATAATTAATATTCCTGGATTCCGGCCTGCCGGGCCGTGTAAAAACTCGATAGGAGTTGTCGTCGTAGCGTCCGACCCTGCACCCGTCATTCCGGCGAACGCCGGAAGCCAAAGGGCTTTCGAGCACCCCCACCCCCGTCATTCCGGCGCACGCCGGAAGCCAGTGAAGAAATGCTGTCCGCGCCGTGCGCGGACACCTGATCCGACTGGATCCCGGCGTTTCGCTGTGCGAATTCAGGGATGACGGCGCGAGAACAGCGCCGCGCCCGGTACCCCCACACCAGATCGACAACTCCATCAGGTTTTCACACGGCCTGCCGCGCCGGAATGACGATAAGTTAACACTTGGCACCCATAGGGTGAGCGATACTTCCGCCTCGCTGTTTAGCATAAGGATGGATTCTCAAGATGCGGTCTGGATTGCTGGCGCGATTAGACGCGTCTAGCAGCTTTGAGTCTAGCGGTAATGTCCTTAGGTTAGCGACATCAATACTCGGGCCGCGACCGTCCATAACTATCCAGCCACACCAGGGTTGCGCCTTTAAGTGGCACGCGCGATCGCACTTGCAGCTTGTAAAACGTTTCGCCCTTGGGCACCGAATCCTCTTCCAATACCACACCGGGAAGGCCGTGAAAAAAAGTGTAACCGGTGGCATGCAATTGAAACGGCTTGCCATTGCGATTGATCGCTTCCGCTTCGATCGCGCTAAGCGGCATGACCTGGGGCAATTGCTGGACGATAGTGCTACGCTTCAAGCCCAGGCTATCCAGATCCCGTAAATAAATAATGAGCCGCGGATTGCCGGTTTGCGCGGTCAACACTTCGCGTAACGTGACTTCACGCCATTCGGGCGTTAGATCAAACGGCGCGCCGGTTACCGATAGCGAGTCGAGCGAAATACTGCCCAACGCGGCCACCAATTGCACCCAGAGCACAAGGTCGCTTAACACCGATTTACCTCGATGTTAGTTAGTCCCGTGCGGCCTCGATAAGTTTAGCGGCGAGTCCAGCGGGATTCGTGAAGAGTACCTCGTGGCCACCGGCCATTTGCACCAGACGATAGACACCAAGACGGTTTGACATGCGTGGATGCCAGCCCCACTCGCCGGGCGGCAACGCGGTATCTTCGGTGCAATTTAAATAGCTGCGCGGAATTTCCTGGGTGAAAAAGCGCTGTAAGTCGAGTTGATCGATGAAGGGTTGATAGGGTTCGGGGGACAGAGTCGCGTACGTTGTCTGCGCCAATTCCAAGCTCGCATCGTTCATAAAAGCATCGCGCCAAACCGTAAACGGCAGCATGACCGTGCGCTCCGCGGTAACGAGATGTTCGAACATCTCGCGATAATGCGGCGGCACATTGTCCATCAGCGACTCGCCATGCTGCAACACGAAGGCGTTCCAGAACACTAAACGCCGGATCCGTTCGGGCATGATTTCGGCGAGTTTGGCGATGATCGTTCCGGCGAAGCTATGGCCGACCAACACAAAGTCGCGCAGGTCGTGTTCAACGATAAAGTCGGCCAGCGAGCGCGTGCAATCGGCGTGCGTCACGCGTTTATCCACGCCTAGTCCGTGGCCGGCCAAAGTTGGCGCGTAGGTGCGATGGCCGGCCGCCTGCAAATGCGCGCAAGTCGCCTGCCACGCCGCGCCGTCGTGCCAAGCGCCATGAACCAAGACAAAGGTTGTCATCGCGGCGCCACGGCCTTCAGCCGCGCTGTGACCTCATCCACCAGGTCGTGCGGCGCTTGCCAACTCACATCCAACACGCTCAACGTGATGTAACCTTGTTTGAAGAGTGCGGTATCGGCATGCGCGGGATCTGGCTCGACGACGGTTTCCGGCCCGTAACTCAACTGCGCGCGATGTGCCGGCGCGCTCTTGTACGCGAAATGCATGCCGCCCAACACGCCAACGTTTGCCCATCGCACGCCTTTGATCGCGGGCTCGGCACGCGCTGGGTAATTCAGGTTAAGCAGTGTGCGCGGCGGCAGTAGCACGCCGCCCTGCGCCGAGGCCGCGAGTTCAGCGATCAGTTGGGTGACGAACTTAGCCGCCGCCGGATACGCTGCAACAGTTGACGGGAAGCCCGCCGCGCGCTCGGCCAACTCCATGCCCACCGACACCGCCATGGCCGGCACCGCGTGCATCGCGGAGAACACGGCAGCGCCGACGGTCCCCGATAAATTGGTCGTCGTCCCTAAATTTTGACCCCGATTAGCCCCCGACACGACGAGATCCGGTGCTTTGCTCGCGAATACCATATCGAGGCCAACACCGGCGGCGTCGGCTGGACTGCCATCGACCACCCAGGTGTCGCTCGCCTCTTCGACGACGCCGACTGGCGTGGTCGAGATCTTCACGCTACTACCACTTTGATCGGTGCGTGGCGCGACGATGACCACATGATGCCCCGCACCGCGCAACGCGTCGCGAAGCGCGAGCAAGCCGGGAGCCCGATAGCCATCGTCGTTGGTCAACATAATGGTCAATGCGCGCTGGTTGGCAGCGACACTGAAGGTGATCCCGAACATAATCGCGAGCAGTGCAGCCGTTCGCAATAACACTTTGGACATCAACTCGCACTCCACTGAACACTTCGTCCTTGAGTCTAATTAACTCGCGTGGGTGCCGCTACCCCGCTCTGCTTACCTGCGCTTAGGATTCGCACGGGGCTGAACGTCGGAGGGTGCTGAGGGCCGGTGGTTGGGGAGTTCGTGGGCTACCGCTTCGCGATTCATCCCTGAATCGCTCCGCTGCCACGCGCGCTGCGCTATACCATCCATGGCTCGCTGGCGCGCGAGGCACGCCCACGAACTCCCCAACCACCGACCCGATATGACTGCGATTATTTTCGACTCCTTGTTGAAAATTTACTCCACATCTCGCGTCACCGTGCCGTAATAGATGATGGCCAAAAATTGAATCGGCATTTTAATTAAGCGCTCCGGGCCATGCGGAATATCGCCCTGAAAGGTCAGCGCGTCACCCGGCTTCAACATGAAGAGGTTGTTGCCGTGACGATATTCGATGCGGCCTTTAAGCATGTAAATAAATTCAGTGCCTTGATGCTGGAAACGCGGGAACACTTCGCTTTGATCGTCGAGCGTAATCAGAAACGGATCGAATAATTTGCGTGGCCCTTGGTCGTACGCGAGCAGTTCATAGGAGTGACCGCGTTTGGTGCCGCGCCGGACCACTTTCATGCCCTGCCCTTGTGGCACGTAGCGCGCCTCGCCCCCGGGGAGATCGTAGTCCTTGAATAGCGCGGCCAGCGACAGACCCACCGCGCGGCACACGCGCGCCAACGTATCCACACTCGGCATCGCCTGACCGTTCTCGATCCGACTCACCATGCCGCGGCTGATCCCGGATAGCGCGGCGACATCTTGAATCGTCAACTGCTGGGATTGGCGATACGTCTTGAGCGTCGCGCCGAGGTAGGCGCCAATTTGCGGCTCGCTGCGCGCGCCACGCGCGGCGGTTTTAACGCGTCGAGCCTTCTTGCGCGTCGGCCGCGCGGCCGCGCGCGTTAGCACTGCGCGCCCGGTCAAGGGGCGCGACCTGGGATCCATTGGGTGCCGGCCAGCGGCACCCCCGCCATCGCCGCCGCTTCGACCGTCAGCGCCACCAGATCTTCGGGTTCCAGGTTATGCACATGCGACTTGCCGCACGCGCGGGCGACGATTTGTGCTTCCATCGCGAGTGTTTTCAAATAATTCGCCAAGCGCCGGCCACCGAGTACCGGATCGAATCGTTTGGCGAGTTCGTCGTTCTGAGTGGTGATGCCGGCCGGATCATTTCCTGCTTGCCAATCATCGTAGAAGCCCGCGCGGCTGCCGAGTTTTTGATACTCGGCATCGAAGGCCGGGCTGTTATCGCCCAGGGCGATCAGGGCCGCGACACCGATCGAGACCGCGTCGGCGCCCATCGCGAGCGCCTTCGCGACATCCGCACCGGTGCGGATCCCGCCGGAGACGATCAATTGTACTTTGCGATGCATATCAAGCTCGGTCAGCGCTTCAACCGCTTGCCGCAGTGCCGCCAGCGTTGGGATCCCAACGTGTTCGATAAACACGGTTTGCGTGGCTCCGGTACCGCCTTGCATGCCATCGAGCACGATCACGTCCGCCCCGGCCTTGACCGCGAGCGCCGTGTCGTAATAGGGGCGGCTCGCTCCAATCTTGATGTAAATCGGCTTTTCCCAATCGGTGATTTCGCGGAGTTCGCGGATTTTGATTTCGAGATCGTCAGGGCCGGTAAAGTCGGGATGACGACAGGCGCTGCGCTGATCAATATTGGGCGGCAGATCGCGCATGGCGGCGACGCGTGGGCTGATTTTTTGGCCCAGTAGCATGCCGCCACCACCGGGCTTCGCGCCTTGGCCGAGGACCACTTCGATCGCGTCTGCGCGGCGCAGATCATCCGGATTCATGCCATAGCGCGACGGCAGTAGTTGATACACCAAGGTCTTCGACGACAATCGCTCTTCCGCGGTCATGCCGCCATCGCCGGTGGTGGTACTGGTGCCGGCCGCGGTCGCGCCACGCCCCAGTGCTTCCTTGGCCGGCGCCGACAGGGAGCCAAAACTCATGCCCGCAATCGTAATCGGAATTTTTAGCTCGACCGGCTTTTTTGCGTAGCGCGTACCGAGCACCACATTGGTGTCGCAACGCTCGCGATAACCTTCGAGCGGGTAGCGCGACATCGACGCGCCGAGAAACAGCAAATCATCGAAGTGCGGAACATAACGCTTCGCACCCCATCCGCGGATGTCATAGATCCCTTCGGTCGCCGCGCGTTGAATCTCGGCGATGACGTCACGGCTGTACAGGTGAGATTCGATGAGGCCGGGAGATTTAGTCGTCATAACGATTGCTCGCCTTAATACGCGTCCGCATGGTCCACACTAAAGTGATACAGCTTGCGCGCCGAACCGTAGCGCCGAAACTGGCGTGCCGGCAGTGCAATCCGCGCCGCCGCCAGCAGGGCTTCGAGCGCTTCGACATGTTCGGTGCGCAGCTCCTTCTCGATACAGTCAGCACCGAGGTCGGCGATGCTGCCTCTGACATAGATCTGTGCTTCATACAGCGAGTCACCGAGCGCCGGTCCCGCATCGCCACACACCACGAGACGACCGCGCTGCGCCATGAAAGCGGACATGTGTCCCACCGCGCCCTGCACGACGATGTCGAGGCCCTTTAGCGAAATTCCGCAACGTGCGGAGGCATCTCCTTCAATCACCAGCAAACCGCCGCGCCCGGTGGCGCCCGCGGATTGGCTTGCATTACCGCGTACGCGCACCACCCCCGACATCATGTTTTCCGCCAATCCGGTCGACGCATTGCCATTGATCGTGACGGTCGCGTATTTATTCATTCCGGCGCAGTAGTATCCGACGTGGCCCGCGATCTCGACCGTGCACGGGGCATTGATGCCGACCGCAACAGTGTGCTCGCCAGCGGGGTTCAGCACCTTCCACGCAGTAGGAGGGCCTTGCTCGGGCAGGTTGTGCAGCGCCTGATTAAGCTCGCGTACCGTATGCTGGGTAAGATCGAAAACGTATCCTGAAGCGTCCATACCATCCCTCAAACGTTAGCTCGCCTGCGCAAGCCAGGCGCGTGCCGCCCGCGCCTGGCCACCCTTTTCCCACACATAGACCGTCGCCGGCTCAGGCTCCCACACCCGCGCTCGTTCGACGCCGGGAAGCTTGGCCAGTGCGCGATACTCGGACGCCATCGCGACCCACTCCGGAGTCTCCGCCATCACCGCCGGCTTGCACGCAATGGGGTCGCGCAACACCGCGAAGCCATCACTGGTTCCGATCGTAAAAGTGAAAAACCCATCGAGATCTTTCAATGCCGCATAGAGGGCCGCCTCCAAACTCAAGCCGCGCCGCATTTGGACGTCGAGATACTGGGCCGCGACTTCCGAATCGTTTTCAGTACGAAACACGGCGCCATCCTTCGCGAGCTTCCGGCGCAATCGATTGTGATTGGATAACGAACCGTTATGCACCAGACAGAGATCGCTGCCGGTCGAAAACGGATGCGAGCCGGCCGTGGTCACCGCTGATTCAGTCGCCATCCGAGTGTGCCCGATAGCGTGGCTACCCTGCACCGCACTGAGTTTAAACATGCTTGCGACTGCCGCGGGTAGCCCCACTTCTTTATAGATCTCGATATGGCGCCCGATACTGACGACCGCGTAGGGCGCGTTGGCGCGCAGGAGATAGCGACGCACGCCTGCTTCGTCCGCGTTCAGCGTCAACAAGCAATGGGTGTGGATCGGCCGAAAGCCGACGTCCGCCATGAAATGCCGCGTGAGATCGGCGGCCACCTCGGCCCACTCGAAATCCGCAGCCGCGTTTTGCAACACAATCTTGACGCCGCCTAACGGCTGCGGATCGCGATAGATCGCAAACCCCGTACTGTCTGGACCACGCTGTGTCATTTCTAGCAGCATCGGTTCGAACAGTGCGCCCAGATGGCAATTAAGCGCGGGATTTTTTAAATAGAGTCCAACTATTCCGCACATGATTATGTCCTTTCGTGGCTGCTGATCGGGCGTTATGTATGGGAGCCGCTTTAGCGGCGAATCCCGAACACCATTCCTCGTTCGCGGCTAAGGCCGCTCTCACAACATTGGGTCTAAGTTCAATGCACAGCAGTTTCTTAATAAAATTCCAAGTAACGATTCACTTCCCAATCCGATACATGCCGCGAATACTCTACCCACTCCATGCGTTTGACCTTGACGAACTCCGCGATCACGTCCGCCCCCAATTGCTGAGCAAAAAGCGGATCGGCTTCCAATGCATCCAGTGCTTCGGTTAGCGACTGCGGAAGCAGCCCGATCCCGCGCTTCGTTAATTCGGTTCGCGACATTTCGTAGAGGTTCACGTTCTGTGGCGGTCCGGGCTCGCGCTTGTTGGCGACGCCGTCCATGCCGGCGGCGATGACCGCCGCCGCCGCGAGATACGGATTGCAACTCGGATCGGGCAATCGACACTCCAAGCGGCCGTACGGAATACGCACCATCGAGGTTCGATTGTTATCGCCATAGGTGATGTAAGCAGGGGCCCACGTCGCACCCGACAACGACTCACCCACCACCAAGCGTTTGTACGAATTCACCGATGGCGCGAGCAACGCACACAGGCCGCGGGCGTGCTTCAGCAGACCCCCAAGAAAATGGTAGCCGAGCTTGGATAAACCCCTGCCCTGCTTATCTTTGTCATCGTGAAACAGATTGGTGCCAGCGGCGTCGGCGAGCGACAGGTGCATGTGCATGCCACTGCCGGTACGGTGACGAAAGGGTTTCGGCATGAAGGTGCAGATGAGTCCCATATCGCGCGCGATCTCGCCAGCTGCCATGCGGAACAGCACATACCGATCGGCGGCGTTCAGGGCGTCGGAATAGGTGTAGTTGATTTCGAATTGGCCGTTCGCGTCTTCGTGATCGATTTGATAGATGTCGAAGCCGATCGCTTGTAATGACATCACCAGACGTTCAAGCATTTCGCGGCTGCGCGACAGGCCTTTGTAGTCGTAACACGGCTTATCGAGAACGTCGGTGGTATCGGCTGGACCAATGCTGCCATCGTCACGCCGACGCAAAATCATGAACTCGGGTTCGATCCCGATATTGACCGTCCAGCCCTTGGCTTGGGCTTTGGCTACGGCCTGCTTTAGCACCAACCGCGTGTCAAAGGGATACGGTTTGCCGCGCACCGTCCCTTCGCACACGATGCGCGCGTAACCGGGTTGCCAGGGCACGAGCGACAAGGTGCTCAAATCGCCGATGGCCATGTAATCGGCATCATGCGGGCCCATGGCCATGCCCCACACCGCGAAACCAGCGAAGCCCGCACCCGTGGTTAAGATATCTTCGAAATGAGAAACCGGCACTGATTTAGTCTTGGCGACGCCGTGGATGTCGACGAATTGCGCCAACACGAAGCGTACCTCATTATCCTTCAGAAATTTTTGCGCTTGTTTTAAGTTCACGCGACGCCTCCCGTTAATGCTGTGTTGAAATATTCCGCAAAGCCGATGACGGTGCCACCAAACTCGCGTGTCAGCTCGCCTAGGGTCGTGAAGAGGTAAGGGCCATCGGCGGACGCGCACACCACGCGATAGCGCGGGCCGGCGGGTTCACGATAAAGCCCCACTTCAACACCGGCGAACAAGGTAGGGATCCAGGCGTCGGTTGCGAATTGGGTGAGATCGAGCACACACAATTCGGCCAGGAGGGGGGCGGCACTCACGTCGCCCAACGCTATCTCCACCGCGTCGTAGTTCTGCACCATGCAAGGAGGCGCCGCGACGTCGAGCGCCGCGCGATTCGCCACATCGGCATCGATGTCACCGCTCGCCAGCACTTGCTGGGCACCGATGCGCGCCACCCACCAGCCCTCGGCGGTGAGGCGCTGCATGAGACGTGGATTGGGCAGTGCATTGCTACTCAACCATAAATCGCACCCTCGCCCCACGATCAACTGTTTACGCAACGGGCTCAGATCAGCGAGATATCCCGCCACAGGCGACGTTTCAACCCGGGTCAGTGCGACGGTCATACTCGCCACTTCCCCGAAGCGAAACGCGTCCGACGCAAAGCAGGGCAACAAGGGGCTAGCGCTCATGCTGCCACCTGGCGCGCATTTTTCGGATCATAAAACGGCGTGTTGACAAGGTGTGCGTCGGCATACGCGCCATTGGTCAATCGAATCCGGAAGGCCTTTGCGCGCGCTACGCTGTCGCGGTCGAGTACCGCCAGACCAATCGTTTTGTTAAGTCCCGGGCTATAACCGACGCTCGTGACCCGCCCCTGCACGGCCCGATCGTCGATGATCAAATGGCATTCTTCGATTGGCGCGGCGAGATCGACGTGCGTCGACTCAAAACCGATCAGCACCCGCTCGGCATGTTCGCGCAAAGTCTCGAGTGCCGCCTTGCCGAGAAATTGCGGCTTCTTGAAGTTGACCAGCGCGGTCAATGGCGTCTCGAAGGGATGCATGACGCCGTCGGTATCCTGACCCACGATGAGATGTCCCTTCTCCAAGCGCAATAGGCGCTGCGTCTCGACGCCGAACGGCATGAGGTCATCGCTCTGACCTAGTCGCACCAGGTCACGCCACAATTGCCGCGCCTCGGAGTACGCGAGATGAATCTCATAACCCACTTCACCGACAAAGCCGACGCGCATCATGCGTACTTGCAAGCCGCTGAGCACGGTCTCGCGGATGCCGAGGAACGGGAATGCCGACTCCGCGAGTTCCTGTTGCGTAACGCCGGCAAGCAGCGCGCGCGCGCGTGGCCCGGCGATATTGATCGCCGCCACCTGGCGCGTGACGTCGATAATCTCGACGTCGAGTTTGAACAGCGCGGCGACCTGCGTCAGCTGCCGATAGCTGGCCGCCGCATGGCTTGACCCGGCCGTCACGTAAAAATGATCTTCACCCAAGCGCGCGGCCACCCCGTCGTCCACAATAATGCCGCGGTGGTCGCACATCAGGATGTAGCGCGTCATGCCGAGCGCGGTTTTATCGACGGCCCCGGTATAGCAAAGATTCAATAGTCGCGCTGCATCCGGACCCACGACCTCGAATTTACCGAGCGTCGAGACATCGATAAGCCCCACCCGCTCGCGTACCGCACGATATTCCGCGAGCCGTGATTCGGCTTCGCCGCCGCGCCGGTAAAAACGCGGACGCCGCCACTGTCCTGCTTCCATCCACTCGGCACCGGCGGCTTCATGCTCGGGGTTCAACGCGCTTGCGCATTGCGGCCGCCAGCGGCGCCCCGCGAGCGTGCCCATCTCGACCGGGTGATAAAAAGGTCGCGCGGTAGTCGCGCCGATCTGGCCCAGCGTTTGACCGTGGTAATCGGCCAGGAAGCGCGCGGCATTCAAGTTCGAATGCTTGCCCTGACTCGGCCCCATGCCATTGGTGGTGTAACGCTTCAATAGCTCGACATTATCGAAACCTTCACGACAGGCGACGTCTAAATCGTGTAGCTGCAGGTCTTCGTCGAAGTCGACAAAATGCTTGCGGCGGGCATGTTCGAACCACGGCCGTGGGTGCGAACGGGCACTCGCTTCCAGTGCCGGCCGCGGAGCGGCGGCGGCGGCGCCACGTAGGAAACTCAAGACCTCGCGGGCGGCGGCTTCGCCATCGCCAATGCGGTCCGCGAGTTGGTAGCGTCCATTGACACGGCCGGCCGCAAACACGCCAGTGGGCAACTCGCCCGGGAGCATTTGATTGAGCGTCGGCGCGAATTCGAAGCGCGCGCCCGCTTGATGCAAAAGCTGAGTCGCGCCAGCCCAGCCGACACTCATCAATAAGCCGTCGCACGCAAGACTGTCGGCGATGCCATCGACTGTCCAACTGACGCGGCCCAGCATTGCGCGCTCGGCATGGGCTTCCAACTGTTTGATCGGTCCGGCCAGCCGCACGCCGGCGGCCGCGAGCTCATTGGCGCTCGCGCCGCGCGTGGCGGGATCATCGAGATCGAGCACCGCTTCGATAGTAAGTCCCGCCGCTTTCAACTCACGCGCGGCAGCATAGGCGTCGAGATTGCCGGCGACGATGACGCCGCGCAGGAACGGCGCGACCGCATAACGCCGCACCAGACGCTGCGCGCCGCTCGCGAGCATCACGCCCGGCAAATCATTATTTCGAAAAATCGCCGGTTGCTCGATGGCGCCAGTGGCCACCACGATGGCGCTGGCGTTTATCGTAATGAGGCCTTCGGCACTCACCAGCGCCACCTCGCGATCTGAATAGATGCCCGCGGCAAACGCGCCGGTGTGCACCTTAAGCGTGGACGCATTACCAAGCGCCGCGGTCGCCTGGGCCAGCCATTGTTGATCCTGGTCGGTGGAATGCGCGTAGGTCAGGCTGCCACCGAGACGGACGTTCTCGTCGACCAGCGTAATCCTGATGCCCGAAGCCGACAGCACGCGCGCGCAAGCAAGTCCTGCCGGGCCGGCGCCGATCACCAGGCATTCGCAAAATTCGCGGCGCGCGGCGCGCCGCGTGCGCGGAAAATCGGCGGTCACCACGCCGAGTCCGCTCGCGCGACGGATGAGGCGCTCCCAGAACGGGAATAACCACCGCGGTCGGAAAAACGCCTTGTAGTAAAACCCCACCGGCAGGATTGGCGCCAACCACTCGAGGGCGCGTCCCCAGTCGCGACGCAAACCACCCCAGGTATTGACGGCGCGATACGCTTCTCCGCTAACCACGGGCTCGACATCCGCGCGCAGGTTGAGACGCGTCGCGGTTTGCAGCAACACATTGGCGTCATGGTTGGCTGCCGATAACACACCGCGCGGTCGATGGTATTTAAAACTTCGGCCGAGCAGGCGCTGACCGTTCGCCAGTAAAGCGCTGGTTAGGGTATCACCCGCGAGCGCCGTAAAACGCTCGCCTTCGAATTCAAAATGAACGCGGGTGCCGCGCGTCACCCATTCGTGCGGTTGGGGTGGCAGCCTATGCATCGGGCGTAGCGGCGCACGCCGCCATCAGTTCAATGGTTTCGACTTCATCGGTGGCAGTATCACGCGCGATCACAAACCATAAATGTGACGGCCGGTGATACCACCATTCGCGTTTGACGCGCGCGGTCGCGTCGCCAAAGTAAATCGCGGCGCGCGCTGCACTCGAATCGTCTTGCAGTAACCCACCGATCGAACTGCCCGCGCAGATAAACTCGCCGGCGGGACGGCGGCCAATAACGGGGCAGGCAAATTGCTTCATCTCAATGCCCAACCGCCGCCGCGCTTTTTTCACCCAACACCGTCAAACGCTCGAAGCGTTCCATGCCGAAGGCCTCGATTAAGCGATGCGGCGTGTCGTGCGCGACGGTAAAGGCCATGGTTTCACCACACACCGGCGTCGCCTTGAACCCCCAGGTGCCCCAGCCGGCGTCGAGGTAAAAGCCATCGACGGCAGTCTTGCCCATCACTGGCGCGTAGTCCGGCGTCATGTCCGCCATCCCGGCCCATTGCCGGTTGATCTTCACGCCGGCGAGAAACGGAAACAGATCGAGCATCTGATCGGCGAGCGCGGTCACGAATTCGAGCGACGAACGGGTCGCATGCAGCTCGGCGGGATCGACCGCCGCGCCCATGACCAGTTCGCCGCGCGCCGACTGGCTGAGATAAACGTGCAGACTACCCGACACGATGATGGGTTCGAGCCAGGGTTTCATGGGCTCGGTAACACAGGCTTGTAAGGGGACGATGTCGACTGGGCTTTTAAGGCCGGCCATTTTGAGCGTGGCCGGCGTGGAACCGGCGACCGCGGACAACACTTTGGCGGTTTTTATTTTACCGCGCGTGGTGTTCACGCCCGTCACCCGGCCGGCGGTGACATCGATACCGGTCACCGCGGTGTGCTGGAAGATCTCGACGCCGGATTGCGACGCACGCCGCGCATAACCCCACGCCACGGCGTCATGGCGCACGATCGCGCCCGGCGCGTGATACAGCGCACCAACGATGGCGTGCTGCCCGCCACAGCTCAGATCAATTTGCGGGCAGGCGCGTTTGACGTCGTCGGGTCCGACCAAGCGGCTATCGATACCGTGGTGCTTATTGACTTCCGCACGCCAGCGCAGGGTGCGCAAGGTCGATTCATTATGCGCCAGCGTGAAATGTCCCCGCTTGGAATAGAACAGATTGATATCGAGTTCGCCGGCCAACGACTCGAACAATCGCACGCTGCGGTCGTAAAAGCGCACCCCCTCGGGGGTTAGATAATTCGAACGCACGATGGTCGTGTTGCGCCCCGTATTGCCGCCCCCCAGATAGCCCTTGTCGAGCACCGCGACGTTGCGGATCCCATATTGGGTGGCGAGATAATACGCAGCGGCGAGCCCATGCCCCCCGGCGCCGATGATAACTACGTCGTAACTATGTTTAAGCGTCGCCGGCGTGTTGAACCAGCGCGGCTCGGCATAATCCCGATTAAACGCATACTTAAGAAGGCGCAACGACATGGCGCGAGACTTCGCCTATAGGTTAATGGAGTGCAACTATTATTATTAATATGCAACTCCACATGCAACCCATGCGACGCCGCGACGTTGTCGCCGGACACCTGCCGCGTGCGTGGACTCATCGCTGCACCGAGAGCCCAATTCAACACGCGGCAGTTATCCAACGTTTGGTGATGCTTCGATGCGCCTGCCACCGGAGCGTTTACAAAGTAGACTGCAAACACGGTGCCAACCTCGCACGACGGTCAATCTAGGCGCTAAATAGCCCGTACTGTAACCGCGACAAACGCAGGCTTCGACGCGGTGTCGACACCGGATGCCACCCCGTCATCCCGGAACGTGCGCAGCCCTTATAGACGTCACCCTGGAATTCGCAAAGCGAAACTCCGGGGCGGGATCCCGCTGGTATTTCAGGCGCCCTTGGATCCCGGGTCTGCGCGGCTAACGCCGCTTCGTCCGGGATGACGGACCTGACAATTTAGGTCGGATGCCTCTTCTTGAGCCCATGGCAATGCGGGCTATTTAGTTACAGGTTAAGTCTCATTCTGACTACGCGATTCGTGGGGTAAACGATCCGACTTGGCGCATCGCGCTCGCAAGACGCACAAAAAGCGGACGCAGCGACCGCTTTATTCCGCTTAGAATCCGCTGGCTGCTTTCCAGTTGTCGTAGACGCGGCGCGCGTTGGCGTTGAAGGTGGGCATGGCGGCGACGCACGCTCGCATCAACGCCTCCGCGCCGCTCGCGCCGAGCGTGGATTCTAGCGCTGCGCGGTACGCCGGTATCGCGTTCCAGTCAGCTGCAGTCGACGCGGTAATTTCGACGTGGAACTGCATTGACAAGGCGCGCGTGCCTAGGCTCATCGCTTGATTCGCGCAGCGGGGCGAACTGGCGAGTACTACGGCACGAGGGGGGGGTGTACTGACTTCGGCGCCATGCCATTGCAATACATCGAACGAGCGCGGCAG
This sequence comes from Gammaproteobacteria bacterium, assembly GCA_016191285.1. Taxonomy (GTDB): domain Bacteria; phylum Pseudomonadota; class Gammaproteobacteria; genus CAIKBL01. The sequence continues at coordinate 21,008 of JACPPA010000050.1, forward strand.
GCCCGCCAGACAGGCACTCGCGGCGCCCGCCGGATTCAGGCTCACCGGCATCACCCCGACTTCGGGCAACAACGCGCGCCCCACTTCGCCACCGAGCGCCGCCGCCAGCAATTGGTGTCCTAAACAAAATCCCAGGTACGGCATGCCGCGTGTAATCACGGCGTCATAAATGGCCCGCTTCTCGGTCACGAGCCACGGATATTCCGCCTCTTCCCACACATCCATGGGTCCACCCATCACCCACAATGCCGCATAGTCGCCGAGCGGTGGTATGACCTCACCGACATCGAGTTCGACCGCGTCAAAGGAATAACCATCGGCGGCCAGGAAGTCGCGAAAAACGCCCGGATGCTCGACGTCGACGTGTTGCAACACTAAAACCCGTTTCGAGCGCGCCATGGTGTCGTCCTAAAATTCATTCGGTGCCGCGTCGTGCCGTCCCACAATAAACGGCAATAAATCGCGCCGCAATCGCTCAACACTTTGCGTAATGCCGCAGCTAAACTACGCGCGCGGTTTCAATCCTCAAGAGCAACCATGAACCTCACCCAACGCGGCGTTTTTATGTTCAACGAGGGGATCCCGTCGACTGAACTAAAACGCGCGGTGCAGCGCATCGAATCCTTAGGCTACGGCGCGGTGTGGTTCCCGGAAGCGATCGGTCGCGAACCGTTGGCCACCGCCAGTTTCATTCTCGCCCACACCGAACGCCTAATCGCGGCGACCGGCATTCTCAACATTTACGGTCGCGATCCGATGGTGACCGCGATGGGCCAACAGACGCTCGCCGAGCAATCGGGTGGCCGCTTTTTACTGGGCCTTGGCGTGTCGCACAGCCTATTCGTCGAACCCCGCGGCCACGTGTATGGCAAACCCGTCGCCACGATGCGCAGCTATGTCGCCGCGCTGCGCCAATGTCACACCGGGATTTCAGTCACCAAAAGCCTGGCCCTAGACGGGTTCGCGCCACAACTCGTCGGGCACGGAGAGCGGGGCGCGATTACGACCGACCTGGGCGAAATGCCGGTGGTACTCGCTGCGCTTGGACCCAAAATGAATGCACTCGCGGCTGAAATCGCCCAAGGCTCCCACCCGTACAACACCACGCCGGACCACACGCGGCGCACGCGCCAAATTCTGGGACCGCGCGCCTGGTTGTGTCCGATGCAGCGCGTCTGTCTCACCACCGATGCGCGCCGCGCGCGCGAAGTGGGGCGCCGCGTGTTAAGTCTTTATCTCGAGCTCCCAAATTACCGGAACATGCTGTTCACCTGCGGCTTTACTGAAGGGGATATGGAAAGTGGCGGCAGCGATCGCTTAATCGATCAGTTGCTGGGATGGGGCAATGAAACAGCGATTCGCGCCGCCATTCAGGCGCATCTCGACGCGGGCGCGAATCATGTTTGCGTGCAAGCCATCAATCTCGAAGATCCGGTGAGGCCGTGTTTTCGCGCGCTGGAGGCGTTGGCGGCTTAAGTGGCCCTGGCGGTGATCGGGTGCGCACTCCGCGCTTCCTCGCCGGCCCTCCTGGCCGGCTCGTCGCTGTTCCGCGTGCGACGCTATCCTGCGCCGCGCGCTCCACAATGACGCTACGCGCACACCCGATCACCGCCCTCATGCGCCAAAAAGCCGGTGGTTGGGTTATTCGGCGGCTAAGCGCTTTGCGATTCATCCCTGAATCGCGAAGCTGCCACGTGCGCTGCGCTAAACCCTCCCTGGCTCCCTGGCTCGCTTGCGCGCGAGGCGCGGCCGAATAACCCAACCACCGGCCGCGCACTGCCTCGTCGCGGGGATCCGCCCTTGTTAAGCCTTGAACCCCTCCCCAAATGTCCCAACCGCGCGTTGCCGTGTCGGCCCGGACGGTGAAACTGGCGCAGCATGATCGGGAAAGCTAACCGCGCACAACACGGCCCAATAGCCGTGCGCCGTTAACATCCGGTCGCCGAAGCCGTTGGCGTGCAGAAAGCGCCTTAACACGGGCAGCCGATAACACGGCGCCCACATCAGCAAATGATGTTCGGTGTGATAGTTCACCCAATACGGCGCGAACAGCGCGCGCTCCAGCCAGCTCGTCTCGGTCGTGCGTGCATTCTTAAACGGATCATTGCGATCCGGCACCACCGCATGTTCTGCGATATTGCGGATCCGAAGCACCAACTGCTGCCAGGTAAGCGCCGGCACGACCCACAGCGTGAAATAAAATGTCCAGTGTCCACTCGCGGCGAGCAGGCAAAACAGCAGCAGATTCACCAGGAGCTGGCGCCCGAGTCGATCGGCGAAACGAGAAAGTCGGTCGCGCCACCTTAATCCGGGCGCGCCCCACGCCGCTTTAAACTGAGCGCGCCGCTGCGCGAACCCGGTGCGGCCAAGCACATCACGGAATAATTTGCGGCGTAAACTCGAGCGCGGAATCGGATAATGGCCCGTGAGCACAAGATCCGGATCGTCGTCCTGCATGGTTCGCGCGTGGTGCTGCAAATGATAACAACGATACGCGCCGGTCTCGGCCAACAGGGGAAAGGCACACAGCCACTGACTGAGTGCGAGACTTAAATTGGGCGTACGCGCCAGCACACCATGCGCGCCGTCGTGCATCAGAATCAACAAGCCCAACTGACGGCTACCAATCAGCATGATCGCCACAAGATATGTCACCGGATTCGGGACATAGGCGACGAGCGTCATGCTCGCCCCGATCACGAGCCACGCGTGGCCGACCAGCCACAGGCCCCAAGCGTTCGACCGCTGGCGCACGGTGGCAAGTTGTACCGGCGTTAGTAGGCTAGTCGCGGCAGGGGCCGATTTCATCGCAAGACTCATTGAAAAGCATTGGTTCAAGCATAGCGCGCCTACCGCCGTTAGGCATGACGACGAAGCCACTGTTCCAGGCTGTCGCGTCCGCTCGCGGCCCACCAGCCCATGGCGCGCCAGGTAATCCGGAGCATCGTCGGTTCGTCCTTGAACATCGGGGTCGATTGGTACTGTGGGTACTTCGCGGTCAGGGCCTTGATCGCCGGCACCCAGTCTGGATGTTTATCCCCACTGATCGTGGCCTCGGCTTTCAATCGAATCCACCATAACTCAGACCAGTCTTCGGCGTAATGATCGAGCACCAACATCACCTGCGGCGAGCGTTCGATGCGCGCCAAGCGACCCAACTCACTGGCCGGACCTTTGGGCTTGCCATCGATCGGCGACCACAAACTTGAGTCGACTCGCGCGAACACAATCGGCAGAGCCTCGGGAAGATCCTCGAGATCGCGAAGGGCGAGCCGCGCCACTGGCATGGTGTCTAGAATCGCGTTGAGTACTTCAGCGGGTAATGGCTTCATGGCGCCAGCGCCGCGTGCCGCGTCACCCAGTGCGCTTCGAAATCCGCCAACCGCATGTCGACTCGGCGCTTAAAATTCACGATCACTTTTAACATGGGGCTCTTCGTCTCTTCACGTAATCACTTCAGTTGGTCGGCCAACGCAGCGCGAAACCTCGGATGCGCAATCGCGATCAGAGCTTCCGCGCGCGCCCACAGATCCTTGCCTTTGAGCCGCGCGACGCCGTATTCGGTCACCACATAATCGAGGGCGAAACGCGGTGTCGTCACGGGCGCACCGACGGCGAGCCGCGCGACAATTTTCGAGTGCTGCTCGTCTTCCGTGGTCGAGGGCAGCGCGATAATCGATACGCCGCCCTCGCTGTGCATCGCGGCCTCGACGTAATCCATACTGCCACCCACCCCGCTGATTTGCAGCGCGCCCAAGGTTTCGCCGTTACTTTGGCCCTGCAGATCGATTTCGATCGCCGAATTAATCGAGGTAAAACGCGGTAACGCCGCGAGGGTCGGGAAGTGATGGGTGACGCTAAGCGGCGCCATTTGCACGCGCGGCGTGCGTCCACAGAACTCGTAAAACGCTTGGTCGCCGGCGAGATCGCCTACCGTGACCTGCGGATCGTGCACTGCCGTATCGAGGAAATCCTGCAAGCCGCCGGTGAGCAGGCCAGAGAACAAATTGATCCCGCGTTTCTCGGCCAAGCGGCTTAATACACGATCAGGCACAGCGCCGATGCCGAGTTGCACCCACGCCTGATCCGGGATCAAATCGAGCACCTGTTCAAGGATTTGCTGATCACGCGGCTTGGCCGCCGGCGTCGCGTACGTACACAGGGGAGTCGCGGCTTCGATGGCATAGGAAATCCGGTCCAGCGGCACGCGACTAGCACCTGCCGTGACTGGCATATTGGCATTGAATTCAGCAATGACCAAGTCGGCGTTGGCGATGAAATCGGGATTCGCGCCCACCGAAATGCCGAGACTGACGGTGCCATCCGCCTGTGGCACCGATGTTTGCACCATCACCACATGCGGTTGGATTGGGCCATCACGCCGCACCAAGCGGCCGAGGTCGCCCAGACGAATGGGGACAAAGCCAAGCTTTCGCCGATCATTCTCTTTGAACAAATGGCGTAACGCGGATGAGGCCTGCCAGGTGACAAATCGAAAATGCTCGCCCAACCCGCGCTTCAAATAGCCATAACGCCCAAAGCCGAAGCCAGAGTACACCGTGAGGTTCGAGAAACGCTCGACGTTGTCCGCAAACGCTTCGAACAAGGTAATCGGTTCGGCGCAACCGCCTGGCATTATCAAATTAACCCCATCGGGGATCGCGGCGATGGCGGCCGCGGGCGTGACAATTTGCATACTTCACCTTCGGTACTTATCAGTGTTGAGTGTACTTAAAAAGCTGGCCGTGAATTCATGACCAGCAAGTAACGCGTGGCTGCGCCTTCGAACTGCGATCGTAAATTCAGTACACTGTCGCCTCCCTGGCTCGAGAAAATCCGCGCATGCATACCCCTTGGATCCGCTCAACGCTGTGCCTCGTCCTGGTCATGAACCTGAATCTGCTGCTCAGTACCGCGGCTCTCGCCACCCCGGCCTTGGAAGGGCGATGGACGATCAACGGGGACGAGAGTGACGACCCACATGATCAACTCAAGGGACTGAAAATGGTGAAATCCAGACCACCGTCCGAAAGCACGGGTACCGGCGGTCGCGAAGATGCGCAACGCGCGCGGGCCTATACCCAGCAAGCCTTGGTCAAGGAACGGCACCTGCTCTTTTCAGAGGCGGATGTCGGCGAGTTATCGCGGATCCTAAACGCGACAAACGTCAATATCGTCCCGACCGATTCGGGATTCCAATTTTCGTATGAAGATGGCTTCAAACGCCAGTTAAGCCCGCGGCCCGGCGGCGCGGTGTATACCGCGAAGGGGGATGAATTCGTGCCCGATGAGTTGGGCCGCAGCATGGTCTACTGGCGCAGCTCGACCTTGGTCATCGAAACCCTGCTCGCCCCGCGCGGCACGATGACCGAAGAAGTTTCGCTACAAAGCGCGAAACATCGCTTGAAAATTCATACAGTGCTGAAAAATCCGGATTGGGATTTCGATGCGGATATCATTCGAGTGTTCGACGTAGCGTCGCACTGAGCACAGACGAAACAACCAATTACCTCAGATCCCGAGATACCGCTGGACAAGCCGCGCGACCCAGCCTTCAAACTTGAGTGAACCGCTGGTTGCCGCGAGGCACAGGCATTCGCCGACTGTCGTGACCAGCGGCTGATGCCATGTGTCTTCATCGGCATCTTCGAGTGCACCTACCCCAAAGACCTGGTCTCCCACCACGTAGGCCCCCTGGAGCACCAGCGTGAGTTCGCTACCGCTGTGCGAGTGTCGCGGCAGCACCGCGCCGGGACGCGCGCGCAACAACCACAAACGGTCGTTGTCATCGTGGCGCAGCTTGGCGATGGAAACGCCACCAGCGCCACCACGCCAACGCAGCGCATCGAGGCTGATCCGTAGATAACTGCTGACAAGGCCCGTCAGGTCGAGTGCTCCTGGCAATTGCGAACCCGCACGCCAGACCTCCAGTTCCGGCGATTTAGCCGTGGAGTTGACGATGTCGTCAGCGGTCAGGATTGTCGCCATCTCGGCGCCTGCCATCATGAATTCAGCGCCCACGTGTTCGGCAAGCCTGAGGTCTTCCTTACACACCCGGCAACCCAGCAAATGGCTCGCGATCACGATCTCGAACGCCGGCGACAAATGGCCACACGCATAGTCCATGAGCCAACCGCTGCCCGGATGATGCTGCGGGGTCATGCGCTCTCCTTAATGAGCTGCTTCAGCCGTTCAAAGGCAAGCCGCGCGCGGGATTTGATGGTACCGAGCGGTACGCGCTGTTCCCGCGCTATTTCGCGTTGGGATTTGCCCTCGACATAGCATCGCAGCACGACTTCCTGTTGTTCCCGGGGCAGCTGTGCAAGGACTCGGGCGATTCTGCCGCCTAAGGCCTGCGCGAGCAGATCGGGTTCATCCGGGTGCGCTCCACGCGTTGCTTCGACATAGACCCCGGTCAGGCGCAGATCGCGGCGCGCCGCGCGTTCAAGATCGATCACGCGATTTCTGACCAGCGTGAAGATCCAGGTGCGCGCCGACGCGAGCGCCGGGTCGAATTGTGCGGCTTTACGCCACACCACCAGCCATACATCCTGCAACGCGTTCTCGGCGTCGGCGGGCGCAATGCCGCCGCGCCGCAGGTAGCTATGGATACGCGGCGATAGGCGCTCGAAAAGACGTCGAAAGGCGTGCGGATCGGCGGCACTTTTGACCCGCAGCAACCACGCATTCTCCTCGCTGCGTTCAGCCACACTGACGTCGGCGGGCAATGGAAAGCGCACCACCGAAGAGGCGTCATCCGAAGATGGCATATCGGGCATGCGGACGATCATGCTCGGTTATACGCTCGACGCCTACCACCGGATCACCGCGCCCACTGAATCGATCCAGTGATCCGGTTCTCGGCGGGAGACGTACAAACGACATCTTTCGCAGCTTCCGGAACGTTTAGTGCAGGTCCACGGTCCCGAGTCTCCTCCGCAGCGCATCGCCGTCGTCGGTAGTGGCATCGCGGGCCTAAGTGCGGCGTGGCTGCTGGCCAAGCGCCATCAGGTAACGTTGTTTGAATCGAACCCGACCCTCGGTGGCCACGCCAATACGATCGAGGTCGAAGATCGCGGCCGGCAGCTCCCGATCGATACGGGTTTCATTGTGTATAACGCCCTCAACTATCCAAATCTCGTCGCGCTGTTTGCAGCGCTCCGGGTCGCGACCGCGCCCAGCGACATGTCGTTTGCCGCCTCGCTGCAGAACGGCGCGCTGGAATACTCGGGAACCGATCTTCGTGGCTTGTTCGCGCAGCCCGCCAACCTGCTACGACCACGCTTCTGGCGCATGTTGCGCGATCTCCGGCGCTTCTATGCGGAGGCGCCGTCCTATCTGAGTGGGCCCGAGGCACAGCTGTCGATCGGAGAACTGCTGTCGCGGCAACGATATTCGGCGACCTTCGGCGAGGACCATTTGTGGCCGATGGCTAGCGCCATCTGGTCCGCGACCCCGTGCGACATCCGGGACTACCCCGCGCGTTCATTCATTGAATTCTTCACCAATCACGGTTTACTGCAACTTTCCAACCGACCGCAGTGGCGTACCGTTCAAGGCGGCGCCCGCGAATACGTCCAGCGACTGCGCGCCACCATGCCGGATGCGGCCTGCATCCATCAGGCCGTGTTACGCGTCGATCGCCTGCTCTCGCACGTCGTGCTTCACACCAGGGATGGACTCACGCATTCCTTCGATCAGGTCGTGATGGCCGTGCACGCCGATCAAGCATTACGCCTGCTAGTCGCCCCGACTGCCGATGAGCGGTGGTGGCTTGGCGCGTTTCGCTACAGTCGCAACACCGCGTTTCTGCACGAAGACACCCGCTTGATGCCCAGGCGGCGACGCGCCTGGGCCAGTTGGAATTATCTCGATGCCGACACGAGTGCGGTGACGTCTCGGCTATGTGTGACCTATTGGATGAATCGCCTGCAAGCGCTCGCAACCGATCGGCAGTTCTTCGTGACCTTGAATCCACTGCACGAGCCTAGACCATCGCTGACGCATTACCGGACAGTCTACGAACATCCCCGGTTCGATCAGCGCGCGCTGGCCGCCCAACAAGCGTTGTGGCGTCTGCAAGGCGTCCGCCGTACCTGGTATTGCGGCAGCTACTTCGGCTACGGATTTCACGAGGACGCGCTACAGGCCGGGCTGCTGGTCGCGGAACGGCTCGGTGGCGTCGCGCGGCCGTGGCCGCGGCCCATACAATCGAGCCGGGTGCCATGGCCGTCGGATAGCCGGGCTTCGACGTTGGCGGACGCCGCCTAGCCGTGTCCTCGGAGTTGCCCGTGCACAGTGCACCGTTCGCGCCGGAACTCTGTGAGGGCTGGGTGCGTCACCAGCGATTGCGACCGCGCGCGCACACCTTTGCCTATCGCGTGTTTTACCTGCGCGTCCCGTTATCGCGGCTGAACGAAATCGCCAATCGCTGGTTGAGTCGCGATGGCTTCAATCTGCTCTCTTTCGTGGCGCGCGACTATGGTCCACGCGACGCGACAAACCTCGCCACCTGGGTCGATAGCACCCTCGCGCATGCGCGACTACCGGTCTTCGATGGCGAAATCGTGCTGCAGACCTTCCCGCGCGTGCTCGGTTACGTTTTCAATCCGATCAGCCTGTGGTTCGTACACGATCGGACGCACGCGCTGCGGGCGGTGATCTGCGAAGTCAACAACACCTTCGGTGAGCGTCACAACTACCTGATCGCACATCCCGATGCACACCCGATCCGCGCGGAAGACTGCCTCACGGCGCGCAAGCTGCTGCACGTCTCGCCGTTCTGCGAAATCAAAGGGCACTATCGCTTTTGCTTCAGTGAACACGGCGGACAATGGACGACGGCGATCGATTATCACGATGGTCCAGAGGCCGCCGATCGGCTCTTGCTGACGTCCATCACCGGCACACCGTACCCGCTCAACGCCACGACGACATTGCGTGCGTTCGTGCGCTATCCGTTTTTCACCTTGAGTGTGATGGCGCGTATTCACTGGCAGGCGCTAAGGCTCTGGCTGAAGCGCATGCCCTGGTTCGCCAAACCCCCGCCCCCTGAAATCGAAACGTCTTTCTGAACGGAGCCCTTGATGTCGCCCCATGAGTTGACCACGCGTTTAGTCGAAGCCACTCTGCCCGCCGCCGCACACACGTTCTGCGCGTTACTGTCACGTCTTGACACCGGCACCCTTCATTTCACGACGCCGGACGGCAACGTCATTCACGTTTACGGGAGGCATTCCGGTCCGACTGCCGATCTTTACTTCAAAGACTGGCAAGTCGCGGCGGAGCTGTTGCGCACCGCCGAGATCGGCCTCGCCGAGTGCTTCAGTGATGGCCGCCTGGAAACCTCGGATCTCACGAGCTTATTGCGCTTCTGCGCGGTGAACGAACGCGCGCTCGCGGAGTACTTCCATGCGCGACCGCTGGCCACGGCCTGGTTGTGGCTAAAACACCTATGGCGCACCAACACACGGCGCCAGGCGCGCCGGAATATTCAGGCGCATTACGATTTGTCGAATGATTTCTACGCCCTATGGCTGGACTCGACGATGACCTATTCGAGCGGCTTGTTCGAATGGAATGCCGAGGGCAAGGCGAGCGGGGATCTCGTGGCCGCCCAGATCGCCAAATACGAGCGCATCCTCCTTGAGCTTGCTCCCCAACGCGGTGCGCATATCCTCGAAATCGGCTGCGGCTGGGGCGGGTTCGCGGAGTATGCCGCACGTACCCGCGGCGTGCGCGTCACGGGCATAACGTTGTCACCGGCTCAGCTCGAATTCGCGCGGCGACGAATCGCGCGCGCGCGACTCGAGGCCGAGATCGATTTCAAACTAATTGACTATCGCGATGTCGCCGGCGAGTTCGATTTTATCGTCTCCATCGAGATGTTCGAATCGGTCGGCGAACGCTACTGGCAGACCTACTTCGAGACGCTTCGCGCGCATCTCCGGCAGGGTGGCCGCGCCGTGATCCAAACTATCACGATCGACGAGCACGTATTCGCGCGTTATCGCCGCGGCAGTGATTTCATACGCGAGTACATTTTTCCAGGGGGAATGCTTGCGCCAATTTCACGGATCATCCGCGATGCCGAACGCGCCGGCTTACACACTGGTGCGCCTTTCCGATTCGGTCGCGATTATGCGCATACGCTGATGTGCTGGCATCAGCGTGTAACGCAGGCCGCGTCAGAGATTGATGCATTGGGTTTCGATGCACGGTTCCGCCGGCTGTGGCAATTCTATTTGAACTATTGCGAAGTCGGATTTCGGAGTGATCGCACCGATGTGCTCCAACTCACCCTGTGTCACGCGTAGCCGAGTAACACGCGGATTGCCGATCATGGAACACAACGCCGCCTGTGCTTTGCGCTATTTGTCGTGATGTCGCTTAACGCACCGATCCGCGACTGGACCACACAACGGGTCTGGATCATTGGCGCTTCCAGCGGCATCGGTGCAAGCCTCGCGCGGGCGCTAAGCCAACGCGGCGCGGCGGTGGCGTTATCCGCGCGCAGAGCAGATGCCCTGCAAACTGTTGCGTCCGACCTACCAGGCGAACGACATCTGATCCTGCCGCTCGACATCACGGCGCCGGCAACCGTGTCCGATGCGCAAGACCGTTTGTGGGCCGCGTGGGGCGGCTACGATCTGGTGGTGGTCATGGCCGGGAATTACGTACCGATGGACGCTTGGAACTTTCAATGCGTTCAGGCCAATGCCCTGCTCGCGGTCAATTTACACGGCCCTTTAATCGTTCTGGAATACGTCCTGCCGCGGCTACGTCGGCAAGGTCATGGTGGGCTTGCGTTCGTCTCCAGCGCGGCGGGTTATCGCGGGTTGCCGAAAAGTCTCATCTATGGTCCGAGCAAGGCGGCTGTGATCAATCTCGCTGAATCCCTGTACTTCGATCTGCACCCGCTTGGACTCGCCGTGTATCTCGTCAATCCCGGTTTCGTGCGGACGCCACTCACCGCGCGGAACCCGTTCAAAATGCCGGCATTGATTACCGCCGAGGAAGCCGCGGAGGAAATCGTCCGCGGTTTCTCGCGTGGTGATTTTGAAATTCACTTCCCGCGCCGTTTCACCGGTCTGCTGAAGCTGTTGCGAATGCTTCCCTACCGCTGGTACTTCCCGCTGGTGAAGCGAATAACCAAATCATGAAAGGGCGCGACCGCTCTACTTCTTCAGCTTCGCCTTCTCCATCTCGCGCAATTCACGCCGCATGATCTTGCCGGTGGTGGTCATCGGCAAGGCGTCGACAAATTCAATCAAGCGCGGCACTTCGTGTTTGGCCAGGCGGCTGCGCACCGACTCCTTTAGTTCCTCGGCCAAAGCCTCGGTCGGCGTGACGCCGGGGCTCGCAATGACAAAAGCCTTGATGACTTCGGTACGCACCGGATCGGGTATGCCGATCACGGCCGCCATGCGCACCGCCGGATGCTTGATCAAGGCATCTTCGATTTCGCTCGGTCCGATGCGGTAGCCGGAACTGGTAATCACATCGTCGGCGCGGCCGTGAAACCAGAAATAACCGTCTTCATCCATATGCCCGGTGTCGCCGGTGATCAACCAATCGTTGATGAACTTATCGCGGGTGGCCTCCGGTTTGTTCAGGTATTCCGTGAGCATCACCGGGTGCGGTCTTTGACACGCGATGTGTCCGGTTTCACCGGGCGGAAGCACCTTACCGGTGTCGTCGATGATGGCGACCACTGAACCTGGCGTCGGACGTCCGAGCGAACCCGGCTTAATCGGCATGACCTTGCCATTGTTGCCGAGGATGACATTGCACTCGGTCTGACCGAAACCCTCGTTCACGCTCAGTTTCAATTCACGCAGCGCCCACTCGTAGAGTTCTTTGCCGACAGCTTCGCCACCGGACAGCGCCGCCCGCAATTTCAATTTGTAGCGCGACAGCGGATCGGGCACGCCGCGCATGAGTTTCAACATGGTGGGCGTCAGCAGCGCCAACGTCACATTATGCTGATCGAGGATCCGATAGGCCTCTTCGGGTTCGAAACCTTTCATCGCGGTGGCGACCACGGTGCAGCCGTGGAACCAGCCCGGGAATAGCACGTCCATCAAACCGGCCATCCAGGCCCAATCCGCCGGCGACCACAGGATGTCGTTGGCTTGCGGGAAAAAATCGTAAATAAACTCCAAGCTCGGCATATGCCCAAGCATCATGCGGTGCGGCTGCACCGAGCCTTTGGGCATGCCCGTGGTGCCGGAGGTATAACTAATCCAGGCGATATCTTCGGCTTTGGTCCGCACATTGGTGAATGTCGCGGGCGCGGACTCAATCGTTCGCCAGAAATTCTTAGCGCCGGTCGGCTCGCCGTCGATCACGAACACGTGTTCAAGTTTCGGCGCCTGACTCCGGGCTTCCATGACCTTGGGATAGTTCGCACTATCCGTGATGAGGACGCGCGCGTTGCTATCGTTCAAGCGGTAGATCAGCGCATCCGCGCCGAATAGCACGGAGGTCGGGCACGACACCAGACCCGCTTTCCAACACGCCACATGGGTAATCGCGCACTCCGGGTCTTGCGCCAATAACACCGTGACGCGGTCGCCGCGTTGTAATCCCAGGCTCAGTAATGTGTTGGCCCATTGATTCGCGAATTTTTGAATTTTCTGGAAAGTGTAGCGATGAACCTGTTTGGCCTTGTCTTCGTAAATCAGCGCCAAGCGTGCCGGGTCGCCGGCCCAGCGGTCGCACACATCGTCAGCGATGTTGTAGTCGGTCGGAATATTCCACTTGAAGTTCTTGCAGATTTCGTCGTAGGTCGCGCCGCGTTGGAGTAGATTGGTCATGGGGATCCCCCTCGGATTCGGTCGTAATTAAGCTCGTCCTTCATACCCGATCAGCCTAGGTCGAATCAACCGTGAGTGTGCACCGGCGAATCGAAGCCGCATTAGCCTAATCGCCTTGCCCGGCTGTTAGAATGCCGAGCCGACCTCACTACAACGCGTAAGGAGAATCCTGTGGCTGGTAAGCTCAATGGCAAAGTCATCATTATCACGGGTGGCAGCACCGGCATCGGCCGGGCCACCGCGCTCAGGTGCGCCGCCGATGGCGCCAAAGTCGTCGTCGCAGACGTCAATACGACGGACGCCCAGGCAACCGTCGACTTGCTGGTCAAAGCCGGCGGCACCGGCAAGTTCATCAAAACCAATGTCGCGAGCGCCTCCGAGGTGCAGGCCCTCGTTGCCGGCACGGTCGCGGCTTATGGACGCCTGGACGGGGCCTTTAATAACGCCGGGATTGAAGGCGACTTCTGCAATATCACGAAAATGACCGAAGACAGCTTCGACCGCACCATCGCGGTCAATCTCAAAGGTGTTTGGCTGTGCGTTAAATATCAAATCGAGCAGATGCTGAGTCAGGGTAGCGGCGGGTCGATCGTCAGCACTGCTTCGGTTGCTGGGATCGTCGGCGCGCGCGGCGCCACCGCCTACTGCGCGTCCAAACACGGGGTGGTGGGCCTTACCAAAAGCGCCGCACTTGAATTCGCGCGCAAGCGCATTCGGGTTAACGCAGTCTGCCCGGGCGTGATCAAAACGCCGATGGTCGATCGTCTGATGCAGGCCACCGGTCTTGGCGAGTCGGGGTTTGTCGCGCAAGAGCCGATGGACCGCCTGGGCGAACCTCGTGAGATCGCGGACGCGGTGGCGTGGTTGCTGTCGGATGAAGCGTCGTTCGTCACCGGCGTCGCGTTGCCGGTCGATGGTGGGTTTTCGGCGGTCTAGGGTTGTTCCACAATGGACTTTAATAAATCGGCGCGTTTCTGTTGTGGGAGCGGCTTTAGCCGCGAATGGGATTTTTTTGAGGATTCGCCGCTAAAGCGGCTCCCACAATGTGTTGCCAGTACTAAACATATTCACATCGATGGTGAATCATTGGACTTTGGTCGCCCATGCGATCCATGACTCTTCGTGCGGACTCCCAAACCTCGTCATGCCGGAAACCGCCGCCCGGTGATCCGGAATCCAGGCGATGTCTCCAAAGCCCCCTGGCTTCCGGATCTTCGCCGCGCGCGCGGCGGCGTCCGCAATGACAACGGTTAGGCTCAGGCATCCCGCGATTTCCTGCATCATTTCCGATGGGATTCTGTTTAGGGAATCTCTGCAAAAGGCAGAGATTCCTGCGGCACAGGGAGGTGCCGCCATTTTCAATGGTCGAAGACCGTTGAAAATGAAGGAAAACAAAAATGACACTTTTTGTTTTCCTTACTCTGACAAAATCGCCCGGCGCGATTTTGAACGCACCTCGTGCGGCCCGCTAGGGCGAGCCTCAGGATGAGGCGAGTAATAGTCCAGGAGGGACTTATTCAGAGGTTCCTTAGTTCGTCTCTTCCAAAATCACGCTCGCACGTGCTGTTCGAAACAATCAACCGCCGAGACTTACAAGCCGTTGACGAACGTTAATTTAGTCAGACGATGATCTCCGTCGAACGTGAATTCGCGACTTGGATAGTCCGCCATCGCTGGCTTGTAATCGTCGCGTGGCTGGTCGTCATCGCTGCCGCCGCCAGTGGACTTCGGCACCTCACGTTCAACAATAATCACCGCCTCTATTTCAGTCCGGAGAATCCGCAGCTCCAGGCGTTTAACGCCCTCGAACGCACGTTTGTAAAAAACGACACGGTGACGTTCATCGTGGCCCCCGCCGATGGTCGCGTATTCAGCCGCGAGAATCTCGCGATCGTGAAGTCACTAACGACTCGCGCGTGGCAGCTCCCGTATTCGAATCGGGTCGATTCGCTGACTAATTTTCAATTTACCCAAGGGTTCGACGACGACCTGGTGGTGCGCGATCTCGTTCCCGATCCAGCCGCGTTGAACGAGGCCGAGCTCGCCAAGATCAAGGCCATCGCCCTTGCCGAGCCCCTGTTAAAAAACATGCTGATCCGCGACGACGCGCGCGTGACGGCGGTGAACGTGGTGGTCCAAATGCCACGTCAGAACGAAGCGCGCGAAGTGCCGGAAGTGGCCGACGCCGCACGTGCGGTGGCCGCGGAATTCGAGCACACCTACCCGGGTTTAAAGATCTACCTCACTGGCGTGGTCATGATGGATCACGCGTTTGCCGAGGCCGCGTTACGGGACGCTGCCGGCCTCATTCCGCTCAGTTTCGCGGTCATGGTGATCTTGCTTGGGATCCTGATCGGCGGCGTCAGCGGAACCTTGGCCACGGTGGCGGTCGTCGGTTGCGCCACGCTCATCGCGATGGGCGTCGGCTGCTATATCGGTTACCCGGTGTCCACGGCGACGTCGGCCGCGCCCCTTATCATTTTGACGGTGGCGCTCGCTAATTGTGTACATTTGCTGCACGCCTTCGTCCACGGCATGCGCGACGGACTCGACAAGCCGACGGCGCTCGTGGCGGTCGTGAGTACGAATTTGCGGCCGATTTTCATGGCGAGTCTGACCACGGTGATCGGCTTTCTAACCTTTAATTTTTCCGATGTGCCGCCGTTCCGGCAATTGGGGAATTTAGTCGCTTTCGGCGACTTCAGTTCCTACTTGCTTTCGATTTCATTCTTCCCGGCGCTGCTCGCCGTCCTTCCAGTCCGCATCACGCCACGCGCCACCCACACTAATCCGATAACGTCGCGCCTTGCCAGCTGCGTTATTCATTGGCGCCGTCGACTGCTGCTGGGATTTAGCGTAGTCATGATCGGCTTGTTTGCGGGGTTGCCACGCAATGAGCTAAACGATGTCTTCGTCAAGTACTTTGACGACACCGTCGAGTTTCGACGCGCGACCGATTTCACCGTCGCGCACTTGACCGGCGTTTATCACCTCTACTACACGCTAAGCGCGGCCGCGGCAGGTGGCGTGAGTGAACCAGTCTTCATGCAGGAAGCCGCCGAATTCGTCGCTTGGTTACGCGCCCAGCCGGCGGTAGTTCACGTCGCGAGCTATACCGACATCATGCGCCGGCTCAACAAAAACCTGCACGGCGACGACCCTGCCTACTTGCGTTTGCCAGCCGATCGCAATCTTGCGGCGCAGTACTTGCTGCTGTATGACATGTCGCTGCCCTATGGGCTGGATTTGAATAATCAGATCAATATCGACAAATCGTCCGTCAAAATAGGCGTGGGAATTCAGACGCTATCGAGCCAAGCGGTGATTGCCTTGAACACCGCGGCGGAAGCGTGGCTTAAAGATCACGCGCCGCATGTTAAATCCGGGACGGGCTCGGGCAGTGCGCTGATGTTCGCGTATCTTGGGCGGCGCAATATCACGTCGATGCTGAAAGGCACCGTCGTTGCCTTGCTGCTGATCTCGGTGGTCCTGTTGTTCATGCTGCGTTCGGTGAAACTTGGGTTCGTGAGCTTGATTCCGAACTTGGTGCCGCTCGGCATGGGCTTCGGTTTGTGGGGCTATTGCGTCGGACAGATCGGATTATCCATGTCCGTGGTCTCGAGCATGACCTTGGGCGTCATCATCGACGATACCGTGCATTTTTTGGTGAAGTACCAACGTGCCAAGGCGCTGCCGGGGAATGATGCCGCGGCCGCGGTGCGCGCCGCGTATCAAGAATCGGCCCCGGCGATGGTGATTACTTCGGTCATTTTGATCGCCGGGTTTCTAACCCTGGCGTTGTCGCATTTCCAACTCAGCGCCAGCATGGGCCTGTTAACGGCGGTGGTGATCGCGTTCGCGCTCCTGGCTGATCTGTTGTTTCTGGCCCCGGTGCTACTGCTATTCGAGCGTTACCAAAATGCATAAGACTGTCTTTGTGGTGTGCACGCTGTGGTCGCTGGTGGTCGCCGCCGACATCCCCGAAGCACGCGGCCGCGCGATTGCGCTTGAAGTCGACGCGCGCGATCAAGGCTGGGCAAGTTTAAGCGCCGATCTCGACATGCGCTTAACCAATGCGCAAGGCGAAGAAAGCCGGCGCACGCTCCGCCTCAATGCCCTGGAAATATCTGGCGACGGCGATCAAAGCCTCATCGTATTCGACTCTCCGCGCGATATCGCCGGCACCGGCTTATTGAGTTACACCCATGCCCTACAACCCGATGATCAATGGCTGTACCTGCCGGCGCTCAGGCGTGTCAAGCGGATCGCGTCGGCCAATAAGTCCGGACCCTTCGTCGGTAGCGAATTCGCTTACGAAGATCTGACGTCGACCGAAGTCGAAAAATATACTTACCTGTGGTTGCGCGACGAACGCCTCGACGAACACGAGACCGTGGTGTTGGAAGAGCGACCGGCTTATGAACTCTCGGGCTATACGCGGCGCGTCGTGTGGATCGATAAGGCGATGTATCAACCGCTCAAAGTCGAATTCTATGATCGCAAAAATGCCTTGCTGAAAACCCTCACGTTGAGTAGCTATCAGCAATATTTGCAGCGCTATTGGCGGCCTTCGAAGATGGTCATGCAAAACCATCAGACCGGAAAACGTACTGAATTAATCTGGGCCAATTACGTGTTTCGCGCCGGCTTGACCGCGCGCGACTTCGACCAGAACACGCTCAAACGATCACGGTGAAATAATCGTTTGCGACGGCCATCAAGCCGCAATCGGTTTGGGTCCCGCTAGGTTGCGCCATTCCTTGGGATTGGCGCAACGCAGCTGTGCCGCTTCGATGATCAGGCGCAGAAAATCGGCATAACGGTAACCACCGTACCCGGCCATCAGATTCATCTTACCGTCCCAACACCAGCCGGGATTGGGGTTAACCTCGAGCAGTTTCACGTGACCGTTGGCATCGGTTCGAAAATCGATACGTGCGTAATCGCGGCAGCCCAAGCGCTCAAACAAGGTGATGGACCAATCGACCATCTTGCGGCGCAGGTCGTCGTCAATCTCGGCTTGTTTGTACTCGATATCATTCCAATACGGCGAATCGGGACACCACTTGGATTCGTAGCTTAAGATCTGTGGCAGCTTCGGATCTAAATTACTGAAATCCACTTCGAGCAGCGGCAACACCGTGTAACCGAAGCCAGGGTTGCCGATCAACGCCACGGTGTATTCGCGGCCCGGCAGGAACTCCTGAACCAACAAGGGTCGCCCGGGCAGGAGGTTACGCAACTCCGACAGGTAGGCCACGGCTTCCTCGGTATTATTGACCACCGCGTGTTGCGTAATGCCCAGACTACTGTCGCCGAGGCAGGGCTTGATCAGCGCCGGGAAAATCGACGGCAGGGTCGCGCCTTGATCGTCCGGGTCGAACAACGATTCGAGCGGCACCGGAATATCGAACGACTCGGCGGCGGCGCGCACCAACGCCTTGTTGTAGCACAGCCCGAGCGCGGCGGGGCCGGCGCCGGTGTAGGGGATCCCGAGCATTTCGAGCAGCGCCGGCACGTGGAGCTCTTTCAACGCATCGTTGTTGTAACCCTCGTCGCAGAGATTGAGCACGAAGGTTGAATGGCGGTTGCGGAGCTCGTTTAAAAACGCGTTGTGATTATCGAGGTACGTGAACGTATACCCCGGCAACTCCGCCAACGCGCTCTGCAAGCGACTGACGGTGTCGATGTCTTCCTGATTGAAGACGCCGTTACGCTTCACATCGTCGGGTAGCCGGGGATCGCCAAGCAGCACGGTCACATCGGGATAAAGTACGTCGCGACGTTTCTTGGTCGCCATTTTCGGCGGCGCGACGGCAGAAATGAAATTACGGTGCGCCATCATGCCGAGGTCGGCATTGCGCGTTGACAAGGCTTCCAGCGAGGCATGGAACCTAATCTCGCTGAAACCTGCTTCTTCCAGCAATTTCTTGATGAGGTCCCGCGAATAAAGACGCTCGGCATAGAACTGATCGGCAATGACGCCTTTTTCGGCGTGGACCACCACTTCGCGCGAAATCATGCGCGCGCGATCGGCGGATAACGATCGTTCGCGGCACACAAATTGGTTATCGTCGATCCATTCCCACGAGCGACGCTCGAAGTTTTGACGCATCCAGTCACCGTCCATCAAATCGAGCACGAGTTTGCCGGCCGAGCGCAGCGCGCGTTTCACCGATGACAGCACATCGAGATCGTCTTCTTCGCGATCGAAGTAGCCAAACGAGTTACCCATGACGGCGACACAGTCAAAACTCGATTCGGGCACCGAAAACTTGCGCGCGTCGCCTTCCTTGAAGCGCACGTCGAATCCGGCGTTGCGCGCGCGCCGTCGCGCCAGACTCACCAGATAACGCGAGCGATCGATCCCGAGAACTTTCTTGAAACCGCGCCGCGCCAACTCCAACGAGTGGCGCCCTTGTCCGCAACAGAGATCCAACACCCGATCAGTGGGATCGAGACCGGCGGCGGCGATAACCGCCTCGATTTCGCGCACGGTGTTGTCGTCGTTCTCGACCACGTCGCCGTCGGTTTTAAGATACAGCGAGTTGAAAAGATTGCGCCACCACTCGTTGGGTAGATGGTGTTCGAGATCGGTGACGGGTCCCAGAGTGCGGATATTATTCGGCTTCGGCTTCGCGTCCATGATCAGTGGAATGTCTCCGTGCTCGCGTAACGATTAAGCGGAAGGCGCGGCCCGAAACGCCGCGCCGGTGATGTGACATGGGTAGTCAAGTGGTTCGCCCGTCTCCGCCTGGTGGATGAGGACGCCGTAACGGCATCCGCGTTAATTATTTTTTATCCGTGCGAGTCGCGCGCAAGCTAACGCAACCGGACCAGTGGTTCAAGAGTTTCTCGAACAACCGTTCGCACCCGCGCGGCCGCCACGGCTGCCGCGCCATCGTCGACCGCGGCCGATTGACCACCAGAACGCGCATCCTCTACAGTCCAACCCTTGTCAGCCTTCAAGGAAGCGATGCGCGAGCAGCCTTGCCGCGAGTCTACATTTCATGCCGATTACTACCATCCTGATCGCGAACCGCGGCGAAATCGCCTGCCGCATTCAGCGCACGGCGCGCGCGCTTGGCCTGCGGACGACCGCGGTTTATCACTTCGCGGATCGCGCCGCGCCGCATGTCGCGGCGGCCGACGCGCAGGTTGAATTATTGGCTGACGCGCCAACCGCGGCCTATCTCGATGTCCACCAACTACTCGCTGCCGCGCGCGCCACCGGCGCGGATGCGGTGCATCCGGGCTATGGCTTTTTGGCCGAGAATGCGCGCTTCGCCGCGGCGGTGGAAGCGGCGGGCCTCACGTTCATCGGTCCGCAGCCGGAAGTAATCGACCTCATGGGCGATAAAATCCGCGCCCGCGAGTTCGCGGTTCAGCACGGCGTGCCAGTCGCGCCGAGTTGTACCCAAACCGGGACGCTCGATGAATTCGTGGTGGCCGCCTCGGCGCTTGGCTTTCCGTTGTTGATCAAGGCCGCGGCGGGCGGCGGCGGCAAGGGCATGAGCATCGTGCGCGCCGCCGGCGAATTACGCGAATGCGCGCAACAATCCGCCGCGGCCGCGACACGCTACTTCGCGGATGGCAGAATCTATGCCGAACGCTATGTCGAACGGCCGCGGCATATTGAAGTTCAGGTGTTGGGCGACGGCAGGGGCAGACTCGTGCACTTATTTGAGCGCGAATGCTCGGTGCAACGGCGATTTCAAAAGATCATTGAAGAAACTCCCGCACCGAATTTACCGTCGGCGCAGCGGGATCGGATCTGTGAGGCCGCCGTCAACTTGGCCGGCGCCGCCAAGTACCGCAACGTCGGCACCGTGGAGTTTATTCTCGCGCCGGATGGCGAGTTTTATTTTTTGGAAATGAACACTCGGCTGCAGGTCGAACATCCCGTCACCGAAACGGTCACTGGCTTTGACTTGGTCGCCGCACAAATCCGCATCGCCAACGGCGAAGATCTATGGCTAACGCAGGATCAGGTGCGGCAACGCGGCCATGCAATCGAATGCCGGATTTGCGCCGAGCAGCCTGAACATGATTTCCGACCGGCGACGGGGAACATTAAACGTCTGCGGATTCCGCACGCGGACGGCGTACGCTTCGACAGCGGCATTACCGAAGGACTGGCAGTTGGTGCGGCCTTTGATTCGATGCTCGCGAAACTGGTCTGTCATGGCGTCGATCGCGACGCGGCGATCGCACGGATGCGTCAGGCCCTCCACGATCTGGTGCTGCTTGGCGTTGATACCAACGTCGGCTACCTCGCCCGGATCTTCGAGCATCCGGCGTTTGTCGCCGGCCAACTGCACACGGGATTCGTCGTCGAACACGCCGCAAGTCTCCGCGCCGCACCGTTAGCGCCGCGGGAACGCGCCGCGATCCTACTCGCCGCGGCACTCGCCACCGATGAATTTCGCCGCATGGCGTTCGATATTCCCGAACCACACGCCTCGATCGGCCACTGGCGGAACTAGTGTCCCGTCCCATCGCGAACCTGCATAATTCGCGCGCTGCCGGTCGCGCTTGTGGGAGCCGCTTTGGCGGCGAAAGGGCCTTAAATGAAGATTCGCGCCTACAGCCGCTCCCACGGTAACCACGGGTCGATTTATGAGAGTTTATTGCGCTACACCACCCTAGATGACCATCCACCTAATACTCGATGGCATACCGGCCACGATTACAATTCTCGCGCGCCGCCCGGCCTTAACCTGCCGGGTTGGCGACCAAATCTGGACAGTCGCCGAGACCGCCGCCGCCGACGCTGGCACGGTCGTGACCATCGACGGCGAAGCATTTCACCTCTGGCGCGTGCAGGAAGGCGATCGCGTGCATATCAAACTCGGGACGCGGACTTTCTCGCTCGCGGTGGACGATCCGATCAATGCGGCCGCGCAGCTCGGCGGCTCGAGCAATGCAGTGAGAGCCGACATGCCCGGCGTGGTTGTGGGGGTGAATTGCGCGGCGGGTGACGTGGTGCGCGCCGGCCATCCGCTGTTGACGATTGAGTCGATGAAAATGCAAATGACGTTAACGGCGCCGCGCGACGGGACCATCGGGACGGTGGCCGTGAAAGTAAACGAGAGCTTTCAGAAAGGCGCCGTGTTGGTGGTCATGGCCGCGGAACTGGAGGCGACACCGTCATGAGTCGGATTCGATCGACGCTTAATACCAACACACCGGAATTCCGCCAGAACACGCTGGCAAATCTCGCCCGGCGCGACGCATTCCGTCTGCGGCAACAAACGGCGCGCGACGCACGGCCCACACGCGACGTCGAGCGGCTCCGGAAACAAGGCAAGATGCTGCCGCGCGAACGCTTGGAGAAGCTGCTCGATCCCGGCACGCCCTTTCTCGAGCTGTCATCCCTCGCCGCCGGTCTGGATTACGACGGCGAAGCCCCTGGGGCGAGCTGCATCACGGGCATCGGCATGATCAGCGGCCGCGAGGTGATCATTCACGCCGACGATTCGAGCATCAAGGGTGGCGCGTGGTACCCGCTCACGGTTAAAAAAATTGTTCGCTGTCTCGACATCGCGATCGAAAACCGCTTACCCGTGGTACATCTTTGCGACAGCGCGGGTGGGTTCCTGCCCTTGCAATCCGAATTATTTCCGGACAAGCACATGGCCGGGCGAATTTTTCGCAACCAGGCGATGTTGAGCAAGCTAAACGTCAAGCAGCTATCCCTGGTCTTCGGTCATTGCACGGCGGGGGGTGCTTATATTCCAGCGCTGTCCGATTACGCCGTGATTGTTCGTGGTACCGGCGCCGTGTTCCTTGGCGGGCCACCATTGGTAAAGGCGGCGACCGGTGAGATCGTGACGGTCGACGAACTTGGCGGCTGCGATATGCATACGCAAGTCAGCGGCACTTGCGATTATCCGGCGAACTCGGAACTGCATGCGGTAGCCCTTGGTCGCGAAGTGGTCGCGCAATGGGAGCGCCCCCAGAAATGGGCCATTCAACAAACGGCAAGCGAGCCTCCCTATTACGCACCGGAGGAGCTCTACGGCATCATCCCGGACGATATCAAGCGCGGCTTTGATATGCGGGAGGTAATCGCACGCGTGGTCGACGGCAGCCGCTTCCATGAGTACCAGCCGGCTTACGGCACCACCTTGGTGTGTGGCTACGCGAACTTATGGGGTTACAAGATTGGCATTCTCGCCAATAACGGCGTGCTGTTTAACGATAGCGCGCTCAAGGGCGCGCACTTCATCGAACTCTGCAATCAGAACGCGACGCCGCTGGTTTTTTTGCAGAACATCACCGGTTACATGGTCGGCAAGGAATACGAAGCGCGTGGCATCACCAAAGACGGCGCCAAGATGATCATGGCCCAAGCGTGCAGCCGCGTACCGAAATTCACCGTGATGTGCCACGGATCATTTGGCGCCGGCAACTACGGCATGTGCGGCCGCGCCTATGACGCACGTTTATTGCTGGCCTGGCCGAATCATCAAATTGGGGTCATGGGAGGCGAACAAGCAGCACGCACGCTCGCCGAAGTGAAGACTCGGCAACTCGAACGCGACGGTAAGGCCCTCGATCGAGGCGTGGTCGAAAAAGTGTACCAAGACACGCTCGGCGCATATCAAGAACAGTTGTCGGCCTATTACGCTACGTCGAAATTATGGGACGACGGGATCATCGATCCCCTGGATACGCGGAATGCGCTAGGGATTGCCATCAGCGCGGCATTGAATGCGCCCCTCGAAAATCCCGGGTATGGAATCTTCAGGTTCTAAGGAATGTGAATTCGCGGCCGAAGTTATCGAGCACACGGGTTGCCTCAATGAAGTTGCAAGGGTATAAAGCGCGAGTCCAGAACCACGGTTAAGGTCATGCCGACGACCACCACGCAGTACACGCAGAGTCTGCCCATCGGTTGCCGAGTACTGTGGTATGAAGTCCGCGCCGTGCTCGGTCAGGGCGGTTTTGGCATTACGTACTTGATGCACGATACCAATCTCGATCAAGCAGTCGCGATCAAGGAGTATCTGCCGAGCCTGTTCGCGACACGTGGCGCCGAACACTCGATCGTCCCCACTTCCACTGGCCAACAAGCCGATTTCGATTGGGGTCTGACGCGCTTTGTCGAGGAAGGCCGCCTCCTCGCTCGCTTGGATCATCCCGCGGTGGTGCGCGCGCACTCCGTGTTCGAGGCGAATGGCACTGCCTATCTGGTGATGCGCTACGAAGAGGGCGAAACGCTCGATGCGCTGCTGAAACGCGCGCGCATCATGCCGGAATCGCTGCTGGCTCCCCTCTTGATGGATGTCATGGATGGGCTCGAGCACATTCATGCCAACGGTTATATTCATCGCGATGTCAAACCGAGCAATATTTATCTGCGGCGTGACGGACACGCCATGCTGCTCGATTTCGGCGCTGCGCGGCAGGCCTTGCAGAGCCATACACGAACCTTCACTTCCTTGGTCTCGCCTGGCTATGCACCGTTCGAACAATATCGGACCGATGGTACAGGCCTTGGGCCATGGACCGATATCTATGGTCTCGGGGCAACCGCCTACCGTGCCATCACCGGACGTGCGCCGATCCCTTCAGTCGATCGTTCGCACCGCATCTTGGATGGCACTGGAGATCTCATGCCGCGCCTGACGGCGGCTGGCATCGGCCACTATTCATTTCAATTCTTGGCCGCCGTCGATCGCGCACTGGCCTTTCGCGAACTCGAACGGCCAGTTACGGTGACGGCCTGGCGCGCGATGTTCGAAGATCCGGAACCCGTCACCGCGCAACCACCCGCGACCCCAGCAAGCGCGACGAAAGATCCGGCATCATTCGCGAATCGCCAACCCGGCACTTCAAGCGCGAGCGCAACCGTCGGCGCTAGATCCGGAGTCGACCATGCCCCGCGTAACGAAGAGCATGTGGTGACTGCGCGTGAGCCGCTGACCGCCCGCACCGCGGTTGAATCTGGAATGGCGCTCTTTAGACACAAACTGCGAATACAACTGGGAGTCGGCGCGACGGCCTTGTGCGCGGCCTTCATCGCGTTCTTGATTTACCAACCGCCTGTCGCCACCGCACTATCGAACAACAACCCACTCGCGGACCATGGCGGGAAATCACCACTTTCAGCGGTCGGCGCGCGACTGCCGGCGCTGCCGGCAACTGAAAACACCGTGAACACTCAGTTTCAGATCGCCACTTTATTGCGCCGCGCCGCGGCGGATCGCGCGGCATTTCGCCTGACCACGCCGCCCGGCAACAACGCGCTCGAAAAATATCGCGCGGTGCTGCGATTCGACCCACGCAACGGCGACGCAAAAACAGGAATCGATCAAATCGTTGGACGGTATCTCGATCTCGCGGCGGCCGCGGCGACGCGCCGTGAATTCGCGGCGGCAAATGATTTCTTGCGGCGCGCGAACGACGCTAATCCGAGCGATCGAAGACTGCGCGAAGCGTTTGTCGCATTGGCGCGCAGCCAAGCGAGCAGTTAAGGAACCTCTGAATAAGTCAATCCTGGACTTATTCAGAGTACGGGAAGCAAAAAGTATGATTTTTGCTTCCCTTCATTTTCAATGGTTTGCAACCATCGAAAATGGCGGCACCTCCCTGTGCCGCGGGAAACTCTGCTTTTTGCAAAGCTTTCTAAAGCGGAAACGTGCTGCGTGGGGGCCGCGTCTATTGGGCATCCAACTCCATCATATCCGCCACCGTATCAATATCAAGTAATACACCAGGCGTTTCGACTTCAATCGTCACCAGCGTTGACGCGGATTCAACCACCGCACGCGCGCCCTGATCGCCAGTCAAGGCGCACAGCGCCTCACGATACGCAGGCGCGAAGAGCACCGGATGGCCCCGACGCCCGCGGTAGACGGGGGCGATAATCGCAGTCCCGTCGGCGATGGCAAACGACGTCGCGAGCTGCTCGAACGTTGCCGGCTCCACGTCCGGCATGTCGCCGAGGCAAATGAAGATCCCATCAAGCGCAGTAGTCAGTGCCGCGACGCCGGCAGCGATCGAGCTGCCCATTCCCGCCGCCGGATTTGGATTAGCGGTCAGCGCAAACGGGTGTCGCGCGACCAGCGCGCGCTTCTCATCATCAACGCACCCCACAACCACGACACACTCCGCGAGATGCGCTCGCTCGAGATTTGTCAGCGCCCAGTACAGCAACGGTTGTCCACGGTAGGGTTGCAGCAATTTATCGCCACGCGTAAATCGCGACGATAACCCAGCAGCGAGGAGCACTGCGCCGAAGCGTTTAAGTCTCACGTGGTGGCGTACTGCGTCTGAATGATTTCGGCCACGATGGCAACGGCGATTTCCGGTGGATTCTTGCCACCCAGCTTCAAGCCAACCGGTGCGCGAAGGCGTGCCAGCGCGGCGTCGGTAACGCCCAGACGACGCAAATTAACCACGCGCTCCTCGTGCGTACGTTTACTCCCCAACGCGCCGACATAAAAGCACTCGGAGGCCAGGGCCTGCTTGAGGATGAGCGGTTCCCACTCGTGCTCATGAAACAACGACACAAACGCCGTCCAGCGATCGAACTCAGCGAATCGAAACGCTGCGGGAGCTGCTAAGTATTCAGCGCGTACTGCGTGTGCCACCGTGGCTTCGAGCGTCTCGACTTCGGAGGACATCGCGATCACTTCAAAATCGGCGGCGCTCGCCAAGCGGGCGAGAATGGGGACCGTCGGGCCCTTGCCGACGGCGACCAGCCGCGGCGTGGGCGGGTAGTGACGAATATACGCGCCGGGGTCAGCGGCCGGCGTAATCGCCGCGATAACGCGACCTGCCGCGGGATTGATGCTCAAGGTCGCGGGTTGCCGCAGCACCCGGAAGTCAAGCAGGCTAGCGAGGGCCGCGTCCGTGAAATTGACATCGAAATACACGTCAATTCCCGAGCCGCAGGGCAGCCGGATATCGATATAGGGCGAGCCCGCGCCGTAACGCACCGTACCGCTCTTTCCGCGCGCGATGCGCGCCTGCGCTTCGGCGATGATCGCCGCTTCGGCGCAACCACCGGTGATATTGCCGACGGCAGCGCCGGTTTCCGCGATCGCCATCTGGCTACCGAGGGGTCGCGGGGCGGAGCCGTCGGCTGCGATCAGCGTCACAAGTGCAGTCTTTAGGCCTAACGCGCGCCATTGGCGCAAATTCGGCAGGACACTCGGAACATAAATTGCCGACATTTAAATCAGACCCCTGAATTGCTTGGCCCCGTGGGGCTCGATGATATCGCCATGCCGCGTGTATCGCATCGTCACGCATTCTGAACGGACTAAGACTGCTGGCAACAATGGATACAACGTCAATTTGACGCACGCCGCGCCGGACACCTGGCAAAAAGCGTCAGGACCTTGACGTGTAAACGGAATGCAGCACTGGCCGTTCACGGAGACGGTTGAAATAATCTCGAGCTAAAGCTTGGCACACAACCTGCGATATAGAGTCGTGATGCCATGCGATCGGGATAGCCGAGTAGGTAACCACCCGCAAAGGCGGCGAATCGACTCAGGGGCGGAAGGGGATTGAGGTTCCGCGCGATGTGGCCAAGTCACGGCATCACCCGGGTTGAACCCTGAATAACAACGCTAGAGCGGCCCACTATGAATCTGTCTGATTCCCCTCCGCCGGCATCAACGTCCGCGGTTGGGCGTGCCGCGATGCCTGGCGGAACGCTCGAAGTGCGCCTCGCGGGCGCCCTCGTACTCTGGCTTGGGGTATGCGCCGCGCGGGCGTTCGTGCCGTGGGGCGGGCCACTAACGGAGAAGGTGCTCGGCCTATTTTACGACTTGCCGGTGGGCCCGATCCTGGCGTTCTTATGTTGGCGCGCCAGTTGCGCGTCCGCCTCGAATCCACGTGTCGCACGAGGCTGGCGCACGCTGGCCGTCGCTTACCTTATTTACTGGATTGGCAATTGCATCTGGAATGTTTACGAGGGCATTCTGGAAATTAAGCCATTTCCGTCATTGGCAGATGCGTTCTTTTTGATTTTCTATCCGCTGGCCATTTATGGTTTGAGCTCTCTCACCGAACGTCTGCCGAATAGCCGCGACCGCTTGAAGTTCAGCTTGGACTGCACTACCGCGGTGGTGAGTTCGCTTGGGATTCTGTGGTACTTCGCGCTTCGACATTCGACCGTGGATGACGAACACGGAATTCTCGGCATTATTGTCAGTGCCTCGTATCCAATCGCCGATATCATGCTCTTGATTGCCGTGGTATCGGCGCTGCTTAAACGCCAAACCCTTGGCTTCGGTCCACCGCTGATTATGCTAGCTGGCAGTTATCTCGCGATGATGGCGGGCGATCTGACGTTTATGGAACCCGCGGCTGAGGGTGAGTACGCAAGCGGTGGAATAACCGATGTCTTTTTCCAACTCTCCTTCGCGCTGGTCGCGATTGCCGCCGCGTTGCAAATACGTGCGATGTCACTACGAACCGAGCGCGCCGCCATGCCCGCGGCCTATGCCTTTCATTTATTTCCGTACCTCACGGTTGCCGCGGTATTCGCCTTGCAGCTCTGGGTCGGGCGCGAAGCCGCGCTGCGACCGGCCGGAATTCTCTCCTTCGTCGCCATGGTCACCACCGTCATCGTCGTGCTGCGTCAGATCCTGGCGACGCGTGAAAATGCCGAGCTATCGGCCGCACAAGCCGCGCAAGCCACCGAGGTGCGCTACAAATCGTTGGTTCGTAACTCATCCGATATCGTGCTCGTCACCGACGAAAAGGGTTGCGTGTCCTTCGTTACGCCGTCCGTTGAACGTCAACTCGGTCTCGGCACCGACGAACTACTTGGAACTCCGCTTACCGACCTTACGCACCCGAATGATCTATACGAAGTACGCCACTTCTGTCGCGATTTGAGTGAAGATCCGAGTCTAACGGGGCCTGTTGAGTGGCGTTTACGAACGCCCGACGGCGGGTATTTCTATGTTGAAGTCGTCGGCTCAAACCTGTTCGCCGATCCGAATGTGCGTGGCTTGGTCTTAAATGCGCGCGACATCACCGAGCGCAAACGCCTCGAAGACGAACTGAAACATCTCGCGTTTACCGACACCTTGACCTTGCTCGCCAATCGCAATCTGTTCAACGAACAGCTGGCGATCGCGCTCAATCGTGGCGAACCGTATCCAACGCTGATCTTCGTCGACCTCGACAACTTCAAAAAAGTCAACGATACCCTGGGGCACGAGGCCGGCGATAAACTGCTTGCCGTGGCGGCACGCCGCCTG
The DNA here is from genome assembly GCA_016191285.1 of Gammaproteobacteria bacterium. Lineage (GTDB taxonomy): Bacteria > Pseudomonadota > Gammaproteobacteria > CAIKBL01. The sequence goes on from JACPPA010000050.1 coordinate 50,058, forward strand.
ATTCGAACCACCCGCAGCGGCGACACGGTCGCGCGGCTTGGCGGTGATGAATTTGCGCTGCTCATCACGGGTGACACCTCCCAACTTTATGTCGAGGCGTTGGCCGCACGCTTGGTCGAAGCGCTATCCACGGCCTATGAAATCAACGGCCGTCAACTAACGCTATCCGCCAGCATCGGGATCGCAAAAGGTGATCGAGGCATGTCGTCCCAAGAACTCATGCGTAACGCGGATCTTGCGATGTATCGCGCTAAAGCGCGCGGCAAACGTTGCTATGAAGTTTACGAACCGGCGATGTATGCCAGCATGCGCCAGTCGGTCGATCTTGAAATGGAATTAACCGCGGGCCTCGAGCGTGGCGAGTTCGTCCCCTACTTTCAGCCTATTGTCGATTTGCGCACTTCGGAAATCGTCGGCGTGGAAGCGCTCGCGCGCTGGCATCACCCCGAGCGTGGGGTGCTATCCCCGGCGATTTTCATTCAAATCGCCGAAGACAGCGGGTTGATTGACCGGCTCGGCCGCTCGATGCTGATTCAAACCTGTTGGCACGCGTCCGAATGGCTGAAGACCGTTAAACCGGAGCGTCTGCAGCATATCGCCATTAACATTTCCGGACGCCAAATCGAACATGTCGACCTCGCGGCGGAAGTCGCCGAAGCACTAAAAACCTATCAACTGCCACCTCAAATCCTGGTGCTCGAAATCACCGAGTCGGTGTTGATGGAAAACGTGGGCGCCGCTATCGAACAGCTCAACCGCCTCAAGGAATTGGGGGTACGTATCGCACTCGATGACTTTGGCACCGGCTATTCGTCGTTGAGCCACGTCCATCGATTCCCCATCGATATCTTGAAGATTGACCGCTCCTTCGTGGACGCTTTGAAAATTTCCGACTCGTCCGTACTGGTCCGCGCGATGATTAGTTTGGCGCACGCCCTGGAGCTCGATGTAGTCGCGGAAGGAATTGAGAAGATCGAACAACTCACCCACTTGCAGCGGCTAAACTGCCGGCACGGTCAGGGCCTGATCGATCCCCACGAAATTTAAGCGAATTCTGGCGCATGTTGCTTGATACTTTCGATCAATCGCCGGAGCGCGTCGCGAAGGGCAGAGAATGAGCAGCGAAGCCGTTGCTGTAACAATCGAGTGCCGATAAAAAATA
>JACPPA010000002.1:0-140700 GCA_016191285.1 Gammaproteobacteria bacterium
CGGCGCTTAGGTGTTTTAGGCATTGGCAAATCATGCCAGATTTATCCTTACCTCAAATATGCAGCGAACCCTATGAAAATAGGCTTTACAACTTGAGCATCTACTCATTTTTACCCACACTCAAACCGGAAGAGCCATTTTACTGAATGTCGGCACTTTTCCGGCCGATTCGTAATCTTCGAACGCGAACTGGAGACCAACACCGCTCTGAAAGCCTTCGCCGCCAATTTCCAACAGCGCTGCGACGACACTGGCGAAATCATCGTCGGCCAGGTCCGGTACAACTCGATGATCCCCTTTGATCTGGGTTGGTCGTCGTTTACGCCCACGCCATTCACGTTCGATCCGCCGACCGGTATCACATTCAACGGCCCGGTGCGATCGAATCCGATTACCGTGGCCGGCATCGTGAATCCGGTGACGATCAGTGTTACCGGCGGGGCGTACAGCATTAATGGCGGCGCGTATACGTCGACCGCGGGGACGGTCCAGAGCGGTGATGTCGTCATTGCGCAGGTCGTCACTGCGGGAAGCCCTGTTACCCAATCCTGTGCGAGCTTGGATATCGGTGGCGTTACACGCCAGTTTTGTGCGACGACACCGACAGCGAGCACCGGGAATGCGAAAAAGATCATCCTGGAATTAATTGACGACTAGCATCGCCAATACCTGGCTTTTTAGGATTAAAAGCAGTGATGGCGACTCGTGAGAAGGAAACCCGATAAGCGGAGGACAAACGATGAAACGATTTAACAGCATATTATTGACACCGTTAATCATGCTCGCGATATCGAGCCCGACCTTTGCGGGGACAACTACCTCGAAAATTGTCGAGCTGGGGATGATCCCTGCTGCGAATCTCGTATGGGTGCAGATGGCGGGGCCAATCACTACGCCTGCGGCGTGTTCACTCAATCGGCTTTTTGCGATCAGCCTCGGCACGGATGGCGGGCGTTCGACTTATAAGATGGTCTTGGCGGCGCAGGTCCAGAACCTGCCGGTCACTATTTATGGCACGGGGAGTTGCAAAACCTACTCCGGAATCGAAGACATCCTCTACATATGGTACGACCCGCCGACGAGCTAACGCCGGTCGCAGCATTTGCATATTGGGTCAATGGGTCAGCGCCTTTCTTAACGAAGGCGATGATTTAATCGACCTCCCTGTTTCCCAAATGGAGCCTCGCGCTGGACACTGTTCTGGGGGTGTTGGACATTGCATACTGGACACGTGAACCATCCATAAGGTGCGTCGCGCTCGAAAGACGACTCGCGAGGTCTAGAGAATCGCAAGCGCTCCTGTCGCGTCGAAGGAACGACTATTCCAAACATGGCTGAGAAATTGTCTTCCGAGCAAAACAGGTCGAATGTCGGAGGCTTAAAGTGGGCTACTTCAGCGCTATTTGCCCTTTCGGTCGTGGGCTATCCTCTCGCCGGGCTCGCAGCGATAATAATCAATACCTCTAGCCGCGCGCTTTCTGTGCCGTTTCGCGGGCTGGTACTCGTGATGTCCATTGGCATCCTCGTGCGTACACTTGCCGGTTGGAAAATCACCTGGCTTCAAGCCGGATTGCTGACGTTCTGGCTGGCCTACCTCGGACGTATGTTACTAACCGCGCCGGCGGCGCATGACCCCGATGGAAATCAGGCTTCGCTATTCTTCGTGGCGGCAGTTGTTATACCCGCTTTCGCGCAGATGGTATCAGCGCGGTATTGGTGTGCGCGCCGGGCAACGTTAATGGTGGCGACCCTGGGTACGTTGATCACGTTTCTTGCGCTCGCGCTGCAAATGTTTTCGATCGGTGATGAGCGCAATCTTCTGATGGCGACCGGTCGTCTGTCCTACGATACGGTAAATCCAATCACCTTGGGTCACGTTGCAGTCAGTACGCTGACTGCGTTGTGGTTCACCTTTACGCAGCGGAGCGGACCGCGATTTGGATTCGTACTGATAGTCATTGGCGCCGCGACACTGATTTTGCTCGTCGCGACCGGGTCGAAGGGACCGATATTGGCATTATTTGCGCTGCTCCTCTGCGGATTTGCGTTTGTTCGTCAGGACCCGATGCCACTAGCGCTAACCGTGACAGCCATTGGGTTCGTGCTCGCACTGAGTATTCCGACGCTACTCGATAGCGCCGTGAGAGCGGTACTCACACCGAGTGCGCGGGAATCCGATGGGTTATCGTCTGGTTACAAAGATAGTTCGGAACACAAGCATGCAGTCAGAGAAGACGCCGCGCATCGGCTGATCAACATTCGCGAGGATTGGTCGACCTTGGATCGACTCAAGGTCTGGCGTGCGGCCGCAAAGCAAATTCGAAGCGCGCCATGGACGGGTACTTCATATATCGAATGGGAGTCGAAATCCTATCCGCACAATCTGTTCATAGAATCAGGGATGGCGTTGGGCGGCTTCGGCTTGGTCTTAATTGTTATTCTTATCTATTGCGGATTGCGTTCGGCGCGTGAACTAGTCCAATTCCCCTATCCGATTGCAGCGGCGGTCTTCGTCCAATTCGCGGTCTCTGCGTGCTTTTCCGGCGCGATATACGGTGAAGGACAATTGTGGACTGCGCTGGGCTTGCTTCTGGCTGGAAAACAAATGTCATCTGCTACACCTCGGGCGCGCGATCGAAGAGTTAAGCGATGCGGCGAGGCTGCCAGAACTCCCTGGGTATGAGGCTATTTCAAAATAGCGGTATCTCACGGACTTATCGGCACCGACTGAATGCGCTCGCCGATAACTGCGGCAGCTTTTCACAACGCCGTAAGGTATTCCTTTCCGATCGCTACGGCGCGCCACATTTTCTTGCGCCTGTTCTTGATAGTGTTGAATGGGCATTCTTCACTAATGGAGACGACGAAATCCAGCAACGCATGTGGGCAAGCGAACGTGGGCTATCACCTGGGTCAGCGCTTGAAGACATTTTGCTCGCACAAATTGAAGACCACCGGTCAGAAATATTCTACAACCTGGACCCCATTCGCTTTGGGTCAGGCTTCGTCAAACGTCTGCCGAGATGTGTAAAGAAATCGGTTTGCTGGCGCGCTGCACCCGCCAGCGACGTCGACTTGACCGGGTACGATCTTGTCGTATCAAATTTCCCGTCAATCAACCGGCAATGGGAAACACAAGGGTGTCGTACCGCGCTATTTTTCCCCGCGCACGACCCGATCTTGGATTCGTATGCTTGCAACGTACCGCGACCGATCGACGTGCTTTTTGTCGGTGGCTATACGCGTTACCATCGGCAGCGAGCAAGAGTTCTAGAAAAAGTCGCTGAAATCGCTAACGGAATGACCATCGTCTATTGCCTCGATAGTTCACGACCAACTCAGATCGCGGAAAGCCTTATCGGACATCTGCTACCGGTGAAGCACCTCAGAAGGCCGATTGCGATACGGAAAGTGAGTCGCCCACCAGTTTTCGGTATTGATCTCTATCGGATTCTAAGCCAGAGCAAGATAGTGCTAAACGGTGCAGTGGACATGGCACAGGCGGAACGAGGCAACATGCGGTGCTTCGAGGCAATGGGCGCGCGGTGCCTGTTACTGTCGGATGCGGGCCGCTATCCGGCGGGTCTAGTCGAGGGGGGGAATCTGCTCACTTACGAATCCGGCGACGATGCAGTGAAGATAATTCGCGCTTGCCTCAAGCAAGGGGATGTGATGGATCGAATCGCCGCCGCCGGTTATTCGACTGTATCGAGCATCTACAGTAAAACGGCACAATGGTCGGCGTTTAATCGGTTGCTCTAGACTTCGTCGACGCGCGGGGATGGAGCGCGCGGCTGAATCGTGTTGATGGGCCGCAGACCTAAAATTCGTACCGGCAATGTGCCATGAATATTGCTTGATGCCTCGCCAAAAGCGGCCATCATATGCAGGGTCGCGTACAATGCGTCCCACCACGTAACCGAGCCTTGATCTGCAGTCCTACATGCTATTCGGCGTAAAAGAAGCACTAGATGAATGCTTATTTCCGTGGTATCTGATCTGCGGACGAAAGCCGTTTGTGCCTGGCTATTACACCGCCAAGCGCCGTGCCATCGAGCGCTCGATTGAACAAAACGCACTTCACCTTCGCGGAGATTTTGACCCACAGTACGGGCGATTCATGGACGAACGTGTCGTGGAATATCCGTGGGTGTACACGCAATTGCCGAACCAACCCGGCGCCGTACTCGATGCAGGTTCCGCTTTGAACTATCGTCACCTCCTGTGCCGACCGCCGATTTCTAACGCTCGGCTGACGATCATGACCTTGGCGCCCGAAAAACGCTGCTATTGGAACCGAGGTGTCTCGTATGTCTACGGTGACTTGCGCGCTACGAATTTTCAGGATGCCGCATTCAATGCGATTGTCAGTATCTCGACAATCGAACATATCGGCTTGGACAACACCTTGCTCTATACGGGTGATGTCACGAAGAAGGAATCCAATAGCGGTGGGTATGAACCGGCCGTTCGAGAGTTTCGTCGCTTGCTAGCGCCGGGTGGGCTGTGTCTCATCACTGTTCCGTTCGGTCGTCGTGCCGTTCGTGATTGGTTTCAGGTATTCGACCAAGAGATGGTCGACCGAGTCTTGGCGGCGTTCAACCCAACGGTCGCGACCGTGGAATATTTTGGGTACGGACCTCAGGGCTGGCATCGCGCGACCGCAGAGGTCGTGCGCGATGCGGAATTCTTCGACGTCCAGACGACCCCCAAACTCGACGCAGATTGGGCCGCTGGGGCGCGCGCCGTCGCGTGTATTCGCATGCAGGCGTGAATATCGATTATCTGATGCAGCGGTTAACGGGGCGCGCGACATGTAGGCTCGAAACTCATGCTCGCCTTGGGCCGAGTGCGCGCATTCGGAATGTCTTTGGTGCTTCAGAACGCATTCTCGTCGGCGCCAATTCGTATGTTGCAGGGGAACTGCTCGTGTTCCGTCACGGCGGCACAATCGCTATCGGTGAATGGTGCTACGTCGGTGAAGACACAAGGATATGGTCGGCCGAGAGAATTTCTATAGGCTCACGCGTGTTGATATCGCACAACGTAAACATATTCGACAGCCTCACGCATCCGATCAACCCATCCGAACGCCATGCGCAGACGCGAGGGATTTTGACGACCGGACATCCGCGTGCGGTGGAGCTCGAAGCGCGGCCGGTCGTGCTTGAGGACGATTGTTGGATTGGCGCGGGGGCGATTGTCTTGCGCGGGGTGCGGATTGGTCACGGTGCGATCATTGGCGCGGGCTCGGTCGTTACGCGGGACGTGCCTGCATACGCGATCGTTGGCGGTAACCCGGCCGAGATCATTAGAGAACTCGCCCCGCATGAGCGAATCTAACGCGTTTGTATCCTGGGAGGATGCGGTGCGCTGGCTTAAGGCGCAGCCGGAGCAGCGTGCGTTAGTCGAATCGGCGTATTACGACGACCCGCTAATTGTCGCTGCGGAACGGTATTGGGTAAGCGCCGAGTGGGCAGGCATTCGCGCTTATTTGCCGGACGCGCGGGGCCGCGCGCTTGATGTAGGCTCGGGTCGCGGCATTAGTGCTTATGCCTTGGCCAAAGAGGGATACCGCGTCTCAGCGTTGGAGCCGGACCCGAGTCCTTACGTCGGCGCCGGCGCTATCCGAATGCTTGCGGAAGAGTCGCAATTGCCGATTGAAGTGTCGGAGTCTGTCGCGGAGAAAGTTCCTTTTAACGACCGCCAATTCGATTTGGTGTTCGCCCGCGCTGCGCTCCATCACGCACACGATCTCGGTGGTACTTGCCATGAACTCTTTCGGGTTCTCAAGCCGGGCGGGAGATTGATCGCGGTCCGCGAACATGTGATCACGCGACGGCGCGATCTCGCCGTGTTTTTGAGTGCGCATCCACTTCACCGACTTTACGGCGGCGAAAACGCGTATCTGTTGCTTGAATACACGGCGGCTCTTGAAGCCGCCGGGTTTTACACGCGAGAGGTCCTCGCACCTTTATTGAGCCCAATCAATTACGCGCCACAATCGATCACGACTCTTCGTGCCGAGATCATCAGCAAGGTGTCGCGAATTCCGGGTGCCGCGACCGTCCTCCGAGGTCTTCTTGGAAGCGATGCCCTCATGCGCGTTGTGTTACGCGGCGGTGCCCTGATCGATAACCGCCCTGGGCGGCTTTACTCGTTCATTTGCGACAAAGCCGCCGCTGATTAAGAGCATGAATTCTGTTTGGATTACCGGTGCGCACGGATTCATTGGGGGTCATCTCGCGCGCCACTTGCAGCGCTGCGGATTCCGTGTCGCCGGCGTAGGACACCAATCGGCAGCGCCACTGGATGGAACGGTTTGGGGGATTTCGTCTTGGTTGAATGGTGACCTCACGCGCAATAATTTGGAGTTGCTGCAGCGTACCGCCGACATTCCGACGACGATATTCCACCTTGCCGGGGGGGCCTCGGTAGCGAGGGCGCTCGCCTATCCCTACGACGACTTCAATCGTTCGGTACTGTCCACCGCCGAATTGCTAGAGTGGGCTCGACTACACGCGCCGGAGACGTGCATCGTCGCAGTTTCCAGCGCGGCGGTTTACGGGGCGGGTCATAGCGAGGCTATTTCCGAAGACGCTGCATTACACCCAATCTCGCCGTATGCGTACCACAAACTCATGATGGAAAATCTTTGTCGGTCGTATGCGGCCAACTTCGGACTGCGGGTCGTCCTGCCGCGCCTCTTCTCGGTTTATGGTCCGGGACTACAAAAGCAACTCTTGTGGGATATTTGCCAAAAGCTTGCAACGCGAGGCGTAGTCGAACTAGGCGGCACCGGCACCGAAGCGCGTGACTGGACGAGCGTGCATGACGTTGTTCTGAATCTCGCCAAGGTTGCTGAACTTGCGACGAGCGACGCGCCCGTCGTGAACCTCGCGACTGGCGTCGCGACATCGGTTAAGGAAATCGCGAACATCGTCATTCAACGTTGGGAAGGCGCGGAATCGTCGGGCAGGGTGCTGTTCAATGGCGCAGAGCGGCCGGGGGATCCGGTCAGCTTGGTAGCGGACATCACAAGAATGCGAGGATATGGCCTTGGTTACTCGATTCAACCGATGCAGGGAATTGCCGAATATGTCGATTGGTATCGCCAGGATTTCGGACAGTCTGATCGACACCAACGCTAATGCCAGCAACTAAAGTAGCGTTCACGCTAGTCGGCGGCCAGAAGTGGACGGGAGGACACAGCTATCTGCTTAACTTATTCGCCGCGATAAAATTCGCATCTCGGTGCACGATACAACCCATGCTATTTGTTGGTGACGATGTGGATCCCGCCGATTTGGGTGTGTATCGAGAACTACTCGATAACAATGTTGTTCAAGTCGCCGCTTTTCGGCAATCGCGCCGGACCACGCGCTGGATCCGCACCAGTGCCTTCGGCATCGAGCCGCCAACGTTACGGGAATTCGAGCGCCACGGAATCGACGCGGTCTTCGAAAACGCCGATTTCTACGGCTGGCGCTTCCCGCTCCCGTGCGTCGCGTGGATCCCGGATTTCCAACATCGGCACCTGCCCCATATGTTCAACCAAAAAGCCTATTGGAGACGCGAGCTAGGGTTTCGTGCGCAGATTGTTAGTGGACGCACGATCATGTTGAGCAGCAATGACGCTCGGACAGATTGCGAAACCTTCCATCCGTCAACGCGCGGCCGCATTGTAGTAGCGAAGTTTGCGGTTAAGCCACCCCAAGTCCAACATCGAATCGAGAATACTTTGTTGGAGAAATATCGACTGCCCGCCAATTTCATCTATCTGCCCAATCAATTCTGGAAGCATAAAAATCACCTTGGCGTTATCGAGGCGCTGCGCTTGCTCAAGGAAGCCAACAAGGAAGTCGTCGTCGCGGCCAGTGGAAATCCCGCCGATCCCAGACACCCCACCCACTATCAACAGCTCGTTGAGATAGTTAGTCGGTATAGTCTTGAAAAGAACTTCCGGCTTCTAGGATTAATTCCGTTTGCGGAGGTGGGCGGCCTCGCCGCGTGCTGTGCCGCGCTGATTAATCCTTCACTCTTCGAAGGATGGAGCACTACGGTTGAAGAAGCGAAAGCACTGGGTACGCCGTTGCTGTTATCTGACATCGGCGTACATCGGGAGCAGGCGGAAGTGGCCGCTTTGTATTTCGACCCGCACGTCCCGGGACAAATCGCGAACGTATTGTGGCAGGCGGTGAGCACGGATGACCCAAGCGATCGTGAGCGTCGTCGAGCGGCGGCAGCACCGGAAGCTGAGCGAAGAGTCGGTGAATATGCCACGCAATTCCAGCATGCAGTTGAATTCGCCATTGCGCGACATCGTGGATCTCGAGTATGACTCCTCGATGAAAGTAACGGTCATCACTGTGGCATTCAACGCCGCGGCCACTATCGGCAAGACGCTTGAGTCTGTGGCACGTCAGACGCACGCTGAGATTGAACATATCGTTGTTGATGGCGCATCAACAGACGGCACTCAGGTTATCGCCAATGAGTCTTGTTGGCGGGTGTCGAAATTCGTATCGGAGCCGGATCGTGGGATCTACGATGCGATGAACAAAGGTTTGGCATTGGCAAGCGGGGATGTCGTTGGCTTCTTGAATGCCGACGATCGATACGCGGATGAAGGCGTGCTGAGTCGTGTGACGCGCATGATTGAACAGGAAAAGCTCGACGGCGTATTCGGTGACGCGGCGTACTTTAAGCCAGAGGATCCCACTCGCACCATTCGGCGATATCGATCCGTCAGGTTCTCCGCACGCAGTATCGCGTGGGGTTGGATGCCGGCGCATCCGGCCTTGTTTCTGCGGCGAAGTGTCTATGAACGGGTAGGCGGATTTCGAACCGATTATCGAATCGCCGGCGACTATGAGTTCGTGGCGCGCGCGTTCACACGCACCGATCTTAAAGTTCGCCATATTCCAGAAGTTCTCGTTCGAATGCAGACGGGGGGTGTCAGTACCGCCGGATGGCGAAACACAATCCTGCTAAATCGGGAGGTGTTCCGTGCCTGCCGGGACAATGGGATCTCGACAAGCACGTTGAGAATATTGTCGAAGTATCCGTTCAAGATTCTTGAGCGGTTATCGCACTAGGTGGACGTTTTATGCAGCTTGAGAACGCGGAGAATACCGATGGCGAATTCGCATGCGGGTGAAGAAGCGATTGCAGAATCTACCGAATCTCGAGCTAACGTCAACGTAAAAATCGCCACCCTATTAGGTGGCTCGTTGTTAATCGTGTGCTTACTGATAATTGGGTTAATGTTTCTACGCAAGCATTTTATAACACTCGCAAACCAGATTTCTGCGGTTAGGACCGAGGTCACGGCAGTTAGGACCGAGGTCACGGCAGTTAGGACCGAGGTCACGGCAGTTAGGACCGAGGTCGCGGCGGTTAGGACCGAGGTCGCGGCGGTTGGAGCAGAGATTGTTGGGGTTAGAGCAGAGGTCGCTGCAGTTAAGACAGCGATCCCCCCCCCGCTTTACGAAGCACGTCACCTACAGGTTCGAAAATCTTTTATCTACTGGCAGGCGGCACAAATGGAAGAAGCGTACTCGCTTGTTGTTGGCGACAGCATTACTGAGGGGTTGTACCTGCCCAAGCTTGACGGCGCGCTCGTAGTGAATGGGGGGATGGGAGGTGCCGGAGTCAGCTCAGTCGAGGAATTACTTAACGAGTATCCAGCACAGCCTAAACTCAAAGTAATTGTGATTGCGATTGGTGTAAACGACGCCACCAGGCGTGAATTGCCCATAACTTATTTTACTGATTGGGAGAAGAGTTATGGGACGGTATTGACTCGTGCAAAGATGCTTGCTACTCGCGTTGCGATCAGCACCATAATTCCAGTTGAGACAGGGAAATCTTTGGGTGATCGCTATTTTGATCCAAGCGCGATAGCGCATATGAATTCCGTCATTCGTCAACAGGCTATGAAGTCGGGCGCCACCTTAATAGATAACGATAAATCGTTTGAGGCACTCACGGAACAGGGTCATTCATACACACTGGATGGTGTGCATTTGAATGCGAAGGGCTATCGAGTTTGGAAGAGCAATATACAGTCTGCTTTTAGTGCGTCGCAGTGATGTTAATTAGGATCGAAGCCAGTAATGCTGCTTTTTATTTGAAGACGTCGTTGGAGGTTCTTGATTGGATCGCGTGACCGTAACTGGTGCGAGTGGTTTTATTGGTGTGCGACTGTGTGAACGACTCGCTAAGGCGCAGTACTCGGTGACCGCAGCGACCCGCGACACGCGGAGCGTCGCGGGTCGCGCGTCGCGGGTCGTTGCAGTTGGTGAAATAAGTGCGACGACGCGGTGGACCGAAGCATTGAAGGGAAGTAATGCAGTCATACATCTTGCCGCTAGAGCGCATCAAGCAGACTCGACCGATCTGAACATCAGATCTGAATTCTGGCGCATAAATGTCGACGGTACCCGTGCTCTCCTATCGGATGCTGTAAAGACAGGAATTAAACGAATTGTATTCGTGAGTTCGATCAAAGCAATTGGTGAACGATCTCCGCTCGCAGAAGACGGCTCCCCTGTCGCGATTTCGAGTGATTCTCTCACACAGCCTGAAGGATCATATGGTGAATCTAAATTGGCAGCTGAGCGGTTACTGAAGGAAGGGTGTAACGCGACTGGAATATCCCTCGTCATTCTGCGGCCGCCATTAGTCTATGGCCCCGGCGTTCGCGGCAATCTTGCGACACTTCTCAATGGGATCATGCACGGCGTCCCGCTGCCATTCGGTTCAATAAAAAATCAGCGGAGCCTAATTCATCGGGAACATTTGATCGATGCGATCATGCTATCGCTCGCGACGAAGTTGACGGGTACGCATATTTTTACGCTCGGCGACTGTGTGCTGTCTACACCCGATCTCGTGCGGTTTATGGCAGCCGGACTGGGCCGATCGGCGCGCTTGTTACCTTGTCCGATTTCCGTACTCCGCGCCCTAGGTACACTCACACGATCCAGCGCCGCGGTGTCGCGCTTGACGGAGTCGCTGGTGGTCGATAGCGAAATAATCACCCGTGAACTCGGCTGGCGGCCACGCATCGATTTAACATCGGCCTGGACGGAAATCGGTGAACAATATCGGCGAAGTGGTTCTTAAGGTGATTAGAAAAATCATGGGAAGCATTGTGGGAGCCGCTTTAGCGGCGAATCTTGTTCGAACCCCATTCGCCGCTAAAGCGGCTCCCACAATAACAATGCAGCGTAAATGATGTTCTGGACTCTCATCGTCGGCTTTCTTCTTAGCGCAATAAGCGTCACCTACTTGGTGGGGAAAGTTCGCGAGTGGGCGCTGACGAGATCGCTGTTAGACGTTCCTAATGAGCGGAGCCTGCATGTCGCGCCGACGCCGCGCGGCGGTGGCGTTGCCATTCTGCTCGTGGTCTCGATCGTGCAAGCGCTTGCCATCTTAATGGGGAAACTAACTTTCACGACCGGAATGCCGTGGTTACTTGCGACTGTGGCGTATGGCGCGCTCGGCGCATGGGATGACCATAAATCATTGAGTTCGGGATTCAGACTTCTTTTCCAGTTTGGATTAGCGGCGAGTTACTTGGGCGCGCTCTCGCTCTCGAACCATTGGCCCTTGAGTCTACTAGGCGCGGCGGCTGCAATCGTGGCGGTGTTCGCAGTGGTATGGACCGTGAACCTCTACAATTTCATGGACGGAACGGATGGCATCGCAGGCGTACAAGCACTCGCGGCGGCAGCCGGAGGCGCATGCTTAAGCGCAAACCTTAATCTTCCGGGAATTGCGCTCGTATCGAGCAGCGTGGCCGGCGCGAGCTTAGGTTTCCTCATATGGAACTGGCAGCCGGCAAAAATATTTCTCGGCGATGTGGGAAGCTATTTCCTCGGTAGCCAGTTCGCCTTGCTGGCGATCAACACCGCGCTTGCAGGAGTCGAACCTTGGTTTTGGTTAATTCTCCTAGCGCCCTTCATCGTCGACGCGAGCTTAACCTTGCTGCGACGAATCGTCCGCGGTGAGTCTTGGCGCTCGGCTCATCGATCGCACGCCTACCAATTGCTCGTGCGACAAGGATGGACCCATCGAGCGGTTGCAGCTTTGCTGCTCGGCGTAGCGACCGTACTATTGGCCCCCCTCGCTTGGGTTAGTGCCAAAAATCCAGATCTGGGACTGTATGTAACCACGTTGTCGTTTGGCTTAATGGCAGCACTATGGTTCGCGATCGTCGCCCGCGCTCGCAGCTTGCTATAAGATCCCGCCCGACCATGAATTCACGCACCACGATTATCGTCCACGACCTCTGCATGGTGATGCTGGCGTGGTGTCTCGCGCTCTTTGCGCGGTTCAATTTCGTGATGCCGCCGTTTGAGCACTTCGTCAGTGGTTTGAAGGCGCTGCCGGTTGTCGTTGTCATTCAAGCGCTCATCCTGTGGCGCTTCGGTCTCTACCGTGGCCTGTGGCGCTTCGCAAGTCTGAAAGATCTCTGGAATATCATTCGCAGCGCGGCGCTCGGTGCGGTGTGTGTCGCTTTAACCCTGTTTTTCATCAATCGATTGGAAGGCATTCCGCGCTCGATTTTGATTCTCTATCCGGTGTTTCTGCTGCTTTTTCTTGGTGGCCCGCGCCTCTTCTATCGGCTGTGGAAGGACCGCACGCTCAACCTTCGCCAGATTACGAACGGGATTCGCGTTTTAATCGTCGGCGCTGGGGAAGGCGGTGAAGCTTTGGCGCGTGAAATGCTGCGCGGTGACGCCTACCTTCCGCTGGGGCTAGTGGATGATCGCGCGGCACTTGCCAGACGCCGGATCCATGGCATCCCCGTGCTCGGTGCGATAGAACGTTTACCGCTGCTGGTAGAGCGTCACCAAATCGATCTGGTGGTGATCGCGATCCCCTCGGCAACGAATCTCGAGATGCAGCGCATTGTTGAAATCTGCGAAACCGCCGCGTGTCCCTTTCGTACGCTGCCACACCTGCAGGATATCGTGTCCGGGAAAGTCGGAATGCGGGCGCTCCGCGAAGTTTCGATCGACGATCTCCTCGGTCGGACTGGCGTGCAGCTCGATTGGCAGTTGATCCAAACCAATCTGGCCGGAAAATCCGTGCTGGTGACTGGTGGCGCCGGCTCCATTGGGGCTGAATTATGCCGCCAGATCGCGCGGCTTGGCGTCTCGCAGTTGACCGTCTTCGATCAGAGTGAATTCAATTTATACACGATCGATCGTGAGCTGCGGAATCTTGCGCCGCATCTGCAAATTGCTTGTGTGCTGGGCGACGTTTGCGATCGAGTAGCCGTCACCCAGGTGTTTCAGACGGCCAAACCGCAAATCGTGTTTCACGCCGCAGCGTACAAGCATGTGCCGATTGTCGAAGCGCAGATCCGCGCTGGCGTTCATAACAATGTCTTGGGCACGGATACCGTGGTCAACGCGGCGGCTGACCATGGCTGCGAAACGATGGTGCTGATCTCGACGGATAAGGCGGTGCGGCCTAGCAGTCTCATGGGCGTGACGAAGCGAATCGCTGAATTAACTTGCGAGGCCGCGAATCAGAACTCGCGTACGCGTTTCATTACTGTGCGCTTCGGCAATGTGCTGGGTTCGACGGGCAGTGTAGTACCGTTATTCCAAAGCCAAATCGCCGCAGGTGGACCAATAACCGTGACGCATCCCGATGCATCGCGATATTTCATGACCATCCCCGAAGCGAGCCAATTGATTCTGCTGGCGGCAGCGGCTGGCAAAGGCGGCGAAATCTTTGTACTCGATATGGGCAAGCCGGTGAACATCACCTACCTCGCGGAACAAATGATTAGGCTCTCGGGCCACATACCGGGCGAAGACATCCGCATTGTCTATACGGGACTGCGGCCCGGAGAAAAATTGCACGAAGAACTCTTTCACGCTAACGAAGCCCTGGTGCCGACCGCCCACGAAAAATTACTCCTGGCTGGACACACATCAGTTGATGCGAACTACGTTCGAACCTTGATCACCCATCTGCGCGAAGCGTGTGGGCGCTTTGATGAAGCGTTGATCCGCGATTTGATCCGGACGGCGGTGCCGGAATTCCGCGAGTCCGAGGCGAGTCCATCGAGCGCGGATGAAGCCAGGATCATTCAATTTAAACGGAGTACCAAATGACGGCGCGTATTCGTAAGGCAGTGTTCCCCGTCGCCGGCATGGGCACGCGGTTTCTCCCGGCAACCAAGGCGAATCCGAAAGAGATGCTGCCAATCGTCGATAAGCCGCTGATTCAATATGCGGCTGAAGAAGCGGTCGATGCCGGCATCGAGGAATTAATTTTTGTTACCGGCCGCGCGAAGCGCTCGATTCCCGATCATTTCGATAAAGCTTACGAACTCGAGGCGGAACTGGAGAAGGGCAAGAAAATTAAGATGCTCGAGTTAGTGCGCAATATTTTGCCGCCGCACGTCTCCTGCATTTATATTCGGCAAGCCGAACCGCTTGGATTAGGGCACGCCGTGCTCTGCGCAAAACCCGCGATTGGCAATGAACCGTTCGCGGTGATTCTGGCCGATGATTTAATTGATGGCGGTGGCCGTGGATGTCTTAAGCAAATGGTGGAAGTCTTTTCTCACTACAACACGGGCGTGATCGCGGTTCAGCCAATCCCACCGGAAGACACCGACAAATACGGTATTGTCGAAGTGAAGGCGATCGACAAGCGAATCGGCAAGATTCAAAGCATCGTCGAAAAGCCGAAACCGGCAGTTGCGCCATCGAATCTGGCTGTCGTCGGACGGTACATATTGCCAGGCGAGATTATGGAGATCCTAGAACACACCGAGCGCGGCGCGGGCGGTGAGATTCAGCTCACCGACGCAATCGCCAAGTTACTCAATCGACAGCAGGTGCTGGCCTACGAATTCGAAGGGATCCGCTACGACTGCGGCTCGAAGTTGGGGTATTTGGATGCCACCATCGATTACGCCTTGAAGCATCCGGAGTTGGCAACCGAATTCGCGGCGTTGCTAAAAGGGAAAATCGCTAACCTGCAGTAGTAAGGGGCAAGAAGCAGGGGACAGCGCCACACCACATACGCTCCAATTCGAGCCTTACTCCCCCTCTCCCCTCGCGGGAGAGGGGGAGAGGGGGAGAGGGGGAAAGGATTGGGCGCTGCTTTCCAACGTCGCCCCCTCACCCTAACCCTCTCCCGCGAGGGGAGAGGGAATAAACACCTGCGCGTCGAAGGGCGGACTGCCCCCTCGCTCTGTTTAATTCAACCGATTCAACAAACTGAGCTTTTTGCTCAGTTCAGCTTGTAAGTACAGCAGCGCTCGTACCGAATGTTCGTCGTCAGGAATGCCTGCCGCCGCGATCAATTCGCGCAGCTCTTCGACTTCTTCCTGCAGCTCAGCTTGTTCGCCACCGACTCCTAGGACTGGAAAGAATGCTTCTAAGTCCTTGAGTTCGTCCACTAAATCCCGCCAGCCTTCGGACATTACTTTCTGTGTCATGGGTAAACCCCCCCTCAATATCCAATAACGTCGCTTACGTGATTGATCGGATCAGATTTATTATTTTTATCGTTCAAGATTCTGATCTTGATTGAGATTATTATAGGATCATTATAAATAACTTCAACCGGCTCAATTTTGAATCTATCCCTCTAAATGGGTTGCTCGAGGAATGCATTTGTCGTGACTAACCTGACCATCCCGCATGCCACCGTGGTGCCCGATTCGGCCCTGGCCATCCTCTCGCAAGGGGAGGTCAACGGCTTATGCACGGCGCGCACTGGGCGCAGCTACGAGTTGTTTCGCCGCTGTGCCTTGGCGGTAATGACTAGCGGTAGCGAGACCGACGATGCCCGCGAACTCATGGACGCCTACGCCGAATTTGACGTGACGTTTGAGCGAGTCGACCGTGGAATTCGATTGCATCTGCGGAACGCCCCCGCGCGCGCCTTTGTCGACGGTCAAATGATTCGCGGTGTACAGCAACACTTGTTCGCGGTGCTGCGCGATATCACTTATCTCTCAAATGAAATCGAGCAACGCGCGCGCTTTGATTTAAGTTCGCCGGCGGCGGTGACCGACACGGTGTTTCATATTCTGCGGCATGCCGGATTGTTTCGACCCGGTCCAACGCACGGCGTCGCGGTGTGCTGGGGCGGGCATTCGATAGGACGCGAGGAATACGACTATACGAAGGACGTGGGTTACCAACTCGGCTTGCGCGCGCTCGATATTTGTACCGGTTGTGGACCCGGCGCGATGAAAGGCCCGATGAAGGGCGCGACCATCGCGCACGCCAAGCAACGCGTTACCGACGGCCGGTACATCGGCATTACCGAACCCGGCATCATCGCGGCCGAGGCGCCAAATCCTATCGTTAACGATTTGGTGATCATGCCGGACATCGAAAAACGCCTGGAGGCGTTTATTCGACTTGGCCACGGGATCATTCTTTTCCCCGGCGGGGTGGGGACAGCTGAAGAGCTCTTGTATTTGCTTGGGGTGCTCGCCCATCCCGACAATGTCGAGATCCCGCTGCCAGTCATCCTCACTGGGCCGGAGTCGAGCGCGGATTACTTTCGATTGCTGGATGGCTTTGTGCGTTCGGTGTTGGGAGAAAGTTTTGCGAACCGCTACGAAATCATCGTCGGTGCGCCCGAACGCGTGGCAGCCCGCGTACGTGTTGCGATCGACGCCGTATTGAAATTTAGAGATATCCACGATGACGCGGCGTACTTCAATTGGTCGCTCCGTGTCGACTCCGCGTTTCAGCAACCGTTCGCGGCAACCCACGACGCTATGTCGAAACTCGTACTCAACCCCGCACTTCCCGCCCACGAGTTGGCGTGTAATCTGCGCCGCATTTTTTCTGGCTTAGTAGCCGGGAACGTAAAAGAAGACGGTATTCGTGAGGTTGAAGCGCGCGGCCCGTTTGAAATCCACGCCGATCCGGCGCTGATGTCGCAGCTCGATGGATTGTTACGCGCGTTCGTGGCCCAAGGGCGAATGCGCCTGGCCGGGCGCGAATATTCGCCGTGCTACCGTTTGATGCGTTGAAATGAGGTGTATTCGTCGCTAAAGCGACTCCTACAACGCGGTTCCCACCGAAGATGTCGAGCAAGTTATTTTGTGGGAGCTGCTTTAGCAGCGAATAACACCGAGGCAATTCGTTTCCCCCTTACCCCAGCCCTACCGCGAGGGGAGAGCGGGTGTGTCGTTTCGACGACGCAATTAAAGACACGCGTTACGCGTACCCCGCCAACTCGACATAGCCAAACCCCGCCAGCGGAGAACTACCGCGCGAGCCGGTGACTGTCACCGCACCCTCCCAATACCGGAAACGCCCACGCCATTCTTGATCGGCCAAGCGCGGGATCACTTCGATTTTGACGTCAAGACTGGCGATTCCAATTCGCCAGCGTGCAGGATAGGCGATGCCTGTTATTGGGCTAGTCCACTCACGCGTGATCGCGATCTTTGTACTCGCCGCATCAAGTTTGTGTACGCGTCCGTCGGCACCGACCCAGGTTCCGGCACTGTGCGGATCGCGCGCGCCGGTGCGTAGGCGCAGGCAATAAAACATCAACGAGCTGCCATCGTCGAATTGCAGACCAAACCAATCCCAGCCCACCTGGTCTGGAGCTAGCGCGCTGGTTCCCCATTCACGATCGAGCCACGCGCGCCCCTGGACCTTATGTTTGACCGCGCCAATCTGCACGTCGCCGACGGCCGTCAAATAAGGTACTGAGTAGTAGTACGACGCATTACCGAGGTCGCTGCCTTTTTGCGAAAGACCGTCGTCGCCTTGCAAAACCGGCGATGCATTAGACGCCACGTCGAGACGCAGCGCGCAGCCATCTTCTGCCGCACGCAACTGCCATCCGTGACGGACCGGAGCAGTGAGCGCACTCCGCCAATCGTTGATCCATACGGCGGGTGGCTTAAGTGAGGCGCCAGCAATGCCCAAGGCCTCGCGGCTTATCCGTTCAAATTGCATGAACCGTTGTGCTTTTAAATCGGTGAGCGCGAAATGACCGAGCAGAATTTGCGGACTGCTCCAGGCCGACTCGACAGTGCGGGCCTGTGCGGCGACGGCGAATCGAAAAAAAGTAAGCTGAAAGCCGAATGCCGCGCCGGCCTCACTGCCAAGATTCCCCGTAAAGTACCACCACTCATGGCGATAGGTTGGGTGCGGACCATGGTCGCGTGGAAATGCAAACGTGCGGCGCTCGCGCGCACGATCAAACTCTGGATCTAGATCGCGCTCGGCGAGTACTGCGGTGATCGGGGAGTCGGTGCTCGAGGTGGGCGCACGTCGCAGTAGCCACGCGCTGAGCGGAATTCCGGCAAGCGCCAACCAATGGCGCCTATTCATTGCGCAGTGCGCGCGCTGGGGAGGTGTGAAGTGCGCGCAGGGTCGGGTAAATGCCGGCCACTAACGCGGCGCCGAGTAGCGACAGCGCGATTGCTCCCAGTTGCCTCCAGGCTACGGTCGCCGGCATGGTCCAGCCGAACGAATGTAAGTTGATTACGCGGATGAGATAGACGCCTAAGCCAACGCCCAAGGGCAGCGCAAGCAGGGTAGCTACAACGCCGATCACGAGGGTCTGCGCAAAGACAATGCACGCTAGTTCATAACCATTGATGCCCAATGCGCGAAGCGTTCCGTACTGACGCGCTTGTTCGAGTTGCTGCGCCAACAAGGCGCTGACGACGCCGACCATCGACACCCCCAGGGTTAAGAAACCAAGGGTCTTGGTGATCACAAAGGTCCGATCGAATACTGCCAGCGCATTGCGTCTTAGTTCGGCATTCGCGTGAATTTCGAGCGATGCGTTGGCGGTCGTCAAGGTCTCAACTTGTGCGCGTAGCTTCGCGATCCCCGTTTCTTTCCGCGCATAGACGCCGAGACCCGAGTAACCGGCGGGTGGCCAATGGCGTGCGTAAGTCGGACGACTTAACGCGACGGCGCCGCGTTCGTTGGCGTAGTCGCGATAGATCCCCGCGATCGTAAAACGCTGCGGGCCGCGGGGTGTCTCAAGGTTGACGGTTGCGCCGATCGCAAGCTTATTGTGATAAGCAAACGGCTCGGTAACGATGGCGACATCGCTGGTTTCCCAGCGCGCCCACACGTCGCTCGCGCGGCCTGCGATAAATTGAACGCCGGCGCGCGCAGGCTCCGGCAGATCATAGACAATAAGTGCAACGGGCCCGTTAACCCCCGGCTTAGTCAAGCGGGTAACACTGCTAACGGCGCGTACTTCGGTCAAGGCAAGTAATTTCGAGCGCAGTTCAGCCAACGCGGATTCTCCCATCTCACGCGGGGTGTGGTCGGTGTACGCGATATAGATATCCGCGCGCAGTAATTGTGTGAGCCACACCTCGACTGCGGACCGAAAACTCGAAATCATCACCTGCATGCCCACACTAACCACTGCGGCTACGCACAGTGCGGTGGTCGCGGGTCCGACGCGTCGTCGTTGACGCAGAAGATTCCCGAGCGCGATGCGTTCCGGCCACCAACGACGACTTCGAAGCCGCGTCAACAATCCCGCGACGACTAGGGATTGAACACCAGGGATCTGGATCGACACTGCCAGCATGAGCGCCAGCAGCGCGGCATAATCTATCCAAAGATTATCCGACGATAGCCGCATCAGGAGCAGCGCAAGCAGTGCGGCAGCGACACTGACGCGCCACGTGCGGGCGGCTGGCGCGTAGAGCGATGAATCGCGCGCGTGCAGGGCATCCGTTACAGGGACCCGCGTCGCTTCAAGCGCGGGTGATAAGGCAGCGAGCAGCGTCGCTACCACACCGCCAAGCGCGATCGCGCCCATCGTCGCCGGCGGTAACGAAACCGCGGTAACGGCGACCCGATAGTACAAATCATTGATGGTGCCGGTGACGAGCTGGAGCAGTGCGTGGGCCAGCGCCACGCCACACGCGACACCGATGATACTGGCTATCACACCCAGTAGTCCCGCTTCCACGAGTACGGCAATTAGCAGTTCGCGACGCGTGACACCGAGCGCCCGCAACCCGCCGAACAGCGCTTTACGTTGCACGATTAGGAACGATTCGGTGTTATAGATAAGGAACATTCCGACTACGAGCACTAACAGACTTAGCGCGGTGAGGTTGGTTTCGAACGCCCGCGTTAGCGCTTGTTGCTGCACCCTGTCGGCAGCACTATCGCGGAGGACGAGTCCCGCGGGTAACCGTGCTTGAATGGCGGCGGCGAGCTTGTCGCGGTCAGTCGCAGGGAGCGCGAGGTCGATCGCCGAAAGTTTCCCTGGCTGATTCGCGAGCGCTTGGGCAGTGGCAATGTCGACGACAATTAAGTCGTCGGGCAAGTCCAGGGCTAGCGTGCGTTCTGGAGCGGCTAGCAAATTCAACTTAGTCTTTCCGCCTTTTACTTGTAATTCGACGGTGGTGCCGTGGTTGGATAAAAGCGCGCGGCGGGTTTTCGAATTAACAAGGCCAGTAGCGGGATCGCGCAACAATGGCAGGAGTGAGTTTGATTGGTTTGGGGCTCCCCGCGCAGGCAGGGAGCCGTTAATGAGATCCAGTCCTACTACGCGCAAGGCATGCGGCGGCGCGCCAGGTACTTCCGCGTCGAAGCCAAGTACAGGAAGCGGGCGCAGGGCTGGAAAAGCCAGACTGAGATCAGCGAACACCTGCTCATTTATGAGCCCGTCCTGCGCGACAAGGCGATGGGTTACGGCACCGACGAGGACGCGTTCGGTGTAAGACAGCGCTTCGCGCGCACTGCGCTGCGTGAGCTGCACGGCGGTTACCACCGCCACGCCTAACATCACGCCGAACACGGCGAGTCCGGACTGCCATGGATGTCGAGTGAGGTAACGAAGATTGGCTAACCACAAAAGCACAGCGGCTAAGGCGATACCAAGCGCCCGTGGTCCAACTGAAAAATGCGATCGGCGTTCCGCGCGGCGTCCAGACTATGGGTCGCCACGATCAAAGTGTGACGTCGCGTGCGCACCAAACGTTGCAGCAGTGCGAGGACTTCGGCGCTGGTTTCTGCATCGAGATTGCCCGTGGGCTCGTCGGCCAGGATGAGATCGGGGGCATGAATCAGTGCCCGCCCAATCGCGACTCGTTGTTGTTCGCCGCCCGACAGTTGATCGGGGTAACGCCGCGCTCGATTTTCTAGTCCCAAGGCCTCTAGCATTTGCGCGATGCTATCGCCTTCGGCGATTCCATTCAGGTCCAACGGCAGCCGCAGATTCTCCGCCACGGTTAACGTGGGGACCAAGTTGTAAGCTTGGAACACGAAACCCAGATGCCGGCGGCGAAACGCGGTTTGCGCGATATCGTCAAGCCCGTCGAGTTTAATGCCACCGATGGTCAGCGACCCGCTAGTCGGCTGCTCCATGGCGCCGAGCAAATGCAGCAGGGTCGATTTGCCAGAACCACTGCGCCCAAGGATGGCGACGAATTCACCGCTAGCGACCTCAAAATTGAGTGCTTCGAAGACTCCCGCGGAAGATCCGGGATAGCACATGCCAAGCCCACGGCCGACGATCAACGCGGTCAAGGGTCTTTCTCCGAGTGCTCGAAATTCTTATTTACAAAGCGAAACACTGCGCGTGAAGTCCTTCCGTATTTGGCCGGCGTGTCTGCGTAGAGTGCGGGTCGTGACTTCTCTCCTAACTCCCCTTTAAAGCCCCGTTCGAAAGAGCGGGGCCTTTTTTGTCGAAATCGATCACCCGTTTGCCCCACGGCGAGCCCGGCCCGGGTCGCATGTCCCACCCGATTTTCACGACATCCATTAAGATACTAACCTAACGCCGCACGCGCGCCTGCCACGTCTCGTGGAATCGGTCGCCTGCGGAGGTCGGAAGCCGGATAGATCTCACCCCCGGTTAAGGATGCTTGGCGGATACAACTCAAGGGCGCTGCCTATGTCGTTTGATTTGGCGATCTTAAAAGAAATTCCGATGTTCAATTTGTTCGATCAAGACGAACTGCGCGAACTGTCGTTGCATATCGAGGAGCGTAATTTCGTCGCCGGACAAACCATTTTTAAGGCCGGCGATCCGGGCGGCGAGATGTACGTCGTCGTGTCGGGTTCGGTCGAATTATTTATCGTCGACGCGACCGGCAACCGCACCCTAGTCGGGGTCGTCGAGCCTGGTGAAATGTTCGGTGAACTGTCCCTGCTCGACAGCGAACCCCGCTCAGCCAGCGCCATCGCCCGCGATGCGACGCATGCATGTTGTATCGATCGTAACGATCTCATTCTGTTATTTAGCAAACGGCCGCAAGCGGCGCTTGATATTCTCGCCACGCTCTCAAGACGGCTGCGACGAGCCGATGTGATGTTGGCGGATAATATGGCGCAAAACGCCAATTTGGTAATCGAGGAAAAGTTAACAGTCGGGGACAAGATTGCCGACGCCGTGGCGCGATTCGGCGGTTCGTGGATTTTTATCAATTCATTTTTGTTCGTTCTATTAAGCTGGATTGCACTTAATACCTGGCAATGGTTTGGGTTGAAGACCTTCGATCCGCCGCCCTTTATCGGGCTGAATCTCGTGTTGTCGATGCTCGCCGCCTTCCAGGCGCCGGTGATCATGATGAGTCAGAATCGGCAAGATTCGAAAGACCGGGTGCGCGCCGATATCGAATACGAAGTCAACGTGCGGGCCGAGGTGGAAGTGATGCAATTACATCAGAAAGTCGATCGGATGAAAGAAGAGGTGATCGATCTCCTAGTCGCCATCAAACAGCGCGCGACTTAAGGTAAGGAGCAGAAGCCATGCGACAAGAATTCGACACCTTGCAACGCGTCTACGAATCGGCAGTTGCCTTCCTGGTGACTTACTCCTTCCAGTTAATTGGCGCCATGCTAATTCTAGCGGCTGGGTTCATCGTCGCACGGGCGGCGGGTCAAGCCGTTCTGCGTCTACAGGAACGGCGCAACGTCGACGTCACGCTGCGTCAATTTATCGCCAGCACGACGCGCCTGGTGGTTATCGCGATGTTCGCGATCGTCGCGATTGCGAAATTGGGCATCAGCATCACGCCATTAATCGCGGCCGTGGGTGGGCTCGCCGTGGGCGTCAGCTTTGCGCTGCAGGGGCCGGTTTCAAATTATGGCGCGGGGCTGGTGATCATCCTGACGCGTATGTTTAAAGTCGGCGACACCATTACGGTTCAAGGATACTCGGGCATCGTTGAAGAGATCACGCTCGCGCTGACCCGCCTGTCGGCCGAAGACGGCGAGGACATCGTCATTCCGAATAAGCATGTAGTCGGCGAAATTCACCGCAACTCCTATCATCGCCACATTATCGAGGGCGAGTGCGGGATCCCCTATGGCGGTGATCCGCTGCGCGCGGTCACGGTGATTGAACAGACCTTGCGCGAGTCTGCCGCCGTCTGTAATGAGCCGGCCCCGCAAGTCGGGGTGGACGCCTTTCGCGCCACTAACATCTGCATCGGCTATCGCTACTGGGTCCCGACCCAGCGGCTGTATGAAATAAGACATAGCGTTAACGCGGCACTGATTCAGAACTTCACTGCCGCCGGCATCGAGCTGTTACCGCAGCGTGAAGTGCTCTTGGTTAGTCCGCCGGTTCGCAATCCCACGTAGCGTCTGGCGCGGCTTCCCGGCGCTGACTGACACAATCCCCTCGCCGAATTGGTGCGTTTCGTGTAACAACGCACCAAGGCGGCGCATTGGTCCTCGCATTATTCGCAATTGGTTCGCGGCGAATCGGTCTTTGCGGTTGCTAAGCGCTTGTTTGATATGCCGCAACTCCCGCGTGGCACAGATGCTGCAATCGCGCCTTTCAGTAGCGCGGACAACGTATGCCTCCGCGTTCATCTAAATCAGCACCAATGGGAGACGGCGAATGACCTCGACACTGAACACGCTTAAAGACACCGCGACCAGGGTTGGTCGCGGTGGAGGCCTCTGGGGCGCGGCTGCGTTGCTATGGATGGTGGCAGGTGTCGCCTGGGGAGCGGATGCCGCACCCCCGCCCGTGCCGAATAAGGGCGACACAGCATGGATGCTGATTTCGACCGCACTGGTGTTGATGATGACCGTTCCCGGGCTTGCTTTGTTCTACGGTGGCATGGTTCGTTCGAAGAATGTGCTCTCGATTTGCATGCAGGTATTCGTAACGTTCTCACTCTTAACGGTGCTCTGGTGCATTTATGGCTACAGCATCGCCTTCACCCAAGGCAATGCATTTTTTGGCGGATTTGATCGGTTTTTTCTACACGGTATAACGCCGGACTCGGTGGTCGGGACGTATAGCAAAGGAGTCGTGATTCCTGAATTCGTCTATGTCGCGTTCCAGTGCACGTTTGCGGCGATCACCCCCTGCCTCATCGTTGGCGCCTTCGCCGAGCGCATGAAGTTTTCCGCCGTGCTGTTATTCATGGTGTTGTGGTTTACTTTTTCCTACCTGCCTATCGCGCACATGGTGTGGTTCTGGGCCGGCCCCGATGCGTATACCGACGCAAACGCGGCTGCGGCTGCGACGGCCACGGCGGGTTTCGTCTTTCAGAAAGGTGCGCTCGACTTCGCCGGCGGCACGGTGGTGCACATCAACGCCGGTATTGCCGGTCTGGTGGGCGCCCTCATGCTCGGCAAACGCGTTGGCTACGGCACGACGGCGATGCCGCCGCATAACGTGCCGATGATCATGATGGGCGCCGCGTTGTTGTGGACGGGTTGGTTCGGCTTTAACGTCGGCTCAAACCTCGAAGCGAGCGGATTTGCGGCGATGGTCTTCGTGAACACTTTTGTGGCCACGGCGGCGGCGGCAGTCTCGTGGACCTTGGCGGAATGGGCATTCCGTGGCCACCCGACGATGTTGGGCGCGGCCTCCGGCGCGATCGCCGGCCTCGTTGCCATCACTCCCGCCTGCGGCTTTGTGGGACCGATGGGCTCGATTGTCATCGGCGTCCTCGTCAGCCTGCTCTGTCTGTGGTCGGTATCCAAGCTCAAACTCTGGCTTGGCTATGACGATTCGTTGGATGTCTTTGGCGTGCACTGCCTCGGCGGAATTTTCGGGGCCCTCTCGACCGGCGTCTTTTGTTCGCCGACGTTGGGTGGCACGGGGGTCTACGACTATGTCGCGAACAAAGTGGGGGACTTCGACATGGCCGCGCAGGTCACGAGTCAGCTTTGGGGGGTGGGGACCACCTTGGTCTGGTCAGCGGTCGTCGCTTTCCTCGCCTATAAAATTGTGGATGTGACCATTGGGCTTCGCGTCACCGAAGAGCAAGAGCGCGAAGGTCTGGATACCGTCGAGCACGGCGAACGCGCCTACTCGAGCTAAGGGCAAAACTTGTTACGTTCACCTCAATGAGTGCTTTCTCCTGAGCCTCACATTACGGGCGCTTCGGCGCCCGTTTTTTTGGGCCTGAAATCGAAGTTAACAGGGCTTACTAGATATCCTCGCCAAACATCTGAAATAATTGAGATGTCGGTTTCGAGCATTCGCCTCGTATCGAATCCGGACGCGAACCCTGCGGGTGCGGCGCCGATCGATTCCAGCCGCTAATGGTCCAAGCGAAACAGGTGAGCGATGAAACTTTCCGTACTCATTCCGGCCTACAACGAACGCCAAACCATCGCCGCCTGCCTCAAGCGGGTGGTCAGTGCGTTACCTGAAGTCGAGAAGGAAATCATCGTCATCGATGATTGTTCGCGTGACGGCACCCGCGAATGGTTAACTGCAAACCTGCTGAACGTAACCGGTCGTAATTGCGCGGTCGCCATTGGCGACCGCGGCGAGCTGACGCTGGTCCCTGGCGCGGCGCGCGCAGTCGACTTCAGGCCGCTGTTCCACGAACGCAATCGCGGCAAGGGTGGCGCGCTGCAAACCGGTCTGGGTGCGGTAACCGGCGACGTCATTGTTATTCAAGACGCCGATCTCGAGTACGACCCTGAGGATTGGGTCGAAATGGTTGATCTGATCGCCGTGCGCAAAGTCGCCGACGTGGTTTACGGTTCGCGCTTTTATGGGCGGCCGCATCGGGCACTGTATTTTCATCACTTCTTGGCCAATCGACTGATTTCTTTTCTGTTCAATGCGCTCTACGACCAGACGCTGACCGATATTGAAGTCTGCTACAAAATGTTTACGCGAGAGGTCTTGGAAACGCTCAACATCACGGCCAACGATTTTGGCTTTGAGGTTCAATTCAGCGCGCAAGTAGCCCGTGCGCGCCGCTGGCGCATCTACGAGCTCGGCATTAGCTACTACGGACGAACCTATCTGGAAGGCAAGAAAATCAATTGGAAGGATGGGGTGAAGGCGTTGTGGTATTTGCTGAAGTATCGGTTTGAATGAATTTCATGCGGATCCCGATCAAGAAGAGTTTGCTTGGGCTCAGCGGATTGGCCTTCGGCGCGCTGTTTCTCACGCTCGCGTTACGCCAGTTCGATCGCCATCAATTTGAATTCGCGTTAACGACCTTACGTTGGCCGCTGATCGGCGCGGCCTGTGTCTTGTACTGGGTGGCGCTGGGTCTGCGCGTGTTTCGATGGCGCACGCTCCTCGTGGAGTTGAAGGCGGTGTCCATCATGGCTGTCGCCGAGTCCTTATTGGTCGGCTACGCCGTCAATAATCTGCTCCCGGCACGGCTCGGTGAATTATTTCGCGCGGATTACGCCAAGCGGCGCCTGGAATTTACGCGGTCAACCTTATTGGGTTCGATAATCGTGGAACGGCTGCTGGATTTAGTGGCAATCCTAAGCTGTCTTGCGCTCGGTCTCTTGCTGATTCAAACCGTAGTGAATGCCGATCGCCTCACCACCTTCAAAGTGATCGCCGCCTATGCATTATTAATTGTCGTATTGGGTTTGCTCGGCGTCCGTACACTGACGTCGCGCTCCACCTTCATTACCGAACGGCTGTCGCAAAAGCTGGCGCGCAGTGCCCTTGATCTGAAAGCAGGGCTGGTATCGTTAAACCGTCGCTCACGAATGGTGGCGATGTGCGCGTCGCTGGCGATTTGGTTGTTTGAGGTCGGTGCGTTGTGGATGATTTTTCAGGCGCTAAATATCACTTTGACGCCGGGACAGGCGTTGCTACTGATGGGCGCCGCGTCGCTTAGCACGTTGGTGCCGACCGCGCCGGGTTATGTCGGCACGTATCAATTTGTGTTTGCGCTGGCAATGGGGGCATTTGGTTTGCCCGAAACGCTAGGAGTCGTCGCGTCAACCTTGGTTCAATGTTTTCTGTTTGGCTCGGTAACCTTGACCGGCCTCGGCTGTTATTTCGCGCGTACCGTGTTCGCGCTGCGCGACCGACCGGTGACCGATGGTCTCGTCAATGGCTGAGCGTCTCGCGTGGCGTTTTCTCGGGGTGGGTAACGCCAGGGCGTCTGAACTCGGCAGCGCTGCTGCGGTACTCGAAATTGACGACCAGCCGGCGCTGTTGATCGATTGCGGCTCACGTACGCTGGATGATTACGCGAATTATTATGGGACCGGACTCCCGCCAGCGCTGTTTATCACGCATTTGCATCTCGATCACATCGGAGGCGTCGAGCAATTATTTTACCGCGCCTATTTTGCGTCCCGGTCGCCCATAAAGTTCTTTGTACCGGCCGCGCTGGTGCCGGCGCTCACCGAAAAACTCGCCGCATCGCCGTATGTGTTGAGTGAAGGCGGCGCCAATTTTTGGGATGCCTTCCACTTGAATCCGGTGGCCGAGCAATTCTGGTGGCGCGACTTGTTGTTCGATGTTTTCCCGGTGCGGCATAGCGGTTATCGCGGCGCGTATGGGTTGGGTTTAAGCGGCGCGTTTTTCTATTCGGGCGATACGCGACCAGTACCCGAGCTGCTGCCGCGATTCGCGAGTACGAACGAAGTTATCTTTCACGATTGTGCGTTGGCGGGTTCTCCCGCACATACCGGCATTGACGATCTCAGGCGTGAGTACGACACGGCAACCTTACGCCGCATGGTGATCTATCATTTTGAATCCGCCGCGGCAGCGCAGGCCATAGAAGGAACCGGCTTGCAGGTAGCCCGACGCGGCGAATGCATCAAGTTAAACAGCACGGCGCTGCGTCCCCGCGGTGATGGCGACGAACTCAATCGAGTCGCGTAATTAGTTATGTTTTAGTGGGAGCGGCTTTAGCCGCGAATCCGGCTCTGATTGACGATTCGCCGCTAAAGCGGCTTCCACACCAGGAGCAAACAGAATATGCAAATTCTTTGCGAGCTTTTATTTGCTTCTATCTCACGTCGCCTTCACTGATCCGCCAGTGAGAACGGCGTGAAGTTCGTCGCGCGATCGTAGAAATCCTCTTGTTCGTGCCGCTTCAACCAGCCGACCACCCCATAAGTCAAGGGTGTCATCACCACTTCAACGCCGACTTTGAACGCCCAATTAAAGGCGACAACTCGCCACAACGTCTCGCTGTCCCACGTACCGAGAAAGGCGAGCGGATAGAAGATTAAGCTATCCACCGCTTGGCCGACCAACGTCGAGCCGACGGTTCGCGTCCACAGCAAGCGGCCGTCAGTCCAGATTTTCATCTTGGCGAGTACGAAGGAATTGACGAAATCGCCGGCCCAAAAAGCGAGGATCGAGGCGCAAACGATGCGCCACGTACTGCCGAAGACGGTTTCGAGCGCGGGCTGAATGATGGCGTTATAGGGTTCGCGCGGATTCACCGGCAAATGAATTACTAACCATGCCATCGTCGTCGCGAATAACATGGCGCCGAAGCCCGCCCAAATGACCTTGCGCGCATGAGCATAGCCGTAAACTTCAGTCAAGACGTCGCCAAAGATGTAACTAATGGGGAAGAAGATATTGCCGGCGCCAAACACCAAGGCAGTGCCGACCAGCGGTAGTGTAAGCGCACAGGTCTTGGCGGGACCGATCAGATTGGCGCACAGCAATACCGTGACGAATCCTGTCATCAACAGATCGAAGTAGCGATAAGTGCGCGGAGCGGGACTCATGGTAGGGTTGAGTTCGAAAGCGCCGTTCGAATCGCGGCGAAGCTGCGCGGCGCCGCGCGGACACTATCCCGGAAATTTACCGCGACGAAATGATTTGTGCGGACTGCGCAAGCCACGACGCCGGTTGCCATGTCGTGATCGGTGGTTTGCGTCCAGCGTTTTGCATCAAACGTAAGATCGTGGCTGCGTAAAGTAAAAGTACTTGGTTCGATGAAGAGGTTAGGGTCCGCGCGCAGAAGTTCAACGAGGAATGCCTCGATGCATACGGTAGTATCGGTATGCGGCAGGCCCGGCGGAAATTCACTCACGGTGATCTGGAGCGCAGCGTTCGGATACATGACGTCGCCACGATAACTGAACGTATTTCCAAACGCCGCGCGCGAGATCGTCGGCCCAGACAGAAACGGCGGCGGCGTGAAGCTTGGCGGCTGCGCGCTGTACACTGTCATGCTGTACAGCAGTCCCGCAACCAAGAATCGATTCATCGTCAGCAGCATGCGTGGATCCTAGCAGATGATTTTACGGAGTTGCGCGAATTCAATGCGTTGCGGCGGGCATGATGGTGTGCATATTCACTACGGACTTTCGAGCTAGCTTGTAGCGAAACGGTCGGGGCAAGGGTATGAATCGAACCAAGCTATCGGTACTTCTCATCACAGTCGCGTGCGGTGTCCTAATCCCGTGGACGAACGGCGTCGCGCTCACCCTCGCTGAGTTAACAAATCGCATTGCAGCCGCGGAACGCCAGCTGGATGACGATGTAGCTAAGCCGGAGGTCCTAAAGGAATTGGCGCAAGCCAAGGCTTATCTCGAGGCCGAACTAGCGCATCAACAGGACGCCGAGCGGTTTCGAAGTCTCCGAACACGCGCGCCGACAACCCTGAAAGTAGTGCTCGCCGAGCGTGCGAAACTAGACCGCGCCAACGATACCGACGTGCTAACCGCAACAGAACGCACACTTGATAATGCAGGGCTTGAGCACGTCTTGGAGATTGCGCGCGGCGACCGCGCGGTGCTGGAGAGCAAACTTACCAAACTCGACGTCAAGCTACGTGAATTGGCGGCGCGACCTGCCGAATTTCCAGCTGAGAAATCGAAGCTCGCCGCACGCATCGCCGAACTTGATACACAAAGAGGCAGTGGTGATGAGCGCAATGACACGCCGCTTTCGCAGGCGCACACACTACTGCGCGAGGCTGAACTGGCGGCCCAACGGGCGGCCCTCGAAGCGCTCAATCAAGAGATCTCGAGTCAAAGTCCGCGGAATGACCTTGCACTGGCGCGGCGTGATCTCACGGCGCTGCAATTAACAAAAGTATCGACTCGAGTTAGGGCGCTCGAGCAACATCTGGTCGAGCAACGCCAACTCGAGACATCGGGTGCGCAGCAAAGTGCGCTTGCGACCGAGCGCGAAGTGCTTGACGCACATCCACTGCTCCAACAGCTGGCACGCGAAAATACCGAATGGAGCGCCGAGCTGGGACGGGTGGTCGAGGGGCAGGCACGCGCCATTCAGGCGCGCGCCGAATATGCCGAGCAGCGGCAGCAGATCAATGATGAGTACGAACGCGCACGGCAACGCCTCCAAATCGTTGGGACGTCAGCCAGCCTGGGTCGAGTGCTAGTTGATCAACGACGACGATTGCCGCGGGGCTCTGGACTGCAACGGCAAGCCAAATTGAATTTGGAGCAGCTTTCGCAAATTAACTTACGGCGAATCGAACTCGACGAGCAGTCTCGAATCGTTGGTGAAGCCGTGAATGATTTGCCGGCGTATTTACGCAGGACAGCGTCGGATGTGGCATCGGATTCCGATCGTGCGCGACAGGTCTTGGCACTGTTGCATCAGCAACGCGAGCTGCTCGCGAGTGTAGATCGCGGCTATGCAAGCTATCTGCGCGTACTCGATGAGGCCGATTCCGAATTGCAGCAGCTGACGACGAGCAGCGCGGCGTATCGAACTTTGTTGGACGAAAGACTGCTCTGGATCCCAAACGCGCCGCCGCTTGGCTACGAGTTGCTTACCGAATCAGGCACGGCGATTCGACAAATCCTGGCGCCGACACGCTGGCGCGCAGCGCTCGCGGATCTACGGGCTGGCGTTCAGTCCAACTGGCTGAGGTTTCTCGCCGCCCTTTTAGGATTAAGCCTCTTGCTAAAACTGAGGCCGCGCCTGATCCAGGTGCTATCGCGCCTCCGCCTGCAAGCGGATGTTCCGCAGTGTGATCGCGTGTGGACCACGATTTTTGCGCTGCTGGTGACCTCGCTCCTGGCACTCCCGCTCCCCTTGGCGTTGTGGATGATGGGTGAAGGTTTAAGGGGGAGTTATGCGGCCGGGGAATTATCCCTGGCGCTTGGGCAGACGTTGCGCTTGATGGCGCTACTCGCGTTCGTCGGAATGTGGTGGGGAGCGGCCTTGCGTGATGACGGGATCGTCGTTGGTCATTTCGACGTGAATTTGACCACCGCGGCGCGCTTGCGTCGCGGATGGATGCGCTTCATTCAAGGGTTTATTCCGCTGTATAGCGTGGCGCTTGCGTTCGAGTGGTTGGGGAGTGTGCCGGTTGAATATGGACTGCGGCGCGCCGCGTTTTTGGCCGCGATGGCAGGTGCGGCCACCTTTGGTTATTGGCTAGCGCGCAAAGGCGGGCCGCTGTGGGCCGTACCCACAGGGCAGGAGTTAACGCCGTGGACGATGCGCATCCGATTTCTGATCGCCTTGTTACTGTTGTTAAGTCCACTCGCATTGATGGCGTTATCGGCGACAGGTTACCACTACACAGCCATGGAGCTTTCTCAATACTGTCTGCTGACCTGGTTGGTCTGCAATGGCGCCTACGTGTTTCACGCACTCACGCAACGCTGGTTACGCATTACCGCCGCGCGGTTTGCCGCGACTCAAGTCGCGAGTGCAGCGGCTGAACCTCAGCCCTCGGTTGGGAGTGGAATTTTGGCGACCTTCAATGCGCAAGCAGATCTAGTACTGCGCAACGTTATTGGATGGTCCGTTGCATTCGGCCTATATTTTGTCTGGCGTGACGTGTTTCCTGCCTTGACGATTTTTGACCAGATCAGTCTTTGGGATATTCATACACAAGACCTCAAGGGGCAGCCCCAGATCCAATCGATTACGATTGCGAACGTCGCCGTTTCCATCGTGATCGCGGCCGTTACGATGCTCGCCTCGCGGAATGTGCCGGGCGTGATCGAAATCGGGATCCTGCAGCGCTTCCGTCTACATCACGGTAGTCGTTACGCGATTACCAGTCTCTGTCAGTATGTGATTGTTGCAGTGGGCGTCAGTCTTGCCTTACGTACCCTCGGCTTACGTTGGTCACAGGTGCAATGGCTAGTCGCCGCTCTCGGTGTGGGGCTCGGATTTGGATTGCAGGAAATCTTCGCGAACTTTATTTCCGGTCTAATTCTGTTATTTGAGCGCCCCATCCGTGTTGGTGACGTCGTAACCATCGGTGAAATGACCGGCACGGTGAATCGAATTCAGATTCGCGCCACCACCATTCGCGATGCTGATAACAAAGAAATCGTCGTCCCCAACAAAACCTTCATCACCGAACGCTTTGTGAATTGGACGCTGAGTGACCAAGTGACGCGTGTTGTCGTGACGCTTGGTATCGCGTACGGCGCAGAGGTAGAACAGGCTATTCGCTTGTTACTTGAGATCGCGCATGCACATCCCAAGGTGATGCGCACACCGGCGCCACAGGCGGCGCTTACTGGATTTGGTGACAGTGCGCTGCTGATCGAACTTCAGGTTTATACCGAAGAGTTGCAGCATCGCACTGACGTCCGACACGAACTGAATGCCGAAATATATCGCGCGTTCGCGACCCACGGGATCGAGCTGGCTTATCCGCAACGCGATTTGCATTTGCGCTCACTGCCAGCCAGCGTCGAGCGAGTGTTGGACGCCGCGCTGCGGTCTAAACCTTCCGCTACCGGAAACTAGCCGCTACCGATAACCGCGATACATTTTATTTCGACGATGAGTCCGGGCATCGCAAGCGCTGAGATCCCAATGCCGGTCCATGCCGGCACTCGATTCCTGAAATAGCGATCCTTGACCTGCATGAACAACGCAAGGTCGCGCATGTCGGTATGAAAGGTTGTCATTTCGACTACATCGTCAAACGACGCACCGGCCGCGTCTAATATCTTCGCCACGTTGTCGAAGGCCTGGATCATTTGCGCTTCCGCGCCTTGAATCGCCCTTAGTTCTTCATCCCGTCCGAGTTGACCGGCGATATAAAGCGTGCCATCGACGAGCACGCCGGGTGCGTAATGGAAACGCTCGCGGAGATTCTCCATTCCGCGTGGAATAATTTCGTGACGGGTTGGCATGACGAGCTCCGTGTTACCGTTAGAATGAAGCGTAATGGCCCAATGCGTTGGGGCCGGGGGCGCGAATAGGACGCGACCGAATTTCGGTCACGCAACTTATTGTAGAAGTTAGGGAAGCTCTGCAAAAAGCAGAGCTTCCCGCGGCACAGGGAGGTGCCGCCATTTTCGATGGTTGCAAACCATTGAAAATGAAGGGAAGCAAAAATCATACTTTTTGCTTCCCGTACTCTGAATAAGTCCAGGATGGAAATATTCTGGACTTTGTACTCGACGCGCGAATTCAAAGTCTCGTTCTTGTCGAAACTATCAATCTCTGATAGTTCTATCTAGACAGACGACCACAAGAGGCCATGCCATGCCGTCAAGCTATGTCATCGGTAAACATTTCGAGGCGTTCATCAAGACCCAAATTCAGCAAGGATGCTATGCCAGTACTAGTGAAGTCATCCGCGATGGGCTGCGCACGCTGGAAGATCGCGACAAATTTCGCGCGATGAAACTCGACGCTTTGCGCGGCGAAATTCAGAAGGGCGCCGATAGCGGCGCAAGCATCCCTGCCAAGGAGGTCTTTGCTAAGGTACGCGCGCGCATTGCTCGGAAAACCACGGGCTGCTCGGATAAACAGTGAAGGTTGTTTTTCGCCAGCGGCTAAGGATGACTTGATGGAGACTGCGATTTACAGCCACTTCGACAAAGCTCCGCCGTGACTGCCTCGAAACCTGACGTCTGTTCGCATATCAGCCTCCCTGGTGTGAAAGATGCGATCACCTCGCTACCGCGGCCGGAGGCTCGATTCTTGGCCACCCCCAAGATGCGATGGTTGAAAATCTTGCGCTCGAAAACCGGGAATCGGCCGCACCCGAGCGACGCCTTCGGGACGTTCAGGCTCACTCGACCATTCAACGTAGGAAGTGTCGGAAGGTCGCCCAAGATTCACAACTGCGGACGCGTAAAACTTTAGAAGCTGCCGCTTGCTCAAGCGCAAACGTGGCTGGCCCATACCGTCGATAGGTCCGCCGAACGCCCCGCCCGGCGCCTGCCGTCGACAACCGCGGCCACTGAGAACTTCCGGCATAACCGGCGCCTTTGGCATTCGTAGTGGACTGGTCCATGGTGTAGTTGATCGCATTCACCGCGCCAGTGCCCGAGAGCCGTACAATATGCGAGGACCAACCACGGAGACATGAAAACCATGAGCGCCAAGCCCATTACTACGCGGCCCGGCTGTGACCTCTACGACCACGCGCTCGATTGGCTGCCCTTTGCTGGCATTGAGAACCTCGAACTCACACTGTGCGATATCGACGAAGAACGCCAAGTGGTCGATAGCGAAGGCGGCGGCCCGGACGGCGCGGTTGTCTTCTACAGCATGCGCTGTGACGGCGCGCGCGACGTGCTCGAAATCATGGACGAAGCTGCCACTGTGCAGGCGACGTTGACTATGGATGACGTTCGCGCGGCGTGGGCAGCGCAGCGGCAAGCCCAGTTGACCTGACGAGCGTCCGCCTAGTCAGTGGTCAACGAGCCTCAGCGTCTCTTTAGCGGAAAACTGAGAGTCAACCGGGAGCGGCTCAGTAGGGTCGAACCCGGAAGTTCGCGCAAGATGCCTGGTAACGGACGATCGTTACGCCCGAACAACGTCTACTACGCCCTTGTCAGTTCTCTACCACCGCGAACGCTCGCACAGGAAAGGTTCCGAATCCTTTGATCTTCACCGGCACCGCGAAAAATTTCGCGCCACGTTCCGGCACAGCATCGAGTCCGCAGAGGTGTTCGACAATCGGAATGTCCGCACCGAGCAAAGTAGAGTGCACGGGGCGTTCGCCGGTATCGGTGCCGTCAATATTGTGGGAATCGATACCGACGAGCACGGCGCCAGCGTCCCGCAACCATTGCGCCAGCCGGCCAGTGAGGTGCGGAAACCCTTCGAAGTAGCCGTCGGTTCGCCAGTGACGCGCCCAATCGGTATGAATGAGCACGGCCTTGCCCCTGACATCCGCCGCCGCAAAGGGCAGAACGTCGATCGCCCGGTTGTCAGACGGTTCTATGCGTGCGATCAGACAGCTCAGATTCGCGAGCGACGTCAGGGGTAAATCGGAGAGGTCGGCGCCATCTGCGCGATGGAAGGGGCTATCCATATAGGTTCCTGTATTGGCTACCATCTCGATGCGGCCGATCTGAAATTCTGTGCCCGCCGAATAAAGTTTGCGCGAGGCCTCGCGCGACAAATAGTCACAGATGGCCGGGTCAAGGGCAATTGTCCTGAGCCTTATATCCGCGAGGAATTGCTCGAGGCGCGGCTCACCGAGTTGCTTAATCAGCTCCGGTTCGACGACGAGGTGCTTGCGTGGGTATCAAGGCCCTGAAGCTGAGTCACGACGATGAGAAGCGATACCATGAAGATGCGATCCGTCGGATACAGACCGAATACGATCGTCTGCAAACGCGCATCGACGTGATGTATATCGACAAACTCGGTGGCCGAATCGATCTCGACTTTTTCGAGCGGATGGCGAAAGGGAGAAGCTCTCGCGAAGTGCAGAACCACGGAATTTTGATATTTGGCTCCCCGGGACGGACTCGAACCGCCGACCCAGTGATTAACAGTCACTTGCTCTACCGACTGAGCTACCGGGGAGTAGTTCGGCGCGGGGTATGGTACTGGCGACCCTGCGGATGGTCAATGTAATCGGGATCCTATTCGCTTGAGTCTATGAATGCCGCAATCTTCATCATGATTGCGTAACATCCGCCGATGGATAAACGTTTCGAATTAAAGTCTGGATTTGCGCCTGCCGGCGGGCAGCCGGCCGCGATTGAAAAATTAATTACTGGCATTGAAAGCGGCCTCGCCCATCAAACCTTGCTCGGGGTGACCGGCTCGGGTAAGACCTTTACCGTTGCCAACGTCATTCAGCATGTGCAGCGTCCCGCGCTGGTGCTAGCTCCGAACAAGACGCTCGCCGCGCAGCTGTATGGTGAGATGCGCGAATTCTTTCCAGACAACACCGTCGAATATTTTGTGTCGTACTACGACTATTACCAACCTGAAGCGTACGTCCCGTCGTCTGACACTTATATCGAAAAAGATGCATCAATTAATGATCACATCGAGCAGATGCGACTGTCGACGACCAAGGCGCTGCTCGAACGCTCGGACGCGATTATTGTCGCGACCGTGTCGGCGATTTATGGCTTGGGCGATCCGGGCACCTACCACGCGATGGTGCTGCATTTACGCCGCGGCGATCGCATCGATCAGCGTCAATTGCTGAAGCGTCTGACTGAATTGCAATATGTGCGCAATGAGTTGGAGCTCGCACGCGGTACGTATCGCGTGCGCGGCGAAGTGATCGATATCTATCCTGCCGAATCCGAGCGCGATGCGATTCGCGTGCAAATGTTTGACGATGAGATCGAGGCGCTGTCGCTCTTTGATCCCCTAACTGGCGAAGTTCAGCGCCAGGTCCCGCGTTTTACGGTCTATCCCAAATCGCACTATGTCACGAGCCGCGAGACGATCTTAGGTGCGATCGACGCCATCAAAGATGAGTTGCGGAGCCGCCTGCAGCAATTACGCGATCTGGGCAAACTCGTCGAAGCACAACGGCTCGAGCAACGCACCCGATTTGACATCGAAATGATGGCTGAAATTGGCTACTGCTCCGGCATCGAAAACTATTCGCGGCATTTGTCCGGGCGCAAACCCGGCGAACCGCCGCCAACTTTGTTTGATTACTTGCCCGCCAATGCCTTGCTGATTGTCGATGAAAGTCACGTCACGATTCCGCAGCTCGGCGGTATGTATCGTGGCGACCGCGCGCGCAAGGAAAACCTCGTTGAGTACGGCTTCCGTTTGCCGTGCGCGCTCGATAACCGGCCGCTACGCTTCGATGAGTGGGAGAAACTCGCGCCGCAAATGATTTTTGTATCGGCAACTCCTGGGCATTACGAGGCAGACCATGCCGGACAGGTGGTCGAACTCGTGGTGCGGCCAACCGGACTGATTGACCCGCACGTCGAAATTCGGCCCGCGGCGCACCAGGTGGATGACTTGCTCTCCGAAATTAATCTGACCGCGGCGCGTGGCGAGCGCGTGCTGGTGACGACCTTAACCAAGCGCATGGCGGAAGATCTCACGGACTACCT
Organism: Gammaproteobacteria bacterium; assembly: GCA_016191285.1. Lineage (GTDB taxonomy): Bacteria > Pseudomonadota > Gammaproteobacteria > CAIKBL01. The sequence continues at coordinate 37,455 of JACPPA010000002.1, forward strand.
CGCCGAACACGGGGTGCGGGTGCGTTATCTGCACTCGGATATTGAAACCGTGGAGCGCGTCGAGATCCTGCGCGATCTGCGGCTCGGTGAATTCGATGTCCTGATCGGGATCAATCTACTCCGCGAGGGATTGGATTTGCCGGAAGTCTCGTTGGTCGCGATCCTCGATGCGGACAAGGAAGGATTTCTGCGCTCCGATCGGTCGTTGATCCAAACCGTCGGTCGCGCCGCACGCAATCTCGAAGGGCGGGCAATCATGTATGCCGATCAAATGACCGGTTCGATGCGCCGCGCGCTGGACGAAATGGATCGGCGGCGGGCGGTGCAAATCGCGTATAACACCGAACATGGCATCACCCCGATTGGGATCAATAAGGCGGTTTCGGACATCATGGAAGGGGCCTACGCGGCGCCGGGCGGACCACGCCGGCAGAGTGGGCGTAAAGATGCGGCCGCGGATCGCGCCTACGTCGCCATGAGCGAAGTGCAATTGCTCGATCATATTAAAAAACTGGAACGCGATATGTATGCGCGAGCGCGGGATCTCGAGTTCGAAGCAGCCGCACACATTCGTGACGAGATCCAAACCATCAAGGCCACTTACTTAGCAATCCCGAGTCGAGCGACGGCCTAGCTTCTAGTCTGACCGCAAGAATTCGGCTATCCTTCGCCGCCTAAATTGACGACAGGCGCGTAGCTCAGCTGGTTAGAGCACCACCTTGACATGGTGGGGGTCGTTGGTTCGAGTCCAATCGCGCCTACCAAACATCCCGTTGAAACTGCACGCCTCTGTGCGCTTTGATCGGTTAAACGACCCCTCGTAGCGGTCACCGAGGAACTCGATGCCTACCATTACACTTCCCGACGGCAGCAGGCGCCGGTTTGAACAATCGGTTTCGGTATTCGACGTGGCGAAATCGATTGGTTCGGGCCTGGCCAAAGCTGCGATCGCCGGTCGCCTGAACGGTTTCCTGGTCGATACGAGTCATCAAATTCACGCTGACGCGGCATTGCAAATCGTCACCGCTCAAGAGCCAGAAGGCATTGAAACCATTCGGCATAGCACCGCGCATCTGCTTGCTCACGCCGTAAAGACCTTATTCCCTAGCGCGCAAGTGACGATTGGGCCCGTGATCGAAGATGGCTTTTACTACGACTTCGCGTTTGAGCGCTCGTTCACGCCGGAGGATTTGGCGGCCATCGAAGCGAAGATGAAGCAATTGGCCGAAAGCGATATTCAAATCGTGCGCACCACCCAACCGCGTGATGCGGCGGCCACCTACTTCGAATCACTGGGTGAACATTACAAGGCGGAAATCATCCGCTCGATTCCGGCCGGCGAAGATATTTCGCTCTATCGGCAAGGCGATTTCACCGATCTGTGTCGTGGACCGCACGTCCCGAGCACGGGCCAGTTAAAAGCCTTTAAGCTGACAAAAATTGCCGGTGCTTATTGGCGTGGGGATTCGCGCAATCAAATGTTGCAGCGGATCTACGGCACCGCGTGGCCTGATTCGAAATCGCTGGCCGACTATCTCCATCGTTTGGAAGAGGCCGAAAAGCGCGATCACCGCCGTGTGGGTCGGCAATTGGATTATTTTCATTTTCAGGACGAGTCGCCCGGCATGGTGTTCTGGCACGAGCGTGGCTGGCTGCTCTGGCAGCAGATCGAGCAGTACCTACGTCGCGTGCTGACCGCACAGGATTATCGCGAAGTACGTTGTCCGCAAATTCTCGACTCGAGTCTGTGGAAGCGTTCCGGGCACTGGGAGAACTTTCACGAAAACATGTTCGTGACGGAATCGGAGGAGCGCGAGTTCGCGATCAAGCCCATGAACTGTCCTGGGCACGTGCAGATCTTCAATCAAGGGATCAAGAGCTACCGTGACTTGCCGCTACGTCTCGCGGAATTCGGCTCCTGTCACCGTAATGAACCCTCGGGTGCCCTACACGGACTGATGCGGGTGCGAGCTTTTACCCAAGATGATGCGCACATTTTCTGTACCGAAGACCAAATCCAACCGGAAGTGTCCGGCTTTATCGATCTTCTGAAGCGGGTCTATGCCGACTTTGGTTTCCATGATTTGTTGATCAAGCTGTCGACACGTCCGGCCAAGCGCGTTGGGGCGGATGAGACCTGGGATCGGGCCGAACAAGCGCTCGCCTTGGCGCTGAACGAAAAGGGCTTGGCGTGGGCGTTGCAACCCGGTGAGGGCGCCTTCTACGGTCCGAAAATTGAATTCTCGTTGAAGGACTCGATCGGTCGCGTCTGGCAGTGCGGCACTATTCAGCTCGATTTCTCGATGCCAACGCAGCTTGGCGCGGAATATGTGGCCGATGACAACTCGCGGCGTGTCCCCGTTATGCTCCATCGCGCGATCTTGGGTTCGCTCGAGCGCTTCATTGGGATCTTGCTCGAGCATCATGCCGGCTTGCTACCCACCTGGCTAAGCCCGGTCCAGGTTTCGACGCTCTCAATCGCCGAACGCTTTGCTGAATATGTCCAAGAGGTTTCAGAATCCCTGAAAAATCAAGGATTCCGAGCCATTTCGGACTTGAGAAACGAGAAGATCGGGCTTAAGATTCGCGAGCACACTTTGCAGCGGATCCCGTACCTGCTAATTATTGGCAAGCGGGAAGTGGAAAATCGCACGGTTGCGGTACGCACGCGTGGCGGGGAGGATCTGGGCGTAATGACGATTGCTCAATTCGCTGAGCGCCTTGCACTAGACGTAACGCGGCGCGGTGCCGACACCCAGGAGGATTGAGTTATCGTTTCGGAAAAGAAGAATCGCGTCAACGATGAAATAACGGCCCCGGAAGTTCGTTTGATTGGCGCGAATGGCGAGAATGTCGGCATCGTTCCTATCGCCGAAGCCCACCGGCAAGCAGTTGAAAGCGCACTAGACTTAGTCGAAATCGTACCGACCGCCGAACCTCCGGTGTGTCGCGTGATGGATTTCGGCAAGTTCCTGTTCGATTTGAACAAGAAGAAACACGCCGCGAAGCGCAAGCAGAAACAGATTCAAATCAAGGAAATCAAGCTGCGCCCGGCGACCGATGACGGCGATTACGATATCAAGATGCGCAATATCAAGCGCTTCTTGGAAGAAGGTGACAAGGTCAAAATCACGTTGCGTTTCCGCGGACGGGAAATGGCCCACCAAGAACTGGGTGCGCAAATGCTCGAACGCGTCGAAAGCGATTTAACGCCGATCGCCGTCGTTGAACAGCATGCGAAGTTAGAAGGGCGCCAGATGGTCATGCTCGTCGGACCCAAGAAGCACTAAGTGCCAAATCAATTGTTGCCGAATACCTAATTGAGATAGAGACCTTTCACATGCCGAAACTAAGAACTAACCGTGGCGCCGCCAAGCGATTTGCTAAAACCGGCGCGGGACATTTCAAACGTCGCCATTCGCATAAGCGGCACATCCTGACTTCAAAGAGTGCGAAGCGAAAGCGCCAGCTGCGTGGTAATGCGCTGGTTGCGCATGCTGACGAGCGGGAAGTTCAGCAACTGCTCCCTAACTCGTAAGCAACGGAAGATTTATCATGGCAAGAGTTAAACGCGGCACCATCGCCCATGCGCGCCACAAAAAGGTTCTTAAACGCGCTAAGGGCTATTACGGTCGGCGCAAAAACGTTTTTCGAGTGGCGACGCAAGCCGTAACTAAAGCGGGGCAGTATGCCTATCGTGACCGCAAACAACGTAAGCGCGAGTTTCGGGCGCTGTGGATAGTGCGAATCAATGCCGCCGCGCGGGCGCAGGGACTGAGCTACGGACGCTTCATCAATGGCTTGCTGCGTGCCGAAATCGAGCTCGACCGCAAGGTGTTGGCAGATCTCGCGGTGAACGATAAGAACGCCTTTGCGGAGCTTGTCGACCGAGCTAAAGCTGCCTTAGCCGGTTAGTAACGCGGCCTCAACGGCTGCCAACGACCGATGAGCGAAAGTGCCACCGCGCTGTTAGAAGCCGGCCTTGCCGAGGTTGCCGCGGCCTCCGATCTCGCGAGTCTCGAGGCGATTCGAGTGCGCTTTCTCGGGAAAAAAGGGCTAATCACCGAAGCGCTGAAAGGCCTTGGCCAACTCGAGCCGGCCGCGCGGCGTGCCGCTGGCGCGGTGGTCAACCACGCCAAACTTGCCCTAACCGATGCGTTGGCTTTGAGGCGAACCGCCCTCGATGAACTCGTCATCACCGCGCTATCGACGGCAACCGTTGACGTTAGCTTACCGGGCCGTGGCCAATCCCAGGGCGGGCTGCATCCAGTGACGCTGGCGCTCGAACGGATCGAAGATCTGTTCACCGGAGCTGGTTTCGAAGTCGTTGAAGGGCCCGAAGTCGAGGACGATTATCACAACTTCGAGGCGCTTAACATTCCCGCGCACCATCCGGCGCGCGCGATGCACGACACGTTTTATTTCCCCGATGGCAAACTACTCCGGACCCACACCTCGCCGGTGCAGATTCGAGTCCTAAGAGATCGCAGGCCGCCGCTTCGGATTATCGCTCCCGGTCGCGTTTACCGCTGCGATTATGATCAAACGCATTCGCCGATGTTCCACCAGGTTGAAGGATTGCTGATCGATGAAGACATTTCGATGAGCGACCTAAAAGGCGTATTGCACGAATTCTTGATCCGGTTTTTTGAGCAAGATGATCTACAAATTCGGTTTCGTCCGTCATATTTTCCGTTCACTGAACCGTCGGCCGAAGTCGACATCAAACTGCCTTCGGCGCACGGCCTGACCGGCTGGTTGGAAGTGCTGGGATGCGGCATGGTGCATCCGGTGGTACTCGAAAATGTCGGTATTGATGCTGAACGTTATCGTGGGTTTGCGTTCGGACTTGGCGTCGAACGGCTGGCGATGCTCCGCCATGGAATTAATGATCTGCGCTTGTTCTACGAAAACGATCTGCAGTTTCTGCGGCAATTTGCGTAACGTCGACCAATCCCCGTTGCCCCGATGAAAGTATCGACGGAATGGTTATCCGAGTGGGTGCCGCTTGCACTGTCACTATCGGCGTTGAGCGAACGCCTAACGATGGCGGGTCTGGAGGTCGAGGCGATCGAGTCGATCGCTGCCGGCATCGAAGGCGTCGTCACGGCGAAGATTGTCCACGCCGCGCCGCATCCGAATGCGGCCCGCCTCCAAGTCTGCCAAGTTGATGCCGGCACGCGCGGCACATTCACCGTTGTGTGCGGTGCGCCGAATGTGCGGCCGGGACTGGTCGGTTGCTTGGCTCTGCCGGGGGCAGTGGTGCGCGACGGACAACAAATTTCAATCACCACCATTCGCGGCGTTGAATCGCACGGCATGCTGTGTTCGGCGCGCGAGCTTGATCTCGGCGACGCACAAGACGGCATCCTCGAGTTACCGTCGACGGCCGTGATCGGCAGCGCGTTATCAACGATGATTGCGTTGAACGATTCGGTGCTGGATCTCAACTTAACGCCGAATCGCGGCGACTGCTTATCGGTCCTAGGGATCGCGCGTGAAGTTAGCGCACTGACCGGCGCGGGACTGCGTGGCCCGAGTATCGTGCCAGTCCCCGCCAGCTCTGAACGGGCCTTGCCTATTGCGCTTTTGGCAGACAGTAGCTGCCCGCGCTATGTCGGACGGGTTATCGAACACGTGGATGTCACCGTCGCCACCCCGACCTGGATGGTTGAGCGATTACGCCGTTGTGGTGTCCGCTCGATCAACGTCGTTGTTGATGTGACGAATTACGTGATGCTTGCGCTCGGCCAGCCGCTGCATGCGTTCGACCTCACGACGCTAACCGGCGGTATTCGCGTACGCCAAGCTGGATCCGGCGAACGCTTGATCCTGCTCGACGGGAGTAGTTTGGAGCTTGATGCCGAGGCGCTCGTCATCGCCGATCATCAACAGGCGGTGGCTTTGGCCGGGGTGATGGGGGGACAGACGAGTGGAGTTCAAACCGCCACCCAGCATATTTTTCTCGAAAGCGCGTATTTCGCTCCGATTCCGCTGGCTGGCACCGCACGTCGTTATAAATTGCACACGGACGCTTCGCATCGGTTTGAACGCGGCGTCGATCCGACCGGTCAGGCGCGCGCCGTGGAGTATGCGACCCGCTTAATCATCGATGTTTGCGGTGGAAGTCCGGGACCAACGACCGACGCGACACTCGCGACCGCCATCCCGCGCCCCACCAGTATTACGTTTCGGTCAACCCAGACGGCCCAAGTTCTGGGGATCGAAATCGCCGCGGACGAAATGCACGAATTGCTCACCCGCCTCCAGTGCTCGATTCAGCGCGAATCAATCAAACCATGGCAGGTGACGCCCCCGGCCCATCGCCCCGATCTGGTTCGTGAGGTCGATCTAATCGAAGAAATCGCACGCTTAAGGGGTTATCACACACTGACGGAAAGCCGCCCCGCAGTGCAACTCAGTCTGAATTTGCCACCATCTGCCGCGACGCAGAAGCGGAAAATTCGCCACCACTTGCAAGCCGCCGGCTATTTCGAAGCCATCACCTATAGTTTTATCTCTGATGAGCAGTGGCAGCGCTTCGCCGACGCGCAAGCCATCCCGTTGACCTTGGCAAACCCGATCTCTCAAGAGATGAAAGTGATGCGCAGTTCGCTGTGGCCCGGGCTGATTGCAGCGGCCCGCCACAATTTGCATCGGCAGCAGGCGGGCGTGCGCCTGTTTGAAATCGGGATGGTATTTGCTCTGGCGAACGGTGAATTATTGCAACGCACGCGAATCGCGGGGCTGATCGCTGGATTAGCCCAGCCCGAGCAATGGGGCTGCGGCCCACGCGAAGCTGACTTCTTTGATGTTAAGCACGACGTAGAGAATCTCCTTCGCGCCTGCGGCGTTAAGGAAGTTGAGTTCGGGTCGGCCATCGTGGCCGGCCTGCATCCTGGACAGACCGCACGCGTGATCGCGTTTGGACAGGTTCTAGGCGTGCTCGGGGCGCTCGATCCGCGGCAATCTAACGCCTTGGATAGGCAAGGAAATCTATTCTTATTCGAGCTTGATCTCGAAGCCTTGCCCAAGGCGCCGGTGACGTGTTACCGGCCAGTGTCCCGGTTCCCATCCGTGCGTCGTGACCTAAGCGTGGTAGTGGCTGAATCGGTAACCGCTGAAATGCTGACCAAGACCGTTAAAGCGGCTGCGGGCGAGCACTTACGCGACCTTCAGTTGTTTGATGTGTATCGGGGGCAAGGTGTTGATTCGGACAAAAAAAGCCTTGCTTTGGGCTTGATTTTTCAAGACTCATCGAGCACTCTTACGGACATTCAAGTCGAAGTCGCCGTGGCGAACGTTGTCGCGCGCCTAGCGCATGATCTCGGGGGGCGGTTAAGGACCTAATTATGGCGTTGACGAAGGCGGACATGGCGGAGCGTCTGTTTGAAGACCTCGGGCTGAACAAGCGCGAAGCTAAGGAACTCGTCGAAGCGTTTTTCGAGGAGATCCGGGCGTCGCTTGAGCTGGGACGCCAAGTCAAGCTGTCGGGATTTGGTAACTTCGATCTTAGAAAAAAAAATCAACGTCCAGGGCGCAATCCTAAAACCGGCGAAGAGATCCCAATCTCGGCCCGGCGTGTCGTGACCTTCAGGCCCGGCCAAAAACTGAAAGCTAGAGTAGAAGCCTATGCTGGAAGCATCGAACAATAACGTCCTGCCCGCGATCCCCGGCAAGCGCTATTTCACCATCGGTGAAGTAAGCGATCTATGCGCGGTAAAGCCGCATGTCTTACGCTACTGGGAGCAGGAGTTTCCGCAGCTCAAGCCCATCAAGCGGCGCGGTAATCGCCGTTATTATCAGCGCCAAGACGTGATATTGATTCGCCAGATCCGCAGCTTGTTGTATGAACATGGGTTTACCATCGGCGGCGCCCGCCAGCGGCTGTCGGGTGATGAAGTGAAGGCGGACAGCAGCATGAGCCAGCAGATCGTCCGCCAGCTGCGAATCGAACTCGAGGAAGTCCTGGACATCCTACGGCGCTGAGGGCGCATGCTGATTCGCGCTAAGCGCGTCGCCCGGGGGGCCGGCCTCCGTCTCCGTCGGTGTGAAATCTTTCCTGTGAGCTTTGTCGCCAAGCCGCTACAATGGCGGGCGTTTTTTGATCATGTCGGGGCGTAGCGCAGCCTGGTAGCGCACCGCAATGGGGTTGCGGGGGTCGCGAGTTCGAATCTCGCCGCCCCGACCAAAATTAAGTCCAGTAGCATTCAGAATATTTCTAAAAACCCCTTTGGGATCCGTGATGTATGGAGATATCAGTCGGCCGGATAGTCTGAAGTAGCGTGGTAGCATTCTAGGGTATCCGTGCGCCAACCCTGGTAAAAATCGTGATAACTAATTCCGCTCGACAAGAGTTACCACGATGGCCAAAAATCTGTTGTCCGCCGCCGTGTGTAAGAAAGCTAAGAGCAATGGTGCAGCAATCCGCAAGCTCCACGATGGCGATGGACTTTATTTGTGGATGTACCACGACGGCCGGAAGTATTGGCGCATGCGGTACTGGCGAGCAGGTAAAGAAAAATCCCGCTCGGTTGGGGTCTACCCCAGAGTCACGCTGAGCGAAGCGCGCATCAAGCGCGACGAGCTATGCAATCAACTAGACGCGGGTCTCGATCCCTCCGCCGAGCGCAGGGCCATCAGCCTGCGTAAAAAGCTCTCCGCCGAAAACTCCTTCGAGGCGGTGGCACGAGAGTGGTACAACAAACAGCTTCATATCTGGGTGCAGCACCATGCGCAAGACATAAAGCATCGCCTTGAGTCCAATATTCCCCCCTCCTGGGCAAACGCCAGATCGATCAAATTGAAGCGCCAGAGTTGTTGCGCGCGATACGCAAGATAGAGGCGCGCGGCGCATTCGACCTTGCCCACCGGGTATTACAAGTATGCGGGCAAGTATTTCGCTATGGCATCGCGATTGGGGGTTGTGCGCGCAACCTGTCTGCTGAGCTGTGCGGTGCGCTGACGCCGCACGTGAAGAAACATCAAGCCGCCGTGCGCGCTGCGGAACTACCCGAGCTGCTGCGAGCGATTGCCAAATACAACGAAGTGGGGGACAAGCAAACTCGTCTGGCCCTGCAACTGCTGGCGCAAACTTTTATTCGTACCAATGAACTGATTGGCGCGAAGTGGGTGGAATTCGACTCGGATAAAGCCCTTTGGATTATTCCGGCGGAGCGCAGCGCATGAAGAGGCGAACCGATCCCGTAGTTAAGCTCAGCCGGCAAGCGCTTGCCATGTTGGCTGATCTGAAAGAGATATCTTGCGGCAGTCGATACGTATTCCCCGGTAGAGATCGAGACAAACCGCTCAGCAACAACACAATGTTATTTGCGTTGTACCGATTGGGTTATAAGGGCCGGATGACTGGCCGCGGCTTGCGCGCGGTGGCGTCCACGATACTCAATGAAACCGGTTTTGACCCTGATGTCATCGAGCGCCAGCTTGCGCACTGTGAACGAGATGAAGTAAGGGTGCGTACAACCGGGCGGAATACCTCTCAGAGCGCAAGCGCATGATGCAACACTGCGCAGATTATCTCGATTCGATCGAAGCAGGAGCGAAAGTCATACTGCTTGTTTATGGCGATAATGTCGGTGGCGATAAGCCGCTTCTTCCGTGCGGGCTTCGGCAGCTCTAGCGAATTGCTGCTCGCGGCGATGGCGAAATCCTGCATGATTATCTGAAACAGTAACGCTCGTTTCACGCCACCATGAGCATAGTCCGTTTCATGCGCTGCTTGGATCATTGATGCAGATCAAATCGTCGCGCGACGAGTTCCTTAGGCTCCATCCTGACGACGCTTGGTGAATGCCACGCGCGGTCATTTTTCTACTCGGGTTCGACCCCTCATGACGCTGCCCGAAGGACGGGCGTGGCGCAATCGAGAATGGCTGCGTATTCCGGCGAAGCCGGCTACGATTCGTTGAAAAAGTGCTCGAATAGGGGCCGCTCGACGCTGAATTGCGTACTAGAATGACGGGCATATTCACCAGTGAGTATGCCGCCCATGATGAGTCGTATCCGCGCTGATGATCCGAAATCCAAAAACGAAGATCCCTGCACGAATCCCGTCGTAGCTCGCTTCACCAGCCTGTCCATCAACCGAAGTTCATTTAGGAGTAGATATGGAAAAGCCCACTAATCGCCGCGCCTTTTTCAAGGATTGTCTCGTCACCGTCGCGGCGGTGTCTGTCGGACAACTTGCGCTCAACCGCGTTGCGTATGCGGTGGAGCTGCCACATGTTGACGAAAGCAGTCCGCAGGCTGTCGGTCTCGGTTACAAGCATGATGCGGCGCTCGTCGACAAGACCAAATTCGCCCGGTTTCAGGAGGGCCAGACTTGCCGGAACTGTCAATTATATTCGGGTGCTGCAGATACAGAATGGGGGCCTTGTGCGCTCTTCCCAGGTCAGTCCGTGAACGCCAAGGGTTGGTGCAGCGCCTATGTGAAGAAGGCGGGCTAGTTCGCCCCATCGCGCGCGCACCGGACAGTTCCGGTGCTGCGCCGGCTGCCATTGCGACGGGTGACCGTGGTGCGGATGCCTGTCAGTTTTGAATAGATCCATGTTCGCGACCAGCACGTGGTGAAGATGGCCTTGGAGTCCGCGCAGATGCCGTGTACCGCACTCGACAAGAAAAGCTTCAGCACCGAATGGCACTTGTTTAAGTGCGGTTTACGCCGGCACCCCGTGCGCCGAGCACTAGGTCCAGTGAAAAATGAATCCGTTATTTGACTGGATTCCTCCCGGCGAAAGCCGGGAACTCGCCGGCATGACGAAGGGCCAAGATTGCGCATCTTTCCCGGCATTTCAGCTTTTGTAAGCGCCATTCGCTTCAGCACCCTTTATCGATCCACGCATACCAGTCATCCTTGCGTGTATCGCCTTCGACATGAACGCGACCACCGCTCGTTGAGAGCGTTGGAAACGATCGAGGGATGCCGTTACGAGCAGTCACCTGATGTGTTTTTAAGAGGCCAGCGCGCTGAGCTTGGTTGCGCCCGAGCTGGTAACGCTGATCGATGATCCCGCTAGACTATCGGATAACGTATCGCAAGGACGCGAGGCATGACGCCGTTAGTGGCCGGCAAGGACGCGGACTGTGCGTGTGGGCGAGTATGCCCGTCACCGGCCCGCGCAGACGCCCCTATATCAACTGGTTGAAACCCACTACCCGGCATTCGTGGCGGAGTTGGCGGCGCACGCAGGCCACGACCGCAGAGCTTCCGCGCACATGCCGCGGCTCCTAGCGCTCGATACTCCGGCTCAATTGCCACTGCTTGACCAGCGCATAAATAGCCGGAATCACGACGAGCGTGAGCACGGTCGAAGAAATCATTCCGCCGACCAAGGGCGCGGCAATGCGGCTCATGACTTCGGAGCCGGTGCCGGTACCCCACATGATCGGCAAGAGGCCGGCCATGATGGCGACAACGGTCATCATCTTCGGCCGCACCCGCTCCACCGCACCTTCCATTACGGCATCGTAGAGGTCGGCAACGTTGGTGGCGCGCCCCTCGATCCGCGCTTTCGCCTTCACGCCCTCCCAGGCATGATCGAGGTAAATCAGCATCACCACACCGGTTTCGGCGGCCACACCGGCGAGAGCGATGAAGCCCACCGCCACCGCCACCGAGAGGTTGTAGCCGAGCAACCACATCAACCAGACTCCGCCGACCAGCGCGAAGGGCACCGAGAGCATGACGATCAGGGTTTCGGTCAGGCGCATGAAGTTGAGGTAAAGCAGCAGGAAGATGGCTAGCAGGGTCACCGGAATGACGATTTTCATCTTCTTGACGGCCCGCTCCATGTATTCGAACTGGCCGCTCCAGGTGATGTAGTAGCCCGCCGGGAATTTCACCTGATCGGCCACCGCCTGGCGCGCATCCGCGACGTAGGAGCCGATGTCCCGGTCGCGAATGTCGACGAAGACGTAGGCGGAGAGGAGCGCGTTCTCGGTGCGGATGCCCGGAGTGCCTTTGGCGAGGTCCACCGTGGCGATCTGGCCGAGCGGAATCATGCTGCCATCCATGGTCGACACCAGCACCTCACGGGCGATTTGCTGCGGGTTGGCGCGCAATTCCCGCGGGTAACGGACCTGTACGCCGAATCGCTCGCGTCCTTCGACCGTAGTAGTCACCCGCTCACCCCCCAGGGCGGTGCCAATCACCTCCTGTAGATCACCGACTGCCAGACCATAGCGGGCCAGTTGCTCGCGATCCGGTTCGATATTGAGATAAAAACCGCCGGTGATACGTTCGGCGAAGACCGAAGTCGTCCCCGGCACGGTTTTGACCACGGTTTCGATTTCCTTGGCCAGCTTTTCCATCTCGCCCAGATCCTTACCGAACACCTTGATCCCGATCGGCGTGCGGATGCCGGTCGACAGCATGTCGATGCGCGCCTTGATGGGCATGGTCCAGGCATTCGATACGCCGGGGATTTGCAGCGCCTTGTCCAGTTCGCCAATCAATTTGTCGATGGTCATGCCGGCCGGCCATTCCGATTCCGGCTTGAGGTTGATCACGGTCTCGAACATCTCGATCGGTGCGGGGTCGGTGGCGGTGTTCGCGCGACCGGCCTTGCCATAGACCGAAGTGACCTCGGGGAAGCGCTTGATGATCTTGTTCTGCGTCTGCAGTAACTCTGCCGCCTTGGTGATCGACATGCCCGGGAGTGAGGCCGGCATGTACAACAGCGTGCCCTCGTTGAGCGTCGGCATGAATTCGCTGCCGAGCTTGGATGCTGGGTAGACCGAAACGCCCAGCGCCAACAAGGCCACCAGGAGAGTCAGCTTCTTCCAGCGCATCACCCCGGTAATGATCGGACGATAAAGCCAGATCAGGAAGCGATTCACCGGGTTCTTCGCCTCGGGCATGATCTTGCCGCGAATGAACAGCATCATCAGTACCGGCACTAGCGTGAGGGACAACAAGGCCGCACCGGCCATGGAGAAGGTCTTGGTGTAGGCCAGGGGGGCGAACAGCCGCCCTTCTTGCGCCTCCAGCGTGAAGACCGGCAGGAACGACACCGTAATGATGAGCAGCGAAAAGAACAGCGCCGGCCCCACTTCTTTGCACGCCGCGATCATCGCCTCGGCGCGATCGTGGACGGAGTGACCCTCCGGCAGCCGCTCCAGATGCTTATGGGCGTTCTCGATCATGACGATGGCCGCATCGATCATGGCGCCGATGGCGATGGCGATGCCGCCCAGACTCATGAGGTTGGAGTTCATGCCCAGCGCGCGCATGGCGATGAAGGCAATCAGCACGCCGACCGGCAGCATCAGGATGGCAACCAGCGCCGAGCGCACATGCAGCAGAAAGATGATGCACACTGCCGCGACGATCGCGCTCTCCTCGATCAGCGTTCGCTTGAGCGTTGCGATGGCGCGGTAAATCAGCTCGGAACGGTCATAGACGACCTCGATGGTTACCCCCTCTGGCAGGCCGGCGGCAACCTCGCCGATCTTGGCTTTGAGGTTGTGGATCACTTCCAGGGCGTTCACGCCGTAGCGGGCCATGGCAATACCGGAGACCACCTCACCTTCGCCATTGAGCTCGGTGAGGCCGCGCCGCTCATCCGGCCCGAGTTCGACGCGGGCGATGTCGCGAATCAGCACGGGGGTACCCTTGTCGCTCTTCACCACCAGCATTTCCAGATCGCGCGTGCCGCGCAGATAACCCTTGCCCCTTACCATGTACTCGGTTTCGGCCATTTCCACCACCCGTCCGCCGACGTCGCGGTTGGAGTCGCGAATGACCTGCGAGACCTTGGACAGCGCAATCCCGTAGGCGCGAAGCTTCACCGGGTCTACCGTGACCTGGTAGATCTGGACGAAACCACCGATGGAAGCCACCTCGGCGACCCCTTGGGCCTTGGTCAGCTGGTAGCGCAAATACCAGTCCTGGATCGTACGCAGCTCTGCCAGCGTCCTGTTTTTGGCCAGTACGACGTATTGAAAGACCCAGCCCACGCCAGTGGCATCCGGTCCGAGCGACGGCGTCACGCCCTTGGGCATGCGCCCCGAAACGACATTCAGGTATTCGAGAACCCGCGAGCGGGCCCAGTAGATATCGGTGCCGTCTTCGAAAATGAGGTAGACGAACGAGGCGCCAAAGAAGGAGAAGCCTCGCACCACCTTTGACTTGGGTACGGCGAGCATGGCCGTGGTGAGTGGGTAGGTCACCTGGTCCTCTACCACCTGCGGCGCTTGGCCGGGATACTCGGTGTAGACGATGACCTGCACATCCGAGAGATCGGGCAGGGCATCGATCGGGGTGTTAACGACGGCATAGATACCGCCGATGATGACGAACAGCGTGGCGAGCAGAACCAGAAACGGATTTCTGCCCGACCATTCGATGATTTTGGCCAGCATGGTGTTTAGCCGTCAGTGAGCGGCGGCAGCCGGTTTGGCGGCCGGGGCAGCGGCGTCCGTTTTCGCCGGGCTGCCGTGCCCGGTATGACCGCCCATGCCACTCACGGCGGCCTCGAGATTACTCTCGGCGTCGATCAGGAAATTGGCCGCGACTACGACCTGTTCGCCTTCCTTAACCCCCTCCAGCACTTGCACATAGGGGTCGCTGCGGGGACCGAGCTTGACCTCGCGTGGCTCGAAGCGTCCTGCTTGCACTTGCACGATGACGATACGACGCGTACCGCTGTCGATCACAGCCGAATCGGGCACGGCCAGCACCTGCCCGGGGTGACCGACCGACAGTTCCACTTGGGCGAACATCGCCGGCTTGAGCAACTGCCCCGGATTGGCGAATTCGACGCGGACGGGGACCGTACGGGTCTCTGCCTTCAGCGTCGGATAGACGTAGGTGATCCTGCCTTCGTAAACCTTGCCTGGATAGGCATTGATTTTGATCTTGGCCTTGGCGCCGGCCTGCACCAGACCGATGTCCTGCTCGAAGACATCAGCGATTACCCACACGGATGAGAGATCGGCCACCTGATAGAGGGCTTCGCCGGGCATGAAGCGCATGCCCTGTAGCGCTTTCTTTTCGGTCACGATGCCGGCGACCGGGGAGCGGAAGGTAAGCGTGCGACGGGCCTCGCCGGAGTTGGCGAGCGCCTTGACCTGCTCCGCGGAAATATCCCAGTTCTCGAGCCGCATCAGGCTCGACTCGGCGAGCTGCTTCATGCCGCTCAGGGCCTCGCCGCCGGCGTCCTTCATGGCTTGCACACCCTGGGCGGCAATGGCGTATTCGTGTTGGGCGGAAACCAGTTCCGGACTGTAGACCTCAAACAGCGGCTGTCCCTTGCTGACCGGTTGGCCGGTCACATTGACGTGCAGGCGCTCGACATAACCTTCGAACTTGGGCGAGATGGTGAAGATGCGGCGCTCGTCCGGCTCGATGCGGCCCTCCGCCCGGACGATCCTGCCCAAGGCCCGCAGGCTGGCCGCCTCTGTCCTGACGCCCAGCTTCTGGACTTTCTCGGTGCTGATACTGATCTGGTTGGCGGCCGGCTCGCCGGCCCTATTCCCCTCCGCGTCCGCAAACACCGGGGCGTAGTCCATACCCATCGCATCCTTCTTCGGCGTCGGCGAAGTGCCGGGCAGGCCCATCGCGTTGCGGTAGTAGAGGATCTTGCGCTCGGTACCTTCGATCGGGGTGGAAGACGCGATGGGTGTAGCCGTAGCGCCGTGGCTGTCAGCGGTATTCCGGTGGCCGAACCAGTAGCCGCCCGCAGCGGCCACCAGGGCCACCGCGATCACGCCGAGGGCGATGTTCGCTCCCTGTTTCATAGATCCTCTCCCAAGAGTCGTTCGATTTCTGCGAGGCGTATTTGGGCTTCGGCCTTCGCCTTGATCTGGCTCTGCCTGGCCTGACGGATCTGTCGCTGGGCATCCAGCATCGTGGCGAAATCCACCTGGCCGGTTTCATAACCGGCAAGCGCCGCCTGAAAGGTTAGTTCGGCCTGCGGCAGCAGGCTGGTGGTGGTTAGTGCCTCGGTACGGCGGGCAGCGTCGAGGCCCGACAGGTGCTCCGCGAGATCGGCGAACACCTGATTAGCGGCCGCCTCCTTACGCGCTTGGGCGGCGGCGAGCATGGTCTCTGATTCCTGCTCCTGCGAGCGCCGCGAGGATTGCTGCAAGGGGAGGTTGAGTTCGACCATCAACTCCCATTCCTTGACGGAATTCCCATATTGGATGGGTGAGACCCCGACGGTGAAATCGGGGAAACGATTCTTGTAGGCAAGATCGCGGCTCTTTTCGGCGGCCTTGATGCGCGCTTCTTCCGCAAAAAGCTGTGGATTGCGGGCACGCACGCGATCCTCCAGCGCCGCAAAATCGAGTTTCCCCGGCGCGGGAAGAGCGCGCAGGCGAGCAGACTCGGCGAGCGGTGACCCGGCGGGACGGGCGAGCAGCGCATTCATTCGCGCCTGAAGCTGGTGGCGTTCGTTCTCCAGGGCGACCAGTTCGTTTTTCAGGTTGGTCTGCTCGACCTGCGCCCGAATCACGTCTTGCTGTGCCGCGAGGCCGCCGGCGTAGCGAACCTGGGCAACTTGCTCCAAACGGGCCATGAGATCGAGAATTTCACGGGTGAGCCGTTCGTTGCGATGTACGTAATAAAGCTGGGCAAAGGTCGACTTGATGCGCGCCGATAGCTCTGCCCACGTTCCCATGGTGCGGCCCTTGGCACCTTCGGCCTCCAGTGTGGCAATCTCACGCTTGAGGTCACGCTTGCCGAACCAGGGCACGTCCTGCATCAGCAGATAGCGGGTGCTGCCGACCCGGCTTGGGGACAGCGTCGGATTCTGTTCCCCGGACTTGGTGATGTCCCGCAGTTCCGCGCGGAATTTCGGATCGGGCAGCGCACCGGCGGGAGTGACCCGCTGTCCGGCAGCGTCCGCTTCGAGGCGCATCGCCGCATACTCCGGATTGTGCGCCTTCGCGTATTCCAGAAGGCTGTCTACACTCGCGCCCGGGGTCATTTCTTGCCCGGGAGCACTGGCGGAGGAGGCCATCAGCATGGCGATCAGGACGACGCCCAGCGAGGTTGTTTTTCGGCTCATCCTGCACCCTGATGTTTCAAGCGCCGTTTCCGCTAGGCGCATTCGTCTGACGTTGTAGCGCAAATTGGACATTGCGCTCGCATGGGCATTGCGATCTGATCGGGCTTGGCATGCGCGCCATCAGCCGCATCGGCAACTGTTACGCCCAGAATGCCCGCACGCTGAACTTCCGCCTTGACCCGAGTCAAGCACAGCACCGCCAGGCGTGCCGTTTCGCAACCCTCGGTGCGGGCGCAGCGCGAACGATTGATCCAAATCAGAGGCACGGCACCGGGCATCGCGGATGATACCGGCGTATTCAGGGCGGGGTGTTAAGGCGGTATCGAGTCGAATTAACACTGCTTCGCGCGCCGCAATCTATCGTTGTCTTCCATGATGAGAAGGAGCAACCATGGCCAATTCCAATCGTTCGCGCAGTGATTGCCGGCGCGTGCTGACGGCGCTCTTCGCCATGCTTGGCGCGATGATCGCCCTCATGTTCGCCCTACCCAGGACAGTCCAAGCCGTGCCGGCGTTCGCGCGCCAGACCGGCGCCTCATGCAATCTCTGTCATACCCAGGCGTTCGGTCCTTCACTGACGCCGTACGGGCGCACCTTCAAGCTCCATGGCTACGTCGACGGCGCTGCACCGAATCCAGTACCGCTCGTGAGTGGTACGATCATGGGCTCCCTCACCCACACGGATCGGGGCATTCCCAACGGTCCAGCCCCGGGCTACGGCGACAACGATAATTTCACGATGGACCAAGCGTCGATCTTTATTGCCGGCCGCGTCCTGCCCCACCTCGGGGTGTACAGTCAGATCACCTACGATGGGGTCGCCGCGAAGGTCGCGCTCGACATGACGGAATTGCGCAGTAACTTCGAAACCACGCTGGGCGGTCACGGACTCGACTACGGTGTCATGTTCAATAATTCGCCGACCGTACAGGATCTCTGGAATACGACGCCGGTCTGGGGCTTTCCTGTGAATACCTCACCACTCGCACCGACACCCGCCGCGGCGGCACTGGTTGACGGGCGCCTCTCCGGACAAGTCGGCGGCGCGACCGCCTACGCCATGTACGCGGACAAGCTCTATGTGGAGGCTGGCGCCTATGCGACCTTCTCCAAGGGTGTGCAACGGACGTTCGGGACTTTCGCCCCCGACGAGGCTAAGCTCGCGGGCGCGGCCCCGTACTGGCGGGTCACGCTGCAGAACGATCCCGGCGCGTGGGGCGGCCATTACTTTGCAGTGGGGCATTACGGCCTGTACGCCGATGTCTATCCGGGGCGCATCACCGGTAGCGGCACCGATAGCATCACGGATCTAGGCTTCGACGCGACGTATCAATATCTGGGGACGATGCTGCATATCTTCGAAGTGCGCTCGACCTATCTCTGGGAGGAACAGCACAATCGCGCGAGCCAGGCCCTTGGCAACAGCACCAATCTGACGGACTACCTCAATACCTTCCGTCTCAATGGCACCTACACGTTTCGTCAGACTTATAGTGTCGTCATCGCCTATCAGAACACGTGGGGAACACGCGACAACGGACTCTACGCCGCGGGTCCAATCGGGGGCAGCCGCACGGGTCGGCCCGACAGCGATGCCTTCATCGCCGAACTGGATTACGTTCCGTTCGGTAAAGTGCAGTCTTACCTCCAGCCGTGGCTTAATCTCAAGCTGACCCTGCAATACATCAACTATCTGAGCTTCAACGGCGCTGATCTCAACTACGATGGATTCGGGCGGAACGCCGGGGACAACAATACATTGCTTGTGAACGCCTGGTTTCTATTTTGACGCAGCGCGGCGGCGCGTGCTGTGGACGTCGTCGCGCTATTCTGGACCATGAGTTGGCAATCCTACGTCGCCGGCAAGTTGAGCACCGTACCGGCCTATCGCGTAGCACGCTGTATCAGTACATCAAAGATGGTTGCTTCCGGAAACCCGTACCGCCGCGCTTGCGGCTGGCTGCGCTGAGATCGACTGGAAAGTAATCAGTACGAACGAACGGTAAGGTTGGTTAACGGAGGAAGTCCCTGACCGTCCGTAGCCGACCCTTACAGGCCCGCCGCCTAGGAAGCTCAGTAAAGTCGAAAAGTGCCTCTTGTTTCATCCGGAGCAGTTCAGTGCCGCGTATACTGCTCAGAAATTAGGCGTCGAGTCGATTACAGCGTATCCCCAAATATTGCAGGCAATCGCAAAGAGGTATTGAAGCCATAATCGTGGTAACTATGAAATTCTACAAAGGAAAGATCTAGTATTAACAATAATTTATGATTCTGTTGTGAATCTCGCCGCCCCGACCAAATTACCTCCTGAACTTCGATGAGCGGGTCTTCGACCGAAGATCGGCACCGAGGGTCGATCAGCATGGTTCCGAACAAATTGCTTCTGAGTGTGTCGCCGAAATTGATCAGCAGCAATTTTGGTTATCGCGAGCGGTGCCCCTACGTCTGGATTTCCGCGCTCGCAATTTTGGGTGTGGGCCTGATCGCCTGCGATTCCCACCGCGACGGCTTGACCCTGTTCCAGGCCGGTGAATTTGCGGCTGCACATCGGCCGCTTGAACTCGCTGCCATGGCCGGTGATCTCAACGCACAAAATCTCCTTGGAATTCAGTACTACTTGGGTTTGGGTGTGCCGCGCAATCTGCAAGTCGCACGTGAGTGGTTCCAAAAAGCCGCACGACGCCAACATCCGAGCGCCCAGAAAAATCTCGGGCTGCTGTACTTACGCGGGTTCGGCGTCACGCAAGACTATCATCAAGCCTACGGCTGGCTGCACGCCGCCTTCGCGCAGGGCGAGACTAGTGCCGCCGACTATTTGAATTTGATGACGGATAATCTAACGCCCAGCCAAATGCACCAAGCGCAGCTCCGCATAAATGCGGAGATTGCTCGAGAATCTAGCCATTAAGGCCGCTATAGAATCCGAGGCATGTGACGTAACAAAGTGCTTGGCTATTTTTCAGATACCTTCGCAAGTTGATTTAGAGACAGCAATTTATGTGTGGAATTGTCGGCGCCGTAGCGCAACGTTTTGTCGCTCCGATCCTGTTGGAAGGCCTCAAACGGCTTGAATACCGTGGCTACGATTCGGCCGGCATGGCGGTCATTTCGCTCAGCCAAAACATCGAACGGCGGCGCGTGCTCGGCAAGGTCGTCGGCCTGGAGCAGGAATTGATTACCTCACCCTTGGAAGGCGCTATCGGTATCGCCCATACCCGGTGGGCAACGCATGGGGAGCCGAGTAAGCGTAACGCGCATCCGCACGTGGCTGGTGATTTAGTGGCGTTGGTGCATAACGGCATCATTGAGAATCATGCAGAACTACGCCGTCGACAAACCGCGGATGGCTACGACTTCACGTCGGAAACCGACACTGAAGTCGCGGTTAACCAAATTCATGGTTTTCTACGAGGCGGTGATGACCTGTTAGCTGCAGTCCAAAAGACCGCGCTGGTGCTCGACGGTGCGTTCGCCTTGGGTGTGATAGCGAAGAGCGAGCCGAATCGATTAATTGCCGCGCGGCGCGGGAGTCCCTTGGTGATAGGCCTTGGCATCGGCGAGAACTTTATCGCGTCCGATGTGTTTGCGCTGTTGCCGGTGACGCAGCGCTTTATCTTCCTGGAAGACGGCGATATCGCGGACGTTCGACGCAACGAAGTACTCATTTACGACGCTAGCGGTCAACGGGTCGAACGCGCGCAATCGATTTCGAACCTCGCGGCGGATGCGGCGGAGAAATCGGGTTACCGCCACTTCATGCTGAAGGAAATCTACACCCAGCCGCGGGCGCTGGCGGAAACCCTCGAAGGCCGCATCGTCGGCGGCAAAGTCACCGACGAATGTTTTGGACGCGATGCGGACAAGCTGTTTGATCGCGTTAAATCGATCACGATCGTGGCCTGCGGCACTAGTTATCACGCGGGAATGGTCGCCCGCTATTGGTTTGAAGCCCTCGCCGGAATTCCCTGTACGGTCGAAGTCGCCAGCGAATTTCGCTATCGCAAAACAGTCGTCACCGAGGGCGCGATATTCGTGACGATTTCGCAATCCGGCGAAACCGCGGATACCTTGGCGGCGCTCCGCGAAGCCAAAAAATCGGGTTATGCGTCGACGCTTGCCATCTGTAATGTTCCCGAAAGTTCGTTAACGCGTGAATCGGAACTGGTATTGATGACGCGCGCGGGGCCTGAGATCGGCGTGGCGTCGACCAAGGCGTTCACTACTCAATTAGCGGCGCTGATGCTGCTGGTCGTTGCCTTGGGCCGTCGTCACGCGATGACACCCGAACAGGCAGCTCACCTCGTTAGCTGTCTAGAAAGTTTGCCCGGTAAAGCGAATGTCGTCCTCGAGCTCAATGCAGCGATCGAGACCTTGGCCGAGGACTTCGTCAACAAACATCACATGCTGTATCTGGGACGTGGCTCGATGTATCCCATCGCCATGGAAGGCGCGTTAAAACTTAAGGAAATTTCGTATATCCACGCCGAAGCCTATCCCGCTGGTGAACTTAAGCACGGTCCCTTGGCGTTGGTCGATGACGAAATGCCCGTGATCGCGATTGCTCCCAATAATGACTTGCTTGAAAAGCTCAAATCCAATCTTGAAGAAGTGCGAGCGCGCGGCGGCGAACTCTATGTGTTCGCGGATTCACGCGTCGAAGTGCCAAACAAGCCGGGCTTCCATGTAATCCCGATCCCTAGCGTGGACGACGTTATTGCGCCGATTATCTACAGCATTCCGCTGCAACTGTTGGCCTACCATGTGGCCGTGCTCAAGGGCGCGGACGTCGACCAGCCGCGCAACCTCGCGAAATCCGTGACTGTGGAGTAACTCGAGCAGCGATCGAGGACATCGCGACCCATGGCAGACCAAATCACCACCGGAACCGTACTAATTGTTGATGACGATGAGGACATGCTGCGCCTCGTTGCGACCTGGCTTAACCACGCCGGCTATGCGACGCACACGGCAACCACCGGCGCAGATGCACTAACCCGCATTGCGATTTCACGTCCCGATGTGGTCATCACCGATCTTTTTATGGAAGGGATGAACGGGTTAGCGTTACTGACCAAGATCCACGCGTCAAATCCGTTGCTTCCCGTCATCATGTTGAGTGGGCAGGCGCAGATCCCCGATGCGGTGCAAGCCACGCATCTCGGGACCGCGGCGTTTCTGACCAAGCCGATCGCGAAAGAACAACTGCTAAAAGAAGTGCGACAGCATCTAGCCACGGCGACGGTACGGCGTGGACGGAAAGGGATCTTCGCTGAACGGCTCATTCACCGGAGCGCGCTCATCTCGGAATTGATCGAACAAAGCGAACTCCTAGCTCAGAGCGACGTGTCGGTTTTCATCGCCGGCGAGACCGGCACGGGCAAGGAAGTCCTCGCGCACGCCATTCATGACGCAAGCCCACGGCGCGAGCGGCCGTTTATCGGCATTAACTGCGGCGCGATCCCCGAGCAGCTCCTGGAATCTGAATTATTCGGACACGAGAAGGGTGCGTTTACCGGTGCGCATAATCGTCACGATGGGCTATTTTTAGCGGCGGATGGCGGGACTTTATTTCTGGATGAGATCGGCGACATGCCGCATGGTCTGCAGGTTAAATTGCTCCGCGTTTTACAAGACCTCCAAGTTCGACCGGTGGGCTCGACCAAGAGCGTTCCGATCAATGTGCGGGTGATTTCAGCAACGCATCATGATCTGGAGGCGCTGGTCAAAGCCGGCGAATTTCGCGACGATCTCTATTATCGGCTCAATGTTATTCCATTACGCATGCCGAGCCTCGTCGAGCGCCGTGAAGATATTGCATTGTTACTCGAACATTTTCTTGCTCGCCATGCCGAAAAGGTCCATGGGCTTAAGAAACGATTCGAGCCCGACGCACTTGAATATCTCACGGCCGCCGCATGGCCAGGTAATGTCCGTCAGTTGATGAACGCGGTTGAACTCTGCGCCACGCTGACCGCCGGCGGGATAATTCCGCTGGCGATGGCGATGCGGGCGTTGCGCGAAGAGTCGGGGAGCATGCAAACGCTTAAGGAAGCCCGCGAGGACTTCGAGAAAAAATATCTCATCAGTGTCATGCGCGTCGCCAACGGGAACGTCGCGACGGCGGCGCGAATTGCCGGCAGAAATCGCACCGAATTCTACAAACTGTTGGGGACGTATGGGATTGAAGCCGGTGAATTTCGCGCGGCTGCTGAATGATCGATGGTTGCGGAAACCGCGGGGAGGCCTGCCATGAGCGCGCGTATCGTTGTCAAGATTGATCCTGATATAGAGGACTTGATTCCCGGATTCCTGGCGAATCGCCGACGCGACGTGGATTCGCTAAAGTCGCTGGTCGCTAATGAGGATTATGCCGCGGTGCGGGTCATCGGTCATTCGATGAAAGGCGCCGGCGGCGGTTATGGCTTCGATGTCATTACTGAAATCGGTGACACGATCGAATCCGCGGCGCTGCGGGTGGACGGCGACGCGATCATGGCCGCAGCGGCGGAGCTCGCGGATTATCTGGCGCGGGTCGAACCTGTTTACGATTGAACACGGATCTCCACCAGATTGTCTCTTCCGCGGTCATGCCGACCAGCCCGCGGCAACCGTCGATTTGGTTCTTCTATTCCGTCGCCCTGGCCTTGGGACTCGCGTTTTCGAGCGCGTTACTGCTGCTCGCGTGGAATAATGCGATCAATGCCGAAACCCGCGCGTTTGCCTTTGAGTCGCTATCGATTGACGACGTGACGCGCGCGCGCGTACAAGCCGCGGACGATTCGCTCTACGCGCTCGGCAGTTTTCTCCAAGCCGCGGCCGCCGCGTCAAATGCGGATGGGTTTCGCGTGTTCTGTAGCGATCTCCTCAAGCATTACAACTTTATCCAAGGGGCGATTTGGTTCCGCGCCGGCGCCCCCGGATCCGGAAAGTTCAAACAATACAACAGCTGCTCATCCTCCTCCGCGACGCCCTATCCGGAAGAATTATCGCTGGACTCGCATAATCAATACGCCCGCGATCTGGAATCCGCGCTGGAAACCGACGCCGCCATCCCGGTGTCCTTTGCGGAACAGACTCTATCCGCGAGCCAATACGTGCTTGCGCGACGCGTACTGCGCGCAAGTGCTTCGGCAAACGATATCGCGGGTGTAGTGCTTCTAGTGATTGATGCAGCACGCCTTACTGAACAAGCAGTATCCGACCCGGCTCTAGGCATCGATATCTACCTTGAATCCGAAGGCCTCGGCGGCCGACGGTTGTTGCTGCGTAAGTCTCAAGACCGATCGCACGCGCGATTAATCCTCAAGGGACTGACGGAAACTAGCCAGGTGCGCTTTGACCGTTACTCGGTACGCTTAAACACCAGCCGTGATCTGTACTGGGCCGATCTCGATCGCGCGTTGATTTTCACCGCGCTGGTCTTGAGCGCGGGCGTTACGCTGCTATTAGTGGCGTTGGCGCGAGCTAAAGAATTGCAGACGCGCGAACTGGCCGCGCGTAATCGCGTGATCGAAGATCAGGTCCAGCGGCAAACTCAGGAACTCGCCGTGGCCCGCGACCAGGCGTTGGCGGCGTCCAAAGTTAAGTCCGATTTTCTGGCCAGCATGAGCCACGAAATCCGTACGCCACTAAACGCGATTATCGGCATGGCGGAGTTGCTCGGCGACACCCCGTTGTCCGGGGAGCAGGAACGTTACGTCGGGGTCTTTAAGAACGCCGGCGAGGCGCTGCTCAGTTTGGTCAATGACATTTTGGATCTGTCGAAGATCGAGGCCGGCCAGTTGCGGTTGGAAGAAATTGAATTTGAACCGCGCGAATTGTTGGAGCAGGCCGCCGATATTTACGCGCTAAAAACCGCGGCCAAGGGACTGGAACTTGCGGTAAATGTCGCGGGTAACGTGCCGCCTGTTGTCGTCGGTGATCCGGCGCGTCTGCGGCAAATCGTGCTGAATCTCGTCGGCAATGCGATTAAATTTACCGAGCAGGGTGAAATTGTCGTGGCGGCGGAGGTCGTGACTACGACTGCGACAAAGCTCCGCCTGCGGGTCACCGTAACGGACACCGGGATTGGTATTCCGCGCGACAAATGCGACGCGATTTTCGGCAGTTTTACGCAGGTCGATTCATCGACCACGCGTAAATATGGCGGGACCGGTTTGGGGCTTGCGATCTCCAAACGTCTGGCCGAAATGATGGGCGGCACTATCTGGGTCGACAGCGTCGTTGGCGAGGGCAGCGTCTTTAGTTTCGAAATCGATCTCACGCGAACCACGGCAACCAATCTGCGCGTGGTCGCGCAACCGCAGATCGCGGGTGTTCCGATCCTGGTGGTCGACGACAATGCGACTAACCGGTTGATCTTAAGTCAGACGCTCGCGGCACTTGGCGCGCGCGTCACCGAGGCGACGAGTGGACGGGATGCCGTGCGTGCCTTTCAAAAGGCGCGCGAGGCGAAGTCGAACTTCGAATTTATTTTGTGTGATTCGCAAATGCCCGAGATGGACGGTTTTGCGGCGATCGAGGCGATCCTGGCGCTCGGTGGTGTCGCGCGCAGTGTGGTGATGCTGACCTCGTCGAATTTGCAGCAGGATGTTGAGCACGCCAAGGCGCTTGGCCTCGGTGGATACCTGGTTAAGCCGATCAAGCGTAACGATTTGTTCATCGCTTTAGTCCGTGTGCGCGCGACGGAAGCGAAGATAACCCAGACGATGTCCACTGCGGCGGCGGCAGGTGTTGCGCGTCGGTCAATTTTATTAGTGGAGGACAATTCCGATAACCGCCTGTTGATCCAAGCCTACTTAACCCGTGAACCGTACGATCTCGATACCGCCGAAGATGGCGCGGCAGCACTGGTGCGGTTCCAAGAACGACGCTACGACTTGGTGCTGATGGATGTCCAGATGCCCATCATGGACGGGCACGAGGCGACTCGCCAGATTAGGCGTCTCGAACATCAAACCGGTCGGCCCGCGATTCCGGTCATCGCGCTTACCGCGCATGCCGTGAAGGAGGAATTTGATAAGAGTCTACAAGCCGGCTGTACCACTCATCTAACCAAACCCATCAAAAAGCAGATCCTGCTCGAGACCCTCGCTGAGTACTTGCACTAGCTGCCGGACTGCCGGATCGCGGCAGTTGTCGCCGCTGGCCGACAGGCTGCGCCAATTTGAGTTAATGGCCAATCCCCGCCGAGCCCGGAACTGGTCTGCAACCGGCGGTTTAAGGCGCTCAACCAGCTCACCGCTGAAATTCTAAACCGCTGTTTTAATTAATTTATTAATTCAGATCTGTAATTCGTCACAATCCTTTGCACCGCCCGCCGCTAGTTATTTTCGGTTGGCACAAGGGTTGCTCCCTTACTTTCAAAGAATTGCTCGCGACCCCGGTTGGTCGGTCCGTGAGCGCATAACCATCGGCATCCATGGACTGCATATGCTGAGAATATTCAGGCACTACATTCCTATTACCTTGCTGCTGCTCGGCGTCGCGGAGACGTTGATTCTGCTGGTCTCGATCTATTTGGGCGCCGTGTTAGGGATGGCGTTGGAGCCACCGACTCTCAGTCCGTTGCACGGGACCGGCCTACCGCTGTGGGCCAAGGCCGTTGCCTTTTGTTTGGCGATGCTGGCTGGAATGATCGCGATGGGCTTCTATCAGCGCGAGCAGCGTGACGGGCCGATGACCACGCTGATCCGCTTGTGCCTCAGTTTTCTGGTCGGCTTCCTCGTCATGGGCGTCATCTACATGACGTTCCCGATCCTAATCGTCGGTGGCGCGACGTACGCGGTTGCGCTCATCAGTTCCTTTGTCGGCATCGCCACCTGCCGCCTGATTTGCTCGGCGACAACCGACGCGCGTTTTGCGCGGCGCGTGTTGGTGCTGGGAGTTGGTGAACGCGCGCGCCAAATCGAGAATCTCCGCCGCACGTCCGACCGCAGCGGCATTTCGATTATCGGCTTCATCGATATTGGCATCGATCCGCTGGTGGTGAGCGAATCGAAAATCATTCGCCCGAACGGGAGCCTGCGCGAACTTGCCGATCGCTTTGCGGCCGACGAGATCGTCGTCGCCATCGATGATCGCCGCAAAGGTCTGCCAATCCAGGAAGTCTTGGATTGCAAAATGTACGGCATACGCATCATCGAAGAAGCCGTCTTCCTTGAACGCCAGTTAGGCAAGATCCGGCTCGATGCCATGCATCCTAGTAATGTCATTTATTCCGACGGCTTTACGCAGGCCGTTCTAAAGAAAACCGAGAAGCGGATCCTGGATATTATTCTCGCGAGCTTACTCGCGCTGGTGACCTTGCCGGTGATGCTGTTAACGGTAATTGCCATTGCGCTCGAATCCGGCATGCCGATCCTGTATCGCCAAAATCGTGTGGGGCTGCGCGGTCGCGAGTTCCAAGTCTATAAATTTCGATCGATGTGCAAGAACGCGGAACACGATGGCGAGGCAGTGTGGGCACGGCATGATGATGATCGGGTAACCCACGTCGGCGCTATTATTCGCAAATTTAGAATCGACGAACTGCCGCAACTGTTCAATGTGTTGAAGGGCGATATGAGTTTCGTCGGCCCGCGCCCGGAACGGCCGGAATTCGTCGCGGAACTGGCCAACGCCATCCCGTATTACGACTTACGGCATCACGTTAAACCGGGGATCACCGGCTGGGCGCAGGTATCGTATCCCTATGGCGCTTCCATCAAAGATTCGCGTGAAAAGCTTCAATACGATTTGTACTATCTCAAGAATTACAGTTTATTTCTTGACGTGAACATCCTGTTACAGACGGTCCAAGTTATACTGTGGGGTAAAGGCGCACGCTGAGAGAATTCTAACCCCTGATGCAAGATTGTCCGCGCAATCGTCTCCATTGCCTCCGCGCGCGGCACTCCGAGGCGTATGCCTAATTTCGGCGTTGTCGCTTCTTTCACCGGTGCATTGTGCTTTATCGCGCTCGCACTCATCCAATTCGTCAATAATCGAAGCGTCCTCGTGGCGCGCGCCATCATCGCGGCGAGCGTGATCTCGGCCGCGTGGTTGGGCGTACACGCGGCGTACTACAACGAAGACTTGCCTGCGCTGGGATTTACCGGTCTACAGTTGCTCGAAGTCCTGCGCAATCTCGCTTGGCTCGCGGTGTTCGCCGCGATATTTCACGCGGGCGATCAAACGGGCACGGCCTCGCGTCGTTATCGCCGTTTGTTGGTCGGTGCGAGCGCCGCGGCATCGGTAGCCGTGGCTACCTTCATCGCTAATCGCTATCAGTGGTCGGGATTATCTTTGGCGGCGTTGTCCAAAGCCGCACTTTTGTCGTTTCTATCGCTCGCGATCATCGGTTTGATCCTAATCGAGCAGCTCTATCGCAATGTGGCACTAGAGCGCCGATGGTCGATTAAATTCCTCTGTCTCGGCGTCGGTGCGATCTACGCTTACGACTTTGTGCTCTATGCCGACGGTTTGCTATTTAACCAACTGAATCCGGCGCTGTGGGCGGGACGCGGCGCGGCGAATGCGGTAGCGGTGCCCCTTATTGCGATCTCGGCGTCGCGTAATCGCGGTCCCCAGCTCAATCTCTTCGTCTCTCGACAATTGGCGTTTCATAGCACCGCGCTACTCGGTGTCGGCGCGTACTTACTCGCCATGGCCAGTGTCGGGTATGCCCTACGGGTGTATGGCGGCGAGTGGGGCAGTGCGTTACGCGTGGTGTTCTTGTTTGCGGCGCTGGTGTTATTGGTCACGTTGCTCGGCTCCGCGGGGTTGCGGTCGCGCTTACGGCTGTTCTTGGCTCAGCACTTTTACCGCAACAAATATGATTACGGTGAGGTGTGGTTGTCGTTTACGAATCGCTTATCGAAAATTGAAGACGACCCGGGCGAATTACGTGGCGCGATGTTAAAAGCCATTGCCGATATCATGGATGCCACCGGCGGGGCATTGTGGCAACGCGGCGCGGCTTCTACCTTTGCGCCGACCGCCAACTGGGAAATTGAGACCGCCGTTTTACAGGAAATCGCCGAAGATCATCCGTTGATCGAGTCACTGCGCAGCGTCGGCCATGTCATCGATATCCGCGAAGAAGCAACTCGCGCGAGCTTGAGCGAACACACGGCTATTCCGTTTTGGTTGCTTGAATATCCGCGCGCTTGGCTATTGATTCCGATCGTCCACCGCGAGAATTTGGTGGCCTTTGTACTGCTCTGTCAGCCGCGCACCGAACCGCGTCTGTCGTGGGAGGATCGCGCGCTGATGACCACGGTTGGACGCCAAGCCGCCAGTTATTTAGCGCTGATGGACGCGACCGCCGCGCTTGCTGACGCGCGCCAGTTCGAAGCCTTCAATCGCCTCTCGGCGTTTTTGGTGCACGATTTGAAAAACGTAGTGGCGCAACTTTCGCTCGTCACCCGTAATGCCGAGAAGCACCGTAGTAATCCTGAATTCATTACCGATGTGTTCACCACCGTTGGCGATGCGGTGGCCAAGATGAATCGAATGCTCGGCAATTTACGCCACGCGCAAACCGGCCCGACCGCAGTGCTCGATCTGCAAGAGGTGGTGCGCGAGGCAGTCATCCAGCTCAGTGCCCGCGTACCCGTACCGCGCGTGCTTGGGACCGCCGAAGCGCTGCAGGTGGTTGGTAACCGCGATCGCGTGGTGGCCGCCATTGAACATCTATTGCAGAACGCCCAAGATGCCACCCCGCCCGACGGTAGTATTCAAGTTCGGCTGGCGCATACCGATGAACGTGCGATAGTCGAGATCATCGACACGGGTAGCGGAATGACGCAAGAATTTATTCAGAATCGTTTGTTCAAGCCGTTTGATACCACGAAAGGGAAAGCGGGCATGGGGATTGGCGTCTACGAGAGCTTGCACATCGTCACCAGCCTGGGCGGACGGCTCACCGTGGAAAGCACCCCATCGAAAGGTACGACGTTTAAGATTTTGTTACCCCGCTATGTCGAGGTTGCAGGGCACGAAGCGCATCCGGCGCGCCTGGAAAAATCCGCATGAGCAAGGGCAAAGTTCTCATCGTCGATGACGACAGCGGCCTACAGAAGCAACTGAAGTGGTCGCTCGAAGATTATGATGTGTCGATCGCGGGCGATCGCGAGTCGGCACTGGAGGCGTTGCGGCGGCATGAGCCGCCGGTAGTGACTTTGGACCTCGGTCTACCGCCGGACGCCGCCAACGCGTCTGAAGGCTTACGCGCCCTGCGCGAAATCTTACGCGTGGCGCCGATGACCAAGGTGATTGTGATCACCGGTAATGATGATCGCGAAGTTGCCGTGCGCTCAGTCGGGCAGGGCGCTTTCGATTTCTACGAAAAGCCCATCGACCCCGATGTGCTGCGGCTGATCATTGCGCGTGCTCATCGGATGCACGAGCTTGAAACCGAAAACCGGCGGTTGCTCGAAACTCGACGCGAACCGCTCGCCGGGATCGTAGCCAGCAGTGTGCAAATGCTCGAAACCTGTCGGCGCATCGAAAAAATCGCGCCAACCAACGCCACCGTGCTAATTCTCGGCGAAAGCGGCACCGGCAAGGAGATCCTGGCGCGGGCAACCCACGAGTTGAGCGCCCGCAAAGACAAGCGCTTCGTGGCGATCAATTGCGCGGCCATTCCGGAATCACTACTCGAAAGCGAGTTATTCGGTCACGAGAAAGGGGCCTTCACTGGTGCCGCCAAACAAACCAAGGGTAAGATCGAATACGCCGAAGGCGGCACCTTATTTCTGGACGAAATGGGCGATTTGCCCGGCGCCTTGCAGGCTAAGCTGCTACGCTTTTTGCAGGAACGCGTGATCGAACGCGTCGGCGGCCGCGAGGAGATCCCGGTCGATACTCGCGTGGTGTGCGCCACACACAAAAATCTCAAGGCGCTAATTTCGCAGAATCTGTTTCGCGAAGATCTGTACTACCGCGTGAGCGAGGTATCGATTGCAATTCCGCCGCTCCGTGAGCGCCCGGGCGACGCAATCCTGATCGCGCGCGTGCTTTTAAACAAGTACCGCGAATCGAATGCTGGTTCGGTGCTTGATTTTAGTCCGAGTGCGCTCGCCGCGATTGATTGTTACGAATGGCCGGGCAACGTGCGGGAACTCGAGAATCGAGTCAAACGCGCAGCAATCATGGCTGACGGGCCTATTATCGAATCTTACGATCTCGAACTTGACGCGCCCGCGGCTACGGGTTTTAAGACCTTGCGCGAGGTGCGCGAAATTGCCGAAGCCAATGCCATCCAGCATGCGCTGGCGGTCAACGGCGGACAGATCGGCAAGGCTGCCGATCTGCTAGGGGTCAGTCGACCGACCGTTTATCACCTTCTAAAGAAATACAATATTCCAGCGTGAATCACACCGGTATATCGAATTTACTTGTAACAAGTCGTGTGAGTTAACAGGGATTTAACCGCGGATGAGAATTCAGTTGCTTGTTTCTTCACCGGCTTTGGGGTGGTATCGGCGGGAGCATCATCCTCATGGGCATCGTGCTCCGCGATAAAGAAATCGTGCTCCGCGTCCGCCACGACGACGGTCGCCCCCAACGATGAAACCAGCTGTTGGCTCTTAGCCATAATCTTTGCTCCTTCCAATGGAGTGAACTTTTTTAGTGAGTACGCCTGACGAATCGACCCGATGTTACACTTTTTAACGTCGATTACGAAATAGAGTGATGGCAGTAATGTACATAGCGCGGGCGCAGGCCAATGGATACTGAACGTGTGGTGGAGGATTTCCGCCATTACTTTTCGATGGTCGCGGCGATTACACCTGAGTTGCGGGATCAGGCCTACCGGATCCGCTATGCGGTGTATGCCGAGGAGTTGGGCTGGGAGGACAAGGACCGATTTCCCGACAAGCGCGAGACCGATCAATATGATATCGATAGTTTGTGCTGCCTTTTACGGCATCGGGCCAGTGGCCAGAACGTTGGCTGCGTACGCCTCATTCGGAGCACTGCGGACGGCGAGCGTGCCTTTCCGTTTGAGAGCGTGATTGTCGCCGGCAGTGCCCTCGAGGACCGTTTCGGCGTCGATTGGCGGTCAAAGTCGGCCGAAATATCGCGAATCGCCGTGGTCTCCCAATTCCGCCGCCGGCGTGGCGAACGTGAGCGACCCGAAAATGCCATCGAGGACGATAATTCCGTCACGCCTGAGCGGCGCGTATTTCCGCATATCGCGATTGGGTTATATCTAGGCGCGGCGACGATGGGCCTAATCAATGGCGTTGCGCGCGTATTCGCGATCATGGAACCTAAGCTCGCGCGCCGTTTGCGGATTTATGGGATTGAATTCGAAGCCATCGGCGAACCGATAGAACACCACGGAGTGCGCATTCCCTATGTTCTGACTCGCGAATCGTTTGAGGGGAGTGCCACGGCGTCGATCAAATCGTTGTTGCGGACGATTACGGAGGATCTGCGGAGTTCGGGGGGATAGGGTCGCGCGCGGATGTCGTTTCCCCCTCACCCCGGCCCTCTCCCACGAGGGGAGAGGGCGTAATTTCGCGAGTCGCCAAAGTGTTTCTCCGTACCAACGGATTCGAATTTATCCCCTCTCCCCTCGGGGGAGAGGGCTAGGGTGAGGGGGTGCGTTTGTCGTCATCGCAAGCATTCGCACACGAACAGGGCAACTATTGTCGCGACGCCCTAGATCGCGTGGCGCTCGCCGCTAAAATTAAGGCTTCATACCGAACTGGCACAGATGAATAAAAAAGTTCTAATCACCGGCGGCGCTGGCTTTATTGGTTCCGCCCTGGTCCGTTACGCGCTTGCGAATACAGACTGGCAGGTTCTTAATCTTGACCTGCTGACCTATGCCGGCAATTTAGAATCGCTGCGCGCGATCGAACGCGATCCGCGGTATACCTTTCAGCAAGTGGATATCTGCGACGCGCCGGCCGTCGCGCAGGCATTCAGAGAATTCCAACCCGACGCCGTGATGCACCTTGCAGCCGAATCGCATGTGGACCGCTCGATCGACGGTCCCGCCGATTTCATTCAAACCAATATTACCGGGACCTACGTACTGCTGCAGGCCGCCAAGGATTATTGGTTGACGCTGTCGTCACCGGCCAAGGAGCAATTTCGTTTTCATCACATCTCGACCGATGAGGTGTTCGGCAGTTTAGGCGCCGAAGGCTTGTTCACCGAATCGACGCCATATGATCCGCGTTCCCCGTATTCGGCGAGCAAGGCGGCGAGCGATCACCTGGTGCGCGCCTGGCGCGAAACGTACGGACTCCCGATTTTGATCACCAATTGCTCTAATAACTACGGACCCTATCAATTTCCAGAGAAGCTCATTCCATTGACGATTCGGAAGGCAGTGGGCGGTGAGCGTTTACCGGTCTATGGCAAGGGCGAGAATGTGCGCGATTGGCTGTATGTCGACGATCACGTGCGTGCGCTAATGTTGGTGTTGGATCAGGGTCGGATCGGCGACACCTATAATATCGGCGGCAGTAGCGAGCGTAAGAATATCGACGTCGTACGCACGCTTTGCAGATTGTTAGATGCACAGCGACCGAGCCCCGATAGCACCGCGCACGAGAATCTGATCGCGTTCGTCGCCGATCGCCCAGGTCATGATTTTCGCTACGCCATGGACACGACTAAAATTCAGCGCGAACTCGGCTGGCAACCGCTAGAAACTTTCGATTCGGGCCTCGCAAAAACCGTGCAGTGGTATTTAGATAATGCGGAGTGGTGTGCACGCGTGGAATCAGGCGCCTATCGCGGTGAACGATTGGGGCTATCCGGTGCTTAAGCGATTCGAACAGCGCGCAGGGAGGGGCACTTCCCCCCTCACGCTAACCCTCTCAAGCATCGCATTACTCCCTCTCCCCTTGCGGGAGAGGGCCGGGGTGAGGGGTAAGAAACGTCAATGAATAGAAAAGGTCTCATTCTCGCTGGCGGCTCCGGCACGCGGCTGTATCCAATCACGCTCGCCGTCAGCAAACAATTGCTGCCGGTGTACGACAAGCCGATGATCTATTATCCGCTCAGCACGCTGATGCTCGCCGGGATTCGTGACATCTTGTTGATTTCCACGCCGCGCGATCTCCCACAGTTTGAAGCGCTATTGGGTGATGGACGACATTGGGGTTGCAATATTCAGTACGCGCCGCAGCCGAGCCCCGATGGTCTTGCGCAGGCCTTTATCATCGGTGAGCGCTTCATCGGTGACGCGCCGGTCTGCCTGGTGCTCGGTGATAATTTGTTCTATGCACATGGTTTCTCCGCCCAACTGCAACGCGCGGCGGCGCGTGAGAATGGCGCGACGGTGTTCGGCTACTACGTTAGCGATCCTGAACGCTACGGCGTGGTGAACTTCGATGTTAATGGCAATGCCCTGGATATCGAGGAAAAGCCGCTCAAGCCAAAATCCAACTATGCCGTCACTGGTCTCTACTTCTACGACAATGGCGTGGTCGACATCGCGAGAGGGATGAAGCCCTCGCCGCGCGGCGAACTTGAAATTACGGACGTGAATAAAGCGTATCTTGCGCGCAGCGAGCTCAAGGTTGAAATCCTGAGTCGCGGCGCCGCATGGCTCGACACGGGTACCCATGACTCGCTAGTGGACGCGACCGAATTCGTCCGCGTGGTGGAGAGTCGTCAGGGTTTGAAAATTTCGTGCCCGGAGGAAATTGCCTACCGCATGGGCTTTATTGATCGCGCGCAGCTTGAGCGATTGGCCGCACCGTTGCTGAAGAACGCGTATGGGCAATATCTGATGAATCTCTTAACGCATGACTAAGTTTGATGGGATCTCCGGCGCGAGCATTCTCGAAACCCACGAGACGCCACAAGGCACACGGGCCGCCTATTTAGATATTCCTGGATTAGTCCTTATTTGTCCGCGCATTTTTGGTGACGCGCGTGGGTTTTTCATGGAGACCTGGAACGTCGAACGCTATGACAGTCTTGGTGTGCGCGTGCAATTTCTACAAGACAATCTGTCGTATTCAGCGCGTGGCGTGCTGCGCGGCCTGCATTTTCAAGAGCCGGGCGCGCAAACGAAGCTGGTCAGTGTGGTTCATGGCGAAGTTTTCGACGTGGTGGTGGATGTGCGCCGTGGCTCGCCGACCTTTGGCCGTTGGGCGGGAGCAATCTTGAGCGGCGACAATCGCCGACAGTTCTATATTCCATGCGGTTTTGCCCACGGGTTTTGCGTGTTAAGCGAAACCGCCTATTTCAGCTACAAATGCGATGCGTATTACGCGCCAGCGCATGAACGCACTATCGCGTGGTCCGATCCCGATATCGGGATTCAATGGCCGGAGATAGGGACGCCAAGCCTGTCGCAGAAAGATCTTCAGGGTCAGCGTCTTCGCGACTTCAATCCCGACTCATTGCCGGTCTACACCACACCAACGTCCTAACGTGATGCGGCCAACACTGTCAAAACCATTCTCAAATTGGCGGCCACGCGAGATGAAATAAAAATCGTCGCCGACCAAACCCGGTGCCCCGACGTGGAGTCGGGTGATTGCGGAGGCGACTACATTAGTGCTCGGTGGCTTAAACTTCGTGCAGGCTGAGAACGCTCTCAGGGACGTTTCGGAGACGTATCATTTGACTGCCGATGGGGCCACGAATTGGTGTGAATTCGCGCGCGAAATTGTCGCGCTGGGTCAAATCCACCGACTTCTGCTGAACAAGGTTGCGACGATCAGTGCGACGACTACAGCGGCGTATGGCGCGCCCGCCCCACGCCCCGCCAACTCGCGACTGGACAATAGTAAACTCGCGCGGATGTTTGGGATCCGCATTCCGAACTGGCGGGTCAGCGCTGCGCAATTCATTGCTGGACTTGGAGGGAGAGCTTCTATCGACGATTGAGAGGACCTCCCGGCGGCCCACCGCAAAGCGATCCGCGTATGGCGCCATTTTGGCGTCAGTGCTATGATTTCCTTATCGACTTTATCGACGCTAACCATGAAATCTGATGCCACAAAACAAGAGCGAATCGGAGCGCGAGTACCGCGTAACGTCTATGACACACTCAGTCGCGCCGCGGAATTAACTGGCGCCACCGTTAATCAGTTTTTGGTCCAATCGGCGCTCAAAGAAGCCCAAGCGGTTTTTGAACGCGAACAGACCATCCATCTGTCGCGAAGGGACTGCGAATTCCTACTCGATTTATTAGCAAATCCGCCGAAGATCAACTCCCGGTTAGCGGTAGCAACTCGACGCTATCGCAAAGCGAAACTCGCCAATGCAAATAATGTCTTTGACTGGCGACCATAATCGAAGGAGCTTTGATTGTGGTCGAGAGGAACTGAATTTATGGCTACGGAACATTGCAAAACAGCATCAGGAAAAAGGACTGTCTAAAACGTTTGTCGCGAACTTGGAAGAAGATCCTGCCCGCATCTGCGGTTACTACGCGCTGACACTCGCGGAAGTCGAGACTACCGCACTCCCTACGTCGCGTAGGAAAAAATTGCCGCGAGTGATCCCAGGTGTTCGCCTTGGACGATTGGCCATAGATCGGGACTTCCAGGGAAGACATCTGGGAGAATTGCTGCTTATGGACTCGATAGTCAGGGTCGGACGGATCAGAGAGCATGCGGGTGTCGTCGGTTTGTTCGTCGACGCGCTCGACGAATCAGCAGCGAATTTCTATCGCCGCTACGGCTTTGAGGCCTTTCCGGATGATCACCTTAAGTTGTTCCTCGCCGTGCGCTGAAGACACACGGGTAAGGGCGGAGAAGAAGCCGGCAGCGCGAGCGGTGGCCCTGTCATCGCCCAGGCAAACAGGCCAAGCGCTATCAGGTCGAAGAGGCTCGTGAATTGCTGGAACGTGCAGGGGTCAAGCCATGAACACCATGAACCACAAAGGTTACACTGCCCGGGTCGAGTTCGACGAGCACGACTGCGTCTTTGTTGGCCGCGTGCTTGGGCTGCACACTATGATCGGCTTTCAGGGTGAAACAGTGAAAGGATTGCGCACTGCGTTCGTGATAGCCATCGAAGAGTTTTTGCGCGACTGTAAGGAGCAAGGAGTCCGGCCGGAGAAGTCTGCATCCGGCAAGCTTATGCTACGAGTACCCCCGGAGGTGCACGGTGCCGCTTTAGTCGCGGCGCAGGCAGCGGGCAAGAGCCTGAACCAATGGGCCACCGAGGTACTCGAAGAAGCCACTCACGGTTAAGCGCAACAGCCATCTATCGATCTAACGTGACGCGACCCACTTTGCTTTTGTTCGGTGCGAACGGCCAGCTCGGATCCGAACTGGCGCGCACATTAACGCTGGTGGGCGAGGTTACGCCGCTCACGCGCGATGGCTGCGATATCGTTGATGTCGATGCAATCGGACGCGTAATCGCGAACGTTAAGCCACAGCTTGTGATTAACGCGACAGCGTATACCGCAGTCGACAAGGCAGAGTCGGAACCCGAGGCGGCGCGCCTTGCCAATGAAATTGCGCCCGGCGTAATGGCGCGCGCGGCAAATAAAATCGGCGCGGGATTAGTTCACTATTCCACGGATTATGTGTTCGACGGCAGATCGGAAGATCCCTACCGCGAAGATGATCCCGTGGCGCCGCAGAGTGTGTATGGACGTACTAAACTTGCCGGCGAAGTCGCCATTCGCGAGTCGGGTTGCGCCCATTTAATTTTCCGCACCTCATGGGTCTATGGGCAGCAGGGTAGTAATTTCGTCAAGACTATTCTGCGGTTAGCATCCACACGCGACGAGTTAAAAATTGTCGCCGACCAAAAGGGTGCGCCGACGTGGAGTCGTGTGATCGCCGATACCACCACGCTAGTGCTCGATAGTCTTAATATTGAGCAGCGTACCAACTGGCTAAGCGAGGTATCCGGAACCTATCATTTGACCGCAGATGGCGCGACAAATTGGTTTGAATTCGCCCGCGAAATTATTGCACTGGGCCAAAGGCACAGACTGCTGTCGAATAAGGTTGCGACGATCCGTGCGACGACTACCGCCGCGTATGGCGCCCCTGCACCGCGCCCCGCGAATTCATACCTCGATAACGAAAAGCTCGCGCGAACGTTCGGGATCCGAATTCCGAACTGGCGAGTGAGTGCGGCGCAGTTCATTGCGGGGCTTGGTTCGTAGTGCTTCTATCAACGGTTGATATCGCGTTCCTCCGCATCGCCACACACGATCCGTATTGACTATCGTATGATTACAAGAGACGCCAACGAAGGATCCCCATACAAGGCGACGCAATGAAAAAATGTAAGCGATGCTTGCTACCGGCCACTGTTCCGGGCGCCGAAATCGATGCGGCTGGAGTATGCAAACTCTGTCGAGAATTTTCGCCGGATATGCTGCGTAGTGAGGATGCGGATCGTGCGCAATACGAGCAAGACTTAGAAGCGGCCTTGGTCGCGTGCCGCGGCCAGGGGCAGTACGACGTGTTGGTCCCCTTCAGTGGCGGCAAGGACAGCGCCTTACTTCTTTATAAACTCGTCGTTGAAAAAAGCTTGCGGGTGCTGGCGTTCACGGTTGATGTGAACATTCCGGATGTGGCATGGAAGAATATTAAACGAACGATTGCCAAACTGGGCTGCGACCACCTGACCTACGCACCGCCTGCTGAATTCTATCGCAAGCTGTTTCGCTATTTACTGTGCAATCAGGAAGCGCGCGGCGCGGTGTACACCGTTTCCTACGTTTATGCGCCGTTATTCGAAGGGGATGCCATCAAGGTTGCGCTCGAGAAGAATATCCCGTTGGTCATGGCGGGCTATTCGCCCGGGCAGCCCGAGCCGGAGCGAATGCTGTATGAGTTTTCGCGAAAATTAATTGAGCACACGGATTGGACGCCACCGGGATTGGTGGAGAGCGGTCAATTTAGCGCGGCCGAGCTTAGTCGATTCTTTAATCCCGCGAATTATCCGGTCGCGACCCAATTCCCGCGCTACCTCGCCCCGTTCCACGCGTGGCCCTATAACCAAGATGAGGCGATTAAAATCGTGGTCGACAAGGGCCTCATTGAAACCTCGCGCAATGCGAGCCCAGTCTTTAGCAATTATCCGATTAACTGGCTGTTGATGTATTCGGATCTCAAGCATTTTGGTTACAACCCCTACGCACCGGAATTTGCCACCTTGATTCGTGAGGGCAAGGCCAAACTTTCCGAGTGGCGCCTCATGGCGCCTATCGTCGATTTGATGATTCGTAAACGTTGGTTCCTTGGCCGCCACACCACCGAGCATCTCAAATGGTTGGACATGACCAGTGACGATTTGCGAATCAACCTGCCGCGCGGTGCTTATGATCCCATTGTTACCTAATCCTCGCGACTGAGGCGCAACAGTAGTGACCGCGGCGCCGACGCTTTTGGTTGACTATTATTTGCGCCGCGCAGAACAGGCGCCCGAAAGCGTGGCTTTTTACTCGCATAAGGATGCCACGTGGACGCCAACCTCGTGGGGTCAGTTTGTGACCGAGGCGCGCGTACTCGCCGCAGGGCTTGCTGACCTTGGACTTAAGCCCAATGACCGGCTCGGCATCATGGCGCCGACGGGGCAAGCGTGGGAGTCTTTTCAACTTGCGGGCTTGTTGCTCGGCGCCGCCATTGTGGGATTGGACGCGCACGATCAACCGGAGCGCTTATTGTCGATTGCGAACGCTAGCGGACTTGCGGGTCTAGTCATCGGTCACGCTGAATTACTTGCACGCCTTAACCCTGCGCAGATTCCTACGCTGCGATTCGTGGCGGTGATTACTAAATCTGCGCCGCCGCCAGAACTAAAACTGCCATGGGCGATCATGGAGCAGTTACTCGCGAAGAACCCACCACGCAAACAGATCGAGCCGCCATCACCTGCAACGTTGGCGACCATAGTATTCACCTCCGGCAGCACCGGCGCGCCGAAGGGGATTGGGTATACTCATGCGCAAGTCTGTCTTGCGGTGGAAAGCATTCTGGAAGCCTTCCTCGAAATTACCCCGCAAGATCGCCTGGTTTGCTGGCTGCCGCTTTCGAATCTGTTTCAGCGGATGCTCAACTTCTGCGCGGCGGGTCGTGGCGCGCAAACGTATTTCGTCGCCGATCCCCGCACCATTATTTCGCATCTACCCACGATCAAGCCGAATGTCTTTATTGCCGTGCCGCGCTTTTTCGAGAAACTTAACGAAGGCATTGATCAACGTTTGGCGCGGCAGTCCGCGTTCGCGCGTGGGATGGTCGCCGCAGCTTTGCGAATTGGCAATGCGGTAGCGCGGCGCCAAAGAGATGGGCGTCCAATCAGTGGTGTATTGAGGGCCGCCTATCGACTCGCCGATACCCTGGTCTTGAACAAACTACGCGCCGTGATGGGCGGCGAGGTGCGTTTTATGGTAAGCGGCTCGGCAGCGTTTCCGCGCTGGCTCTTGGAGCGTTTTCACGCGATGGGTTTGCTCGTGCTTGAGGCTTATGGCCTTAGCGAAAACGTAGTTCCGGTGGCGATTAATCGCGTAAGCGCCTATCGGTTTGGCTCAGTCGGGCGTGTGCTTCGCGCCAACCAGGTGAAAATTGGGAGCGAAGGGGAGGTATTGGTCAAAGGCGGCGGCGTGTTCGGAGGATATCTCACAAGTGAATCAGGAGCGTCGATAGATCAGGAAGGTTATCTGGCAACCGGCGACCAAGGCGTGATCGATGGCGATGGATATTTGCACTTGGTCGGTCGCATTTCTGAGATTTTCAAAACTTCGACGGGGCGAAAGATCGCACCGATTGGGATTGAATCGAAGCTAAAGCGAATCGCGGGCATCGACCAGGCTGTCGTCGTCGGTGCAGGCAGAAAAGCCGTGGGTGCACTCATAACCCTCACGCCGGGAACTATCACCTCCCTCGCAGACGCGAACAGCTTTCAACAATTTGCGCGTCGCGTGGCGGATCAGGTCCCGGTGGTGCTCAGTGATGAGTCAGACTATATGCGACCCGCTGGCCTCGCGATCAGCAAACGCGCTTTCGCCATTGAATCCGGCGAACTCACGAGTAATCTCAAGCTGCGGCGTAAAGTCATTGAAGAGAATTATCGCGAGGAACTGGATAGTTTATTCGCGCGAGTGGAAGCGGCCGATTCGAGTTTCAATGAAATGGTAAACAGCGACGTGTGTATTCTCAATTGTTAGCGGCGAAGTCAACGCCGCCTTGATCCACGTAGTAGTCGGGATCAAGGCGCGGCGTGAGGCATTTTTACCCTTCACCCCAACCCTCTCCCGCAAGGGGAGAGAGTGAAAGACTGTTTCTTCAAGCGAGACCACTCGCCCCTTCTCTTGTAAGAGAGGGCGAGTGAGGGGGTGCGATGCTCGGTCTCGCAGTAGGGCTTCGGTTAGGCATTGGACCCGAACATAGCGCTCGACATCTATACGTCTTGGACGTACAGTCTGCCGGGCGTTCACGTTTGTCGAAACACCGTTGTTCACTCGGCTCATTACCTACCCAAAGAACGTGACGGAAAATATTCCAACACCCATGCTCCGCGCCATTCGCAGGGAGATCGAACATGAGTAGGAAAAAGACGCGCAGTATCGGTGCCGAAATACTAGAAGGCATTCGTCAGCTCAAACGTGGTGAAACGGGTCGTGTAATAACGATTCCATCAGTTTCAGAAACACGCACCCGCGTCGGCCTAAGCCAGGCCGAGTTTGCCCGCCTGCTTGGTGTATCGGTACGCACGCTTCAAGAATGGGAGCAAGGACGCCGGGCACCCTCCGGGCCCGCCCGCACACTGCTAGCAATTGCGCACAAGAATCCACGCGCCTTACTAGAGACCGCCATTTAACCATCATTCAAAGCGGTGCAGCTTGTCAAAACTTGATCGCTATGAGCGGGAAATTTTAAGCGCCTTCGAAAAAGGAAGACTTAAGTCTGTCGCCACGAAGCGTGAGCTTGAAAAGCTAAAAGCAGCAGCTCGGGCTACCGCGATTAAGGGTCACCGGGTAAACAACCGTTGAGCGTCTATCTTGTCACCGGTGCTTCAGGCGTTGTCGGCAGCGCGATAGTTCCCGTGCTCCTGCAACGGCCGGACGCGAAGGTCTATATTTTGCTTCGCGCCAAGAAGGGCCAGTCCTTAGACTCACGGTTTGAG
Organism: Gammaproteobacteria bacterium; assembly: GCA_016191285.1. Taxonomy (GTDB): domain Bacteria; phylum Pseudomonadota; class Gammaproteobacteria; genus CAIKBL01. The sequence continues at coordinate 79,550 of JACPPA010000002.1, forward strand.
GAGCTTAAAAAATTCTGGTGCGAGCATTATTCGGCGCTGTCCTCCGAAATGCTTTCAACTCGCGTATCGCCCATGAATGGCGAAATTACCGAGCCGGTGCTTGGCCTTAATACTGCGACAAGACAATTTGTCGTATTCAGCGTATGGCGTGCTCCGCGACCTGCATTTCCAAGAGCCGGGCGCGCAAACGAAACTCGTCAGCGTGGTCCATGGCGAAGTTTTCGACGTTGTGGTGGACGTGCGCCGTGGCTCGCCAACCTTTGGTCGTTGTCGCCTTCGCAAAATCGACTTCGCCGGCAGTGGTTCTCTCTGGCCGGACATTGCCGACACTAAACGCTTCATTCAAAGCGACGCCGTTCAGTGCGTTCGGCCGAGTTGGTGCCGGGGGGCGGCGCGCTTCAATTCAAGCGTTAGCGAGTGCCAAGTCCACGCGATACACTTAGCGAACACACATCATTTAATGGAGAGGAAGCCCAATGACGACGACCCTCGCGGAGGTTGAGGAGAAGGCCCGGGAACTCAGTAAAAGCGACAAGGCGGCGTTGATTCGGTTGCTGATTGACGAGCTCGACGGTCCGCCGGAAGTCGATATCGAAAGAGCTTGGATCGCTGAGGCGAAAAGGCGACACCAAGAGCTACTCGATGGACGCGCCAAGGGCATACCTGGCGAGCAAGTTTTTGCAAACGTTCGAGCGCTGCTGGTGAGATGAGATACGAGTTCCACCCTGAGGCTGAGGTGGACTTGGTCGAAACGATCCTCTATTACGAGACGCAAGCACTCGGTCTGGGCGAACGGTTCGCCGACGAAGTTCGGCGCGCAATCGAGCAACTATTAAGGCATCCGAAGACCGGTGCTCCTGATGCCGAAGGTTTTCGCAAGTGGGTGTTGGACACTTTCCCCTACAACCTCCGCTACACCGAAAGCGAAAACTTGGTGTACATCTTGGTTGTCGAGAGCCAGCGCCGTCGTCCCGATTATTGGAAGTCCCGAGTTGCTCGCTAGCGCATTCGACCAGACTCCCGGCTGAGTGCGGTGGCACTGCGCGGTTACTGCGATCGTTGGCGGAAATACTGGGCAAGCTAACGCGGATCATTTGCTTAGGAGTGCACCAAATGTCAAAACTTGATCGCTACGAGCGAAAAATTTTGAGCGCCTTCGATACAGGCAAATTCAAATTCGTCGCCACGAGGCGTGAGCTCGAACAGTTGAACGCGGCAACCAGTGCCACAGCGGCCAAAGACCGTCGGGTAAACAACCGTTGAGCGTCTACCTCGTCACCGGTGCTTCAGGCGTTGTCGGCAGCGCGATAGTTCCCGTGCTCCTGCAACGGCCGGACGCGAAGGTTTATATTTTGCTTCGCGCCAAGAAGGGCCAGTCCTTAGACTCACGGTTTGAGGAGCTTAAAAAATTCTGGTGCGAGCATTATTCGGCGCTGTCCTCCGAAATGCTTTCAACTCGCGTATCGCCGATGAATGGTGAAATTACCGAGTCGCTGCTTGGCCTTAATACTGCGGATCAGGGCGTTCTCACTCAAAGCTGTACAAACATCATCCATTGCGCTGCAAGCGTGCGCATGAATCTGCCGTTGGACGAAGCGCGTCAGACGGCGCTCTTCCCGGTGCAAAGCGTCATCGCACTCAGCAAATCCTGTCGGGCGCTGCGCAAAACCGAATTCATCAGCACCGTGGGCGTTGGGGGGCGGCGTGAGGGCGCTTTGCCGGAACTTTGGATCACCGAGCCGCGAGAATTCCACAACACGTATGAAGCCTCGAAAGCCGAAGCGGAAGATCTGCTTAGAAATGAGATCGCCGGTGGCTTCTCTGCTACCGTTCATCGTCCGAGCATGGTAGTCGGGGACTCGAACACCGGCGCCGTGATCCATTTTCAGATCTTTTATTTTATCTGCGATTTCCTATCCGGTCGCCGTACGTTTGGCGTGTATCCCGATATCGCGCGCGGCACGTTGGATATCGTGCCGAATGATTATGTTGCGCGAGCTGTGGTGGCGGCGTCGATGGATACCGCCACGATTGGAAAAATATTCCACCTCTGTTCCGGTCCGCAGGATGCTTTGCGTCTGACGGAGCTGCGCGAAATCGTCCGTGCGAAATTTCGCGCGGCGAAGCGCATGGGTTGGTTGCCAACCTTGGACCTAAGCGCCGCCAACTTTACGCGGTTGGTGCGCGCGCTAGCTCGCTTGCTTCCGGAGCGCGAGCGGCGAGCGATCGGTACCTTGCCGGTTTATCTCGACTATTTGTCTGGCGTGCAGCAATTTTCGAATGAAATCACGAGCAAGCAACTTAATAGTTACGGGATACTAGCCGTGAATAATCGACAAGTGCTCGATCGGGTGCTGGATTTTTACTTAAGCGCTGAGTAAAGGTTACGCGCTTGTTACCAGACCGATCGCGCTCTCCATTCCGTCTCCCCTCGCGGGAGAGGGAGTTGGTGCATCGTAAATCTTTACCCCTCACCCCAACCCTCTCCCGCAAGGGGAGAGGGTGAAAGAATGCTGCGATTCAACCGAGACGCCTGCCCTGCGAATGACATTAACATACGCTTGTACGCCCGCGCGAATTCATCCCCTCTCCCCTCGCGGGAGAGGGCTAGGGTGAGGGGGCAAATAGACGCCCTTCGAATTCGAGACGGGATCCGGCTTACGCAAACGGATCGTTCGCCAACCCACCTAGCGCGAAAAACTTGCGTAAGTCATCCAGATCTTTCTTATAAGTCGTCGGCAGTGCATCCCGCATCGCGTGAATCCGTGCGCGAAGCGTCGGCGCAAGCGTGCGGTCCGCAGTCTTAATGACAACCAGAAAGGGCACAAGGAAAGTTGTATGAACGTTGATTCCGCTGAGAACGGTAGCGACCTCGCGTAATTCCCGCACGGTAAATGCCGCGTTTAAAGAGCAGCGGTAGAGATCAGCAAAGCGGTCGTACGGAATCGGCGCATTGAGACCAACGAAGAAATCAATTGAGCGCGGTGATTTCAAGCGCGCAAAATCTTCGATATATACCGCGCCGTTTGTGCCGATAAGGCTAGCCATGGCGGAGGTACAGGCCATTAGGTCTGTCGCGGTTTCGAGATTGTGTAAGGTCATGGTTGAAATCACCGCGTCCACTTTGCGCTCGCGCAGCACCGTGGGGCGCGTGATATCGTCCACCATCCATTCCACATTCGGGATCCCTACACGTTCTGCCGCAGTCTTTGCCCGCGCCAACATCGTGGGTTCGCGATCAATACCTAGGAATTGAATCGCCGGATTTAGTTGCGCAACCTGGAGCAGTTGAACGCCAGTGCCACAACCGAAATCCGCGCAGATATTGCTCCCCGCAATGACGACGGAGATCCGCGCGCTATGGTAGAGATAGCCGGCGGCGGTACGTCCATCACTCGCACCGCCGTCTTCCATCGCCGCGATAATCCCGTCGACCCCGAGCAGGGCTGCTGGTGTCGCGCCACGTGGCTGCTGCGATCTTCCGAGTACTTCGCGGGCGAACATCCGCGCCATGCCAAATGCGGACATCGACCTTGCTCAGTAGGTTAGCGCGTATGAAGTCATTTAAATATTTTGGCGCAAGGCCTCGACCACGGGTACCCGCGCCGCGCCGCGCGCCGCGAGCAACGAAGAAAGCACGGTGGCAATGAAGCCGATCAAGAAGGCGACAATCAAAACGCTCGGCACTATCCGAATATACGCCGTGTATCCCGCGTTGGAATTCGGCGGCGGCGGCATGGGGATCCCGATCGCAGAAATGCCCCAGGCCAAGGCGACGCCAACGGCGACGCCAAGGGTCGCGCCGAATAAGCCCAGCAGACAGTTCTCGAGAATGATCATGCGCGAGATATCGGAATCGCGTTTGCCGAGCGCCTTTAACGTGCCGAATTCCCCGACTCTTTCGTAGGCCGTCATATTGACGCTGTTGGCGACGCTGAGCAGCACTACCAGCAAGATGATCAACTGCAAAACGCCGAGCTCGCTTTTGTACAAGTCGACCGTCTTCGCATAGAAATCATCGAGTTCGAACCAGGTTTTAACTTCGAACGCTTGTCCGGCCAGCGCCGCTTTAATGCGCGAAGCGACCGCATCGGTCGCCAAGGTGTTTGCAAGTGACACAACTACGGCGTGCGCGCCTTTAGCGGCCAACAGCTCCTGCGCGTCGGGCAGCGCCAAGCGGACAGCTCGCGCGTCGAAGTCCTTGGAGAAGGTACGGAAGACGCCGACCACTTCAAACTCCAGGCTATTCAAGCCGCCTTCCGGCGTGTTGGCGAGAACCGTAACAAAGCTCCCGATGGGAAGATTTAAAGACTTGGCGACACCTTCACCTAACAGGATTTTGTTCTGATCTTTAGCCGTGATTTGCCGACCCTCGATGATGAAGAAGAAGCTCCCAAACTGGGCCGCTTCCTTCGCCGGTTCCACGCCCTCACCGATGATCGGCAGATCAGTCTTCCCGTTATTCAGCAATCCAAAGAAGGTGACTCGTTGCATCGAGTCCACCACCCCAGGTATCTTCGCGACCGCTGCTTGTACGATATTAGGCGCGTCGATCAAATATTTGCCCGGCTCCTTGGTCCAATTCGCAAGATAGCCGTCTTTGTAGATTTGAATATGCCCGAGCCGGGAATGGATGGTGGCCTCGCGCAATTGGATGAAAACATCCTCGACGAAACCGCCGCTTAAGATTAAGCCGACCACGCCAAACACGATCGAAGCCAGGGTCATCGCGGTTCGCGCTTTTTGACGGAACAGGTTTCGTAGCGCGAACTGAAAATCCATCATCTCAAGATGCATCGGGCGATTGTCCTTAACTAACGTGCGCGGCGGAGCGCGTCGACGATTTCAAGTCGCGAGGCCTTCCAGGCCGGATACAAGCTCGCCAACACCGCGGAGATCACGGCGACCACAAACCCGCTCGCCGCGATTTGCCAAGTCACACGGATGGAGGCGACGAAGCCTGCATCCATCCCGGGCGCCGGTGGCATTGGGATCCCGACAACGGAAATTACTTTCGCCAGACCCACGCCGAGTAGGGTTCCAACCACGCCACCCGCGAGGCCGAGGATGAGACCCTCACTCACGAAGAGGCGCATGATTGTGCGGCCGCGAAAGCCCACCGCCATCAAAGTGCCGATCTCGGATGTACGCTCCATCACGCTCATCACCAGCGTATTCGAGATACTCATGATGATGATGATGGCGATGATGGTGTTGACGAAGGTCGTCTGCGCTGAAAACAGGTCGACTACCGCTTTGTAGAATTCCGCGAGATCGAGCCAGCGGACGAGTTGCAGCCCGGATTTTTGTTCGGGCACCATCTTGCGCAGCATGCCGAGCATTTCATCCGTGTTTTCGGTCTCATCGAGCAGAACCACGAGCTGGTGTGAGCCCTCGGTCCGCAGCAGTCGCCGCGCGAGGCCAATGGGCACCCGCAGCGCGACATCGTCGAACGCTTTGACCGCCGTGTGAAAGATCCCGCGTACTTGGGCGTCGACCGCGGACACCTTGCCATCTTTATCATTGGTGAGAAGCACCACGCTATCTCCGGGCTGTGCGCCCAGGATCGACGCCAACCCTTTGCCGAGAATAATGCCGGTAGGCGCCGAATCCGCGAGCGCCTCCCCGGCATGCACGATGACTTCCTTCGAGACCTGCGATTCGGTTGCCGGCGCGACCCCTTCGCCAAGAAAACTCACCGTAGTTTCACCTTTTGAAATCAGGCCGGAGAAATTGAGCCGCGGGGTCACGGTCTTGATATGCGGAAGAGCTGCCAGCCGTTTCGTATCGAGTGCGGTATCGCCGATGAGATAGGAATAAGGATCGGCGAGCCCTTTTTCATAAAAGCCCTTTTTGACGATTTGGAGATGACCGAGATGCGAATGAATGGTGGATTCGCGTTCCGCCCAGACCATCCATTCGGCAAACCCGCCGGCGAGGATTAGGGCGATGACGCCAAACCCAATCGCGCCCATCGCGAGCGCGGTGCGCCGGCGGTGGCGCGCTAAATTGCGGAGCGCGAGGCTGAGCGTCTGTCCGAGCAGAGTCCGAACTAGGTTGCCAAGGCCAGCCCCACGTTGAGGAGATTCTGATTCAGCGGCGGGTTGCGCCGCATCCACGGGTACAGACGCCGCAGTTTGAGTTTGGCGAACAACCGGAAGCGGGGTCGTAGAAGGAGTGGGCTCGGTGGCAATCGATGCCGGCGCCAACGGCGGACGTGTCGCCGCCAGTGCATCCCGATACCAATCCTGGCGCGCGAGAAAGCTCGCGTCGATAACTGCCGAGTCGCCAAACTCGCGAACCGGGAGTTGTCCGCCTAAGGTTTCCGCTTGGTTCGGTTCAATGTCGTGTTCGTCTTTAAACGCTGCCAAGGCGTTAAACACGTTCGAGCAATGGGTACACCGCACCATGCCCATCGCGACCCGCAGGTTCTCCGGGTCGGCGCGGAAGAGGCTGTTACAGGCGGGGCACTGGGTGTACACGCGGGTCATTCAAATGGCAGTGCACTCCACGCTATCACCGCGATTCGGGGATGACAATGCGGGGGCGTTTGAAAAGTATTTAGGACGCAGAAAAGAAAAGGGCGGCCGAGGCCGCCCTTGCAGGATAGGTAAACTTATTTGGTATTCCGCGTTTAGGCCGGCGTACGGCGGCGGCTGGCGCCGACCCCAAGCAAACCAAGGCCTAGCAGGGCGAGGGTGCCTGGCTCCGGTATCGCTGCAATTGCTGCTTTAGCTTCCGTGTTGTGGCTGATTGTGAACGTGTACTTACCTGCAGCGAGCACGAGTTCCGCTTCGAATGCTTTTTTGGCATTGATGATGGAAACGTCACCGTTCGTGAGTAACCCGACGTTATTAGACATTGAGAAGCCATCTGCGAACTTTTTGCAAGTGCCCGCAGCAACGCAGGTTCCTTCGACGCCAACGAGGAATCCATTATTGGTAATGCCAGGGGAGTTCGCGGGCACAAACCCGTTAGGCGTCCATTTCAAGATGTCAGTGCTACTACCGACTGCGCGCACCGTCGCAGTCCAACTGTATGAGGCGTTTGCGTTGGTCCCAGCCTGGCCCAGCGCAGCACGCAGAAAGCCTTCGGCATCAAAGCTGAGCTCGAAATTTTGGGTGGCTAACGCAGTGAAGGTGAAGTCCGTAATCAGGTTTTGGTGCGAAAGTGCCGATCCAACAGAATTGAACGAACTCAAATTAACTTGATTGTGTACCGGTACACAATCGCCCATGTTGCCGGGGCCGCATATCGAACCGGGTTGAACCGACGGATCGAGCGCATTACCGAACGAGCTTGTTGACGAGCCGGCATAAGAACCCGGGTTGATGGTTCCCGACGGAAGTGTCGTGTTCGCGATGAAGCCCGGGCCGCCCGCCGTCTTCAACAACGAGAACGGCACGCCGAGACCGACTGCAGTACTGGTCGAATTGGTCACACCATTGAGTGAGGCCAGTACGTCAGCGTTCGTCACGACGCTATCGAGAATTATTTTACCTGTTGGGTTTGTAATGGGATCAAAAATGTCTAATGGCACACCGCTTTTGCCTAAGAAGCCATTTCCACTCAGGATCGTGAAATTACTGAGCGCTAGGTAAGCGTCTGCTACTGCGCCGGGCGACGGGATAGCGAGCACGCTGGCCCCGTACCCTAAGGTCAGCGCAGCGCCCATTGCCGCAGCTAACTTATTCATTCGAATCATGATGTTCTCCTTCTGACCAAGTAACTTGTGGATACCCGCCCCCACTAGGCGGGGACTTGCGGAACATTAAGCAGAAACGATGCCATCTTTTTAAAAACAGAAATTAGCGATGCATAACAACTGGTTAATGCTTAGGGCTGAATATGCTTTTTTACCCTCTTGTCAAATTTATTGACAAACTCACAGCGGAACGACGCGTGCGGCGCGCTTTGGTGTGCTCGAATAACCAGAGATATTTTCCCGGCTATGGAGCGCTCAACAACCAGTGCGATCCCGTATCCTCCAAAAAAATATCTTAAATACAAAGTGTTGAAACGGATCACGTGATCGGTGTCGCGTCCTCCGGGGTCGCATCTCGGATTCGAACGAGCTGTTTTCCGCGTGTAAAGTTTATTGACTCTTCGGTTCGCGATCACCGACTGGTAGTATCAAGTCGAGCGCGCATAAATTTCCCCCGTCGCATTTTGCCGTGTTAGCTCTTAGAGTCGACTCTCGATGCAGGGTTTTCACTCAAACAGGTGTAACCAAACGATAAATCGCCAGATCCGAGTAGCGTCGTTGCGATGAATAATGGGATAACACTACCGCGTGTGAGGACAGAGGCCCCACGGCCGTCCGCAATGATGAGGAGTAAGGAATGTCGTTAAAGCTGGCGTCTCGCAGTGCGATTATCGCAACAACTTTTCTATTTTTGGCCGGGTGCGCAAAAACAGCCGATCAATTATTCCAAGACGCTACGGCGCGTGAGGCGAAGGGCGATCGGGCCGGGGCACTTATCGATCTGAAAAGTGCGCTGCAGCAGGACCCGAATAATGGCGCTATGCGCTTCATGGCCGGACGGCTCTACAACGCGACTTTTGATCCGGTAAATGCCGAAAACGAACTCAGAAAGGCCGGTAAGCTCGGCGTGGTAGAAAATGGGAGACTCGTCGTCGAACTCGCGCGGTCCTTACGCGCCCAGCAAAAATTCGCCCAGCTTCTAAAAGAGATCACGCCCGATAAGGCCTTCGCAGCCCCCCAATTGGCGACTCTTTACGCCTTACGCGGGCGTGCGCAACATGTACTTGGCTATGTAGAAGACGCGGAACTCAGTCTGAAAACGGGTAACTCTATCGGCGCCGATAACCCCGATGTCGATTTACTCGACGCGCAGATCAAGGCTGGGAAGGGTGATTTCGAGGGCGCTCTAGCGGCGGCAGAGCGTGCGCTAAGCACCCACCAAAACGATTTCGACGCGTGGACCTATAAGGCGGAATTATTGCGAGAGCTTAAACGCGACGATGATGCAATTAATGCGTATGGAGAAGTACTAAAGCTAAATATCATTAATTTCCGCGCGTTGAAGGCGCGTTCAATGCTGTACTTGGCTATGGGGAAACTCACACAAGCGCAAAAGGATGCCGATCTACTAGCTCGGGTTTACCCGCAAAACCCGGAAGCCTTAACCCAACGTGGAATTTTGCAATTGGCTCAGGGCAACCCGAAATTGGCTTTGGAGTCGGCGCGCGCAGCATTGAAGAACGTTCCGGATTTCGCGGATGCGAAGCTCTTATCGGGGCTGGTTTATCGCGCGCTCGGCTCCTTAGCGCAATCCGAAGATTTCCTGTCCAAATACCTCGCGGGACAGCCGGATTCCAGTTTCGCGCGCCGTGCGCTGGCCGATACCCTGCTCGGCCTAGACCAACCTGCTCGAGCGGTCGAAATCCTCGAGCCGCTATTGAAAAATCGGGCGAATGACCCGCGTCTTTGGGCCTTAGCCGGCGACGCTTACCTGCGCAGTGGCGACTCCGCAAAAGCCATGGAATGGTTCGACAAAGCCGCGACTGCCGATCCCAAGGATGCGGACATCCAAATCAAGCACGCATTAGCAACGATAGACACAGGCAAGGGCGATCTTGGTTTAGACGAACTTGCCGATGCGCTAGAGCTGACGAAGGACGCGTCCCGCGCGGATGAAATGCTAATCCTATCGCTACTCGCGCGCAAGGAAGTGGAGAAGACCGACGCGGCGCTACAAAAGCTCGAAAAGCGGGCGCCTAAAGATCCAATTACTTCCAATCTTAAAGGCCTGGTCTTGTTGGCTAAGAATGATCGTGAAGCGGCAAACAAAGCATTTGAAGAAGCGTTGAAACAAAAGCCAGGATTTTTCCCGGCCGCCGCAAACGCGGCGCAACTAGACCTCGCCGCAGGTAAACCCAAAGACGCGCGCGCGCGTTATGCGGGGGTGCTGACAGCGGACGATAAATCGGTGCAGGCGATGCTGGCGATCGCGGATCTCGATCTGCAGCTAGGGCAGCGCAAAGAAGCGATAGAAATGCTGGAACGGGCGGCTAAAGCCGCGCCGAACTCAATGCAACCAAGGCTGTTGTTGATCGCCCTGTACAACGCCGTCGGCGACAAGAAACGAGTCACGGCCACCGCCGAGGAAGCCCTGGCCGCGAACCCTGAAAATCCGCAAGCAATCATGTTAGCGGCTGAAGCTGAGTTAAGTGAGGGCAACACTAATAAAGCGATTGCAACGTATGGCAACTTGGTACGGTTAGATCCGGACTCCACGGACGCGCAAGTTCAACTCGCGCGGTTCCAGGCGCGCGTCGGCGCGCCAGAGGACGCAGAGTCGACCTTGCGCCGCCTCTTAGATCGGCACCCGACCCCAGCGGCGCAGATCGCCTTGATTTCCTTGTTGGTTGCAGAGAAGAGGATTGACGATGCAATGGCTTACGCTAAACAGATGCAAAAAGCGCAGATGAAGGCGCCGCTAGGGTATGCCCTTGAAGGGGAGGTGTTCGAAGCAACTAAGAAATTTACCGAGGCCGCTACCGCCTATGACACCGCGCTGCGCCTACAACCGATGGGACAATTCGCCGTAAAACGCTTTCTGGCGCGCGCCCGCGGCGGTGATCAAAAAGCGGCGCTCGTTGAATTGGAGCACTGGGCGGACGCATATCCAGAGGATTTCATTGCGCGCGCCAAAGTAGGTGACGCGTTCATGGCGGCTGGCGACTACAAAACCGCTGCGGCCAACTACGAAATCACTGTGAAAGGTAAACAGGTGCCGCTGGACGTTGCGAATAATCTGGCCTGGGCCTACTACCAACTCAAAGACAAGCGCGCACTTGAAATGGCTGAAACCGCGCTCAAGGCGAATCCTAATTCCGGGCTGACCGCAGACACCTTCGGCTGGATTCTAGTTGAACAAGGGGACGTGGCGCGCGGTCTCGGCAATCTGAAACGAGCGGTAGCGCTCGCACCGGAGGAAGCTGATATTCGTTACCACTTAGCCGCGGCGCTAGCGAAGTCCGGGGACTCCGCTGGCGCGCGTTCTGAACTTGAGAGACTCTTAAAATCCGATAAGCCCTTCGCAACCCGCAAAGACGCCGAAGCCCTATTGGCGTCGCTTAAATGATTTTAGTTTTTGAGCTTGCGCAGGAAGTCCTTGGTGAACACTTTATCCGGAATGTCGCGTACCTTGAGCGAACTGTAGACGAGGACTGACTGCTCGCCGCTTTTCAACGCATCAATCAGTGTCAGCTTGGTGGGGCGGACCTTGCCGCCCAACTCCTTGAACTCGCTATACAGGCCGGTTTTCATCAAGCGTTTAGAGAGCGTGTAAAACTCGGCTTTTACCGGCCGGTTGGTACCTTTTTCAACCCAATACAACACGCGATGATAGGTCACTCCTTTGCGCGCGGCGGTGAGTTCCAGCACGCGGCACTTTCTGCCTTCCATATTTTCTTCCTTGACGAAGGTGGCGGCGTAGTCGCCGGCGAAATTCGCGCGCGCCAAATCGCCGTTTGCCACCTGGCCAGTGAGGCGTTGCGATAGCGGCAAGCGCACCGGTTGCGAAACTTCGGGTAAAAACACCCATAAGTCCGGTCCGCGCAGCAGCATCACCTGGCCAGCTTCGGAAGCCGGCGCGAGCGTGCGAACCACGCTTTTGTCGTGGCCGCTTTGTAATACCTGGTATTCGTGCAGTTCAGGGTCGCGGTTCGGAACCAGGCTGGTTACGTTTACGCTGACTTGAAAACCTTCGTCGGGGAAACGGATTTGGTCGGCGGCGGTAACGGTGTCTTCGGCACTCGGCGCCTCGGCTGCCATGACCGTGGTGTTTGCCAAGAGGGAGATTAAGAACAGCGCGGCGGATCTTCGAATGGGCATGGGGTGGAGGCTCCAAAGGCGTGCAATGAATGGTCTTTGATAACGCATGTTAGTCCTGCGTGCGTTGGGTATTCTTTTTTTGCTCGTTTTAGATTTACTTGGGTGCTTTATAGTGCCGTCCCAAACCCCTCACCCCGGCCCTCTCCCGCAAGGGGAGAGGGGGAATACGTTCACCTTGCCTTTTTTTGCAGGGGAGAGGGGTGTGTTATAGGACGCTGAAAATGTGGAATATCCCAAGCTCGAACGCAAGGACATTAGGAAGGAGCGTTGTGGCCGATGTTCGTAGCCTATACTGGCAAAGTACCCCCTGTTGATGTTGCGGAGTTGAAAATGAGTGTCGTCAATCCTCAGATTCGGTTCGTTTATGAAGACTACAAGGCCTTGCCGGAATCCATGGCAAAGCGTTATGAGCTCCTGGACGGAGAAATACTGATGGTTCCGGCACCTACTACGACGCATCAGTTTTTGTCGCGCAACGTCGCCTATGTATTACACGGATTTGTGCGCCAACATGCCCTCGGAACAGTCTTATCCTCGCCGATCGATGTTGTGTTCGGAGAAGGTGACGCACGCGAAATCGTACAGCCAGATGTTCTCTATGTCAGCGTCAAGCACGCCGATATCATCCTAGTCGAAGAGATCCGTGGCGCTCCAGATCTTGTCGTCGAAGTAGTATCGCCAGGTACTGAGACGCGCGACCGTACTTATAAAAAACATCTCTACGGACGGTATGGCGTGCGCGAGTATTGGATAGTCGACCCGGTCACCGAAACAGTCACGGTGTATCAATCTTCGGGCGCTAAGTTTGATGATCCAACCACTTACCGAGCCGACGATACGTTGAATTCACCACTGTTTGTCGGGCTCGACATCGAGTTGCGGGAAGTCTTCAAAGTTCGGTGAAGACCAACGAGCTGTGACAAACAAGGTGTTCAGCGTTGTAATAATTCCTCGAAATTTCATCACGCTGCCCGATGCGGTCGCTCGATAGCCTGAGCTTCACCGAGCAGCCAGCATAGAGCAAGCCGCTGCCTGCTACGTGTGCAAGGCCTCAATCGCGGCCTTCGGATTTGACGCCACTATCTTTAGCAGCGCGCGTGCCGGCCCCGCGGGCCGCGTCCGGTGTTGCTCCCAGTTTTGCAGCGTCCGCAGGTTCACGCCGATCAGCTTTGCGAACTGTGATTGACTGATTTTTGCCGCCTCGCGGACAGCGCGAATGTCCGGTTCGATAAGCTCGGTGGTACGAGCGCCATGGACGACGTTGCCCGCACGGTGGCGCTTCATCTCGCGTACCCCTTTGATCAATTGTTCAAAATGTCGCTTATCCATCTTTCATATCCTTCATCAGTGCTGCAAGCGTCGCGATTTGCTGAGGGGTCAAGTCTTCACGTTCGCTCTTGACGTAGCCGTAAATGAGATAAACGTGGTCCTTTGGCACATGCCAGTAGTAGATGACTCTAGCGCCACCTCGTTTGCCACGCCCCTGCGCCGACCAACGGATCTTTCGTAACCCTGAGCTGCCACGAATCAAATCTCCCGCATCTGGTGACAAAAGCAGAAAGTTCTGCAAAGCGCGCAAGTCATCATCGGTCCAATATTCAGTGCGAAAAACAACGAAAGGGGTTAATTCGACAAAGACCATCGTGTCACTATACGCGTTTCGCGTATACGCTAAAAGCGTAGAATGAGAGTCTGCCGATATCTAAATAGCAGAGCGGAAATACCAGCACCCCGCGGGCGCCAAGTTTTAACCGCGTCAGGCCGACACCACAGAGCCTACCACTCGTCGTTGCGAGGAGCGCGCAGCGCGACGCGGCAATCCATAACGGTTGGCCGCTGCATCCCCCTGGATTGTTTCGCTGCGCTCGCTACCTGGTCGATATTTATGCTCTTCTATTTAGGGCCGAGGAGTCGATAGTTTCCGATTAGCGCTTAAAGGTCAGATTTGCCATCGTAGTATCTTCACGCCATTACTTCGGAGTTAGTGTAGGCGGGTTATTTTAGGCGGATCGAGACTTAGCAGCGGAGGGGAATCGTCGTCAGTAACTCGCACGGAATCAGCGTTATCTTGTCGATTTTTTTGTGCTAGCATCCCGCGAGTTCGTGCGATCAGTGGGTTACCAGTGCTTCTTAAAACGAGGATAAGCCGTCGTGCTCCAGATTGCGAAGCTCTGGTCTTCTGCACCGCGCGCAGAGTTCCCCGATGAGTGTCGTTCGGGTTGAACATGTGTGGAAGGACTATATGCTTGGAACCCAAACCGTTCATGCCTTGCAAGATGTCTCCATGGTGGTTGCCCCCGGGCGTTTCCTGGCGATTGCGGGTCCTTCCGGCAGTGGTAAAACGACCTTGTTGAATCTAATAGGTTGCATCGATACCCCGACCAAAGGCGATATCTTCATCGGTGAAGAAATGGTTAGCCGCAAGACCCCCGACGAACTTGCAGATCTGCGCGCCCGCACCTTGGGTTTTGTGTTCCAAACGTTCAACCTTCTGCCCGTGTTATCGGCCGCCGAAAATGTGGAATACCCCATGCTTCAGCGCAAGGACATCAGCAAGAAGGAACGGGTCGCGCGGGTTAAGCACTATCTCGACACGGTGGGTCTCGGCGCCAAGATGCATAACCGACCCAACGAGCTCAGCGGCGGGCAACGACAACGTGTGGCGATTGCCCGTGCGCTTGCCGGTGGCCCCAGCATTATTTTGGCCGATGAACCCACAGCAAATTTGGATTCGAAAACGGGCGAGAGCATTCTTACTTTGATGAAACACATCAATGAAACGGAACGGACGACGTTCGTGTTTTCGACCCACGACTTTCGCATTATGGAAATGGCCGATCGAGTAGTGAGCGTGGCCGACGGCAGGGTGGTGATTTGATGCGCGCGGCGATGTTATGGACCTTGGTGTGCGGAATGCTCGGGGCGCTAAGCATGGCCATGGCGAATGCGTCGGACGTCGACACGGTATTTGCGCCAACGACGCCGCTACTCATCGCGCAAGAAAGCATGGATGATTTGTTCGAAGGCTCGGCAGCGGCGAAACCTGCCCCTACCACGCCCTCGAAACCAGCCGCAGCACCGGTCAACCCAGCGACAAAGCCCGCGGAATCCGCGCCTACCGCGCAGAAATCCGCGACCGACGCGGGTTCGATGGACGACCTATTCGATAAAGCAACTCCAGAGCCGGCGACGCCTGCGAAGCCAGCAACGACGCCGGAGGCTATAGTCGCACCGAGCGTCGCGAAAGCGGAACCAAAATCGTCGATCAAAGTGAGCGGATTTGTGCAGAACGAATTGGCTTATACGTATGCTGGCCGTGAACACTTCTCTAAGTTCAAGACGCTGTCGAAAGTCCGGATTAACGGCCGCTTCAACGATGATGTGTCGTGGCAGGTTGGTGGCCATCTCCAATACGACCCGATCTACGAACTCAACGATTTCTATCCGCGCCGCGTCGAGCACGATCAGAAACTTGACGGTTATCTCGACGAGACCTTTGTCGATATCGACGCTGGGGCGTGGGATATTCGCTTAGGTCGCCAGCACATTGTGTGGGGCGAAATGGTCGGCCTGTTTTTCGCCGATGTCGTCTCGGCGCTCGACCTACGTGAATTTGTGTTGCCCGATTTTGATTTGATTCGAATTCCGCAATGGGCAGCTCGCGCCGAGTATTACCACGACGATTTTCATCTGGAATTCATCTACATCCCGTACATGACGATTGACGATCTCGGCAAATTTGGGAGCGAGTTCTTCCCCTTTCAAATTCAATTGCCGCCGGGTGTTCAAGCGGTCTTTCGCAATGATCGCACGCCTGATGATCTGGGTTCCGACATGGGCGCGGGAACGCGTGCGTCGTACCTTAAAGACGGTTGGGATGTTTCACTCTTTTACTACACGAGCCCGGATAAAACCGCGGCGTTTCAACGCCAGATCGACCTTGGACCGATACCCACGCTCACCTTCAAACCGATCCACGACCGGATCCATCAAATTGGCAGCACGGTGGCGAAAGATTTCGGGTCGTTTGTGTTTAAAGCGGAGGCCATCGAAACCGCGAACCGTTTGATCAGCGTGACCGATCTTGCCGATCCGGACGGTCTCGCGCGAAGCAACGAGTTGCGCTACGTGCTCGGCGTGGACTGGGCCGGCGAGACCGGACACAACGCGAATTTTCAATTCTTCCAAACCTGGTTGCAGGAGCATAAGCCGACGATGATCTCGAAAGAGGTCGAGACCGGGGCCAGCATCTTTCTCACGACCACGAGTTGGCATCACGATATTAAGCCCGAGGTATTGTGGATCCGGAGTTTGGATCGCAACGAATGGCTGTTGGAAACGAAGGTGACTTGGAACTTCGCGACGAATTGGCGCGGGGTTCTTGGCGCGGATATCTTCGACGGGCCGCCAACCGGTGTGCTTGGGCAGTTTGATTCAACCGACCGCGTGTACTGGGAATTTCGGTATAGCTTCTAGTGCGCTGGCCCGCAGCATAATTCGGCTTGCAATGAGTGCGGCTTGTGGGAGCGGCTTTAGCCGCGAATGGGGTATCGATCAAGATTCGCCGCTAAAGCGGCTCCCACAAGCGAGGCGTCCTGCACTGGATCGATGTGGCGGGAGCGGCTTTAGCCGCGAATCTTTAGGGGCTTTCGTCGTTGTCGAAGATTCGCCGCTAAAGCGGCTCCCACCAGCCGCTCTCCCATACATTCGCACTGGGATTCGCGTCTCCAGTTTGAATTAGCCCCTTCCGCCAGGTCTTTGTTAGACTCCATGGTAGGGCAAATTCATTTCGCTGCCGGAGCCCAATGCACCCATGCCAATACGCATCAAACTAGCCCAAAACGCCAAAGAGATCGACGACGCTTTATGGCTGCGCCACGAAGTGTTCGTCATCGAAGACGGCAAATTTGGCGGTAAGCCGATTCATGGGCAGCGCTTGGTGGATCGCTTCGATGCCTTTCCCAGTGCCTATCATGTCGTGGCCTACGAAGGCGTGGAACCGGTCGCCACGATGCGGCTGTTGAATGACAGCGAAGCGGGCATGCCGGTGGATGAACTCTACGATTTCAGCGAATACCGGCGCGAGGCGCGTGCCGCGACGAGCGTTGCCACGGTGGCTGGTGTTGCCACCGAGCCGACGGTCGTCTTCGGGAGTGCCGGCATGCTCGCGATTCGCGGGCAGTGGCGGCGGCGGCGGGATGTGATCCGGGCCATGTTTCGCATGGCGGCGACGGTTTGTCACCGCTACGGCGCGACGCATATTTTGGTGGTGGTGAATCATGAAACGGCCGGCATGTACCGGCGGTTGGGGTTTGCGCAGTTAAGCGACAAGATTTGGAACGAAGAAATTGGGAATCATGTCATTCCTCTGGTCGGGACCACCGAACAATTCCTAAGCTGGGCGTTCAAGGATTTACCGGATACGGCGTTAAGCGCCTTCCAAGACAGCTTCGAGCGCATGGTCTATCGCGCGGGCGAGGAGGTCTTTCAGGAAGGTGATATTGGCGAGCATGCCTATGTGGTCGATTCGGGCGAAATTCGCATCGCGCGTAAACGCACCACTGGCGAAGAATTAACGCTGGCCCATCTTTCGCGCGGAGATTTGTTTGGCGAATTAGCGCTAATCGATGACCAACCGCGCTCGGCTGCGGCCACGGCAATCACCGATAGCGAACTGATGACCCTCGACCGCGCCACGTTTCAAATGCAGCTTCAGGTCCATCCAGAGCGCTGCCGTCGACTGTTTAGGATATTTTCCGCGCGCATGCGCTCCATGGATGAACTCGCGATGGTGTTGGCCTTTGCGCCACAGGGCCAACGCTTGGAATTCGCCCTCGAGGTTGCGCGCCAACAAGCGACGCCGGATCGCAGCGACCCAGTGCAGTTCGTGTTCCGCGGCGGACCGCGCGAATTGGCCCTGCTGGCGGCCGTAGACGAACAGGCGGCGGTCGATTTTCTGACGCGGGGTGCGGAAACCGGGACTTTGGCGTTTTCTCAACGCCATATCTCGTTTGCGAAATAGACTAGTGCCAGGGCCAGAACGAAAATTCGGCAATCGAAGTGTTGTTATTGTGGGAGCGGCTTTAGCCGCGAAGGGGTCTCAGCTTTTGTGAGAGCGGCTTTAGCCGCGAAGGGGCCGGGGCCTCAGCTTTTGTGGGAGCGGCTTTAGCCGCGAAGGGGTCTGCTTCAATTAAAGATTCGCCGCTAAAGCGGCTCCCACATAGCGGCGGCTCCCACATAACCCACACTATGTCGCCAGGGGGCGGCCTTCCACTAGAATTACGATTCAAGAAACCACTTGGCGCGGTCGCTGTCATTAGCTCGACCGTGACGGTTCGTGCAGGGCGAGGCCGAACCGTTAGGGTCAGGCGGTCAAGAATTACGGCGAAGGTAGGAAATTACGCTAGACTTCGCAAGTAAATAGTTGAAAAATTAGACTTATAGAATATTGGGACAAGGTCGTACCGAGTAGGGTCCAGGTTACGACAACCGCGTGCCGGCCAACTCTCAAAATCCAACTTGAAGGTGAGGAGACTCCAATGCCCGGACCGTTTTCAAAGCTAAGTAAGGCGCTGGCGACCGCAATGCTCACATGCGTTGCGCTTAGTCTAGGTGGATGTCTACAAGAACTCCGCGATTCGATGTGGTCCTCGCGCGAACCCGCGCCGAAAGAAAGTACCGTCGCGAAGGATTGGACGTACCGGATCGGGCCAGGGGATTCATTAAATATTTTTGTCTGGCGCAATCCTGAGCTTTCGCAGACGGTTGCTGTCCGTCCGGATGGCAAGTTCTCGACCCCCCTCGTGAAGGAATTCTTAGCCACCGGCAAAACGCCACCACAGTTGGCGGTTGAGCTCGAAAAACTGCTTGGGGAATATGTGCGAGATCCACTGGTGACGGTTACGCCGTCCGGTTTCGTCGGTGAATATGAGGACCAAGTCCGCGTCGTCGGCGAGGCAACGCGGCCGACGGCAACTCCCTATAAAAAGAACATGTCCATCCTCGACCTCATGATTCAAGTCGGCGGCTTAACCGAATTTGCCGCCGGTAACCGCGCCGTGCTCGTGCGCTACACCGGCGGGAAGGAAGAAGAGTACAAGGTGCGCTTGCACGATTTGGTCAAGGACGGCGATATCTCCGCTAACGTGGCAATGCAGCCGGGCGATATTTTGATTATCCCGGAAGCGTGGTTCTAGGGTTGGGAAATTTTGTGGTTAACCAACGCCATCTTTCTCACGGCAGCATAGCCTATGTTTGAACAAGTCCAGCTCGTTCGAACGTTCCTTCGCATGGCGTGGCTTTATCGTTGGGTCGGGATCGCTGCGACCATCGTGATGTGTATCGCGGGGTGGACCGTCGTCCAATTACTGCCCGATACCTACGAGGTTAAAGCCAAGGTTTTCCTCGATTCCCGCTCGATGCTCCGGCCGCTTTTGCAGGGCATCGCTTTCCAAAGCGGCGCACTCTCGGATTCCGCGCTGTTGTTGAGCCGAACGCTATTGACCAGGCCCAATCTAGAACAAGTAGCGCGCCGTGCCGATCTCGATTTAACGGCCAAGACACCAGAAGAGTTCGACAAATTAATCAAGGATCTTGCATCCAAGATTTCGATCTCGGGAACGACGGGCGACAACATCTACGAAGTTAAATTTTCAGATAAAAAAGCGAAAACCGCCAAATTGGTCGTCGACGAATTGCTGAACACCTTCATGGAACAATCGCTGGGCGATGCACGGCGCGACACCGCCGTTACGCAGAAATTTCTAGACGAACAAATTTCGGCATATGAAAAGCGTTTATTGGAAGCCGAAGATCGCGTCAAACAATTTAAACAACGTAATGTCGCGGTGATGCCGGGTTCCCAAGGTGGTTTTTTTTCGCGCTTGGAGGAAGCCCATAACCAACTGAAGGGCGCGGAACTTGAATTACAGGA
Source organism: Gammaproteobacteria bacterium (assembly GCA_016191285.1). GTDB lineage: Bacteria > Pseudomonadota > Gammaproteobacteria > CAIKBL01. Next base: position 99,346 of record JACPPA010000002.1, read on the forward strand.
GGCGCAGAACAAGCGCGATCAGCTTAAGAAACAAGCGGCGACGGGTATGGGCGGCGGCGGTCTGTTCGGTTCGGAAGAATTCTCCGGTGGGGGTGATGAAACGGCACCCGAAGTCGCCGTTTTCGATGGCAAGATCCAGGAACTAAATGGGCGCATCGACGAACTATTGCTGAATTATACGGAGAAGCATCCGGATGTTGTCGCGATGCGCAAGCTCATTGCTGATCTCGAGAAAAAGAAGAAAGACAAAATCGCCGAGTTAGCGAAAAAGGCGGCTGACAACCCCAAAGAGTCGGCGACCGGCGCCGAATCGAACAACCCCTTTTCACAGCAGCTCAATCTGCAAGCGGCGGAAATGGATGCCGCGGTCGCCGGACTTAAAACTCGCGTCGATGAGTACAAGAACCGCATCAAACAACTTGAACAAAAAGTCGATACGGTACCGGAAGTGGAGGCCGAGCTTTCGCGCCTCAATCGCGACTACACCATCAATAAAACGCAGTACGACCAGCTGCTGCAGCGTCGCGAATTGGCGCATATGGCGCAGGAAGCGGATCAGTCCGAAGACGATGTGAAGATCAAACTGATTGAGCCGCCCGTGCTTCCACTATTGCCGACGGGTCCGAATCGGCTGTTGTTCGCGACCGTTGTACTGCTCGTCAGTCTTGCCGCCGGCGGCGGATTGGCGGTGTTACTGTCGCAATTGAATCCGCGGATTATCGATGTGCCGGACTTGAAAGGCTTGACTGGATTGCCCGTGCTGGGCGTTATATCGATGACATCAAATATTGTGCATCGGCAACAACGGCGGTTTGAGTTGATGGCGTTCTTAGGCGCCTTATCCGCCGTTTTTGTTGTTTATATTGGCCAAGTCGTTTTGCACTTCATGGGATTCGATCTCCACTCCAAACTGTCGTTAGTGATGGGAGCAATAGCGTGAGCACCATTGAACGCGCGATGCGTAAGCTGAGCGGCGAGAAGGTTGCGTCTCCGTCACCGGAAGCAGAAGCTGCCGCGGCGGTTCAAACCGAAACGTCCACCGAGCCCGGTGCTATTGTCGATAATCAGGTTGAGGAGCAGGCAGTACTAAGTCCACCGAGCACGCCCCCGGCTCCAACTTCACGCAGCGTGGCGCAAACTTCAGCAGCGCGAGGACCCTCGCATCGGCCGATGCTCGAACTCGACTTTGAGCGTCTTAAACGCCTCGGATTCTTGGTGCCTGGAGAGACCTCGAACCGGATGTCGGAAGAATTTCAGCAGATCAAGCGCAAGCTCATCGCGAATACCGTACCCGGTATGACGAACTCCCTCGGCCCGCCGAATCTCATCATGGTGACAAGTTCGGTCCCTGGCGAGGGGAAGACTTACACGTCGATGAATCTGGCGCTAAGCATCGCCAAGGAAATCGATCGCACGGTGCTCGCGATCGATATCGATATCTTGAAGTCGGACTTAAGTAAACTCTTCGGCGCGTATAACCGCACCGGCATTTACGATTACCTAGCCCACCCCGAACTTGATGTCGCGGATGTCATTTTTCGTACGAATATCCCGACGCTCTCGTTCATTCCCGCCGGCACGATTCGCGAGGGCATTACCGAACGTCTGGCGAGCCAGGCGGCCGTGGAGCTAACGCGCGAGCTCGCCGCGCGCTATCCGGACCGCCTTATCATTTTCGATGCGCCACCGGTGCTCGCGACCACCGGCGCATCGGCCCTGGCGTCGTTGATCGGCCAAGTGGTGTTAGTCGTTGAAGCCTACAAAACGACGCAAGAAAGCTTAAAGGCTGCCTTGATCGCCTTAGAGCACGTGCCGATCGCTGGCGTTATTCTTAATAAAATGCGTCACCGCGCCTCTGGCGGTGGATATGGTTACGGATACGGTTATGGATATGGCTACGGATACGGCTATGGCGGCAAGCCGCAACCGCCGCAACCGCCGCAATCGGATCAACCGTAGTTCGCTCGTGTAAATGCCGTACGCGTTGAAATACGCCCTTCGCGGCGCTGTCGTATTTGCGCTCTGCGGTGCTGCTCCTGTCGTTGCGAATGCCGCCAGCTGGCGATTTACCCCCAGCATGTCGCTTTCCGAAACCTATACCGACAATGTCTTTCAAGCACCGAGCGACATCAAAGACGATTTCATTACGAATATCGCGCCGGGCGTGTCGTTAACTAGCAGTGGCCGGCGAATTAAGACGACAACCTTTTATCGGATGCAGAATCAATTCTTCGCGAACAACGGAAGCTTGAACCAAACCACGAATTTTCTGGGTTCGAACTCCAGTATCGAGGTCATAAAAAACAATCTATTCGTCGATGGATACGCGTCGATGTTCCCGACTCAGGAAAATAGCTTCGGACGGATCTCAAATCAGAATCGCCGTAACTTGGGCAATGGCAATCAGGTCGACGTGATTTCCTACGGCATGACACCGCGATACATCTATCGTTTCGGCTCCTGGGCAACCTTTAGGGCCAGCACGAGTTTCTCGACTACCACCGCTACCCGCGACAATGGAACGAGCAATGTGGGCGGCAATGGCAGCGGCGGCGATATCAATTTGGGCCTTACAAGCGGCAGCAAATTTTCGATTCTGACTTGGAATATCAACCATCGTCAGCGGTTTTTTAACTTCGACAGCGGCACCCAGCGTTCAAATTTACAAAGCACGGATCTGGGCTTGGGTTACCGCGTTAACCGGTATTTTCGAATCAATGCCTCGATTGGAACCGAAAACAATAGCTTCGCGGGGAATCAGAATCAGCGCTCTGGTCTTAGCTGGTCGCTCGGTGGCACTTGGACGCCGACGCCGCGTACGTCCATTTCTGGACGCTTCGGTAAGCGATCTTTTGGTGACACGAAATCGTTCGATTTCTCGTATCGGTTGCGACGGGTGCGGATTGGTGGCAGCTATACCGAGGATTTGCATACGACCTCGGAGTTGTTACAGCAACAGCAAGTTTTTCAAACCCGCGATATTTTCGGTAACCCCATAGCGAATCCGAACCCAACCGGGGATATCGTGACGCCAATCCGTAATCTTGGTCTGCTGGATCAAGTGTTCGTGTCGCGGACGTTCAGCGCGAATTTCGGTTTTCAGCAGAAGCGCGGCTCGATTACCGCCAGTATTTACCGCAGCGAACAGCAATCGACGCAGACGAATAGCGCGTCGGATCAGTCAACCGGCGTCAGCGTCGGCTGGCAGCATCGATTAAGTAACCGGTTATCGACCGGAATCACCGCGGATTATCAGCAGCGGAAGGGTAGTAACCAGGGCGGCAATCAGGGCCGAAATCAAAACTCATTTTTTGTATCGCCGTCGCTATCGTATTCGATTAGCGCTCATTTAAGTTCGCAGCTAAGTTTCCGGCATAGTGAAGAACGGGGTGGCTCGGGATTTTTCGGTAACAGCTTTGGGATCAATAGCCTCGGATTTAACGGGTTTGGATTTAATGGGTTAGGAATAAATGGCTTCGGCTCTAATGACTTCGTCGAAAATTCCTTGACGGGCTCGTTGAATTACCGCTTCTAACCAGCCGGCAACTTCCACGCGTGTACGAAGAATTCTACAAATTTACCGGTAAGCCGTTTCAGCTTAATCCGGATCCGTCGTTCTTTTTCCAAAGCGCCGGGCATCAGCGCGCGATGTCGTATTTGCGCTATGGTCTGCAGCAAGGGCAGGGCTTCATCATCGTGACCGGCGATGTGGGCACCGGTAAGACCATGTTGGTCAATAATCTTTTCCGCGAGCTCGAAGCGCGCGATGCCGGAATCGTCGCGGCCAAGATCGTGTCGACCAATATCAATGAAAGCGACTTATTGCGAATCGTGTGTTCGGAGTTCGATTTACCCTACGAGCGCGTGTCGAAGGCGTCGTTATTGAAGCAGCTTGAAGTTTTCTTCAAGAGTTGTGTTGACGAAGGCAAGCGCGTCCTGTTGGTGGTGGACGAGGCCCAAAATTTGCCGCGAAGCTCGTTGGAAGAGCTGAGAATGCTCTCCAATTTCGATTACAAGGGCATGCCGGTCGTGCAAAGCTTTCTGCTCGGTCAACGCGAGTTTCGCGCCATCATGCGCTCACCGGGATTGGAGCAACTCCGGCAACGTGTCCTCGCGGCGTATCATTTGAAACCCTTATCCCCGCCTGAAACCGAGACCTACATTAAGCATCGGCTCTCGAAGGTCGGTTGGACGTTGGATCCCGAACTCGAACACGATGTGTACCTTGGCGTGTATCAATTCACCTCGGGTGTCCCGCGCCGGATCAACACGCTGATGGATCGCCTATTGTTGAATGCGAGTCTCGAGGAATCGCACAAGATTTCTTACAAGAATCTACGCCAGATAACCGCCGAAATAACGAATGAGCAAGATGCGGGGGAAGATAGCGACGATGTGGTCGGCTCGCCGTCCATTCCTGCAACACCCATGTCAATACCGGAAAAAACTTCGCCCGCAGCCACCAGAACGAGCGTGGTCACCGAAGCGGATGAAGCGCAGAATGTAGAAATCCGTAAACTTAAGGCACAGCTCACGGCGATGCAGCGCGCGTTCGATAATCTCTCCGGAGATTTAACTCGCCGAGGGATGGAGCCCGGTAACGATGCTTCGATGCCACCAAAATTGGGTGCCGGTAGCGCATTGCGCTGGTGGATGGTCGCCGCGGTTGGCGCACTCTTCGGTCTCGGCGTGGCGGCGGCGATTCATTATTTCAAATAGCGTCAAATCAGCTGCCTCTTTTGAATTTTTAGGCTCTCGAGACAGCCCGCATTCGAATCTCAAATGAACCGCTCCAGTCAAACCCGTTTAAAGCTTATCGCGGGGTAACCGATAAGCGTCTGGCGCGCGAACGCGAGCTGTTTTTTTGATACGCGTACCCCCGGGCAATAAGAGCACGATGCAAGTAATCAACGCCTTCACCGTCGACGTCGAAGACTATTTTCACGTCTCGGCGTTTGAGCGCCATATCCCGCGCGCCGCCTGGGCGCAGCAGGCGCAGCGAGTGGAAACGAGTACCGATCGCGTCTTGGCCGCGCTCGAAAAGCGTGGAACCTTCGGGACTTTTTTTACATTGGGCTGGGTTGCCGAGCGCTATCCGCAATTAATTCGGCGGATAGTCGCGCAGGGCCACGAGCTGGCGAGTCACGGTTATGACCACACCCGCGTGACTCAAATGACCCCTGAGGTTTTTCGCGCGGATATCACGAAAACAAAGCGCTTGCTCGAAGACATTGCGGGCACTGAAGTCATTGGGTATCGCGCGCCAACCTTTTCATTTACCAAAGACAATCAATGGGTGTACGAAATTCTCGCCGAGGCAGGTTATCGGTATAGCTCGAGTATCGCGCCCGTCAGGCATGACCTCTACGGTATCCCCGATGCGCCACGACATGCCTACCAAGCGCCATCCGGGATCATGGAAGTGCCCATTTCAACGGTTCGAATCGCGAGCCACAATCTGCCCTGCAGCGGCGGCGGATTTTTTCGGCTTTATCCGTATCGCCTGACGCGTTGGTGCTTCGAGCGCCTGAACGTGCGCGAAGGCAAGCCCTGCATTTTCTATATGCATCCCTGGGAAATCGACCCGGATCAACCGCGCCAGCGCCAGTTAAGTTTCCGCACAAAGTTCCGACACTACTTGAACCTCGATCGGGTCGCGCCGCGGCTTGATCGCTTACTCAAGGATTTTGCGTGGAATCGAATGGATCGGATTTTTCTCGCCGCATGAACGCGAACCTGAGCGCCACGGCCTCAAACACTGGATCGGTGACGGTGGCAACAGCAGCGGCGGCCGACGCAGTCCACTGGGATGCGTATGTTGACGCGCACGATGAAGGCACTTTTTTTCATTTATTTGCCTGGCAGAGCGTGCTCGCGGAATCGGTAGGATTTAAGCCCATGTACTTGATTGCCCGGCGCCACGGTCGCATTGTCGGTGTGTTGCCGTTAATGACGGTTAGCAGTCTCCTGTTTGGCAGTGCGCTGGTGTCATTACCGTTTTGCGTCGAAGGCGGCGTGTTGGCGGACGATCTCGCGACGCAATCCGTGCTGATCGAGGCGGCACGAGATGCCGCCGTTCGTGCGCGTGTGGATTATCTCGAACTGCGTCATAGCCGCCGTATGACCGCCGACTGGCCGTGCAAGGATTCGACGTACGTCAGTTTCAAAAAAGCGCTGGCCGCCACTCCAGACGACAACATGAAGGAGATCCCACGTAAGCAGCGCGCGGTGGTGCGTAAGGGGATCGCTGCTGGGCTGATTACTCGCGAAGAGACCGACATCGAAACCTTCTTCACGATCTACGCCACCAGCGTGCGGAATTTAGGCACGCCGGTATTTCCAAAGCGCTATTTTGCGAAGCTTTATGCGGCGTTTCGCGAGCGCTGCCGGATTACCGTCGTCTACTCGGATTCAATCGCGGTCGCGGCGGTAATATCGTTTTTATATAAGGACATCGTGATGCCGTATTACGGCGGCGGCACGCCGGCGGCCCGCGAGCTCAAGGCATTTGATTTCATGTATTGGGAAGTCATGCGCTCGGCCTGTGAACGCGGCATGAAATGGTTCGATTACGGCCGCAGCAAAGTCGATTCCGGCTCCTACTCGTTCAAGAAAAACTGGGGCTTCGAGCCGACGCCTTTGCATTACGAGTACCACCTGGTCAAAGCGCGCAGCGTGCCGAATCGCAATCCCAATAACCCCAAATATGAAATGGCGGTGAATGCGTGGCGACACCTGCCGCTGCCGATTGCGAATACGGTGGGCGCTTGGATTTCGCCGTATCTCGCGTGAGGCATGCCGAACCTTCTATTTTTATGTCATCGGATCCCCTATCCGCCGAACAAAGGGGACAAGATCCGTTCGTTCCATTTCCTGCGCGCGCTTGCTAAGCAGTATTCGATCTCGCTCGCGACCTTTGTCGACGATCCGAACGACGCACGGCATGTGTCGGCATTGGCGCCGTATTGCGCGCGGATCTGCGCCGTGCCGCTCCGCCCTCGGCTCCAGCGGCTGTGGAGCTTGCGTGGACTCCTAAGCGGAAAATCGTTGAGCGTCGAGTACTACGATCACCCCGAGATTTGGCACTGGGTCCGCAAAGAAGTGGCGCGACAAACACCTGATGCGGTATTCGCCTATTCGTCGCCGATGGCGCAATATCTCACGGTAGTCGACGACACGGTGCGTCGAGTGATCGATTTCGTTGATGTCGATTCCGAAAAATGGCGCGCGTACGCCACCGCGAAGCCGTGGCCCGTCAGCCAACTCTATCGTTTAGAAGCTGAACGCTTGGGACGCTTTGAGCGAAGTTGGGTGAGATCCCCTGCGAGCTGTGTGTTTGTCTCGAAAGCCGAGGCGCAACTTTTCAATTCTTTACTCGACGTTCCCGCGAAGAACGTGTCGTATGTCGACAACGGGGTTGATCTCGACTATTTCTCACCCGACGCGAATTTGCCGAATCCGTTTCCACGCGAACGACGCATCATCGTGTTTACCGGTGCGATGGACTATTGGGCGAACGTCGATGCGGTGACCTGGTTTGCGCGCGAAATATTTCCACAAATCAGAGCCGCCTTACCCGCGAGTGAATTTTGGATCGTTGGCTCGCGACCGGCTCAATCAACGCAGCGTTTGGGCGCTATAGAAGGAGTGACCGTGACTGGCCGGGTGGACGACATCAGACCGTACCTACAACACGCACACGTTGCGGTTGCACCCATGCGCATCGCGCGCGGCGTGCAAAATAAAGTATTGGAAGCAATGGCCATGGCGAAACCGGTAATCGGCACCACCGCGGCGTTTGAAGGCTTGCATCTGCCGGCAGCGTATAGCGCCGTGACGAGCGATGGCGTGCCCGAGTTTGCGATGTTGTGTATTGAAGCGCTATCCGAATCGTCGATCTCGCGCTTCGGCGCGAGCGGGCGGGAATACGTCGAACGGCACCACGCCTGGTCACGCAACACTGAAAAACTACTGTCATTATTGAACGGCCCGATACGCTTGGTACCCACTTAAGCCAAAACGTGAGAAACACATGAAATCCTGTTCCATCGTCATTCCGGCGCGATCCCGGCTTTCGCCGGGAGGAATCCAGTCCAATAATGAATTCATTTTTTACTGGACCCCGTGTCGGAGCACGGGGTGACGCATCAATTTCGTTTAAGTAAGTGCTGGTCTGAATCGACACATGAATAAACCCGAACTCGCTGAACCAACCGCCGTGCCATCGCGCTTGAGTGCGGAAGGCCTCACGGCGTTCGTGGTGTGCGGCATGATCGGCGTGCTACTGCTGGCGTATCGTGAACCTGTGCTGGCCATGGTGCACCTGTGGCGGACCTCGGATACCTATGCGCATGGCGCGTTGATTCCGTTCGTGACGATCTACCTGCTCTATCAAAATCGCAATCAATTTTTCGCGCGCGATGCACGAATCTTTTGGCCCGCACTGCTCGCGGTGCTGGGCTCTGGCGCACTGTGGGCAGGCGCTGCGTTGGCCGATATCGAAGTCATTCAACAACTGGCGGTGGTGGCGATCCTGCTCGGTCTGGTGCTTTTGTTCTACGGCACGGCGAGGGTAACAACGGTCATCTTCCCGTTGTGCTTCCTATTCCTGGCGGTGCCGATGGGCGATGGGTTGATTCCACCCTTGGTCGAGATGACCGCCGACTTCGTGGTGGCGGCGTTGCGCTGGAGTGGCATTCCGGTCTATCGCGATGGCACGTCGTTTGTGATCCCGAGCGGATCATGGTCGGTGGTCAGCGGGTGCAGCGGCATGCGGTATTTGATGGCGACCATCACGGTTGGGATGCTGTTTGCCTATTTAAATTACCGTTCGATCGGGCGCCGGATACTCTTTGTGGCCGTTGCCATGGTGGTCGCGATTGTCGGCAACTGGCTCCGCGCTTACGCCATTGTCATGATCGCCCACCTGAGCGACATGAAGCTCGCGCTCGGCGTCGATCATCTAATTTACGGCTGGGTATTTTTTGGGATTTTAATTTTTATACTGATGTCGGTCGGCATGATGTGGAGTGAACCGCCCGCCGCCGACGCCGGAATAAACCGTGCTCGCCACCCGATCCGGCCAACGCCTGCTGCGTTGTTTGGCGCAGTGTTGCTGGGCGCGATCTCATTGCTGGTGTGGCCGTTGTTTGTTCAGCACTTGTCTAATGTCGCCGAGGTATCGCCACCGTCGATTGCTATCGCGGCCCAAGACCTCGGTCCGGAATGGCGCGCCAGCACGCCGGTAGTCGACGAATGGAAACCCTATTACGCCGGCGATCCGGTTCGTGCCAGCGGCAATTATTCAAGTGGCGAACATCACCTGGGTTGGGACGTCGCGTGGTACGGCGCGCAGCGTCAAGGCGTGGAGGTCATTAATGCGGCCAATCATCTAGTCGCCGAGAAAGCCGAGCCGTGGCGGCTTAAGGACGCGCCGGAATCGACCATGGGGCCCGCGAGTAATCCAAACGTTACTGAGTCCATCCTGCGTGAACGCGCGGGGGATGGCCAGCTGATCGTATGGCAGTGGTATTGGGTGGGTGGGCACACCACCACTAACCGGTTACTTTCCAAACTCTACGAGTTGAATTCACTTTTTCATGGCCATGGCAATCCCGGCGCCAGTGTGTTGGTCTTCACGCTCGTAGGCGCGCGTGAAGACTTGGATCAAGCGCGTCATCGGCTGCGAACACAAAGCGATAGGCTCGCGCAAGCTCTCAACGCGGCGCTCGATCGCACGCTAAGCAAATGAGTTCATGGCCAATCGTCCGCATATTTGTCATGTAATTTATCGCCTCGATTATGGCGGCCTGGAAAATGGTTTGGTCAATTTGATTAATCGGCTACCGGTCGAGGAGTGGCAACACACTATCGTCTGCTTGGCCGGCTTTAGCGATTTCCGCGCGCGGTTGCGACCGGGGGTCGAGGTGGTGGAGTGTCGCAAGCAGCCGGGGCAGGATTTCGCACTCTATGGCCGGCTATGGCGGTTGTTTCGGCGTTTGCGCCCAAGCATTTTGCACACCCGTAATCTGGCCACGCTCGAAGCGCAATTGGCCGGGTGGTGCGCCGGTGTGCCGGTGCGAATTCATGGTGAACACGGTCATGATGTGCACGATTTAGACAATCAACGTGCTCGCTATCGCTTGCTGCGAAAATTGTTCAGTTCGATGGTTGATCGTTACGTGACAGTTTCGCGAAGGCTGGAAGCGTATCTCGCCAAGGATGTCGGCATTGCCGCGGCGCGCATCACGCGCATTTGTAACGGCGTCGATACGATTCGTTTCCATCCGCGAAGCGCGCCCGATGACCGGTTATTCGCAGCCGCACCGTTTGCGCGAACCGGGCGCGTGATTATTGGCACAGTCGGCCGGATGCAGGCCGTCAAAGATCAACTGACACTGGCCCGCGCCTTTGTCGCCTTGCTGGACGCCAATCCGCATTATCGCGCGCAGGTCGCCTTGGTCATGATCGGCGACGGCCCCTTACGCGTGGAGGTTCAGAAAATATTAGCCGCGGCCGATCTCATGGACTGTGTGTGGCTGCCGGGTAGCCGCGACGACGTGCCAGCCCTGATGCGCGAATTCGATGTTTTTGTGCTCCCGTCGCTGGGTGAAGGGATTTCCAATACGGTCCTCGAAGCGATGGCGTGCGGACTGCCGGTGCTGGCGTGCGACGTGGGTGGCAACGGCGAATTGGTCGTTGACGGAGAAACCGGCGTGCTGGTCCCCCGCGCTCAGCCGGAGGCGATGGCAGTAGCGCTCGGGCAGTATGTCGAGGATTCGCTCTTACGCGAGATCCATGGACAGAACGGGCGTCGGCGCGTTGAGGAGCAATTTAGCCTCGACGGAATGGTTGACGCCTACGCGACCCTCTATCGACGCGCTTTGACTAAACAGTGAACTAACTAGCGTCGTCCCGCAATGAACCTCGATAAAGCGAAACTTAGGTTTTATTTTTTGTGGGAGCCGCATTGAGCTGCGAATAAGGAATCACTAATGAATGGCACTTACAAAAGCAGAAATGCCGGGAAAGATGCGCAATCCTGGCCCTTCGTCATGCCGGCGAACGCCGGAATCCAGTCAAACAATGAATTCATTTTTCACTGGACCTAGTGCTCGGAGCACGGGGTGACACATAAAATCGGCTTAAGTTAAGTGCCATTCGAATCACCGATGTCTTCGCCGCTAAAGCGGCTCCCACGGTCAGAGAAATAATTGCATCAGATTTCAATGTACAACGGCATGATGGAAACCCTATGTGCGGCATCGTCGGCATTGTAGATATTAACGGCACGCGCCCGATCGACGCCGGGTTGCTGCGGCGAATGAACGATGTTCAGTTCCATCGTGGCCCGGATCAGGAGGGGTTGCACCTTGACCCTGGTGTGGGTCTCGGCCATCGCCGATTGTCGATTATCGACTTAAGCAGCGGTCGTCAGCCGCTGTATAACGAAGACGGCACGGTGGTCGTGGTCTATAACGGCGAGATTTTCAATTTCAAGGAAATTCGCGCCGAACTGCTGCGTGCCGGCCACCGTTTCACCACCGATTGCGATACGGAGATTATTGTCCACGGCTGGGAAGAGTGGGGGCCGCGCGTGGTCGAGCGCTTTCGCGGCATGTTCGCGTTTGCGTTGTGGGATAAGACCAAACGCACCTTGTTTATGGCGCGCGACAGAATCGGGATTAAACCGCTCTATTACACGGTGTCCGCGAGCGGTTTCCTGGTTTTTGCCTCTGAGTTAAAAGGGATCATGGTTCATCCCGATGTCCAGACCGAACTCGATCCCCAGGCGATAGAAGATTACTTCGCCTTTGGCTATGTGCCGGATCCACGGTCGATCTATCGTGGTATTCACAAGCTCGAACCGGGGTTCACGCTGACGGTCGATCTCGGATCGCGCGCGCGCGGCGCGATCAAGCTCAATCAATATTGGGATGTGGTCTTCACCGGCGATGGCCCGGCGGACGCCGCCACCGCCGGACCAGAACTCATCGAACGATTAAGTGAAGCGGTGCGGATCCGAATGATTGCCGACGTGCCGTTGGGCGCATTTCTATCCGGCGGTGTCGATTCGAGTGCGGTGGTTGCGATGATGGCGCGGGCGAGCAATGCCCCCGTCAACACCTGCTCGATCGCGTTTGCGGATCGCGCATTCGACGAATCTGAATACGCCGCGATGGTCGCGCGACGCTACGGCACCAATCACTACACCGAAGAAGTGGACTCGGATGATTTTAATTTAATCGATAAATTGGCGGGAATTTACGACGAACCGTTCGCGGATAGTTCCGCCATTCCGACGTATCGCGTGTGCGAAGTCGCGCGTCGCCGCGTGACGGTCGCGCTATCCGGCGATGGCGGCGACGAAGGGTTCGCGGGCTACCGGCGTTATCGCTGGCATATGCGCGAAGAGGCCATCCGCCGCAGTGTCCCGCAAGCCTTGCGTGGGCCGTTGTTCGGCACGTTAAGCCGCTGGTATCCCAAGCTCGATTGGGCGCCGCGCGTGCTGCGCGCAAAGTCGACCTTGCAGGCTTTGGCGCGCACGACCATCGATGGCTATTTTCATAATTTCAGTGTGCTTCCCGATGAGCAACGCGCTGCGCTTTTTTCGCCGGGTTTACGCGCGGCGCTAGGCGGCTATTCCGCGCACGAAGTTTTTGGCCGGCATTTAGCGAAAGCCCCGGACGATCCGCTGTCGCTGGTCCAATACTTGGATTTTAAAACCTATCTGCCAGGCGATATTCTGACCAAGGTCGACCGCGCGAGCATGGCGCATTCGCTGGAGGTTCGGGTTCCGATACTCGATCACAAATTCGTGGAGTGGCATGCAACGCTACCCTCGAGTCTTAAATTGCATCGCATGCAAGGTAAGCACGTCTTCAAAAAAGCGTTGGAGCCCTATCTTCCGCATGCAGTGTTATATCGTTCGAAAATGGGCTTTGCGGTGCCGATTGGCGCGTGGTTTCGCGGCCCACTCCGCGCGCGGACCCGCACCGCGCTACTCGACGGCGCGTTCCGCCAGCACGACCTCTTCGACCAGCGATGTTTAACGGCAATGGTCGATGATCACCAATCCGGCGCTCGTGATCACGGCGCCGCGATCTGGGCATTACTGATGTTCGAAGCCTTTCTTCGTCAAGCGGGCACGGCGCGCGGCGCGCTCGCGGCTTAAGCGCCTTGCTAAACGCCATGAAGATCCTGCACGTCTTCGATCATTCCATCCCGCTGCAGAGCGGGTATACCTTTCGCTCGCGCGCCATTTTGTTGGAGCAGCGCCGACGCGGCTGGCAAACGTTTCATGTCACCGGCGGCAAACAGGGCGCGATCACGTCGGCGACGGAAGAAGTCGACGGCTTGACGTTTCATCGGACCGCGCCGCCAACGGGCATGACGGCAAACGCACCGGTGATCAACCAATTTTCGATCGCCAACGGCTTGCGCCAGCGAATATCCGAGCTAGTCGAAGTATTGCGCCCGGATGTCATCCATGCGCATTCGCCGGCGCTCAACGGCGCTGCCGCGCTGGCAGCAGCGCGCGCCACGCACACGCCAGTCGTGTATGAAATCCGCGCGTTCTGGGAGGACGCGGCGGTCGATCATGGAACGAGCAGCGAAAACGGCGTGCGCTACCGGCTGACCAAAATGCTGGAAACCCGCGTCGCCCGCCAGGCCAACGGATTATTCACGATCTGCGAAGGGTTGCGGCGCGATTTGGTGACTCGTGGGATTAACGAGCGCAAAATCACCGTGATCCCAAATGCGGTAGACGTGGCGCGCTTTAAATTTAATCCGCCGCGAAATGCCGTGCTGGCCGAGCGGCTGGGAATTGGCGATCGCCCAGTGCTCGGCTTCATCGGCTCGTTCTATGGTTATGAAGGGATCGCGAGTTTGGTGTCTGCGTTATCGATGGTGCGGACCGCTGTGCCCCAGCTGCGTGTGCTATTGGTCGGTGGCGGCCCGTGTCACGCCGATGTGATGCGACTGATTGAGGAATTGCAGCTTTCAGAGATGGTGATCACGGTCGGTCGGGTGCCGCATACGGAAGTGGAGGATTACTACAGTTTGGTCGATGTGTTCTGTTATCCGCGCTTGCCGATGCGCTTGACGGAATTGGTTACGCCATTGAAACCGCTCGAGGCGATGGCGCAGGGAAAAATTGTGCTCGCGTCCGATGTCGGTGGGCATCGCGAACTTATCGATCACGAGCGGACGGGGGTGTTGTTTCCAGCGGGCGATCGCCAGGCCATGGCCGCTGCCATTATCGAATTATTTTCTCATCCGGAACGTTGGCCGGGCCTGCGCGATGCGGCGCGGCGATTTGTCGAGCGCGAGCGCAATTGGCCGGGCAGTGTGGCGCGATATGAGGCCGCGTATCGTCAGTGTGGAGCCCATGAGTAATCCGAGCCTGGTGGTCATAAGTAGCTTGTTTCCGAGTGCTGTGCGCCCGCTCGCCGGTAGTTTTGTGCGTGAGCGCATGTTCAGAGTCGCACAGACACTGCCGGTGACCGTCGTGTCCCCGCAAGCCTGGTTTCCGGGACAGTCGCTCCTGCGCATGCGCTTTTCTGACTATCGATTAATCGGCGCGCCGTTCGAAGCGATGGATGGGATTGAAGTCTACCGGCCGCGAGCCTTGGCATTGCCCGGTGTTGGGCGGCGTTGGGATGGTTACGCGATGGCGCGAGCAGCGTTGCCGGTGATGCGTCAATTAGTCGCGGCAGGCCGGTGCGACATTATCGACGCGCATTTTGCTTATCCCGACGGCTATGCTGCAGCGTTGGTCGGACTATGGTTGAAGATCCCTTATTGCGTGACCCTGCGTGGCACGGAACCGCGACATCTTGGCATTCCCGCCTTGCGGCTACGAATCATGAAGGCGCTAACCGGCGCGGCGCGCATCTTCTGTGTATCGAATTCACTGCTCGAGCATGCGCTACGCGCCGGCGCCGATCCCGCGCGAACGTTAGTCGTCGGCAATGGGGTTGATCCCGGCGTTTTCTATCCGGTCCCGCGCGCCGCGGCGCGCGTGCAACTGGGCATCCCGCAGGACGCAAAGGTTCTCATCACCGTTGGCGCACTGGTCGAACGCAAGGGTTTTCACCGGGTTCTTGAGCACCTACCCAAATTGCGCCAACAACATCCCAAATTGCATTACTTAATCGTCGGCGGTGGATCTCCGGAAGGGGATTACAGCCCGCGTCTTCGCCAACTGGTGCACGACTTAGGCCTCACGGACTGTGTCCGGTTTTTAGGGCCAGTGGCGCCCTCGGAATTAAAAGTGCCGCTGTCGGCGAGCGATGTGTTCGTGCTGCCGACCAGTAATGAAGGGTGGGCCAATGTAATTTTGGAAGCGATGGCGTGCGGCCTGCCCGTTATCGCGAGCGATGTCGGTGGCAATGCCGAAGTCATCGATGCGCCGGGCGTCGGCGCCGTTTTCCCCTTCGGTGAGCGAACCGCGTTGTACGCGACGGTGGCGCGAGCGCTAACCACCGAGTGGAACGCTGCGTTTATAATTGACTATGCGAAGCGTAATACTTGGGCTAGGCGCGTTGAGGCATTAGTCGGCGCGTTTAGCGCCGTAGCACAAGCGCCACTTAACAGTTCGAAGGAAGAAGCGAATTCGCCGGTGATTGAACATCCGCGCGTGCCATCCCAGTGTCCGTGATTCGAGGGTAGACGATGCGCGATATTCTCATCACAGTAATTGTTTTCGGTTCACTCCCGTTCATATTAAAACGCCCGTTTTTCGGCGTGATGATGTGGACCTGGCTGGGCCTTATGAATCCGCACCGCCTGGCCTGGGGATTCTCGCTTAACTTTCCCTTCGCGTTAATCGTTTTCATCACCACGGTTATCGCGTATGCGTTTTCAAAAGAGCCGAAGCAAGTGCCGGGTTCGCGCGAGATTACCGTTCTCGCGATCATGCTCGCGTGGATGTTACTAACAACCCAATTCGCCTGGTTTCCAACGCCGGCGCTGGAGCAGTGGAGCAAAGTTTGGCGCGTACAGCTTGGGATATTGATCACGCTCATGCTCACCAATTCGGCCTACCGGATTCACTTGCTGGTGTGGACAATCGTGGTTTCATTAGGGTTTTACGGGTTCAAAGGCGGGATTTGGACCATATTGAGTGGGGGCGGCAACCGTGTCTACGGACCCGACGGTACGTTTATCGCCGGCAACAACGAACTCGGCTTGGCGCTCAACATGATCGTCCCGCTCATCTGGTACCTCGCCACGCGCGCCAAGCGGATCTGGATCAGGAATAGCCTCTATGCCGGAATATTCTTTACGCTAGTCGCCATTGTCGGGACGCATTCGCGCGGCGCCTTGGTCGGTATCGTCTGTATGGGGATGATGTTCGTCTTGAAATCCCGGCACCGGGTGTTACCGATTCTGATTGCGGTCTTATTCCTGGTCCTGCTCCCGCAAATAATGCCGCAAGAGTGGTGGAATCGAATGAGCACGATCACCGCCCCCGAGGGAAAACGCGATGAATCGGCCACCAACCGAATAGACGCTTGGAACCGTGCGATCGCAATCGCCAATTCGAATATCGCCGGCGGTGGGTTCCGAGTCTTGGTCTACGACAACGGGGTAGATGCGCACAGTGTCTATTTTCAACTGCTAGCCGAGCACGGTTACATCGGTCTCGGCTTATTTCTTCTGATGAGCGTCATGACCTGGATGAAGGCGAGCAGCATCCGGCGGCGAGTAAAAGGGCGCGAGGAACTAAGATGGGCATCCGATCTCGCCGCGATGATTCAAACCAGCATGGTCGGTTACGCGTCCTCCGGCGCCTTCCTGGGCCTCGCGTATTTCGATTTGTATTACATCCTGATCGCCTTGGTCGTGGTGCTCGACAAAATCGTGCGCGCAGCGCCCGCCAGTGTGCGCGCCAACGATCCTCGGCGCCTGGTGCCGCAGGCGCGCGCGCTGGAGCCGTTCAATGGGCCGCACGGCGAACACGGCGTAGCCACACGAACATTCGGCGCATAAATGACCGCGCTTGCCGAGAAAATCCTAAAGACCCTGCACCATTACCGCCGGCGCGGCGCGCGTGCATGGTATGCGGGGTGGTGGGAGTTGCGGCGACCGCGGACGGTGCGGCCGATATTCGTGTTGGGGTGTTCCCGCGCGGGAACGACGCTGCTCTACAAGACATTATCCGAATCGCGCGAGTTGGGGAGCTTGCAGCGGGAAACCCACGACTTCTGGGTCGATCTGCATCCGTTGTCCGAAAAGAACTGGGACACCCATGGTCTTACCGCCGCGGATGCGAGCGATCGGGATCGCGATTTTGTTAGCAAATACTTTTACACCTGGACCGGATCCTCGCGCTGGGTGGATAAGAATAATCAAAATGGATTGTGCGTCGACTATCTTGCGCGGCTGTTCCCAGATGCGATGTTCGTCTACATCAAGCGTAGCCCGGGTGACAATCTCAATTCCTTAATCGAAGGCTGGGGCAAGCCTGAGGAGTTCGCCACCTGGTCAGATCGGCTACCCGCCACGGTGTCGATCGAAAATCGCTATAAGCGCTGGTGCTTTTTTTTAGCGGATGGTTGGCGGGAGTATCTCAATCGGCCGCTCGAGGATATTTGTGCGTTTCAATATCGCACTATCAATCGTGCAATTATCGAGGCACGGACACGGATCCCGGCGCAACAGTGGATTGAAGCGAAGTACGAAGAGTTCCTGGTCGATCCGGTAGCCACGTTTCGAAGCATATTTATCGCCTGTGGGCTTAGCTTTGACTCAAGGTTGGAAGCCCATTGTTCGAAAGTTTTGGGGATCCCCTACAACGCGTTTTCTGAGATCCGCCTGGATAAGTGGAAGGATGGCGCGCATCGTGACAGAGTCGCGCGTGCCCTGCCGCAAGTCGCGGCGATCGCGCACGCGATGGGATACGCAGCGGTTTGATTCCGGCATGCGTGCTCGCCGTGATTTGGCTCGCGGTTCTCGCTTGTTTCGCGCGTCCGTTGTGGGCCCGTTGGCGCGAACCGACGTTTTCATCTCCGATCCTGATCCTGGAGAGCGATGATTGGGGCGCGGGTCCGACCGCGCAAGCCGCCGCGCTGACGGCGCTGACGGCCGTGCTCGATAAGTTCAGGAACCGACATCAAGAGCAACCGGTGGTGACGCTCGGTATTGTGCTTGAAGTCGCGGACCGGGATGCGATGCGAGTCGAAGAACCGCTCCGGTATATCGCGGCTAGTCTCGACTCTCCGCCATTGGTCGCCGTCCTAAATAGTATCAAGGCTGGGATCAGTGCCGGTGTGTGCGCGCCGCAATTGCACGGCGCCGCCCATTACTGGCCGGACACGCTGATGAGGTTGGCGACGACGAACACGCCAGTGCACGCGTGGCTAGCCCAGCCTGGTTTGGGTTGGACGGAAGCATTGCCCGCGGCAGTCCAATCACGATGGATAGACGTCAGCACCTTACCGAGCCTTACTTTGGATGAGGCCGACGTGAGGGCCGCGGTGGCGAATGAGATAAAACACTGGACATCGATTTTCGGCGCTCCGCCGACGGTTGCGGTGCCGACGACCTTTGTGTGGACCGAGGCCGTGGAGACGGCGTTGGCAAACGCGGGGATACAAACCCTGGTGACCCCCGGGGCACGCTACCCGGGCCGCGGCGCGGATGGCCGGTTGGTCGCGGCCGATCGCAGGATGTTAAATGGCGACCGCGGTGACTCCGGGATCTTGTTTGTGGTGCGCGACATTTACTTTGAGCCGGCGTTGGGACACACCGAAGCCGGTCTGCTTGAAGCGCTAGCCGAGAAGATCAAACGCGGACGCCCGGCGCTCGTCGAGATGCATCGCTTCAATTTTTGTGGATCGAACGCACTCGCGACATCCTACGACGTGCTGGCGCAGGCGCTTGAGACGGTGCTCGCGCGCTGGCCCAATCTGCGATTCATGTCCACGGAAGCGCTGGCTAGTCATATTCGAACTCAAGATCCGCGGTGGATCGAGTCTCGATTGATACGACGCTTAAGCGCGTGGGCGTGGCGCGCGCTCGACTTAGGGAATTTTCGGAGAGCCGCAATGCTGAGCGGCCTGATTCTACCGTTGCTGTTGCTGCAACGCCTATGACCGCCGCATTGCCCACGTTCTCGGTCATCATTCCGGTATTTAACGGTGCGCGTACGCTCGCCAGGGCCATCGATTCGGTGCTCAACCAAGCCGCGTCGGCGCATGAGATTATCGTGGTCGACGATGCCTCAACCGACGCTACGCCGGGGATCGCAAAAGCTTATGGCGGCAAAATCAGATCGCTGCGCTTCGAGCGTAATCAGGGCGTGTCGGCCGCCCGGAATCACGGCGCGCGCGCGGCGACCGGCAGTTGGTTGGCCTTTCTCGACGCCGATGACTGGTATTTTCCCGATCGAATCAAAGCGCACCTGCAATGGATTAGTGAGGATCCAGAACTGGATTTCTTGACCGCTGACTACGAGTACCAAGATGCGAACGGCAAATCGCTCGGTCGTTCTCTCGAACAGCATGCGGCCGGTCGCAGCCTACTCGACCGTGCGAAAGCTGACGATCGGGCGGTAATGGAAGTCGATCTGTTTGAAGCGTTTGTTGCCGATCATTTTGGGGACACCCATACGCTGAGCCTGCCCAAGGCTAGCTTCGATCGCCTCGGCGGTTATCCGCTCGGGTTCAAAGTGTGCGAAGACGTTCATTTTCTTACCCGGCTTGTCGCGCGGAGCCGGCGTGTCGGCGTGATTTGCAGGCCGCTTGGGGTCTATGTGGTGCACAACAACAGCGCGACGCGCCGCGATCCCGTTGCCGCGCAAGTCGAGAACGTGCGCACACTTAAGGCGCTTAAGCGCCTCGCTCCGGCATTTTCGCCAGCCGTGCGCCGAGGGGTGAAGACCCGAGTTAGGATCGGGCGTCTGAATCTCGCCTATGCCCTGCATAAGGCCGGGCGCCGAGTGGACGCGATACGCGCAGTCCTGCCCTCGTTGATTGAATCCCCGAGTCTCGCCAGCGTGCGCGATCTACTCAGCATTGTCCGCGGTTAACCCTTGCGCCTGTTGGTCCTGACCGAGCTCTTTCTGCCGACCAAGGGCGGCACGGCCGTTTGGTTCTCGGCGGTATACCCGCGCCTGGGGGGCAAGGAGCTTCATATCGTCACTGCCGAAGTGCCGGGATCGCGCGATGTCGACAGCACGCACGTAAATTCCATCCATCGTCTGGATCTGCGGCGGCGACCGTGGGTTCGGCCCGAGTCTTTGCTGATGTATCTTGCGTTTATCGCCAAGTCATTGCGACTCGTTTTCTCGCAGCGATTCGAAGCGATTCATGCGGGACGCGCGTTGCCAGAAGGATTCGTGGCCTGGGTAGTGGGATCTGTTACTCGCCTGCCCGTTATCATCTACGCGCATGGGGAAGAATTGACGACTTGGGGTAGCGGCGCAAAATACCAGGTAATGCGATTTGTCCTGCGGCGTGCCGATCGTGTGATCGCGAACAGTGAATATACTGCCGACGAGCTGCGGCGGATGGGGGTGAACACCGCGAAAATCACCGTGATAAACCCCGGTGTCGATGTGTCGCGTTTTAGACCTGGGTTGGCAAGTAACGATTTGCGCCAAAGTCTGCGTTTAGGTCCCGACGCGAGTTTGATACTGTCGGTCGGACGGCTCCAGAAACGCAAGGGCTTTGACATGGTGATCCGAAGCCTCCCGCGCCTGCTCGAGCGTGGCGTCGACGTGCAGGCGGCCATCATTGGGATCGGCGAGGAACGCGAGACTTTGGGCGCTTTAGCGGCGCAACTTGGCGTCACGTCCCGCGTTCATTTCTTAGGTCATGTGCTACCGGTCGATCTGCCGCGCTGGTACAACGCCTGCGATCTCTTCGTCATGCCGAATCGCAATATCGACGGGGACACCGAAGGATTTGGCATGGTCTTCCTGGAAGCGGCGGCCTGCGGACGCTGCGCGATCGCGGGCCGCGATGGGGGCACCGGCGACGCGGTGGAACACGGCAAGACCGGCTATCGAGTCGACGGTAGCGAGCTAAGCGAGATAGTCGAGGCAATGGCGACCCTCCTCGGGGATCGGCGCTTGAGAGATGATTTGGCGAGATCGGCATTAGATCGCGTTCAGAAAAAATTTACGTGGGATGCGGTTGCCGAACAAACGGCCGCTATCCATATAACGCAATAAATCCTTATCGAGATGATGGCAAACAACTGGGTGCTCGAGCAGCGGGCGGGATCCCGATGCAATCACGGACAAGAACCGCCGCATGCAAACTGCCGTCATGCCGGCGAATGCCGGAATCCAGCACCCGTCATTCCGGCGCACGAGCAGGGAACAAGTACTCAGCACCCGTCATTCCGGCGAACGCCGGAATCCAGTAAAAAAAAGCGTCCGCGCTGCGCGGACGCCCATTTTGACTGGACCCCGGAGTTTCGCTGTGCGAATTCCGGGGTGACGGCGGTTCGAGCTTTTACACGGCCTCGCTCGCCGGGATGACGATGGGGGTGCTCGAAGGCCCTTGGATTCCGGCGTGCGCCGGAATGACGGTGGTGGGGGTTGCACCGAGGCCCTTTGGATTCCGGCATTCTGGGCCGTGTAACAACGCCAAGTGAATTGGAGCAGGAAACAAGAACTCAGCACCCGTCATTCCGGCGCACGAGCAGGGAACAAGTACTCAGCACACGTACGTCATTCCGGCGACCGCCGGAATCCAGTAAAAAAGACGGATCCGCGTACGGCGCGAACGCCTATTCTGACTGGACCCCGGAGCTTTGCTTTGCGAATTCCGGGGTGACGGCGGTTCGAGCTTTTACACGGCCTCGCTCGCCGGGATGACGATGGGGGTGCTCGAAGGCCCTTGGATTCCGGCGTGCGCCGGGATGACGGTGGTGGGGGACTCTGATGCCCTTTGGATTCCGGCGTGCGCCGGAATGACAGTGGTGGGGTTGCACAGGGTACTTCGATGGATGAATGTGAATAGGAGTCAGCCCTGCGGTAGGGCTAGGGTAAGGGGTTAAGGATGTTAATGCGCAAATACCTACTTGAATCTCAACCGAGCCCATAAGTGAAATGTTTCACCGATTACGCGATCGTTTCAGTAGAGCAGTATTTGGAATACAAACGAACGGCATATTTGATACGCCGCCTTTGCTCTTGTCTGCTGGCTCGCCGCTCGCCGTGCTGTCGCAGCTCCAACACAAGGATGTGCCGCTGGCGCTTCTCGCCTTCAAATCTTTCGCACAGCGCGTCGACGTGGGTCGTGTGTTTATTCTTAATGACGGGTCATTGACCTCGGCGGATCATGCAACGCTCACATTTCATCTCGCCGATCCGACGTTTCTTAAGCTAAGCGATTATTCCAGTCGCCATTGTCCCAAAGGCGGATGTTGGGAACGGCTATTGGCCATCTCGACATTGGTGAAAAACTATTACGTTGTGCAGCTCGATTCCGACACCTTGACGATCGGCGATATTAGCGAGGTCCAACAGTGCATCGCGCGCAACGAATCGTTCGTGATTGGTACTTGGGATCGCCAGACACTAGAAACGATGAAATTCCGCAATCAAGAAGCGCAGCGCCATTTGAGCGGAACCCAAGGCCGATCGCATATCCAGCTCGCGGCGGAAGCGGCATTTGATCGCCTCAGTGGGTATGAGGATCTGCGTTACGTGCGGGGTTGCGCCGGTTTCACCGGGTTTGGAAAGGGTAGTTTTGAGCCAGCCTTCGTGGAAGGCATCTCTGGGGAAATGTTGGAAATCCTCGGCCCGCGTTGGACCGAATGGGGTAGCGAGCAGGTCATGTCAAACATCGTGATCGCGAATATCCCGGGGAGCGGCGTGCTTCCGCATCCAAAATTTTCCGATTGCATGAAGTATCATTCCGGCACTACTGCGTTTATCCACTTCATCGGCAGTTGCCGCTTTCGAGGCAGCCTCTATGCGATGCACGCACGCAAAGTAGTCGCTGGACTTTTATGACAGGAACCGCGTGTCGCCTGTCTGAGATGGCGGTTCAAGCAGCGCCAACGACGTTTTACAGCGCTGTCGTAAGCAGTCGAGGTAACCGATGAGCCGCATAAAGCTGAAGGTGCTGGTGTTTGGCGTGCTGAGCGCCTACGTCTTGTCCTGCGCCGCAACCGAATACAAAGGAGCAGCGTCCGAGGTGGTTCAACTGCCCAAATTCTGTTGGGGTCAATACAACGCCAAGCTGTTGCCCAAGATGTATACCTTGGTTGCCGACAAGCGGTGCGGCCCATTCACGAATCACTATTGCCCAGGACTACTCGACTATTTGCACGCGATAAATCCGATAGCCTCCAAAACCGCCCGCAGGCAAAGTTATCAGAGCGCGATAACCAATACGAAATACACGCTTGACGGATTGAAGGGTTATCCAAGCTGCCCTCTGCGCGGCCATGTCGAGAAGTTCTATAAAAAACTCACCTCGCAGCTATTTATACCGTGACGAACGATCTCGAGGCCCTGCATGAATGCCGTACCGCACGCGTGGACGTTAGCGCATGCTTCCTGCGACTCGATCCCGACCTAGCCGATAACTCGCGATGTCAAGCATGTTGTTAAGCAGGCGGCTTTCAAAATTACCCAACTACCTCCGTGCGTTTGGCGCGCTGTCGGGTCTTAGGCTTTTGTTCTCGATCGAGAGGGAAACCCCTGGCACCTCCCAAATCATTAAGCGTTACGCTGTTCCCGGCTACACTGATCCATTCTATTTGCGCGACGCCGTGGCGGACCACGCGACCTTTTGGCAATGCGTGGTCATGGAGCAATATGATTTCCGCAGGTTTAAGCACCATGAGCGGTTGTTCGCGAGTTATAAAGCGCAAGTTTCTCAGGGCAAGAAGCCCCTGATCATCGATTGCGGCGGCAACATTGGGCTTGCGACGAGATGGCTTTCGCGGCAATTCGCTGAAGCACGGATTTGTGTCGTGGAGCCTGACCGTGAAAATTTCGAATTGCTAAAGATGAATACCGCTGGTTTGGGCGCGCGGGTCTCGTTGTTGAACGGCGGGATCTGGGATCGTGCCACCAAACTCACGATCACGAATCCGTACGCAGGATCCGCCGCGTTTCGCGTTTCAGAAGTGGACTCGAGTAGCGATGAGGGACTACGCGCTTATACGATTCGCGAAATATGCGAACTTCACGGCGCGGAATCACCCTTCATCGTCAAGCTCGATATAGAAGGCGCCCAGTCCGCGTTGTTTCGTAGCGCCACCGAGTGGGTACAATCCACCCAACTAATAATATTGGAACTCGATGATTGGCTTTTGCCGTGGAGCGGAACAAGCCGGCAATTCTTTTCGACGGTTAGTAAATACCCCTTCGAATATTTATTTCGAGACGAGTGCATATTCTGCTTTCGCGATTTTAATGCGTAGCGGCGCCGTGGACGAAGAGGGCTACCGCTCGCGTGACAGCCGTAACCCGGGATCCGGGCGCCCAACCGAAACGTTCGGCGAAAAGACTGAAGACCAGGCTAGGTATCGCCGCGCGATTCTGCGTTTTTCGCGCGAATGGCGCGGAAGAAAAATTGTCGGTAGAGCGCCGTTTTGCGGCCTGCTGATCGCCGTGGCCATCTTGTGCCTAGTCGAGGGGAGCCTGCATTCGGACGCCTTCCTGATGCGCTATCGCGCGGTGTTTGCGGCCGGACGCGCCATGGATAAGGTGCTCAATGTCGAACGCGCGCCGCCCCAACTCTTAGTCATCGGCAACAGTCGAGCGGACAATGGCGTGGTGCCAGCGGAACTCACCGCGCAAACGGGGTTGTCGTCGTTCAATCTTGGGATCCCTGGAACCGACGCCTGCAATCAATACGGAATAGCCTTGCGGCTGGCGCGCAAGGATCGGCTCGGCGCTGGGCGCATCGAGCGCGTACTGCTGGTGCTCGATGAGGGGTTTCTGCAAGCCACGGATGGTCTTGGTTACAGCGTATTTTTCGATGACCGCAGGCGCTTACTTAAGCAAGGACGCTTCATCGACTGGGGGAAGTCTTGGTTTCGACTGTGGGGCTTTGCGCCCAGTTTGAAGACCTTGCAGGAACCCGAAAAGCTCATCCGTTTCGCGCAAGCGAGTATCCGCGACATCGCGCCGTGGGGCGGTAACGCGCGCGACAACCGCGGATTTCGTGCCGCGGAGTCGGGCAAATTTCAAGATGCGGCTCAATTGGCCGCCCAGGAAGTCGGCAGTACGGCGGCTCCCGCCGCGCCGACGATCGAATGCCTATTTGACATGATAGGTCTATTTCAGGCGCACGATGTGAAGGTCGCTGTCGCATTTCCGCCGCTATTGAATCGAATGACACGCTATGAACAATCCGCCACCGGAGTTGCCGCGCCTTACCGGGCAGTGCGCGAGCGGTTGGTTAGTCGCGGCGTGGTCGTCGTTGAAGTAGATAACGCGAGGCTACGCAACCCGGCGTTCTTCGCCAATGCCGGACATCTCAATGCCGATGGCGCGCAACGTTACTCCGCGGCGCTCGGCGCCCGGCTCAACGCAGCCTGGTAAGACGAAAGCCACGCCATGTTATTTAATACGTTGGAGTTCATCGTCTTCCTAGCCGTGGTGCTGACGATGTACGGCTGCTGCACGTCGTATTTGCAACGCGCGATGGTGATTCTCGTTAGTAGCATCGTGTTTTACGCAGCTTGGAAACCCGTCTATTTAATTCTCCTTATTGCGTCGCTCAGCATCAATTATTTGTTTTATGCTTCGTTGATGCGGCGCCGTTCGCGAGCGGTACTCGTGTGTGCGGTGACGCTAAACCTGTTGCTGCTCGCGAGTTGCAAATATCTGGTTTTCTTATGGGAAAGTGGGTCCTCCTTCGCGGTGTGGACCGGCGTGGCCGGCGCTCACCCGGTGCCAGCGTGGCTCAATTGGGCGTTGCCGCTTGGGATCAGCTTCTACACCTTTCACATGCTGAGTGTGATGATCGACGTCTTCCGCGGTGATTGGACACGACGGATCTCGTTCCTGTCATGGTCGCTTTACGTCACCTTCTTCCCGCACATGGTGGCGGGGCCGATCCTTCGCGCGTCGCAACTCGTCGAGCAAATTGAGCAACTAGGGCCATTGAAGCTGGCCAACTTGCGTCTCGGTGCGTTCTTGTTTATCGGGGGTCTGCTGAAGAAGTTGCTCTTGGCGGATCACCTCGGGCCGCTTGCGAATCTGGTCTACAGCGCGCCTGCAGGCGTAACCACTGGGACGGCGTGGCTCGGCACCCTCGCGTTCTCGTTGCAGATCTATTTCGATTTTTCCGGTTACAGCGAGATGGCGATTGGGCTCGCGCAAATGTTTGGCGTTAACTTGCCGCGCAATTTTCTGTATCCCTATATCAGCCGCAACCCGCGCGAGTTCTGGCGGCGCTGGCATATCACGCTGTCACGCTGGTTGCGCGATTATCTGTATGTTTCTCTCGGCGGCTCGCGCGTCAGTTTTGTCCGCAATCAATGCAATCTGTTATTGACCATGCTGCTTGGCGGCCTGTGGCACGGTGCGGGCTGGACGTTCATTATCTGGGGTCTCATCCACGGGCTTTTCCTCGTGGGGCATCGCCTGCTTCTACAGGTCTTTGAATTGTTCGCTATTGAGCGCCACCCGCGGGTCGCCACGATGTTGAATTTGGCCGGCTGGCCGGTGACTATGCTCATCGTTGCCTTCACGTGGGTCTTCTTTCGCGCGAAAAATTTCGGCGACGCCTGGCTTATCAGTGCGGCGATGCTGGGCTGGGGGCCCCCGGTGGCCGCTAACGAGGTTGCCTTGCGCGCCTTCCAGTGCGCGATCATTGGAGTCGGGGTGGTAGTGGCATTGATAGAGCCGTTGTTCGTGGCGTGGTGCGCGCGCCGGGACATCGTAGACGTATGGTGGCGGCGCTCGCCACTGCTGCGTGGAGTCGTCTACGCAACGGGTGTTTTGGTGTTGATAGTTTTCGGAGGAGCACCGCAGAAATTTATCTACTTCGATTTCTGATCTGACGTCATTCCGGACGAAGAGTCATGGATCGCACGTGCGACCAAAGTCCAAGGAAATGATCCAGGAAATCGTGGGATGCCTGAGCCTGACCTTCGTCATTCCGGACGCAGCCGCGCACGCGGCGAAGATCCGGAATCCAGGGGGCTGTGGAGACGTCGCCTGGATTCCGGATAACCGCGCGGCGGTTTCCGGAATGACGAGGTTTGGGAGTCCGGATGAAGAGTCATGGGTCGCACGTGCGACCAAAGTCCAATGATCCACCATCGATGTGAATGTGTTTAAACCTGATGCGCTTATTCAAACTTGAACGACCCACGCCACTTCTGTCGTGGCTACTATTTGTCTGTGCCGCGGCTTATGCGATCGCGGCGCTTCCCACCCAAATTCTGTGGGGCGTTTCTTTATTTGACGCGCCAGCGGGGCAAGCAATTTATTTGAAGACCTTTGCGTTATTTTTCGCGATAGCCATTATCTTGCTCGCTTTCCGGACTCGAAGTAATCGACAGCTTCAGGTAATGGAACTGGTTGTAATCACAACAGCCGCTTGCGGTGGCTGGGCCTTGAGTCTGTTGCTGCTTAAAGTAGAACTCTCCCGGCCTCTATTTATAGTGATGCTCGGCCTGACGGCGACTGCGCTGGCGCTATCGCTGATGTTGTCGGCCGCCACGCAGCGTATTTTAGCCATCGGCGTGGGAATTCTGGTCGCGTTAATTCAGTTAGGTGGTCCGCGACCGCACGACCTGTTGATTTCGCTAATGGATCTCGGATTAAAGCCAATCCGGACCGAAAGCACGCTTACAACCGCCCTCTACGCGGTGCACGCCACGTTCTTCGATAACTATTTCAATCTCTGCGACGCTCAAACCAAAAAATGCGAGACGCCGCGAACTGGGGGAGCGCTACGCGAGTTCAAGGATGGATTTCTACTCGCGACCGGCGAAGGGAACCTGCACTATTTCAAGGAGTCGGCGGACGGCGAGCGCCTCGACACCGTGCGTCTTCCGTATGACATCCCGATCAATTCGGAGGAGTTTCGCCGTGGGGGTGGGAACGAACGGGATCTCAGTGTGTTTCGGGTCATGGATATTCTGGTCAATGAGCGAAATAAAAAGGTTGAACTCTACGCCGCTCACCATTATTGGGATCCGTCGCGGAGCTGCTTTGTCATGCGCGTCTCCAAATTGGAAAGCGAAACCGAGGCGTTCCTGGCCGGAACGTCCAAGGCACAATGGACGCGTGTCTACGACGCCGAGCCGTGCTTGCCGCTCAAATTAAGTAACGGCGGCCGCAAACAGTTTGGCGGCGATGGGGCCGGCGGGCGAATGATTCTGCTCGATGAGAATACCATGCTGATTACTATCGGGGACCAGCAGTGGGATGGATGGAATTGGGACAAAGCCGTTTCTCAGGACCCAAAATCCGCCTACGGCAAGATTCTCAAATTAGATTTGCGCACGCATCACGCGACGGTATACAGCAGTGGACATCGAAATCCTGAAGGTCTTTACCGCGCGCCTGATGGTGATATTTGGTCGACGGAGCACGGACCGCAGGGCGGCGACGAACTGAATCTTATTGTGGAGCACGGCAACTACGGGTGGCCGCTGACCACCTACGGCACCGAGTACGGGACCATGGAGTGGCCGCTCGAAAGACCGGGTGCCGCCGATGCGCCTGAACTCGTGCGACCGATTTATGCTTGGGTGCCGTCGGTGGGCGTAACGGATTTGATTTCCGTCACGAGCCCAAGATTTCCGCGCTGGCGTGACGATTTTCTGATTTGCACATTGAATCACTCGCTCTATCGCGCGCATATCCGTGACCATCGGGTGATCTTCATGGAGCCGATCAATGTGCGCAGCCGGAACGGTCGACTACGGGATATTCTGGAAGCGAAAGACGGTCGTCTGGTCATGCTGCTAGATCTCGGGGCCATCGCGTTCCTTGATCCGATCGAAGCGCGGGCCAGCAGCACGGACCCGCGAGCAATAGCCGCGCGTGGGGCGATGATATTTGCCGGTTGCCAACGTTGCCACCAAGTTGGTGATGGACGATCGCATGCCGTTGGTCCTGACTTAAAAGCTATCGTAAATCGCCCCATTGCCAGTGCCGAGGGTTATGCGTACTCGAACGCGCTGCAAGCCATCAAGGGTAATTGGACCGAAGCTGAGCTTGATCGATTTCTGGCCGATCCCGCGACCTTTGCGCCTGGCACACTCATGCAGCAGCCGGGTGTCAAGGATGCTAAGGATCGCGCCGCCTTGGTCGCTCATTTAAAAACGCTGCAATAAGGGCGCATCGCGGTAACCAAACTCATCGCTGCGATAGTGTCTCCTGCGCCCGTCACTCCGGAATTCGCGAAGCGAAACTCCGGGGTCCAGTCGGAATGGGCGTCCGCGCAGCGCGGACGCTTTTTTTTACTGGATTCCGGCGTTCGCCGGAATGACGGGTTCAGAGTCCCCACCATCGTCATTCCGGCGAAAGCCGGAATCCAAAGGGCCTTCGAGCACCCCCACCGTCATCCCGGCGAACGGGGCCGTGTAACAACTCGAACCGCCGTCACTCCGGAATTCGCCCAGCGAAACTCCGGGGTCCAGTCAGAATAGGCGTTCGCGCCGTACGCGGATCCGTCTTTTTTTACTGGATTCCGGCGTTCGCCGGAATGACGTGTGCTGGGTTCCTGTTCCTTGCTCGTGCGCCGGAATAACGGTGGGGTTGCACAGGGTACTTCGATGGATCAATGTGAAGCTGAGTCAGCTGCGATAGGAGAGGGGTGAACCTTGGCCCGGAGGGTTACGGTCGCGGTAGCGAGCGTCGGTATAATTTGCGTGGCGATCGTGATCGCCGGCATGCTGCATCCGCCGACTCGAACCAAGCTTCGCGAAGCTTATTATGGGCTTGTTCGCGGCACGCCAATTGTCGCCAGCATTCCGCGGAAAGTGCTGGACTGCCGGCGCTTAGCAGGCCCCAAAACTCTGGTGGCCTTGACGTTTGGCCAGTCCAATAGCGCGAACTTCGTGCGCGGCCGGTATCGGGCCAAGGACGCGGTGTTTTATGTCGCGGAGGGACGGTGTTTTACGGCCGAAGATCCGCTGCCGGGCGCCGACGGCGATGGCGGCAGCGTGTGGTCGAGACTCGGCGATTTGTTGATTGCCTCTGGGCGCTATGAGCGAGTGGTGTTCGCCGGTATCGGCGTTGCTAACTCGACAGTCTCAAGCTGGAGTCCAGGGGGAGATTTGCATCCCAAACTCATGGCCACCCTTAAAGGCTTGGTCGGAACTGGGTTAACACCGACACACTTGCTATGGCATCAAGGCGAAGCGGACCGCAGCCGACATACTACTGGCGCGGCCTATCAAGCGCATTTTCGGGATCTCGTGCAAGCGATTCGACAAGCGAAGGTCGCGGCACCGATTCTAGTCGCCGTCGCCAGCTATTGTTATGGAGATTCGAGCGCGCAAATCACCAGCGCCCAGGCCGCGTTGGTGTCGCGACGATTGAACATTTATGCCGGACCCAATACCGACAACTACACCGCCCCGGCGGAGCGTGCTGACGACTGTCATTTTTCCGCGCTCGGCGCGGAGCGCGTGGCAGCCGCGTGGTTCGCGGCGCTTAGCGCGGTTCGGCACGAGTAGCCGGAAGTCGCATGCTATTTAACTCTTATATCTTCCTCTTTCTTTTTCTCCCTATCGCGCTTGGAATGTTTTTTCTGTTAGGGCGTTTTCAACGCTATCAAACGGCAATCTTTTCGTTAGTCGTCATGTCGCTGGTGTTCTACGGGTGGTGGAATCCCATTTACCTGTCGCTGATCTTGGCATCGATGATTTTCAACTACCTCGTTGGAATTCGCTTGGGCCGGCGCGCACGCGGCGAAGCCTACGCCAGGGGATTGCTGGCGTTTGGATTAACCGTGGATTTGCTGTTGCTCGGCTATTTCAAATACGCCAAATTTTTCGTCGCCAACCTCAATTCAATCGCCGGTCTCGACTATCCGCTTCCAGCGATCGTGCTGCCGCTAGGGATATCGTTTTTCACTTTCACGCAGATTGCCTACCTGGTCGATTCCTATCGCGGCGAAGCGCGCGAATATAATCCCTTGCACTACGCGTTATTCGTTACCTACTTTCCACATCTGATTGCCGGTCCCGTCTTGCATCACAAGGAAATGATGCCTCAATTCGCGAAGCCCTCGATCTACGCTTTTAACACCAAGTCATTTACCGCTGGCACGACCTATTTTTTGATCGGCTTATTTAAAAAGGTGGTGATTGCCGATGGCGTTTCAGGGTTCGCCAATCCGGTATTCGCCGCGGCGACAAACGTAGGCGCTATCGGCTTTGCTGACGCCTGGGGTGGGGCGCTCGCCTATACCTTTCAATTGTATTTCGATTTTTCGGGCTATTCGGACATGGCGGTCGGGCTCGCCATGATGATGGGGATTTGCCTGCCACTGAATTTCGATTCGCCGTACAAAGCGGCGAATATCATTGAATTCTGGCGACGCTGGCACATGACGCTGTCGCGCTTTCTGCGCGACTATCTTTATTTCGCGCTTGGCGGCAATCGCCACGGCGAGTTCCGCCGTTACGTGAATTTATTTCTCACGATGTTATTGGGTGGCTTGTGGCACGGTGCGGGATGGACCTTCATCGCGTGGGGCGCCTTGCACGGCGCATATCTCATGGTGAACCATGCGTGGCACGGCGTGCGCCGCCGGTTGGGGCAGGACTTGGCACGCCCATCGCCAGTCGGTCGTTTAATCGCACGCATGCTTACCTTCATCGCTGTAGTCATCGGCTGGGTGTTCTTCCGCGCCCACGATATCGAGTCGGCGGTCCGGCTCTTGCAAGCCATGTTCAGTCCACCGTCATTGAGCTTGTCTTCGGAATACGCGCAAGTGGTTAGCCAATCGAAGTGTGCACAGTGGATAGCGTTGCTGGGTTTACCGCTACCGGCTCCGGCGATGTTGCTGACGATCCTTGTAGGATTACTCGGCGTGGTCTGGGTGTGGCCGAATACACAGGAACTGATGAATCGCGATTACCGCGAGTTAGATGGACGTGTGGACGCCACCAATCTTGGTCGTCGAACGCAATGGAGGCCCAATTGGGCCTGGTTGGGGATACTCCTGGTGGCGTCCGGATGGTCGCTATTGGGCTTAAGCAGCGTCAGCGAGTTTCTGTATTTTCAGTTCTAACCAACATTACGGATGGTTCTTGCGGTCTTTGGCGATCGGCGTCGCGCTGCTTCTTGGCGCCGTGGCGTTCGTTAATTGGTTAATCGATCCCTACGGGATCTTTTCACCGCCGCCGATCCGAGGCGTGAACGTTAACAAGCCGGAATTTGTCGCGCATATGCGGTTGACGCATCCGTACGCCATCGCGCGGTTGAAACCGGAAGGCCTTATTCTAGGCACGTCGCGCGCCGGACGGGGTCTGTCCCCGACCTATCGAATGTGGCGGGGCCTTAACGTCTATAACGCCGCCTATCCGTCGGTGAGCCTGTACGAAATGTGGCGAACCCTGCAGCACGCGCAGGCGATCCACCCGCTGCGAGTGGTGGTGCTTAGTCTCGATAACCGGGTTTTCTACGCGGATCGCGACGGCAACGGCACGTTTAGCGAGAAACGCATGAGGGTCGATGCGGCGAACGTCCGGCAACCTAATTTTTTTAGCGCGCGCCTTCCTGACTTGGCGGCGTCGTTGCTTTCAACGGATGCGCTACTGAGTAGCCTACGCACCGTCCGCTTCCAGCACTGGAGTCCGCTGACCCTAGGCCCACGCGGCGAATGGACACGCTTATCGGATAGCTATGACTACGAACGGGCCTTTCGAACGATGACCAGCAATACGTTTGAGCGTTATCGCCAATATTCGGCCGAACCCTTTGTGTTGGCGCGCGCCGTGCAGCCGCTGTTCGACATCATGATGCTCTGCCATCGCGAGCGCATCGATTTGAAAGTGTTGATTCCGCCGGCCCATGCCTGGCATTGGGAGGCGATGCGGATAGCGGGGATGCAGGAGCGATTTGACGCCATGAAAAGGGCCATCGTCGCCACCAATCAACGCGCGGCTAATGCGGCCAACGCGGCGCCCTATCCCGTGTGGGACTATTCGGGTTATGTTGGGCCTAATACCGAGAAGCTACCCGAGTCGCGAGCGGCAAAAATGCGCTGGTTTTGGGAAACCGTACATTTCAAACCAGAACTCGGCGATCGAATTCTCGATAACATGCTCGCTAAGGCGCCGACTACGGCACCTGGCCGAGATCCTTATGGCGCGGAAATCGATGTCAATAACATCGAGCAGCATTTAGCCGCCTGGCGTCAGGCGCAGCGTAATTACGAACACACCCATTTACGCGACTTGGCGATAATTGAAGCATTGCACACCGCATGGCAACGTCGCCGGTAGCCTCCTCTCATCAATCGCCGCAAGCTTAGTTTGTACCCCATGAAAAGAACGATACAGGACGCGAATAGCGCCCCCCTAATTGAGGCAACTCTGAATAAGTCCATCCTGGACTTATTCAGAGTACGGAGAGCAAAAAATGTGATTTTTGCTCTCCTTAATTTGGAATTTTTACGAAAGCGGAATATCTGGAATATCCGCTCTACGCTATTTACGCTAGCGATATGGCTGGTGTTGGGGACTGCCGCCGCCCAAGGTATCGAAATCGTTCTTCGATACGATGATTACAGTAACAACAGCAATATCGAAAACGAACGGCAGTTAATGCGTGAAATCGCGCGAATCGGCGGATCGCTGATTGTATGCGCGATCCCTTTTGAAAACGTGAGTCATGCCGATGACAGAACTGCCCTTTCACATCCCGTGTCGTCGTTATCCGCTGAAAAGCTTGCGCTACTCAAGGACTATATCAGCCGTGGGGCGGTGGAGCCCTGCGTGCACGGGTATAACCACGCAAACACCTCGACAAATTCGCAGGAGAGTGAACTCGTTGGGATCCCAGCGGCCCTGCAAACCCAGTGGTTGGGCGCGGGAAAATCGGCGTTCGAATCTGCACTAAACACCGACGTGGCGTGGTTTTCGCCACCCTGGAACCGGTTCGATAGCGCCACCCTGGACGCGCTAGAAAACAATCGATACCGATTACTGTTGGCGGGCCGGCTGGGACCTTACGCCGATCATCGCGCGCTCGCTTATCTCCCCGCCACCACTTATCCGCAGGAATTAGCCGCGGCGATTCAACGCGCAAGCACCCGGGGCGCTGCCAACGCGACTATTGTCGTTACGATGCACCCGTACGATTTTATTGGCGGCGATGAAATGGGAGGCGGGCGTGGCGCGAAGCAAATGCGCGTTGCAGATTTTATGCGCCAGCTTACTGAAGCAATGGCAACCGATGACATCAAAATCACTCCCGTCGCGCAGATGATTAAGCGTGGAGATGACATGTCGTGGTCGCGTTTAGACGCCAATTTACGCTGGTTTCGTAGCTACATTTCGCGGCATCAATTAATTCCGTTCGCACTTGATTTATATCCGGACTATTCATTCTATTACCCACGCCTGGATGCCACCCGTATGCGCCGCCTCCAACTCCTTATCGGCGGTTCTGTCTACCTGCTAGTTGGCTTAATCGCCGCCGTACTCGTGCGCCGGTTCATTCGTCTGAGTTCGCGTCGTTATCAACGAGCGCTCGCGGCAGGTTTGGTCGCGAGCGGCCTCGGAGCGCTTTACGGGCTCTATCATTTAAGCGAAGTCCGGCCGATTTATATGAAAGCGGGATGTCTAGGCGCGGTAATTGCCGGCGTTGTCGTGGGCTCGTTAAGCATCGCGACCGGCGACTTACGTCGCCGCCGGGCGCTTCGCCACGGGCCATAACTGGACCAACGCAGTGCGCGCATTCCAATCACACGCTGCATTTCAGTAATATGGCGCTGACCAGAATGGCACTTACTTAAGGTGATTTATCGCGAAAGACACGAGAATAAATCCCTCCGTCATTCCAGCGTTCCAGCAGGAAACAAGAACTCAACACCCGTCATTCCGGCGAACGCCGGAATCCAGTAAAAAAGAAAGACGGATCCGCGTACGGCGCAGACGCCTATTCTGACTGGACCCCGGAGTTTCGCTGTGCGAATTCCGGGGTGACGGCGGTTCGAGTTGTTACACGGCCTCGTTCACAGGATGACGGTGGTGGTGCTCGAAGGCCCTCTGGATTCCGGCGTTCCGGACCGTGTGTAACCACTCCAAGTGAATTGGAGCAGGGAACAACAACCCAGCACACGTCATTCCGGCGAACGCCGGAATCCAGTAAATAAATCGGATCCGCGCTGTGCGGAGGCCTATTCTGACTGGACCCCGGCGTTTCGCTCCGCGAATTCCGGAGTGACGGCGGTTCGAGTTGTTACACGGCCTCGTTCACAGGATGACGGTGGTGGTGCTCGAAGGTCCTTGGATTCCGGCATTCGCCGGAATGACGGTGGTGGGGGGCTTTGAGGTCCTTTGGATTCCGGCGTTCCAGGCCGTGTAACCACTCCAAGTAAATTAGAGCAGGGAACAAGAACCCAGCACCCGTCATTCCGGCGAACGCCGGAATCCAGTAAAAAAGAAAGCGGATCCGCGGACGGCGCGAACGTCTATTCTGACTGGACCCCGGAGTTTCGCTGTGCGAATTCCGGGGTGACGGCGCTTCGAGTTGTTACACGGCCTCGAAAGCTGGGATTAAGGCAAATAACGAATTCATTTTCACTGGACCCTGTGTCGGAGCACGGGGTGACGAGTCAAGAAGGGCTTAAGTAAGTGCCATTCGGCGCCGATCATGACGATCACGCCACGCGCAAAAAGTATCCGGAGGCGATAGTGCTTGGATTCGAGACCATTGGTAGTGCGACGCTTATCGCTTACGACACCATCCCGGTGTTAACGACCGATGCCTGGATTAACGCGGATGCTTATTTCGGATCGTGGTGCCACGATTACGAAATTCCCGAGCCGCAAATGGAGGCGATCCGTCGCGCCCAATACCATTGGTTTAGTCACGGGCATCCCGACCATCTCAATATCGACGCCTTACCGCTGCTGACGCAGGGACAGTTCCTGCTCTCGGATCACCACGGCGGCCGGATCGAGCGTGACCTGAAGACGGCCGGTCACACCGTGCGTATCCTGCCGGATCGGACCTGGGTGCCCTTGTCGCAACACATCAAAGTCCGTTCGTTCACCAATCAAAATCAGGATTCGGTGCTCTTAATCGATATCAACGGCCGCTTAATCATCGACGCGAACGATTCTCCGGATTATGGGGCGGCGTGGCATATCAAACGCATCGCGCGACGTTACAAAGAAGTCTACCTGTGCCAGCTTCACGGCTGGGGCGGCGCTGATATGCTGAACCTGTTTAGTCCAGACGGATCGCCACTCACCGACATCGCGGTAAAACGCCGGCCCATCGCCCCGCGTGCGCAGCGCGCGGCGGTGCAGTTTGGCGCGAATCACTTTATTCCGTTTTCGTCGTTTCATCGCTACCAACGCGCGGACAGCATCTGGGCGAATGCGCTGGTGCCGGCGCTCGAGGATTACCGTAGTGAAGCGAATCCGCGCGGTCCGGAGATCTTGCCGGCATTCGTGCGCGTCGACTGCGAGAACGATAGTGTCGTCCCGCTATCTCCTGCTCAAATACCGTTCAACATTCGCCAACCCGAGGAGTTCGGCGACAACTGGAGTGACCAGTTAGAGGGCGAGGACATAAAAAAAATAGACCGCTATTTCACGGCCCGCGAACATCTCGCTGACTATTTTGGTTTCATCGAAGTCCGGGTGGGCGGAAAGGCCCACACTGTGCGCTTGAATCGCACGCTTGCCGAGGTTGGGATCTCTTTCGAGTGTCCGCGAGCGTCGCTAATGACCTGCATCGATTATGAAATATTCGATGATCTGCTGATCGGCAATTTCATGAAAACGACCTTGCATAATGTCGATAGCCTGTATCCCCAGTTCAGCCCGTATGTGGCGAAGTACGCCGACAACGGGGGCGCGAAGACTCGTCAAGAGCTTGAAAAATATTTTCATCACTACGTGATGCGCGATCCCATCGGAGTCCTGATGACACGGTTCGCGACCGCGAGCGAGCAGATGCTGCGATCGTTCGTGGGCGAAGACACCGCGGCGTTTCGCGCCGCTAAACGGGCGTATTATCTCGCGCGGACACGTCGGTAGAAAGCGCGCGGCCATGAATC
The DNA here is from genome assembly GCA_016191285.1 of Gammaproteobacteria bacterium. Taxonomy (GTDB): domain Bacteria; phylum Pseudomonadota; class Gammaproteobacteria; genus CAIKBL01. Next base: position 136,542 of record JACPPA010000002.1, read on the forward strand.
GCGCTGGCGGAACTCAAGCGTGAGCGCACCGAGATGTACACCCTCACGCTTATAATCCCGCGATTGTCCAATCAATCTGAGCCGCCGTTAACCCGACTTCGCGGATTCGACGGCTTGTGGGAGCCGCTTGTGGGAGCCGCTTTAGCGGCGAATCTTCGACAACGCCGAAACCCGCCTAAAGATTCGCGGCTAAAGCCGCTCCCACAAGCGCCGCGTCGATTAATTGATATTCTTCGCACGGCATCACGCTGGAATTTGCATCGGTTGACAGATTCTAAGTGTTTGAAAGCACACGAAGGCAGCGGCCTAGGTCTGCACTACATTGGAGAGATTGGGTTGGCGCGAACGGCGCTGATTTTGGGCGGTGGTTGCGCTGGCAGTTGAGGCTTCAGACGCTTGAGCAAGACCTGCAATTCGGGCTCGGGATGCGTGTATCGCGTCAGCCGTAGTTCACGGCCGTCAGTGGTTGGCACATGCACGTCGATCAGGTGTACAGCGGCAAACTTTTCCAGCACGCTGCGCGTGCTCAGTAGGTTTTTGAAAGCCTCTTCCACCGTAGATCGCCAAATTCGAGCGCGAATCCGCGAAGTCGGGTTAGCAGAGACAAAGCACCAACCGTCGTTTGCTTATACATTACTGCCTCTCGTCATTTTTGTTCGCGGATACCTTGCGTGCCAGTCGCGGTCAGCGGACTTCTTGAGTGCGACGACCGCTCAATGATCAAAACACTGATGGCGGAGCCGGCTAGTTTTTTTGAAGCCGATCCCACCAGCAGAAGCTTCTCGACACGATTCGATGCCGTAGCTACAATGATTTAAAATGTAGCCACGAGAAGAAACATGACAGACGTTTCAGTGCGGGATTTAAAAAATTCTCTTTCAGAGTATTTGCGCCGGGCGCAGGCGGGGGAAGAAATCGTTGTCGTCTCGCGTAAGCGGCCGGTAGCGAGGTTGAGTCCGCTACAGGGCGTTTTGATCAGGAAAAATATTCAAACAGCAGCCTTGCGTCGACTCCGAGCATTGCCCGGAGTGTCCTGGACTGGCGACAAGCCCGAGCTTCCCAATAAACTTGTAAAACTTCGCGGGAGCAAACTGGCATCGGAAATTGTGTCTGAAGGCCGCAGGTGATCTTGTACCTGGACACGTCCGCTTACATTAAGCTTTTTATTGCCGAAAGCGGCAGCGATTCGGTCCGGGAAACGGTGGCGCGGGCCGACGTTTTAGCCAGCCATATCATCGCCTACGCTGAGATGCGTGCAGCTTTTGCCAGCATTGTGCGTGCGGGCCGTATAACCGCACGCGAAATGAAATCCGTGAAGCGGCGATTCGATCTTCATTGGACGAAGGTATTGCGCTTCGCGCCTGACGAGACTGCGGTTCGACGGGCCGGTGCATTCGCCGAACGCTTCGCGCTACGCGGCTACGATAGCGTGCACCTTGCCAGTGCTTTTCTCTTGAAGGGGCAGACAGCCATGCCATTAGCCTTCGCGTGTTTCGATGTCGCCTTGAACCGGGCGGCCGCGCGGCTCGGATTGATCGTCAAGGCGAATGCTTAACGGAAACATGACATTGTGGCCGTTCGACGCAGAGTAAGCACATCCATGTACTCCAGGAATCTCCGATTTTGCAGAGATTCCTGGTTGTTGAAATCGAGGGTCGTCAACAGGACCGATCGCGGTAAACGGCGGCACCTTCCCCGGAATTTCCATGCGCATCGCGCGTTCTTTCGCCACGCGATCTGCGCTCTGCGCGTACACGTACACGATGCTGTGGGGGATATCCTCATAGGTGGGAACGAGCGTGAGTTCAGCGTTGTAGGCGGGTAGCAGTACGGCGATTCGTTTTCCGTTCAGCATTGAGGTTATCCAAGCGAGAAATAAGTTTTTAAAAGGCTAGCAATCACTTGCTCTGTCGGGCCGTGGCGGGGTGGCCTTCTATCGGATGCTTCCCTCGATTGCCGTGAAGGCGCATGCCGAAACCAGTGTTCCTTTCGGAAGTGTTCCGATGATCGATGGTAGAAATACGGCACTATCGTTGAAACCACTCGACGCGCACGGGAAGCCGGCACTTGGTGAGCAGCCCGTGTGCCAATCGAGTTCGGAGTTCTCGTTCATGCCGCAACCCGCGATCGCGAACTTGATAGAGCCGCCCCCTTCGATTCTGCTTTAAGCCGAAGTGTTCACCCGCCGCAAGTCGGAGCACGACTTGGGAGTAAACACCGGCACTTTCGCGAACTGCGCGCCAAAACAAGATGAGTTCGTTGTCGTCAGGCGTGACCGCGGGACGGATGTGGGCGATGAGTTCGCCGGTATCGATCCCCGCATTGATGTAGTGCAAGGTGCACCCGACATTCTCGGGTTCGCCATTGTAAAGTGCCCAAAAGGTACAGTCGGCGCCGCGGTAGTCGGGTGACAGACCGCCGTGGAGATTCACGATCCCTAACCGTCCGCCGCGCAACAATTCACCGCGAATGAGCGAGGTTCCGAATACACAGATCAAATCGGGCGTGAGCTCTTCGAGCAAGCGTACGACGTCCGGATGGTTGATGTGCGGGACGGGCCGGATAAGCGCCGGCTGGGTTAGCCGCGGCGCTTCGTCGCCAAAAAAGAAGCGTGCCTCGTCCTGATTCGCGTAACGGGGGCGATCGCGCAGCCAGCGCCAGGCTTTCTGGAAGAACACGCGCGGTTTCAGTTTGCGTAGGACGCTTTTGAGCGTGAGTTCGCGGCCCTGTTCCTGCACGATTGCGACCACGTTCCCGGCGCCGCACAGTGCATTGGCGACGTAGAGGTGACGCGGACTGCGGCCGCATAAAATCATGAGCTTCAGTTTTGCGGTCATGGCATTACCCGCGCGGTAACGACGGGGATCGCGGTCTTGGTCAACTCCATCAACAGCGCATCGGCAAAGAATTTGGCGGCCCAGTTCGGAAATTCAAAACGCGAGTAATCGCCCCAAATCGGACTTGAGCCGGGGATCGCACCCCGAATAACCGGGTCGGTGGTGTCCAACCGTTGCGTGCGCTTAACGTAAGCAATCGCCTTGTGGGCTGCGTCCAGGAAGCGGTCGTCACGCTCGATTTGATAGAGTCGCAGCCAACATAGCGCCATCTGCGCGACACCCGTCACGCAGGCGTAAGCGGCGCCGGGTCGCCACTCGTCGGCGTAGGTGCCGGCGAGCCAGCCATCGCTGCGTTGGCAGTTCAATAAGGCTAACGCCGCGCGTTTCGCGCTTGCGAGATAAGGTTCACGGGAAAGTATTACGCCGGATTCGAGGAGCCCTCGGATCGCGTAGGCGATGGTGTGCGTGAAGGGCTGCCGGCTCGGCACAAAGGCGTTGGTGGCGAACCAGCCGGAAGCGGTCTGCTGCGTCAACGCCCAATCGAGATTTTTCGTGGCGGCAGCGATGAAACGCGGATCGTTGACGAGCGCGCCCACACTCGCGAGCGCCCACACCGCGCGCGTGTTGTACACATGCGGCACGCCATGGTGCTCGAAAGTTCGATAGCAGCCGTCGGAGTCTTGGTGCGCCACCAGCCAATTGGCCGCGCGCACAGCGGCGCTTAGGCAATCGTCGCGCCGCAGGTGAACGTAGCCCGCGATAAGGCCGTGCATGATCTGACCTTGATTGAAAATGACTGGATAGCTGCCGGGCTCCCCGAAGTGACCGGGGAACGATCCGTCGTTGGCTTGGAGGCCGAGTTCCCAGTCGAGCATTTGGTTCGCACGTTGGCGATAACTGCCATCGGCAAAATAATCGCCCGCCGCGATAAACGTCTCAATGATGTAGCCCGTGGTCTCGGGATAGCTTGGAAGCCAGCCGTCCTCAAAACTCCAGCCTGCCGCAACACCGCCCGCGTCGGACTGATCCCTGCGGACGTCCTGCGCCAGACACAGCCAGGCCAAGGTCGCGCGCAGGTGCGTGTCGTGGTCTCTAATCGGTTCACAAGCCGGGTGGCTCAAGTCCGCCGCAATGAGTTTGGCGTGCCGTGGGCGCCAAGGCCGATAACGGAACGGCGAGGCGATGAGATCAATAAAATTCATATCGACGTATTTTTTTGGCGCTTTTGAGATTCAAGTGAGTGTGTTGTTTCGAGTTTCCAAACCCCTTCTAAACCCCTCACCCTAGCCCTCTCCCGCAAGGGGAGAGGGGAAAGATCGCAA
>JACPPA010000002.1:140814-296581 GCA_016191285.1 Gammaproteobacteria bacterium
CCGCAAGGGGAGAGGGGAAAGATCGCAAACCCCTCACCCTGGCCCTATCCGCAAGGGGAGAGGGGAAAGATCGCAAACCCCTCACCCTGGCCCTATCCGCAAGGGGAGAGGGGAAAGATCGCAAACCCCTCACCCTAGCCCTATCCGCAAGGGGAGAGGGGAAAGATCGCGCTTTTGCATTACTCCCTCTCCCCTCGCGGGAGAGGGCTGGGGTGAGGGGGAAATAGACCGTCGGTCAGCCGTTCGACCTTATAGCGACGATTACTCTTCTAGCATCACCCACTCAAAATTCAAACGACGCATTTTCTATGGAATAAGCGGTGCGAGTTCGGGCGCAAGTTTAACGTGACTTACCACGTATCGATGCTTGCCGGAGAGTTCGGGAGGAATGTCCTCGACTTTCCTAACCCACACGCGCACGTCCTCGCCGAGTCGCGCCTGCAACCCCGCAACGATGGCCGCTTCTGCAGGGTCGTCCCACCGCGCACCGGCGACCACCAACACTTCCATCTCTAACGGCGAATGTTGGATGCACTTGAATTGTTCGATCCCCTCCACCGCGCGGAGCACGTAGATGACAGCCAGCGCGTGCATGATGGTGCCGTCCTTGGTCACCACGAAATCGGTTTGGCGCCCGGTGACGTCGTCCAGGCGATGCAGGCCGCGACCGGCCGGATCCGATTGCGTTGAAAGTTTGACGATGTCGCCGGTGCGATACCGGATAAACGGTTGGGCGTGGGAGGTTAAGCCGGTAATTACAGCTTCCCCTGAGGTCCCGGGTGCGACCGGGTGGCCGTCGGCATCGAGCACCTCAAGAAGATGCGATTCACTCATCAAGAGCATGGCGCCGCCGGGCGCCTCGTGAGCCGTGAATCCAATGTCACGACTGCCAAATTCATTCGCGACCGGTGCACCGAACACCCTACGGATCACTTCCCGCTGATGGGGATACAGCGGCTCGCCGGTGGTGCACACGACTTTTAGGTGTTGCAACCGAAGCGGCGCGCGGCCGCGCGCTTCGGCATGCGCCGCGAGCAGCGCCACACTGGAGGCGTAGCCATAAACACAGACTGGATTCCAAGCTAGCAACGCCTCCAGATACTCATCCATCCGTGAGGCAGACATCGCGAACGCGTTCAGTACGAGCTGGTTCAGCAAGCGATCGCGAAGCGTTTTGATACGGTCGGTCTTGTTGAGTTCGACCGGCGCACCCCATAGGTAGGCTTCACGTTCACCCGGCGCGACTCCCCACCATTGCCGTGCGCGCATTCGGCCGGCCGCATCCGAGGCCTGGCGGTCTCGGCCAAAATAAAAAATGAGCGGCGAGCCCGATGAACCTCCCGTGTTGTACTTGTGCGCGCCGCCGGGAACCCCTGACCAGACGAGGTCAGACAAATTCGTACGAGCGTCTTGCTTACTCATCGTTGGCAGTCGACGGAGTCCATCGAGATCTACCGATAGATTTCGGACCGCACTGCCTAGGCCTGCTGAATCGAAGCGGCGAGCATGCCAGGGACAATGCTTTTGCGCATTCGATAGCAGTCGATTGAGTTTCTCTAGCTGCAGCGCTTCAAGATCGCGGCGGCTCATCCATTGCGATTTCTCAAGCGCTGCAAGATATGAAAACGTGGGACGCTTACAGGCGAATTCCTGCAAGGGATAAACGAGATGGCGGGCGATCCAAGGATTCATGTGATTTGTTTGAGTGAGTGCATTGAATCTATGACGATATTCGCGCGACGCGTCCGCGGCCCGGATCGCCAGTCCGTTTGAGGCGCGCTGAGCCTATCCGGAATTTTGAGTACGGCGGGCAGAGCATCAGAAGTAAAGCGGAATCAATACGCCGAACAAGGTCCGTTACCGACGCTGTCCGATGAGCTGATTGTGTTCTCCTCCCGTGCCCAGCTGAGCGCCGCGAGGAGGGATCACGCCACTGTCCCCGATTACCTGACCGTCAAGATCCTGCCAGCCGATCTCGACGGCGGGCGGGGTCGACCAAGATAAACGGGAAGTGGTGTCGCCGGTGTTAACGACCAGGAACTCCACCCGATCCACGTCACCCAGGTTGGCAATTGCGATTGCAGGGTCGGAAGCAATGGGGCAGGGCACCTGCAGGGCAGGCGCCACCGCCTCGGCGTTCGCGCCCAGCAGCGACGGCGGCATGCCCATGCCGAGATCATGCAGATGGAGCATCGCTTCGGCCAGCAGCTTGCGATGGCTCAGGCCGTTGGGAGCTAATCGGCACAGGTGGTACAGCGCTTCGGCCCAGAAGCCTAGGGCGTACTTTTCATACTTTAGCTCCTTCCAGCGCAGCACGATTCCACATTGCTCGATGAATGCCAGGGCACTGGCGATGACGGAGGCGGTGATCTGCTCGGGAAAGCGCCGTTGGTGTCGCGCCAAATCCATAATGTTTACCGTGAGATAGTGGTGCGCCCAGGTGCGCACGGAAAGCTCCCGGTCCACATAGCCGCCGGGCATCACCAAACGGGGGAAACGCGCCTTGATGTCAGGCAGGCGTGGGATCAGGTATTTCCAGGTGATGCGCTTGAGGGCGCGCTGCCATACCGGCAAGTTAGCTGCCTGTGCAGTGGGTAGCATGGTCAGACGAATCAGTGCAAACAGCGGCTGGTAAAGCCACTGTGCGCTGCGCGCGGCGAGTACTTCTCCTGTGGCGTGTCTCGCCCGCGTTACGATGTCTGCATAGCTTGAGTCGCTACAAACTTCGCGGAAGCGATCCAGGCCCACCGTGGTGTCGAGTTGGGTGTTGAGCACCAACATGTTGGTCGTCGACTTGCCGAATGCGCGGCTGGCTACCCAATGAAACGGCCCTTGTCGCAGTTTCTCGGCGCTATGTTCCAGTTCATCATGGAGAAACCAGACACCGTCTCTCGCCATGCCGTCATGCTGGCGTGACAGAAATTCGGCCAAGCGCGCCATTGGCTTCTGCAATGCCCGATCTGATGACTGCGCCGCAGCGTCCATGAGCAGGTGCAAGCCACTGCACGCCAGGCGGTAATGAGATTCCATGAGTTCTGTCCATTCGCCATGTCGAAGCCCGCCGTCGTCGCCCATGCGGGCCAGCACCGCCAGCACCAACTGTGCCTTGAGCAGCGCATACAGGCGCTTGCCTGTAGCCAGCTCCAGGCCGCTCAGCGTGACGTGCAAAGCGTGGGCATCATTTTCCGAACAGATCTTGCGTTTGAACGGCCAAGCGAACCGGTTCTCATACACCCAGCCGTGGATCAGGTGCCGGTAGACGTCGGCGGGCCGAGCATAGTTGGTATGAGAGCCCCATAGAAAAACCGGCTTGGATTCCAGTTGCAGCAGGTGGCCCAATTCCGCCGCCAGCCCTGCGTCGGCGATCCGCCAGGCGACGCAGTCGACGTGAAAGTCGGGCCTGCCGGCAAAGCTCACGCCCAGTCCGTTCACCGCCACGTCCAATCGTGTCAATTTTGGTTGGGCTTCTTCCAGGATGTGCCCTTGGGCATTTAGGCGGCGGAGGGTGGGGATTACAGGGAACCAATAGGCGGGGGCGGATTCACTAATTGCCGCGGCACTTATCAGCCACCCCCCCGCCGGACAAATGCTAAGCGAATAACCTGCCGGAGCTGTCAAGAAAATTTCCGACCCTGGGGCACCGCGCCAGAACAGACAACTGGCCCTCACGTCCTGAGCGTGATCCAGCAAGACGCATTGCCCCGAGTCCGCGATACGCGTCATGCCAGCGCCGACATGGTTCGGATTTCCGCGGTTTGCAAGCGCAAACAGCGCTTCAAGGGTCAGTTCCCCCATGGGGTCTGATCCTTAAAATCTTTAACAAGCAGCAAGTGTTCGGCGGTGCGTAGAATCAAGCCCTCGCACTGCGTTGACAACGTCATGTGGCGGCTCTACGGGTGACCATGTGCGGCAGCCGAGAGGCAACGGCACTCAGTACCTCATCCACGCTGATGTCATTCATGCAGCGAATATGATAGGGACAGAAACTTTGCCCCATGTTGAGCCGCCACACGCCGAGCTCGGGTTTTTCCTGACAGGGCTGGCAGCCGTAATGTTTAGTGATGACAACGCAATTCTTCAGGAAGGTAGGGAACACCTTTCTCGTGCTGGAAGGCCCGACGAGCACAAAGGTGGGTTTACCTAGGGCAATGGCCAGATGGGTCAATCCGCAGTCATTGCCAATGACGCATCCGGCCTGTGCGATGAGTGCGGCAGTGTCGTCCAGGGAAAGCCTTCCGACATAATCTTTTGCATGAACGGGGAAGGCCATCGTCTCATCGTGACGTTCGGCAAAGTGTTTGGCCACACGCCACCATTTTCCCTGGTAATTGATTCTCGCCCCGAATGCTCGCTTGACCCAGGGCGGGAAGATCACGCGATTGGACAGATCCATATCAGCGGGCACGCCAACGATCGCCACGTCGTCGAAATGTTCAGCCAACCTGCCGTAGCCGGTCCATTTCCGGATGGAAAGATGGCGCTGACCGCCCGGCGCGATCACACAGGTCTTTGCGGAAATTTCGGGGAACACGCGGCCGGAATGGGAACAGCCCGTCTGTGTAACAGGGGCAAGGTCGGGCAAGATGCAACGCGCCAAGTTGCTATACATCTCGATCTCGGAATAAAGCCCGTACTCCTGATAATCCCACATGGGATGCAGAACGATGGCGTCGTCCCCGTTCTTAAAGCGTATAGGCGGAGCGGCCACCTCCACGCCATAGATGTAGTACTGATAACGATTAGCGGAGAAGTCGTCGGGCTGCGCGGAAACACGGCGAACGTAAGGCCAGTTGAGAAAGAGTTTCTCCGCGCCGGGTGTTTCGCCCTGCAGACACAAATCTACCTGGAACCCCCCCATACTGAATATTTGCATCATGGGGGTCGCCATGAGCATGTTGCCCATGCCGCTGCCCAGGTGTACGAGCACGCATTTTTTTTCGGTCATCTAAAGTCCTCGATACCAGGTTTTATGGTTATTGAACACCGAATCGAAATTTATACCGCCTTGCCGCCAAACCCGATCACCGCCACGCAACTTCGCATGTCCAAACCACCTCTCCAAATGCGTCGTTCAGCGCTACTTCAGTTTGTTCGGCGTCCAACCGCACCACAGCCGTAGCTTCAAGTTTTCGATCGACACTTTACTTTGTGGCGAAAGTCCGCGATACCGCTGGCCAATTCCTCCGCCTCGCGGCTCCGGCCCAAATAGGCTAACCCGTGTTTTGAGGCGGTGGTGTGCCTCGGTTCGCGGAAGTCATAATGTCTATATCGGTAAGGACATCATCTTTTTCCAATCGTGGCCGCTAAAATCTAACCTCGGCTGCCGTACGCTATACACAGACTGGATGGATCAAATTATGTTGAATTGCGACCTTGAAGCTTTTTTCCACTCAGAACTCGACGAGCATTTGGTCGTTGCCACGGCAACGAAAGATGCCTTGGTCGCCGAATTCGGGCGCCTTGTTGAGGTCTGTACTAAATCGTTGTCGATGGAGGGCAAGTTGCTATTTTTCGGCAATGGCGGGAGCGCCGCCGATGCGCAGCATATTGCTACGGAATTCAGTGTGCGTTACCGGACGGACCGTCGTGCGCTGGCGGCCATCGCGCTAACCGCCGAAGGCGCCACGATGACAGCGATCGGCAACGACTACGGTTTTGAATATGTCTTTTCCCGACAGATTGAAGCGATCGGACGGGCTGGCGATGTCGCAATCGGCATTTCAACGTCGGGAACGAGTGCGAACGTTTTACAAGCATTACGTATCGCGCGGGCCAAGGGGTTAATTGCGGCTGGCTTTGGTGGGCGCGATGGCGGGGCCATGCGAGAATTAGCCGACCCCCTATTAATCATCCCGTCATCGACAACGGCTCGAATTCAAGAAATGCATCAAATGCTGGGACAAATGCTGTGCGGCGCGATCGAGTACACGCTTGGTTTGGTTACGAAGGATTCGTAGCGTGACAATTACGGTCGATATGATTGAACAATTGTTGCCGCGGCTGTCCCTAATGACAGGCGCGCGGACTTTGGTGATCGGGGATGTGATGCTCGATCGCTACGTCTATGGATCAGTTGAGCGGATCTCGCCGGAAGCGCCTGTCCCAGTACTCACCATTGAGCGCGAAATAGCGATGCCGGGTGGCGCGGGGAATGTCGCACGAAATCTAGCCACGCTTGGGGCTAAAACGTCGTTCGGTTCGGTTTTGGGCAGCGACGCAGCGGCAGCGGATCTCACCCGGATTTTTGCTACTGAATCTTTAATTACGCCGCATTTGGTCATCGATCCGACGCGGCATACGACGGTAAAAACGCGCTTCGTCGGTGCGTCGCAACAGCTGTTGCGTGTCGACCATGAACAGCGTGAAGCGTTGAACGAAGTTACACAGCGCGCGCTGCTAAAGCTCATTGAAGAGCTGACGACAGAACACGATGTGATGATTCTTTCCGATTACGACAAAGGGCTGCTCAAAGGAGGTTTGGCGGGAGGCCTAATCTCGGTAGCACGGCGTGCTGGGATTAAAGTGCTAGTCGATCCGAAGGGGCGCGATTATTCGCGCTATCGAGGGGCGGACATCTTGACGCCCAACCGCCAGGAGTTAGCGGAGGCGACCGGCATGGCAACCCTCGACAACAATCAGGTAGAAGCCGCGGCGCGAAAATTGATTTCCGAATTCGATTTCGGCGCCGTCCTCGCGACTCGCGGCGCCCTCGGCATGGCACTAGTCCAGCGCGATGGCCCCGCGACGCATATCCCCGCGCGCGTGGTCGAAGTATTTGATGTGTCTGGTGCGGGTGACACGGTGATCGCAGTACTTGCCGCAGCGATCGCGGCGGGCGCGCCGCTACTCGACGCTGCGGTTCTGGCCAATTTCGCGGCAGGCATTGTCGTCGCAAAGCTGGGGACCGCGACCTGTTCCTTAGACGAATTATCAGGCGCCCTGCGTCGTGAATTTCATATTCCCTATAACGAAAAAGTTTTCCGGCTAGTTGAATTGCAGAATAAACTTGAATCCTGGCGGCACGCAGGACTTCGAATCGGTTTCACCAATGGGTGCTTCGATATTTTGCATCCCGGCCATATCTCATTAATTCGCCAGGCGCGCAGCGCCTGTGATCGCCTGGTGGTCGCCCTGAACAGCGACTCCTCGGTTCGTCAGATTAAGGGAGATGGCCGGCCGGTAAACGATGAACGCGCGCGTGCGCTGGTATTAGCATCGCTTGCCGATGTCGATGCGGTGATCCTGTTCGAAGAACAAACGCCGTTAACGCTGATTCAGCAATTACTACCGGACGTTCTGGTAAAAGGTGCCGACTACACTGAAGACGCCGTGATTGGCGCCGATGTGGTTAAAGCTCATGGCGGACGTGTGATATTAGCTGACTTGATGGCCGGCTGGAGTACGACTAATACAATTGCGCGCATGCAGGAAAGGACCTGAGTAACGATGGATTTTGAATACCCAGTTCGTGCCCGAATGGCACTTACTTAAGCAGAAATACCGGGACAGATGCGCAGTCTTGGCCCTTCGTCATTCCGGCGAACGAGGACGTGTAAAAACTCAAATCGCCGTCCGTCACCCCGGAATTCGCAAAGCGAATATCCGGGGTCCAGTCAGAACAGACGTCCACGCAGCGCGCGGATCCATCTTTTTTACTGGATTCCGGCGTGCGCCGGAATGACGTGTGCTGGGTTCCTGTTCCCTGCTCCAATTCACTTGGAGTTTTTACCCGGCCTGGAGCGCCGGAATCCAGTCAAATAATAGATTCATTTTTCACTGGACTCCGCATCGGAGCACGGGGTGACGGCGCAAACCGCCCTTAGTAAGTGCCATTCAGTTCGTGCCCATAGTTATGCTGTCGCTTGCCCTTCCGCTAGACGCGCTTCATAAGAACCGCGAAAGCTGGCCAGCCCTTTGATCAAAAATGCTTCGAGCTCGTCCACCATGCGCTTGGTGGAAAAGTATTCGAGTGCGCGTGCTCGGCCCAATACCGAGAGCGATCTAGCCAACTCCGGACTGCGCATAATCTCCCCTAACAAATTGGCTAACGTTTCCGCATCGCCTGCCGGAAAAATTAGCGCCTCCTTGCGATTAACCAGCAAGCGACTGATCCCAGTTTGGTCACTGACAACAAGTGGCAGACCTGCTGCCATACCTTCGGCCGCGACCCGCGGCAAGGGGTCCACCTGGGACGGCACTACCACCACATCATGGGCACCGAACAGGGCAGGCATCTCTTCGAACGGCACCGGATCATGAATACGCAACCGCTCAGGGAAAGGTGCCGCAGCAATTACATCGCGCAAAGCCTCAAGATAAACGTGGTCGTGATGCCACCCCGCCAGCGTAAGCTCCAGATCGGCGAATTCGGATTGGGACTGCAACAAAGCGCAGGCTCGCGCCAACGTGACCTGATCCTTGGTCGGATGAATACGGCCCACCAAAATGATGCGTCTTGCCCGGTCGATGTTAGCCGGCCTCACATGGGCATAGCGCTCCACTGGTGCACTATCGTAAATCTGGACCGGGGTACTTTTAGCAGGTGGGCCTGGCAAACCGGCAAAAACATCCTCATTGTTGAATGCCAACCAGTCAAACACCAGCGGCTCGAAATCCATCGGTATCCCCTTATACTCCAGCAGTGTCCGCAGCATTTTCCGGATGAACCCAACGACTCCGCTATTTTTACCCCACTGCCAAAACTGGTATTGCCGACGCAGATGCGCCAGCTTGTTGTGATCGGAAAGCCAGAACCCACACACATAAGCGAATTTCGGTGCAGCGTAGTGCATCAGGCGGACGGCAAGAGAATAACTCATGCCCTTAGTCGCCCACACGAAGATCGCCTCCGGCCTGAAATCGTCAAGCGCCTTCTGTATAAATCCATGTTCAATCCATTCACGCCGGTACCAGTACCACAAATCCAGCGGACGACCGGACGACAACTCATTACCCGTGTTGTCCGGGCAATAGTCGAACACACGCCACAAGCGCGACTCCTGAATGCGCCTACCGTCAAACCCCATGTTGCTTGTCAGCACCAGCACGTCGTGCCCACGCTGCTTCAACTCCTCGACCGTTTCCTGGCAAAGCAGCGGATAACCGCCATCAGAATGGGGCGGGTACATGTTCATGAGTAACAATATTCTCATTGGCCAGATTCGCTTAATGTATTTGCTTAGAAGCGACGAGATTTTTCAGACGATGGCCATACCACGCCAGCGTCTTGCGTTGAGACGATGACAACGAGCACCAAACAAAGCCCTTCCAATTCAGCCAATCCAAGGGGCGTTGAGACAACGCCGTGCAAAAAAATGCTCGGGCCTTGTCAAAATCCTGTTCTTGCCACGTATACCACGTGCCTGCGGCATAATTTAGCGCAGCAAGACGGCGGTTCACGATGCGAGGACCAATCGCTAATCTCGCGGCTGGATCGATTGCAAGCACGGATTCCAACGACTGCAACTCGCGCACGGTCATCTTGAACAAATCATGGCTAACGTTGCTAGCGTGGATCCGATAACTGGCCAACGTTTCGGGAATGAATCCAAACTGGAAACGCCGCGCAAGCCTTAACCACAACTCGTAATCATCGGCCCCTGAGAGGTTTTCGTTGAGTGCGCCAACCTGTTCCAGACTGCACTTGCGCACCAACACAGTCAGAACCGCTATCCGGTTCCTCCGGAACAATTCCGCAAAGCAATCACCACTCAAAGGTGCTATCCAGTCTTTAGGATTGGTTATCTCCTTACCTGTCTGATCGATATAGCCCTGATAGCTATGCACCAAAGCAACCTCCGGATGCTCAGCCAGATAGCGCACTTGACGCTCGAGTTTGTGCGGCATCCAGACATCGTCCTGATCCAGGAAACTTATCAGCTCACCCGCTGCGGAATTAATCGCGGTGTTTCTCGCAGCAGCCACCCCTCTGTTTTCTTTTCTGATATACCGAATGTTAGGTAGCGAAAGATAAGGCGCCACCTTGTCATGACTGTCATCCTGCGATCCATCGTCGACGATTACGACTTCGAAGTTTGTGTAGGTCTGAGCCAGAGCCGACTCGATTGCGGCGACGACATATCGCTCGCCGTTGAAGACGGGCATAACGATGCTGACTTTCGGGTAGTACCGCTCTATAGACTGTTGCATATTCTTGGTTTGTTCCTGGGCGTATGCATAACGATTCCACCGCGATGTAACGTAGGTCTGCACATCTACGGTGGTAGCATTAGATAGCGTCGTGGGTATTATCGCGGCTGAATGGCTAGGCGCTTGATATCGTAGACCTTAATGTGTCCTGTTTTGATCATCGCGGTCGACGCCATATTTCAGCAAACCGTTCTAACAAACTATTCTTTGTACGAGTCGATCGTTCTAGAGTGGGATAACGGATGAGGAGTTCTTTCCACTCCTGAAGTAATTTAGGATTTGGGGTAGATGTGCGGTTCGCGGCGTCTATTGCGATCCACCGCGCTCCGGCTAATTTTTTGTTCAGCATGGCCTTTAGGTCCACCGGAGGATCGCGCCGCCGCATAGCTTTCCTCACCGGTTCGAATGCCGGGTTGTGCACGTATTCGTACATAAGCAACAAGCCGTCCAGGGTGAGTCTGTATTGCCGCTCGGCAAAGTTGTAGGCGCTAGTGGAACCAGCATGGACCCGAAAGCTGGCGAGGGTTTTAGGTAGGTACGTGAAGCCATGATGGGCTGCCAAACGTACCCAGTACTCCGTATCGCAGATCTGGGCCAGTTCTGAATTGAACAGGCCGTGCCGCTCAAAAGCCTCGCGACGAATCAACGTTGCCGTGGGCTCACCAAAAAAATTTACGCCGAACAAGTCAATGGCGGTGGCACTTACAGCGCCAGATGCGACATAAGTGACACCCGTCCCGAACACTCGCTCAGGATCCGGATGCTGTTCGTAATATCGGCGCGTCACCTCGGGGGTGCCGTTCTCAAATATAAACGCCCGGCGACATACGATGAGCCAGGAGTCCGGCGTGCTCGCGGTCAGCATCTCCTCCACGCATGTCGGAGCAATCAGATCGTCCTGGAAGACGAACTTGATCCACTCGCCGCGCGCTAGTTCGATGCATCGATTCCAGTTACCCACCAGACCAAGATTGTTTTTGTTGCGGATCAGTCGGATTCGCTGATCGCTGGCCGCGTAACGCTCAAGAATTTCAAAGGTGGTATCTGTCGACCCGTCATCCACCATCAGTATCTCAATATCTTTGTATGTCTGGCTCAATACGCTGTCCAAACAGGCTTCAAGATATCGGGTACCGTTATATGTGGGGATGCAAATGCTGACGATTGGCATTATTGAGCCTTACGAACGCGCCACTGCACTGGACTGAGATATGGCAGCCATGACGAATACCAAAGAGGAACCAATCTATCTAGCAATATATTTTTTTATGCGGGTAAGCAGGCTCGGATCTGTCTCTTTTGTTTTAGGCAACAACTTGGTTATGTGGGGATGGTATTGGCAGAAGTTCTCCCACTCCGTAAGGAGCGTGGAATCGTTGTGGCTGTTCTTGGCATGGATGGCAAGCCACCGTACATCTTGGGCTACTTGCACTAGTTTTGGAATGGGGTCAATTGGCGGGTCGACTCTTGCGGCATGTGCCCGGAGAGTGGCGTATTGATCAGAAAAAGCAAGGGTGTTGCACAGTAACACTCTCTCTAGCTCTGCCCGGTACTGGCGTGCACTGCGGATGATCCCACTCATGGATGCTTCGTGGATGCGGAAGGTTGCAAGTATCTCCGGTACGATGGTTAAGCCTTCGTGGCTACCAACACGAATCCAGCATTCCATATCAGCGAATGTCGCAATATCAGGATTGAACTGGCCGTACTGCTCGAAACAATCCCTATGTATCAGCATTGAAGTTGGCTCGCCTACGAAGTTCTTCTGCCAGCGTGCCAGTACCGCATGACAAAAGGTTGTAGCATCTACTCGATTATGTTCACCGAATACCGATTTGAGGTCAGGCATGGCCAGATATTCGTCCCGCACTTGGTGGGGTGTATCCGGCGAGAAAAGAAAGTCTTTCCAGCAAGCCACAAAGCAACTTTCTGCATTTGTGGTTTCCAACATGCGTTCAAGACACTTAGGCGCCAGTAGATCATCTTGAAAAACGTACTTAATCCATTCTCCGTGTGAATGTTCGATGCATCGGTTGTAATTTCCGGCACCGCCAAGCCCAGAATGTGTCTTGTATTCAAAAATCTGAATACGTGGGTCGTCGTCGGCGTGCTGTGCTGCAATTGCTATTGTTGCATCTGTTGAGTTGTCATCGACGATAACGATTTCGAAATCACTGAAACTTTGACTGCGAACGCTGCGTAGACAATCATCCAAAAATGCCGCGCCATTGAATGTTGGAATGCAGACGCTTACGGCAGGGGCTGGCATTATTTACCTCCCCGTTCCGCATGGGTACGCACTGCGGGCGCATTGGCGATGGCGGAATACAGAATATCGCCGATGGAGTCGACATCCCTGGAATTAACAGCGGTACCGGTGGGGAGTACCAGCACCCGGTCGGCTAAGGCTTCCGTGTCCGGTAGTAGCAACCGGGCGTGTGGAAAGAAGGAGCGGTAAGGCTCCATGCGATGACAGCCTGGATAGAAATAACGTCGGGCGATGACGTTCTCTGCATGCAGAACTCTGATCAGTTCGTCACGACTGAGGCCGGTCTGGGACTCGTTCACTTCCACCACGACGTATTGGTAGTTGTTTCGTTCGCTGTCGTCGTACCGTACCAGCTTAAGTCCAGGCAAATCCGCACAGGATGCGACGTAAGTTTCGTGGTTGGCCCGGTTGGTGGCGATGAAGTTGTCCATGCTCTCAAGGGACGTGAGAGCCATAACAGCCGATGCTTCGCTCATCTTGCCGTTGGTGCCGATATAGACGACGTTGTCGTAGCCACTGAATCCAAAATTCTTCATCAAGCGGATTTTCGCCGCTAGTGCATCGTCGTTGGTAGTGACCGCCCCACCCTCGAAAGCGTTAAAAAACTTGGTGGCATGAAAACTAAACACTTCAACGTCGCCGAAATTGCCGATGTGGCGCCCATCGGTGGTACAGCCAAAGGCATGGGCGGCATCGAACAAGAGCTTGAGCTGGTGTCGCTGTGCGATTTCGGCGAGCGCCGTAGTGTCGCAGGGGCGCCCCCATACATGCACACCGATGATGCCCGTAGTACGGGGTGTGATGAGTTCTTCTATACGACGTGGATCAAGATTATGGGTCGCTGGGTCAACGTCGCAGAACACAGGGGTGATCTCTTGCCATTGCAGGGCATGGGCGGTGGCAATAAAAGTAAAAGATGGGATGATCACCTCGCCCTTCAATTCCAACGCACGAATGGCAATTTCCAGAGCTATTGTCGCGTTGCACATGGCGATGCAATGCTTCACGCTCATCATCTTTTCCAGTTCCCGCTCCAGTTCCTGCACGTAGGGTCCGTTGTTGGTAAGCCAGCGGCGGTCGAGCATATCGTTGAGTCGTGCCATTAGACGTTCTCGGTCGCCGATGTTGGGACGCCCCACATATAGGGGTTCGGCGAACGCCGGGGCGGCACCGAGAATGGCGAGGGGTCTGGTATTGTTCATTCGTTCACTTTCCTGATAACACGGGCTGGTACTCCGTAGGCCAGCATGTCTGCTGGAATATCCCGCACCACGGCGGCACCAGCTCCGATGAAGGCATCTGAGCCTATGCGGACACGGTCGCTCACACAGCAACCAATGCCAATCCAGGCGCGTTCTCCCACCTGTACTCTACCGGCTAAATGTACACCCGGGCCAATGTGGGCAGCCGCGCCAATTTCGCATTCATGGTCTACGGTGGCCCCGGTGTTGACGATGACGTTTGCGCCTAACCGGCTACCCGAATTAATCGCGGCCTGGGCCGCCACCACGCAGCCAGCGCCGATTTGAACGGTGCCGGCAATACAGGCTCGCGGGTGAATTGCGCTGACCAACGTAAAACCTGCGTTGACGAGCATTTCAGCGATTCGTGCGCGTGTTGAACAGTGACCAATTGCCACGATGGCGTGAGCCACGCCGTCGGCGCGCAAGGCCGACAGTTTGCTGGAACCGCCAAGGATGGAGGCTCCAGCAAATTTCGCGCCGTGGCGTTCGTGATTCACATCATCGAGGAATCCTACGATACGGTACTGGTTCATCTGGCCAAGTATATCGGCCACTACTAGGGCATGGCCTCCAGCACCGAACACGACGATAGGAGGTTTGTTGGTCACAGGATGGATTTCAGTCGCGGCAACGGGTCATTGGTGGCGCTGTTAATGGGTCGACCTCAAATCGGCTCTTCATATAAAAAAGTCCCATTTCCTGTTGGCGGGTGATGAGGTGGTCATCCGAAAAGACCTGGAAAGAGAAAAGATTTTCCCCATAAAATGATTCGCGTCCTTCTGGGTTCCCTATCCATGCGCGCATTGAGTAAACGCCTGGTAGAAGGGTCATGGACTCGAAATGCAGTTCGACAGAATGCTCTCCAGGTTCAAAATCACGCGCATCCTGTATGTTGTTATTGGCAGTCAAATACACAAAATCAGTTGTATGCGCACCGATGAGGAAACAAATGCGTTCGAGGGGCTTATTAATCGTGAATTGAACGCGTATGTGGAAGGGTGAGAGAAAATCAATCCGATCCACGGATTGGCCACGCTCATCGTAAAATACCATGTGCTTAAACGTTAACTCATCTGACGTTCTGGATTTTCCACTACTCGCATTCGAAGCATCTGATTTGATTTTCTTGTTGCTGTAATCGAAGAAGAGATTACTAACTTCGGTTGGATCACCGTCTGCCACGGTGTGACCATGATCCAACATAATGACTCTGCCGCAGAGGCGCTCTAATTGCCTGATGTTGTGCGAAACGATCAGCACCGTTTTCCCCTGCCGCTTGATTAGATCCTCCATCCGGTCAAAGCACTTCCGTTGAAACGCCAGGTCCCCCACCGCCAGTACTTCGTCGACAATTAAAATATCGGATTCCATGCTGGTCGCTATGGAAAACCCCAGACGCACTTGCATGCCCGAGCTGTAACGTTTGATTGGGGTGTCGATGAATTCTTCTAGTTCGGCGAAGGCGACAATGTCATCGAACTTGCGCTGTATTTCTGCTTTGGAGATGCCGAGAATGGCGCCGTTGAGGTAGATGTTCTCGCGTCCGGTGAGGTCCCCGACCAGGCCGGCGCCCACTTCGATCAGTGGCGCCATCTTACCTTTTACAATGATGCTGCCGCTGGAAGGTTTCGAAATATTGGCCAGCAGCTTGAGCAGCGTGCTCTTGCCGGCGCCGTTGTGACCGATGATGCCCAGCACTTCGCCTTGCTCCACTTTGAAATCAACATCATCCAGCGCCTTAAACGGGGCGCGTTCTTCAACCGGTTGACCGGTGAGCCTTCGCCACTGGTTGAGCGCAGTGGTTTTCAAGCTCTGCAGTTGGCCGAGCCGGTATTCCTTGGTAACGTGATTGACTTCGATGATGGGCATGGCGGTTGGTTATTAACGAATTGGGGTTAGGGGGTGGTCGGCAGTGGGCGGGGCTGATTCCCTTTTCCGATTTTCATGCTGCTTGTTACTGCCTGACATCCAACTCGACACCTGCTTCCAGTGCTTCCGCCGCGTGTTCTAGCAAGCGCCCGGCGACGGTATCATCAAGGTATTCTTCCCCGCAGTTTGTACAGACTTGGGCGGGCGCGTGCTTGAATACCAAAGTGGCTTGCCCGCGTTCAAGGGTAACGGTGGCAATTCCTTCGCGGGTTTCTCCCTGGTTGCAGATAAGGCATTTCATGTCGGTTTCCAATGGCACTTACTTAAACGCGGTTTACGCCGTCACCCCGTGCGCCGAGCACTAAGTCCAGCGTGCAATGAATCCATTATTTGACTGGATTCCGGCGTCCGCCGGAATGACGAAGCGCCAAGCTTGAATAGGGCACATCATCTGGATAGTCCTGAATCACTTCCCCCCGATTAATAGCGGCGCTTACGTCAGCCTCTACAATGCCACGTTCAAACATTCGTTTGATGGCGTTTTTTTTTTCAATAAATGCGCTCAATAGAGTCAGGCAACAATTCTTCCTTTTTTCGCGGCTGAAGCCGCTCCCACAAAAGAGTTCGAGACAATCAATGGGGTCAGACACCAATGGCACTTACTTAAACGCGGTTTACGCCGTCACCCCGTGCTCCGAGCACTAAGTCCAGTATGCAATGAATCTATCGTTTCACTGGATTCCGGCGTTCGCCGGAATGACGAAGCGCCAAGCATGAGTGTCAAGCAGGATCATCGCAACGCTTCCCAGTCTTCCTCAGGACACGCTGGTGTGATGAGGTCGTCGTGCAAGATGACTGTGCCAGCGAGACGGGGGCTGGGTTTTAGGCGCGCGACCGGTTCAGGCGCCGCAAGCTGGTCATCCGCCGGGAACACGATCACTTCTAACCGCCTGCTGTCCAGACCTGGCGGAAGATCGATTATAAGCTGGTGATTAATTGGTTCGGCAATGAAACGTAGCGCTTCCATACGGTTGTCCTCACTCATGGTGGTCAGTGGCGAATCCAAGGCCAACAAATCAAATGGCAATCAATGGAGTTGCAATCAAAAGAACAGGCCGGGGTTTACCCGAAGACAGGTCGGTGTTAGGGAACCGTAAAATTGCCACTTGCCCTGGACGGATCACCACCATTTCTCCTTCATATCCTCATTCCGATACTCAGGCCACACTTCGCCTTCTAAACCACGCAACGCAGCAGCCATGGATAACTCAGACCAGCCAGCGTTTTCTTTTTGAAGTTTATGCGCCAAGTACTCGACAAAATTGAGCACTTCTCTCTGCACCGTTTCGGGTAGGGCGCTTGTTTCCTCATAAATGCGATCGACCGTCTTCATACCATACCTCCACTATTCTCAATCAATGGGGTCAGCGACCAATTCTCGGTTTTGCTGGCCCTGTTGGTGCCGATAAGACCGCTCGGCCTTGATGCACATAGTCTTCGATACGCAAGATGCAATCGTAGATATGCCGGATGTAAACGGACGGATCTTTGTTCACAGGGCTATCGCTTCGCCAAGAATGCTGTCTCGTAGATAGGGATTGATTCCCTTTTCAGTCAGGACCTCCGCCGGCCGATTCAACATGGCCTCTAATTCCTGCTGGAAACCTACTAAATCCAGCAGGCTACAGGATTCTTCCATGTCGATTAAAAAATCGATGTCGCTCTGCGCGGTGTCTTCCGCTCTGGCAACTGATCCAAAAACCCGAATGTTGTGCACGCCATGAAGGCTCGCCAAGCGTTCGATCTCTGGCTTACGGGAACGAAGTGTTTCAAGTGTACTCATGGTAAGGGGTGCTTATCCGAATATTGATCAACTTTGGGTACATGCAATGGGGTCAGACCAGACATCAATGGTACCTATTTAAACGCGGTTTACGTCGTTGCCCTGTGCGCCGAGCACTAAGTCCAGTTAAAAATGAATTCATTGTTTTACTGGATTCCGGCGTTCGCCGGAATGACGAAGGGGCAAGGTTGTGGATCTTTCTTGGCATTTCAGCGTAGGTTAAGTGCCGTTCGGGTCAGGCGCCAATGCGCGTTTTTCGCGGCTAAAGCCGCTCCCACATAAAGAGTGTTCGAGACGGGGTCCGCGCACTGGCGGCGAGGTCGTCCGGGCCGAGGGCTTGAAGCGTTTAAAGGACACACGTTTCGCCTCGCCACGATGTCACAGTAGGCCCATCAGTTCTTCTATGGTAAGGCCCGCTTGCTTGATGATGGCGCGAAGGGTGCCTTTTGCAATTTCGTCATGGTCGGGAATCACGAGACGGCGATGAGGCGCTTCAACCTGCCGGAGCACGATGTGACTTCCTTTTTGGCGGTCTTTCTCAAAGCCGATCTTTGCCGGGGCTGCCACGACTTTACGACCCGAAACTTGAGGTAGGCTGCTCACGCAGCCACCTCAACGACCTCTTCGTCGATGGAAGGAGGAATGGGCTCGTCGTGGTCCTTCAGGCTCTCCAGATATGCTTCTATGGCCTCCCGGATATTGGCTAGTGCCTCGACTCGTGTCGCACCTTGAGACATGCATCCGGGAAGGGCGGGAACCTCCGCCACGAGCATCCCGTCTTCGTCTTGCTGGATAATGACGCGGTATTTCATTTTTACCTCCATCCATCAAAGTAGTTGGTAGCGTATAGCGCATTCTATGAGGTCAGGCACCAATGGCACTTATTTAAGTGCGGTTTACGCCGTCACCCCGTGCTCCGACATGGGGTCCAGTGTGCAATGAATATATTGTTTCACTGGATTCCGGCGTTCGCCGGAATGACGACGGGCCAAGGTTGGGAGTGTTCGAGAAGGGGTCCGCGCACCGGCGGCGAGGTCATCCGGGCCGAGGGCTTGAAGCTGGTGAGTGGCCCCTGCTTGCATGCGTTGGCGACGTGATTGACTTCGATGATGGGCATAGCGGTTGGTGATTAGTGAATAGGGGTTAGTGGGTGGTCAATTAGCTGGATCTGCGATACGTTTGCGCCAATATCCTGGCTCGCGGTGGCTGTGCATGAGCGAGATGATTAGTAAGTAATCGGTTTCAACCGAGTAAAGTACTGCATAAGGAAAGACGCGGGTAAGGCATCGGCGAATATCCTCTTCGAGCACCGGCCAACGGCCGGGCGTTTCAATAATCTGCTGGATGACATGTTCCACCGCCGCAATGAACCGAAGTTCCAGTCCCTTCTGACACTCCGCGTAATGGCGAGCGGCATCTTTGTACTCGGCCAGTGCCTCCGGGTGAAACTCGAATCTCATCGCGCAATAGATTTCCGAACGCGATCCAGCGCCTCCTGACCCGGAATGGTTTTAACCAGGTCACCTCTGACCTCATCACGGCGAGTGCGCGCTTCAGCAACCCAAAGCTGCCGTATATAGCCGTCCTCCAAGGGGTCAAGACTTTCAACAAGGCGATCAGCAAGCAAAGCCCGTGCTTCGCTAGGGAGGGCAAGCGCTTCCTCGGCGATTTGTTCAATTGTGAGGCTCATCTTCAGGGCTCCTGGAGGTTAGTGAAGTAGCGTGTAGTTTAAAGGGGGATGCGCATAGCGGTTAGTGGTAGCGCATTCAATGGGGTCAGAGACACGAATGGCACTTATTTAAGTGCGGTTTGCGCCGTCACCCCGTGCGCCGAGCACTGGGTCCAGTGAAGAATGAATTCATTGTTTGACTGGATTCCGGCGTTCGCCGGAATGACGTAGTGAAGGAATTGCGCATCTTTCTCGGCATTTCAGCGTAAGGAAGTGCCGTTCGGGTCAGGCGCGAATGCGCGTTTTTCGCGGCTAAAGCCGCTCCCACAAAGGAGTGTTCGAGACTGGGTCCGCGCACCGGCGGCGAGGTCAAGGCCGTCCAAGCCGAGGGCTTGAAGCTGGTGAGTGGCCCCAGCTTGCATGCGTTGGCGACGTTATTGACTTCGATGCTGGGCATAGTTTAGAAAATAGCTAGTAGCGTATAGCGGTTAGGGGCCGCTTCTGCTTGAGGCCCTGCCGCGACCAGGGAATATTTCTTGCTGTTGAGCTGTCATGCAACCGCTTCGAGCACAGTGTGCTTCTCGATCTGGTTTTTATATAGGTCAATAACAGGAAAGCACAAATCATAATCGCCCCAGACCAACTCCCCGTGCGCCACCTTGAATGCCGCAAAATGGTCTTGCGCAAGGTAAGCGCGAATCTCGGGATGCTGGGCCCGTGTCAGAAATGAGCCGAAGTCAACGTCCTGTGCTGTTCCGTCGTCGAAGCACAGATGGATTTTGTACTCGCCAACTTGTGTTGCGGAAACAACATTGATAATGCTGGGTGTCATTTGAGCCTCCTGGTAATTCGCTCTGGCTTGATTGGCTTATGCAATACGAAGAAGTCTATCCATTTGGCTACGATCTCATCCGCGCGTGCGGTTACCAGTTCGTGAAAAAAGCGCATTTCGTTCGACTCAAGCGGGGCACGTCCCGGTAGGTTGGTGGCGTGTAGGTCATATGTTGCTTGTCCATTTGAGTTTTTTGATGGCCGGGCTCTGAAGCAGCGAGCACATCTGCGCGATTGCGGTGGCGTTGAGTGCCATGATCCGTTGTTTTTGCGATAACCCCTGTCGTATCAGCTCGGCGTTAATACTTTCCAGATTGGAGAGTACAACGAGCTGCTCTATGGCGGCGTGTGTCACGCATGTTACCTTCCTTGGTTGGATTTTCTTCGCGCCATTGTTTTGAGGTGATGCTGAACAGTGCCATGTTGAGCACTTCGGCTTCGGATGCGTAGATCAGCCCTGCTTGCGCCGTGGTGATACTTGCCGGAATGAGGGTTTCCGCGATGGCGTCGGTATGGATACGGTAGTTAATCTTGCTGAGGCTGCGCGTCAGGTTCCATTCAAGGGAGCGATTCGCGATCTCTTCGTCCTTGAGGCGCTGAAATTCTTTGATGAGGAAGAGTTTGAACTCGGCAGATATCCACGAGGCAAATTCGAAGGCAATATCTTTGTGCGCAAAAGTGCCGCCATTGCGGCCGGTCGTACTTTTAATGCCGATGGCGCCAGTAGTTTCGATCCACTTATTAGGCGAAAGCGTGAAGCTGTTAGAGCCTGCTGCATTCCTTAAGGGGTCGAATTCGACCCCTTTAAAGTCCGGGTTGTTGATTTTTTCCCATAAACCGAGAAATTCGATGGTGGAGCGGCTGCGCAGCCAGTTCTTCACCACGTCCTTGGGTTCGGCGGAATTTTTAACGCGAGCGATGTCGGTTAGGGAAATGAAGTCGCTGTCATTGATCCGCGTCAGCGAGACGACCATCTCCTGGACGATCAGTTTGTTCTTGGTCACTCCATCCCCCTGTGGAATATGGCGAAGTGGTTGAGCCCCGCCTCGTTACCTCCAATTCCCTCGAATTCGAGGGAATTGGAGGCTGGGTTACAGATACCTTCCCAGACTGAGAGGATCTTAAAAAGAGACCGGCAAGAATTCATGGTTTTCGCGGCTGTCTCAAGGGATGTACCTTCGGATAAATCCGCTCCCCTACAAAAAAGAGTTCGAGACTGAGTCCGCGCACCGGCGGCGAGGCCGTCCAAGCCGAGGGCTTGAAGCTACGAGCAGCAAAACTCCGGCAGAGGTTAGGCGCGAATGCGCCAATAATTTGGCCGACGGTGATGGTGTGCTACCGCGACGATGAACAGTTTATTCACGAGCGATCGATAAAAGACGGAATAGGGAAAGCGACGCACGATGGCCCGCCGAGAATGGCGCCAAACCGGGGAACCGATGTTGGGGTTTTCCCTGGTGATCGCCACGGTTCGCTCAACTTCGGCGGCGAACGCAAATCCAAGTCCAGCGACCTGGCGTTCATAGTATTGCGCCGCTTCACGAAGTTCTCGGCGAGCATTCATGAAACTCGATCTCAATCACTTCAAGGAATGACGGACTTCGGAAAACACCTGCGAGGCGGAGATGGTCACGGTCTCGCCGCTTTCGATTTCAGACCAGCGACGATCAACTTCGACACGCCAGGCCTCGGCAACGTCGCCGTCATCTTGGTTATCAAGTGATTCGATTAGCGCCAACGCTAAGCGCGCGCGCTCCGGTTCGGATAATTTTCGGGCTTGGGACTCAATTTCGTGAAGATTTGTCGCCATAAACTGGTTACCTTGGAAGCGGCAAATAGAAGCTAAGGCCGATTCCGGTCTCGGTCAAGTTGGGATCATGATTTCGATGTGTTGTTGCCGATAGGGTGGCTAAAAAAACTAGAGCGCATTCAATGGAGCGCAAAGTGCGGTTTGCGCCGTCACCTCGTGCTCCGAGCACTAAGTCCAGTGAAAAATGAATCGATTGTTTCACTGGATTCCGGCGTGCGCCGGAATGACGAAGGGCCAAGATTGCGCATCTCTCTCGGCATTTCAGCGTAAGTAAGTGCCGTTCGGGTCAGACACGAATTCTCGCCCACCGTGTCCTGCAATTTGATAAAGCGGAAAAGCAGTTGGTCCACAATCCGGACACGGGCACGATCACTTTCCAGCGCCTGCCACGTGACCGTAGGCGATGCGTTCCATTCTGCTAACGCTTCTGTAAGGGTGTCCGAGTGGCGATCCGCCTCCCACAGCACAGCGGCAAGTTTGTCGGTCGGCATCATACTTGCGCCACCTGGAGCCCTTCACGTTTTGCCGTGGCAACCACCGCCCGCGAATCTTGCTGGTCTTGCGTGGCAATGACCACATCAATGCGTTGTTCATCAAGCAGCCGGTAGAGGCGCGACACAAAACGAGTACGACGGCGCACCAACTCCGCAGGGGGCAGGGCTGCGGGGATCTCAACCAACAGATCAATGTCTCCTCCACGCTTACTGTCATCCACCCGCGAACCAAAGAGAAACACGGCTGTACCCGGCGTAAAGGCGTCCTGGGCAGCTTGTGCAATGGCGTTCACTTCGTTGGGTTGCAATCTCATGGGTGTCCTAATAAACGCACGCATGCACGGGGGTCGACACGAATGGCACTTACTTAAGCCAATGTTAGGTGCTACAACAATATGGCGCTAGAATTTCGACATGCCGGAAATTGAGCGCATCAAAGAAGAGTTGGGCTGGCTCAAGGTTGTCTTCGCCGCACTTGTGGCCGTAGATATTTCCTTGGTCGCCTGGGTTGCACAGAACTACGCAATCGCAGTCGCGCAATTGGTGTGGTTGGCATCATTCGGTGTTCTTGCTATTTCGCTCGTAATAGTGTGGGTAAATCGAGTCGTGTATCGTCGCCTCAGAAAATTGGAGAGCCTCTAATGGTTTGGGCCGTCATAATTTCAGCCCTAGCATTGGTCGGTAGCCTGTGCTTCGTAGTTTACGAAGCGGCCTCACAGAGGCAGTAGCACCTAACCATTGCGTCGAACTGACGCCGAGGAAAGCGCGGTGGCGCCGCGCGGTCATGTCAGTGGCCGGTGCAGTTCAATGGGATCTGACCCCAAGGGCACTTATTTAAGTGCGATTTACGCCGTCACCCCGTGCTCCGACACGGGGGCCAGTGAAAAATGAATTCATTATTTGACTGGATTCCGGCGTTCGCCGGAATGACGAGGGGCCAGGATTGCGGATCTTTCTCGGCATTTCAGCGTAAGAAAGCGCCGTTCGGGTCAGGCACCAATGCTCGTCTTTCGCGGCTAAAGCCGCTCCCACAAAAAAAAAGTTCGAGGCTGGGTCCGCGCACCGACGGCGAGGTCGTCCAAGCCGAGGGCTTGAGGCTGGTGAGTTGCTCCAGCCGGTATTCCTTGGTGACGTGGCTGACTTCGATGCTGGCCACGTTCACACCACGTCCGCGAAATAGGCTTCGGCGCGTTTGAAGTAGACATAACTGAGCGGCAGCAGCGCCAAGACCAGGATCAGGCCTGGCAGTACCACGTCGGGATCGGGCGCTAGCCCTTTGAGGATGGTGCGCTGGAAGCTGTCGATGATGCCGGCGAGCGGATTGAGATTGTAGAGGGTGTAGAGCGTATGTGACCAGTCGCCGGCGGCTTGGTGCACCACGAGCTTTTCGCGCACCAAGTGCAGCGGATACATCACCGGCGACATGTACATCATCAGTGACAGCGCCACCGGCAGGGCGGCTGAGACGTCGCGGTAATAGACGTTAAGCGCAGCGCCGGCAAAGGCGATCGTCAGCGCGGCGAGCAGGGTGTAGGCGAGCAGCAGCGGCAGCCACAGGATCTGCACGCTCGGCATGAAGCCATACCAGACCATGAGCGCGGCGAGGATGAAAAGATAGATACCGAATTCGACGGTTTTGGTGACCACCGAGGTGAGCGGGAAGATCTCGCGGGGAAAATAAATTTTCTTAATCAGGTTGGCATTGCCGACCACGCTGGTGACGCCTTCCGAGGCGGATTCCTGAAACAAAATCCACGGCATGAGCGCGGCGAAGGTGAGCAAGGGGTAGGGGATGGTGCCGGAATCGATCCCGATAAAGCTTCTTACTACGGTGAAGATCGCGACCAGCATCAGTGGCTTTAATACCGCCCAGGCGATGCCGAGGTACGCCTGCTTGTATCGCAGGGTGATGCTTTTCCAGGAAAGTACGGCGATGAGTTCGCGGTATTCGATGAGGTTCTTTAATAAGCCAGTCATAAAGTCGGAGGGTGCTCGGGCGCTCGGCACTTGGATACTGGTCGGGCGTATTTCGATTTAGGGGTGCTTGCGATGAGTGTTGTTATCGAGTGAACCCAGCGATTTGAGCGGACGCCCGACGATTATAACGTCGAGCGCGCGCCATGAGTGAATTCACGTAAATAATCAGCGCTCGCCGATTGCTCGTTCGATGACGCGCAAGCCATTCCGATCCAACTGGGACCTACAATAGTGTATCGCCCATGCCCGAGTTCTCTTGAGGCGTGAGACAGGAGTTGTCGTCGTAGCGTCCGACTCTGCACACGTCATTCCGGCGCACGCCGGAATCCAGTGAAGAAATGAGGTCCGCGCGCTGCGCGGACGCCTATTCTGACTGGATCCCGGATATTCGCTGCGCGAATTCCGGGATGACGGCGTGAGACCGGAGTTGTCGTCGTAGCGCCCGACTCCGCACACGTCATTCCGGCGCATGCCGGAATCCAAGGGCCTTAGAGCACCCATCATCGTCATTCCGGCGCACGCCGGAATCCAAGGGCCTTAGAGCAACCCCAACCATCGTCATTCCGGCGAATGCCGGAATCCAGAGGACCTTAGAGCAACCCCGAATACAGGTCTTCCCATCGCGGGTTCGTGCGCTCAATCAGGTCCAGCTTCCACTGACGTTGCCAATTCTTGATTGCTTTTTCACGCGCGATGGCACTCGGCATGGTCTGGTGTACCTCGTACCACACGAGGGTCCGCACTCCGTAGCGGTGCGTGAAACCGTCAATCACCGCGTGCTTGTGTTGCCATACGCGCTTCACCAAATCGGCGGTCACGCCGACGTATAGCGTGCCGTTCTTCCGGCTGGCCAGCAGGTAGACGCAGGGGATCTTTCCCACCGCGAAACTGTACTGGATTCCGGCATTCGCCGGAATGACGATGGTTGGATTCCCCTGATGATCCGATGTGTCGTCGCGACTTGGTCGCTACCGCTGCTCTTCTATTCCGCCGCCTTGCGCCGTGCCCAGCACCCCATGGGTCACCCTGAGGTGCTGGGCTCCTCGGGTTTGCCGGTAGTTCGTGCGGCAAGCGCGTCTTCGCTTGGAATGCTAATGCCGTCCAGTGCGAGAAAGTAGGTTAATTCGTGCCACAGCAGGTTGACGACTGTCGGATGCGTGGCCGCCAGATCGTGCTGGCAACCGGGGTCGCTAGCCGTGTCAAACAGTCCTAAGAAGAAGCCATCGATCAGCGGCTGATAAAGTAACTTCCAGCGCCCACGCACTACGGCGCGATCTTTGGCCGCGATGAGGCGCGCACGATACGCCGGCTTGATCGCCAGTGTGCCGCTGGCCTGATCGGGGATTTCCAACAACTCGATGATCCCGGGATAGCGCAAGTGATTGTCCGGCATGCCCGGGAGATCGGTTAGCCAAATCCCGGTTTCGATGTACGCCGTAAGATTCAAATCCTGGGTCTCGCCGCTGATCAATGGGGCCAACGAAGTCCCTTGCACCGTTTCACAGGGTGCACATCCCGCGAGCTCTAACAAGGTCGGCGCAATATCAATGCTCCGGACGGTGGCGTCCACTTTGCGCGGTGCGGGATTTCGTGGATCGCAAATCAACAGCGGGATGCGCGAGGAATAATCGCCGTAGGCGGAATTGCCCTGACCCCACGTCCCATGCTCAAAAAATTCCATCCCGTGATCCGAATAGACCACAATCACCGTATGGTCGGCGATCCCCAGTTGTTTCAGATGATCGACTAAACGGCCCACCTCATCATCGAATTGGGCCACGCAGCCATCGTACAGGTGCAAAATTTGTTCTAAATCGAATTCCTCGCGCGGCTCGGCTTGGCGCCGAATGATGTCGAAGGGATCGGTGAGCCGGGCCATGGCGAATTTGGATTCACCCGCATAGTTCTCGGCCGCGTAGCGCGTGTACCACGGATCCTCCGATGCGAACGGCGGGTGGGTGGTTGAATAAAAAATATTGAGCAGAAACGGTCGCGGGTCGGCGGCGAGTCCCGTGATGAGGTTCCGCGCCTTGATTCCGATCTGCGAGGTAATCGGTACCCCGCCGAGATAGAAGATCTCGGGCAGTAAGCGCTCGCCGAGCCGGTTGTGGACGAACAGCGACAGGAACAAGCGTAAATCCTTGGGACCCTGCCGGATAAGATATTTGAAATTCCATTGATCGGTTGGCAGATCGAGATGATCGAAACCGAAATCGAATTTCCCCATGTCGGCGCCGCACCAGTCGGATACCGCCGCCGTGCGGTAGCCGGCGGCCGCCAGCAACTGCGGCAATGCCGGGACCGGTAGCCGCGTGTCGTGGTCGGCGACAAAATTGTCGCGAACGCGATGCAGGAGGGGCCAGGTTCCGGTCAGGATCGAAATCAGACTGGGCGCGGTGCGCGCGCACGGCACAAAGCAGTGCGCAAACTCAGTGGCGCACGCTTTCAGTTTCTCGATGTGTGGCGCGAGTCCACGGGCTGGCTCCAAGCGATCGGCACGCAGCGTATCGGACCCTATCAAGACGATATTTGGCGGACCTGCGGGGCGCGAGACCGCGCGTGTGGGCGGGACAGAGACCCGGCGTGTGAGTGTTTTTAAACTCAGGACAAAGCCGCTCCAAGCCAGCAGGGCCACGGCGGCGGCGGTGTCGCCGCGCTGAACAAGCGTCGCGCTCGCCCCGGCGACCAGCACCAGCGCGAGCGCCAGACTCACGGTCTCCGCGACTTTGAGCAAGGGCCGATTCAACCCGCGCCATAGCGGGTAAAGACGGCTTACGCGATAGTGCATCGACGCGACGAGCAAGCCTGGGTTCTCCACCAAGGTCCGGGCAAACCGCGTCCCCGTGATGAGGAGGATGCCGGCGCAAGACGCCATGACTGCGCCGACGATCGAGTAACTGCTTCCGGCTTGAATGGTATACGCGCCATAAACTGCTGCTCCGGTCAGCGCCATGATCGCCATCAACGTGAACGCCCAAAAACTTAAGCGCAGCATCGTGAGCGCGACCTGGACTCGGTAATCGCGCAACATCGAGCGCTGGATCCCCGGCCCGGTCTGCGAAAAGTCCAAGAGTGACTTCAGCACGAGCGTCGCGGTCACGAGACCAGCAACGCTCAGCGCTACGCCAACGATTCGCCACGGAAAATCCGGAATCGCCAGCGACGCCAAGATCGACGCCATGAGCGTGACGCCCACCGCGGCCGTCGCAACACGGCCCATCAGCGGTCGCGGTAAGCGTAGGCGCGGGAGTCGCGCCGCGTCGCGCATGCCCTGCAGCTCGCCGAGCGCCGCGGCGCTGCGGACCAAATAGAATCGGCGCTTGGCCCATGACAGCGTAAACACGCTATGCCAACTGTAATTGAGCAGCTTACGCCACATGTATAGCGGCACATCGTGGCCAGCGTGACCGATGCGCGCGCCTGAGCGCGTGCGTTGAAAGCCCTTACGCACGATATACGATAAGGTCAGTCGCGCTAAATCGACGTAGTGATATTGAACGATGTCCGGAATGTATTGCAGCGTGGCGCCGCGACGAAGCGCACGGATCACGTAATCACTGTCTTCGCCGCCGCCTAAGTCGTGACCGTGCGGTCCGAGCTCGGTCGAAAATCGACCGGCAAGGCCGAACACATGACGGCGCACGATGAGGTTTCCACCGCCTGGAATGGGGCCTTCATCTTCGGTGACGAGCCGGGGTTGCGAGCCTTGATCGTAGCGTGGGACCGGCAGTGGATAAATTCGATAAGGCCCGTCGTCATGCACCCATTGCGGCTCCGCGCCGGTCCAATCGGGCAGGATCCGGCCACAATAAATAGCGGCCTTGGGGTAAGTCGCGGCCGCCGTTTCGATATGCCGAAGGTATTGCTGATCGATCCGATGATCGTCATCGACAAACGCGATCAGTTCAGTGGTGAGTTCAGGGATGGCGCGATTGAGCGCATGCGATTTTCCGGGCGTGGGCTCCGCGATCCAGCGCAGGGGCAGCGCATCGCCACTCGCACGAGTGTATTCATCGAGAAATTCGTGCGTGTTGTCACTACAGTTGTTGGCCACCACGAGGATCTCCACCGGGATTGCCGGTCTGGCCGCCGCATTGAGCGAGGCCAGCACCTGAGTGAGTAATTGCACCCGGTTGTGGGTGCAGATGAGCACGGTCAATCCCATGTGGGTTTTAAGCTTCCGCGGCCGACATCCAGCCGCGAAGGTAGCCGAGGAAGTAGGCGACGTTCATTTCCAGACGCAACGAATAGTCCGCGCCTTCTTGCGCACGCGTCGCGAGCGCGCGAACCAGCGCCCGCCCTAATTGCGCAATCAGGTATTTGGGGGGTAGACGCGACGCTGCGCCGCGCTTCCTTTGCCCCTCGGTCACGCCTTGCTTGAAATGCAAGTCGAGAAAATATTTTCGATTTAATTTCCAGGCTTGAATGCGGTGGTGAATTATTGCGGTCGGCAGCCAGCGAACCTGTAGTGAACGCTCAATCATTCGATGGTAAAGATCTGAGTCCTCGCCGCCCGTGTTGCTCCGCCCCTTTCGTCCTAAGCGGGGATTAAAAAGACCGATCCGCTCGAAGACGTCGCGGCGATAGCAGGCATTTCCGGTAAACACAGGCGTCGAACGGCTGGTCAGAAATTCGACATCCGGACCATAATCGAGTTGCCCGAGGAAGCCGAGCAGTTCGTCCGTGAGCCACCGCGGGCGAATGGAATCTTCAAAGTAGACGACTATTTTTCCACCTATCGCGTCGGCGTGATGCGCTTGGATATCGTCGACATAAGAGACCAGCCAGGCCGGATCGGGTGTCTCGTCGTCATCCAGGAACAATAAATACTCACCGCGGGCTTCCGCCACCGCTCTATTTCGTGCATTCGCGATCCCGAGCGAAGGTTCGACTACCACTCTTGTTGGCCGGTCACAGAGTGGCCACGCACGAGAGCTCAGCAACTCAGGCGTCCGGTCCGTGCTGGCGTTATCTATAATCAGAAATTCGTATTCGCACGGGGGTGACGAAATAGCCGACAAGCCGGACAACGTGCGCTCCAATCTCGAAGCATGATTATGCGTGCAAAGCGCAACGGTCAGCAGCATAAGGAGATAAATCTAGGATGTGAACCGTGATCTAAAACGCGAAAGATAATAGCGGCAGCTCTGGACAAAACTGCCATCGTTGGCGCCAAAGCGCACCTTGCGCAAAAGCATGGTCGCGGAATCGTCGCCGAATACGTCGAGGCGTCGAATCCGTAAGGGCTCGACATCGCGACGATTAAATCCCGGCTGGGTCGAGAACGCAGCTCGATAGCCGGCCGTGGCGACCGCGGCCGCGACTCGCGCATCGAGATGCCCATAGGGATAGGCGAAGAATTCAACTGGCCTGCCGAGCAGCGCGATTAAGTTTGAGCGGGAGTCCGCGACTTCTTCGCGTAGGCGAACATCATCCAAGCTCGGTAAGCTCACATGGGTTCGTGAATGCGACTGAAAAGCGAAACCGGAATTTTGCATGTCGATAATGTGCGGGACGTCCATCAGCGGATAGGTTTGCGCTGATGGATCGGAACGGCGGCTCCATTGGTCGTCTTTACCGATGAGGTCGGTCACGAGAAAAATCGTGGCCGGCCAGCCTAAGGCTTTTAGGAGCGGAAACGCATGCTCGTATACGCCGAGGAATCCGTCGTCGAAAGTAATCACCAGCGAACGATCGGGTAACGGCTGGCCGCCTTCAATCCACGCAAAAAATCGGTCCATGGGAACGGCCGTATAGCCAGCATCCGCTAGACGACGCAGATGGTCGTTGAATACCTGCGGCGCTACACAATACTTGCGTTCCCGGACGTTGTGCGCGGCGCCGACCCGGTGATACATCAGCACCGGCACTCGCCCTTCAGGTGTATCTGGCGTCATAGACAAAAATCCTCGGCATGCCTCTCTACGAAATCGATCCAAGCATAGAGCAGGATGATTGACCTCGACCGTCGTCATTCCGGGCGCAGCCAACCATCACCGTCATTCCGGGCGCAGCCGCTACGCGGCGGAGACCCGGAATCCAGGGGGGCTTCGGATCACTCGCATGGATTCCGGATAGTCGCTGCGCGACTTCCGGAATGACGGAGTGCCGTTCCCACTCGCCATGACAAAAATCCTCGGCATGCATCCCTATATCAAGCGATTGCCGGGGCATTGGCGGCGCGACGCATCGGCTTCGCGATCATTGCGCGTCACGAGCTGTTTGAATACCGCATACGGCAGTAACGACGGCAGCAAGTATTTCAGATCCGCCATGGACCACGTCCCCGCTTTAGTCCCTCTCGCTCCTATGTCGGTCGCGCTTGATTGCCGTCTGGCCTTTTGCCGCGTGCGTTGAGTGTCGGTAGGGTCTTAATGGCGTCGCCGGTTTTTTGTTCGGCCACCCGCAAGTCGTAAATCGACTGAAGATTCAGCCAGAATTGTGGGCTAGTGCCAAAGAAATGTCCTAAACGAAGTGCGGTGTCGCCGTTGATGGCGCGCTGTCCATTCAGGATTGCCGTGATGCGATTGGCGGGCACGTTGAGCTTGCGTGCAAGTTCCGTTGCGCTCATATCAAGCGCTCCAAGCTGCTCGGCAAGCTGCTCTCCGGGATGAATCGCACTGCGCGCCATGATGTGCCTCTTAGTGATAGTCCGTGATTTCGACATTACTTGGGCCACCCGTCCCCTTAGGCCATGTGAAGCAGATTCGCCACTGATCGTTAACGCGAATGCTGTATTGGCCCCTGCGATCGCCTTGCAAAGCTTCGAGCCGGTTCCCCGGTAAGTCTAGCTCCAGCAACGAAGTTGCCGCGTCGAGTTGGTCGAGATGCAACTCCGCTTTACGCGCGAAGCCGGAGAAAGCCTTGACTCTTTTCCCTGCGGCGAACGTCCGCGTCCGTTTATCCCGGTAACTGGTGATCATGATTCTACACTGGTGAGGCGCGCAGCGACGAAGCAATCCATCCTTAGCAACACCATAGATTGTTTCGCTGCGCTCTTAAGAACGATTGCTGAATCGACGCACGACTACGATCGTCATTGCGAGCGCAAGCGAAGCAATCCATCTTGCACCGCGTTCTGGATTGCTTCGTCGCTGCGCTCCTCGCAATGACGGGGTGTCGTTGCACTCGCCATGATAAAAGCCCTCGGCACGCATCGCTTATGCCAAGCGATTGAGGGGCATTGGTGGCGGACTCAGCGCTATGACGCATCGGCTTCGCGATCATTGCGTGTCACGAGCTGTTTGAATACCGCATACGGCAGTAACGACGGCAACAAGTATTTCAGATCCGCCATGGACCACGCCCCCGCTTTAAATGCTGCCCTAAATAGCGCGTGTGCGTCGGCGAGTTGACGCGTCCAGAACGAGCGGTAGGCCTCGCGAAGCAGTACGCCCGTGGTCAGCGTGCGAAGCTCCCGCTTATCGAGGTGGCTCACCAGGGTCGGGTTATGGGTCGCGAAGAATTGTCGTACCTCGACGGCGTCCAGCACTTGCCGGCAGCGATTTTTTGAGATTTGCCCATGCTGATGCCATCGATAGAAGGCAAGGACTTCCGGCACCCGTGTTAATTTCGGTGTGTGCGCGTATATCCGTAGCCAGAGATCGTAGTCCATCGCGGAGAAACGCCGCTCGGAGAAGCCGCGTACGGCGTCCATGACTTCGCGCCGGATCAGCGCGGCATGAATGGGCCATGGACAGTTTTTGAGGAAGGCCGTGGTGGTGTCCCCGGCGCCATAGTCCGGCGGGATGAAGGGATCTCTACTGTGCGTGGTCTCCCCGACGTTTTGCCATCCGCAATACGCGAGATCCGCAGTCGAGCTTTCTAGCGCTGACTGGAGCCGGGTTAGACAGTCAGCGGTCCAATAATCATCCGCGTCGAGAAAGGCGATAAAAGCTCCGCGCGCCTTGCGTAAGCCTAAATTACGCGCCGGGAAAGGCCCTTGGTGATTCTGCGCGAGTACGGTAATTCGGCTCGGATAGTCAGTGCTAAGCCGCTCGAGAAGAGTCACCGACTCATCGGTCGAGCCATCGTCAACGACGATTAACTCAACTGACGGATAACGCTGATTCATTACACAGGTGACAGCCTCCTCAAGATACGCCGCGGAGTTGTAGCAGGGCATGATGACGCTGATTAATCCAGGCGTCTGGGTGCCGGTCATGACGACACCGTCGCGGGATAGGTCGCGGTGATGACATCGGCGATCCGCGGCCACTCAAAGCGCCGCGCAAACACCAGGGTCTCGGGGCCGCGTAGCCGGAGTTGAATTAAGCTCGCCAGCGGACGGCCAGCGACCGCGCATTGAAAATCGTCGCAGCGCAGGTTCGAGCCGAACGGCGTGACGTGTTTGCCGGCGAGAAGGGCGTCGAGGTTGATGGACGATGCTTGCATGGGAAGTTAGACGTCTACTTGAGTCGACACTACGTCGGCGAGTGCACTGAAATTCGATCCCGGCAAACGCTATGGCGCCAACGGCGGCGCGTCGCGGCGAGTGCCGGGCGATCTGCACTCGCGTCCGGCCGTCGTTGCTCGGCGCGAGTATAGAGACGATGACGCATCCATGTCATGCCGTGTGTGTCACGCATCGCGACGTTAGAGAGCTTACCCATACAATGGGATCGAACAAGAACCCGGCGCAGACGCTTAGATACGTCATCCCGGACGCCGCCGCGCACGCGGCGAAGATCCGGAATCCAGGGGGCTTCGGATCCGTCGCCTGGATTCCGGATAACCGCGCGGCGGTTTCCGGAATGACCGGGTTTGGGAGGCCGGACGAACATTCATGGATCGCACGGGCGACCAAAGTCCAATGATCCACCATCGATGTGAATGTGTTTAGTGAATCGATCCCGCGGGCCGAAAGCACCGGCGAGTGCGGGATTATTTGATCGCAGGCTTGAACCGTGTAGCCTACTGAGGGCAATCAGCCCGTGTCGCGAATAATCGGTGTCATGTTAGAAGAATTAACCACGCGACCCGCTAACTACACAAGGCTCCGCCAGCAGCCGCTGGCCAGTGACGGTTTATGGCCGGCGTCCGAGTGATGTTCCAGATGACCGATCGCGACCCGTCCGTGCCCTTGCCCCCGCCGCTGGTGTCTATCGTTGTCCCCACGCGCGACCGTCCCATGGAATTGCGTCAGGCGCTCGAAAGCGTCGCGATGCAGGAAGGGGTCAACCTCGAAATCGTGATAGTCGACGACGGGTCGGTGCCGCCCGTGGACTTGACCGCGATCACTCGCGGGATCCCGCTCGGTGTGCGGCTCTTGCGCAACGCCACGCCACGCGGCATCGCACACGTCAGAGAACAAGGCGCGGCTGCTTGCATTGGCCATTATGTGATGCAACTGGATGATGACGATATCCTGGCCCCGGGTGCGATCAGGCAGTTGCTCGACGTCCTGATTGCTTCCCCGACGACTGATGTGGTCTACCCTGGGGTAAAGGGCTTTGGCGCCACCGCGGAAGAGTTCAACAGAAATCATGGTTCGGCGATCTCGAAACTGCTCACCAACGTCCCGCCGATGCCCATCGCGGGCAATGCCCAGCGATTTCCGCGCGAGGTCTTGTTGGCACTGTTGCAATCGGTACCGATGGCGTTTCAGCGGCCTTTTGCCGCGCGAAGCGTCTGGATGAATGTCTTCGAATTGCGGCAACGTGCGTATCAGGCTGGCAGCCAGACACGGAATCCCTATTTTTCGCCGCAGAATCCCGATCAGCTCACCGAATCGGAATGGACCTTGTACGCGGCAGTCGACTTGCACCTCGCCTACTTAGCCGAGCCGCTGTATCTGCAGCGCTGCGATCACGCCCGCTACTATTCGCGCCCGGAATTTGCGGAGGCGCAGTTGCTAGCCAACGTGGCCGTTAAGTCGACGCTGCATTTTGCCGCCTCTGAACTGGACCGGCTCGGCGTCTGGCGGCGGTTTCTGCGCGAGAGTTATGCGGTTGGCTGCTTTGACCTCGCTTATTGGTATGAAAAGCAGGGGATGCGCGGCGCGGCATCTGCTTTTTTGAAAGCGGCGTTGAACATAGCACCCCGCTGGAGATATCTGCGGTATTGGCTGCGCACTCTTTTGCCCTGACTTATTACTCGCATCGCTACGCGTGCTCCAAACTTCGCCGCATTTATCCCTGGTGTGCTGTCGCGCAATGAATCTGCATCATTCGGCCGCCACCGGCGGTGCCGTGTGGGAGCCGCTTTAGCGGCGAATACAGCGGTAATGCCCCATTCGCGGCTAAAGCCGCTCCCACCCTAACACCGCGTCGAATTATGCAGATTCATTGCCGGGCACCGCACTAGGATGAGCGTTCGATTCTCGTGTTATCCGCGACTGATCTCGGCGCTCTGGCTGATCGCTGCCGCGCTGCTATCGATTGTGTATCAGGGCTGGGATTTCGGCTTGAACAACAACGCCTCGCATCTCGCCATCATCGATCAGTTTCGGGACCCGGCGTTGTTTCCGGGAAACCCGTTTATCGCTGCGCTCCACAACTACTGCACGGTGTTGTGGTGGGTAATCAAAAGAATCCCCATGCTTTCGAATCTCCCGCTCACTTTTTTCGTCGTGCATATCGCGACCCGCCTAATCACGCTGTATGCGATTGTTCTCCTGCTTGAAGGGTTCGTTCGTGATCGAATTTTCGCGCTAGCCGGCGCAACCGTGCTGGGATTTTCCGGAGCGCTGCAATCCTTTACTCCGATATCCCGCTCGGATCTCCTGATCACCTACACCAATCAAAGCGCGGTGGCGATGGCGCTGGTGTTGCTGGCCTACGCGTATCTTCTGCGTCGCCGCGACACGCTGGCCATGGTGGTCTGCGGCCTGGCGCTGAATTGCAACGTTTTCATGGGACTGTGGGCCGCAGCCGTCATCACGATTTATCGTGTGGCTCTGCGTCAAATAAGGCGGCCCGCGGACGTCGCGGCGTTCTGCCTGCCAATTGGCGCTTTCCTCGTCGCCGGGCTCCCCGTCGTGGCTTGGGTCGCGTCGATCCTGCTGTCTTCGCAGCCGACGATCTCGGCAACCGATTATGGTCAGTTCCTCTACGACTTTTATCCATTTCATTACTACATCGCGGCCTCGCCGCCAAGCGCGATCGCAACGCATGTGGTGACGGTCATCGCGGGTGTACTGGCCATCCTCGCGTTGCGCACCGACGAAACCGAAGCAGCAGTGCTCTATACCGCGCATCTTGGGCTATTCGCGCTAGGCATCGCGATGCCCTTCATGACGACGGGAAAAATCTTCATGGATTTGCAATTGATGCGGATCGAGACTTTCGTCGATATCCTCGCGTTCGTGTTGGTCATCGCGGCCGCGGGATCGCGTTGGTCGCACGCGCGGGAATCGACCGAATTCCGGCTGTTGATATTGCTAGCCGCGATCGGCGCGGTATTGGGTTATTGGGTGATCGTCGTTATCGGGCTGGTCTCGGCGTTGCGGCACACACCGCCTTACTCGAAGAACGCCTGGTGGGCGCCCGCGTTGGTGGTCTGCGTCGGTCTCTTGATCGGGGTGTCTGGCGTCGAGTTACCGGAATTATGGTCGCCGCGTCTACAGCGACTGATCGTCTGCGGAATATTGTTCTACTGCACGGTATCCACGAGGCTGCCTATCGCCAGCTTCTTTCCCGCGTTGGCGACCCTGAATTACGCGGACCTGAATGAACTTGAAGGGTTAGTAATCCTGCTCTTGGCGCCGTGCGTGGCGCGCGCCGACGATTCGTTCGAACGATTGATCCGTTATGGCATGCAGGCGACGGCGCTAATAATTGTTTGCGCCGCGAGCGTTGCCCTGCTTTACAACGCGAGCCCTGAAGTCGTCCCGGCCTGGTTCGATTCAATCCTGGTCCCACGCGACGGGAGCCGGCTGCATTTTGCGGAACTATGCGCGGTGTCTCTGCTCGCGTTGCTGGTTGGGATCAATCGCGGCGTGCCGCGGTTGAGCGGTGCGCTCGAGAACCGCCAGGTTGGTCGTCACGGACATCGGGCGGCGCTGATCGGTCTACTGTTGCTTATTCTTCCGACGAGTCTATCGGTAGCCCTGCATCGATGGACCCGACAGACGCTGAGCAACCGCGATGCGGAGGTACGCGAATTGCCGGCTGTCGGGCAGTGGATTGCCGCCAACACCAAAATCAACGAGGAGTTTTTTGTCGCCTTCAAATACGACGAATTTTCGGTGTTCGCGAAGCGTAACTATTGGTGGGGTATGAAGTATGGCGACGGCGTCGTGTGCAATCCGTCGCTCTATCCTGAGTATCGGATGCGCAAGGAATTGCAGAGCCGGTTTCAGCGTCGGCTCCTGGACGATCAGGCCACGGAATTCTGGGCATTCACCAAGACCCACGGGATCTCGTATGTGCTGGCCGAGAACGCGTACGTGGGGCACGGTACCGCGTTTAAAATCGTGCATGCGACGCCGCACTACTCTGTCTTACGGCTGAGTGAGCGAGTCGCGGGCCAGGCGTCGTCGCGCTGACCCGACCCGCTTGATATCTCGATCCGTGGCGGTTCGTCATTCCGGAAGTCGCGCAGCGACTATCCGGAATCCATGCGAGTGATCCGAAGCCCCCTGGATTCCGGGTCTCCGCCGCGTTGCGGCTGCGCCCGGAATGACGGTGGTGGTGGTTGGCTGTGCCCGGAATGACGGCGGTAGCGTGTGTCCGGAATGACGGTGGTCGAGGGCAAGCGTGGATCAACGGACTTGAGTCGCGCCGGGGATCCTCGGATCCTCGTCATTCCGG
Organism: Gammaproteobacteria bacterium; assembly: GCA_016191285.1. GTDB lineage: Bacteria > Pseudomonadota > Gammaproteobacteria > CAIKBL01. The sequence continues at coordinate 177,722 of JACPPA010000002.1, forward strand.
AAGTCGCGCAGCGACTATCCGGAATCCATGCGAGTGATCCGAAGCCGCTGGATTCCGGGTCTCCGCCGCGTAGCGGCTGCGCCCGGAATGACGGTGGTCGAGGGCAATCATCCCCCTCTATGCTTGGAGCAATTTCGATGTGATTCCGTTTAGATAAGATCGACCCCAGTCGAATCCACCCACACCGCGAGCGCCACGAGGATCCACGCGAGCGTACCGTAATACGCCGGATGTTCGTTCAACTTAGTCGACAGAAACTCATCGCGAAATCCTGCTTTCAAGATTTTCCGATCTTCTAATCCGCGCAGCCGCGCGTGTGCAAATTCGCGCAAGCGCGGTTGTTCATGGAGCCAAACGCCAAACGGCAAGCCAAATCCTTGCTTGCTCTTAGCCAAGGTAGCGGCGGGCAAAAAATCCTTAAACGCGCGGCGATACAGCGGGCGGAGCTCTCGCGCCGAAACTTTTCCGGCGTTAGGTATACGACACGATACTGCCACCACCGCTTCGTCCAACATGGGGTACGCCACTTCGATTCCGGCCAGCGCACACATGCGCGAAACTTTCGGCAGATCGCTGTCGGCCAGCGTGATCCGCCAATCGAGACTGAGCAGACGGTTGACGGTGCTGGTGCCCTCTGGTGCGGCATACATGGCGCGTAATTCTCGGAGCGGCGCGGTGCGATCGATCGACGCCAAAAAGTCGGGTGTAAAAAACGTGCTCGGCACGACGCGATTGAGCAAGTTGTAGGTCATCAAACGATCCGGTAGAGGAACCGCTGCCTGGCGAATATAGCTGGCGGCCTTACCTAGCAGCCCAATTTGCAGGAACGACGGTAAGTTCGAGGCCATCGGCTCGATCATCCCGGCACGTAATCCATGTGGCAACCGCGCGTAATGTTCAAACGCCAGTTGTTTGGCATAACGTTCATTGCCGCCAAACAACTCATCACCGCCGTCGCCGGCCAGAATAACGCGATGACCTTGAGACGCCGCATGCTTCGCGCAGTAATACGTCGGAATCGCCGAGGCATTACCAAACGGCGCGTCGAACTCGCCGATAATGGCGGGTAGCGCGTCGACAATATCGGCTGGGGTCACATAGTAGCTTTCATGCCGCACGCCGAAATGCCGCGCGGCGCCACGCGCGTATTCCATTTCATCATAGCCCTGCGCTTCGAAGCCGATCGTATACGCGACGGTGTCGGCGCGGTGTTTGGCGGCGTAGCCGGTGACGGTGGAACTGTCGAGTCCTCCGCTCAGAAAACTTGCTGGAGTGGAATTGGGAAGACGGCGAGCAACTGCCTGGTCGATACTTGCGCGCAATTGTTCGGCAATAGCAGCTTCTGAACTGTAGGAATCGATGGGAAACGATGGCTCCCAATAGGGCGCGATCTCAACACGACCCTCTCGCCACCGCAAGAAATGGCCAGGAAGTAGCCGTTGCATCCCGGCGTAGCCAGCATCCGGACCCGGCAGCCAATGGAAGTAGACGCTGTTGTAGAGGCTCTGGTGGGAAAACCGATTACGAACGACGGGATGCGCGGCGAGCAGTCGTGACCGATTGGAAAACGCGATCCCATCGGGTGTGATTACGTAATAAAGATTCTCGATGGCAAATCGATCTACGGCGAGCACGACTTCGCGTGTTTCGGAATCGATTGACGCAAACGCGAAATGACCGCCGATGGCGGCCAGCGCGGCCCGCGGGTTGCGATCGGCCTTAAGCGCGATGGCGACCGGTGAAGGCAGCGGCTCGCTTCTAGTGCCGAGTGGGTAGGGGGCGCCGAACAGTGCGGCGATAGATCGATTACTTGGCGAGGGTTCCGCGTTGACGATTCCGCGCCAGTGCAGCGCGGCGTGGCTACTCGTGTTGGTCGGCGCGACGAACTTGGACCAATCGCTCGCGTCCGCGCGCTGGAGCCAATGGTCGGATTTCAGGCGATCTTTGGCGAAATAACCGAGAAAGAGAGTCCCTGCTGGCATTACATGTATTCGATATTGGAAGCGATTAATTTACGGGATGTGCGCGATTCTTGCGGACCTTGGTAACGGCTTATGGCGTTTGACGCTTGAATCTCACGTAAAGCGCTCCGCAGATAAAGAAAGATTAGTCTGCAGCAACTTGCCCCCTATCGCTAAGCCTGACTCTTACTTCACCTTTATCCATCGAAGTACCCTGTCCAACCCCGCCATCGTCATTCCGGCGCACGCCGGAATCCAAAGGACCTCAGAGCACCCACCGTCGTCATTCCGGCGCACGCCGGAATCCAGTGAAGAAATGCTGTCCGCGCCGTGCGCGGACACCTATTCTGACTGGATCCCGGAGTTTCGCTGCGCGAATTCCGGGATGACGGCGTGAGACAGGAGTTGTCGTCGTAGCGTCCGACCCTGTACACGTCATTCCGGCGGCCACCGGAATGACGATGGTCGGATTCCGGCATTCGCCGGCATGACGGCAGTTTGCATGCGGCCGCTACCGCTGCTGCAAAAATCAGGACAAGAGACAAGTCGCTAAGCGGAGGAGGTGCGGTCATGGTCTTATGGTGGATGTTGCGGTAGATGGGCGCCGTAAGTTCTGCTTAGGCCGTACCGGTTTTTCGACGAGGAAAAAGCTTAACCCAGCTAGAAAATACAGTAGTAGCGCGTGTCTTGGTACATCGACTAGTGAATCCACGATGCCCACCACCAGGAGTCCACTTAAACCGGACAGAATTGCGGTCGCGAACAAATCTCCGGACATTGTCCTGCGCGTGAGCTTGCCGAGCGCAAGCAATAAGAGCCCACCCACCGCCAATACCCCGAGCACGCCTTGTTCAAAGAACAAATGAACCCACAGATTTTTCACGTGCCAGGGCAAATGATTGTCGGTGGCAAAAAACCATTGATCCATGCCGGCAGAAAAATCCCCGTTACCGATCAAATCTATTCCCGCTGCATTCACCAGATGAACGTTATCGACATCGATTACCGACTTGGCAGTGCCGTTATATAGCGTCAATTTCACCGAGCGCTTTTGATACCAGCGACCGCTCGCTATCTTGCTGGTATCCAGCAGCGTGGAGATATGTTGCCATCCTGGGGCGTCAGGCTTAAGTCGATACGTATGCCACACGCAATTGAACGAATACAGCATCCATTTTTCGCACAGCGGAACCGTAAGGCTGCCGGCGCCTTGCACCACGCGTGCGTCAAACGAAAGTTCGTACAGGGTCGCGGGTTGGACGCTTACCAACTGCTCGAAATAAAGCGAGTCACCGGCGCCGAGCCGCAAGAAGGTATTGTTGCCGTCCCGCGCGAATTGATAAGTAGCGGGGACAATGTTTTCCCGATTACGCCAAAAATAGATCTCCGGATAGCGTCCCAATCCCATGCCAAATGCAGTCGCTACGCCGGAACTGTCCATCATGCGACGTGCGTCGGCCCAATGCGCGCGCCGCGTCGCGAAGTCTTCATTAATTTTGGCCATGCGGCCCTGCGCGTATGAGCCGGCCAAGATTGGAACGATGACGAGCAGCGCGATTCCCGCAATCACGCTTGCAATCAATACGCGACGAACAGCGTCGGTGAGGCGCGACGAGCCCACGATAAATCCGCTCAGCAAAATACCTCCAGAAGCGATAAAAGCTAATTGGCCGCCGCGAGAATAAGTGACCATCAACGCGTATGCCGCACCCAAGAAGATGGCGAGCGCGGACAGGCGGAGTAGCAAGTTGCGTTGCGTTAACACTAAGTAGACGGCAAATGGGGTGGCAGCCACCAGATAGGCCTCGATATAGGCCCCCCCGGTGTGCATGGCGGAAAAAATGCCGGTTACCCGATAGTCGTCTTGAAAATTAAACAGGCCAATAAAAACTTGACGCTCCCAGAGTACGAACGCAACAGTCAACGCCAATCCCAAACTCATGCCCCACGCAATGGCTTCATGCTTCAGTTTCATGGGGGCCGGATCGAATTTGAACAACCGAAGCAGCAGGAGTGCGCAGAGAATCCCTTTTACAATCCGCAAGCCTGAGTAATGACTGTAGTAATTCGAAAAAGAATTCACGTCGATGGGCTGCAAAGGGAATATCGAGATGGCGAGACTTGCGGCATAAGACAAACCAACCAGCGTCATCACCGCCCCATACGCGGACACCGGTGAAGCCGAAGCATTTCGTAGGCGCCCGTTGGCCAGCGCAAACGCCAAGGTAACGAGCACTAGGATATCGAACTCGTCAAAAAAGAAGCGCCCTGTCCAATGCGCTAGGTCTAACGCCGGCAGCGCCATCGGCACGACCACCATCCATACCCACGAATAACGCCGTAGAAGGATCGCGTAAATGACGAAGAAGGCGCCGAGCGGGATCCGGCCGATGGGGAACTCATAAATCATCGCTAGCGCGATAAGCGCAAGCAAGCCCTGCGCAAAACGGGTTCTCAGGCGAAGTTTCTTGATCGATCGAGGTGTCGTTATCGGCTGTGGTTCGAGGGGTTTCGTCGGGGGGGCCTGGATAACAGCGGTCACTAGTGCTTTTGATCTGAATGCCAGCCGGCAAATGCGGTAGGTAAGAAAAGCGGCAACCGCGGCAATCAATACGTTGGTCGGATCGGGGTGCTTGGTGGCGAGAAATAGCTTGCCAATTTCGGCGCACGTCGCGGTAACCGCTGCCACTACGCCGGCGAGTAATCCCAACGCGGGCGCGCCACGACGTTCTATAGTCCACAACCAAAACCCGAGGCCGACGGCGCCATATAAAATCGCGATAACGAGCAAGCTGACGGTGGCGGTCGTTTCGGAGGTGTAGTAGTGGTAGTAGAAGGGTATCCACCGCACTTCACTCAAGCGCGATAGCGCGAGATCGAGTCCGATCCGGGGCGACGTGAAAAATCCGCCGAGGTAGCCGATCAATATCAGATAAAGGGGCAGCGCAAGCAGCATACACGCGCGCAATATCGGCGCCAGCCGGCGCACGTCGCGACGCGCAAAGCTGGCGTAAAGCGCGACCCCCGCTGTCGTCCCTAAGGCGCGAGTGAGTACGGAAATGCCCTGCGCGATCCCCGTGACGAGGAATAACTGCAAGCCTTCTATAAGCAATCCGAGGCTGGCCCCACTCCAGAACGCGCGCGCGTAATTCGCTCTATTGTTTGGATGGATGAGCGCCAGCGCCACCCCGAAGGGCGCGACGCTTAGCGCCTCCGCAATGAGCTTTAGCAACTGAAAGAAGGTAAGGCCGCTATTTTCGCCCGAGGCAAAGAACCAATGGACTAACGTCGAATTAAGTTTGTCGTGAAGTTCGCTTTCGGAGACGAGAAAATCAAAGGGGAACAGACTTAAGGCCAAATACGAGAGCAGATAAATCACGAGCAAAGCGCGCCGCGCGCCAGCACCCCCCGCGAATAAGGTACCGAATATTCGAACAAAGCGTGTTCCTAGCACGTGCCATAGACTTATTCCCACCACCGTGCCGATGAGTTCGGCGATTAAATCGTTCATCGACACGGTGCGCGGCGGAAAGAATACCTGCGCGAACTCGATGGCGACGGCGAGAATGAAGCAACTAAGCAATGCGACGATAGAAAATACGATTCGAGCGATCACACTCCGCGAATTTGCAGTCGCGGCGCCAATCACCAGGAAGCCGAGCGGAATATAGAGCAAGAGGTTTGCGACCCAATCCGCGCGTGCTCCCGCACCGAGATCGAGGTAGCGAATTTGTTCGAAGGTCGTGAGCGCGGCAGTCAGCGAGTGAGGTTTGAAGTCGAGCGGGACTAAACTCCCGTACACCACAAAGGCGGCGACGGCGAGTGCGAGCCAGCCTAACCCATGGCTGCTATTTAACTCGCGCGAATTAGTTACTGGGGACATGTGTGGGAGGCACGCGGCCGAGGGTTAGTGGACGTCGTAAGGGTGACGAAGCGCTGGCATACGCTCCGGCTACCGGTACAGTCCTTGGGTGCTCATCGAAATCGATCTTAATATCCAGCAGGTCAGCCGCGGCATCGGAATTAAATGGCGAAGCCGAATGGACCTTCACCGTTGGCGTCAGGTCGAGTTCCGGCGGCGATGAATAGGGGCGCTTAAAGTATCCATCGGCATGCGCGTAGTCCCCGACCACATTGCCCAGCATCGGGTGCCCGACAATCGTATGCGCCGCGAACACCGCATTGGCGTCGATCACCAGACGCGGCTTAGGCGCTGCTTCAGGCACGCGAATTATTACTCCGCTTTGCGGCGTCAGTACGCTGTTAAACAAAATCCGCACCTCACGCACTTGGTCGTTGTGCGGTTGAATGTGGATCGCGTCATTCAATCTATTTACGAATACGTTGTTGTAGAGCGCAAGCCGTCCTTCGCCCTGAAATAACGCCTCGTCCCAATTCTGATAGAAGAAATTCCCGTAGATTAAATAAAGATCCTCTTGTCCTGGTCCCGACAATGGCCAATGCCCCACCAGCACATTCGGCCTCGCCTCGGGGCCACTCGAGCCGCCATGTTCTTTACTAAACCGGTTGCGACGAATCACTGTAACTTGCGGCGCAGTCGGCATCCCGTCGATCGCAGGGCGCGGCAGTTGATGTTTGATCTGGAGGTTATATCCAATGGTGTCGGCGACAACGTTGTCTTCGATAATCCCCGCAATGAACGGCGCACTGCCATCTGAATTTCCAAAGTACATGCCGGTGCCGGCCCCTCTGATCTCATTGCCCCGGATCACCCAATTCCACGCCGGACATTTGGTCGAGATGCCGACGATTTGCTGGTTGGCGCCGTGGCCGACAATGCGAAGATTTTCCAATGTAATGTGATGGGCCCAGTGCGCATTGCCTTCGCCTTTGACGGCGTCGACGGCGAGGCCTTTGCCATCTAAGGTGAGATTGCGAAGTTCGAGATAGCTCGAGTCCGCGACGCTTACCGTATTGTGGCCTTCGCGCGCGACGAAAATCGCCGCGCTCCCCTTGGCGGGTCCCCTGATGATCACGGGCGCCGCGGCCGTGCCGGAAAGCTCGTGCAAATACAATCCACCGCGATACTCGCCAGCAGCGAGCTGCAAGGTCATGCCGGGTTCAAGATGCCGCACCTTTTCAAGGTAATCGTCTGGTGAACCATCGATGGTGGTGAGTGCGCTCGCGCTTGCGGCCAGATACACGCCGAGCAGGGCTAGGTATCGGCGCTGACCCACCCGCCTCATCGATCCTCGAGCAATTGCAGCACGTGCCGGCTGGGAATCGCATACGTAATCCGCGACGGATCTTTGAGCAGCCCTTCTTTCGACTCCCGCGCCAGCACGCTGTTGACCACCCCGATGACTTTGCCGCTCGCCACATCGAACACCGGGCTGCCGCTATTACCGGGATAGGCGATGGCGTCGAGCTGAAAGACTTCGAACGGCTCGCGCAGGCGCCGAATTTGATCCGCCGTCAGGCTTTGGGTCGAACCCTGCGGAATGGCGATGGGACTGATCGCGGAAACGATTCCGGCGTTAGTCGAGGGATAGAGGCCGAGCACCGCGCCGATGGGGAATCCGATCAAGGCCACCGCCTGACCTTCGCGCACACCGTCCGCGCTTCCGATCGGCGCCGCGGTCACGGCCGGCCCCTCGATGGTCAAGCGCGCGAGATCGTGAAAGCGATCGGATTTTGAGGCGAGCACGCGGCGGATTTCGGGCCGCTTGCCGCGGCCGACGAAGACCACGAGCGTTGCATTCTGCTCGCCCTCGTTGCCGAGATCGATCACATGATGGTTGGTGATGACCGTGAGGCCATCGCCAACCACAAAGCCCGTCCCGCGCAGTTGATTTTGCGGCGCCCCAAGTGGCGCATGGGTGCCGACGCCGACCACGCTCGGCCGCACGCGGTCAATCAAGTCAGGTAATTCAAGCGCGCGGACGGTGGGCGAAACCAACGCGAATAGAACGACTGCGAAAGAAAAAATTTTGATCATTGCTAGCCCACGGCAGCACCCGGTTTAGCTCGCCCGAATTCAACCTCGCCGGCCGCGATCTTCCGTTCCCAATCGAGCGAGGTCCGCACAATCGCGTGTAGATCGTCGAATTGCGGCGTCCAGGCTAAGAGCGCGCTTAAACGCCGCGAATCGGCGACCAGCTCGGGCGGATCGCCCGCGCGCCGCGGCGCGTAGGTCACCGGTAGCGCGCGACCGCTAAGTGCAGACACAACATCGATCACTTGCCGGACACTATACCCATGCCCGTAACCGCAATTGAGCGTGGTCGAGGCGCCGCCGCCCGCGAGATAGGCCATCGCTTGTACGTGCGCACTGGCGAGGTCGCAGACGTGGATGTAGTCGCGCACGCCAGTGCCATCGTGCGTCGGATAATCGGTCCCAAACACCGATAGTTGTTCGCGCTTGCCAGTTGCCACCTCACACGCCACTTTGATCAGTAAGGTGGCGTCCTTGGTCGACTGCCCGATTTCGCCGTCGGGATCCGAACCGGCGACGTTGAAGTAGCGCAAAATCACGTGGCGCATCGCGCTTGCCGCACACGCGTCGCGCAGGATTTGCTCGGCCATGAGCTTCGAGGCGCCGTAGGGATTGATCGGCGCTTTCGGCGTGTCTTCATTGCACAGTGGGGATTCAGGGATCCCGTAAACCGCGGCGGTGGATGAGAAAATGAAATTCGCAACCCCCGTTTCCACACAGCATTCGATCAAATTGCGCGCACTGCAGGTGTTATTGCGATAGTACTTCAGGGGATTACTGACCGATTCAGGCACCACCGTCCACGCGGCGAAGTGCATGACCGTGTCGATTTCATGGGCGCGTAAGGTTGTCGTGACCAACTCGGCGTCACCGGTGTCGCCCACCACCAATTCTCCGCACAGCACCGCTCCGCGATTACCTTTCGAGAGATTGTCGAGGGTCACCACGCGATGACCCGCGTGACCCAATTGTTTAACCACATGGCTACCGATATAACCGGCGCCGCCGGTGACAAGTACATTGCTCATGACAGCGTAGAGACCCTCAAGATTTATCGACTCAGTTCCAACTGATGCAACCGCCGCGTGTTGCGTCGCAGTATATCGGTCGCGCATCGCCTTTAGTTAATTTCACTGCGGCGGATCAACACGCAGGGCCGTGGCCGGCGCAAGAGTTCGGCTATACTCCGCCGCATCTTTGGCAGGCCAACCTGGAGTTCCCGCATGGTGCGTACGTTTCGAATCTCCCTGATTGCATTGGTCGTCTTCGCGGCAAATGTGCAGGCCAACGACTATCCGACGATGGACCGCGTGGATCAGGTTTTGACCTGTATGCGCGAAAACGGCGGTCAAAACGTCGATAACATGTACCGCTGTTCGTGCGAGATCGACGCCATAGCCCAACAGCTAAGCTTGGACGATTTCAATGCCGCGCGAACCTACGAAATCTACAAGAACATGCCCGGGGAAAAAGGGGGCTTGTTTCGGGAATCGAGTGATGGGACAGCGGCCGTGAAAAAGCTTGAGAACGCCCGTTCAGATGCCAAAAAGCGCTGCTTTGTCGGCGCCGCACGGCAAACGGTGGTACCCACGGAAAAAGGACTGCCGAAGGCGGCCGCTAAAGCCGCACCGGCGGCTGCCCAGTAAGCCGTCGAATGCGTCTGAAATCTTAAGTGGTGCAGTGCGGTTCAGGAGACGTTGCTCGCTGATTCGTTGCGGCTTAATTCACCGTGATGAAGACCAATTTCGAAACGGTTGCCGGGCATGAATTTTTCTCTATAATCGATTGCAGTAATGCGCATTCTCCGTACCTTCTAAAAGTGTGCGGCGGAGGCGAAACAACGATAAGAAAAAGCATCCCGCCGGCCGGTCTCGCGAAGTAAAATGGTCAAGACCTGGGAGGGGCGGTGTCGACCCGTACACCTGCCGTACGAGTCTGGATGCCGGTTACACGAAAGGGTGAGAAGAGCATAACTCGAATGACCTCGACCCACGCGTCGCAACACTTGGCATTACTTCAGTCGCGGTCACCGGCGTCCGTCGGCGCGGCTATCGAATCTTTTCAACATGACGTGTCGGTGCCCGATGCGCATGTGTTTTCCCGTCTCGTGCAAAGAATCAGAAACACTCTGCGGTTCGCCTTTGATCTCGGGTGCGCCGAGGAGTTAAAACGCGGTGGAGATCGACATAAAACTGTTAACAGCGATAGTGTGAAGGAGGAGGTCATGAATAAAGCATCGTTTAAACGATGGCTTGTCGCAGCGGCCTCTCTAACAGCAGTGACTGCATCTGCAACAGTCATGGCAAATGCTGAATTAGAGAAGTTAATGCAAGACCCCAATTATTGGGCTTACCCGGGTGGAAATTACTGGAACTGGCGCTATTCGGAGTTGAAGCAGATCAACGCCACGAATGCGGGCAAGATCCAGGCGGCGTGGACGTTCTCCACGGGCGTACTGAGAGGTCACGAAGGTGGCCCATTAGTGTTGCCCGCTTCGGCGACCGGCCTTGCTGGCGATACTCTGTTCATTCATGCGGCGTTCCCGAACAACGTTTTCGCGATCAATCTCGATACGCTTGAAGTTATCTGGGAATATGTGCCGGTCCAAAACTACGACGAAACGGTGCCAGTCATGTGCTGCGATACCGTCAATCGCGGGTTGGGCTATGGCGATGGCAAGATTCTGCTGCAACAGGCAGATACCACGCTCGTCGCGTTGGGCGCTAAAGACGGCAAAGTGGTGTGGTCGGTCAAGAACGGCGATCCGAAACTTGGCCAAACCAATACCAACGCGCCGCACGTCATTAAGGACAAGGTGTTTACCGGTATGTCGGGCGCCGAATTTGGCGTTCGCTGCTGGATAAATGCCTATGACCTGAAGACTGGCAAGCGGGTATGGCGCGCGTACAGCATGGGACCGGATAGCGATATCCTGTTCGATGACAAGACGACTTCTCTCGGTCAGGCAGTCGGCAAAGATTCGTCATTGAAAACCTGGAAAGGCGACCAATGGAAAATCGGCGGCGGCTCGGTGTGGGGCTGGTGGCCATATGATAAAGCACAGAACTTAGTGTTCTACGGTTCTGGCAATCCCTCGACGTGGAATCCAGTCGTCCGTCCTGGTGACAACAAGTGGTCGATGTCTATCTTCGCCCGCGATGTGGATACTGGGGTTGCGAAGTGGGTGTATCAAATGACGCCGCATGACGAATGGGACTATGACGGTATCAACGAGATGATCCTCGTGGATATCAGTGTCAAGGGCAAAGCAACCAAAGCCCTGGTCCACTTCGATCGTAACGGCTTCGGCTATACGCTTGATCGTACCAACGGTGCCCTCTTGGTCGCCGAGAAGTATGACCCGGCGGTGAACTGGGCGACGCATGTCGATATGAAGACAGGTCGGCCGGAAGTCGTTGCCAAGTACAGCACGCATCATGGTGGGGAAGACAACAACACCACGAACATCTGCCCGGCCGCGTTGGGTACAAAAGACCAGCAGCCAGCAGCGTTCAGTCCGATGACCGGTTTGTTCTATGTGCCGACGAACCACGTCTGCATGAACTATGAACCCGTCAGCGGTGGTGAGTATGTCGCGGGCCAACCGTATGTGAATGCGGTGCTCAGTATGTTCCCTGCGGGTCGTGTCTCGCCCGGCGCTGAATTCGGCAACAATGCCGAAAACAATAACCTCGGCAATTTCATTGCCTGGGATGCCGGTCAAGGCAAAATCAAATGGTCGATTCCGGAACGCTTCTCGGTGTGGAGCGGTGCGCTCGCGACTGCGGGCGGCGTCGTGTTCTACGGCAACCTGGAAGGCTATTTGAAAGCCATTGACGCCAAGTCAGGCAAATTGTTGTGGAAGTTCAAGACTCCGTCCGGAATCATCGGCAACGTCAACTCCTGGGGCCATAAAGGCAAACAGTATGTGGGCGTGCTGTCCGGAGTCGGTGGTTGGGCCGGTATCGGCATGGCCGCTGGGCTTATTAACGACACCGACGGTTTAGGTGCTGTGGGCGCGTACAAAGGCCTGAACAACTATACCCGTTTGGGTGGCGTGCTGAGCGTGTTCAGTCTGCCGTAAGCTTGATTCGCACGATTTAGAATAAGGTTTTTTGAACGTGATGCCCGGCGCTTCGTAAGAAGTGCCGGGTTTTTTTTGCGTCGGGAGGCGATCGACCCCGAACCAATCCCGGCATGCTGTGCCTAAACAGGCACCGAGCAAAGGCTGCTTTAAACACGGTTCAGGACGAATTCACGGGGTTTGACGCTAAGATCATGTGGGCCGATTAGAAGTGAGGCGCAATCGGCGCGCGAGTAACCAACTGTGAAATTAATTTGAGTGTGGAGCAATCGAAAATGAGGTCAATGAGAACCGTAGCCTTGGTGGCGGCGACTATGTTGGCGAGCCACGCGGCGATGGCCGAGGAACATATCATTAGAGCGGTAGTTGACCATTGGGAGCCGATGGTCACCTACGCCAAACCCGGCGACACCATTAAGTTTCTCAATATGCTGGGTCACGACACCGAAACGCTTGATGGCATGTTGCCGGTGGGCGCGGAAAAATGGAAAGCGCCACTCGGCAAAGAGGGATTCGGCTTCACGCTCGACAAGCCCGGCGCCTATATGTACAAGTGCAATCCCCATATGTCGATGGGGATGGTGGGCGTCGTCGTCGTCGGTGACGGCGTGCCGGCGAATCTGGAGGCGATCGAAAAAAATCTTGATTCGGTCAAGTTCGGGAAAAATATGGTGGCCCGCGCGCTCAGAAAGTTTAAGGAAGATCTGGTCAAGACCGGGCGCCTTAAGAAATAGCGCAAGATGCTCCAAGACACGAAACAGGGCAACGGATGAACCGATCGGTTGGTCTCTCGAAAGATGCGCAATCTTGGCCCTTCGTCATTCCGGCGAATGCCGGAATCCAGTCAAATAATGAATTCACTTTTCACTGGATTTAGTGCTCGGAGCACGGGGTGACGCCCTAAATTGGCTCCCCTAAATTGGCTTAAGTTAAGTGCCATTCAAACCTTACAATTTAGTGCATGTCGCTGGACGTAGTCGGGTTTGTCGGCGGGATCGATGGTTAAGGAGTTAACGATGCTGAGTTTGCCAAAAATCCGCGGTCGCATCAGGTTGCTGACGGCGATGATGTCCGGTGTTTTTGCGTTATCGGTGAGCGCGGCCGAGCCACCATCTCCACCGCGGACCGCCTTCAAGGTGTGCGCGCCGCCTTATAGCCTGCCGATGTCCGACAAGGACGAGTCGGGCTACGAAAACAAAATTGCCCAGCTTTTTGCCAAAGACTTGGGCCTTCCGCTGCAATACACCTGGTTCCCACAGCGCATGGGCTTTGTGCGGGCGACGCTCAAGAATAACGAGACCGAGGACGGCTCGTACAAATGCGATATCGTCATGGGCGTGGTCGATAACTTTGATTTAGCGGCGACGACTCGGCCGTATCTGCGCTCGAGTTGGGCGTTGGTGTATTTCAAGGGGCGCGGGCTCGATTTCATCAAGTCACAAGACGATCTAAAGCATCTCACGGCGGCGCAGAAGAAACTGCTGCGGATCGGTGTATGGGACCAGGGCCCGACCACCGATTGGGTTTATAAACTCGGCTTAATGGATAACGCGACCCCGTTTCCGATCATGTCGGGTGACGCACGCCAAGGGCCGGGTCACATCATCGAAGAAGATCTTAAGCAGGATAAAATCAATCTGACCTTTGTATGGGGGCCGATCGGAGGCTACCTCGCGCACAAGATTAAAGATGCCGAACTAATCGTTATCCCGCTGCAAAAAGATCAAGGCGTGAAGTTCGATTTCCAAATCGCGATGGCGGTCCGCCACCCGGATACCGCCTGGAAAAAGCAGATCAATGATCTCATCGGCAAGCACCAGGCCAAGATCACGAGCATCCTCGATGAATACGGCGTGCCGCAACTTGAATTACTGCCACCTAAGAAGAAATCCACGAACGATGATTAAGAGTTCTTTTAGCCGATTGCTCGGTACTGCGTTGGTCGGTCTTAGTCTCGCGGCCAATGCCGCGGATCCCAAAGGTCCGGCTGCGGCGAGCCTCGAATTCTCGGAAGCGGAAACCGTGCTGTGGATGACCGATCAGTTGAAATCGGTAACCAAACCCGTGGTGCTCACCTATCAGTTCGAAAAGTCCGGATCGTTCGAGTCTGGATTCAAGGATTCGGTGGTATTCACCGTGCACAAAGTAAAATCCGACGGGATGAAAGCCGCGTCGCTCGCGTTTTTCAGCGGCGAACGCAATTTCCCCGTTCCACCGGAAGACAGCACCAACGTCAATCCGACGCTCAAGGTTTATTTTCAAGGCGATGTGTACGAGATGAATCGCCTGTCGGATCCTAACGGAGTCGCGCGCGAGCGCTGGCGGTATTTTCAGCGCCGAATCAAGCTCGCGTTGGCTGAATCCGCCGCGGTAACGCCGACTAAATTCGAGTTCGATGGACGGCAGTACGCGGGCAAAGCGATCGTATTTCAGCCGTTCGTAACGGATCCAAAGCGCAAGGAGTTCGAGAAATTTGCCGATAAAACCTATCGAGTGATTGTCAGCGACGAGTTGCCGGGATACCTGTACAAGATTGAGACCGTGGTGCCGGATAAGAACGTCGCGACAACGCCGCTGATCCAGGAGACGTTACAGCTGACCTCGGTTACTCCCTATGTAGGCCATAACCAATAATTGTGGGAGCCGCTTTAGCATCGATTGTGAGAGCCGCTTGTGGGAGCCGCCTGTGCATAGATTGTGGGAGCCGCTTTGAGCTTCGAATCTTCGACAACGACGAAAGCCGCTTAAAGATTCGCGACTAAAGCCGCTCCCACAGGCGCCGCGTCGATGTGTGGGGAGCTGATCGCGCAATCACGCGGTCGCAACAGTCGCCGCCTTGATCCGAATCGCACAAAACTTGAATTCCGGAATCTTGCCAAACGGATCGAGTTCCTCGTGAGTGAGGAGATTGGCCGCGGCTTCGGCGTAACAAAACGCCATGCATATGGTCCCGCGCTGCACCCCCGGATCGGCGCGTACTCTAGCCACCAATGAACCGCGGCGCGACTCGGCGCGCATGAATTCAGCCGCTTTGAGCCCGGCGAGTTCAATATCGTCGGGATGCACACTGACCACCGGTTCGGGCTCGAGTGCGTCAAGGACGCTGGCGTGCCGCGTCATGCTGCCGGTGTGCCAATGTTCGAGTTGGCGGCCAGTAATCAGCACGAACGGATATTCACTATCCGGTAGTTCGGCCGCATGCGTATAGGCGGCGGGCACAAATTTGCCGCGGCCGGAGGGTGTCGGAAAACCGGTCTTGAACAAAATGGGATCACCGGGATCGCCTTCCTTTTCGCAGGGGTAAGTGACTGAATGGGTTTGCTCCAAGCGTTCCCACGTGATGCCGGCCATGCTGGGCGCTGCCAGGCGCAATTCGTTGAACACGTCGCGCGGTGAGACGTAGTTCCAATCGAGTCCAAGGCGCCGCGCCAGTGCTTGGATGATCCACAGATCCTGGCGTGCGTCGCCGGGCGGCGGCACCGCTTGGCGACCGAGTTGTACGCGGCGATCGGTGTTGGTGAAGGTCCCGGTTTTTTCCGGGAAGGCAGAGGCCGGCAGAATAACGTCGGCGAAGCCCGCGGTTTCGGTAAAGAAAATATCTTGCACGACCAAGTGTTCGAGCTCGGCCAGTGCGTGGCGTGCATGATTGAGGTTGGGATCTGACATCGCCGGGTTCTCGCCCATGATGTACATCCCGCGAATCTGACCGGCATGTACGGCGTGCATGATCTCGACCACCGTAAGCCCTGGTTCCGGATCGA
Organism: Gammaproteobacteria bacterium; assembly: GCA_016191285.1. GTDB lineage: Bacteria > Pseudomonadota > Gammaproteobacteria > CAIKBL01. The sequence continues at coordinate 193,484 of JACPPA010000002.1, forward strand.
GCGTGGTACCCCACAGGTGTTCAAAGCGCGCGCGGACTTGCGGACTATCGACGCGTTGATAATCCGGAAAGACCATCGGGATCAGGCCGACGTCGGATGCGCCCTGCACATTATTTTGGCCGCGCAGTGGATGCAATCCACTGCCCGGCCGGCCGATTTGTCCCGTCAGTAACGCCAACGAAATCAAGCAGCGCGCATTGTCGGTGCCGTGGATGTGCTGTGAGATCCCCATGCCCCAGAAAATCATCGAACCCTTGGAGGTCGCGTACAGCCGCGCCACTTCGCGCAAGGTCGCCGCGGGAATGCCACAGATCCGCGTGACCGATTCCGGACTGTAATCCGCGACGCAACGTTTCAATTCGTCGAAACCTTCGGTGTAGCGCTCGATGTAGGCGTGGTTATGCAGATTTTCCTCGATGATGACATGCATTAAACAATTCAACAGCGGGACATCGGTATCCGGTCTAAACTGCAGATAGTGAGTCGCATGGCGCGCCAGATCCGAGCGGTAGGGGTCGAGCAAAATGAGCGTTTTCCCGGCCTTGACCGCGTTCTTCATGAAGGTTGCCGCGACCGGATGATTAACCGTCGGCCGCGCACCGATGATCAGGATCACGTCGGCTTCAGCGACGTCGGCGACCTGGTTCGACACCGCGCCCGAGCCGATGGTCTCCAATAACGCCGCGACCGATGAAGCGTGACACAGGCGCGTGCAGTGATCGACATTATTCGTATGAAAACCCGTACGTATCAATTTCTGAAACAGATACGCCTCTTCGTTCGAACCTTTGGCCGAACCGAAGCCCGCAAGTGAGGCAGGTCCGCGCGTATCGCGCAACTCGCGGAGACCACGCGCCGCGAAATCGAGCGCTTCGTCCCAGCTGGCCGGACGGAAATAGCGCGGCAGATCCGCGTGCTTTACCAGTGCGGCGGTTTTAGCCACGCCGTCACGCCGGATCAGTGGCGTGGTCAGACGTGCCGCATGATGGATGTAATCGAAGCCATAACGCCCCTTCACACAGAGTCGGCCGTGATTCGAGGGGCCATCGCGGCCGTCGACGAAAATTATTTGTTCGTCCTTGACGTTGAATTTGAGCAGGCATCCCACGCCGCAATACGGACACGCCGAATCGACCGTGCGATCCGGAACTTCATGCGCGGCGGATTGCGCCGGCATCAACGCACCGGTCGGGCAGGCTTGCACGCATTCGCCACAGCTGACACAGGTGCTGTCGCCCATCGGGTCGTCGAGATCGAACACGATTGCCGAATGTTCGCCGCGAAACGCGTAACCGATGACGTCGTTGACCTGCTCTTCGCGACACGCGCGCACACAGCGCGTGCACTGAATGCAGGCATCGAGGTTGACGGCGATGGCCGGGTTCGACACATCACGCGGCGGTTGCTTACGGCGCGGAAAGCGCGCGCTATGCACGCCTAACACCGCGGCCCAATAATCGAACTCGGAGCGCGGCGTATACGCCGAACGGTCGCCCGGCGGCATATCGGATTTCAGCAGCTCGAGGACCATGCGCTGCGAATGCCGCGCACGTTCGCTGGTCGACTGCACTTCCATGCCGGCGGTCGGTTGCCTGCAGCACGACGGCGCGAGCACACGCTCACCCTTGATGTCGACCACACACGCGCGGCAATTGCCGTCCGGCCGATAGCCGTCCTGGTAACACAGGTGCGGAATTTCAATGCCGACGCGCTTCGCTGCCTGCAGGATTGTCTCGCCTGCCATCGCCTGTAGCTCGCGGCCATCGAGTTTAAAGTCGATCACGGCGTTCTCCTCCTCTCTCCTCGCGGGCGAGGGCCGGGGCGAGCGGGCGCGATCCTCAAACCGAGTCGAATTTTAGACGGCGTCATCTAAACAAACTCCTGCGGAAAATAGCGCATGGCCGAGCGCAGCGGATTCGGTGCGGCTTGGCCAAGACCGCAGATCGACGCGTCTTCCATCGCCCGCGCCAATTCCAGTAGCAGCGGCACGTCCCACCGCGGTTGCGCCATCAGGCGTGCAGCTTTGGCGGTACCCACCCGGCACGGCGTGCACTGACCGCACGACTCGTGTTCGAAAAAACGCATGGCGTTCAGCGCCGCGTCGCGTGCTGTGTCGTGTTGTGACAGCACGATGATCGCAGCGGAGCCGATGAAACAACCATGCGCCTGCAAGGTGTCGAAGTCGAGCGGCAGATCGGCCAACGACGCCGGCAATATTCCGCCCGAAGCGCCGCCCGGGAAATAACCATATAGTTCATGACCGGGCAGCATACCGCCGCAGTATTCATCGATCAGTTCGCGCACCGATACGCCAGCCGGCGCCAAGTGGACACCGGGTCTGGTCACGCGCCCACTCACCGAAAAGGATCGTAAGCCGACGCGCTCGCGTCGGCCGTGTGCGGTAAACCAGGCCGCGCCGTGTTCAAGAATATTCCGCACCCAATACAGCGTTTCCATGTTGTGTTCGAGCGTCGGCCGGCCAAACAGTCCCACTTGCGCGACATAGGGCGGACGCAGTCGTGGCATTCCGCGCTTACCTTCGATCGATTCGATCATCGCGGACTCTTCGCCGCAAATATAAGCGCCAGCGCCGCGGCGCAATTCAATCGAGGGCAGAGGCCCCAGCGCGGACACCCGCAGTCGAGTTAGCTCGGTTTCGAGCAGCAGCCGGCACGCGGCGTACTCGTCGCGCAAGTAGATATAGCAAGCTTCGGCTTCCACGGCCCACGCCGCGATCAGCATGCCTTCAAGAAAGCGATGGGGATCGCGTTCGAGATAATGGCGATCCTTGAACGTGCCGGGCTCGCCTTCGTCGATATTGACTGCGAGCAAACGCGGTGCGGCTTGCTGACGCAGGATCGACCATTTCGCGCCGGCCGGAAAACCCGCGCCGCCGAGCCCGCGTAGTTTGGAATCCTGCAGTGTTTTAATCACCTCGTCGCGCGTGCGGGTGCCCGCGAGACAGGACTGCCATACCGCGTAGCCGCCGCCCTTCCGGTAGTCGTCCAAGGTCAGCGGCCGTAGCGCTTCCGGTGCATGGTCACCGCCTTCGATTTGACGGGTCACCGATTCGGCGGTGGCCTGTTCAACGGGATGTTGACCGACCACCGCCACCGGTGCGGCATGACAACGACCGACACAGGGGACGCGCTGGATTCGATAGTTGCGATCACCCGTTCCTTCTAAATCTTTGATCAACGCCTCGGCGCCAAACATTGCACAGGTCACCGACTCGCACACGCGCACGGTCAGCGCCGGTGGTGGTGTGTCGTCATCGCCAAGCACGTCAAAGTGATGATAGAACGTCGCGACTTCGTAGATTTCGGTCATCGCGAGTTTGAGTTCATGCGCGAGTGCGACCATCGACGCCGATGAAATATGACCGTAGTGATCTTGAATTCGATGCAGGTATTCAATCAGGCGATCGCGGCGGCGGGGCAGGGCGCCGAGCAACGTTTGAATTTCGGCCAACACGGCCAGATCGACCCGGCGGCCGCGCAGTTGTCCACGGTTATTGGTTTTCGCCACGCTCAGGCCGCTCGCGCTAACAGTACTTCACCGGTGCCGCCGCAGCCCCGATCGCCCACCCACCGCTGGCTCGACGTAAACGCGCGCAGTCGGGTCTTGAAGGCTGGTTTGAACCGCGCGATATGCGCGAGCAACACGGGCACGAATGCCAACTGATAGCGGCCGGTATCGACAAAGGTTTCTGGCAAGCGGAGCGCGTCCGTTTCGCGCACTAGTAATGATCCGCGATGCATGCCGGTCGCACTGTCGCGCCCGACAGTGCCGAGCACCGCCACCGTGCCGGCGATCAGTTGGCTTGCGCAATACGCGCCGGCATTACCCCCGATCACGATGAGACCGCGACGCATGCGATCGCCCACACGCGCGCCGGCGGATTTACCGATGATGACCGCGCCCCCTTTCATGCCGGCGACCGCGCCGGGAATTGCGCTGCCCACGAAATCGCCGGCATGACCCGTGATATCGATCACGCCGCCCACCATGCCAGCGCCAACAAGATGTCCCGCGTCGCCCCGCACGTGAATCTCACCGCCCGTCATCTGCGTGCCCACGCCGTCGCCACAGCGACCCGTCACGCGAATGATTCCCTGGGCCAGACCCACGCCGATGTTGTGCAACCGTGTGCTAGCCGCTTCGATTCGGAGTTCTAAATCCGGCGTCCCGGAAACTGCAAAAAGATCGGCAAGCCGCAGCGTGTCGCGACCGTATCGGAGACCGAGGCGTTTTATTTCAGTGAGCTTCAAACCGGCGAGCACCGCGGGCGTGACACGCGTTAGATCTAAATTAAAATCGAGCGCTGCCTTGAGTTCCAACACAATCATTTCAAGATTTCCCGTAGCTTGAAGTGATACGGGCCGAGATTTCCACCGTAGTTACCGGCGGTGATCCCGACAATGCCGCGTTTCCGCCCCAAGGTGCAGGCGGCTCTAATCCCGGCGCGCGTGGCTTCATTGATGGCCTCGGCGGTCAGGCCGTCGATGACGATTTCCAACACGGCGCCGACCGCCGCCGGCAGCGCTGAATCGACCACCTGTTTTAGCGTTGGGCAGTAACGATGATTGGTGGACGCGGGCAGCGTTTTGTATTTCGAGCCCACCTTCGAACCGGAGCGCACCACGCCCCCGGGGAACGGCATGATCACACTCGGGATCTTCCGCATCGCGGCCACGGCACGTTCGCTCGCGGCGAGCGCCTGGGCTTGCGTCTCGGCCAAGATCAGAAAATTACCGCCACCAATGGCTTTCACCAGGTAGGTCACGTCTTGACAGAGAAATTCACCATCCATGACCGGCACGCGCCAGTAGCGATCGCGGCCAAGTTTCTTCGCAATTTGATAACCATCACCGAAGTAGCGCAGGGTTTTCCCGAGAGGCAATGGATCGCCGCTGTCGAACCCGGCGAAGCAGGCGCTGGTGGGTGACGTTAACACGCATTGACCAACCCGATTCTGCAACTGCTTGGTGAGTTCCTTAGTGCTGGTCGAAAACAGTAATACCGCGACACCGGGCCGGCCGTCCGGGGTTTCGTTCGGCTGTAGTTCACGTTCAATGCCGGCTTCACATCCGCACGCAATGACCGAGGTCGCGAAGCCGGTCACGGCGCGCGCCGAATGCATGGCCCAGGTCGGATTAAGCGCGGTGATGATGAGTCGCGTGGCTTTCATCGAAAACGCTTCTGCGAAAGTGTCTTCAATGGCGACGCCGTTGATCTTCACGACGCGTTCCGCCGTGCCTGATGTTGAATCAAGGGGCTATGGCCGAAGTCTTCGATCTCGGCATCGGCAACGGCGATGTTGCGCCGGCGCACGCTCATGTAAGTCGCGAAATACGCGTCGAGTGCCTTCTCAATCGCCGGATCGTAGTCGGCGCGCGTCACATGCGTGGCGCCGCGCGGCGTGGCGACAATCTTGCCGTCGCGGACGATCAATTCTCCGGCCTTGTAGACCAAGTGCGGGGTCGCGAACATGCGCTCACGGTTCGCGTCGTCCACATACACCGTGACATCGCCGCGTGCGCCGGCGCCCAAGTGGCCGAGATTCTTGAGACCCAGGCTGCGGGCCGGCGCCGCGCGCGTGATGATGGCGATTTCGTATAACGAATATTCGCGGCCCAGGCTGCCGAGATGGCTCGCCGCCGCCGCGTCCGGGGCGATGGTCGCGAGCCTTTCGCGGCGGAACGAGGCATCCATCAGCAATCGGATCAGATGCGGATAGCTGGTGAACGGCGCGCCATTCGGATGATCGGTGGTGAGGAATATTCGCCAGGGGTCGCGCGTGCTTAAAAACAATTCAAGTCCAATCGCCCACTGCAGCGCGTTGACAAAACTCTTGTCCTTATACTTGAACGGCACGACCCCGCAACCGGCGTCGCATTCGATGTCCATGATCACGCTCTTTTTAGGACTGGCGAAGGCGCTGCCCGCGTATTGCCGCATGCTGTCGCCCGACTCGGTCACCGTCTGCCCAAACATGATCTGTCCGACATCGATCGAAATATTGGGATTCGCGTTGACCGCTTCCGCCACCGCCTGCGCGCCCGAGGAAAATTTGCGATCGCCCTCCGTCCCGTAACTATGAAACTGAATGTGCGTGAAGTGCGCGCGCAGTCCGTCCAAGGCCCTGATCGTCGCCAGCGTGGTTTCGACATTGCCGGCCACGCCGAGATTGCAACCGTGAATATGTAGCGGATGCGCGAGCCCCAGCGCGTGGATCCCTTCGGCCAAGGTCCGCACGATTTGGCGCGGCGTTACGCCATAGGCCGTGTTCGCTTCGTCGAGGTCGAGCTTACGCTGATTGAATTTAAACGCGTTGATCCCGCCGGGGTTCACCACTTTGATCGCAAGCGCCTGCGCCGCGCGCAAGGTGTAGGCGATGTAGTCTTGAAATTCCTTGGGATCAGCGCCGGCCGCCAGGCGCCGCAAGAAAAAATCGTCATTACCAAGCAGCGCGTACGCGCCCTTGTCGACGAGGGGGGTGTCGGCCATTTCCATATGCGCGTGGCGCGCATTGGCGGGCAGCATGGCCGGTTCAAAGCAGGCGGTGTAGCCCATTTGCGCGTAACGGTAGCCGGTGGTCAGCGTGGACGGTGCGGCGCGACCGCTACCGAGGCGCGGATGTTCACCTCGCACGGTTAAATTGGCCGCGTGATCTTCGGGCAGCAGCATCCGCGCGATATTGACCTTGCCGCCACCGATGTGGGTATGAATATCGACGCCACCGGCCATCACCACGCAGCCGCTGATATCGATCGATTCTTTGATCGCCGCAGGGTCCGGCGCTGATGACACGATGCCATCGCGGCGCAGATACACTGAGCGAATGACGCCATCTTCGCCATGCGCGGGATCGTAGACGCGGCCGCCGCGAAGTTCAGTGATGGATTTGTCGGTCATGTCCGCAAGGCGTTAAGCGTGCGCCCGAGCACGTCGGCCACCGTGAGTAAGTTTGAGTGCCGAAGTTGACGCAGCGGCAGCGAGACCACCGCATCGGTGCGAATTAATTGCCCGGCATGATCGATGCCAGGAGTCCCGACCGGAATATAGACAGCGTTTTTGGCGGGGGTCATGCCCGGCGGCCCCAGCACAATCGTCGGGATCGCATTCGCGGCGACTGGTGGCAAGCGCGGCGAAAACGCACTAATCCACACACACAAATCGACTGCGCGATCTCGCAATAAAGCGTCCGCCGACCAACGTTCGGGTGCATAATCGAGGGTATTACCGGCATAAGAGACGCTGAGCGGGAAGCCGGTTAGCCAGGTTGCGGCGGAGACCGCGGTTTGTCCACCGTCGTCGCCGCCGAGGTTAAGCCCGGCCGCGCGCTGCGTGCGATTGAGACTCGCGACGATATCGCAGACCGCGCTGATCGTCAGATCGGCGTGCGCGGGATCGAGTTGACCGGCGGCCCACACAAAAACTGGATACGCCGCGGCTTTGATCTTGGCGGCGAGTTCGACCAGTAGCTTGCGCCGTTTCGGGGCGCCACTGACAGTGCCGCCAGCGAGCGCGGATTGCAGTGCGCGGAGTAGGGTGGGGAGCGCGTCGGTGTCGCAGCGTAGCGTATCAAGTGGCAGCTCGCCGCAGGCGCTGGGTGCGCCTTGGTTAGGACCTAGATAGATCAACCGCCGTTCGCGGCGGCGTTCCGGCTGCAACGCAGCGGTTGGACTCAAGAAGCGTGGAATCAAATTTTGGTAGTTGACGTTTACATCGACGCCGACCAGGACGACGAGATCGGCGCGGTTGCGGAGTTCACTCAAAGTCGTCGTTTGCCAGCCGCGACTTTGCAACACTTTCAGATTTTGGCGGAGTGCGCCGCCGTGGAGGTGATCGACCACCGCGCCGCAGTGTTCGGCGAGCGCGAAGGCCGCGCGCAGGCCCGCGAGATCGGCGCCGAGGCCGGCCACCAGCGGTTGCCGCGCCTTGCGCAATAAATTCACCGCGCTAGTAATGGCGTGCTCGATCGCCGCAGGCTGCCCGGCGATGAACGCGGTGACGCGCGCGCTCGAATCGGCATAGGCCGCGGTGGCCTTGGCGCATGCATTACGAATGGGCGTTACGGTTGCGCCGTCCGTACGGACCACGAGGTCATCGCACAGCAGTCCGCAATAGGTACAAGTAACGTCTTCGTGGCGGGTGTTAATGGTCGATGACACGGACGGCTTAAGCTTAAGGGTTGCCAGCTGGAAAACAAAAAGACCGAGCACAGCTTGCGTTGTCGACTCACGCTTGCAGCGTCCGTGGCGACCGGTCGTAAACTAGCATACTCGCGAGACCCGCACTACCTAAGCGGCACTTCCCTGTGCCGCAGGAATCTCTGCCTTTTGCAGAGATTCCTTAAACGTTGCACACGCGCGCGCATTGGTCACTATAATTTCCTCGCCATTTGGCTACCGGGATCTCGAATTGATTGCCGCATGACTTCGCCCACCCACCACACTCGAATCACGGTCGTCGCGCCGGCGCGCCTGCACCTGGGATTCGTTGACCTCCATGGTGGACTCGGCCGGCGTTTTGGCAGCATTGGTCTGACCGTGTCTGAACTCGATGTCACGGTGCGCGCAGAAGCCGCGCAAGGTGTCGAAGTCTTCGGTGTCGAACGTGCACGAGCCGCGGCCGCAGCCGATGCCGTTCACACCTGGCTCGGAGATTTTACTGGCGTGCGGCTCACGATCGAGCGCGCGCCGTCGGCGCATGCCGGCCTTGGTTCTGGGACGCAACTTGCGCTGGCCGTGGCCACTGCTTGCAGCCGCGTGGCGGGGCGCGCTATCGATCCTCGCGCCTTGGCGCCCGTGGTCCGGCGCGGCGAACGCTCTGGCATCGGTATCGCGGCGTTCGAAAGCGGCGGCTTTCTAGTCGACGGCGGCCGTGGTTCGCGCGATAGGGTCGCACCCCTGCTCGCGCGTTTGACGTTTCCTGAAGCGTGGCGAGTGCTACTAATTTTTGATGACCAACGCCAGGGCTTGCATGGTGAGGCCGAAGTGAATGCCTTTGCACGTCTACCGCCGATGGGGGAATCCACGGCGGCTGAGCTTGCGCGCTGGTGTCTGGTCGGTTTGCTGCCGGCGGTAGCGGATGCCGATTTCACCGCGTTTGCTCGTGCCATCGACGCGATTCAAACACGGATTGGCCAGTATTTCGCGCCGGTGCAGGGCAGTGCCGCGTTTAGTAGTCCGCGCGTGGCGGCGGCGATCGCGAGCTTACGCGAGGAATTCGCCGTGGCCGGCGTCGGGCAAAGTTCGTGGGGTCCGACCGGATTTGTGTTCGCACCGACGGCGGCCTTGGCGCATGCTATGCAGCGTTACCTCGACACTCGCGTGCCTGCGGCGCCGGGTCTCCGGTGTCTGGTCGTCGCCGGTCAAAACACTGGCGCGACCATCCTGGCGGAGGCCGGCGAGCGGTTGCAGGCAGGGCCGACCCCGCGACCGGGCGGTTAAATTATTCGAAAGGACCGCGGTGAAAGATCCCTACCTCCTGCATATTTTCAGCCCGACCAAATACGTCAGCCCGTTCGATATCAACATGGCGTACGAGGCGCATTACGACGCGGTGATCCCCTACTGTAATGTGACACTCGACGAGATCCATGCGCTGACTCAAGACACGATTTTCTCGCGCAGTCCGGAAGGCGTGCGCCGCACCGGGATTTTCATCGGCGGTCGCGATCTGGTGCTCGCGATGGACATGTTGAATGCCGCCCGCCAAGCCATGGTGCCGCCATTCGCCGTGTCGGTGCTGGCCGATCCGAGCGGCGCGATCACCACCGCGGCGGCGATGGTGGCCTATGCCGAACGCTGTCTGGCGAAAACGTTCAAGACCGATCTCGTGGATAAGGCCATGTATATTTTCGGCGGCACTGGCCCGGTCGGCGCCTGCGTGGCGTTATTGGGTGAGAGGTGCGGCGCGCGGGTGCACATTGTCAGCAATCGCGGCGCCAAGGAGGCGCAAGCGGCCGCTGATCTCGTCGGGCAGCGCTACGGCGTGACACTAACTGGGGTCGACGGCGGCAGCGCTGGAGCGGTGGAAGCAATCCTTGGCGACGCCGAGTTGATCTTCAACACTGCCAAGGCCGGCGTGCGGATCGTAAGCGCCGCGGCGCTCGCGCACGCAGCGCGTTTGAAAGTCGCGGTCGATGCCAACGCCGTGCCACCCGCCGGCATCGAAGGGATCGGGCCGAAAGATAATGGCGTGCCCTTAAAACATTCGAAGGGTGAGGGCATTGGCCTCGGCGCGTTGGCGGTCGGCGATATTAAGTACCGTGTGCACACGGGGTTGTTGGCGCATATGTACGAATCTTCGGAACCCGTCTATCTCGCCTATCAGGAAGCCTTCGAGTTGGCGCGCGCGATTGTCGCGCAACGCTGAACTCGTCCTCATTCTGGCCCACGCCGGACGGCAGCTCGCCGCCGCGGCGCGCGCGGCTTCATTCCGGCCGCTCGTTATCGATCGTTTTGGCGATCGCGACACGCGCGACATCGCACACGAATTTCGTTCGCTACCATGCGACGGACGAGGCGCGATTGATGGCGCCGCAGTGGTGGCCTTGGTCGCCCAGCTCCGCGCAACATACGGCGCAGTGCCGCTAGTCTGGGGGGGCGGGCTCGAAGGGTCGCACCCGCTGCTGGCAAAACTTGAAGCGAGCGGCCCGGTGTTGGGTACGGCGCTCGTGGGGGTCCGTGAATTAGTCGATCCATCACAGACCACTGACGCGCTCGCGGCGCTCGCTATTCCTTATCCCGCGCTCGCCTTTAGTCCACAAATGACGCCGGGCTGGTTGCGCAAGCGGCGTGGCGGTTCGGGGGGTGGACATGTGCAAGAGCACCAGCCGGGCGAGACACTCGGCGCCGATGAATATCTACAACGCGTGATTGCCGGCACGGTTCATTCGCTGACCTTCATGGCCGCGGCCGAGGGTTGCCGGGGCTTGAGCTTCAATCGCCATCTCGACATCCAACTCGATCCCGCCGCGCGCTATCGGTACGGGGGTGCGTGCGCGGTGACAGATTTGCCGCGCGCCGTGACTGACGCCTGTCTCGGTTATGCACACGCGCTGACCACGCGCTTCGGCCTTCGCGGACTATGCGGCTTTGATTTTGTGCTCGCGGCCGACGCGACTGTGGTACTCATCGACATCAATCCACGACCGACCGCGACGTTTGATTTGGGCGTGACACCGGGCAGCGCGTTTGCCGCGCATATGGCGACCTGTCGCGGCGGCGCTGTGCCTCTGATTCCACAGACCGCCTGCCGGGGACACGTGGTCTACTACGCTTCGGATGCCATTCAAATCCCAAACTGGCTAGACTGGCCGCCGTGGGTCGCTGATCGACCACGCCCCGGCACGCAGGTCGCGAAAGGAGATCCCTTGTGTACCCTCGCGGCGGCGGGCCGCGACGCTGACGAAGTCGCCGCGCGCTTGCGCGAGCGGGTGGCGCGGTTAACGCAGACCTTGCACGGCGCGGGCGCGGATCCGGCTAAACTTTAAAGACCTGTCCTTTCCCAACGATTCTCAATAATGTGCTAACCCGCAATAAACTTCGATAATTCACGCGTAACAACTGTGGGAGCGGCTGTAGCCGCGAATGAGTGCTGACTGGAAGAAGATTCGCGGCTACAGCCGCTCCCACCAAGCCGCCGACAGTTCGCAAATTATGAAAGTTCGTTGCGATTCCAATGATTCGCTAATCGGAGGTGCCATGCACAGCCAAAACCTATCGCCTCGCGCCAACGTCAATCTCTGCGCGCGCCCGCTCGTTGATCGATTACTCGCCGATCCGGCGCGCTATCGAGTGGCGGTTACCGAACATGCCAGTGGGGCCAAAATTATCGACGCCGGCATTCAAGTCCCAGGCGGTCTCGAAGCGGGGCGCCTGATCGCCGAGATTTGCATGGGCGGACTCGGTCAAGTGACGCTGCGCGCGGCGCGCGATTTCAAGCATTGGCCGTGGCAGGTTGATGTGCATGCAAGCGATCCGGTCACGGCCTGTCTCGCCTCGCAATATGCCGGCTGGAGTTTAAATCACGGCAAGGGCAAGGAAGGTTTCAATGCGCTTGGTTCGGGGCCGGGCCGTTCGGTCGGCAGTCGCGAAGAATTATTCAAGGAACTGAATTATCGCAATCCACCTGCCGACACCTGCTTAGTGTTGGAAGTCGATAAAGTGCCACCGCTTGAGATCATCGACAAGATTGCAACCTACTGCCAGATCACGCCCGCACAGCTAACGTTGATCCTGACGCCCACTTCGAGTCTGGCCGGCGGTGTGCAAATCGTCGCCCGCGTGCTCGAAGTGGCCTTGCATAAGGTGCATGCACTCAAGTTCCCGCTCGACAAGCTAGTCGATGGCGCGGGCACCGCACCCGTGCCGCCGCCCACCGCTGATTTTATAACGGCGATGGGGCGCACCAATGACGCGATTCTGTTCGGCGGTCGGGTGCATTTGTACGTCGACACCGATGACGCCGCGGCCCGCGATTTGGCGGCACAGTTGCCGAGTTCGTCCTCGCGCGATTTCGGTAAGCCGTTCGGTACGGTCTTTAAGGAATACAAGTACGATTTCTATCAGATCGATCCGATGTTGTTCTCACCCGCCGCGTGCGTGGTCACCGTGATGAAAACCGGCCACACGTTTGAAGGCGGCGCGCTGCGCGAAGATCTGTTGGATCTATCGTTCGGCGCATGACCGGGCGCTGGCGTCGCGATCCCCGCGTCGCGATCTTTACCGACGATCCGGGTTGGCATGGTCGTGCGCTGCGGCGAGCTCTCGCGGCGCACGCGATCGAGACCGTTAATGTGTCCTTGAAGGATTGCGCGTTCGCGCTTGCGACCGGCGCACCTGCGGTGTTGATCCCGGGATTCGATGGGGCGCTGCCGCGCGCGTGCTTTGTGCGGGGAGTGCCCGGCGGGTCGCTGGAAGAAGTGGTTTTGAGGCTGGATTTCTTGCATGCGCTCGAACTCCTCGGCATCGCGGTGTTTAATACGGGACGTGCGATCGAGCGCACCGTCGATAAGGCCATGACCAGCTTTCGCCTGGCTTTACGCGGGCTCGCGACGCCTGCGACCTGGGTTTATGCAGCCTCCGGTACGATGCCGTTGGAGCTTGCGGCGCGACTGGCGGCAGGTCGGCCGCTGGTGGCCAAACCCTTGTTTGGATCGCAGGGCGAGGGTGTGCGGCGTGTAGATTCTGCGGCAGTGGGCGACGCCGTTGGCGGCGTGCATTATCTACAAGACTTCGTCGCGCGTGACGGGCCGCCCTTCCGCGATGTGCGGGTGCTGGTGATCGCGGGGCGCGCGCGGTATGCGATGGAACGGGTGTCAGCGCACTGGGTCACTAATCGCGCCCAGGGCGCACGCTGCCTTGCACTCGAGCTTACCGCCGAGATCGGCGCGCTGGCGGAAGCGGCGACCGCGGCGGTCGACATCGACTACGCCGGCGTCGACCTCATGCAAGACCGCGACGGCGGTTGGTGGATCGGCGAAGTCAACGGGATCCCCGCGTGGTGGGGGTTGCAACAGACCACGTCGGATGACATCACGGCGGCATTAGCGGAAGCTTTCGTCGTCAAAATCGTCGCGCTAGAAACGCCCTGATGGGCGGCGGATCTGCCCTGTCGCGGGCGACTGTCGCCGCCGCCTTTTTAACCGCCTGTCGCTACGACGTCTTGGCGTTCAAACCGGGCAATGTGTCGATTGCCGCCGCCGGACATCGCATGCGGGCCAGTGATTTTCTGACCAGCGCCCGGGCAGCGAGCGCAGCGCTAACAGCCATTGAGCACGGGGTCGGCGCAGCGATTCGGGAAGCAGTCAGTGCTACTCAGGCAGCCGTCGGCTGCAATACCAATTTAGGCATCGTGCTATTGGCGGCGCCGTTGGCGCATGCTGCGTTGCGCGTTAGCCCGGGGCACGCATTCGCTGCGCGCGTTCAAACCACGTTGGCGGCGTCGACTGTGGCGGATACCCGCGACGTGTATGCGGCGATCCGGATCGCGAATCCGGGCGGCCTCGGTATAAGCGGCGAACACGATGTCCGTGACGAACCAACGCTGGATTTGGTCGGTGCGATGCGCTTGGCCGCCGCACGCGACACCATTGCGGCCGAGTACGCGAGTAATTTCTCGATCGTGTTGGGGGAGGGGATCCCATGTTTGCGCGCCGCTTATCTGCGCACGAACTCGCTGGCCTGGGGTGTGGTGGGGTGTTATTTGCACCTGCTCGCCGCATACCCGGATTCACACGTTGCGCGGAACCACGGTGCTGCCGTTGCGGCGGCGGTGCAAGCGCGCGCACGGACGGTGACATCGGCCCTGGAGGCGTGCGAGAATCGAGCTGACCGCTATTCGCTCCTAGTGAAATGGGATGCCGAGCTAAAAAACGAGGGTGTGAATCCGGGGACGAGCGCGGATCTCACGGTGGCAAGCCTGTTGGCGCTGCAACTAGACACGGCCCTCAAAACAAACTCAGGCGGTCACGTAGCGCTCGCTACCGGCGAAGCGCCGCGTTAGCGTAGATGGCGCATGCGGTCCCGTCCCTCGCGTGGCGGCGGGCGCGCATACAACTCGGGACTCAACCCCTGGATTCAAGATCAGTCGAAGGAGAATAATCATGGCCGTAATAGATCGCGTATTAGTCGGGGAATCGTTAGTCGGTGACGGTAACGAAGTCGCCCATATCGACCTCATCATGGGGCCACGTGGCAGCGCGGCGGAAACTGCGTTTTGCAACTGCCTGACCAACAACAAAGATGGCTTCAGCAGCTTGCTCGCGGTGGTTGCGCCCAACCTTGCCGCCAAGCCGAGCACCGTCATGTTTAACAAGGTGACGATCAAAGGCTCTAAACAAGCGGTGCAAATGTTCGGTCCCGCGCAACGCGGCGTCGCGACGGCGGTTGCCGATTGCGTGGAAGACGGCACGATTCCGGCGAATGAAGCCGACGATATTTTTATCTGCGTGGGCGTGTTCATTCACTGGCTCGCGGAGAACGATAAGAAAATCCAAGACTACAATTACCAAGCGGTAAAGGAATCGATCAAACGCGCAGTCGCGCGTGAGCCGAAAGCGGCGGAAGTCGTCGCCAAAAAAGCCACGGCGATGCATCCGTTCCAAGCGAAGTAATCAACTCATCACATGATCTGAGTGAACGCCCCGCCGCGCGGGGCGTTTCATTTTGGGCCCATCATCGCTTACGGTTCGCCCGCGCGCCGCAGCTCGGCATCGCGTATGGTCTGCTGATGTAGCGCGCTCGCGAGCAGCACAAACTTAACGTCGCGGGCGCGGAGTGCCAGCAGATCCTCAAGATTGCGCACGCCGCCCGCGGCGACCACGGTGCTGTCCATGGTTTGTTGCTGGAGGCGTTCGATTAATTCGAAATCGGGACCGTCGGTGGCACCGACGCGTGCTAAATTCATCGCGATGACCTGACTCGTCCAGAGTGCTGGTGTGGTAAACAGAGACGCCGGTCCCAACGCGCTATCGGCCATGAAGTCGAGCGACAGCACGGGTTCGCGATGCGCCGCCAGGGTCGCGCGCAGATCACGATAAGCGTCAACGCCGGACAATGATTCACTTCCCACCACCGCGCGCACATTGGGCGCCGCAAGGTAGGCGGGTAGTAGCGGCCGCCCACCTAAGGCGCCGTCGATCCAAAACTCCAGCGCGGGGTGTTGCGCGACCAGGGCGGCTATTTCATGATCGCAGTTACCACTGGCTTGCAATGCGTTCAGATCGGCGACGTAGCAATAAGCGAACGGATAGACTTTGTTTAGACCGGCGAGGACGACGGACGGCGCGCTGGAGCGCGCCAAGGGCGACACCAAGGGACGATAGGTTGCACGCTGGCCACGCACCGCGTGGACTACGTCGCCGTCGAATAAATCAAGCACCACAACATACTGCACAAGGCTAATCCTACTTAACCCATGCCAAAAGCGCTAACGCCGACGATTTATTGCGGATGGGATATCGGCGGCGCGCATCTCAAAGTCGCGGTCCTCGCGACGGATGGCCAGATTGTCACGATCGAACAATTGGCATGTCCGCTATGGCGCGGATTGGAACATTTAGAATTAGCGCTGAACTCCGCGCTCAGCAAGCTACCACAAGGCGCTGCGCTCCACACCGTCACGATGACGGGTGAGTTGTGCGATTTATTCGCCTCACGCGCTGACGGTGTTGCACGCATTCTTGAAGTGATCGAGTCCAGGCTCGGCAACGGTGTGCGGATTTACGCCGGCGCTGCGACCTTGTCGACGACCGAGGCGCGCGCACAACCGGCGGCAGTGGCCTCGTTGAATTGGCGAGCCACTGCTTCCTGTGTCGCCGTGGCGTGCCGTGATGCGTTGGTTATCGATATCGGGAGTACCACCACCGATCTAATACCGGTGCTCGGGCACCAGGTCGCCGCCGTCGCGCACGCTGACGGGGATCGGCTCACTGCCGGAGAATTAGTCTATACCGGCGTGTGCCGCACGCCGGTGATGGCAGTGGCGCATCACGTGCCCTATGCGGGGGTTAGGCGTGCACTCACGGCCGAGTATTTTGCGAATATGGCGGATGTGTATCGGATTCTCCAGGAGTTACCGGCGCACGCGGATCTGCACCCCACTGCCGATGCACGGCCCGCGGATCGTCCGCATAGCCTTGCGCGACTGGCACGCATGGTCGGCGAGGATACGACTCCGGCGAATTCCGTGATGCTGATCGAGTGCGCTGCGTTTCTCGCGCGTCGCCAGCAAACCGAGATCGAAGCCGCGGTGGCGCTGGTGTTAAGTCGGCACGCCTCGACGCATCGTTTCCGCAGGTTGATCGGGGCTGGTGTCGGCGAGTTTTTGGCCCCGCGCGTGGCGATGCGACTGGGCTTCGAGTATCAATCATTCGCGGCCGTACTCGACGCGCCACCCGCGCAGGCCGTTGCCGTCGCGACGTGCGCGCCCGCCGTCGCCCTCGCGCGACTCGCCTGGCAGGCCGCGCGCAATGAACGCTGAGCGCGCGCGGCTAGTGCCGCTGCCCTATCATCGGGATAGTGCGCCGTGGGTCGCGCGCCTGGCCGATCGACCGTGGTGTGTATTTCTCGATAGCTGTGTCGCGCGCGGCAGTAGTGGCCGCTACGATGTGATCGCGATTGAGCCAACAGTGACGCTGGTCACGACCGGCGAGACCACCGCCATTACCCGCGGCAGCGTGACGGAGTACAGCACCGAGGATCCTTTCGCCTTGGTCGCGGCGGCGGTCGCCGAACTCCAGCCCGTGGCGAGCGACCTGCCATTTACCGGCGGGGCGCTTGGCTATTTTGGTTACGATTTGGGGCGGCGCATCGAGCGCCTGCCGCGCATCGCGCGCCGCGATATCGAATTGCCCGATATGGCGATCGGTATTTACACGCGCGCGATTGTCGTCGACCACGACGAATGCAGCGCGAATCTGGTGGTTCATCCCCAAGCCCACGGCGACGACACGGGGCTCCTTGCGGCGTGGACTGCGCAGTCGCCTGTGACGCCGCCCGCGTTCACGACCTCGTTTAGCGTGACGTCGCAGGTTCAACCCGAAATCAACTTTGGCCAGTACGCCAACGGGTGGCATCGTATCAAGCGCTATCTGCTCGATGGCGATGTCTATCAAGTTAATCTTACGCAGCGCTTTTCGGCCACCGCGCACGGCGCGCCATGGGACGCGTATTTACGTTTGCGTAATTTAAATCCGGCGCCGTTCTCGGCCTATTTTGCGACGCCGAGCGGCACGATTCTGAGTTCCTCGCCTGAGCGCTTCCTCCAGATCGCGAATGGCGTGGTCGAAACCAAACCCATTAAGGGGACACGTCGACGTGGCGCCACGTCGGGCGAGGATCGCATGCTCGCCGACGAATTGGCCGCCAGTGCGAAGGATCGCGCCGAGAATGTCATGATCGTCGACCTGCTGCGAAACGATTTGAGTAAATGCTGCATGATCGGAAGCGTGACGGTCACTGCGCTCTGCGCCGTTGAAAGTTTTACCAAAGTGCATCATTTAGTGAGCACGATTCAAGGCCGCGTGGCGCCACTTTACTCGCCGCTCGACGTGCTGCGCGCGTGCTTCCCTGGCGGCTCCATCACCGGGGCGCCGAAAGTACGGGCGATGCAAATCATCGAAGAACTCGAACCCACTCGACGGGGAATTTATTGTGGCGCGATCGGCTATGTCAGCAGCAATGCACGGATGGATACCAATATCGCGATACGCACCTTGCTCTACGCCGCGGGCCGTTTGTACTGCTGGGCCGGCGGCGGGATCGTTATCGATTCCGAACTCGATCTTGAATATCAGGAATGCTTTGCCAAAGCGTCCGCCATGCTCGAAGTGTTTGCCAATGCCGAAGTCCCCGACCTGGGTCGTTAAGCTCGGCGGTAGTCTGTGGCGGAGCCCACAACTTCGCGAATGGCTGAGCGTGCTAGCGACAAGTACGCGATCGTGCGTGATTGTTCCGGGTGGGGGCTGCTTCGTGGGCGCGGTCGCTGCGACGCAGGCGCATTGGCGGTATTCCGATAATGCCGCGCACCAGATGGCGATGCTGAGTATGGCGCAATACGGCTTGATGCTGGGCGCCTTGGAACCACGTCTGCGCGTGACTGATTTCGCGTCGTTGGCGGTTGGCGGCGATCCGGCTGGCAGTTGCGTTTATCTCCCAACGCTCGCGGATTGCACGGCCATGGAAAATTTACCGTGGGATTGGTCGGTCAGCGCCGATAGCGTGGCGTTATGGTTAGCCGGAGCGATCGACGCGACTGCACTGGTGCTCCTTAAGGCTCGACCGCCGGCGCGCGACGCAACGGATTCGGCGGCATTGGCCGTGGAGGGTTTCATTGATCGCCATTTCGCGCTGCTGCAGCGTCGCGTTAATTTGCCGGTGATCTGGTTTGCCTCGGGAGAAGTCGGACGCTTCCAGGGGGCTCTTCAACTGGGTGAATTTAATTTTCCCGATCGCCTGATTAAGGAAACTCTGAATAAGTCCCTCCTGGACTTTTCAGAGTAAGGAAAACAAAAAGTGCCATTTTTGTTTTCCTTCATGTTCAACGGTCTTCGACCATTGAACATGGCGGCACTTCCCTGTGCTTTAAGGAACCTCTGCCTTTTGCAGAGATTCCTTAAAGGTTAATCGAAGCGAGCAAAGCGTGGATGGCACGGCCGGGGGCCGAACGTGCTGGCAGGTCGGCCAGCGCAAGAAGATGAGGCGGGGTTCGTGATTAAAAGGAAGCCAGCGGCCGGAAACCCGGCCGCTGGCTCAATGCGACGCGACTTAGCTCCATACAAGGAGGTCTGGTCTAATGCCCAATTAGTCCCAGCTAAGCGCGCCGCCAGTCTGGTACTCAGTTACTCGAGTTTCAAAAAAATTCTTTTCCTTCTTAAGGTCGATTACTTCACTCATCCACGGGAATGGATTGGTCGCGCCGACGTATTGTTCAGCTAACCCAATCTGCGCACAGCGACGGTTGGCGATATAGTGCAAGTACTCTTCAAACATATTCGCATTAAGACCTAACACTCCGCGCGGCATCGTGTCTTGCGCATAGCGAATTTCAAACTCAATCGCATCCTTGACCAGCGCGATAATTTCGCGCTGGAACTCTTCCGTCCACAAATGCGGATTTTCAACTTTGATCTGGTTGATGACATCGATGCCGAAATTCATGTGCATCGATTCATCGCGCAAGATGTATTGAAATTGTTCGGCCACGCCAGTCATTTTGTTCCGTCGGCCCATCGACAGCACTTGGACGAACCCAACGTAGAAAAAGATTCCTTCGAATACCACATAGAAGGCGATTAAGTCGCGCAACAAGCGCTGATCCGCCGCCGCGGTCCCGGTCTTGAACAGCGGATCGCCCAAACTCTCGGTAAAGCGCATCGCCCACGAGGCCTTCTCGTGCACCGCCGGGATCTCGCGATACATGTTGAAAATTTCGGCTTCATCCAGCCCGAGGCTTTCCACGCAGTATTGGTATGCATGCGTGTGCAGGGCTTCCTCGAACGCTTGGCGCAGCAAGTACTGACGGCACTCCGGATTCGTGATGTGGCGGTACACCGCGAGCACGAGATTGTTCGCCACCAGCGAATCGGCCGTCGAGAAAAAGCCCAGGTTGCGCTTGATGATGCGACGTTCGTCCTCGGTTAGGCCGTCGCGGCTTTTCCATAACGCGACATCCGCGTTCATGTTGATTTCTTGCGGCATCCAATGATTCGCGCAGGCGTTGAGATACTTCTGCCACGCCCACTTGTACTTGAACGGAACCAATTGATTCAGATCCGCGCGGCAATTGATCATGCGCTTGTCATCCACCGCCAAGCGGCGTGCGCCAAATTCGACCTGCTCCAGGCCGGTGACTCCGGTATAGGCAGGGTCACGCTCCATGACTTCCTGCGCCACCGCCACCAGTTCCGGCGAGCGATCTTGCGTCACCGGCATCGCCGCGACTGCGGTTCGCAGTTGTTCGACGCGGTCCAAGGCCGCTAGCGCCTCGCCAGCGAACATCCCCTTGGTAAAGCCAGTGTCCGATGACTGTTTGAACTTCGCGACTGGATCGTCCCAACTCAACATTAAATGCCCCCTAATTGATCGTTTTTAAAACCGGCATACACATGCTGCAGATTTATTTATTGACAGGCTTCGCATTCGGGATCGAGCAACGAACACACCTTGGCGCCGTCGCCAAGCATTTCCATCGGCGCCTGCTGAACCGCGTTCAAGCGGCCATCCTGCAGCGTGCTCTTCTCCACATGGGTTGCCCCCATCGTGCGCAGGTAATACGTGGTTTTCAGGCCGCGCACCCACGCTAATTTATATAAGTTGTCCATCTTGGCGCCGTTGGGTTCCGCCATATACAGGTTCAATGACTGTGCTTGATCGAGCCATTTCTGCCGGCGCGAACCGGCTTCCACCAACCACCGTGGATCGACTTCGAACGACGTCGCATAGAGTGCTTTTAAGTCCGGTGGCAAGCGATCGATTTGTGCCACGCTGCCGTCGTAGTACTTGAGGTCATTGACCATCACTTCATCCCACAATGCGCGTTCTTTCAGATCATTCACGAGATACATGTTGACTACTGTGAATTCGCCCGACAGATTCGATTTAACGAATAGATTCTGATACGTCGGCTCGATGGATTGACTGACGCCGCAAATATTCGAGATAGTCGCAGTGGGCGCGATGGCCATGCAGTTTGAATTTCGCATGCCGACCGACATGACGCGCTGACGGAGTCCTTCCCAGTCCAAGGTCTGGCTTCGATCTACTTCGAGATAGCCGCCGCGACCCTGCTCCAAAAGATCGATGGAATCGATCGGCAACACGCCACGGCTCCACAACGAGCCGTCGAAGCTCGGGTACGCGCCGCGCTCGGCCGCCAAGTTGGTCGACGCCTTGATCGCGAAATAACTCGCGGCCTCCATTGAGCGGTCGGCGAAGTTCACGGCTTCGGGTGTGCTGTAGGGGATCCGCAGCTGATAGAGGCAATCCTGGAAGCCCATGATGCCGAGCCCCACGGGGCGATGGCGCAGATTCGATGCGCGGGCGGTCGGCACGCTATAGAAGTTATAGTCGATGACATTGTCGAGCATGCGCATCGCCACCGTGACCGTACGCTCTAACTTCGCGACATCGAGTTCACCATTCTGAATGTGCTGCGCGAGGTTAACCGAGCCCAAATTGCATACCGCAATTTCATGATTGGGCGAAGTGTTCAAGGTGATTTCGGTGCATAGGTTCGAGCTATGGACCACGCCAACGTGTTGCTGTGGTGAGCGCAAATTGGAGGGATCCTTGAACGCAATCCACGGATGCCCGGTTTCATACAGCATCCCGAGCATCTTGCGCCACAGGTCTAGCGCGCGCACTTGCTTATGATTCCGGATCTCGCCGCGCGCCGCTTTCGCTTCGTAGTGCGCGTAACGCCGTTCGAACTCGACGCTATAAAGATCGTGCAAGTCGGGCACGTCGTCCGGCGAAAATAAGGTCCATACGCCGTCCTCGCACACCCGTTTCATGAACAGATCGGGTACCCAGTTCGCGGTGTTCATATCGTGGGTGCGGCGGCGATCGTCGCCGGTGTTCTTGCGCAACTCGACGAATTCCTCGATGTCGATATGCCAGGTTTCAAGGTATGCGCAAACCGCGCCTTTGCGCTTGCCGCCTTGATTGACCGCGACGGCGGTGTCGTTGGCCACTTTTAAGAACGGCACCACACCCTGGGATTTACCGTTCGTCCCCTTGATATGCGCGCCCATTCCACGCACGGGCGTCCAATCGTTGCCGAGGCCACCCGCGAATTTCGAGAGTAAGGCGTTATCGCGAATCGCCCCGAAAATGCCATCGAGATCGTCAGGTACCGACGTTAAATAGCACGATGACAATTGCGGGCGGAGCGTGCCGGAGTTAAACAGGGTGGGCGTGCTGTTCATGAAATCGAAAGTCGACAGCAGATTGTAAAAATCGATCGCCCACTTCTCCGGCTCGATTTCATTGATCGCCAACCCCATCGCGACGCGCATGAAGAACGCCTGAGGCAGTTCGAAACGCACCTCGTCATATTGCAGGAAGTAACGGTCGTAGAGGGTCTGCAAGCCCAGATAATTGAATTGAAAGTCGCGCTCGGCGCGCAGTGCAAGTCCGAGCCGTTTTAGATCGAAGTTGCCGAGTCGGGGGTCCATCAATTCGAGATCAATGGCGCGCTTGATATAGCTCTCGAAATAATGGGGATAGCGCTCGGCCATTTCATTTTGCGTTGCCGCGTCGCCGTGATTCCCGACGTAAGACAATGCTTCGTGCCGCAACGAGTCGAGCAGCATGCGCGCCGCGACAAAGGTGTAATTAGGTTCGCGTTCGATGAAGGTCCGCGCGCTCATGATCAGCGCTTTCGAGACATCGGCTTCAGCGACGCCGTCGAATAGTGAACGCATGGCTTCGGTTAGGACCAGTTCGGGCTCGGTGTTTTCGATTTCCTGGCAGGCTTCGACGACGGTCCGGCGCAAGCGGCCTTCGTCCAAGCTGATGCGAGTGCCGTCTTTACGCGTCACGCCGAGTCCAGGGCGCCGACCTTCCGCGATGTTGGTTTGCTCAAGCTTGCGCTGCCGCTCTCGTGCGCGTTCGTCACGGTACAACACGTAAGAGCGCGCGACCTTGTGTTGGCCAGTGCGCATCAGCGCTAATTCGACTTGGTCTTGAATGTCTTCGATATGCATCGCGCCGCCGGTGGGCATACGGCGGGTGATGGCGCGCACGACATGAGCGGCGAGTTCATCGACCGTTTCGTGAACGCGGGTTGAAGCCGCGGCATTACCGCCTTCAACAGCCAGAAACGCTTTGGTCATCGCAATCTTGATCTTGTCGCCGTCGAAGGCCGTCACTTTCCCGTTACGCCGTATCACTTTGAACTCGCCAGGCGCGGTCGCGGCCACTTCGGGCTGCAAGGCGGGAGCGCCGGGTGTCGCAGTCCAAAGCGTGCGGCCCGAGCCGTGGGTGACGGTGGTATTTTCCAGCTCCATGCACACTCCCCTGCTACGGATATCGAGGTTGATGACGGGCCTGTGACCGGGCCTTCGAAGTTTTTTATGATTATCGTGTAAACGATTGTATAACACCACAATAAAATGTGGTCAAGGATTATACAAACCACAAGATAGTGTGTTCGAGGGGCGCATTCTACGACCTAACGCCAAGCATAAGTAAACTGATTTTGGAGGGTTCAGAAATGAAGTCGAACGAGATCAGACGCTTAGAATTTATTGCCGCAGTGCACGCTGAGCGGCGACCAAATTGACCTAAGCAAAAGCGGCTATGACGGCGGGCTGGAACGAGCGCGCTATTTACACTGGCGCGCGTAGATAGATCGGCAACGCCATTTCAGGTGCCGTGCCGTGACCCGTGAGCAGCTTTGCCGCGCCCAAGTGCGCCACCTCCGTGGCATGGGGAAATCGACACTGGCCGATATCGACCGCCAGCGGCGATAAGCGCGACGTGAGCGCAGCGGCATGCGCTTCCCAACCACGGCCTAATGCCGCCCACGGATCGAATTCAGGCGGAATTTTGATCGTATCCGGGGCGCCAACCTTATCGGCTGAGACCTCGTGCACTAGCTCAGTAATCGGGTCCACGCGATAGAGCCCCCAATAGAGTTCGCCGCGTCGCGCATCGAGTGTTGCAAGCTGCCGTGGAATCCGTGTGTGCCGCCAACCCCCCAGCGCGAGTGCGGCCAAGCTCGACACTGCGACCACCGGTAAATCATGCGCCAGCGCAATGCCATGTGCGGCGCTGGCGGCGATTCGCACCCCAGTAAACGCGCCGGGACCGGCGCCGAATGCGACGCCGTCGAGTTGACTCGAGGTTAGCCCTGCCTCGGCGCAAAGCTCGGCGAGTAAGGGCAAGAGGCGCTCGGTGTGTCGATTGCCGACCACTTCTTCGCGCACGAGAATTTCGCCATCGACTAACAGCGCGATGGAACACAATTCGCCAGAAGTATCGAACGCGAGGCATTTCATGGAGCGCAGAGTGAAGCTGAGAACCGGTACTCATCATAGCGCACACATCGGCACTTCCCTGCGACCCAACCCACTCACGAGCGGGTGTGCTCGACATCGGTATAATCGGCGCCGATGTTCACTCCGCTCGAAACCTTTATCGCCTGGCGCTACACGCGCGCGCCGCGCCGGACTCAATTTATCTCGTTGATTTCGGCGATTTCGATCGGCGGCGTGGCGCTCGGCATTATCGCCTTGCTGACCATTCTCTCGATCATGAATGGGTTTGAAGCCGAGATGCGCGAGCGATTATTAGGAATGTCGGCGCACCTCGAAGTCAAAGCCCGCCACGGCCCACTGCAGCACTGGGAGCAGGTTGCCCGCGAGCTTGCGGCGCACGCCGATGTGGTTGGCGTCGCACCGTTCGTCGATCGCCAAGCCATGTTGACCCGCTACGGCGAAGTGCAGGGCGCGACGGTGTTGGGGATCGATCCGAATCGTGAAAATTTAGTCAGTGTCTTAGGCGCACGAATGCGTCAAGGCAGTCTGGCGGCCTTGCAACCGGGACGTTTTGGCGTCGTAGTCGGGCGCGGTCTTGCCGATTCGTTGCGCCTAACCGTCGGCGATGATGTGACCTTAATCCTGGCCGAGCCTCTACGTACCGCGACCGGCATGTTGCCGCGGCTCAAACGCTGTTTTGTCGTTGGGATCTTCGAAGCTGGCGTGCAGGAATACGATACCGCGACGATTTATCTGAACTTGCAGGATGCGCAGCGGCTGTTTCGTTTGACCGATGGCGTTGACGGACTGCATGTCAAACTCACCGACGCCTTTCTCGCCGAAGCGATCGGTCGCGAGTTATTCGCCGGTGCAGCTCCATATGTGGTCACGGATTGGACCGCGCAGCACGCCAATCTTTTTCGGGCGTTGCAAACCGAGAAGATCGTCATGTTCGTAATCTTGCTGCTAAGCGTCGCGGTTGCCGCGTTTAATTTGGTCTCGACCTTGGTCATGGTGGTGGCCGAGAAATCGGCGCAGATCGCCATCTTACAAACCCTGGGCATGACGCCACGTCGCGTGCTGCGGATATTTATGACGCAAGGCGCGCTGGTCGGCGCCACCGGTGTGACCTTGGGCACGCTGGGCGGGGTCTTACTCGCACGCCATGTCGAAGCGATAATTGCGTGGCTTGAAGCGACATTCCGCTTCAAGATCTTGGCGCCGGACGTCTACTACATCAGCCATATTCCGGCGCAGCTAGAGGTGAGCGATGTCGCACTGACGTTTGTTTATTCGCTGGCGCTGTGTCTAGTGGCGCCGTTGTACCCAGCGTGGCTCGCAAGCCAAACTCAGCCAGCCGAGGCCTTACGCTATGAATGATGTCGTGCTGCGCGCGCAGGATGTTACTAAACGTTTTGTCGACGGCACGCTCGATGTCGAAGTGCTGAGTGGCGTTGAGTTAAGCGTGGCGGCCGGCGAGTCTGTCGCTATCCTGGGCGCGTCGGGATCGGGTAAGAGCACATTGTTGCAAATCCTCGGTGGATTGGAACAACCGACTCAGGGCCAGATCTGGTGTGTGGGGCGCGAGCTCAGCGGTTTGAACGACCGTGAACGCGGCCTGGTGCGGAACAAGACCTTGGGCTTCGTCTATCAATTTCATCACTTGTTGCCCGAATTCAGCGCACTTGAAAACGTCGCGATGCCCGAATTGATCGGTGGCACGAGAATCAAAGTGGCGGCGGAACGCGCTGCCGCGCTGCTCGAGAAAGTCGGGCTTGGACATCGATTGCATCATCGACCGAGTGAGTTATCGGGCGGGGAACGGCAACGCGTGGCGATAGCACGCGCCCTGGTGATGGAACCGCGCTGCGTGCTGGCCGATGAACCCACGGGCAACTTGGATGAGCAAACCGCGCACCAGACGCTGGCGTTGATGCTCCGTTTGAAAAATGAGCTACAGACCGCACTGGTGGTGGTCACGCACGATCACGACATCGCGCGCCAGATGGATCGCATCGTCACGCTACATAACGGTGTGTTGCAGCCGGGGAATGGGACTTAGATGGCCTTAAAATATGCGCCCGCCAACATCGCGACGTTGGGAGGTGGTTGTCGGGTGCGCGCGTAGCGTCATTGTGAAGCGTGTGGCGCAGGGATGCGCCACACGCGAAACAGCGACGAGCCGGCCAGGAATGGCCGGCGAGGAAGAGCGGAGCGCGCACCCGACAACCACGTGGGCTTCGATTTACGCGCATTTGTTTAATTGTTTTCGCTCCGACTCTTTACGACGCGGCCTTGGTTAAACGCCGGCGCCGACGTCGATGCAGACGCAGTAAGACCTGCAGCCGCCACAAGCCTTGAACCCCGAAATATCCCACCAAGCCGCCGCCCGCCGCGCAGATGGACGATCCCACAAACAGCGGCAGCCAAATCTGATTAGCCGCCGCGGTTATGCTCGCGATATCGGCGTGGAACTCAAAGCCCGCTGGCAACCCCGGTGTGCCGGTGACCCAGCCGCCGAGTTTGTAGGCGAAGAAAAATATCGGCACCAACGTGACGGGGTTCGTAATCCAAATTGACGCCAGCGCGATCGGCAGGTTGACACGCAACGCGACCGCCAGCGGCGGAATGAGCAGCATGTGAATGGGCACTGGCAAGAACGCGATAAAGAACCCTAGCGCGCAACCACCGGCCACCGAACGTCGACCCAGATGCCACAAATTGGGATCGTGGAGACGGCGACCTAGCCAGCGTAGCGAAGGGTGCGTCGGCACTTCGCTGCGCTGGCTGAAACGTTGACGAAAGCGTTGTCGAAAATCCATGGGACGTTGTACTTCATGCGCGACCTGCCATGCGGCCGGTTTTAGATTGGTTGTACGGTGGAACTGATTCGACCTGGCGACGTCGATGACGCAGCGCTAACAGTTCGATCATCGACCGGCCCGTGTATTATACCGGGGCGTTAGACGCGCGTGCACCGCGAATGTGCCCCGGAATTTTCTGGTTATCGAATTCGTCAAGGATGACGATCATGCGAATTGCGCTGTTTTGCATTATCAGCGGGATGCTGCTGGTGCAATGTTTGTCGACGTTACCGCAGCCCATCTGGCTGGTGGTGTTACTTAGTTCGACACTGGCGTGGCGCGACCTCCGTCCACTGCTGTGGTTTGTGCTCGGCTTTTGTTGGGCTGCGTGGCGCGCCGATTACGCCTTGGCGAATCGGCTAGCACCGACTACCGATGATCACGCGCAATTCATCATCGGCTACGTCGCGGATTTCCCGAGTACGAGCGGTGAAGCCACCCAATTCCTGTTTATCGCGGCACCGAATTCGCGTCTGGCGCCGTGGCCGCGACGGCCTGCGCGCGTCTATTTGAGGTGGTACGGCGCGCCATTTCTGCTTGAACCCGGCAGCGATTGCGAGCTCGCGGTGCGTCTCAAGCGACCGCGCGGGGTGCGCAATGCCTATGGCTTTGATGCGGAGCAGTGGCAGTACGCCACGAACGTGACGGCTACGGGTTATGTCATCGCGCATTCGCGCAATCACTGTCAGGTGGCGCGTGATCGGCGCGTCGCGCGGCTGCGGAGCACAGTGGTCGGTGCGATCGCGCAGGCGGTAGGCGATCCGGCGACCGCCTCGGTGTTGAGTGCGCTCGCGGTTGGCGCGCGCGCTGACATAGCGGATGCGCAATGGCGCTTATTGCGCGATACCGGAACGGTGCATTTAATCTCCGTGTCGGGTTTGCACGTCGCGATGGTGGCGGCCGCGGCTTACGCGTTTTCGCATCCGTGGTTACTCATGCTGTTGCCTCGGGTGCGTCATCGGCGCGCAATGGCGGGCGCGTCACTGGTCGCGCTTGCTGCTGCAATCGCGTACTCGGTGGTCACCGGATTCACCGTCCCGACCCAGCGCACGGTGATCATGATTGCCATTACGCTGTCGAATAAATTGCGTGACCAGCGATTGTTTACGCTGGATAGCTGGTTGTTGGCGGCGACGCTCGTGCTCTTTCTATCGCCCGCGGCCAGCCTGACTCTCAGTTTCTGGTTATCCTTCGGCACGATCGCGTTACTCGGCGTGCTAAGCGCGCGGCGGCTACGGTCGTCGCGATCCACACGTTGGTTTGGCATTCACGTTTTGTTGGCGTTCCTGATGGCGCCGCTCCTTGGATTCGCGTTTCAACTTATTTCAATCGCCTCACCGCTCGCTAATGCTGTGGTTATTCCCGGTGTCACCGCCGTGGTCGTCCCGTTGCTATTGATGGGGATGCTGCTACTCCCGGTCGCATCCGGGTTTAGTGCCCTGTGCTTTGCCGTGGCCGCGAGTGTGTGGCAGATCCTTGCACGATACCTGGCGTTCATCGATGGCCTGTTGCCGCCGCTCAATTTACCGTTCCAACCGTCCGTAATCGCCTTGGCGTTAGCGACAACCGCGGCGCTGATCGCGTTAATACCGCTACGCAGTTCGCGGCTACTGCTGGTGCCCGCGCTGCTCTATACCTTGTATTTGCCACGCATCCGCCCGCCGCTGATCGGTGATTATCGAGTTGAAATACTCGATGTGGGCCAAGGCCTGAGTGTTATCGTCGCGACCGCGACGCATGTGATGGTCTTTGACGCGGGGCCGAAATTCAGGAGCGGCGCCGATGCAGGCAAGGCCATCGTCGCACCGTATCTGAATGCGCTCGGATTGCGGCGCATCGACCGTCTCGTTATCAGTCATTCGGATAGCGATCACGCAGGCGGTGCGGCCACGTTGCTCGCGCAGCAGGAGGTCGGGGAATTACTAGGTAATCCGGGGCCGGCGCTCGCGGCGCGCGCCGCACCCTGTCGCGGCGGACAACAGTGGTCGTGGGACGGAGTGCAATTTACCATTCTGCATCCGGCGGAGGGGCTTAGTTTGAGCGACAACAACGGGTCGTGTGTGATTCGTATTGACGGTCGCGGCGGCGCGCTGCTACTGACTGGCGATATCGAGGCGCTAGCCGAACAAGCGTTGATCGCGCGCGGCGCGAACTTGCATGCCGATATCCTCGTGGTGCCTCATCACGGCAGTAAGACCTCGTCAACCGCGCCATTTATTGCCGCCGTAGCGCCGAAGTTCGCGGTATTTTCCGTGGGCTTTGGCAATCGATTTCATCAACCGGCACCCAGCGTTGTCGCCGCTTACGAAGCGCGTGGCGTAACCTGCATGACTACCGCCGATGAGGGTGCGATAAGTTTCGAGGTGACGCCAACGATGCCGGCGCCGCGGCGTGAGCGCGCCGCGCGTCGACGCTATTGGGATCCATGAGCAATGGCGCGTCGCGATGCCCCACGTAACGCGCCGCGAGCAAACATCGCCGCGCGGGCAGTTCGGCCGCGTCCCTTCCCGCCAACGATGGGGTCTGATAAGTTTCCGGCCCGCAATCCGAATCTAGCGAGGAAAGTACGCAGCGTGTTTGAAATTATCCGGGCTGGCGGTTTAGTCATGGTCCCACTCCTGCTCGCGTCCGTGGTCGCGCTGGCGATCATCTTCGAGCGCTTTTGGTCGTTGCAGCAACGCCGCGTAGCGCCCGACAATCTCGTCGCGCAAGTTTGGCAGTGGATGCGCGCAGGCATCCTCGATGATCGACGCGTACAAACGCTTCGGCTAGGTTCCCCGTTGGGTCAGGTTCTGGCCGCCGGCTTGGCCAATCGGGCACACGACCGCGTGATCATCAAAGAGAGTATTGAAGAAGCAGGCCGGCATGTCGTCCATGAATTGGAGCGATATCTCAATACGCTGGGGACAATCGCGGCGGTTTCCCCGCTGCTTGGGTTGTTGGGAACGGTGTTTGGCATGATTAGGATGTTCGGGGCGTTGAAGACGCATGGGGTCGGTGATCCCAGTGCCCTTGCGGGTGGTATCGCTGAAGCGTTGATCTCCACCGCGGTAGGGCTCACGGTGGCTATCCCGGCGCTTTATTTTTATCGTTATTTCGGCGGTCGTGTCGCGTCGCTGGTGGTCATGATGGAGCAGGAATCCTTGAAACTCGTGGAAGTGCTGCACGGTGAGCGCGAACGCGATGCGTGATGGCGTCGCGACGCATGGTGGGGTCGGGAGTCCCCGATGAATTTTCGGCCACGCCGTCGCGATGACGTAGAGATCAATGTAACTTCGCTCATTGACGTGATATTGCTGCTGCTGATCTTCTTTATGGTCTCGAGTCGCTTTGTCGAAGAATCGAAGATCGATCTCACCCTGCCGTCGGCGAGCAAACAAGCGGTCACACAAAACCCGGACGCAATCGATATTACGATCAACAAACGCGGCGAGTTGTTTATCGACGGTAAGGCATTGGTTAACACCAAGATCAGCACCATCCAGCAAGCGCTTAGTCAGCTGAAACAAGCGCGGCACGATCCCATGGTGGTGATCACCGCCGACAAGGAAGCCCAGTTTCAGTTAGCGGTGGATGCGATGGACGCGGCGCGGTTGGCGGGTCTTTATCGAATCACCTTTCCGACCGCGATTCGAGGCGACGAGTGAGGGTCGTTGCCGTACCCCGCAACAACCCGCTAATGATCGGACAAATGCTCGGCGAGCTCGCTAACGAATTGTGGTACGGACGCCATCCCGCGGCGCTCGGATTGATTCCGTTCGGGCAGATTTTTCGCGCCGGCGTTGAAGTCCGCCGATACGCATATCGGCGCGGTATTCTCCCGGTCTATCGGGCGCCGGTGCCGGTGATCGTGGTTGGCAATGTCACGGCGGGTGGGACCGGCAAGACGCCACTGGTGATTTGGTTGGCAGGTTATTTAAAAGCACTGGGTTATCAACCCGGCATCGTAGCGCGTGGCTATGGCGGCAACGCGCGCCGCTGGCCGCAACAGGTACGCCCAGATAGCGATCCGCATGCGGTTGGAGACGAAGCCATTGTCATCGCGCGCCGTACGCGCTGCCCGGTGGCGGTCGGTCCACGCCGCATGGCCTCGGCCGCGGCGTTGATCGAACATGCGGGCTGCGATTTAATCATCAGCGACGATGGCCTACAGCATTATGCCCTAGCGCGCGATCTCGAAGTGGCCGTGATCGATGGCGTGCGGCGCTTTGGCAATGGCCGCTGCCTGCCCGCGGGGCCACTGCGCGAACCGTTGAGTCGCTTGCGGGAAGTCGATATGGTCGTGACCAACGGCAGCGCTGGACGCGGCGAATTCTCGATGAAGTATGTGCCCACGCAGGCGCTTAGTTTGCTGAATCGCGCGCGCAGCGTCGCCTTGGAAGACTTTGTAGCGACCCCAGTTCGCGCCGTCGCGGGGATCGGCAATCCACAACATTTTTTTGCGATGTTACGGTCCAGGGGCCTAAGAATTCATCCGCATCCGTTCCCCGATCATCACCGGTTTCGTATCCGTGATCTTGAATTCGGCGACGACTTGCCAATCCTAATGACGGAAAAGGATGCGGTGAAATGCGAATTGCTAGCGCCAGCGAACGCTTGGGTGGTACCGATTACCGCTGAAATGCCTGAAGTTTTCGCGACGCGTTTGGAAACATTGCTGGCGCGAGGTGCGAATGGACAAACGACTACTTGATCTCTTGGTGTGCCCGGTGACAAAGGGCCCGTTAATCTACGATAAAGCGCACAACGAATTGATCTCGCGTAGCGCACGCCTGGCGTATCCCATACGCGATGACATCCCGATTATGTTAGAAGAAGAAGCGCGCGAACTTTCCGACGACGAGCTGGCGCAATTTCCACGGTGAGCTTTAAGGTCTATATTCCGGCGCGCCATGCTTCGACGCGCCTGCGGGGGAAGCCGCTGCTTGAGATCGCCGGGAAACCGCTGGTGCAACACGTCTACGAACGAGCGGTCGCGAGTGGCGCCGCAGAGGTCGTGATCGCGACCGACGATCAGCGCATCGCGGAGGTAGCGCGCAATTTCGGCGCGATCGTGTGCTTAACGTCGAGCGCCCATGTCTCGGGCACCGATCGCATCGCAGAAGCCACGCGACAACGCGGGGAGGCCCGCGAAACCATCATCGTGAATTTACAAGGCGACGAACCGATGATGCCGGCGGCAGTCATCAACCAGACCGCCGCGCTAGTCGGTGCCGGCCGCGACGCCAATATCGGTACGGTGTGCGAACCCATCACGCGCCACGCGGATTGGTGCGACCCGAATCAAGTGAAAGTGGTCCGCGACGATCGACAATATGCACTGTACTTTAGCCGCGCGGCAATCCCGCACGCACGGGATTTAGATGTTTCACAATGGCGCCCGAGTACGCAGTATCGACGCCATGTCGGCATCTATGCGTATACCGTGGCGTACTTGCAGTACTTCGTCGCGTTGCCGCCTGCTGAGTTGGAGATTTTAGAGCGCCTGGAGCAATTACGCGCGTTGGCCCATGGCGGACGCGTGCTGGTTAGCGATGCCTGCGAACCGTGCGGCGTCGGTATTGATACCGCGGAGGATCTGGACCGCTTGCGTGCGGTGTGGGTGGAAGCGCACGCATGACCCGACATTGGCGGCTTTTATTTGTGTGCACTGGCAACCTGTGTCGCTCGCCGCTAGCCCAAGGGTTGATGCAGCAGCAAGTAGACACCGCTGGGCTTACGGCACAGTTTTCGCTCGATTCCGCCGGGACGCATGCGCGCGCCGGACAGCCACCTGAACCTCTCGCCATCGAAGTCGCAGTTGACTATGGCGCGGACATCGGTTCACAACGATCGCGCGTGTTACGCCCGGAAGACTTTTTTGAATTTGACCGGATCATCGCCATGGATTTGGGCCATCTCGACGAGCTTAAATTTATGCAACCCGCGACAGGGCATGCCGAAGTCACCTTGTTGCTAGCGGGTTTGGCGGCGAGCGGCAACGCCGAAGTGCCTGATCCTTACGGACGTGATCGTGGAGATTTTGAATTCGCCGCGCGCTTGATTGCCATCGGCACCCGGCGCTTGCTTAACGAATTACGCGCTACGTGAGGCTCGCAAGCGCGTATGGACCGCCCCCACGAACATTTTTGAGGAGGGTTCTAACGTTCGCGGAAGGTGATGCGTCCCTTACTGAGATCGTAGGGCGTCAGCTCGACGAGGACATTATCGCCAGTCAGGATCCGGATATAGTTTTTGCGCATTTTGCCGGAGATATGAGCGATTACGATGTGGCCATTTTCGAGTTGTACTCGGAACATGGTGTTCGGCAGGGTCTCCACGACTTTGCCCTGCATTTCTATATGATCTTCTTTCGGCATGCCTGTGTTATCGCTTCCTAATGGAGTACGCGCGCGATCGCGCGCAGGAGGGGTCGAGGCGGGCGATTGTGCCTGATGGGACTACTAGCGTAAAGCGTACGCGTTATTCGACCTCCGAGCGTTGCCACCGGCCCAGTCGAAAATGCTCGAGCGGTTGATATTCGATCTTGTAGGACATCTTTTGGCATTGGCTGATCCAATAGCCGAGATATAGCCACTTCACCTGCAGGGCACGAGCGATCTCGACTTGCTTCAAGATGGCGAGTCGGCCGAGGCTGCGCTGGGTCTCGGTGGGATCGTAGAACGTATAGACTGCCGAGAGACCGTCTTCCAAGTGATCGGCCACTGCGACCGCCAGGAGGCGCGAACCCGCTCTGAATTCGTAGAACACCGTTTCCGCCCAACTCGCTGTTAGAAACTCCACATAGCTGTCCGGATCCGGATTTTCCATGCTGCCGCCCGCATGTCGGGCGCAAATGTAGCGTTCGTATAAGGCAAAGTGTTCAGCGTCGAAGACCGGGGCACGCGGCGTGATGGTGATGTCAACGTTTGCGCGAAGCGTGCGGCGGTGAACGCGGCGCGGGGTGAATTCGTGCACTGGAATTCGGACCGCGACGCAGGCGCTGCAGTCGGGGCATTGTGGCCGGTAGACATGATCGCCGCTGCGTCGAAAGCCATGCTGCGACAACGTCGAGTAGGTCGCGGTATTAGGTCGGCGTCGTGGATCGGCGAAGATTGTCACGGCGTTTCGCCCAGGAAGATAACCGCACCGGTGTGGGGGGGTGAGAAAGAAGCCGAGACCCGAGCGCGGCGGTTTCGTCATGGTCGCGCGTGGTCAGTAGGCTGCCATGCCGTCGCCGCGATCGGCGCATTACATGCGGTTCGCAACAACGCGCAGAACTCGCCGCGTGGTAGCAAGGTGGCGCCCAAGGTGTGCAGATGCGAATTCGGGACCTGACAATCAAGCAGTCGGTAACCCCAGGCCTGCAAGCGTCGCGTCAACGCATACAGCGCGATCTTTGAGCCGTTCGTCAGTTGACTGAACATCGATTCTCCGAAAAACACCTGGCCGATTGCGACGCCATAGATTCCGCCGGCTAATTCGTTATCTATCCAACATTCTAGAGAGTGTGCGAAGCCACGGCGATAGAGCTCGGTATAGGCTGTGAGCATTTCGTCAGTAATCCAGGTGCCGCGGCGCCCGCGGCGTTCTCCCGCACAGGCGCGCATCACCCCTAAGAAGTCGCGATCGAGCTGGATTTTCCACGCTCGCCGGCGCAATTCGCGTTCGAGGCTGCGCGACACATGGAACGCGCCGGGATTGAGCACGCAGCGGGGATCGGGTGACCACCACAGCAGCGGCTGTCCGTCCGAATACCACGGAAAAACCCCCGCGCGGTACGCGGCAACGATAGTATCGGGCGTTAAATCCCCACCCACTGCAAGCAGGCCATTAGGTTCGTGCAGCGCGTATTCCGCGGGTGGCAATTCGGGTGAGGTTTGGCCCGTTTTCAGACAATGGAACACGGCAGTCGGGGAAAGCGGAGGTGGATCAGGTGACTAATTCGCATCGCTGATGCGATACGCCGAATGCTCACCCAATTGTTGGATGTAGTGTCCGACGTGATTGCTTTCACGGGCGCAAAAATCCTTTACCGCGCGTCGAAAATTGGGATCGCGTATCCAATGTGTCGACCAGGTCTTCCGTGGCGTGAAGCCACGCGGAATTTTGTGCTCGCCTTGGGCGCCGGCGTCGAGATGGTGAAGTCCATGGCGAATGCAGTAGTCGATGGTTTGGTAATAGCAGAGTTCGAAATGCAAATGTTTGACGAATTTTCGGCAGCCCCAATGCCGACCGTAGAGGGTGTCGGGTCCGCGTAGCGCAAACGCCCCGGCCACATAGCCGCTCTCATCGCGGGCTAAAAATAACACCGGAGATCCCGGCAACATCGCATTTAAATCATGGAAAAAACTCTCGGTAAAGCGTGGCGCGCCAAACTTTCGATCGAAAGTATCGCAGTAAAATGCGTAGAAAACGTCCCAATGGGCGGGCGTGATCGCGGCGCCTTCCACTACTTCAAGCGTCAACCCAGTCATGCCAAGCTCACGGCGCTCGCGTTTAATTTCCTTGCGCCGTTTGGAATTTAGCGTGCTTAGAAATTCATCGAACGTAGCGTAACCCTGGTTATACCAATGGTATTGGCAGCCTTCGCGGATCACTAAGTCTTCGTGCGCGAAGAATGCGAGTTGCGATTCGCAAGGGAACAAACAATGCCACGAGGACATAGCATGCTCGCGCGCGAGGTTGATCGCGTGGTCGATAAGGGTGCTGGCGGCGGCTTGGGCGAGTGTCGGATTCGAACCCAGGAGCAGGCGCGGGCCGGCCACTGGGGTGAACGGAATGGCGCTGACGATTTTGGGATAGTACCGTCCGCCGGCCCGCTCGTAGGCTTCGGCCCAGGCCCAGTCGAAAACAAATTCGCCGTACGAATTATCCCGGGAGTACAGCGGCAACGCGCCGACTAATGTGTCCCCTTCATAGGCCAGTAGGTGATTGGAATACCAACCATGACCCTCCAAACACCGATGGGTCTCTAAGCCGGCCAGGAAGGCATGGCGGACGAAAGGTTGTTCGGCATCGGACAGCGCGTCCCAACTAGCGGCAGAAACGGTCTGCAAAGCTTGGCAGGTTGTTACACGCATAGGCAGGCGAGAATGGCGTTCGCCACGAGCGCGCGAGCTACGCTTTCGAACGCAAGGCAAGCGCTACTACGTGGGGGAGGCTCCCACAGTAAATATTCGATCAACGTTCGAGTCCCGTCGTTGCAAGCGCAGCGAAGCAATCCATCTGGCGTCATGGTTTGAATTGCTTCGTCGCTGTGCTCCTTTCCATGACGCGCGTTTAGAGGCGGCGACGCAACGCTAGGAGCGATGTGGATCGGGTCCACTGGTGAAAATGGGGAAGGGCGTGACTTTTTCGCCGCGGCCGGTTGCGTCCATGATTTTGCTGTGGCCGGATTTCTCGACCACATCAATCCGGATGACCGCGTGCATCGGAATGTAGGTGTGACTGACGCCGGCGAACTCGGCTTTCAAGTTTTCTTCAGACGGATCAACGACGATCGAACTCTTTTCACCGAAGAGGATCTGTTCGATTTCTACAAAGCCGAGGAGGCCACTCTGATTTACGTTCCGCGCATAGATCTCATACACCTTGCCTTGATTATGGAAGGTGATTCGGTAGGTGCTCTTTTTTTTCATTCGCCTCGCACTCGATCGGTCATTCAAATCATCGTAACACAGCGCTCCTAAATCACAGGGCGGCGAGGATTGGACGACGCTTCGCCGTGAATTGGTCGAACACCTGAACCGCCGCAACGCTGTGCTCGACGAGTCACTTCGGGCAGCATCAGTTCGAGTCTGCGCGATTCAGAACGGCAATGTCGCGCCCGATCTGGCCAATTTGGCGACAGCCTGAGCATGGTGTCTGAAAGGTGGCTGCTGAATCCCGCCCTGCCAAACCTTGCCAATGTGTTGCTGGTCCGATGCAAGCCAGCCTATAGGTCAGAAAATTTCTAGTGTCTTGGGAAAAAACGTCTGCTAACTGGCTAGTTAGTCGATATAGCTGGTTAGCTAATAAGGATGCTGACTTCAATGGCACTTATTTAAGCAGAAATGCTGGGAAAGAGGCGCAATCCTGGCCCTTCGTCATGCCGACGAATTCCCGGCTTTCGCCGGGAGGAATCCAGTCAAATAATGGATTCATTTTTCACTGGACCCCGTGTCGGAGCACGGGGTGACGATAAAGTTGACTTAAGTAAGTGCCATTCGATACTGACTTAATCATCGATTAGACCTATCAAAATCGGGAATTGAAGCGTTAAGTGAGTTCTTAGGGATATTCAACACTCGGCATTTTTTGCTTTGAGATCAGAAACTAATCATTTAGTTTTAAAGCACCAGCGGGTAAATTTCTTAAGCCTTCTGAAAGTGACACGTCCCCAGTCCACAGTGGCCAGAAATTCATTCGCCAAAGTTGGCCGAAAACATCTATCAACAGTAGTCTTAAAGTAATTTAATAAGTAATATCGATTCAATCTACTTAACAAGTATTTAGCTGATCTAAGTGAGGTTAAAGTTATAAACGCTTGATGGTGGATTTCGAGTCGGTCCGATGGCCCCGCAAACGCCAATGCGCCGGTCAACGCCATGACGAGATCGCGCTTAAGTCAATTCAAATTTTCGGACGCGAAACGCGTCCCAGCAGGTTGATTTCCGGAAACATCCTATGGCACAAGCAATTCGACGGGCGCCGCCCTTAGGCGAACACCTGTCCTTACACGTCTCGCAGCGCATTCGCGAAGGCCTGCTCATCGGGTTTAG
Organism: Gammaproteobacteria bacterium; assembly: GCA_016191285.1. Classification (GTDB taxonomy): domain Bacteria; phylum Pseudomonadota; class Gammaproteobacteria; genus CAIKBL01. The sequence goes on from JACPPA010000002.1 coordinate 231,589, forward strand.
CGGCGTTGCGCTATTCGTTCTGGTGGCCCTAATCACGTTCCAGGTGGACGATCCGGGCTGGTCGCACACCGGCACCGGCGCCCACGAGATTCAAAATGCCGCCGGCGCGACCGGCGCGTGGTTGGCGGATGTATTGCGGTATTTGTTAGGGCAGTTGGCGTATTTGTTTCCAGTCATGATTGCGTACGCCGGTTGGACGCTGTACCAACACCCTGCGGATGGCGCACCGTTGGATTACCCTAAACTCGCGGTTCGCGGCCTCGGCTTTGTGCTGATTTTCTGTGCTGGCTGCGCTTTGATGTGGGTGCGCGCAACTAATCACACCCCCGAACCGACGGCCATTGGCGGCGGCATCCTCGGCGATTTGGTCGGGCGTAACGTCGTGCTTGGGTGTGGTCATCTCGGCGGGGTGTTGCTCATGCTGGCGGCGTTTTTAGCCGGCATTACGCTTTTCACCGGATTGTCGTGGTTCAAGGTGATGGACGTTTCTGGATACTGGGCACTGTGGCTCTATCCTTATCTAGTGCGGTTTGCGGAAATGCTAACTGATTACGTGCAGGGCCAGCGGGCGCGGCGCGCACGCGCGCAAACAGTGCTTGAAGAAAACATTCGGCATGAAGCGCGGCCGCCACTGCGCATCGAGCCCAAGATTATCGAAATTCCACAAAGCGAGCGCATCGAAAAGGAAAAACAAACCATCCTGTTTCGCGCGCCGCGTGAAAGCGCCTTGCCAGCGCTCGGCTTGCTGGATGAACCGCGCCAGACTGGCGCTGGCTATTCAGCCGAAGCGTTGGAAGCGATGTCGCGCCAAGTCGAACTCAAACTCAAGGACTTTGGCATCGATGCGAATGTGGTCGCGGTGTTGCCCGGGCCGGTCATCACGCGCTTCGAGCTAAATCCCGCGCCCGGTGTTAAAGCCAGCCGCATCACCAATTTGGCCAAAGATTTAGCCCGTTCATTGTCCACCGTGAGCGTGCGCGTGGTCGAAGTAATTCCCGGTAAATCGGTTATTGGACTCGAAATTCCGAACGAGCGACGCGAAATCGTCGCGCTCAGTGAAATACTAAAAGCTCGTGAGTATGAAGTTTGTGAATCGCCGCTGACGCTCGCGCTCGGTAAGGATATCGCCGGTAAACCGGTGGTGGTCGATCTCGCGCGCATGCCACATTTGCTCGTTGCCGGCACCACTGGCTCCGGTAAATCGGTGGCGCTGAATGCGATGATTTTGAGCCTGCTGTATAAGGCTACGGCGAGCGATGTGCGCCTCATCATGATCGATCCGAAGATGCTCGAACTCTCGGTTTATGACGGGATCCCAGGGTTATTGGCGCCGGTGGTCACGGATATGAAGGAGGCCGCGAACGCGCTCCGCTGGTGTGTGGCCGAAATGGAACGGCGTTACAAATTGATGGCGGCGCTCGGAGTCCGCAACATCGGCGGCTATAACCGTAAAGTCAGCGATGCAAGTGCCACCGGAACGCCGATCCTGGATCCACTGTTTGATGATGCCGAGTCGGGGCAGTCCGCCGAAGCGCTCGGTACGCTGCCCTATATCGTCGTGATCGTCGACGAATTGGCCGACATGATGATGACGGTCGGCAAGAAAGTTGAAGAGCTTATTGCGCGCCTCGCGCAGAAAGCGCGGGCGTCGGGGATCCATCTCATTCTCGCGACCCAGCGACCGTCGGTCGATGTCATCACGGGTCTTATCAAAGCGAACATTCCAACGCGCATTGCATTCCAGGTGTCGTCACGCATTGATTCGCGCACGATTCTCGATCAAATGGGCGCGGAGAATTTGTTGGGCCATGGTGACATGCTCTATTTGCCGCCCGGCACTGCGACCCCCCAACGGATTCACGGGGCGTTTGTATCGGACCAAGAAGTGCACAAGGTCGTCGAAGAGTTGAAAGCGGTCGCGGCGCCCGAATATGTCTCGGAAATCCTGGCGGGTACTTATGATTCCGAGGGCGGCGAATCTTATGGCGAGGTGTTGAGTGGCGATGTCGGCGGTGAAGAGGATGAGTTGTACGATCAAGCGGTGCGCATCGTCACTGAATCGCGTCGCGCCTCAGTCTCGGGAATCCAACGGCGCTTGAAGATTGGTTACAACCGCGCCGCGCGCATGGTGGAAGAAATGGAGCGCGCTGGGGTGGTAGGGCAGCTGCAAACCAACGGCACGCGTGAAGTCATGGCGCCGCCACCGCCACGCGAGTAGCGCATGATTACCTGCTTCTGCAAAGCCGCGCGTTTTATCCTGTGCTTAGCGCTCGCCGCGGCGGCACCCACAGGAGCCGCGGCGGCGGGTTCTTCGGCGCGCCAGCAATTCGAAAAATTTCTTACCAATTTAACGACCCTTAGCGCGGCTTTTGAGCAGCGCGTTTACGACGAAAAAGGCGCCTTGCTTGAAACTTCGAGCGGAACTGTGGCCATCGCGCGTCCTCGCAAGTTCGCGTGGATTTACACCAAACCGTATGCTCAATCGATCATCTCGGATGGGAATACTTTATGGCTCTACGATAAGGAGCTGGCGCAGGTCACGGTGAATGCCGTCGCCGCGAGCGCGGCCGGGTCGGCCGCGCAACTGCTCGGCGAGAAGGTCAACATCGACCAACAATACACCGTGAAAGCACTGGGTGAGCACGCTGGCGGCGCGTGGTTCAAACTCACACCCAAACAAGCGGGACAGCAGTACACGGCGATTGAGATCGGAATGTCCAAAGAGGTTATTTCCGCGATGAAGTTGGCGGACAATCTCGGGCAGACCACCGAATTGAAATTCGCCGATTTGGTGCGAAATAAGGCTATTCCCGAGTCGATCTTTAATTTTCAGCCGCCCGTCGGGGTCGACGTTGTGACGGGGACGTCGTTATCCAAATAGACTACACGCCGTCGCACCGAAAGCACTCGACGATGCGACAGGTGGTCGCTCTATAATCGCGACACCTAATGCTTAATGCAGGATCTCGCGCGGTTGAATTCTACTTTTAGACCCTTGGCGGATCGTTTGCGCCCACGTTCGGTGCAGGACGTGGTCGGCCAAGATCATCTGCTCGCGCCCGGCAAACCGCTGCGGCACGCGCTGGATACGGGCGCGGTGCATTCGTTCGTTCTGTGGGGACCGCCCGGCACCGGCAAGACCACCATTGCGCAGCTAGTCGCACAGATCGCGGCGGCAGACTTTATCGAAGTCTCCGCGGTGTTGAGTGGCATCAAAGAAATCCGCGCTGCCGTCGAGCAGGCGGCGGCCACTCGCGGACTGCAACGCCGGACCGTGATCTTTGTCGACGAAGTTCACCGTTTCAATAAGGCGCAGCAGGACGCGTTTCTGCCGCATATCGAAGCGGGCACGATCATTTTCATCGGCGCGACCACCGAAAACCCGGCGTTTGAACTTAATAATGCGCTGCTTTCACGCGTCCGTGTTTACGTGCTGAAAGCGCTCGATGAGGCGGCGATTACACAAGTCTTGCAACGCGCGATTTCGAGCTGGAGCGGTCCAACCCCACTGCAAGTGAGCGATTCGGCGCGCTTAACGATTGCGCGTGCGGCGGACGGGGATGCGCGGCGGGCGTTGAGTCTTCTGGAACTCGCCGCTGAGCTTGCCGACAGTCGGCAGATTGATGATCTATTGGTCGCGCAGGTGGCCAGTGGTGGCACGCCGCGTCGCTACGATCGCCGCGGCGATTACTTCTACGATCAGATCTCGGCCCTACATAAGTCCGTGCGCGGATCAAACCCGGACGCCGCGCTTTATTGGTACGCACGCATGTTGGATGGCGGGTGCGATCCGGCGTATATCGCGCGGCGGGTCGTGCGTATTGCGTCCGAAGATGTCGGCAACGCGGATCCGCGCGCGCTCGGTCTCGCCATCGACGCTTGGGAAACTTTCGATCGCCTCGGCGCGCCCGAAGGGGAATTGGCGATTGCACAGGCCGTGGTGTATTGCGCGTGCGCCGCAAAGAGTAATGCGGTCTATACCGCATTAGCCGCCGCGCGTGCGGATGTCGAAGCGCACGGCACGTTGGAAGTGCCGAATCATTTGCGAAATGCGCCGACCAAACTCGCGCGCGATCTCGGCCATGGCAAAGGCTATCGGTATGACCACGACACGGCCAACGGTCACGCGAGCGAGCAACGCTATTTCCCCGACGACTTAGGCGATCGCGTGTACTATGCACCCGTGGAACGCGGGCTTGAAATCCAAATTGCAGAGAAGCTACGCCGATTGCGCAACGTCACCGCGACCAATGCGTCGCAACCGTCGCGTGGTGGGCGCTGAGGATGGCTAACAGTGCGCCGTTAGTGAACTATCTGCTTGTCGCTGTTGGTGGCGCGCTCGGGGCCGTTGCGCGCTATGCGACTGTCATCGCCTTACAATCGGCGACCCGCGGTAACTTTCCCTTAGGCACGCTGACGGTTAACACTCTCGGGTGTTTCGTGGCTGGGATTTTGTTCGTGGTCTGTGCCGAACGGTTGGTTGATGGTGCGACACTGCGCGCGTTCACAATGACCGGCTTTCTCGGCGCCTACACAACCTTTTCGGCGTTTTCGGTGGAAACCCTCGTGCTGTTCGCGCAGGGCGCAGCAGGTGCGGCACTGACTAGTGTGGCGCTGAATTTGCTGCTGTCACTCGCCGGTTGTGCCGCCGGCATTTTTATCGCGCGAGCGTTGTGAGCGTCAATGACACACAATAGGCGGTTATAATTTGTCCCGCTCAACTGGTGAGCGCAGACCACAATCCCGCCCATGCTCGATCCTTATCAATTGCGCGCCGATCCCGAAGCGGTCGCCCTCGCGCTCAGCGCTCGGAAATTCGAACTCGACTTAACGATCTACCAGGCGCTTGAAGCAAGGCGTAAGCAATTACAAGCTTCGACGCAGGATTTGCAGGCGGCGCGTAATCAGCGCAGTAAGGAAATCGGCGCGGCTAAAGCCCGTGGCGAGGACATCGCGCCGTTGCGCGCCGAGGTCGCAGGTCTTGGCGAGCAAATGAAGACTTCCGAACAAGCACTTGAAGCGTTGCAAGAGGAGTTCGAATCTTTTGCACTAGGCCTGCCGAATATTCCCCATCACTCGGTGCCACGCGGGCAGGACGAGCGCGATAACATCGAAATACGACGCTGGGGCACGCCGCGAGAATTTTCGTTTCCTGTTCGTGATCATGTCGATCTCGGCGCCTTGCACCAGGCCATGGATTTCGAAGCCGCGGTGACGATCGCGAGCAGCCGGTTTTCCGTGCTATCCGGCAGCTTTGCGCGTCTGCATCGCGCGCTCATCCAGTTCATGCTGGATACGCACACGGAAGCGCATGGGTATCGCGAAGTTTATGTACCTTACTTAGTGAATGCGAAAAGTCTGCGTGGCACGGGACAACTGCCGAAATTCAAAGACGATCTATTTGAAATTCCGCGGCAAGAATTGTTTTTGATTCCAACCGCCGAAGTACCGGTGACTAACCTTGCGCGAGACGTCATTTTAAATGCCGAGGCCTTGCCGACGCGCTATGTCTGTCACTCGCCGTGCTTTCGTAGCGAAGCGGGATCTTATGGTCGCGACACGCGCGGGATGATCCGCCAGCATCAATTCGAGAAAGTGGAGTTGGTCCAATTCTCAACGCCGGAAACCTCGTATGCGCAACTCGAAGAATTGACCGCGCACGCCGAGAGCATTTTGCAACGGCTTGAATTGCCCTATCGAACGGTGGCTTTGTGTACTGGCGATATCGGGTTTTCCGCAGCGAAAACCTATGATCTTGAAGTGTGGCTTCCGGCTCAGAATGCGTACCGCGAAATTTCTTCCTGCAGCAACTTCGAGGATTTCCAGGCGCGACGCTTGAAAGCGCGGTGGCGTAATCCTAAGTCAGGTAAGGTAGAACTCATTCACACCTTAAACGGCTCTGGTGTCGCCGTTGGACGTGCGCTAGTGGCGGTGCTAGAGAACTATCAACAAGCGGATGGGGGTATCGAAATTCCGCATGTATTACGCGGCTACCTGAGTGGGCAAGAGCATTTGGCGCCACCTTAAACGATGGCCATCAACACCGCGACAAAAGCGATGATAGCGACTAACGGCACGACCACCGCGCGCCAATCACCCGGGGTGGCAACTGGGCTCGCGGCCAGCGCTTGTTTGGCGCGCGGCAGCAACATCACCAACATCGCGCCCAGCGCGACCGCGCTTAGGATCTTTAACCACATATCCATGTCAGTCGCGTCGAACGCTGACTACTCGCAGAGAAGCTTAAGGACTGCAACTAGTCGTCGCTGCTCGTTATCCCCAACAACTGCAAAAGACTAATAAAGATGTTGAAGATATTAAGATACAGGCTGACGGTGGCGAGCACGTAATTGGTCTCGCCGCCATTCACCATACGGCCCGTGTCGTAGAGGATGAAGCCGCTCATCAGCAATACGACGACCGCCGAAAGCGCTAGCGATACCGCCGGCACCGCCAAGAAAATATTCAACAGCGCGCCACCGAGCACGACCAGCATACCGACGAAGAGAAAACCACCCATGAAGTTAAAGTCACGCTTGGTGGTCAGCGCATAGGCGGATAAGCCAAGGAAGATTGCGCCAGTGCCACCCAGCGCGGTCATGACGATCTGCGGGCCGTTGGGTAATTTGAGATACATGCTCAAAATTGGCCCTAAGCCGAATCCTAACAACCCGGTGATGGCGAAAACCACGCCGATGCCGCTCGCGCTATTAGCCGTACGCGGTAGCACGAACCAAATCAACATTAGCGCGGCGATAGAACTGGCGAGGTAAGTTCCGCGCCCCATGTCGACGACCATCGACAGCGCGCAGGTTGCAGCGCTGAACAGTAGGGTTAGAGAGAGTAGGGCGTAGGTGTTACGGACGAGTCGGTTGCTCGACAGTACGGAAGTACTGCTGTGGGTAATAGCGACTGGGGTTGGCATCTTCGTTTACTCCTGGTCAAATTCGATGAGCGTTTGGACCGCTGAAACGCAATTCAGTTCGGATTGCGCCTTATATAGGGGATGAGTCACCCAATTTCAACTGGCCGTGTCGGTCTCGGCGGCCAATGGGGTTGGTTGTGTTAGCTGACTATACGCGAGTCCGTGGCGCATTGAACGAATCTCACCTATTTATTCGGGGTGGCGCTGGCGGGTTCGCTGCTAAGCTTCGTAAACGCTTGAAGATAAAACGCGAGGAATACGCATGAAAGTTAAAAATAAGATCGCGGTTATCACCGGCGGCGCCAGTGGTATCGGCGCGGCGCTCGCGCGGCGCTTTCATGCGGAAGGCGCGAGGGCGATCGCAGTGGCTGATGTGCAAGCCGGGCGGCTACAGGAAGTCGCCGCCAGCGTGGGTGGCCTCCCTATCGTGTGCAATGTGGCCAAAGAAAGTGATATTCAAAACCTGGTGGCGCGCGTCGAAGCCGAATTGGGGCCGATCGACATCTTCTGCTCTAACGCGGGGATCGCGCGCCTGGGCGATGAAGATACGCCGAATGCCGAATGGCAACTCAATTGGGATGTTCATGTCATGGCGCATGTGTATGCGGTGCGCGCGGTCGCGCCGAAAATGGCGGCCCGCGGCAGCGGCTATCTCATTCATACCGCGTCAGCGGCGGGTCTTCTAAGCCATATTCATTCGGCAAGTTACGCGGTGACTAAACATGCCGCGGTTGCGTTCGCCGAATGGGTGGCGATCAAATATCGCGATAAAGGCGTGCACGTTTCGGTACTCGCGCCGCAGGCGGTGCGTACGCCGATGACCGACCGCTCCGATGGCGCGTCCGTCGCGAGCGTGGATGGAATGATTGAACCCGAAGCGCTAGCCGACTGCGTGATCGAAACCATGGCGCGCGAAGCGTTCTTGATGTTGCCGCATCCCGTGGTGCGGGATTATATGCAGCGCAAAGTCACGGATGTTGATCGGTGGATAGACGGGATGAATCGATGGCGGAGCAAGGTGGGGCCTGGGGTTTGAGCGCCTAGCATCCATCGACGGAGACTAGAAGGACGGCGGCGATCCGACGCCTCCCCGTTGGCTCAAATGAGCATGAACACAGCGACAATTTGCGCTTTCGGCCACGCGACCAATAGTCACCATCTCGCAGCTCTGGCCGCGTCGACTTTGCTCCAGGCGCCGCCTTCAACCGGTTGACCGGGATGTCAGCTCGGCACGTGGGCTGTTAGAATTCCGCCGCCTGCAAATGAGCTAGCCATTCGCTTAGGCAGCAGAAAAAAAATCGGAGAGGTGGCAGAGTGGTCGATTGCACCGGTCTTGAAAACCGGCAAGGATTCATCTCCTTCGAGGGTTCGAATCCCTCCCTCTCCGCCAACTTTCGGAGTCGAATTTTGATAACCAATGACTGAGGAAATTTTCGACATCGTCGATGCTGCCGATCAGCCCATCGGCGTCGCCACCCGCGCTTATGTGCATCAGGCGAAGTTACGCCATCGCGCCGCCCATGTACTGCTCTACAATCCGGACGGTCTGCTGTATCTGCAGCGGCGCTCGCCGTTTAAGGATTGTTCGCCGGACTTATGGGACACCTCGGCCGCGGGCCACCTTAATCAGGGTGAGGCGTACGCCGCCGCCGCCCGCCGTGAGCTATTGGAAGAACTCGGCGTTGAGCCGGACGACGATTTGCTAAAGCTGCATAAGCTGGAGGCAGGCGCATCGACGGGGTACGAATTTGTCGAAGTCTTTCGCACCACCACGCAGCGCGAAGTGCGCCCTGATCCCAAGGAAATTACCGAAGGCCGCTGGTGCACGCAGGTCGAAGTCGCGGAGTGGATACAACGTGCGCCGGAAGAATTCACCGGGACGTTTCGTAAAATCTGGGGACTGCTCAATCCATAGCATCGTGGGCCGGGATCTCGATTCCCAGCGTGATTTTCCAAAAGCCGCGACCTCTGTCGCTAAACTGGGGGTGCACGAGGCGCACCGCAGTGACTACAATCATAAAGCTGAGCAGCGGAGGCACAAGCCGGGGCATGATTAGGATAATCGTCGTTGACGATCACCGTTTAGTGCGCAAATGTATTTGCGCCAAGCTGGAGTCCGTGACCGATTTTCGGGTGGTGGCCGAAGCCGATAGCGGTGAGCAACTCCGTGAAGTTACCCGCGACCTCGCATTCGACGTGGTTCTCATCGATCTGAATATGCCGGGTATCGGCGGGCTGGAGGCCACGCGTCGTCTGCTTGCAAGCTATCCGGGCTGTAAGATCATCGGATTGTCAATGTACGTCGAGGGTCCTTATCCGCGGCGATTTCTAGAATTAGGTGGCACGGGGTATGTCAGCAAGGACGCCGATACCGATGAATTGTTTTTAGCGATCCGCGAAGTGTCGCGCGGTCGTTCTTATATCAGCCGCGACGTGGCTCAAAACGTCGCGGTGAGCACCATCCTGAAGCGCACCGAAGGGGGAATTCAAAATCTGACGCGTCGCGAAATTGAAGTGCTGCATCGCATAAGTCTCGGCCTTGATTCGGGTGAAATCGCCACGCGGATGTCGCTCAGTATTAAAACCGTGGCCTACCATCGGCGGCGACTGATGGAAAAGCTTGGCGCCACCAATGATGTCAAACTGGCGCTCATCGCACGCAACCAAGGGTTGAGCGACATGCCTGACATCGACGAATCGGCGCAAACCAAGCAGGCGTGATGCCAGCGAACTCGCCGCATTGAACAGCGCCGACTCCGCAACGAGCGAACCCAGCGCGAGTATCGAACAAAATCTGCGAGAGCGGTGCCTCCGCCTGCCTTCGGTCCCTGGTATCTATCGAATGCTGGACACGAGCCGCGGCGTCATTTACGTCGGCAAGGCGCGCGATCTCAAAAAAAGAGTCTCCAGTTATTTCAATCGCAGTGCTGGGCACACGCCGAAAGTGCGGGCGATGGTCGAGCAAGTGTGCGATTTCGAAATTGTAGCCACCCGCAATGAAACCGAGGCGCTGATCCTCGAATCCAATCTGATCAAAGAATTAAAACCACGCTACAACGTGGTTTTGAGGGACGACAAAAGTTATCCCTACATCTACGTCACCACGCAAGATACTTTCCCACGCCTCGCCTTCCATCGCGGCGCGCGCGCCGACGGCGGGCGCTACTACGGACCGTATCCGAATGCCGGTGCGGTGCGCACGACCATCAACTTATTGCAGAAGCTGTTCATGGTGCGTCAATGCGAAGACAGCTACTTCAAAAATCGCACACGGCCGTGTCTTCAATATCAGATCAAACGTTGCACTGCGCCCTGCGTCGGGCTCATCGCCCCAGAAGATTATGCGGCGGATATGGAGAACGCGCGCTTGTTTTTGGCGGGTCGTAGTCACGAAGTGGTGAGCGTACTGGTGCGCGAAATGGAAGCGGTCGCGGCGCGCTTGGATTTCGAACGTGCAGCGCGTTTACGCGATCAAATCAACAAAATTCAAAAGGTCCAGGCCGAGCAACACATCACGGCCGACGGCGGCGATTTCGACATCGTCGCCTGCCGTGTTCACGACGGTGTGGGTTGTGTGCAAGTGTTTTTCCTGCGCGGTGGGCGCAATTTAGGCAATAAATCGTTTTTCCCGCGCCACACGTCCGAAGCGTCGGTCAGTGAGATAACAGCAGCCTTTCTTGCTCAATTTTATCTGGCCGGGACTAGCGAGCGCGATCTGCCACCGGACATTATTATCGCCGACGCGCTTGAGCAGGATGAGACCGAGTGGTTGCAAATGGCGCTGCACGAACGTCGCGGCAGCGCGGTTCGCGTCCGCCACAATGTACGTGGGGAGCGAGCCAAGTGGGTGGAGATGGCGGTTCGGAACGCCGAGTTCGCAGTGCGCGAGCGGGCTGCGTTGGATGCGGATCATCGGCGGCGCTTGGAAGCGCTGCGTGAATTTCTTGATTTACCAGAAGTGCCCGCGCGCATTGAATGTTTCGACATCAGCCACACACAAGGCGAAGCCACCGTTGCCTCGTGCGTGGTGTTCGGCAATGAAGGTCCGCGCAAGGCGGATTATCGACGCTTCAATATCGAAGGCATTGTCGCCGGCGACGATTTCGCGGCGATGCGCCAGGCGCTGACGCGGCGCTATGGACGCTTACAAAAAGAAGAAGCGGTAATGCCCGACATTTTGCTCATCGATGGTGGCAAGGGGCAGGTCAATGAAGCCCTCGCGGTCTTGCGTGAGCTCCAGTTAGAAGGGATCCAAATCATCGGCGTCGCCAAAGGCGTGAGTCGCAAACCCGGCCTCGAACGTTTGCTGATGCACGATTCGCAAGTCGAGCGCACTTTGCCCAAGGATTCGGCCGCGCTGCTGCTGATTCAGCAAATCCGGGACGAAGCGCATCGCTTCGCGATCACGGCTCATCGCCAGGCGCGCGGCCGGGCGCGGACGCAATCGCCACTCGAATCCATCGCTGGGGTTGGGGCGAAACGGCGGCGCGCCTTGCTCCAGCATTTTGGTGGCTTGCAAGGGGTGCTTCGGGCCAGCATTGATGATCTAAAACGCGCACCCGGCATCAGTGCCCAACTTGCGCGGGCGATCTACGGTGTGTTACATGAGTCAGCATGAACATTCCCAATGCCTTGTCATTGCTCCGAATCGGGTTGATCCCATGCTTCGTGGTGTTGTTTTATCTGCCATGGAAGTGGACGAACCTGGCCGCCGCGGCGGTGTTTATCCTGGCCGCGATCACCGATTGGCTTGACGGCTATCTAGCGCGACGCCTCGGTCAAATTTCAAAGCTAGGGGCGTTTCTTGATCCGGTCGCGGACAAGTTGTTGGTCGCGGTCGTGCTCATCGTGCTGTTACAAGCGGATCCGAAGGTCTGGTTGGCCTTGCCGATTGCCGTCATTCTCGGACGTGAAATTGCGATTTCTGCCCTGCGCGAATGGATGGCCGAGCTCGGCGCGCGGGAGCGCGTGGCGGTCTCGTTCATCGGCAAATTTAAAACCGGCTGTCAAATGACCGCGTTGATCCTCATGATCGTCCGCGACTCGTACTTCAATCTTCCGATCTATTCGCTCGGCGTGTGCACGCTTTATTTGGCGATGGGCGCGACCCTGTGGTCCATGTACCGCTATTTAGTCGCGGCGTGGCCCGATCTCACCAGTCAATAGACGATAATTCACACGGCAGCGGCCGCGGTTCGACACTGTCGTGGCAATGTCCAATGAGTTCATTCCTTGACAGCGATCGGCATGCCGCTAGAATTGCGCACGTCAGGCGGGAATAGCTCAGTTGGTAGAGCACGACCTTGCCAAGGTCGGGGTCGCGAGTTCGAGTCTCGTTTCCCGCTCCAATGGTATCGTGAAGCCCCGATCGTATCGGGGCTTTTCATTTTAGTGGGTCGCGCAACACCACGCTGATCCCTAAAGTAAGTCGCCGTCAGGCTGGGTGGCAGAGTGGTCATGCAGCGGCCTGCAAAGCCGTGGACGCCGGTTCGATTCCGACCCCAGCCTCCAATTTTTCTCTGTTCGATCTGCCCGGGTGGCGGAATAGGTAGACGCAAGGGACTTAAAATCCCTCGGAGGCAACTCCGTGCCGGTTCGAGTCCGGCTCCGGGCACCAAATAAAACAATCACTTATGTTCCACGTGGAGCTTTTCTCTTTTTGGCGGTGACGGACCCGGTGCCGATTTTCCCGACAATATCCCGCAAGGTTTCTTCTCGTAGGTGTGCGTAACGCCTCACCATCGACGCCGATTTATGCCCGAGTAATTCACCGAGCGCGCGATCATTCGCGCCCGCCGCGACCAACATACTGGCGTATGAATGGCGCAGGTCGTGGAAGCGAATATGCGCAAGCTTTACGGCATCTCTAGCAACTTCCCATTCCTTGCGCAAAATACCTTCGGTAATTTTCAGCGGTAGCTTGATGTGCGCGACCGCTTTCGGGATTGGGATAATTCGCGGCCTGCCATTCTTCGAAGTCTGCAAGACGATCAAATCGCCTTTGATATTCTCTGGTCGCAACCCTAGCAACTCACTTCGGCGTAATCCGGTATAGCCTGCGATCCTCACCGCGTCACCCGCAATCGGCATTCGACTGGCAATTTGTTCGATCTCCTTCGGTGTCAAGTAAAATTGCCTTTCGACTTCTCCAGGTAGCAGTTTGATGATCGGCGGCTGCGCTATCCATCCCGCCTCGTGAGCCAGCCTGCAAAGTCGACGGAGGAGGGCAAGGCGGCGGTTAATCGTGGCTGGTAGGACTTTGCCCAACATGGCGTTGCGCATCGCTTGGGCGACCGCTGGCGCGTCCTTGATGTGCTTCCCTTCGATGTATGGACGAATGGCAGACGCTTTCGAGATCGCGCTTTTCAGATCTTTGGCCGAGTGCTCAGCCACGTCGAGGTAGAGTAGCAGGACTTCCTCTAAACCTCTGGATGGCAATTCTTCGATGTCGCGTCGGAGACTACTTTCAAGCTGGCGCGCTTCCGCATAGTTCCGAGCTTGGCGTCTAATGCGCTTCGCACCGTGGTGCACATCGACTTGATAGCCGTCTCGTCGTTTGCGGATCGGCATTTTCGTTGTCCCTCCGCGAATTTATTCAGATCCACCGGATCTACCCGGTCTCCTCTCGCTGTCCGGCCTAAGCGTATGACAGGCAGGGCGCCCGCGTCGATATGCCGTCGCAATTGCTTCGACGAGATCGCGAGTTCAAGCGCTGCCTGTTTGACGGTTAGGAGCATGGTTATGCGCGATCCTGGGTCATCGTCTAGCCTGGCACCGGCAACATTGGCGACATCTTGCCGGAGGAGTACGCTGCGGCAATTTGCGGCAGCATCCATTGCCCGACGCGCTGATTGTTCGGCATGACGATATGCGCTAGAAATTCCTCCTCGAAAACGCTGATCCCGGACTCGACTGCCTCAAGCTTCGCCTTGATGACGAGATTCAGCGCGCGCCAGCGTTGGCGTACGGCTTGTTGCTCTATTTGTTCTGTAGTTTCCACTATTTCTCATTCCCAGCTTCTAATGCTTTCTGCAATGCTTTCCATGCCGATTCTGCATGCATCTGATCGCCGACCAAAGGCACCATCAATTCGATTATTCGTTGCAGGCGGCCTATCTGCTCTTTGTGATCTTCGTAGGTAACATACCGGCCATCAGGATCAATGACCGCACAAATGTCATAACGTTTGATCATTGGCTGCTCTCTTGGATTTCAATATAGGTTGCTTCGAAAATATCTGGTTTGCATGGGTATAGCTCGCCGGACATTCCCTGAACAATCCAATCATCCCAAGCTATCTTGAATATTCCGTCCGCCGAATAGAGATATAACCCCATGTGCTCTGGATCAGACGGATCGATAAATAGTGATCCTATCCCTATCGTGTCCCATGCTTTATGCAACCAGGCGGGCCACTCTTTGTTGTTTTCTCGGCGCTCGCGCGTCATCTGAAACGCCTCGACCACAATGGGCTTTTTAGTAAATTTCATTTCTCATTCTCAATTCCTTTCGTTAGATAGCCCTCAGAAATCGTTCGCGCTCTTTATCTGAGAGTAACGAATGCGCGCGTCTACATTCCTTATCTTCGCATTCTTCATGTACCAAATCGCTGTCCGGGGTTCTTTCACCAGGCCAATGTATTGGATGCGCAAATTTATCAGCGCCCGGCTGACCGCATAACCCGCAAATGTCTTGATCTTCATCGCTCATTTAGAAAACCCCTCCATAATTGAAGAATTTCAGTTTCGGCATTCAAGGCAGAATCCTCACTTTGTTTGTCAGACATCAATTATTCCTTCAAGGCATAATGTTTCCAGCAATTACAATGACCAGATAGCTCCCGATATAAATGAGGAAGCGAGGACGAGCAATTATTGGCATGCGGAGCTTCCTCAATCGCTTGTTGTAAGCGGGCAGCACGACTTTCTGCTGAATCCAGTTTCGCGATCATTTTATCGGCCCATTGTTTATGCTCGAATTGCTCGATGGCAGATTGATTTTTTGCTTCTTCTAGTTCTTGGCGCAAGGATTCTATTTCTAGCGCGTGCTTATTCGGCTCGCTCATCCTTCCTCCCTCATCGCTTGAATCATGAGTCTAAAAACTCGCTGAACTATTTCAACCGGTTCATTTCGATCCACCCCCTCACAATAAGCATTGTGTATTTCCCTATTAATTTTGATTGTAGAGAGTACTGCGAGGACAGCATCCGCTTGGCTACGGCATTGCTTGCGCTGAGTCTCACTCGTCTCTTTCCAATGGTTTTCATCATACGTGCCATATTGCTTATATGTACCAATATAGATTGCGAGTGCGATGGCTTCTTTAATTTCGTTCATCAGGGATCCACCTTAATCCCTTTCGCAAGACACCATCCTTGCCACGCCGCATTAGTATGGCTCTCGAAGTCGAGATAGTTACCATCTTCACGCCGCTCGAAGCATTTCGTATCTGGCTTGAGATGCCAAAGTTCCGCGATAGCTTTCTCAAACTGCTCGCGCTCAGAAGTCGGTGCTAACTTTACTTCGCTACCAATTTCTTCTTGAATGATCGCATTAGGATCAACATCGTTTCTTAATGCCGTTAATCCGTTTTTTATTTGCTCAATTGCAATTAGACAAAATGGATGCGACTGTAATCCTGGATATATTTTGCGTAGTGTTTCCAAATTAAAAAGCCCATTCTCAATTGCTTCCAGAGCTGTAGTAGTCATTCTTCCTCCAATTCGTTAAGTGAGCACGGGCGGACGCTCCGATGACGGCGGAGTTAGTGTGTCTCGTCACAACCGATTAACCCTCACCGCCGTCACCGTTGCGTCCATAAATCAATTCCTAAACGTCGCCGCCTCCGGACAAGTTGCAAAGTGCGAAACGTGCCGCTTGTGATCGAACTGATAGTCATCGTGCAGAACGGCGCCTGCATCTACCGGCATCAGCTTGCCAGCTTTCGTGCGCAAGAAAACTATCGGTGCATCACAGGCACGGCAGCGCTTGACGTACTCGTGTTCTGGTTGGCTCATGGGTCATCGCTATCATCGTGCGACAGCGCTGGAGCCGACCGCTTCGGAAGGTCATATGCACTTACCGGTACCGCTCTCAATCTCTCTGCCAAGCTGCGCGCAATCTCCTCCGATGTCGGAGTCATTGAGTAGATCGCGCCTTGCGTGAAATATCGCGTGTATTCCGGCGCATCACCCACCGCTGGCACGTCAATGCGAATGAACGCGCAACCGCCGATGATCTGCTCCGATATCTTCCCGGTTAAGCGTAGATGGCCGAATAGTTCGAGGATTCCCCATGTTTCGAAAGTCTTTTGATCGGTCGTGCTCCCAGTGCTCATGCCGCCGCCCTCGCTGTTTCTGTGTTTCTTCATAGTTGGCGGACGACAGACTGCTGGCGAGAAGCGGTTCCTGTAATGTGTGAATCCACGCGCGGGTCAGCTCCGCCGGTATCGCATCCCGCTACAGGTTCGACCTTCTCGGTTATCAGTCTGTCGCCCATAAATCACGCGTGTAGCGTTGGCGCCTACTGCCCGCTCGCCGAATCTGTCACTACGAAACAAGTCATAATTAAGAGGCCTTTCGCGAAGTGGAGATTCGCTCATTGCGCACGACGAAGCCAGGCAGGTTCGCGTTATCGCGAAGGGCCTTGGCCATTTTGTTGGCGGCGCTCATGTCGAGTTTGAGGAGCGCCACGAGTTCGGGGCGCGTTGCGAGCACGGCGGCTATCGCGAGGATGGTGGTGCGTTCGTCTTTTTCGACGATGGCCACGAAATTGTCCCTGAGTCCGAAGCCATTTGGAACGGCAGTTACCGCAACCTGCGGCGCCGCCTGAATAGTCGCCATGGCTGATAACTCTGCATTCACAGCCTTCGCTTCGCCTTCTTCTTCCTTGGCACGCGCGGACTCTTCGCGTTTGGCGGCTTCTGCGGCGGCTGCGGCGGCTTGGCGTTCGGCAACAGCCGCAGCTTGCTTGTCGCCCTCGGCGCGTGCCCTGGCGGCCTCTGCTTCGGCGCGTTGACGTTCCTGCTCAGCGGCCTCGGCTTTGCGGCGCTCATCGGCCGCTTGTTGTTCGGCGCGCGCACGTTCCGCGGTGGCCTTCTGTTCGGCCTCCTGACGAATACGGCGCGCTTCATCGTCGGCTTTGCGACGTTCGTCGGCAACGCGGCGGTCTTCGAGTTCGGTCCAACCCTTCAACAGGCCCTTGAGATGCCCCTCGGCATTCTCCAATGCCTCCAGCGCTGGATCGAAAAGCTTCTCAGCATTCGAGATGATCAATTTTGCAGGCGCCACAAAGCCCGTCTTCCACTCCTTGACCTGCTTCTTGCGCTGAATTATGTGGCGCAACTCGTCATTGGCGAGCCCGGCCATATCGGCGGAGTCGATCGCGTAAGCCTGAGCTTCGACAAGCGCCTGTTCATTTATGCGCAGTTGGTTCTGCATAGTCCCGTCCATGTGGAGCGAGACGACGAATTCATTTCCCATGGTGTTGTTCCTTCCAACGGTAGGTAATCAACTGCGCGGTCCACACCGCAAAGTCGTTACGGTCTTCGAATCTTAAAAGTCGATATTTCCCGTCTGCGTCTAAGCGCAGCGCGAAGCGGTTCGTTTCTGGCACGCGAAATTCTTTTGAACTCGTGTTGTTCCATGCGTCGGTATAGCTAGAAAGCTGCAAACTAATTGCCGCGCCGGCAAAAAAAGAACGCTTCACGTCTATATTTGTCGGCCCCTTAACGCCTTTTAGTTTCGGCATCAATCCAAATAAGTCAGCGGTGCCGGCGTAGCGTTGACTCGGGTGAAATAGCTGACGCTCAGACGCCAGACATTCAAAGCCGGTGTCGTCTTTGAATTTGCACCACGCGTCGTAACGCGCACCCATCCAGTCGGGCAACGCCCCAATATCCAAGTCGTCCATGCAGTCGAGTTCGATCATGCGATGGATGGCATTTCCTTCTTGCTGCGCGCGCTCCAGCACGTCACGTGGGATATGGTCGTAGCTCACGAGACCGGCCAAGATCCGCGTCGTATTCGGTACGGGTTCTCCGTCCCAAAAGTACCGGTGCTCAATGGGGTCGAATGTCAGCATAGCTACGCAGTCCGCTCCGCGATCCAAGTTTGAATAGCGTTGAAGTTACTCATGTGCAGTGACTCTATCGGGCCGAACTTCGCAACCAGGTCCGCGTCGTTCATGGACTTACTACGCATTTTCGCGCGCAGAATTCTTAGCGCGCCTTCGCCGAGCGGCTTGTCTTCGTCAGGTGGCGCTTCGCGCGTCGACTCGGTGCGTGCCGGCGCACTACGAGCTTTTGGTTGCTCTACCGGTGGCCGCTGGTCGCGGTCTTCCTCGTTGACATAGCCTTCCGGCAAATCCTCCACGTCCTGAGCGAACACGTCAGACGCCGAGAGTGCCGTCAGTGTCATATCGACCTGCGCGCGTTTCTTCGCCATTTTCAAAATGGTGTTCGACACGTCCGCAATTTCCGTTCGGACCTGTTTCGTCGAGTAGTCCCGGCCGTGTTTGACGCGGCGCCGATCTTCGGGGGTATCGTTCCACTCCTTGTCGTAGGCTTTGCGCCACTTGTACTTTTCTTCCATTGAAGAGCACTCACCGATCCCAACACCCACCACGGTGCCAGTTGGAATGTGAATACCCTTGGCATGGACGCGATAACGTCGTTCGTCGAGGCCGCTGATATCCTCAACGTCCGGCTCAACCGAGATCCGAAACGTCGTCAGCAACACTTCTGAGCCTGCCTTGAACAGCGACGGTTGTTTGCAGCCCGGGATCACGCCGTAGTGCGTGTCCTTCTTCATGATCGAGGCCATGACCTCTTGGATCAGGTTGACCTGCGCGCGGATATCTACCGCCGTGAGCCGCTTCGGCGACTCGTAGGTGGCGACTACGGTGTCCTGGCGGACGGCGAGATCGTTCATGCCGCCACCTTTTCACCAGAGACGTGATATTCGTCGAGCATTGTTATGACGTGGCTGAGTTGATCGGCTGCGGTGAGGCAGTCGACGCGCACTGGCGCCGGGATCTCGCGCACGCTGGCTAGCTTCTCCAAGATCCCGCGCGCGAGCGTGGCCGCGGCGTACATTGCCTCGTAGCGAGTTGCGTGGGTCGTACGTTTACTCATGGTTCCTCCAGTTGGTTGTGATCGACGAGCGCCTGGTGCTCGGCAGCCGTGCGCAATTCCACGACTTGGCGCGCAAACAGGCATTGGGCGACGATGCGTAATACCTCGCCCTCATATTCCGAACGTCACCAGCGCGCTCGGGAAGGGCGCTGAATTCTTGTGGCCGCCGAACTTCAGCCGGCCGCGGATGTATTCGATGTTCGCGCTATAGAACATGACATAGTCATGCCACCAGGCGGTGTCGGTGCGCGCAGGCACGAGGCACATTACAAATGCGCCATAACCGGCTTCGTTGGCGGCTTTCTTGAGCCACCAGCCGATCTCGCGACCATAAGGCGGATTCATCCAGCACCGCTCAGGCGCCCACGGTTGAATCAATCCATTCTGCTCGCGGGTAAAGAACCGCGCGCACTTCGCGTTCTCCGGGGTGGCGCAGACATCAAGCGTGAAGTTGTAGTCGGCATTCTTGGCGTCGAAGAGTGCCTGTGGCGTTTCCCACTCAGCCGACGCGCTGGAAAAATGGATGTCGGTTTTCACTTCACTGCCTTCCGCGCGCGTTTCTCAACTCGCCGAATCATCTGGTTTATTGGAGCTCGTAACCACAACCCGAGTGCGCCCGTAGACTTCCATGTGCACGCGCACTTGCGCGCCTTCGGGCACGTTTAGCCCGATAGAAGTCAGACAGTGGGTTGTCAGAATTTTCTCGACTTCTTTTGGCTCTAACTCGATTTCGATGTTCATGCCACATCCCTCGCTGTCGAGTATTCGTACCCCGGTTCGAAGTCCGGCGCCGCGTCTGCCCAGTCCTTGGCGACCAGGCCCTCCAGGCACTCAGCAAGCCGCGAGCGCAGATCGCTAGCGAGGGTGAGTATTTCTAGCTCTGCCGCAGGCCCAGTCTCTGCGCGATGCTCAATGAGCGTAGCAAGAGCATCGCGGCACCAGTAAGCGACCGGCGTCCGCATGTATTCGTAAAAAACCTCGCACCAGGCATCATCAAAGCTCTCAAGCTTGGAAGCTAACAACATGTTGCGGGCCGCGGCTGGCATTTGGTCGGCCGATTCATAAAGACCGGCCGAAAAGTTAAGTAGGTTTTGGTAAGCGCTCATGCGGCCTCCGTCGAATTCGTGAAAATACTTCTGATGTGAACCTTTGCAGCATTGGTAATTTGACTGTGCATCTTTCGAAACGCTGCAACACCGGCCTGGTCGCCCTGTTGATATTCACCACGGATGTACAGGCAACAACCACGCGCGATCGTCTCGGAAAGCGATGGGGCAATCTGTCCGGTGGTGGCGACTTTGATCGCTAAGGCCGGGAACTCGATTACCCACAGCTCCACGAGCTTTGCGAAGTCGCGCGTGGGCAAGTCCTTGAACTCCACACCACTGGCGCGAAGTACGTTGATGCGCTTGTAAAGGGCGCTCATTCCATCACCCCGCCACCTAGCTGCAAGTCCTGATCGAAGTAAGCGCGAATCGCCTTATACGATTGGCGCACACCTAGTTTTTTGCATACAAACTCAGTAGTCGGGCCAATGATCGCGGCCTGCCCAGAGGACAAAGCCAGTGTCATTTTTCGCGCAAACTCTCGAGGCGCGGCAATCGCTTTAGGCGAATAGAGCTGCGGATTCTTGGCGATCGCGTACTCTAGCGCCTTCGCGTATTCTTCAAAAAATCGCTCAAGGTTGTTCATTTCAATCCTCCCCTTCAGCAGCGGCCTCGAGGGCTGCTTCGATTTCTTCGTCTTCTTCGTCTTCTTCGATTTCAAGGCGTTCGATTTCAGCGTAAATCGCCGCCTGCTGGCGATGACCTGCTTCAATGAGCGCTTGAGCCGCGCCCATTTCTTTGAGCGCGGCATCTACATTGGCTTGGACTTGGATAAGCTCCTCCATTAAAGAGCAGTACGCCGCCTGATTTTTCGGAAATCGCATAGTCATTTCAGTCCTCTCCCGGCAACATGATCGTGATCACCGGCTCGCCGTTGTCACCGCCGCTGACCATCATCTTGAGCGTGGCCATCTTCGGCACCCGACCTCGACCGCCGTTCTTCACCCGAAGCAACCGATAGTAGATTTCGCTTCGCTCCATGGCCTGCCGAACGACGCACCGAGCCATCCACAACACGTCCCAGAGCCGACCAGATTCGTCCTGGTAGGTCTGCCGCTTGTTGTCGGCCTCGGTCCACGCAACGCAGTCAGCCCACGCAGCGCTCGTTATAGCGACGGGAATTTTGAAGCCAGCCTCGAGCGCAGTTTCAGAGACATCCACGAAGAAGCCATCCTCAATTGCCTGCGCCCGGGTGTAAGTTGAAATTGGCTCACCGAAGATTTCGGCGAGACTTCCGCTGTGCTCTTGGTCGTACATTTTTCGTTCCTCCATCTGGTTCGATGGAGAGATACTAAGGCATACCTAATAACATATCAATAGGTATACCTAATTATTAGATCAAATAAATGCCGACATAGGCCGGCGCATCGAAATAAGCGGGTTAGATTAGAATCAACAGTGTTGACTTTTTAGAGCGAGATGCTCAATCACTTCGCGATCCAAATAGCAGAAACCAAATCCCAACGATCCCGGCAATGATCCCTAGGGGTGCGGCAACCCATTTCTGAATCGTCGGATTTGTCTCTTTGACCCACCATAGAGGAAGAATTATTCCTAAAACAAACAATGTAATCTGGTCAAATGTATAGACCGCCTCCACGTACTTGAACGGAACGATGTGCTTGAACAATGCGCCTTCTAACAAAAACAGTAAAAGCAGTAATCCAATAGCCCAACCGCGTAACGCAGTCATTAATCTGCACCTTTCTTGGTTTTTGCTGCATCGCGTTCTTTATTCAATTTCTGAAATTTATGTTCCGTCTGCAAGTATTCCGGGCTTCCTGGCATAGCTAATGCCAACGCAACTTCAAGCAGATGCTTTTGCACATTTGGAGTTAATCGGTGGAAAGCGTCGACGAGTTGCTGCGTTCGTTTTGGAAGAGCCATCTGACTGTCTTCGGATAAGTCTTTTGGAACCGTCTGATCTTTTGAGGAATTTCGCCCAGCCATAATCATGGTGCAGCTAGTATCAAGGACGCTTGCAACGCGAACGAGATTGTGACCTTCGATGTTTTTGATAACTCCTTTTTCCCAATCGCTCGCGGTAGGAACAGAGACTCGAACCTTTTTAGCGAAATCAGTTAGCGACATTTTTTTCGCTTCTCTGCGCTCTTTGATTCTGGTGCCCCATTCGCTCATGTAGGCAATCCTAACTCTAGGAACGATAGGTATGCCTTGACGATTATTTGTAGGTATGCCTAAGATTGTCGACATGACTGATTCAGAACTCATCGACAAATTAGGCGGCACGGCTGAGCTTTCTCGACTGTGCAAGGTGAAGCCTTCGTCTGTAAGTGAATGGCGGAAAACCGGCATACCACCGGCGAGACGAATGTTTCTAGAAGTGGTTCGCCCTGACATTTTCGGCGAAGCGCCCAAGAAAGGCCGCGCCGCATGATTTCGTCACCCCTACATTCGGTGACACCCCAGCCCGTCCATAACCGGAAATCCTCCGTTACTCCTTCCCCGTCCGGGGGCGAGCTTGGGGCATTTATCGGCATCGTTAACGGCTGTGGCCTCGGGTTGATCGCCTGGGGCCTGGTGCTGTGGTGCTTTGCGTGAGTGAAGAACTGCGCGATCTGCGTTGCAAGATCCCAGCTCTCGTCGATTGTTTCCTCGAGGCCGAAGCACGGGCCGCAGGCGGCGACAAGTGCATCGTCGTGCGCTCGGTGTTGCTCGAATGGGCGAAGTCGCGTCATACGGCCTACATTCAAGCCGATAAGCTTTTGCGGGCCGAGGGATTGGTCGGGGAATCGCAGGGATCGCGGCGGTCACCGCAGGGCAAGCCGGCGCTGACGTGGCCGGAACCGTGAATTATTACGCTCGTCATATCGGCGATTACACGCGTGATGCGGCGCACCTTTCGCTGCTCGAACATGGGGTTTATTGCCGCCTCCTCGATACCTACTACGCGAGGGAGCAACCCCTACCTTCAGAAATTATTTTAATTTGCAGACTCATAGGAGCAAAAAATAAAGATGAGAGGGCGGCTGTGGAGGCCGTGTTAAAAGAATTCTTTACACCTACCGATGACGGATGGAAACAAGCTCGCTGTGACAAGGAGATAGAGCGCTTTAATGAGAAAAGCACTAAGGCTAAACGCAGTGCCAACGCACGTTGGTCGCAATCCGAAGGCAATGCGAACGCATACAAAAACGCAATGCGTTCGCATAGCGAAGGCAATGCTCCCAATAACCAAGAACCAATAACCAATAAATACCCCCCTAACCCCCGTCGGGAGAAGGTGCATGAATTTCCACCAGGATTCGATCAGTTCTGGGAAGCCTACCCACGTAAAACTGCAAAGCCAGCAGCATCGAGAGTGTTCACCAGGCTACGAGTCAATACCTCCCTGCTGAACCTGATGCTGTCAGCACTCGAACGGCAGAAGGTCAGCGAACAGTGGACCCGAGATCACGGCCAATATGTTCCGCACCCGGCGACTTGGCTCAACAACCGACGATGGGAAGACGAGCTCGCGGCAGTTCCCGTGCTGAACGGTTTTGAGGACTGCATTTGAACGCCGTCGTCGAATTCGTTGCGAAGCATTCCATCTCAGCGAAGGAGATCGCACCGTACGAATGCAATCCCGAAGACGCGCTGCACATTCATCCGGCAGGCGTCTGGCGTCAGCGGATCGTTGACTACTTCAACCTACCTGACGAGCAGCGCGGCGACATGCTGCCGTGGAGTAAAACTCACGCCAATGTTCGACTG
Organism: Gammaproteobacteria bacterium; assembly: GCA_016191285.1. Lineage (GTDB taxonomy): Bacteria > Pseudomonadota > Gammaproteobacteria > CAIKBL01. The sequence continues at coordinate 255,470 of JACPPA010000002.1, forward strand.
CGTGAAGGCGAGCTTTCGATCTGGGCCGGTGCGAATGGATCTGGCAAGTCGATGCTGCTATCTCACGTCCTGCTCGACCTCATTGCCGGTGGACGACGGGCCGTGATCGCATCCCTCGAAATGTCGCCGGTAGCGACCCTGGCGCGCATGGTGAGGCAAGCCTGCGCCGTTGACCTGCCCACACCGCGAGAAGTCGACTGCGCCCTCTATGCGCTCGGTACGAAGCTGTGGCTGTACGACCAGATCGGGACTGTCCACGCCAAACGAGTTTTTGGTGTGATCCGCTACGCTCGAGAAGAGCTCGGCGCCGATCACGTCGTCATCGATTCGCTGATGAAGTGCGGGATCTCGACCGAGGATCTCGATCAGCAAAAGCGCTTCATCGATCGGCTAAGCACCTACACGAAGGACACCGGCGTTCACCTGCACTTGGTAGCCCATACCACGAAGGCTTCCGGTGGTGATGCACATGCGGACAAGTACAGCGTCAAGGGTGCCTCGGAAATTACCGACATGGCGGACAACGTGTTCGTCGTGTGGCGAAACAAGGCGAAGGAGCACAAGACTCAAGCCGCCTCAGCGCAAGGTGATCTACTGCCACCAGCTGAGCGCGCCGCGCCGGACTGTACCGTAACGGTCGACAAGCAACGTCACGGCGAGTGGGAAGGCCGTATCGCGCTGTGGTTCAACCCTCGGTCTCTTCAGTACAGCGGCAAAGACACCACGGACACGTTCCGTTATCTGGTGGAAGAATGAGACAGCTCGACATCATTTTGTCGTGGCCACCAAGCGTCAACGGATATTATCGGCACATCGCAAAAGGACCACTTGCTGGTCGTGTATTGATCTCCGCAGTCGGCCGCGCTTATCGGACGACGGTGGCCTATGAATGCGCCGGACGACGGGCAATGTTCGATGGCCGTCTACGGGTCAATATCCAACTCTATCCGCCAGATCGCCGCGTCATCGATATCGACAACCGACTCAAGAGCTTGTTGGACGCAATGCAGAACGCTGGACTCTATGGCAACGATAGCCAGATCGACGAACTTCATGTGATGCGCGCCGAAATTATCAAAGCTGGGAAAGCGGCTGTCTCGATCATCGAATTCAAATCCGCTGAGATCGAGAAACCTTCAACTCGCGTCATGCAGAAGACCCTTCAATTGTTGGCGGATCATCCACCGTTTTAAGAGGTAAACCTATGTCCCTAGCAGAAACCAAGTCGAACGTCGTTGATCATCCTGCGTCAGCAGAACGTAACGAGACCGACGAGAACGAACAGGCCGCGCACGAGATCGAGCAGATCGTCAGGTTCAAGGCCGATACCGCGGCGAGCAACAAGGAAGTCGCAGCGTGTTATGACCGACTCGAAAAACTCGGCTTCGATCGCGATGCAGTCAAGGCGTGGTTGAAACGTCAGAAGCGCGACGAATCAAGACAACAGCACTTCGACGCCACGATGAAACGGTTAGCGACGTTGCAAGCCAACTTCGAGTTCGACTTCGCGGCCTAAATGCGTGTTGGATCTCTGTTCTCAGGTATTGGTGGATTCGATCTCGGCTTCGAGCGCGCCGGAATGTCCATTGCGTGGCAGTCCGAGATCGATCCATTCGCGTGCGCCGTGCTTAAAATGCGCTGGGTAATTAACAGCGAGGCGATGCGAGAGAAGGCGATCAACGCGATCCGTCGGCTCTCGCTCGAAGTGTTGATGGAGATCGAGGTTAAGCCGTGGAAGCGCAAGCGGACGCAGGAACAGAACGCGCGCTTGTGGATGCTGTACACGGCGATTTCGAACCAGGCGCCGGCGTACATGAACGGTCAGTGGTTCTCGCCTGATTGCTGGCACTACGAGCTCGCTGGACGTTTCCTCGGCTACGAAGCTACGCCAAGCGGCAAGGGCAAACCGAAGTCGACTACCGAGCTCGATGTGCAGGGCATGAGTGATTACCAAGCACAGATCGAAGCTTGGGCTGTAGAGGAATTCAACCTCGATCTCGATTACCGGGAAGCGGCGTGAATACCAGTTTGCAAAAACGTCCAGCTATGCGATCCAGAGCGCTACTCGAGGCTGCGAAAGGAATGGCTTGCGTATTCTGTGGTGTCGAGGAGGGAACTACTGTCGCTGCACACTATTCAGGCAAGTATTCGAGTCAAGTCGGGAAAGGCGGAAGCGAAAAAGGCTGGGACCATGTTTCCGCGTGGGCCTGCGCCGACTGTCATTCGTCGCTGGATAGCTATGCAGAAGGTAACGATGACTCGCGCGCGATTAAATTCTTTCTCGCCATTTTCGAAACTCAACGAAGGTTATTCGAGGAGGGTGTTCTCGTGGTGAGGCGTCGATGAATGAATCACTCTCAGTTCATGTGGCACGCGCTGTCGATCAGTATTTCGCTGATTTAGGGAAGGAACGAGCGGAAGGCATTTACGACATGATATTGGCCGAAGTCGAGCGCCCGATGATAGAAGTGGTCATGAAACGTACACGCAACAATCTATCGAAAGCGTCACGCTATCTCGGGCTCAACCGGGCGACGTTACGCTCAAAGCTAAAACAGTACGGCATCGCATGAACGCCGTACGTGACCCACAAACCATCCAGGCCGAAAAGCAACGTCTGTGGGCTGCCATGAAACGATCGCCAAGCCTGGAAGCGCTCGCGAAGAATGATCCGCTGTTTCAGCGCCTACTCGACGAACTTGTGACGCACTTCGGTGTTGAAACCGTAACCGATACCGGCTGGCGCAAGGTAATGGGCGATGACTAAAGGCAATCCCAATGCCCAGATCAAAGACACCGACAAAGGTCGCCAGGCCTATGCTCTTGATCGGGAGATTGCGCGATACCAGGGGTATCTTAGGCGACTGGAGGCCGCTTCTCCGTCCTGGGACAAAGCTACGAAGGAGCGAGGCGATAACACACGCGCGCGCATTCTCGCTGATATTCAGAAATTGCAGGACGAGAGATTTGCGCTGTGACTGACTTTTTAATCAATCTCGCCTGTATCTCCTTCGTAGGCGCGATTATCTGGGCGTTGACCACGTTGGAGTAGCGAATGGACAAATCAACAATAGGCGCTATCTTAGTGAATTATGCTACTAGACTCGGAACGAATTAGGGAATTACGCTAAGAACGTAGAGTTAAATCGCGCGCGTGCGTGTTAGGACCCAAAAATTTCAGTTCTAGACTTCCTGAATAGCGGCGCACTAGGCGCCCGATACAGCCTCCAGGCCGGCAGCGGTTTCGGGGTTGCCCCTGGTGGTCCTGGTGGCGCTACTAATAGCTTCTGGGATCCGGCCCGAGGTTGGACAGTGCCCAAGCCCGTCGATTTCGGCGTCGCAAGCGGTACGCGTGGCATCGGTAACGCATCCTTCGGGGCTGGTGTCAGTACCGGCTTCGACAATGAATTTAACCATCAAGTCAGCGGCTCAGGCTTATGGGCTGCTGGTATCGATCCCTCCAAGCCCGGCTATCAGCAAAACGTCGAAGATCTATGGGCAACCGGCAAGATCTCGGGTTTCCTGCAAGGTAACCCAAACCCGTATCTACCTGGCGGTGCTGGCAATGTCTCACCGACTGCTGACCAACTCACCAATGTCCTCGATGTCACCTTGCGCGAGCGGGAGAAGAAAGCGCAAGCCGATCGACGACAGGGTGGATTCTTCGATCAGCTCGGCGGTTACATCATCGATAACATTCCCGCGATCATCGGTGTTGCTACTGGCAATCCATGGCTTGCGGTCGCGGCTGGCGCTGCGCAAGGCGGTGTTAACGGTGGCATTGGTGGTGCGTTTCTAGGCGGCGCGATCGCAGGCCTAGGCGCTTATGGTGGAGGCGAAGGAGGCGCTGCGTTCGACTTCGCCCATCCCATCGATAGCCTCGGCAACATTGCCGCGGAGAAACTCACCAGCATCAATAGCTTCATCGAACACCCGTTGGATACGGCAGCATCATTCGCTGCCTCTAAGCTGGCACCAACCGCTGCCAATGCCGGTACCGCACTATCCCTGGTAAGCGACGCAAATCAACCCAAGGCCACACCGAATGTATTCGATTCCCTAGCACTGCCGGCCTCCATCCCTGCGCGCACTGCTTTACAAAGTTCAGAGCCTCCTCCGTTCAATCCGCGCACGATTCTGCCAACAGCTTTAACGAGCGTCCCAACAGCCACACGACAACCAATCCCGCGCGCCGCGCCACAGGTCGGTATGTTGGGTCGAGTCTCAACACCACGCACCGGCGGGTCTCGCGCATTCGGCTAATGCAACGCATCGAATCGCCGTTAATCGATTGGGTGGAAGTCTTGAGTAAGATCAGGGCGCGCGGCTACAGCTATCAACAAATTGCCGATCGCATTGGCGTCTCGCACAACACGGTCGCGTGGTGGGGCCAAGGCTACATGCGAGATGTGCGCCACAGTAACGGCGTCAAGTTGCTGGCCCTGTTGGATTCCATAGCCACATCCCCCGTACAACAATTCCCGCAAGGAATACCTCATGGCGCGAGCAAGATCACAGATGCCGACTGATGAGCCACTCAACAATACGCGGATGAGTCCAGAGGAAGCCGCGGCTGAGCATGAAGCTGTGGTCTCCGCTGCTGTACCGGCACCAGCTGAAACGTCAGACGAAGTGCAGATAATTGCCGGCGGTCCTGAATTCACAAGCGCGCCGCCAGTCGCCGCAGTGATCGATGAGTATGGTCCCGAGTTGCCTTACGATACTTACACCCGACTGAACGCACAGCGTCAGCCCGTGCAAGCTGGCGAAGTGGCGGTTTACGTCGTCGATAAAATTATGACCGTTAACGGCTGGTTGTTGGCGCGTGCTCGGCCGATCTGATGTGCGTAGGCGGATCTCCAGACGTAACTGTCAATCAAGTCACGCAGCAGGTTGACCCCGCCAAAGTTACCGCGCCAATTGCGCTGCAAGATCCACTGTCAGATCAAGCCACGATCGCGCAAGACGCCAGGGTCACCGCGCTCCAGATGCAAGGTAAAGCGAACCGCGCGGCGAAGCCACAACAGCTCCTCGTCAACAGCGGCGCTGGCGTAACTGATTCTCTACCGAAGCAGCGTCGCGCGGCGGCGCTCTATTGATGGATACCTCGGACAAAGCCGTCAAACTCCTCAAGCGTTTCGAAGCGCTGAAGTCGAAGCGTATGACGGAAGTCGAGACCATCTGGAAGGATGCGTACTCGTTCACCTATCCATTCCGCGGCACGCAGCTGTTCACTGGTAACAATTCAATTGGAACCGCTTCGAGTCTTGCGTCAACGCAGCAAGCGGACTTGATGGATACTACCGGGACAGACTCAGTTCGTATCCTAGCCTCGGCTTTGATGTCCGCCCTCACACCCGCCAACAGCCAGTGGTTCGAACAAGAAGTCCACAACGCTGACGACGTGGCTAAGCGCTGGCTTGATGAAACGGCTAAGACTCTGTGGAAAAACATTCACGCCAGCAACTACGATTCGGAAGGCTACGAAGCCATGGTCGATGAATGTTGCGCTGGCATGTTTGCCCTCTACATCGACGAGCAAAAAGACGGCGGCTTTCTATTCGATCACTGGCCGATCTCGCAATGCTTCCTGCAAGCCTCCGTCAAGGGCGGTCCGATCGATACGGTGTTCCGCGAGTACACGATGTCGGCCGAGAGCGCCGTCAAGACATACGGCGACAACGTCTCGGATGCGGTAAAGCAGAAGGCAACCGCTACGCCAGACGCGCAGATCGAATTCGTGTGGAGCATCTATCCGCGCGCGAAGGACGATCAGGCGCCGCCGTTTGCCAAGGGCTTGCCGATCGCCTCTTGCCATTTGGAGAAGACCTCAAAGCGAATAGTGCGCGAATCCGGCTACTGGGAAATGCCCGTGATCGTGCCGCGGTGGATGACACTCCCGGATTCCGACTACGCCGTTGGCCCGGTGACCGAGGCGCTCCCTGATCTCAAGACGCTGAATGAGATCATCCGACTCCAGTTGATGGGCATGGATATCTCGGTCGCTGGCATGTGGATCGCGAAAGACGACGGGGTATTGAATCCACGCACGGTCAAGGTTGGTCCGCGCAAGATTATCGTCGCTGCCGATACGGACTCGATGAAGCCGTTGATATCGAGCGCTGATACTTCTAAGTCACTGATGGAAATTGAACGCCTACAGAAGGCGATTCGTCGCGTCCTGATGGCCGATCAACTGACGCCTGCCGATGGCCCGCAGATGACGGCGACCGAAGTGCATGTACGGGTTGAACTCATTCGACAGCTGCTCGGACCAGTCTACGGCCGGATGCAGTCAGAGTTCCTTGAACCGATGGTCACACGGTGTTTCGGTCTCGCCTTTCGTGCTGGTGCATTCGCGCCTCCGCCTGATTCAATCCGCGGTCAAACCTGGCGCGTGAAGTACGTCTCGCCTTTGGCGCGTGCGCAGCGACTCGTCGAAGTGCAAGCGATGGACCGTTTCGAGAACACCTTGATCGCTATCAGCCAAGCCAAGCCGCAGGTTATGGACAACTACGACTGGGACGAAGCCGCGCGCATGAAGGCCGAAGCACTCGGCGTCCCGCAGAAACTCTTAGTCGACATCGCGCAACGGGATGCCGCGCGCGATGCACACAGACAAGGCCTCGCACAGGCCCAACAGCAACAACAAATCATGGCCGCTGGTCAATCGCCCACCGTGATGGGCGCGGCCGCCGCAACGATGCCGAAGGTGGCTTAGGAGTAGAGCATGGTCACACGAGTACATAGTCAAAGCGCGGAGCCGACAATTCAGGATGGAATGGAATGGACGCTAGAGCAGGGCGCAATGGCTGGCGAACGTAACGCGTCGAGCTTAACGAACAGTTTTTTATCGACTAAACAGGAATGGAACTACACGAAATTCAATCCACGGGCCGCCTCGATCGGGAGCGCCAAGGGTGCCGCTGGTGCGACTGGCGCAACGGAAGTGCTTATTGCTAACGTCGCCTGCTTTATTGGAGGGATCATTATGGAAGATGACACCGTTGCTGGCGATGTGTTGCTGCGAGATGTTGCCTCGACAGGTCAAAGCGTGGTGGCAATGGCGCTCTTATCGGTGCTTAACACGTCGACCGTATATCCGCTAGAACTTATGCACACACTTGGTCTAACGGTCTGTGGCAACGCTGTCGGCGTAGCCTTCACTGTGAAATGGCGCCCGCAGGTGTAGCAAATGGCGCGAGCAATCTTACAGCGGGATAACCTAGTAACGCCGCCGATGAATTTTCACACATTCCCTAACACGGGTTCGTTGAACCTCTCGGCGGTTGGCTCTGGCGGATCGGCTGTGGCTTCGAGTGATTTTACGCGCGCCGCCAATCAGACATTGAAGTGTACAACTGGCGCGGGGATGAATTTGGAAGTGCGTAAGACGGCAGCGTACACCATGAACAACAGACGTATGGGGATCTGGGTGTATGTCCCTGACTATACGTTATGGTCAAGTTTCTTGTTGTATGTGGGATCTGCGAATTTCGCGGCCTTTTCAAACTTTACTTATTCGTTTGGCGCTGCCGATAAGCAGTACAACGGATGGCATTATATCGACACGCAGGCCGATGGGTGGGCGGGCGGTACCCCGACTGATTTCACAATAACGCAGCAGGATTGGAAGATTCGGTGTATCCCGCAACCTTCGAAGGTTGCGGTTTGCTATTTTGATTTAGTGGAATGTGCTTATTGGCATCGCGCTAAGTTATTGCTCACGTACGACGATGAAAACGCGGGCGCGTGGACTGATACTTTCGGTATTCAGTACGCGAATACGTTAGGACTAAAAGCAAACCTCGCAATCATCGCTAGCCAGGTCGGTACGAATGTTCAGTGGATGACTACGGCGCAAGTGGAAGCGGCCTATGCGGCAGGCAACGATCTCATTGTACATGGCCTGCATGGGTCTAATGGCGTGCTCTCGAACGGAGAGTCGCAAGTGCTGATCGATGTGCTGGCTAATCGCGATTATCTAGATTCAAATGACTGGACGCGCGGCTCGCGATTCTATGTGTACCCGAATGGGACCTACCAAGGATACGCGGGTGATTTATCTGTGCTAAACCCGATCAAAACAGCAGGAATGCTAGCGGCGCGCGGAACCGTTTCGCCGGTGACTATGCAACCGAAGATTGGAAGCGCCAATCTTTATTATCTAACGCATATCGGAATGCAGGCCGCAGATGCGCCCGCCACGGTGATTTCTCGAATAGATTCGCTGATACAGCGCGGCCAAATTGCCTTTTTGATGTTTCACGATATCGTCGCGGCCGGCGCTACAACTACGCAGGTTAATTCTGCCGATCATAAAACGGTGGTTGATGCTATTGCGTCACGAATGCGCCAAGGACTGATCGATGTTCCAACTTTTTCGCAGTGGTACACCAGTCTGATCGGTGGCCGTGCGCTTGGTTAATTAGGAGGACTTATGTCCCAAAATGTCAAAGGTTCTTTCATCACGAACGGCTCGGTCAGCCCGACGCAATTCTCGGCTGAACTTGTGCCGCCGTCGCTGCCGCCGCATGGCGCTGCCAATTGGATGAACATCGCGACCGCGCCGCTCGCGTTGCGCCTGACGACAGGCACGCTCCAATTCGACGGCACATTCAAGAATCAATTGGATGCGAGCAACACCATCAAGACGCAGAAGTCGGTCGACAACGGTGAGACGTGGGCAGACCAAGCTACGTTGAACTCGGCCCAGAACCAAGCGCAAGTCGTGATGGCGCAGAACGAGCGCTGGAGACTCGCTACGGTCGCCATGCAGGCCGGCAAACAGATCGACTATGAGATCAGCGTCCAATCCTATTAATGGGCAAGCGGGCGACAGCCGAGGCCTATAGTCAAACCTTCGAAGGCTTTGCGGCTGGTGTAAATGTGCTAGAAGATCTAGTCGGCATGTACTACGACCAGCCGAGTTTTGAGAAGGACAACCCACATCTGACTTCGTATCGCGAAGGGCGCCGCGCCGTGATCGCCTACATCCTGTCGCAACTCGCACAAATCACTAACGAGGATCCCAATGACTCAAGCAGCTGACGCGCCCAGCACCGCGCTGGATACCGCAACAACGACCGCCATCACAACCGCTACCGATACGCCTGAGGCACCGACTCAAGACACTGCTACTGGCCGCTGGTCCGATGTGCCTGAAAAGTTCTGGGACCCTGAGAAAAAAACTCTGCGCGTTGATGAGCGCGGCTTGCCAGCTGGGCTCATCAAGGGCCACAGCGAACTTGAGAAGCGTTTCGGTGCAGTCCCTGGAAAGCCTGAGGACTTCAAGATCGAACTGGAGAAGGATGAGAACCTCGGCCTCGATGAAACCAAGACCGCGACCTTCGCTAAGCAATCCCACGAGTGGGGCCTGACTAACAAGCAGTTCAATTCGATCGTGCGTGCCTACGTAAAAGACGTGAACGAACTGCGCACCGGTGACATGCAGATGAAAGCCGATGCGGCGCTGGCGTCACTTTCCAAGTATTACGGCTCGGACACGGCGCGCGGCACCGCGATTCAACACGCCCTGCGCGCGATCAACTCCGTGGGCGATGACGATGAGAAGGCCGCGATCGCATCCTTCGGGAATAACCCGTACGTCATTCGCATCCTAGCGAAACTCGGCGCGCAGATGAAAGAAGACTCGGCGCCTAACGATGCGCAGATCGCAGCGGACAGCGATATCGAAACCCTGATGAAAGATAGGAAGTCAGCCTATTGGAATCCAAAGGCCGCGGGCCACGAAGCTGCGGTCGCGAAAGTAACGCGCTACCACGAAGCGAGAGCCTCTCAAAAGGCAAGCTGATACCCCGCAAGGGCCAGCGAAGCGAAGTAGCCACCTCCCGCACAGGCCCGGATGACGGATACCCTGGATTGGCGAGGACACGCGCAAGTGTTCAACGCAAACAGGAGACACCGTCATGTCTTTCCAGATCACCGAAGCCTTCGTCAATCAATACACGGCGAACTTCTACGAGCTCGGGCAGCAGATTACCGCGCGCCTTGAGCCTTATTGCACCATGTACGACGGCATCAACGGCCAATCGAAATCGGTTGAGCGCGTGGGTAAAGCCGAAGCGTACGACATCGTTTCTCGTCATGCCGATACCAAATACGTCGAGGTCTCTCATTCTCGGCGTTGGATCGACCTGCAAGATAAAGGATGGGCCGAATTAGTCGACGAGCTCGACGAAGTCAGGCTCCTCGCTGATCCCAAGTCCAAGTATCCGAAGCTGGGTGTCCAAGCGCTTAACCGCGCCAAGGACGACATCATGATCGCCGCGGCTCGCGGTTTAGCTCGAACCAATTCGGGCACTACGCCACTGCCGACAGCGCAGAAGATCGTCGAAGGCGGTACCGCTTCCCTGACCTTGGCGAAACTACTCACTGCGAAGGAAATTCTGGATTCAGCCGAAGTCGCGAATGCGGCGGATGAATCCGGCATGGAGCCGACCGGGCAAGCGATGATTTCAGATCGGGTTTGCGTGGTCTCGGCTAAACAACTGACCGCGCTCTACGGCACGACTGAAATCAAGTCGATCGATTACAACTCGGTCAAGGCTTTAGCCCAGGGACAAGTCGATACCTTCCTCGGCTTCAAGTTCATCCGTTCGGAGCGCCTGTTCAAGACCGGCACCATGCGCTCAGTGATGGTGTGGGCGCGGCCGTGTATGGGTTTAGGCATCGGTAAAGACGTATCCACGTCAATCGACCGCCTGCCTGGGAAGAACAACTCCGTTCAAGTCTACGCCCGCATGTCGATCGGTGCTGTCCGCATCGAGGACGAAGGTGTCGTAGAAATTCAGTGCTTCGAATAGAGGGCAGCATTCATGGCAAACTTTACTTCCGTTATGCTCAATGTCCTGGCCTCGACGCCGCCGTTTCGTGTCAAAGCGAATCAGTTCGGCGGCCGTATCCGGGTCTTCGAGTCAATCTTCGTGGCGCCTGCCTCCGGTGCCGCGCCGGCGATTGCCGACAAAATCATCTGGGGCAAACTGCCAGTGCGTTCGCGCCTGCTAGGCTATCTCGGTCAGTTGCAATTCAATGCCGGTACCGCGGCGTGCACCATCAACGTTGGTGACAACGTCTCGGCGGCGCGTCATCTTGCGGCCACGGCGATCAACGCGGCCGGTACGGCAATTCCTACCGCCTCCTCACTGGCTAAAGTCGGCGCTGGCGATACCGTCACGGGCTCGGCGACGGTGACCAATCTCAAGCAGTTGGGTGCGTTCACCGTAGGTGACTTAATCACTGGTTCCGGCATTCCCACTGGTACCACTATTTTGTCGATTTCTGCTAACACCTTGGTGATGTCAGCAGTCGCGACGTTAACCGCCTCGGCGGTGGTTATCACCTCAACCGGTGCGGCCTTCGAAACCTCGGACGATTCAGCTACCGCCGCTAATGCCTTCGTGAGTACGACGGATGACTGCACGCTGATCTCAGTGGTGGCAGGTGCGCAGGTGGCAAATAACCAAGTGATCAAACTCACTATGCCGTTCGTGACCGACTAGGAGTAAATGGCGGCTCCGGCCGTCTTGTCCTATGGCGAGCAAGGTATCCATCTGCTCCAACGCCTTGTTGATGCTGGGTGTAAACCCTATCGCCAGTTTCGACGAAGATTCGCAAGGCGCGGTTTTAGCCTCGAATCTCTGGGAAGACGTGAAGAATGCCACCCTGCGATCGCATCCGTGGAATTGCGCGACCAAGCGCGTTTCGTTAGCACCAGAATCTACGACACCCGCTTACGAATGGCCGTATTCCTACCTGTTGCCTGGTGACTGGCTACGGACGCTATCCGTTGGTGAGGAAACCGAAGATCCAGCCTTCGTCATGGAGAACGGGCGTATCTTGTTCGATGAATCAGAACTGAAACTCCGCTATGTGTTCAAGAATGACGACTTAACAACGTGGGATACGTTGTTAATTCTTGCGCAAACGACGGCGATGGCCGTTGCGTTTGCTTATCCCGTCACTAAGTCGGCTGCGCTGCAAACCTCAATGGAAACGACGCTCGCGCAAGTCTTGCAGAAAGCCCGTGGTGTGAATGGCAGCGAAGACACCGGCGAGACCTTCGGTGACTCACCACTCCTGAATGCGCGTTACGCACAAGGTAGTCGAACCGGTCTGCGGTAGTATGCCGCGGACCACGATCAACCAAACTAATTTCAGTGGCGGGGAAATCTCCCCGTTAATGGCTGGGAACGTCACCACCCCGCGCTATCAAAGTGGCGCGAAGACCATGGAAAACTGTCATCCGGTCCTGCAAGGCGGTGCCAAGCGCGCCGCTGGATCACGGTTCTCGGCTGAGACCAAGACCTCATCGAAAAAATCACGGATCATTCCGTTCGTCTTTTCGACCACGCAGGCGTACATCCTCGAATTCGGCGATCTGTACCTCCGGTTCTACAAAGACAAAGCGCAGATCGGGCCGGCTTACGAAATCGTCTCGCCGTACACCGAAGCCGACCTATTCGGCATCGAGTGGACGCAAGCCGCCGATACGATGTTCATCTTCCATCCGTCCTACTATCCGCGCCGCTTAACCCGGCTCGCCGACAACCTGTGGAAGCTAGTCCAAGCACCGTTCAAGGTTGAGCCGTCCGAAGAAACTGGCACGCTCGGGACAATGACGGCAACGTTGTCGGCGCTCTCGGGTGCGATCACTGTAACGGCCGCAAGTGCCATTTTCCAAAACGCTGACGTTGGCCGCCAAGTCGCGTCGGGCCTTGGGATCGCGACCATCACCAGCTTTACCAGCACGACAGTGGTTAATGCGACCGTCGTAGACGCCTTCAGCAGCGTTAACCTGGCGGCTAATGCCTGGACTATCACTGAAAGCCCGAAGACCACGTGCACGCCCTCTGCGGCTGGCCCTGAGGGCGCCGTGATAACTTTAACGACTGCGGCAAATGCGTGGAATGCGGCGGATGTGGGGAAGTACGTAAAGACCAACGACGGCCTAGTTGAAATCACCAGTTTAACCTCGGCAGTGATTGCCAACGGTACCGTGCGGATGATTCTCGCTTCGACCGCCGCTGCCGCGAGTGGTGGCTGGCGACTACAACCCAAATTATGGAATGACTTAAACGGCTACCCGAGTTGCGGGACGCTGTTCGAACAGCATTTGATCACAGCCGGTTCGCCGGCCTTTCCGCAACGCATGGACGCCACTCGGATAGGGCTCTATCTCGATTTCGGTAGCGGGACTGGCGGTAGCGATGGATTCGCCTACGAAATGGTGTCAGAGCAATACAACCGCATTTTGCACCTGGTTTCGGGGCGCGTATTGGTGCCCTTGACGACGAGTGGTGAGTTCTCGGTAACGGGTAGCAACATCTCGGCGGTGGGGCCAACGAATATCCTGGTGCGAAACCCCTCGAATTATGGCTGCAATGGCGTGCGGCCGGTAAGGGTGGGTCACCTTGGCGTGTTTTGTCAACGTGCGGGACGAAAGTTGCGGACGGTGGTGTATTCGGCGCAGACCGAAGCCTACGCGGCGCCTGATCTAACGTGGTTTGCTGAGCATGTCACGACTAGTGGCATCGTAGACATGACTTATCAACAAGAGCCGGACTCGCTAATTTGGGCCGTGCGCGCCGATGGCACCATCGCACTCTGCACGCTCAATGTGGATATCCAGGGACAGTATCAAGCGGAATACCAACAGTCCTCGATTGGCTGGGCGCGACGGATTACTGATGGGCTCTACGAATCTGTTGCGACGATCCCTTATCAAGGCGCTGATCAAACCTGGGTGCTCGTGAAGCGTACCGTCAACGGCGTGACCAAGCGCTACGTCGAAGTCATCGATGCCCTGAACACCGATGCGGCGATCACTGGCACGACGTTTTCTGCAATAACCGGCGCGACGTGGGCGGCGAGTGTGGTTACGATCACCAAAGCCGGGCACGGGTATTCGACGGGTGACACTATTCGGCAACGCAAGACAGTGCCGACGGGTTACAACGGCGATTACGTCATCACTAACACCGGGGTGAACAGTTACACCTATGCGCTCGCCGTCAACCCGGGGGCAGTCACGACGTTGGGTGAATCCGGCAAGGCGACGGCGGCGTGGGGCGGCCTATCGCACCTTGAAGCAAAAAGTGTCGATGTGTTGGGCGACGGCTCGGTGCTTCCGCAAGTGGTGGTGAGCGGGGGTGCGGTAACGTTGTCGCGCGCGGCGTATGAGGTCGAGATTGGCCTGCATTACAACTCAACGCTCGAATTGCTCCCGATTGAAGATCAGCGTGTCGGCTCTGTGTCGGGGAATGTCGTCTCGATCCATGAAACCATCATCCGGGTCAATGCCACCATCGGACTCACGATCGACGGCCAATATGTAGCCTTCCGCAAGTTCGGTGTTGGCGTGCTCGATCAACCGGTGGCACCATTTTCGGGGGACAAGGGCGTCATGAGTCTGGGCTGGGCGAAATCCGGTGGCGCGGTAGTCATTACGCAAACGCAACCGTTGCCGTTTCACGTGCTCTGTGCGATTCGGCGTTACACCGTCAACGATGGCTAAGTGGATATTCAGACCGTGGGATGAGGGCGACTGGTTCGTCATGAAAGCGGCCGACGTGGCGGAGATTCTGGCGTCGAACGGCATGACACCGGAGCAAGCGATCGAATTTTCTGCGAAGTATTCAGCGCGATGCGAAGCGATCGTCGTCAATGGGCAGGTAGAAGCCATCTGGGGCTATACCGAAATATCACCAGAAACGGCAGTCCCGTGGATGCTATCGTCGGAAGCCTTGGTCGCCGACGCGCGGCAACTGGTGGTCGAAGGACGGCGCATTATCGGCGGACTGAAAGAGCGCTATACGATGCTTTATAACTACGTGGATGCCCGTAACCGTGCGAGCCTGGAATGGCTGCAAGCCATCGGCTTTTCCGCCAAGGCGATGATCCCGGCTTTTGGGATTGCGAAAATCCCTTTTATTCAGATGGTGGCTTGAATGTGCCTGCCGATTTTACCTATCTTAGGCGCGGTAGCCGGCATCGGTTCGGCGGGGGCCGCCATTGCGGGATTCAGTACTGCGGCAACAGTCTTGAGTGGGGTCGCGGCCGGCGCTGGCCTCGTGGGTCAATTAGTCGGCGCCTCGAATCAAGCCGACGCACTCCAAGCTCAAGGTCTGCAACAGCAACAAGCCGCGAATGCGCAAGCGACGCAACTCGATCTAGAGCGCCAACAGAAACAGGCCACCGCGCAAGCGAGTCTGGATCAGGCCGAAGTCAAGGCCGGGAAGCTGCTGCGTCAAGGGGGCGTCGATCTCAGCCAGCAGCCCGCCGACTACGCGCAGATGGGGGTGCGTGTCGGGGCAGGCTCCGGGAGTCCCGAGGATGCGCAGATCGAATTACAACGTCGCATCCTAGAAGACGCCGCCAATGCCAAACTGGAAGGCGTCCGGATTCGGACGTCCTATGACATCACCGGCCAGCAACTCGGCGTGGCCGCAGCTGATGCACGACAAACCGGCGTGAACGCGGTGACCAACGCGAATGCGCAAGCCGACGCCACGGCCTTGACCGGCTCCGTTGGCGCGCTGACCTCAGCCACCAACTGGATCACCGCCAATGGCAGCAATCTTTTCCCGAAGGCGGCTCCGATCGTGAATCACGCCGTCACGGTGCCGTAATGCCACAGATCCCACTCAACAACTGGGGCAATGCGGTCGCAGGACTCGCACCCGACCCACAATTCGCCACGCGCGAACCGAGTGCTTTCGTCACCGATTCAGGTTTAGCCGGAGCCAAAGCATTAACCCAATCGAGCGGGATCGTGGCCGACGAAGCGGCGCGCGTCGCGGCGTTCAATGCCCATCTCGCGAAGCAAGCCGAAGACGAAAAGCAACGCCTGTTGCAGTTCTCGGAATCCATCCAGGCGAAGCACGATGAATTGCAACTGCAAGAGCAAAGCCAGAACAAGGTTCGCGACTTAGCGCTGAACGACAGCCTGAATCCCGATCAGAAACGGCAGGAATATACCAAGTTCTTTGATGCCGCGAGCGGCCAATACACCAGCAAATACGCCAATCCCGCAGTCTCGTCGAATTTTCAGATTGCGACCGAGGCGATCAAGGCAAAACACGCTGAAGCGCTGGATACGTCGATTTATCAGGCCACCCTCGCGCAGAACCAAGCGAACATCTTAGGCTCGCTTGATGTGCTCTCACGGATGGCCTCCAACGATCCGGTGAAAGCTACGCAGCAGATGGCAGGGATCGTCAGGAATTCCGGTCGCGCGGCAGGCTGGGACCCGGCGCAGATTGAGAAAATAGTAGAGAAACAACGTCAGGACTACTTCGCGACGTACGTTACCGGGCAACTTTACAGCGATCCGGCTGGCACGCTAAAAGCGCTGACCGCCGGCAAGTATCAGGAACTCGACCCGGACAAACGCTTGATCCTGACCAAGGAAGCCGCGGCGGAAATCGACCGCCGACAAGCCCGGGCAGATCGCGCCTACGATGCCCAGATGCGGATCGCCGAACGTCAGGTCAACAACCTCGCGCGCATCTACGACGCTGGTGCCGTTCCGCCGCCTGCGATGCTGACGCAAGTCGCTTCGATGGTAAAAGGCACCGAGTTAGAGCCGGAATTCAAAGCCATGGCGGCCACGGTTGAAGATCGCGCCAAGTTCGCGACCATGCCGCTCGATCAACAATTGGCCGAAATTGGTAACCTGCATAAAACGGCGACCGACCCCACACAAGGCGCAACCCTCGCCCAAGCGCAAGAAATCAACTGGAAGGCGAAGCAGTACGACAACACGGTCAAGGATATCAACGCGGATGCGCTGACCGCAGCCAAGGATCGCGGCCTGGTGACCCTGCAACCCATCGATCCCTCCAGTCCTGAAACCATCGGCAAAAGCATCGGCGCGCGCCTTCAGCAAGCCGAAATGGCCTCGATCTGGGCTGGTGTGCCGGTTTCACCCTTGACCAAACAGGAGACCTTAGGACTCGCTGAAATCATCAAACACCAAATGTCGGAAGCGCAGCAGGTTTACCTTCAAGGACTGGCGAGCGCAATTAACGATCCACCGAAACTCAACGCGCTGCTCGCCAGCATCGCACCGAACCATGGCGCGCTCGCTTCTGCCGGTCGATTACTCGCGTCCGATGATCCAACGGCCAAACAAGCTGGGCAACTCATCCTTCGCGGCGAGTCCTACCTAAACGTACCTTGGGGCGAAAAGCCCAAGGTGGAAATGCCGAGCGAAACGGGCGCCGCTGGCTTTCAGTCGATGTTTGATGAGTCAACGAATGGCGTTTACAACAACCACGCCCAAGCACGTGATCTGGATTATCGCAACACGCTTCGTATCTACGCAGCCCTGGCAGCGCAGGATGGTGTCTATGCTGGGAAGATCGACAAGGTCGACTCTGATCGCTTTCAGAAAGCCCTCGATCTTGCCACCGGCGGGATCGAAGACTACAAGGGCAAGAGCATCCAACTGCCGCGCGGTGTTTCACGTGAAGAACTCGATCGCACGGTCACGCTGAATCTTGATATGTTGCACGACCACAAGGCCTTGGCCGGTGACTTCACGAAATCTCAATTGCACAACCTGCAACTTGAGAACACCGCACAGAACGGCGTCTACGGTTACCTAGTGAAGCAAGGCTCGGGATACCTGCTCGATAAGCACTACCGGCCGGTGTTTATTGATCCTTCGCAAGATGGTTGGACGCCAAATGCGCGCGATGTGCGGTCTGATGGTTCGCAAAAAGGGACTGGTTGGCTCGGTGTTTTGAAACGGCCGGACGGGAAGGTGTCCAGCGAAATATCGGTTGGCGTCAAAATTGACGGCAAGGAAGTCGATATCCCCACTTTGGTTCCTACGTTAACGCAGGATGAAATTCACACACTGCTCACAATGGACTTGAAAGATCCAAACGCAATCCCGCAACCGATCATCGATAAAGCGATTGCGCACGCTAGACCGCTTATCTCAAAGGGCCTCAGCCCGTTTAAGAACTGATGAGTTTCGAATTCTTCCCTGAGGAATCCGCGCGCCTGGCGCAAGATGCGGCGTTACATCCGCTCACCGCCGATAACATCGACACGCCGGCCTTCCAAGGTTTCGGCAACCAATTGCTCGATGCTCCACACCGCGGCGCCCTTCGCGTCGTCGAAGCCGGTGCCACGCTCGCCGGTGGGCTGCGTTCAGGTGGCGGCGATTTAGAATCTGCTGATAGAGCTTTCCGTGTGGCCGACGCCATGAAGGAAGCCCGTCAACAAGTCACGCCCGAGCCCGGCGAAGTCGGTTGGGCTGCACGCCTCTTGGGTGGTGGCTTAGAAGCCGCGACCAACATCGGACTAAGCGGCGGCAACCTCTACGGCTTAGGGTCTGGTGCGGCGTTGAATGCAGGAGCCGCACTGGTCGACGAAGGCGTTTCGGGACCGGCCGCAGTAGCGGGTGCGGAGATCGCTGGCGCTACTACGGCGATCGGATTCCGTATTCCATTTCTCGGCAAGACCCTCGCGCAACGGATAGGTTTCGGTGCTGCGAGCAACATCGGCTTGGGTGCGGTATCAGACCTAGCGACCAAGGGCGAACTCTCAGCCTTCGGTTACGACACACAGGCCGCAAACATCAATCCATGGAATGCCGAAGCCCGCGCTATGGATGCGCTCACCGGCGCGATGTTTGGTGGCGTTGCGCATTTTGCTGACCATCCTCCGACGCAAGCGGAGATCGACGCGGCGGCGACCCTGAACGCACACGCCAATCAGACCGTGGCGACCGCGCCGGGTATTCCGAAAGATATCGAAGCGCTCAACGCACACACCAATGCAATCGAGACCGCTCTCCAACAAGTCTTAACCGATCAACCGGTGACCGTGGGCGTCGATCCGAATCGGTTTGCGGCAGATCCGCATCAGGTCGCGGTACAGGCTGACGTGCGGGCGGCGGTACGTGAGGAACTAGGGCCAGAGCCAACGGTGCGCGGACCCTCACGCGCAGACGAAATACCGCGCTCAGCTGAGTTTCCACCTAAGCAGCGCGCTGTCGAGACGCGGTTCTCGGAACATCTGGGTGAGAACCTGGATGCAGAAGTGAAGCGCTACGATACCTTGCCGGAATCTGACGGCGGCAAGATTCTAAGTGTTGATTCCGCGCGCGATCTTTCTGCGGACTACAACGCCTCGAAAGAATCGCGCTCACAACTCGCCTTTGCAGTTCATGAGCCCGCGTCATGGTTTATCAAGAAGCTCTATGAACTGCGCCTCGCCGCTCTGAAACCTGGTGAGCATGTGATGTTTATGTCGGGCGGCACTGGATCGGGTAAGACCACGGCGATTGCCGATGTTCCTCAGGTCAAAAAGGCTTATAACAAAGCAGCCTTTGCCTACGATGGCAATCTGCATAGTTTCGACTCGGCGATTACCAAGATTGATCAAGCCTTAGCGGCAGGGGCGAAGGTCGATATCGTTCACGTTCAGCGCGATCCCGTCGAATCGCTGATCAAAGGCGCCTTACCGAGAGCGAATCGGCAAGGACGAACGGTGCCGCTGGAGTCGCACCTTGACACGCATATTGGCTCGGCCGAGACCATCCAGCGACTCGCCGAGCGCTATGCAGGCAACGATAAAGTCAAAATTTCGGTCATCGATAACACGCGCGGCAAAGGGCAGGCGAAAGCGAGCAATCTCGCCTTCGTCAAGGGTTTTGATTACAATGGAGTCGAGGAGAAAGCGCTAAGTGCGCTGCACAATGAGTATGCTACAAAAGCCATCAACTCAGATATTTACGCCGCCTTCCTGGGAGGGCAGCCTGCTAAGGGAATACCAGTTAGGGTATCCGAAGGCGACACCGGAGGAACTACAAACCTTAATGCAGGCGGAGAAGGCGTGGGGGTATCCGCCTCACGACCTGGAACACGCGCAGCAAATACTAGCGGAAGCGAAGCAACCCGCACCCCCGAAATAACGGCCGCCGAGCAGATTGTCTCGGCTCAGCCTGACCTTACGATCCCACTCGAAGACGGCAGCGTGGTAAACGCTGCGGAAGCCTTCGCCGCCGTCGACGCCGAACTCAAAACCGCGCAAGAACTGAAACCCGGCGTCGACGCGCTCGTCGCCTGCGTCCTGTCACACCTGGGGGCCTGATGATCCGTCCCGAATGTATCCAAGCCGTCGCACAAGCCCTAGGCCGGGCGCCGTCTCAAGTCGAGCTGCGTGACATGGAGAACACGCTATCGAGCAATCTGCGCCGCCTGGCGCGCGAGGACCCGCAACGCGTGCGGGCGATGACGCCGGGTCAACGACTGAACGCAGCCGCAAAGCTGACTGCCGAAGACCTGGTCGCCGCCGTCGCCAAAAAGAAGCAACGAATCGCTTTAACCATCCAGGCTAACGACCGCGTCTCGACTTACCTGGAGAATCATCCGAGCAATACCCTCGAAGCGTTGGACGAACTGGTCGCCTTCAAAGCCAATACCAAAGGCTCCGTGCTGTCATTGGAAACCAGAGCGAAGGCCATCATGAAAGACGCCGAGCGGCGATTGAACGATCTATGGGCGGCAGGTGGCGATAAATGGTTCGGTCTGTGGCAGAACAAGGAAGGCATGGCCGCGTTGATTCGTGAGATACACGGCGAAAGCACCGGCGACGCGCTCTCAGCGAAAGCCGCGAAGGCCTGGCATGAAGTCACCGAAGAACTCCGCACCCGCTACAACGAAGCCGGTGGCGTCATCGGTAAACTAGACGATTGGGGAATGCCGCATCACCACAGCCCGGAGAAGGTTGGGCAAGCCGGAGTTGAGCAGTGGATCACCGATACCCTGCCCAAACTCGATCGCGAGCGTTACGTGAACGAAGACGGCACGCGCATGACCGACGAACAGGTTCACAAGTTCCTAAGCGAATCATGGCTATCAATTGCCTCGCGCGGTGCCAATAAAATCGAGCCTGGGCAACTCACCGGGCCGGGCATGAAAGCCAATCGGCACGCCGAGGAGCGACAGATCCATTTCGCGAACGCTGATGCCTACATCGCCTATCAAAAGCAGTACGGCGATCGGGCTTTGTACAACGTGATGATCCATCACTTGCACTCACTTTCACGTGACCTAGCAGCTACCGAAACGCTGGGACCTAATCCAGACTTCATGTTCAAGAAATTCCTCGACACCGGCGTGAAGGAAACGGCAACGAGTAAACCGCTGGAAAGCGAGAAGGTGGCGTCACGCGCGCAAAGCATCGAAACGCTCTACAACTATGTCACCGGCAAGAGTCAGCCCATCGCCAACCGCACGATAGCGCGTTGGTCCGACAACCTGCGGAACTTGCTGACCGCTTCCCGTCTGGGTTCGGCGATCATTTCATCCTTCTCCGACGAAGGCACCATGCACTTGACTGCGGCGGTTAACGGACTATCGCATATCCAACTACTCCGTAACTCACTCGTCGCGATGAACCCACTCGATCGCACTGAACTACGCATGGCGCGGCGCACCGGACTTGCCCTCGATACCGTGATCGGGACGTTGAATCGGTACGGCGAAGATCAACTCTCCGGCTGGACTTCGCGCGTCGCTAATGTTTCCCTTCGCGTGAGTGGTTTGAATGCTATCACCGAAGCCCGTCAGCGTGCGTTTGGCATCACGATGATGGACGCCTTAGGCTCAATGACCCGCGAGCACTCATGGGCTGAGATCGAAGCAGGCGACGCCAAGGTGCTCAAATCCAAAGGCCTTACTGAAACCGACTGGAACATCTTCAAACAGGCAGAGCTCGAAGCCTTCGGCCACGGCAACGATGGCGTCTTAACGCCGGACTCGGTGGCCGCGATCGCTGACGAGAAAATTGCCAAAACGATCGGGAATGAAGATCCAAAGGCAATCAGCCGTGTGCGCCGCGAAGCCATGCTGAAATTGATCGGAGCGGTACAGGAAGAAACGACGATGGCCGTGATCGAACCGGGTGCACGTGATCGCTTAGCGTTGCAGTTCGGTTCTCAACGCGGGACGGCAAAGGGCGAATTCCTGCGCTCGATATTTCAGTTCAAATCCTTTCCGTTTGCCATGCTGGAACGGTCTCTAGGTCGTGCCAACATGCTCGGCGGATCGGGACGCGTGGCGTACCTGGCTTCGTTGATCGCCTCGACCACAATCCTCGGCGCGCTCTCGGTGCAGGTTAACGAAATGGTCAGCGGCCGTGATCCACAGAACATGAAGCCGAACGCGAAAAATGACTGGAAGTTCTGGGTTAAATCCTTGCTGAAAGGCGGCGCTCTTGGGCTCTATGGTGATTTCTTGTTCTCGGATTCCTCGCAGCATGGCGGCAGCCTGACTTCATCACTGCTGGGTCCTACGGTGGGATTAGCCGAGGAAGCGTTGAATCTCACGCAAGGTAATCTCGTGCAATCCGCACAAGGGAAAGACACGCATTGGCAAGCCGAAGCGGTGAAGTTCTTCAAAGGCATCACGCCCGGAACTTCACTCTGGTATGCCAAAGCAGCGCTTGATCATCTCATTTTCCAGAAGCTGCAAGAACACTGGTCGCCCGGATATCTCGCTAAGATTAAAAGCCGTGCGCGTACCGAGTTCAAGCAGGATTATTGGTGGGATCCAGGTAAATCGATACCGAAACGCGCGCCAAACCTAGGACGATCGTATCAATGAAAATCTTCGAATGGTTGTTCGCGAACGTAGCGCTATTTGCCATCGGCGCACCAGGTCTCGCGATATCGCTAGGACTATTCTGGTTAGTGAAAGATCTGCCAGCGCCTTATGGTAGTTGGCTAAGCACGCTCGTATTCCTCACGGCAATCCCGATCATGATCATCTGTGGGCGTTTCACGTATTACTTATTCGACAAGGTGGTGAACCGTGCTCATTAGGCCAACCGAAGAACAGATCGCAAAGCTCCAAACGCTGTGCATCAAACTTGCCGACATTTTCTTGGATGAGGCCGATCCAGACAAGTGGCCGAGCTTGACGAGCAACGAAGACCGCGGCAATCGCTACTGGATGAAGAAGAACGCTGGTAAAACTCTCGCCATGGTGTCGCAGATGATCACCATCGGGAACCGCCTCGGTGGCTTTAGCTGCGACGATGCGGCCCTTGCGGCCGATGCCGAAAACGACGATCAGATGAAGAATCTGATCAGAGACGCCGAGATCAGGGCCGCGAAGTACCTCGCGCAGCATGGAAAGCAACCGACGCATTAGTTTCGTCGCGTTCTTCCTGATCTGGGCCGATGTCCAAGGTTGGGTGGTTCCTGACATCCATCTGCGGATCTGCCATTGGCTACAACGCCGCGGCCGATTAGCCGTTCTTGAAGTCTTCCGCGGCGCGGCCAAGTCGACCATCGTCGCGGTCTATCAAGCCTGGTGTCTTTACTGCGATCCCGCATATCGCTTTCTTGACCAGGGCGCCGATGATCCCGTGGCCTATAAACTTTCCAAAGACACGCGCGCCGTATTACGAAGGCATCCACTGTGCGTCGGGATGATGAGCACACGGCAGGTTGCAGCAGGGAAGTTCGACATTGTCGGCAATCAGGACGCTCGAAACTCCTCCGTAACTGCACACGGCATCATGAGCAATGTCACTTCTGCTCGAGCAGACGAGGTTATTTTCGATGACATCGAAGTCCCGAAAAACATCAAGTCAGGCGATTCGAGGATGATGCTCCGCACGCGCATCGGGGAATCGACGCACATCCTAGTCCCAGGTGGGAAGAAGCTGTACATCGGCACGCCGCACACCTGGGAATCTATTTACGAGGAACAGATCGAAGCCGGCGCTGATCTACTCAAAATCCCGCTGTTCGATCATCACGCACGCTTTGAGGATCCGAATCAACGCTGGTTCCCGCTCAACTTCGACGTGACCGAAGCCTATGTATTCCTCGGGCGTAAGCTTCTCGATAAGGGCAGCGACTACGAAATAAAGGGCCGCGCGATCATGTTCGCGCAGGTCCCGCAAGGTTTGATCGATATCTACGCGGGTAACGTGTGGCCCGAATACTTCACGCGTGACGAGATCAGATTCCGACGTGCGGAGTCGACATTGAATGAATGGGACTCGCAATACATGTTGGTCGCGAAGCCGTTGAATCAGATTCGGCTCAATCCAGACCGCATCATTCCCTACGCCGTGGAACCTGAGATTCAATACGCGAACGGCGGTGTGCGACTGATGCTGGGCAAGACTCAGATGGTCACCGCAGCAGCCTGGTGGGATTGTGCCTTAGGCAAGATCAACAGCGACACGTCAGCGCTCTGCGTGTTGTTCAGCAACGAGCGCGGCTATCTCTTTTGGCACGTTGCACAAGCGCTCACCGGCGATATCTATTCGCAGTGCAATTCGATATTGGAAACCGCAGTACGACTGCAACTACCGTCCATCACCGTAGAGACCAACGGCCCGGGGGGCTTTGTGCCTCCGATCTTACGCAAGATACTAGTGGGCACTGGAATCGGAGTTGTTGAGCACCATAGTGTCGGCAACAAGGACGAGCGGATACTTGATGGCCTGGAACCTCCCATCTCAGGCCGGTTTTTGTGGGCACACCTTTCGGTACTCGACACGGTGGAAAAACAGATGCGCGATTGGTTGCCTGGGCGATCAAACCAACCCGATGATTATCTGGATGCGGCGGCGGGAGCGATTCGAGCCACGCCGGTGCGTATCGGTCGTGTGATTGGCGATATCAAAGGTCGGCCGCGTGACGACTGGCGGCCGGATTCTGGGACTTTCGAAGTGACCCTAGAACGCTAATGCCGGTATCTGCGCAAACTCCCCTTAATACCTATACCGGGAACGGCGTAGCAACGGTCTACGCTTATTCGTTCTACCTCCTCAATGCCGCTGATCTGTTAGTCACCATTGATGGCGTGACCAAAGCCCTGACCACGGATTACACCGTCTCAGGGATCAAGAATCCTAGCGGCGGCGGCGGTAACGTCACCTTCGTGGCGGCACCGCTCAACGGTTCGGCCATTCGAATCAAACGCAACATGGCTTATCAGCGCACGATTGATTACCAGGACAACGGTGATTTCAAGGCGCAGCTCGCGGACGACGATGCGGATTCGATCACGATGCTGGTGCAACAATTGAAGCGGGATACTGATCTCGATATCCGCTTGCCGGAGACGGTTTCCGGCGTGAGTGCGACCTTACCCGCGCCGCAAGCCTTGAAGCTCTTGCGCTGGAACGCGGTCGCGAATGCGTTGGAGAACGCTGATGTCGCCGGCCTGGTGCCGGGTTACGTGACCGTCTCGGCGTTCGCGCAAACGTTGCTACAAGCGGTCGACGCGCCGGGGGGGCGCACGACCCTCGGCGCCGCGCAAGACACGGCGGTGCCGAAGCTCGCGCTGCCTAACGTGTTTACCGATACGCAGATCTGGAAATACAACGCCATCGCCAGCGCGGGCGCGCTGGTCCTCGGCGCCGGTAATATTTTCAATGTGAGCGGCGGCGCTACCATTAATACGATTTCAAGCAAGGGCGCCGGCACGCTGATCTGCCTGATCTTCGCCGGCGCGCAAACGTTGGTGAATAGCGGCAATCTCGTTTTGCCAGCCGGTCAAGGGATCATCACCGCCAACGGCGACACGGCGTTCTTCCTCGAAGATAGCGTCGGCGTGTGGCGCTGCCTGACCTATCAACGCTACGGCAACCCGGTCGGTGTCGCCCCCGCGTTCTTGATGGTCTTAAGCGGCAATACGACCGCGTCTAACGGCGTCTTTACTACGGTGCCGTTCGACATCAAATTAATCGATACGAAAAACGGTTGCACGCTGGGCGCCGGTGCGAGTTATGCGCCGCCGATCGCGGGCACCTATCTCGTCGGCGGCGCGCTCAAATTATCCGCCGTCAGCGCGGCGGTGCCTAACTACATCGTGCAAATCAACTCGGGCAGCGATGCCGCGCAAGCGGAAATGCAAGCGGCGAGCGGATCGAGTCCGATGCTGAACGTCGTCAAGTTGTTCAATGTGGTGGGGGGCAGCATGAATTTACAAATCTTTCAAAACAGTGGTGCGCCACAAACGATTAACGGATCAAATTATACCTCGTATCTGTGGGGGATCAGGCTCGGCTAATGCTGCACATCTACCGCAAACTCATCCTGAAATATCCGGGACTCACCGCGCAGGATTTCCGCCTGGTCGACAACGGCGACGGCATCAAATTGGATCGGTGGAGCTTCACAGCCCCCCGGCCTGATCTCGCCGCCGTGGATCTGGAGATCCCCGACAAGACCGTCACCGACGAACTCAATAAGCAACAGCAAGCTGGCGCGCAGGAGGATATCTACAAAACCGCTGCAGCCTTCATGATCAAGTTCGTCGCAACCCTTCCCAGTGCGCCGCAAGCGCTAATCGATCTTGCTAAGCAGTTGCCGTGAGCCTGATCGATGATCTGAAGCGCGACGAGGGATTCAACGGTCGTCCCTACAAGGACACTAGGGGCTACTGGACCATTGGCTACGGTCACAAGCTCTCAAATGACGTGACCATCGAATATGGCGATGCGCTGCGCTTAGCCAACGGGCTGTGGACTTACCTACAAGCGGAGCAGCAATTGCTTCTCGACATTCAGCACGCCAAGAATGAGTTAGGAATGGCGATCCCTTGGGTGCGGCTACTTGACTCCATTCGCTCGGATGCCTTGATCAACATGGCATTCAATATGGGAGTGCATGGTGTTCTAGGATTTCATCGAATGCTCGATGCGCTGGAAGCTGGCAATTGGCGTGCTGCGCATGATGAAGCTTTGGATAGCGATTGGCGGAATCAAGTCGGTGATCGCGCTACTCGGATCGCAAACGTCTTTCTAACCGGAGTTGCCTGATGAACCAAGACCAACAGCTCGGGCAACTGCAAGGAATGCTGCACGAGACGCAACTGCGGGTTGATTCGTTGCATATCGGGGTCTCCGAGAACAATCGGATGATCATGGAGCTTCTCGCTAAAACGAGTTCGGCTACCAGTCGCGACGCCTTGATGTCAGGGCTGATCGGTGCGTGCTGTGGTGCGATTACCGGCGCAATGGTGGCCGCGGGAATGGTGGGCTATCTGATCCCGATCTTGCATCGATGATCACTGGCGATACTACGCAGGAAATCGATCGACGCATCGCGAAAGACTTCGATCGACGCAAGGGCGCAGAAGAGATCGAGCAGTACCGCTTCAAACGCCGCGCCGCCTATTTCGGCATGTTTCTAATGGCGACGATGTTATTTTGCTCGCAAGCTGCGCCGGCGGACCTGCGGCCGCATTGGGCTGCCGTCGCCGACACCATCGTGTGGGTTTGTGGCATGACGATCTTGGGAGCAATAGTCCCCGAAGCGGTCGGCGCCATCGCCGCAGCGCGTGGGGGCAAGTTATGAGGATATTCGCTAATGCTTAGCTGGCTCTCCATCGCGATCCCCTGGTGGGGCCGTGCGCTGGCCATCCTGGCGATCGCTGCGGCGTTATTCGGCTATGGGTGGCTGAAGGGGGCACGGTACGAGGAACGCAAGGCTGACGCCGCGAGAGCTGCGCAGGAACGGGCCAATCTGGTTGAGCTGCAACGTGTGATGGTTCGTGACAACCAAATCTCGACCGACTATCTAGCGAAGCTCCAAGGCTGGGCCACCGCAAGCGCGAATCTGACGAAGGAGTTACCGAAATATGTTAGCCCGAAAGCTGATCGCAATTGCGCTCTCAACAATGGTTTTGTCCAGCTGTGGAACGCTAAACCCACAGCCGACTATTCAATGCCAGACGCCACCGCCACTGCTGATGACGCCGCTAAGGGAGTGGCCCTCTCTCGAGCCGCAGTCAGTCTCGGCGCTGCAAAAATAGCCTTTGCTGAAAACAAGGAGCAGTGCGAGAAGCTTCAAAAATGGGCGGCTGGGCTCAATCCGCGGTGACGGTCGGGTGACGGTTTCACTTCCGCAAGGGACTAAAAAACACCTAAAAACACCCGTAAATCATTGAGACTTAGCGGCCCATTGTCTTAAAATCCCTCGGAGGCAACTCCGTGCCGGTTCGAGTCCGGCTCCGGGCACCATATAAGCATCCACCACCCTCCGCTGACATCCGAAAGTTAGCGGAAATCCCGCCCAAAATATCCCTAATCATTCCGCTACCCTCCGTCACTGTCCGTTGAAAGCCGGGGATAAGTGGGGGTAAATCTAGAGGTAATAGTCTGATACCTCGACAGGCGCAAGCTAGAGCGTTTGGAGCGAGACGTGTTCCCAGCCATCGGCACGAATCCGATCTCGACCCTCAACGCCGCCGATCTACTTCCGGTATTACGTCGGATCGAAGCCCGCGGCGCGAATGAAGTAGCCCGGCGAGTACGACAAGCCTTCGGCCAGATCTTTCGTTACGCGATCGCCAGCGGTCGCGCAACTCGCGATCCCGCTGCAGATCTCAGAGACGCGCTCGAACACACCAAAGAGACACATCGGGCCGCGTTAACCAAACCGAAAGAGGTTGGGGCACTCCTGCGGGCGATTCAAGGCTTCCAGGGCGAGCCGACGACGCGAGCCGCCTTGCAGCTTGCTCCACTGACATTCGTGCGTCCGGGCGAGCTGCGCGCCGCAGAATGGGCCGAGTTCGATCTTCCCAGCGCAACGTGGCGGATCCCGTCTGCCCGCATGAAGATGCGCGAGGAACATATCGTGCCGCTCTCGCACCAGGCCGTGTCGATTCTTCGCGAACTCCAGCAATTCACGGACCGCAAAGAGGCAAAATACCTTTTCCCTTCCGTACGCACTCGCGCTCGTTGCATGTCCGAAAACACAGTCAACGCCGCGTTACGGCGCCTCGGTTACACAAAAGACGAAATGACTGGGCATGGGTTTAGATCGATCGCTTCGACGCTGCTGCACGAGCATGGTCATTGGACGTCTGAAATCATCGAACGGCAACTTGCACACGGCGAGCGTAACAAAGTTAAAGCCGCCTATAACCGCGCGCAGCATCTCGCAGAACGCCGCAAGATGATGCAGTGGTGGTCGGACTACTTGGACGCATTACGCGACGGCGCCGAGATCGTGCCGCTGCACAAAAAGGCTTAATAACCGCACTGGGACGGCATCCCAGTTTTTGAAACGGCGGGGACGGTGCTTCTACCACCGGACCCGCCTAGCCACAGCGCAAAAAGAGAGGGAATGCACCATGGCTAAGTCGAATGTTAACCCGAAACCTAAGACCGGCACTCACGAGGTCCCCACTACTTCGAAAGTTGAGGCGAACCAAAACCTAATCGACATGGCGCAAAGCACGATCGAAGTTTTATCGTGGTGCGAATCATTGTTTAGTCAGATCACGCAAAAGGCTGCGCGCCTTGGCGGTAACACGTCGAATATAAAGTCGCTTGCCGAGGTAGGAAGCTATCTGGCGGCTACGTTCGGCAATGACTTAGACGTCGCGCGGGGAGACTGTCAGGTGGTGCAATCATGAGCACGCAACCGGATAACGATGACGAAATCGTCGAATTGGCGAATCGAGTTGAGTTCGTCTTGCAAGAACTTGTGGCAAAGATCGAGGACCTGGATGGCAAAAACTATCACGACCACCGGGCGGTTTGTTTGGCTTTGGTGAAGGGAATTTGGGACATTATGAGCGCCACAAAAAGAAATCCCAACCTGCGCGCCGTCGATCCACAAAGCGAGCCCGAAGGCTCACACGATCATCGGCGAGATCTCGACAGGCTAGACATTTCAGACAGGCTAAACGCAGTGATCTCGATTCTGCATGGCTGGGCTGCCGTGGCGTCATCCGACGGGTTTGCTGCGATCGGCAGAATGGAGCGCGGCGGTGATGCGGTTTACTACTCTCTGCAGCATGTAATTCGCTGCGTGAGCGAGATCCAAAGCGATATCGAAGGCTCTCCGATCGAGGAATAGCAATTAAACCTCCGCCGTCATCGTTAACGCGGTGGCGGCGGTTAAAACGACAACTTGAGTAGCTTTATTTATTCCAATACTGGAATATTCCACCAATGAAGCCGATAATCTGGTTAGGCAACAGCCTTGAGACGATTCAGAAGTTCGAGCCGTCGGCGCGGACCGCTGCAGGACATAACCTTCGACGGGTTCAAAGTGGCCTATTGCCACATGACTGGCGGCCCATGGCGAGCGTTGGCCCGGGTGCGATCGAAATTCGGATACACGAACAAGTCGAGCATCGTGTGATCTACGTCGCAAAGTTCGAGACGGCCGTGTACGTGCTGCACGCTTTCGTCAAGAAAACGCAGCGGACGCCATCGCACGATCTGGAATTGGCCGTAACCCGTTACCGTTTGATGGCGGATCGCGAGAGGACACAACGATGAAAACTATGAAGTTCACCAGGAAAGCAAACAACGTGTTCCGAGACCTCGGATTCCCGGAGCCAGAGGCGCGCAATCTCGCGCTGCGTTCGGACTTGCTTACGGTGATTGAGCAGTACGTAGCAAGTAGCGGCCTGACTCAGACAGTCGCCGCGAAGAAACTCGGCATCACCCAGTCGCGCCTCAGCCAGCTTTTGGGTGGCCACCTCGATCGGTTCAGCCTCGACGCGTTGGTTGAGATTGCCACGAACGCCGGCCTCGAAATCCGACTTTCAGTGCACCGCCACTCAATACTTAAAAAGCCAACGGCAAAGCGTCGAGCCACCGCGGCGGCGTAACCACAGTCGCGCCGCGCTGATCACGCGGGGCGATTACCTGTGACTTTGCCGGCGTGGTGCGGGACTTGCAAAGGGCAACCTAAGAGGTGCCGATGAAAAAAGTGTCAAAGTATTCTGACCCGATGACCAGAATTAAGCCGCGCGAGCCCAGCTTAGAACTTGCTGATGAATCGCCCGAAAATGACTCGAAACTTGTCGATAAAGCGACTGCTCACCTCACTGCTCTTCTCTCAGACCCTTACTACTACGAAGCGTATCGTCGAATGAAAATGCACCGCGACCCAGCGCTCAGCGTTCAACGCGGGGTCATGAAATCCTCGAAAGGTGCACTCGCTCGAAGCCTTCAGTCGCCCAAAACTGTGCAAAGCGAAAAGCGGAGCCGTCCGTCGTTTTCTAGCTTGATGTCGCCAAGCCGATTTTCTGCCTTTGAGCATGCTCTCGAAAAAATAAAAATCGCTTCACCGACGCTAAGTGAGGCCGAATTATTTCGACGACTAGTAAAAATCCTGAATCCCAATGAGCCAGAAGACGTTCATTCTCAAGTTGCCACTAAGCTCTATCAACAAGTCAGAAATGCGCGAAAGAAATATCGAACAAATCGCCATAAGCAGAATTTGGTTCCTAAATTAAAATAGGCGCATTTCGGAAATTCAACCCGTCTCTCGGCGAGCTATGCTGAAAAAACATCAAGCATGGAGCGCCGCCAATGTACAATGGCGACCACAAAAAACCGCGCCGACTGATCCGTAAGCCGGAAGTCAAAAACCGTTCTGGGTTCAAATCCGATTCCGGTCTTTATGACGCCATAGCGAGAGGCGATTTCCCTAAGCCGATCAAGATTGGCACGCGGGCTTCGGCGTGGATCGAATCCGATATCGAAGACTGGATTGATTTAAAAATCGCGGCGAGCCGCAGCGAAAGGGCGACATGAAAATGACGCTCGCGACTGCCACAAATCAACCTCTCACCAGCGACGATGCGAACGCGCTCCTTCCGCGGATGACTTTGCGACAACGCCTCGGCCGCCAGCTGGCGATCTTGGCTGACGGCTCAAAATTAGGCGACGAAAAGCATTTGGCGTGGCGCGAGTATTGCTTATTGCGTTCGCAAATTGATCCAGCGGACGCGTTGGCCGCAGACGCGGCACGCCTTACGCGTGTGCGCACGGAGGGCCGACCATGAGTTCGGTCGCTCATGCAGGTAGACCCCGCGGTTTCATTGACAACTGGACGCCCCGCGCGGAGACGGCGCACTTAATATCAAACGTGGGCACAGTTATTCAGGAGTATCGTGAATTCCTACCGCTGACGATTAGGCGAATCTTTTACCGCCTAGTCGTCCAAACCGGATTCGAGAAAAGCGAGCAAGGGTACAAACGACTCTGCGAGGTCCTCAACAAAGCACGCCGTGCACGACTAATTCCGTTCAATGCAATCCGTGATGACGGTTTCCATCAAACAGGTTTCGTCGGTTGGAATGGCGTAGGTGAGGCTCGCGACTACCTGCAACGTGAGGCCAGCAATTACCGAATCGATCGTCAGCGCTATCAGAACACGCGCCTAGTCGTTTGGTGCGAGGCACAGGGCATGGTCCCGCAATTGGAGCGGGTCGCAGAACGGTATTCGGTTCGGGTCCACTCGTCCGGCGGTTTCGATTCAGTCACCGTCAAACACTCCATCGCGAGACAGTTTGCGGAATTGAGTAACGTTTGCGTTCTTCATCTGGGAGATCACGATCCCAGCGGTGTGCACGTTTTCGGTTCTCTAGACGCGGATGTCACTGCGTTTCTCGAGGAATTCGGCGGCCTTGCCGAATTTTTACGCCTTGCCGTCACTCCCGAGCAGATGGCGGAATATAACTTACCTACCGCGCCACCCAAAGCGACAGATCGTCGCGCTTTCGAGGGCCTTACCACGCAATGCGAAGCACTGCCACCTGACATGATCGCCTCGATACTCGACGAGGCGATCAAATCCCGTATCGACATGGAATTGTACGAAGGTGCGCTGCTTGAAGAGTCAGAAGAACGTGCAGAATTGGTGGATTGGTTGCGAGGTGCGGCATGAAGAAATCTTGCCTAGTTCGAAACGCGGTTTTTTGGAAAGACAAAGGCGATCTGTATTCGAAAATTGAAATCTCGGTTGTCGGCGACGGCGACGCGGTCACAGTGACGTTGAATAAGGGCGCAGATCGCTGGGACCTCTTCATGACAACTAGCGAAGCAAGGAGGCTTTGTTGGGGATTACATCGCGGGATTATGGACGCGATTGCCGCGGGGGCAGACGTATGACTGAAGTCTCGCCAGCAGTCTCAAATGAAACCCCAAATCCATCAATCAGCCCAGCGGGGCGTACCGCTTGGGTTCTGAGTCTACCTATCGACGCGTACGCCAAGTCGGTCCTTCACGCACTTGCCCATCGTGTGGACGCAACGCAGACCTGCTGGCCGGGTATGACACGCCTCGCTAAGGACGCGGGGATGTCAATCCGCAAAGCACGCGACGTGGTTCGGCAACTCTCAGAACTTGGGTTAATCGACGTGCGTCAGAGTCCGGGTCGAATCACCAACGAGTACAAGGTCAAATTTGGGAGTAACCCGGCACAGCGTGCCGAGTTAAAACGCACTCAACCCGGCACAGTATGCCGCGTTAAACGCACTCAACCCGGCACCACAGGTATCTCAACCCGGCACCACACGTCACGCAACCCGGCACAGCGTGCCGCCAAACAAGATCAAGAACGGATCAAGAACAAAGGCGCGCCGTTGGCGCCGCCGACGTTATGGGACGTTTGGGCAGGAATCGCTGGAGAGTCGAACCGTCCTTTCCTCGGGAAACAAATCGGCCAGTACGGCGAGGATAAAGTCGCGGCGGCTGTCGCGATAGTCGCCACCAAAAAACCCGCCGACCCAATGCAGTACCTGTGCGGCATCTTGCGCAAGGATAGACCTGCAGAGGTGTGCCGTGTCGCGGCCGACTACTGAACTAACGTCGATAGCGGCTGAACAAGCTGTGCTTTGCGCCATCTTAGCGGACGCGTCGGCATTGGCCGCGGTGACTTCGTTGCGTCCTACCGACTTCGCAAATCGAGGACACGGATTGATATTTGCCGCGGCCCGCGATCTCGATATGCGTGGCATTCTGCCGGATCTGGTGACGTTGGGTAACGCGCTGCAGAAAGCCGGGAAGCTTGACGATGTCGGCGGTGCCGCCTACTTGGCGGAGCTGGCGACTGAGTCTGCTGGCGCCGGGAACGTGGCGGCCTACGCGGCGATTGTTCGCGACACGGCGCTGCGTCGGCGCGCATTGCAAAAGCTGGCCGAAGCGCGCGACGCGATCTTGCAGGGTAGCGGCTCCGTAATCGACGCCATCGGCGATCTCGCGGCGACGATCGAAGGCCTCACCACCGAAACCGAAAGCCGGCCGCAAACGATGGCAGAGGTCGTCGACGCCGCCATTGACGCTGCAGATGCTGCCTACGAACGCAAGCGCAGCGGTGGCGCGGTGGGGGCGCCCAGTGGCCTGCCGACGCTCGATAACCGACTGGGCGGGCTACACGGTCCTCGGTTGATTATCCCTGCTGGACGCCCCGGGGTTGGCAAAACCGCGTTAATGAACCAGTGGGCGATGCACGCGGCGGCGCGCGGCTACCGAGTTGGTATTTGCTCACTTGAAATGTCGGACGCCGAAACCGGACTGCGTGCCATGGCGACGCGGCTTGGGTTGAATTCGGCGGCATTGGCGCGCGGCAATGCCGCCGAATACGCGCGTCTCAAGACAGCGCTTCCCTCTGATGAACTTCGAAACCTGATTGATCTCCCGATTTTCTTCGACTTTGATTCGTTCAGCCTTGGCGCAGTCGTCGCGCGGATCGCACAGTGGCGCCGTACCGAGCGGATCGACTTCGCGGTGATTGATCACATTGGGCTGATTGAAGCGGAAGGTTTCAAGTCTCGCGTTGAGCAACTCGGCGCGATATCACGAACCTTGAAGAAGTTCGCCAAGCGATTACAAATCCCGATTGTCGCCGTGTCGCAACTCAACCGCGCCGTCGAAACGGATAAGCGCACGCCGAAACTCTCAGACCTGCGAGATAGCGGAAACCTCGAACAAGACGCCGACGTGGTGATCATGCTGCACGCTGACGGGGATCCCGATCCAAATGGCCGCGTGCAGGTTGAGATCGGGTTACTCAAGTTGCGTGATGGAGTGCGTGGGTGGTTGCCGTGTTCGTTTGAGTTTGACGGTCGTACGCAGCGGTTCCGCGAGATCGATAAGCGGGCCGAAAACGAGGCGCGCGAATTCGTCAAAGAACGCCCGTCCAGATTACGAACTATTGCGGATCGACAGACATGACCATCCGCGTTCGCGCACCACAGCGTTCAACGTCTTTGTGACGCTGCGTGAGCATTGATCGCCTGCGTCGCTTGATCGTGTCCGCGCCTGCTTTAGGCGCAGATGGCGCGTGGTTTGCTGAACGGCTTCAGCATTACCTCGACAATGCGCGCGCCGGCGAAACTCTTGAGCGTACGTTCGAGGTTGCAACGTCGTTCGGAAGCAGGCCCTGGTGGCAACGCGAAGAACGTGAGCATCGGCGAGAAGCTGCTCGCGTTCTCGCGAATCTATGCCCGGAAACGGATCGATCAAAAGCCGCGGCGATCGCGGATTCCCTGCGACGTTATCAGGGAGGGCGCTGGCGATTGTATCGCCGAGATGATCGCAGCGACTTTGATCCGAAACGCGGTGCAATGCATACCCTATTGGCGGCAAACAACGGCGAAGTCCCTTCCCCGAAAACGATTAAGCGCCTACTCGACGAAGTGGACACGACCTCACCGAGGTTGTGTCCACCAACCCATGGTTTAATCCAGGTAGAGGTACCCGATGATGAATGCACAGCCGATTGAAGTGCTCGATGACCTGACGCTAATCGCCGGCCGCAAAGTGGTGGCGCACTTGCTGCCGTCACAGGCGCTTGATCTCGCCGAAGTGTTGGTGCGATCCGGTATGCGCAGAATTCTGTTCGAAGAAGGCGCCGACGCCTTACTGGCCGACGAGCCCTCGCAGTCGTCGAATTAATTTCATCACCTCACCGTTTGT
This sequence comes from Gammaproteobacteria bacterium, assembly GCA_016191285.1. Taxonomy (GTDB): domain Bacteria; phylum Pseudomonadota; class Gammaproteobacteria; genus CAIKBL01. Next base: position 291,209 of record JACPPA010000002.1, read on the forward strand.
TGCAGGAGAACTTTATGCCGAAACAAAACCACCCAGGCGTTCCAGACCGAGCACTGTGGAACGACTTCGGGGATGACCCGGATAATCGAACAATCGGCGAAGCGGTTCGTAATGACCAGCGCAATACCACAGCGATTGATCGCGGTGGCGTCGGCAGTCGCGATGATCGCGTAGTACCAGGCGCCGATACCGAGTCCAGAATTGGCAACGCGAAGAACCCTATCCCTGATGGCGGCAGCGTCATTTTGGAACACTCAGGGGAATCCGATCGATTCGGCCGCAAAAGCGCTTAAGGAGATCACAAATGCCATGCAATCCGTTCATCGAAACAGAAGCGCCGGCAGCCAAACCGAAGGTCGTTGGCCTTGCCGGCGTCGCCCAGAAAATGAGTGCTCGCGCCGCCGGGCTTCAGTAGGGAGCACTGCCGTCGCTTGGCGTGCCCGATCAATCTTACCCGGCATAAACGACGAGTCCGCGGTGCTTAGCAGTCGAATGGGATATGGCGACCGAAAAAAAAGACGAGAACAAGAAGCGGGCAAGCGGCTCTGGCACCCAGAAACGGGGTCGGCCGCAGACCTACACGGACGCCGATATCGCGACCCTGCTCGAGCGCATGGGCAGCGAAGGCAAAGCCCTGCTCACGTTGTGTAAGGAGGCACACATCGCGTATTCAACCGCGCGCAAGCGTATCAACGAAAGCAACGAATTGTCGGCGGTGTACGCGGTCGCGATCGAGGAGTATGCACACACCCGCGTGCAGCTACTCGATGAAATTGCGCTGGGCGCCAAGACGGCCGTCGACGTGCAGAGAGCCAAACTTCGCTGCGACAATATTAAGTGGGAGGTCGCGAAAGTCATTCCGAGGGTGTACGGCGACCGACTGCAGAATGATCCGAGTAGCGGATTAGCCATCACGATCCATGAGGCTTTTGAGTGAACGCCCCAGTGGCTATCGAATATCGCCCGCCCGGTCCCGTCGCCGCAGATTTCCTGCGTTCGGACGCTTTCGTCTGCGGCATTCGCGGCCCAATAGGTTCTGGAAAATCGACCGCCTGCGTGATGAAACTACTCCGACACGCGCGCCGACAGCCTATTGGTACAGATGGCCGACGGCATGCGCGCTACGCCGTCATTCGGAACACTTATCCCGAGTTGAAGACGACCACGATTAAAACCTGGTCGCAATGGGTTCCGCAGTCGGTGGGCCGATGGCGTGACCAGGGCCCCCCGTCGCATCACATTCTCGACGCGGGTCTCGACTTGGAAGTGCTGTTCATTGCGCTGGACCGGCCCGACGACATCGCAAAGTTGCTCTCACTGGAATTGACCGGTGCCTGGATCAACGAAGCTCGCGAAGTCCCGAAAGCCGTGCTCGACGCGTTAACCGGTCGGGTGGGCCGCTATCCCCCCGTGCGCGATGGCGGCTGTGTCGAGCCGCAAATCTGGATGGATACCAACAGCCCGGACTCAGACCACTGGTGGTATCGATTGGCAGAGGAAGGCACGCCGGAAGAATTCGCGTTCTTCACTCAACCGGGCGGTCTTAACCCGGGGGCGGAAAACCTCGCCAACCTGCCGGAGAGTTACTACGAACGCGCGTGCGCTGGTAAGGACGACGACTGGGTCGCGGTCTACGTTCGCAGCGAATACGGCTACGTGCGAGAAGGGAAGGCGGTCTATCCCGAATATCGCGACTCGGTGCACTGCCGCGAGTTCGAGATTTCGCGTTCGCTACCCTTGTGGATTGGTCTCGATTTTGGGCTCACCCCAGCGGCCGTGTTCGGACAGCGTACAGCGATGGGCGCGTGGCGTTGGCACTCGGAGCTGGTGTGCGAAGACATGGGCGCGTGGCGATTCGGCGAACTGTTACGCGGCACGTTTGCAGAGCGTTATCCGGGGATCGTAATTGCCGGCGTCACCGGCGATCCCGCGGGTGACTCACGACAGCCTGGTGATACGGATGAGCGGACAGTGTTTCAAATATTGAATACCGTTGGCATTCAGGCGATACCGGCGCATACGAACGATCCCGTCTTTCGGCGCGAGGCAGTGGCGCAGGCGCTCAATCGCATGGTGGACGGGACGGCAGGGTTATTGATCCACCCGCAGTGCCGCATGCTCCGTAAAGCAATGGCCGGTGCCTATGCGTATCGTCGGGTGCAGATCAGCGGCGAGGAACGGTATCGCGACAAACCGGACAAAAACATGTACTCGCACGTCGCCGAAGCGGCGCAATACTTGATGCTCGGCGCGGGTGAGGACCGGACGCTGGTCGCGCCGCCGGTTACGAGCAAGCGACTCGATCACAACCGCCGGGCGCGCGGACGGGTGCTGTAAAGAGGACGGGGCATACTGACACCGACCATTCCTGGAACTTGCACGCCCGCGCTGTGCCCTCGCGCGAGTTTGCGCAAGGTGCGACGCGGATCGCAGTGTGCAAGACGCAATAACGGTTTGCTGCTTAACGCGCCCCTCGACGGCGCCACTGGTGAACGCTGTGATTCTCTAACGTCAGCGGTAGTTCGCCAGGCTTCCAAAAATACCGGGATTGGAATAATAATAGCGACGACGGGCGACCGAATTCTCGGGTAGCTCACAATTCACATGACAGACATCTAGTGCGCAGCAGCGCAGGAGTCTTGTCGTGCCTGAATACTCTCTCGATCCGATTGATACCTTGCAGCTCGTCCGACAGCGCCGCGCTGAGACTTTCGCCTGTCTGGAAGAAAATTCGAATTGGAAGCGCTGGCGGTGGCTCTGGTTTCCGGGGATCCCCGGAATTCGTTTCGAGGCGTGGTGGATGCGCCAAGAGACTTTGACACTGCGGCTGGAATTGCCTGGCGATAAGTTTTGCGTCGAACGAAGCGACGAGTGTGTCGCCTGGTGGGGAAGCCGGCGCCGCACGGGTATCGCTTATTTTGCCTTCATCGCTGTCGACGAATCGAGCTATCTGCGCCGGCCAGATCGACGGGTTTTAACTCATCGCGGCTACTCCGGAGGATGACTCGCGCTCAGGACAATTGCATCGAAAACACCCTAGACGAGGAGAGCTGCAATGCCTCAACTACCCAGTGGTCGTCACGTCGACATGTGCGCCGCCATCGCACTCGAAAGAGCGGTGAGTGGCCATTTTGGTTTTCACCTTGCATTCAAAGTCACGGACGTACTAGGCCAAGACTTAAGCCCGATTATTCGGGTCATGGTCTTTGAACCAACTGAAGGATTCGAGGCGCCCAGCAAACCCCGGTTTGCGGGATTTATGTTAAGTGAACTCCGTACAAAAAAATGTGACTGGTCGAAGCCCGACATTGCCGCTTTTCGTGCACACCTGAAAGAGCCAGATACCAAGGTGTGGCTTGAAGCGCAGTACGAAGAAATTCGCCAAGCCATCAAAAATACGCCGGTGATAATTCCGGAGGCCCTGGGTGGACTCTTCGACTGAAATTGCTGAAGCAAAGGAGGCAGAGGCCGTCCCCGATATCTCGCTGCCGCTCACTTCGTCAATTGAAAAAGCGGCCCGCATTATCGCTGACGCCGACGGCCTCGTGATTGCTGCCGGCGTCGGTATGGGAGTGGACTCCGGATTATCGGACTTCCGCGGCACGGAAGGATTCTGGAAGGCCTATCCCGCGCTCGCACGCTGTCGCATTCACTTCGAGGACATTGCGTGTCCCGGGAGTTTCCACACGCATCCTCGACTCGCCTGGGGCTTTTATGGACACCGGTTGCAGCTTTACCGTCAGACCAAACCACATGCCGGGTTCGGTTTGCTCAAGGCGATTGGAGCGCGCATGCCGCGTGGCACGTTTGTGTTTACGCGCAACGTGGATGGGCACTTTCAGCGCGCTGGGTTTGATGTTGACCGGATCTGCGAACGGCATGGCTCGATCCATCGGCTGCAATGTCTGGAACCGTGCTCGGACGCGACGTGGTCCGCAGATGATTTTCGGCCGCGAATTGACTCCGAACGGTGTCAGTTACTAAGCCGTGCACCAATCTGTCCAACGTGTGGCGGCCCGGCACGTCCTAACGTCCTCATGTTCGGTGACTGGGCGTGGAACGGGCGATACGCCGAAGCACAGGAAGCTTCTTTGCTCGAATGGCGGGAGACGGTAAAGAAGCTCGCCATTATCGAAATCGGCGCGGGGTCAACGATTCCAACGGTGCGGCAGTTTTCGGAGTCGCTCGATGCGCCGCTGATCCGCATTAATCCGAAGGAAGCCGACGTGCCCTTCGGTGATTCCGTTTCACTGCCTTTGCCCGCATTAACCGCGATCGACAGAATTGCTCGCGCGGTACTCGAAAACTGGACTACTGATTGCACGTTCGCTAAGGTCGAGTGACCCACATCGTCGCCGCACACTCGATATACCACCGAGCATCTTCGAGCAAAGTAAGGATTACCAGCCTACTTTAAAAGCTGATAAGACAGTGATGTTTCGGTGGCATTGATAATTCGGACCGTCACCCCGGCGACGTTGAATTCTTTGCTCTTATTTGGACCAACCGCAAACTCTGTCGTATTCGGTGGCAAACGTTCTGTACTACCGCTCGGAGCACTATACGAAGTAACCGTGCCATAGAGATTGTCACCAACGCGCTGGGCACTGACTGTCGACCTAGAACTGCCGTATCGGCTCATCGTGGTTTCGGTGGATTCAGTCTCGACTTCGGTGATACGAAAAACGACGCGACCATCCGGAACCAAGCCTTGATACCATAGTTCGGTGTAGCCGTTATTGACTTTGCCACCGAAAATATCCGCCTTCCCGAAAGCGTTCGGGAGATCTGATGTGCGCTGGATTCTCAAAACCTGGCCACCGATATGAGTCGATAAATTATGTCTCGTCTCGTTACTGAGGTGCTCGTAGGATTGAATCGTCGCACCGCATCCAACAAGGGTAAATACGAGAGCGAGATTGAGAAGACGCATGGTTTCTCCGTTGGTTCGAAAAATCTGAACTTCCATAGAGGATGACTGCTGATGCCCGGCCATTTTGAATGCTCCTCATAGGCCGTGGCCGCATCGAAAGGATACCCTTAGCGTTGTGGGGTGCGAAAGTGGCATCCACAATTGATTATGATTGGCGAGCGGATCCGGGAGCTTCGCCTGAAGGCTGGCTACTCCCAGGAAGGTTTTGCTGCCGAAGCAGGACTAGACCGAGCCTACTACGGTGGTGTCGAGCGCGGTGAACGGAATATCGCGGCCTTGAATCTAGTCATGATTGCTGCGGTGTTAGCGGGGTTGTATAAGCGCGGCATTTTAGATGTACGGGCGCGGTCTAGCGGATAGGTTCGACCGGCGCACGGCTGCGGCAAGCGGCGGTTTAGCTTGCGGTGCGGGCGTCATCAAAACGGTGGATCGGCGGGCGA
>JACPPA010000003.1 GCA_016191285.1 Gammaproteobacteria bacterium
ATTCAGGTGAAGTTAATCAATCCGATAGCGATGGAAGAAGGGTTACGGTTTGCGATCCGCGAAGGGGGCCGCACGGTCGGCGCCGGGGTGGTTGCGAAAATTATCGAATAGCGCTTGGAAGACGGCAGGACGGCGCTCGTGCAAATTAGCGTCGTCGTTTTGTTCAGTTAGTAAAGCAACAGGCCAGTAGCTCAATTGGCAGAGCGGCGGTCTCCAAAACCGCAGGTTGGGGGTTCGAGACCCTCCTGGCCTGCCAACGCTTTTACCCATAAGGCATCCGCGCGTAAGACGTACAACGAATACTCATAAGCATGAACTCGAACGTTGAATCATCGCCTCCCGCGCTGGACACCGCGAAGCTCGTATTTGCGTTGGCGCTGCTAGTGTCGGCACTAGCGGCTTTTTATTTCTTTGCCGAATGGCCGAAGCTCACGCGCGTCGTTGGGCTCTTAGTTGCGATCGGGATCGCCGTCGGCGTCGCGTCACAAACGGTCAAGGGTCGCTCGATTGCAGCATTTATTGGTGACGCGCAAATTGAAGTTCGTAAGGTCGTTTGGCCAACTCGCCAGGAAACCATTCAAACCACCGTGGTGGTGATGATTGTGGTGGTGGTGGCCGCGATCTTTCTGTGGCTCCTGGATGTACTTCTAGGTGGGCTAATCCAGTGGCTGATGGGGCAAAAGGGGTAGGACTCGATGGCGTTGCATTGGTACGTTGTCCACGCGTATTCCGGATTCGAGAATCAGGTCAAGCGCTCGCTCGAAGATCGGGTAAAGCGCAGCGGGCTCGAAGAGAAGTTCGGGCAAATTTTGGTACCGACCGAAGAAGTCGTCGAAATGCGCGACGGCCAGAAGCGCAAAAGCGATCGTAAATTTTTCCCGGGTTACGTTTTGGTCCAAATGGAAATGGACGAGGCGTCATGGCATCTCGTCAAAGATTGTCCGAAGGTGATGGGATTCATTGGGGGCACAAGCGATCGACCCACGCCGATCACCGAGCGCGAAGCGCAGACGATTTTGAACCGGATCCAAGAAGGAACCGAAAAGCCGAAACCGAAAGTGCTGTTTGAAGTCGGCGAAGTGGTGCGGGTCATCGACGGCCCATTCACGGATTTCAACGGTGTCGTCGAGGAAGTTAATTACGAAAAAAGTCGACTGCGCGTCGCGGTTTCGATTTTTGGACGTTCCACTCCCGTGGAGCTTGAATTCGGTCAGGTGTCGAAAGACTAAGACCTTAGGTCCCGTGCAGGGCACGCGCGTCACCATTAATTGGGGAGCCGCGAGGCGTTAGTACCCAAGGAGAGTGTTAGATGGCAAAGAAGATTGACGCTTATATCAAGCTGCAGGTTGCGGCGGGTAAGGCGAACCCGAGTCCGCCCGTGGGCCCTGCTTTAGGCCAGCGTGGTGTCAACATCATGGAATTCTGCAAGCAATTCAACGCGCGGACCCAAGGCGTGGAAGAAGGTCTACCGATTCCGGTCGTCATCACTGTGTTCTCGGATCGTAGCTTTACGTTTATTACCAAAACGCCGCCGGCGTCGGTCTTGTTGCGCAAAGCGGCGGGCATCCCGAAAGGCAGTAGCGTCCCCAACAAAGATAAAGTAGGGAAAGTGACGCGAGCCCAGGTGGAAGAAATTGCGAAAGTGAAGGCCCCGGATTTAACTGCCGCGAGTGTCGGCGCTGCGTTAAAAACCGTAGCCGGAACCGCGCGCAGCATGGGTATCGAAGTGGAGGGAATTTAGTCATGGCCAAATCAAGCAAACGCTGGGCAGCGATCATGGCTAAGATCGGCGATCAAAATCGCCCGCGGACTCTCGACGACGCGCTCCGGCTTGTTAAAGAAGTTGCCACCGCGAAATTTGACGAATCCATCGATGTCGCGATCAACCTCGGGGTCGATCCACGCAAATCCGATCAAGTAGTGCGTGGTTCAACGGTGTTACCGCACGGCACGGGTAGTTCGGTGCGCGTTGCACTTTTTGCCGAAGGCAATGATGCGGAAGCCGGACGCGCCGCCGGCGCCGACATTGTTGGGCTACAAGACCTCGCCGACCAAATCAAACAAGGCACTATTAATTTCGATGTCGCCATCGCAACGCCGGCGACGATGCGCGTGGTGGGCCAACTGGGACAAATTCTGGGGCCGCGCGGTTTAATGCCGAACCCCAAGGTCGGTACCGTGACCACCGATGTGGCCACCGCCGTGCGTAACGCCAAAGCCGGCCAGGTTCGATACCGCACCGACAAGGCCGGCATCATTCATTGTTCGATCGGTAAAGCGTCGTTCGAACTCGCGGCGCTAAAAGAAAATTGCGAAGCGATTTTAGCCGATCTCAGAAAGGCCAAACCAAGTACGGCAAAAGGCATATACCTACGCCAAATTCGGGTCTCGTCGACGATGGGACCGGGAATTGCGGTCGACCGTGCATCGGTGGAGACCGTCGCCTAGCGCGAGAGTTCGAGAACGAGAGAAACTTTGGGTTAGCGCGTTTCGACGCGTTAACCGTCAAAGACCGCGGGTCAAGGGTGCGTGAGGTTTATTTTCCGTTCCGCTGCAAGGCGTGAGCGGAAAGTGAACGCAAAGGCGCTCGGGATAATCGATTCGTTCGGCCCGCGCAGACGGTGATTCCAAAGCAGGTAAACCCTGGTGAGGGCACCGGATCAGCCGCCGCCATTAGGCTGCGGATAATGCGTAAGGCGTCAGCAGTGCGTGATGCTAATCCAGGAGTGAAAAAACGTGAGTTTGACTTTAGAGCAAAAGCAAACGGTGGTTGCTGAAGTCAATGGGATCGCGAGCCGGGCGCAAGCGGTGATCGCCGCTGAATACGCGGGCCTGTCGGTGGCGCAAATGACTGATTTGCGAACCCGGGCACGCAATGCAGGCGTGTATTTAAAAGTGGTTAAAAACACTTTGGCACGCCGCGCGATGTCTGGCACGAGCTTCGAATGCCTACAACCTAAGCTGAGCGGACCTTTGCTTCTCGTCTTCGCGCAAGATGACCCGGGTGCCGGGGCGCGCGTGGTACGAGATTTCGCCAAGGATAATCAGAAGCTAATTCCGATCGCACTGGCATTCGGCGGCGCGTTACGCGGTCCAGAAGATCTGCAAATGCTGGCGTCGTTGCCGACGCTTGATGAGGCCCGCGCACGCCTGCTCGGCATGTTCCAGGGCCCAGCGGGCAAATTGGTACGTACGTTGGCCGAACCGGCCGCGCTTCTGGTGCGCGTGCTCGCGGCCCGTCGCGATCAGCAGCAAGCCGCCTGATCAATTTTCCAAATTATTGAAAAAATTACCTGTTAGGAGTTTCAACCATGGCCGTTTCCAAAGAAGAAATTGTTGATGTCTTAAGTAGCATGACCATTCTCGAGGTCACCGAATTGGTGTCGAAACTCGAGGAAAAATGGGGTGTATCCGCCGCCGCAGTCGCTGCGGCGCCAGTCATGACGGCGGCGGGCGACGCCGGCGCCGCCGCCGAAGTCAAAGAGGACTTCGATGTGCTCATGACCAGCTTCGGTGAAAACAAGGTGAACGTGATCAAAGCTATTCGGACCATTACCGGGCTTGGTCTCAAGGAAGCCAAGGACATGGTTGAAGGCGTGCCCTCGACGGTGAAGGAAGCGGCGCCGAAAGCCGAAGCCGAAGCCATCAAGAAACAGCTGGAAGACGCCGGCGCCAAGGTTGAGCTCAAGTAGCAGCCGCGCTGGTTAAGTACGGCGAACGTAGGCGACGACGTGAGCAGCCAGAACGGTACTGGCTGCTTGCGAAGCGCAATTTAGTTTCCTTACGTTCTGGGTGTGTCGGTGCGTACACAACAATTTCGCACTAGCGCGCAGTGATAAAGAGGACGACCATGGCCTATTCGTACACCGAAAAGAAACGCATCCGAAAAGACTTCGGCAAGCGCAGCTCGATATTGAACATCCCTTATCTGCTCGAGACGCAGATCGAATCCTATCGCGGTTTTCTCCAAGCTGAAGTCGCGGTCGATGGCCGCGCGGAAGAGGGTTTGCACGCGGCGTTCAGGTCGGTTTTCCCCATCGAAAGCTACTCCGGGAACGCCGTTCTCGAGTACGTGAGCTATCGCTTGGGCGCACCAATCTTCGACGTCAAGGAATGCCAAGTCCGCGGCTTGACGTACGCTGCGTCACTGCGCGTCAAGGTTCGCCTGGTGTTATACGACAAAGAATCCGGTGCGGATAAAACCGTCAAGGATATTCGCGAGCAAGAAGTTTACATGGGCGAGCTGCCGTTAATGACCGAGAACGGCACATTCGTCATCAACGGTACCGAACGCGTTATCGTTTCTCAGTTGCATCGTTCGCCGGGCGTGTTTTTCGATCACGACCGCGGCAAGACGCATTCGTCCGGCAAGCTGTTATTTTCCGCCCGCGTCATTCCGTATCGCGGCTCGTGGCTCGATTTCGAGTTCGACCCGAAAGATCTGGTTTACGTGCGCATCGATCGGCGCCGTAAGATCCCGGGTACCGTGCTGTTACGCGCGCTCGGCTATTCCACCGAACAAATTCTCGAAAAATTCTTCGAGCGCGACACTTTCACCGTGTCCGCGAAGGACATTCGTCTCAAGCTCGTGCCCGAACGCCTGCGCGGATTGACCTTGGATTTCGATCTCGTCGATGGTGCGGGCAATATCATCGTCGAGGCCGAACGTCGTGTTACCAGCCGCCACATCAATGAGATCAAGCGCGCTAATCTAGCCGAAATCGTCGTGCCACGGAGTTTTCTCGTGGGCCGCGTGATTGCGCGTGTTACGGTAAATAAAGCCACCGGCGAATTGGTGGCCGAGGCCAACGCTGAAATTACCGAAGACCTGTTGAATAAGCTCAATGCAGCGCATATCGGCACCATCGAGACGATTTTCGCCAACGATTTGGATCACGGCGCCTATATCTCGGAAACGCTGAGCGCGGATAACACACGCACGCAACTCGAGGCGCAGGTTGAAATCTATCGAATGATGCGACCTGGCGAACCGCCGACCAAGGACGCCGCGGAAAATTTATTCCGTAATCTCTTCTTCACCGAAGATCGCTACGATCTGTCGGCAGTCGGCCGGATGAAATTCAATCGCAGAGTCGGCCGGGTCGGTAGCGAAGTTCCAGGCATCGTGCTCGACGACGAATATTTCAGATTGATTCATGAACGCGATCTCAAAGATCTTCTCGATGACAAGGCGAAGAAAAAGGACGAACGCACGCTAGATCAAACCGACATTCCCGTGTCGCGATTGATGTCCGAAATCCGGCGTCTGCCGGGAATTATTGAGCGCGGCGAAGCCGGACGTATCAAATGGGGCGAATTCAAGGCTCTGTTGCGGAGCTATGGCTCGGACGTCATTGACGTCATGAAGACCTTGGTCGACATCCGTAACGGTAAGGGTACCGTCGACGATATCGATCACCTTGGCAATCGCCGTGTCCGCAGTGTTGGTGAAATGGCGGAAAATCAATTCCGGGTCGGCTTAGTCCGCGTTGAGCGCGCGGTCAAGGAACGCCTGAGCCTGGCCGAGTCCGAAGGCATCATGCCGCAGGAATTGATCAACGCGAAACCGGTGTCCGCGGTGATCAAGGAGTTCTTTGGATCCAGCCAGTTGTCGCAGTTCATGGATCAGAACAATCCGCTATCCGAAGTCACGCACAAGCGGCGGGTATCGGCGTTAGGGCCGGGTGGGTTAACGCGGGAACGCGCTGGCTTCGAAGTGCGCGACGTGCATCCGACGCACTATGGACGCGTATGTCCGATCGAAACCCCGGAAGGTCCGAACATTGGACTGATTAATTCGCTCGCGGTGTTCGCGCGCACTAACAAGTACGGCTTCCTTGAAACGCCTTACCGCAAGGTGGTCGACAGTCGCGTGATCGATCAGGTCGATTACTTGTCGGCGATCGAAGAAAGCCAATACGTCATCGCGCAAGCGAATGCGACCTTGGATAAAAACGGCAAACTCACCGACGGTCTGGTGTCGTGCCGGCATTTAAACGAGTTCACCTTGTCGACGCCGGACCGCGTTCAATATATGGACGTGTCGCCGATGCAGATTGTCTCGGTCGCGGCGGCCTTGATTCCGTTCTTGGAGCACGACGATGCCAACCGCGCATTAATGGGCTCGAATATGCAGCGCCAAGCGGTACCAACCCTGCGTACGCAGAAACCGTTGGTCGGCACTGGCATCGAACGCGCGGTAGCGCAGGATTCTGGTGTCATCGTCAGCGCGCGTCGCGGCGGCGTGGTGGATTCGGTGGATGCGTCGCGAATCGTGGTGCGCGTCAATGACGATGAGACCAAGGCCGGTGAGCCGGGCGTCGATATTTACAATCTGACTAAATACACGCGTTCTAACCAGAACACGTGCATCAATCAGCGTCCGCTGGTGCAACCACAAGACCGTATCGCCAAAAGCGATGTCTTGGCCGATGGTCCGGCGACCGATCTTGGCGAACTCGCGTTGGGCCAGAATCTATTGGTCGCGTTCATGCCGTGGAATGGTTACAACTTCGAAGACTCGATTCTGATCTCCGAACGCGTGGTGCAGGAAGATCGCTTCACCAGCATTCACATTGAAGAACTCACCTGTGTGGCGCGCGACACCAAGTTGGGACCGGAAGAAATTTCGGCGGACATTCCCAATGTCAGTGAAAGCGCGCTGTCGAAGCTTGATGAGTCGGGCATCGTCTATATCGGCGCCGAAGTTCATCCTGGCGATATCTTGGTCGGCAAGGTGACGCCAAAGGGCGAAACTCAGCTGACACCAGAAGAAAAGCTCTTACGCGCGATCTTTGGAGAGAAGGCGTCCGATGTAAAAGACACGTCGCTCCGCGTCCCGTCCGGCATGAACGGCACCGTGATCGATGTCCAAGTGTTTACCCGTGATGGGGTCGAGAAGGATGCGCGCGCGCTCGAGATTGAGCGCGCTGAACTCGCCCGCGTGAAAAAGGACTTGGACGATCAGCTACGCATTCTGCATGACGATATTTACCAACGGGTTGAACGCCTGTTGCTCGGCAAAGCGGTTGAAAAGGCGCCGAAAGCGCTGGGTAGCCTCGATAAACTCGTGGCAAGCGATTTGGCGAAGATCAAGCGTGACCAATGGTTCGAGATCCGCATCAAAGACGACAAGATCAACGAGCAAGTCGAGCGCTTGGCGGGGCAAATCGAGCATCACAATTCCGATTTCGAACGACAGTTCGAAGAAAAGCGTTCCAAGCTAACGTCGGGTGATGATTTGGCGCCTGGTGTCCTCAAGATGGCGAAGGTTTATCTGGCCGTGAAACGCCGCTTGCAGCCGGGTGACAAGATGGCCGGACGCCATGGTAACAAGGGCGTTATTTCGATGATCGTACCGGTGGAAGATATGCCACACATGGCGGATGGGACGCCGGTCGATGTGGTATTGAATCCGCTGGGTGTGCCGTCGCGTATGAACGTCGGCCAGGTGCTCGAAACCCATTTGGGCTGGGCCGCGGACGGTCTCGGCAAAAAGATTCGACATTTGATCGATACCACGGCGAGCACCGGTGAGATTCGTACCTTCCTGTCGAAAATCTATAATTCGAGTGGCCGTCAGGAAAACCTGGCCGAGCTGACCGATGTTGAAGTGCAGAGCCTGGCGCGCAACTTAACCAATGGTGTGCCAATGGCAACCCCGGTTTTCGACGGCGCCAACGAGGCGGAGATCAAAAACATGCTCGAACTCGCGGGACTTCCGCGTAGTGGTCAAACCAGACTGTATGACGGACGGACTGGTGACGCTTTCGATCGTGAAGTAACCGTTGGCTATATGTATATCTTGAAACTGAATCACCTGGTCGATGACAAGATGCATGCGCGTTCGACCGGACCCTACAGCCTGGTGACGCAGCAACCGTTGGGTGGCAAAGCGCAATTCGGCGGTCAGCGCTTCGGCGAAATGGAAGTCTGGGCGCTCGAGGCCTATGGCGCTGCGTATACCTTGCAGGAAATGTTGACGGTGAAGTCGGACGACGTGAATGGTCGGACCAAGATGTACAAAAACATCGTGGATGGCGATCACAGCATGGAAGCCGGCATGCCCGAATCCTTCAATGTATTGTTGAAGGAAATGCGTTCACTCGGCATCGACATCGAACTCGATCGCGAATAGCGAAACCGAATTTTAGGCGTGGTTCCCCGTATTAGGAGCGACCGAACGTGAAAGACTTACTCGACTTATTCAAGACGCATGGCCATGTGGAAGATTTCGACGCGATCAATATCGGACTCGCGTCGCCGGAGAAGATCCGGTCGTGGTCTTATGGGGAAGTAAAAAAGCCCGAGACGATCAACTATCGAACCTTTAAGCCCGAACGCGACGGTTTGTTCTGCGCCAAGATCTTCGGGCCGACCAAGGATTACGAATGTCTGTGCGGCAAATATAAGCGCCTGAAGCATCGCGGCGTGGTCTGCGAGAAATGCGGCGTGGAAGTTACCTTGGCGAAAGTGCGCCGCGAACGCATGGGGCACATCGAACTCGCGAGCCCGGTGGCGCATATTTGGTTTCTGAAATCCCTGCCGTCGCGCATGGGGCTATTGCTCGATATGACGCTGCGCGAGATCGAGCGCATTCTGTATTTCGAAGCCTATGTGGTCATCGATCCGGGCCTGACCGAGCTCGAACGCGGGCACTTGCTGTCTGAAGAATCGTATCTCGAAGCGATCGAGCAATACGGCGATGATTTCGATGCGCGCATGGGGGCGGAAGCTATTTACGAGTTGCTGCGCACGGTCGATCTCAACCACGAAGTAAAACGCATTCGTGAAGAACTGCCGGAGACGACGTCGGACACCAAAATCAAAAAGTACACGAAGCGCTTGAAATTGATGGAAGCGTTTCTGCATTCCGGTAACCGTCCGGAGTGGATGGTGATGAAAGTATTGCCGGTGCTGCCGCCTGAATTGCGCCCGCTGGTGCCGCTCGATGGTGGCCGCTTCGCGACCTCCGATCTGAACGATCTCTATCGGCGCGTGATTAACCGTAACAATCGCTTGAAGCGCCTGTTGGATCTCAATGCGCCCGACATCATCGTGCGTAACGAAAAGCGCATGCTGCAAGAAGCGGTCGACGCGCTGCTGGACAACGGCCGGCGTGGCCGCGCGATCACCGGCACCAACAAACTGCCGTTGAAGTCATTGGCCGATATGATCAAGGGCAAACAAGGTCGGTTCCGCCAGAACTTGCTCGGCAAACGCGTGGATTACTCCGGCCGGTCGGTCATCGTGGTTGGCCCGACCTTGAAGCTGCACCAATGTGGATTGCCGAAGAAAATGGCCTTGGAGCTGTTCAAGCCCTTCATTTTCAGCAAGCTCGAACGCCGCGGCATGGCGACCACGATCAAGGCTGCCAAGAAATTGGTCGAGCGTGAAGGTCCGGAAGTGTGGGACATTCTCGAAGAGGTCATCCGCGAGCATCCGGTAATGTTGAACCGCGCGCCGACCTTGCATCGCCTCGGCATTCAGGCCTTCGAACCGGTTTTGATCGAAGGTAAGGCGATTCAGCTGCATCCGTTGGTCTGCACGGCGTTTAACGCCGACTTCGACGGCGACCAGATGGCAGTCCACGTGCCGTTGTCGATCGAGGCGCAGCTCGAAGCGCGAAGCCTCATGATGTCGACCAACAACATTCTGTCGCCAGCGAATGGCGATCCGATCATCGTGCCGACCCAAGACGTCGTGTTGGGTCTCTACTATATGACGCGCGAATCGGCCAGTGCACGGGGCACGGGCATGAAGTTTTGCGATATCGCCGAAGTGCACCGCGCCCATGAAACGGGCGCGGCATCGCTGCATGCACGGTGCCATGTGCGGTTGACTGAAATTCTGTTCGATGAAAAGCACAATGAATACACCAAGACCGCGCTGGTCGAAACCACCGTCGGCCGTGCGTTATTGTCGACAGTGTTACCGCACGGTCTGCCCTTCGAATTGGTGAATCGCACGCTCGATAAGCGTTCGATTTCGCGGCTGTTCGATCGCTGCTATCGCACCGTCGGACTAAAAGAGACCGTCATCTTCGCCGATCGCCTGATGTATACGGGATTCCATCAAGCCACTCGCGCTGGCGTTTCAATCGGCGTCGACGACATGGTGGTGCCCGATGAAAAAGACGCGATCATCAAGACCGCCGAAGCGGGTGTGAAAGAGATCGAGGAGCAATATGCCTCGGGTCTGGTCACCACCGGCGAGCGCTACAATAAAGTAGTCGATATCTGGTCGCATACCAATGACCAGGTCGCGAAGGCGATGATGGATAAGCTCGGCAGCGAAATCGTTACCGACACCACCGGTAAACAAGTCAAACAAGCGTCGTTTAATTCGATTTACATGATGGCCGATTCCGGCGCGCGGGGCTCGGCCGCGCAGATCCGTCAATTAGCCGGCATGCGCGGATTGATGGCGAAGCCGGACGGTTCGATCATCGAGACGCCGATCACGGCGAATTTCCGCGAGGGACTGGACGTACTGCAGTACTTCATTTCCACTCACGGCGCACGCAAGGGCCTGGCCGATACTGCGTTGAAGACCGCGAATTCCGGTTATCTAACGCGTCGGCTGGTCGACGTGGCGCAAGATTTGGTGGTCACGGAAAACGACTGCGGGACGGATGGCGGCATCCTGATCACGCCGCTCATCGAAGGCGGCGACGTGGTCGAAGCCTTACGCGATCGCGTGCTGGGACGCGTGGTGGCGGTCGATCTCTTCCGTCCGAACACCACCGAACTGGTGGCGCCGGCCGGCACGCTGCTCGACGAAAAATGGGTCGAGAAGCTCGATGACTGCGGCGTGGACGAGGTCAAGGTTCGATCGCCTATCACATGCGCCACGCGCTATGGCGTGTGTGCTGTTTGTTACGGCCGCGATTTGGCGCGTGGTCACTTGGTCAACGTCGGCGAAGCAGTCGGCGTTATCGCCGCCCAATCCATCGGCGAGCCAGGTACGCAGCTCACGATGCGGACCTTCCACATCGGTGGCGCGGCGTCGCGGGCCGCGGCCGTGAGCAGCATCGAAGCCAAGTTCGGCGGTACGGTGCGGCTTCAGAACGTCAAAGTCCTACGCCACGAAAATGGCACCTTCATTTCGGTGTCGCGGTCGGGTGAATTAGTCGTCATGGACGAGATCGGGCGCGAACGTGAACGCTACAAGGTGCCTTACGGCGCTACCTTGACCGTGGCCGAAGGCGCGACCATCAAGCCCGGTCAAAATATCGCGAATTGGGATCCGCATACGCACCCCATCATCACCGAGGTCAACGGGGTCGTGCGCTTCAAGGATGTTGTAGAGGGTGTGACCGTCGCGCGGCAACTGGACGAAATCACCGGGCTGTCGAGCATGGTGGTAACGGATCCGAAGCAGCGCGGGTCGTCGGCGAAAGATTTACGGCCGATGATTCAGCTGGTGGAAAGCGACGGGCGCGAGATCAAACTGCCCGGCACCGAAGTTACCGCGCAATACTTCTTGCCGCCGAATGCGCTGATCAGCGTTGAAGACGGTGGGCAACTTAAAGTCGGCGATTTCATCGCGCGTATCCCGCAAGAGTCATCTAAGACTCGCGATATCACGGGCGGTCTGCCGCGGGTCGCCGATTTGTTCGAGGCGCGTAAACCCAAAGAGCCAGCGATTTTGGCGGAAGCCAGCGGCACCGTGTCGTTTGGTAAGGACACCAAAGGTAAACAACGGCTGGTCATCCGCCTTGAGGATGGCGAAGAAATTGAAACGCTGATCCCCAAGTGGCGCCACGTAACGGTGTTCGAAGGCGAACATGTGGAAAAAGGCGACGTGATCTGCGACGGCGCAGCGGATTCGCATGACATTTTGCGCTTAAAGGGGGTACCGGAGTTGACGCGTTATATCGTCAACGAAGTGCAGGAGGTTTACCGCTTGCAGGGCGTCAAAATCAACGACAAGCACATCGAAGTCATCGTGCGCCAGATGTTGCGCAAGGTGGAAATCGAAGTGTCGGGTGACACGCGTTACCTCGCTGGGGAACAAATCGAGAAAGAACGATTGTTCGAGGAAAACGACAAGATGCAGACCGAAGGCAAGAAAGCCGCGACGTATCAGCAATTGCTGCTGGGTATTACCAAGGCGTCGTTGGCGACCGAGTCATTCATTTCCGCGGCGTCGTTCCAAGAAACCACGCGGGTGTTGACGGAGGCTTCGGTCACCGGTAAACGCGACGAACTCCGTGGCTTGAAGGAAAACGTCATCGTGGGTCGGCTGATCCCGGCGGGTACTGGGTATGCCTACCACAATGATCGGCGCCGCAAGCGCCGGCAGGGCGCGGATGCCCCGAATTTCGCGTTTACAACCAGCACTAGCGAGTCGGAATAATCGGGCGTAGCGAAGCAAACGACGAAAGATCGAAATAAGCGGACCCGACATGCCTGACCCAGAACGAAGCGAAGGTATTTAGACCGCGATAAGCGTTGACACTGTTGTGAGCGGCACTTTACAATTCCGCTCCTGCGACAGGCTCGGGTCCCCGGGCCTGTCGTTTTTTTCGCGCCGGAATTATTTTCCCCGGCACCCACAGATATCAGACCCGGAGCCAAGTCTCGGAACGGTCGCCTGTGGTGTGCGTCGAACGGCGACTCGAACCCATACCGCTGGGACACTGCGGGGGTCGAGCGCGTGACGGCAGCGCAATACAAATTGGCAATTCTCACCACGACACCACGGGCGCCAGCTCGCGGCTATGGGGTGAAACGATCCGGCCTTCGCGGCCGATGCGGTATTGAACCAGATGGCCACAATCAATCAGTTAGTACGTAGTCCGCGTCAGCGTCAAACGAAGAAAAGCCCGGTTCCGGCGCTTGAAGGCTGCCCGCAGAAGCGCGGCGTGTGCACGCGGGTCTACACCACCACGCCTAAGAAGCCGAACTCGGCGCTCCGTAAGGTCGCGCGCGTGCGTTTGACCAACGGGCAGGAAGTCACGACTTACATCGGCGGTGAGGGACATAACCTGCAAGAACACTCGGTGATCCTGATTCGCGGCGGACGTGTGAAAGATTTACCGGGTGTGCGCTATCACACCGTGCGCGGCACGCTGGATACCTCGGGCGTATCCGATCGTCGTCAGGGCCGTTCGAAATACGGCGCCAAACGGCCGAAGTCTTAGCGCGCTCTAGCCGGACCCGGTAGTCAAAAATCCTTAAGAGTTAAGCGAAACCCATGTCCAGACGCCACGCAGCAGCCAAACGCGACATCCTCCCGGATCCGAAATTCGGCGATCAGACCGTTGCCAAATTCATCAACATGTTGATGTCGTCCGGTAAGAAATCGGTCGCTGAGCGGATTGTGTATGGCGCCTTGGACGAGATGACCAAGAAGGGCAAGGGCGCGGCTATCGAAGTTTTCAAGCAAGCGCTCGGCAATGTCGAGCCACGAGTCGAAGTTAAGTCCCGGCGCGTGGGTGGCGCGACGTACCAAGTGCCAGTTGAAGTGCGTCCAAACCGCCGCGCGGCGCTGGCCATGCGTTGGTTAGTCGATGCGGCGCGTAAACGCGGCGAGAAGTCCATGGATCGACGCCTGGCAGGCGAAATGCTCGATGCTTTTGACAATCGCGGAACCGCGGTCAAGAAGCGCGAAGACACGCACAAGATGGCGGAAGCCAATCGCGCGTTCGCGCATTACCGTTGGTAATTGGCACTAGCCAAAGTCATTGAGTTTTAAGGATAGGCAGCTGTGGCACGCGCGACCCCCATTGATCGTTACCGGAATATCGGCATTGCCGCGCATATCGACGCGGGCAAGACCACCACGACTGAACGCATCCTTTACTACACGGGACGGTCGCACAAGATAGGCGAAGTCCATGACGGCGCCGCCACCATGGACTGGATGGAACAAGAACAAGAACGTGGGATCACCATTACGTCAGCGGCGACGACCTGCTTCTGGCGCGGCATGGCCAAGCAATTTCCCGAACACCGCATCAATATCATCGACACTCCCGGCCACGTCGACTTCACGATCGAAGTTGAACGCTCGCTGCGCGTACTGGACGGCGCGGTGGCGGTATTTTGCGCCGTCGGTGGCGTGCAACCGCAATCGGAAACGGTCTGGCGGCAGGCGAACAAATACGGCGTGCCGCGGCTCGCCTTCGTCAATAAGATGGACCGCGCCGGCGCCGATTTCCTGCGCGTCGTGCAACAGATGAAGGAGCGTCTCGGCGCCAAGGTCGTGCCGATCCAATTGCCGATTGGCGCCGAAGACCACTTCGAAGGCGTCATCGACTTGCTGGTGGGCAAGGCGATCTACTGGCACGAAGAATCATTCGGCATCGAGTTCGAATATCGCGATATCCCGGCGGAACTTGCTGCCGAGTGCGCGAAATGGCGCGAAGGCGTTGTCGAAGCGGCGGCCGAAGCGACCGAAGAACTCACCGAAAAATATTTGGAAACGGGCGATTTAACGCTCGAAGAAATCAAAGCCGGACTGCGCGCTCGTACGGTGCGCAATGAGATCGTCCCCGTACTCTGTGGTTCGGCTTTTAAGAACAAAGGCGTGCAGGCGATGCTCGACGCCGTCATCGAATACCTGCCGGCGCCCAACGATGTCGCGGGCATCAAGGGCATCCTCGACGACGGGAAAACCGAGGCCGATCGCTTTGCCGCCGATGACGCACCGTTTGCTGCGTTGGCATTCAAGATCGCGACCGACCCCTACGTCGGCACGCTGACGTTCTTTCGGGTTTATTCCGGGGTGTTGAATTCGGGCGATTCGGTTTACAACCCGGTGAAAGATCGTAAAGAACGGATTGGCCGGCTACTGCAGATGCATGCTAATAGCCGCGAAGAAATTAAAGAGGTTCGGGCGGGCGACATCGCCGCCGCCGTCGGCATCAAGGATGTGACGACCGGCGACACGCTATGCGATCTGAACAACATCATTACGCTCGAACGCATGGAATTTCCAGAGCCGGTCATCGCCGTCGCGGTGGAGCCGAAGACCAAGGCCGACCAAGAGAAAATGGGGATCGCGTTACAGCGCTTGGCGGCGGAAGATCCGTCGTTCCGCGTCGCCACCGATCAAGAATCCGGGCAAACGATTATTTCGGGCATGGGCGAATTGCATCTCGAAATCATCGTCGATCGCATGCGGCGTGAATTCAAGGTCGAAGCCAATGTCGGCAAGCCGCAAGTGGCCTATCGCGAAACCATTCGCGGCGTGGTGGAAAAGCAAGAAGGCAAATTCGTGCGCCAAAGCGGCGGTCGCGGCCAATACGGGCATGTCGTGATCAAGATCGAGCCCAACGCATCGGGCCTTGGCTTTGAATTTGTGAACGGAATTGTCGGCGGCACGATCCCGCGCGAATACATTCCCGCGATTCAAAAAGGCATCGAAGAACAGATGAAAAACGGCGTAATCGCCGGCTATCCCATGGTCGATGTCAAAGTGACTTTGTACGACGGTTCGTATCACGAAGTGGATTCGAATGAAATGGCGTTCAAGATCGCCGGCTCCATGGCTTTCAAGGAAGGCGCACAGAAGGCGAAGCCAGTCCTGCTCGAGCCCATGATGAGCGTCGAAGTGGTAACCCCGGAAGATTACGTCGGCACGGTGAATGGCGACTTGAATCGCCGCCGCGGCATGTTGGAAGGCGCGGACGAGTCACCAGCCGGCCGGGTGATCAAGGCGCAAGTGCCGCTGTCTGAAATGTTTGGATATTCCACTGATCTGCGCTCCGCGACACAAGGTCGCGCGACCTACACCATGGAATTTTCGCGCTACGTCGAGGCCCCGAAGAGCGTGGTCGAGACAGTCAGCAAACGTAATTGATTTGTAAATCTCAATCGCGAATCCCGTTTGAAGAGGTAACGAGCCATGTCGAAGGAGAAATTTGAGCGTACGAAGCCGCACGTCAACGTGGGGACGATAGGCCATGTAGATCATGGGAAGACGACGTTGACGGCGGCGTTGACGGTGGTGACGGCGGCGAAGTTTGGGGGGGAAGCGAAGGCGGCGGGAGCGTGGGATCACGATTGCGACGTCGCATGTGGAATATCAGAGCGATAACCGGCACTACGCGCATGTGGATTGTCCGGGGCATGCGGACTATGTGAAGAACATGATTACGGGAGCGGCGCAGATGGACGGAGCGGTGTTGGTGGTGAGTGCGGCGGACGGTCCGATGCCGCAGACGCGTGAGCACATCTTGTTGGCGCGGCAGGTAGGGGTGCCGTTCATCGTGGTGTACATGAACAAGGCGGACATGGTGGACGACGCGGAGTTATTGGAGCTGGTGGAGCTGGAGGTTCGGGAGCTGCTGACGTTGTACAAATTTCCGGGAGATGACACGCCGGTGGTGATAGGGAGTGCGTTGAAGGCGTTGGAGGGGGATGTGAGCGAGCTTGGGGTGCCGTCGATTTGGAAGTTAATTGCGGCGATGGACAGTTACATACCGGTGCCGGAGCGGCCGGTGGATCTGCCGTTTTTGATGCCGATTGAGGATGTTTTTTCGATATCGGGTCGGGGGACGGTGGTGACGGGTCGGGTGGAGCGCGGGATTGTGAAGGTGAGTGAGGAAGTGGAGATAGTGGGGATCCGTGCGACGACGAAGACGACGTGCACGGGGGTGGAGATGTTTCGGAAGTTATTGGATGAAGGGCGGGCGGGGGACAACGTGGGGATTTTGTTACGGGGGACGAAGCGTGAAGACGTGGAGCGGGGCCAGGTGTTGTGCAAGCCGGGGAGTGTGAAGCCGCATTCGCACTTTGAGGCGGAGGTCTACGTGTTGTCGAAGGAAGAGGGGGGCCGGCACACGCCGTTTTTCAACAATTACCGGCCGCAATTTTACTTTCGGACGACGGACGTGACGGGGTCGGTGGAGTTACCGAGTGGGGTTGAGATGGTGATGCCTGGAGATAACATCAAGATTCAGGTGAAGTTAATCAATCCGATAGCGATGGAAGAAGGGTTACGGTTTGCGATCCGCGAAGGGGGCCGCACGGTCGGCGCCGGGGTGGTTGCGAAAATTATCGAATAGCGCTTGGAAGACGGCAGGACGGCGCTCGTG
>JACPPA010000004.1 GCA_016191285.1 Gammaproteobacteria bacterium
GAACAATTCGCCGCTAAAGCGGCTCCCACAAATCCAATGGGTGGTGGGAGCCTGTACTGTGGGAGCGGCTTTAGCCGCGAATCCCCGTTGCCTGGACGGTGATTGAAGGGTTGAACGATTCGCCGCTAAAGCGGCTCCCACAAGGCGCCATTGGTGGTCAGTGAAAAATGAATTCATTGTTTGACTGGATTCCGGCATTCGCCGGAATGACGAAGGGCCAGGATTGCGAATCCTTCCCGGCATTTCAGCTTTTGTAAGCGCGATTCGAACCCGGCCTAAATTGTGAGATCCGTCATCCCGGGCGGAGCCACGTCAGTCGCGCAGACTCAACTGGCACCCCATAAGCGATGCGCGTCGCTTACGTCATCCCGGGCGAAGCGGCCTGAGCCGCGCCGACCCGGGATCCAGGAGTGCCTGACATACCGGCGGGCTCCCGCCCCGGATATTCGCTGCGCGAATTCCGGGGTGACGTCTATAAGGGCTGCGCACGTTCCGGGCTGACGGGGTTCGGCATCCGGTGTCGGCACCGCCTCGAAGCCTGCGTTGGTCTTAAGGAAACTCTGATTAAGTCCCTCCTGGACTTTTCAGAGTAAGCACCTCCCTGTGCCGCAGGAAGCTCTGCCTTTTGCAGAGCTTCCTTAAGTTACAGTGCCGGCTAGTTAGTGTTCCTTAGGCTGCGCGCAAGTTAAGCAGTTTGGGATCCGCGAGTGGAGTCGTTTCCCATTTCTTTAATTCCGGCAGCACGTATTCGGCGAAGCAACGCATATTGCGTTCGGCTTCGTCGTACGGCATGCCGGCATAACTGAAATTGCACGTGATGCCATTCATATCGACCACTTCGCGCATGTAGGCGATTTTTTCGAGGACCTGCTTCGGACTGCCCCACGGCATCAATTCAGCGAATGAGCGCGCGGCGCCATCCATGCCTTGTTTGCCGATGTACTTGCCGACGTTTTTGTAGAATTCATAGCCCTTGTCGGTGCCGAACTTCGCACCGGTCATTTCGTAATGCTTCATCGCGGTGTGGTAGTAGGCGCCTATCCATTGGTACGCCATGTCTTCGGCGCGCGCCGGATCTTTATCGACGAAATAAAACCCGCCACAAAACGGTTGCGGTGGCTCGCAGCCATTGGACTTTTGAAAGACTTCGCGATAAATCGCAAAATCCTGCTTGACGACTTCCCAGGGTTTTTGCGGGATCACGAGCAAGCCGACCCCGAGCTTGGCCATGATCGGCATTGACTCGGGCGAGACCGCTGCCGCATACGTGCGACCCTTGAACGAATTCAACGGCAGTGGGCGAATGTCACGCCGCGGTTGCTTGGTCAGCGCGCCGCCTTCGACATAGCCACGTTCCAGTCCTTCGAGCAGGAGCTCGGCGTACTCGACAAAGCGCTCGCGACCTTCGCCTTGGTCGATGCGAAAACCGTCATATTCGACTCGCGCGAGGCCGCGACCAAGACCCAGGATCATGCGTCCACCCGAGAGGTGATCGAGCATCGAAATTTGTTCGGCCACGCGCATCGGATCGTGCCACGGCAGGACTATGACGCTGGTGCCGAGTTTGAGCCGCTTACTGCGGCCCGCCATGTAGGTCAGAAATTGCACGGCGTCTGGGCACATTGTGTAATCGGTGAAGTGATGTTCAATCGACCACACCGAATCGAAACCGAGCGGTTCGGCGTTCTCAATCAGCCTTAATTCTTCGCGATAGACCTCGGCATCGGAGCGTTGATTACCAGGGTTTTGAAAAATGGGTGAGCAGCCTACGTGCATGATCCGATTCCTTTGGTTGATTTACTTAACTGTCGCCTGCGCCTATCGTCATTCCGGCGTGATCCCGGCTTTCGCCGGGACGACGGGCGTCCATCCGCTGAAGCGGCCCCCACAATAGTTCCTACGCCAGCTCCCCTATCGCACCGGTGTGGCGCGTAACGCCAGCAGCGTTTCGCGTGCACGCTGCGCTAAGAACACCGTATCGACCCCGCAGGCGACCAACGTAAAACCGTTCGCCACCTGCGGCGCGACTAGATCCGCGCTCACCGCAAAGAATCCCAGTTTGAGTCCCGCCGCAAGTGTGGCCTTAGCCACTGTCGCAATCGCGGTCACCACTTCAGGATCGCTAAGCTGACCGAGCTTGCCCATGCTCGCCGAAAGATCGTAGGGGCCGACGAAAATCGCATCCACACCAGGCACAGCAGCAATTTGGCCGATATTCCGTACCGCTTCGATATGCTCGGCTTGCACAATGACTGCGGATTCTTCATTCGCCCGCGCCACGTAATCCGCCACCGCGTAACCGTAGGCATTCGCCCGCGCGACACCAACGCCGCGATTACCTTGCGGCGGAAACTTGACCCCCGCGACTATGGCCCGCGCCTGCTCGGCAGTATTCACCTGCGGCACGATGATGCCCGCCGCACCCGCATCTAGCGCGCGCTTAATTTCAATTTCGTCGTGATTCGGTAGACGCACGACGCACGGCAGGCCGTGGGCGGCGATGATCAAACGCTGTAAGTCGAGCGGCGACAGCGGCGCGTGTTCGGCTTCCAGGAACAACCAATCAAACCCGGCAGCCGCGACGATTTCGACGATCTCCGGTGCGGCGAGGCTGATGATCGTTCCAATTAGCCGGTCGCCGCGCCTAAGCCGGGTTCGAAAGGTTTCAGTGGTCATTATTGTCTGGTTCCTTACCCCTCACCCCGGCCCTCCCTCAAGGGGAGAGGGAGCGTCCATCGAAGCGCCTCGTCTTATCCCCTCTCCCCTCGCGGGCTAGGGTGAGGGGGTAAATTCAATAATCAAGCCCCAACCTTAAACGAATGCGTCCACTCCGTGCCCTTCGAATCGATCACATCCGCCTTCAACTCGCCGCCCTTACTGGGCTTAAAAAAGAACCGAAAGCTCGGATCTTCGCTGATCGAAATCCCCGTTTCCGCAGTCATGATCAGCGCATCATTGAAATACACCTTGATGGTTTTGACATAGTGCGCCGGCCGAATGAGCTGGGTCTTCTGATCCTTCTGCATACCAGTGATATTCGGGTGACTCAACATGAGTTGACCGATGATGGCGTCTTCCGCCGTGCGCTCGCCGACCGTGCGAAACTTCATTTCACCCAGATGTTTCATTGCTTCTTGGAGATCTGAACCCAACGGCGCCGAGCATCCGCCCTGCGCCTTGACGAAATTCGTCACCATGTGAGTTTCACCGTTATTCAGCACCGCCACCGCCCGCACATTGGTGTAGTTATCGATGCGAATACGCAGCGCCAAATCAGCACGCCCGATATCGGGTGTGAGATTGAACATTCCGGCCAGCGGTTCAGGATTTTTGTCGATCACGACATAAATTTTTTCAATGTAGCGCGTCGGGGATTGCGGAAACTGGGCCTTGATCGTGAGCGGGGTGAAAGCGGCGTCTTCGGCGCGATACGGCGTCTTCATTTCGATCACGGTTTTATCTTCGATGATCTTCTGATCCGCGAAATACTTGGGCTTGAGAAAGGTCTCCCACACATCGACGGGCGACTGCTCGGCGGCAGCGACCGACAACGCCAAACCAAAACTCATTAGTCCAATGCACGACCTTAAGAATCTCTTCAACATCGCACTCACCTGAAGGTTATCAATGGCTCAGAGCCAGTCGCCTGCGACTCACCCCTACTACGACCGGAGCACCGGCTAAAGATTCAGCCAGACTAGGAGGTTACCACGCTACTCTTTGGGATTCGATTTAGCATACTTCGGTCGACGGTTTACCGCGCGCCGAAACCCATCCGCGCTTAGCCTAAACATTTGTATCAACCTTCAGGAATGTGCGCCGCGGCCGTTGTCTATGCCACCAGAGTTGTTAGTGTGCTGTCCCACAATGGCTCTGCATAAATTGCCAGCTCCGGGCGGCGCCTTGTGGGAGCGGCTTTAGCCGCGAATGGGGCCACAATGAAGATTCGAAGCTCAAAGCGGTTTCCACGATAACAAAGTATCGAGTTATGAACGGGCGCAGTCTTCTGTAATGGTTCAACCAACCCGTCCGCGCCGTATACTCTGCAGCTCTCTGGATCACGAGTAACGATTTATGATTCAACGGGTTAGATTTTCGGTGGTGCTCAGTCTGGCGCTCGGTCTCACGTTAAGCCCCTCCCTCTACGCCGCCAGCGGCTCCAAAGAGCAAGCCGCCAAATTCTATGAAAACGCTGTAAAGCTAGCGGATAAAGCCGATTACGACGGCGCGCTGATCGAGCTCAAAAACGCACTTCAACAAGACCCCAAGATGGTCGCGGCCCTGGTTTTAATGGGCGAAACCTACGTGGCGAACGGTCAAGGCGCGGCAGCGGAAACCTCCCTTAACGAGGCGGCCAAGGCCGGCGCGGATATCTCGCTGACGGTAGTCCCCCACGCGAAAGCCCTGGTCATGCAGTTCAAGCACGCCCGCGTCTTGGCCGAACCCATGCCCGCGGGTTTGCCGCTGTTGAAGCGCTCGGAACTGCTCGAAGTCAAAGCCCAGGCCGCGCTACAGAGCAATCAAAAAGAAGCCTTACAGAAAATTCTCGCGGAAGTGGACGCCATCGATCCCAACTCAATCACCGCCTTGGCCATTAAAGCCACGCTCGCCATGCGCAATGGCGAGCTCGACGAAGCCCAGAAGCTCGTGGACAAGGCGAGCAACCTAACCACCGACAATGTCCTCGTGTGGCTGACGCGAGCGTCACTGCACCATGTGCAAGACCGGACCGACGAGGCACTCTCCGATTACGCCAAAGTGCTGGAACTCGATCCCAAGAACGACGATGCGCGCCTCGCGCGAGTTGGTTTATTGCTAGACCTTGGCCGCGACAAAGACACCGAAGCGGATTTCGCCCACTTCGCTAATGCCACCCACATCGACCCACGCTTGGCCTACTTGAACGCCATCAAGCTATCGCGCGCGGGCGACCAAAAAGCTGCCCAAGCGGCACTCACGGAGGCCGCCCAGACTATCGAGACCTTAGGCGGCGAAATCGTCATGCACAATGTGCAATTGATGCTCGTCGGCGGCATCGTCAATTACTCGCTCGGCAAAGTGGAGGCGGCCAAGCTCTACCTTCAGGAATACGTTAAAACGGCTAGCGGTGAGATCGAAACGCGCAAGATGCTGGCGTCCGTGTTGATCAAGCAACAGGAATTCCGTCAGGCCGCCACACTCCTCGAAGATGCAGAAAAAAACGCTGGGGAATCCCCCGAACTACTTGCCTTGTTGGCGAAAGCGTATTCGGGACTCGGTGACTATCCGCGCGCAACCGCCGTGTTGGAGCGCGCGGTGACACTGCAACCCAAGAGCATCAAATTGGCCACGGATTTAGCGCTTTCGCGGGCCCAAAGGGGCCAAACCGAGGCCGCGCTGGCGGAGTTGGCAACCGTCTTTACGCGCGACGATTTCGCGCAAACCGCCGGCCAGCCGCTCGCCATTCTTTATCTCACCCATCATGAATACGCCAAGGCCGAGGAGGTTGCACGCAAGCTCGTCGAAAAAAATCCTAAAGACTTAACGCTGCTGAATATGTTGGGCGTGGCGCAGGTCGGGTTAGGGAAATTGATGGAAGCGCGCGTAACGTTTGAAAAGGCGCTGGCAAAAGACCCGAACTATCGTCCGGCGGACATCAATCTCGGCAAAATCGATCGCACCGAGGGGAAATTTCCCGAGGCCGAGAAGCGCTTCAATGCACTGCTCGCGAAAAAGCCGGCGGATGCACAAATGATGCTCGAACTCGCGCGCACCCAGGCCGCGCGCGGCGACCAAAAGGCCGCGTTGAAATGGGCGCGAGACGCTGTGAAAGCAGATGCAAAATCCTTCGAAATAGCGCGTTATCTCGCCGGTTTACTCGTCGCCGACGGAAAATTCGACGAAGCAACCAATCTCATTTTGGGCCAGGCCCAGGCGCATCCGGATAATCTTTTCATCATGGAGACCCAGGCGAACATCCTGGCCGCGCAAGGCAAGCGGGACGAATTGCGCCCCATCTTGAAACGCATGGTCGATAGCGCCAGCTTCGATGTTGAATGGCTGTTACGGGTTAGCGCGATGCAAATTAACGCAGGGCTACTGCCTGATGCGCAGTACGCATTGTACAAAGCAATCCAGGAACAACCCGGTAACGCAGTAGCTCGCGCTCGATTAGCTGGCGTTGAACTCGCGCTCGGTCACTTGAACACGGCAGAAGAACTGGCTACCAAGCTCGTCGTGGATTTCCCGACAAACCCCAGTGGACAAGCGCTGTTGGGCGATGTTGCCGTGGCGCGCGGCAAGCACGCGGAGGCTGCTGAACATTTTCGGCTGGCGTCCGCAGGGATCGCGGGTGGCCAACCCGATTGGGTCCTGAAACGGCATCTTGCGTTGCGCAGTGCAGGCGATAACCCCGGCGCCGAGAAAATTTTGAAGGACTGGCTGGGTCTGCATCCGAAAGACCTGTGGGCGACCGGGGCGTTGGCCGAACACTACATGCAGTCAGGGAATTACGCGGCAGCGAATACGTTGTTCGAAGAATTCTTAAGCGCGGCGCCAGAACATGCGCCGACGCTCAACAACATGGCGAACCTGCAGTTGAAGCTTAAGGACTACAAGCGCGCTAAAACCTACGCCGACCGCGCCTATAAATTGCAACCGCAGGACCCCTTGATCAACGACACTCTAGGCTGGACCTTGCTCAACTTGGGCGATACCGACAATGGGCTTCGTTATTTGCGGGAAGCTAGGGCACGGGCGGCCAATGTGCCGGAGATCCGCTACCACCTGGCGGTAGCCTTGCGACGTTTGGGCCGCAATAAAGAAGCCCTTACTGAACTTAATGAGGCGTTCAAAATAACCCAGGAGTTCGACGGCAAGGCTGACGCGCTCAAGCTGCAGACCGAACTGAAAGGCTAGTTAGCGGCGTCGTATGTCAATGGATTTTACAAACCCCGTTGAAAACGCGGCTTGGTACCGTGTCGATAGTCAATGAACTTTACAAATTCCGGCCGATCACTCGTCGTGCAACTGTGGAAATCCGTCAACCGATTGATTGCTAAAGCTCAATGATCGATCCGGCATGCATGTTGCTCATTAATTCCGTAGAACCGATACCGATGCCATTTGAGGTCCGTATGAAAAAGACTAGCTCTATCGCCCCGACCATCGCTGCGGCCATGCTGTTCGTCGCCGCCGTCAACGCCAACGCGGCAACCACGTTTGCTTGGAATTATGCGAACACAGGGTCAGGTGAAGGTGTAACCACTTGGAACGCCAATACGACCGGCCTCATCAGCTCAACGCTGCATATCACCGCTGCGACTGCCTGGGGGAATACGAGTGGCACCACCTCCGGACAACCAGAGACGACCTACGGTGCAACCACGAAGTTCCAGAATCAATTATTGACCCAATACGGCAACAGCCTTGCCGTTAGTACAGTCAATTACGGTACCACCACGCTTCCAGGTTTTGAGGGATATCCTGATCACGCAATGGACAATCATGGACCGGAAGAAATGATTCTCTTCACCTTCGACCAGGCCGTGCAGCTCAATCAACTCAAACTTGGTTTCCCAGCGTCGACCACCACGTGTAATGGTTCTGCTTGCGGCACAGATATGACGATATTGGCTTATGTCGGGAATACCGCTCTCCCCGCAATATCGAGTTTAGACTCCTCCGCCGCAGGCCTAGGCAGCGCGAACTTTACGAAGTTCGCGTTCACGGCCAATCCAAGCAACGTGAACGGCGGTGTTACTTCGGGTTTCAACACCGGCACTGGCGCCGTGAGTTCTAAATACTGGCTGGTCGGTGCGTACAACAAGTGGTTAGGAGGCGGGCTGAGTGGCGACAACGATTACGTCAAGTTGGCAGGTCTAGGTGGCGTGTCGGGGACTACCACCGGCGGTGGTGGCGGTGGCGGCATCCCAGAGCCTTCCTCTCTTGCCTTGGTTGGTCTTGGCTTGATCGGCGGCATGCGCCGCTGGAAGATAAGGAAGGCCTAAGCCAGAGAAGTACTCCAAGAGCTTAAGCACAAGGCCCCATCTCACTGGGGCCTTGTCTGTTTTGGAGCTGCTCCTGCTTGCGCTAGATGAAGCGTTTGTAGCCTAAGGCCGCAATCGGCATCAACTCACCCGCAGAATAAGCCGCGACGGAATCGGGGGGGCGTAATCGGGGACACCCATCTGACGTGGTGGGGGAAATTGTGGGACACCCTCTATTTAGCCGAACGTAACGAGGGGCACGAATTGGGACACCCACTTTTCATCAACGACAGGTACGGTCAGCGCAAGCGTGGCCCGGCGGGCTGACAATGACGCCGTCATCGCCGATGCCTAAGAAGACATCGGATCGCGGGCCGACGAGGGGGCGTATGAGGTGATTGATTAGGGTGAATTCCCGACAGTTCTTGACCGAGCGCTCGCGCCAAGCCTATTCTAGTCAGCATGACTAGTTTAACGGATGACAAAAAGCTGCCCTCCTCCTCACGCGCCGCTGGTCGGTCGGGTTACTGGCCATTGCAAAATGCTAAGGCGCGTTTCAGCGAACTCGTCCGCAAAGCCAGAAATGAAGGCCCGCAACACGTCACCGTTCATGGCCGCGACGAGGTCGTGGTCATCGCCGCCGAGGAGTATCGAAGGCTTTGCGGCGATCTAACCGGGGCGGTCCTAATCGCGGCAGTGCAGGCATCACCATATCGTGAGATTGAAATCGAGCCTACTCGCAGTCCCTTGCCCGTGCGCGATTTCACGCTGTGACCGACTGGCTCCTAGACACCAACATCCTTTCCGAGCTTCGCCGGCCAAAACCAGAGCCCAACGTCGTTGCCTTCGTTACCGAACAGCCGTTAGAGCGGCTGTTCGTGAGTACCGTCACGTTCGCTGAGATCCGTTTCGGGATCGAGCTGCTGGGTGATCCGCATCGGCGCGCCGAACTTAACGATTGGTTGAGTCATAAACTGCGACCTATGTTCGAACAAAGAACGCTCGCGATCAGTGAAGCGGTAATGCTCAAGTGGCGTTTCCTGGTCGAGGAAGGACGCAAAGCGGGGCATACGTTCTCGCAGCCTGATCTCATCATTGCCGCCACCGCGCTCCAACATGGGCTGACAGTTGTTTCGCGCGATACAGCGCATTACCCGCGAGCGGGTGTGCCCGTCTTCAACCCCTGGACCAACTTTCCGGATGTTTCCGAATGAACGGAGTAGCAACTCAGCTTGCCCAAGCGCTACGCGCGCACTGGGCCGCGCAAGGCGCTTCGGGGGAAATTGTGGGACACCCTCTATTTAGCCGAACGTAACGAGCGTCAGTGTGAGGAATCGGGGTACCTTGGTCGTGCGCGTGCATATCGATGCTGCACCGGCACGTGGCGCGGATGATGGGGATGAGGATGGATTGGGTGGGCTACGGAGACGGTCTGAGTGAGCAGACGCCGCGTAATCAAAGCTGATATTTCGAGATATCGAGCGCGCCGTGGAAAACCCCAAGTACGTCAACATTCCGGTCTCGTTTGACAAGATACGCAATCCGGTAGTGACCGTAGAGAAGGATTCGGACATGACGCGTGGACGCTAAATATCGTGCCCCCATTTCTGGATAATCCGCGAGCTGTTGCGAACGACTATAAATTCCATCTACCGTTTCCGCCGCGGCGTGCGGGTTCTCCAATGCGATGTATTCGAATATATCTTCGAGCCAGCGTAAGGCTTCCTCGGTCCAAGTTATTTCCGCCATGCTTGGATTCGGCGGCCCATATCTTCATTTGAGATCACTCGTCCAGCGTCCGCATCTGCCAGTCCGCGTTGCACCATGACATGAAAGGCAAGCTCACGGACAACTTCCTCCGCCGAACTGTCTTCCGGCTGCTGCCGAATAAGGTTAGCGAGTTCTTCTTTTACGGTTGCCATAACGATTCCTCAATAGGTATAAGAAAGATAACCGCCCTTTTCGACGAAATCGAGCGTCGTTCGGGTGATTTCGTCAATTGGATGTTTCGGTCGCACGCTTTTTCCCCTCACCCCGGCCCTCTTCCCTCAAGGGGAGAGGGAGTTTGCTGCTTCGGTGTTTTTTGGAGCGCGATAGTCATCTTCTTCGGTCGGAGTTCAAATTAAAACTATGTCGAGAATCCCGTGCGAGCGTTCTCGCCTCCAATTCGCAAGCATTATTTGAAATGCAGATAACCGCGGCCGGATATCGACACTGGATTATCGTCGCCGTCGAGTAGAACCACCTCGATGTCCAAGCCCATTGTGCCAATGCGCTTACAGTTTGAGTCTGCACCGAGGCGTGTCATAAGCGTTGATTCGAGACGCTGTGGCAGCGTAAAACATAGTTCGTAATCGTCACCACCCGTCGCGGCCAACATCAACGCCTTATCCGGCGCCAGATTTGCCTGCAATGCCGGACTAAGCGGTAGTGCAGCAGCATTAACCCGCGCGCCGCAACCGCTTTGTTCTGCGATATGCCCGAGATCAGCAAGCAGCCCATCCGAGATATCGATGCAGCTCGACGCGATGCCACGGAGTGCCAAACCAAGCGCCACGCGCGCAGTCGGTCGCACAAACCGATCAGCAAGAAATTGCTCGGTTGCGGATTTCACATCGCCACCCTGCGCCACCCGCAGGCCCGCTGCGGCATCGCCCAAGGTGCCGGAAACATAGATGGCATCACCCGGCTGCGCGCCGTGGCGCGTGAGTGCCATTCCATGTGGCACGCTGCCGATGATTTGCACCGTGACAGTCAATGGCCCGCACGTGGTGTCACCGCCGATTAAGGCGACGTTGTGCTCACGCAGTGCCTGACCTAGACCCTGTGTGAATTGGGACACCCACGTTTCATTGGCTACGGGCAAGGTCAACGCCAGCGTGGCCCAGCGCGGTACGGCGCCCATGGCCGCGATGTCGCTTAGGTTTACGGCTACAGCGCGATAACCGATATCGGCAGCCGGGAGTTGAGGGGGGAAATGCACACCGGCGACTAGCGTGTCGGCGACGACTACTAGATCTTCGCCGGGCGGTGGGGCGACTACTGCACCGTCGTCGCCGATGCCCAGGATGACATCGGATCGCGTGCCCGCGATGGGGCGCAGGAGCTGATTGATCAGAGTGAATTCGTCCATTGGATGTTTTGGTGGCGCGCCTTTACCCCTCACCCCGGCCCTCTCCCGCAAGGGGAGAGGGGGTCCGTCGTTTCGCTACCAGTTCGACCCTCACCGTATTATCCCCTCTCCCCTCGCGGGAGAGGGCTAGGGTGAGGGGGCGGGGATTATCCCCTCTCCCCTCGCGGGAGAGGGCTAGGGTGAGGGGGCGGGGATGACGCATCGCGGATCGTTTTCCCGTCACCCCGGCCCTCTCCCTCAAGGGGGAGAGGGGGAACTCGCAACCTGACTCGGCGCCGGCCCGCGGTCAATTTCATCGGCGCGGACGACGCGCGCTACTTTGTCTAGCACCCCGTTAATGTATTTGTGCGCTTCGTCGGCGCCGAACATTTTAGTCAGCTCAACGGCTTCGTTAACGACTACTCGCCACGGAATATCCGAACAAAAACGAAGCTCATACGCGCCCACCAACAACACGCTGCGCTCCACCGGTCCGAGTTGGAGCCAGGGTCGATCAAGTGCCGGTTCTAAATCTTTTAACAGCGCCTCGATGTGGCGCGGCGCGTCGCGCGTGAGCACGGAGAAGTAATCGAGATCGACCTTAATCAATTCGCGTTGGGCGACAAATTCCTTGAGAATTTCGTTCGGATCTTGACCCGTGAGTTGCCATTGATAGAGCGCTTGTACGGCGCAGCGGCGCGCGCGAACCCGGCCGTAGATGCCACTTTTACTCATTCAAAGCTGACGCAGCACGGAGATCATTTCAATGGCGGACACCGCGGCATCCGCGCCCTTATTTCCGGCTTTGGTGCCGGCGCGTTCGATGGCTTGTTCGATGGAGTCGACGGTTAACACGCCAAAAATCACCGGCACTCCGGTGTCCGTGGCTATACTCGAAAGACCGCGTGAACAAGCCCCGGCGACATGATCAAAATGTGGGGTGGAACCACGGATTACAGCACCGAGTGCAATGACCGCGTCGTGCTTGCCTGCCAGCGCGAGCTTGCGCACTACCACTGGGAGTTCGAAGGCGCCGGGCACGCGGACGATAGTGATATCCGCCTCGTTGACGCCGTGGCGGCGCAGCGCATCGATACAGCCGCGCTCCAAGTGATCGACGATGAAATTATTAAACCGGCTGCACACCAGCGCAAATTTCGCGCGCGCATCCAGCATCAGTTTGCCTTCGATAATCTTGCTGCCGCTCATGGCCTACTCTCTTGTGTTGGCTTTTATTTAGGCAGGGTGGTTAGTTTCCCCCTCACCCCGGCCCTCTCCCGCCAGGGGAGAGGGAGTGCGTCGTTCCGACGATGTCTCGATCATCACCGTCCAATCCCCTCTCCCCTCGCGGGAGAGGGTTAGGGTGAGGGGGCAGAAATTCCGCAATCTTCGCTAATACAGCGTCCACGTTAGCCAGAACTTCATTGTTCCAAAATCGCAGAACCCGATACCCGCGTGCCTGCAACCACACGTCGCGAACCTGATCGATTGCACTATCCGCGTGCTGGCCCCCATCTACTTCGACGATTAACTTTGCGTCGAAACACACAAAGTCCGCGATGTAGCGCCCGAGCGGTGTTTGGCGTCTAAATTTAACACCGCCGAGCTGGTGCGTCCGTAATTTTTGCCACAGGTGGCGTTCCGCATCGGTCATACGGCTGCGCAGTTTTCTCGCGATAGCCGTTTTGGTTTGAGACATCCTTGTCTCCTTTTTTTCAATTTACCCCTCACCCCAGCCCTCTCCCGCAAGGGGAGAGGGAGAGTTGTCTTTTTATCCCCTTCCCCCTCGCGCGAGCAGGGAGGGAGTGTGGCCTTTCGCTATCGCGGCGATCATCACCGTCCAGTCCCCTCTCCCCTTGCGGGAGAGGGCTGGGGTGAGGGGGAGCGAACAATCCACTAACTCACGTACTCAATCACTTCTAACCCAAATCCCGACAAGGCATGGTAACGCCGTGGATGGCTCATCACGCGCATTTTTTGTACGCCGACATCGCTCAGGATCTGCGCGCCTAACCCGATCTGCCGAAAATCGGCGGTGGTCGGCGCGCGTTTCGGCAGCTTGCCGTTCTCGCTGCCCTTTTCGGCGTAGCGCGAAATCTGCCGCACCAGTTCGTCGTTATCGACTTGATTGTTTAACACCACGACCACGCCCTCGCCCGCTTCGGCCACTCGGCGCAGGGCGTCGCGCAGCGGCCAGCCCGCATCCTTGCGGCTGTTCGCCGTCAGATCTTGAATCGGGTTATGAATATGCACGCGAACCAACGTTGGACGGTCCGCTTTCACGTCGCCGCGCACCATCGCGAAATGGAGATCGCCGTGGATGGCATCGCGATACGCAATCAAGCGGAACTCGCCGAACTCGGTGGGAATGACCGCTTCGGCCGCGCGCTCGACAGTCTTTTCGTTCTCGATGCGATAGCGAATGAGATCCGCAATCGTTCCGATCTTTAGCTTGTGCTGGGCGGCGATCTTTTCGAGATCCGGCCGCCGCGCCATGGTGCCATCGTCGTTCAAGATCTCGACTATGACCGACGCGGGTTCGAACCCGGCGAGGCCTGCAAGATCGCACCCCGCTTCGGTGTGACCCGCACGCGTGAGCACGCCGCCGGATTGCGCCATCAAGGGAAAAATATGCCCGGGTTGCACGATATCCGCAGGGCGTGCGCCGGACGCCACCGCGACTTGGATCGTACGTGCGCGATCAGCCGCCGAGATCCCTGTCGTTACCCCTTCGGCGGCTTCAATCGACACCGTGAAATTCGTGCGATGCGTGTAGAACGTCTCGTGGACCATCAACGGCAGGTTCAGTTGCCGGCAGCGCGCTTCGGTCAGCGTCAGGCAGATCAGACCGCGACCATAACGCGCCATGAAATTCACGTGCTCGGCCGTGCAATGATTGGCGGAAATGACGAAATCGCCTTCGTTCTCGCGATCTTCGTCGTCCATCATGATCACCATGCGGCCGTTGCGCAGGTCGTCGAGAATTTCGCTGGTGGTGTTTAAAGCCATGGGTCAGTCTTTGCGTGAAAGCGTTTTTTGCGCGCGTCAGCCGGATTAATTAGAACCGAAGCCTGCCTCCCGGAGTATATCGTGCGTGAGGCCCGGGGTGGGCGCCGCGAATTTCAGCGCCAACTGCTCGAGATAGCGCGCGATTAAATCCACTTCAAGATTAACCGTGCTGCCCACGTGTAACGCGTTCAACGTGGTTTCAGTCAACGTGTGCGGAATTATCAGAAGTTCGAATTCATCGCCCGCCGCGGCGTTCACCGTCAAACTCACGCCATCCACGCAGATCGAGCCCTTGGTCGCGATATAACGCGTCAGCGCCGGCGGGGGGCGTACACGAAAGAACACGAATTCGGCGCGCGGTTCACGCGCGACCACCGTGCCCACACCGTCGACATGGCCGCTGACCAAATGCCCGCCGAGCCGATCGGACAAGCGCAGTGCCTTTTCCAGGTTTACCGGGCTGCCGCTGCCGAGCTCGCCGAGCGCCGTGCAAGCGAGTGTTTCGGGCGACACATCAACCGCAAACCGGCCTGGCGCAAACTCGGTCACGGTTAAACAGGCGCCGGACACGGCGATGCTGTCGCCGAGCTTTACGTCGGACAGATCGAGCGCCCCTGAATCAACGGTCATGCGCACGGCGGCGCACCTTTTTTGCAGCGTTTGTATTCGACCGATGGCTTGGATAATGCCGGTAAACATCGCGGCACTATCAATTAAACGTCGCCTAAGCGTCAAGCCGCCGCGGGCGCCAGCGTGAGTCTGCGGTCTGGACCAATCGCCACGGATTCCAGCGTGCGGAAACGCGGTGCGTTCGCGAGCGTCGTTAGCGCTGGCCATAAAAACGCGGCGCGCGCGGTCGGCCCTAGGAACACGGGCGCGATATAGAGCACCAACTCGTCCACCACGCCCGCCTCGAGCAAGCTGCCAACCAGCGTTGGGCCGGCTTCGATCAGCACTTCGTTGACTTCAAGTTCGTGTAAGCGAGTGAGGATCGCGCTTAAGTCGCCACCTCCCACGTTCCC
This sequence comes from Gammaproteobacteria bacterium, assembly GCA_016191285.1. Taxonomy (GTDB): domain Bacteria; phylum Pseudomonadota; class Gammaproteobacteria; genus CAIKBL01. Next base: position 15,111 of record JACPPA010000004.1, read on the forward strand.
CAACGGCTCGATGATCGCACCGCGACCGCCGAGCGCGCGCAATGCCGTGTCATCGGTATTGGCGGTGAAAATCCGGACCTCGCCGGACACGTCAAACAAACGCGCCGACGGCGGCGTACGCAAGCGCCGATCGATTACCACGCGCGGCGGTGGCCGGCCCGCGACATCGAAGCGCGGATCGCGCACGTTGAGCGTGGGATCATCGGCCAATACCGTTCCACTCCCCGTTACTATCGCGCCGGCCGCAGCGCGCAAACGTTGGACATCGGCGCGTGATTCGGGGCTCGTAATCCATTGGCTTTGGCCATCCGCGAGCGCGATCCTGGCGTCGAGGCTCATGCCAATTTTGATCGTGACGAAGGGCCGGGCGCGTTCACCGCGCAAGAAGAATCCGCGATTCAAGGCGCGCGCCTCGACGCTCAAGGGTCCGCACTCAACGGTAATACCGGCCGCGGCGAGTTTGGCGGCGCCACCGCCGGCCGGAACATGCGGATCTGCGATGGCATAGACCACGCGCGCCACGTGCGCCGCGATTAAAGCCTCGGTGCACGGCGGCGTGCGGCCAAAATGCGTACACGGTTCTAACGTGACATAGACGGTCGCGCCAGCGGCCGCGTTACCTGCGGCGCGCAACGCTTCGACTTCAGCATGCGCTTCACCAGCGCGGTAATGAAAGCCTTCACCAACGACCGCGCCGTCTTTGACGATGACACAACCGACGCGCGGATTAGGGCGGGTTGTATAGAGGCCACATCGCGCGAGTTTGAGCGCACGCGCCATATGCCTATAGTCGGTAGCATCGGTCATCAGCACACCGTGCTTCGACAGCCGGAATTTGTGGGAGCAGCTTTAGCTGCGAATAGTGATTCGATTCCGTGCGGATGCTTGGCCGGAGTATTTTTCCCCTCACCCCGGCCCTCTCCCGCAAGGGGAGAGGGGGCGTGTCGCTTCGCGTCGCGTCGGCCATCACTGTCCAATCCCCTCTCCCCTTGCGGGAGAGGGTTAGGGTGAGGGGGGAAGTAATGCATCGCTATTTATCATCCATCACCCCTGGCCTCCCACAACATGCGCAAACATGGTCTATCGTTGACTAACGCTTGCGCGTCGGTCCTTCGCCCGGGATCAAATCCAATTGCTGTTCGCGTAGATCCGGCGGGAGCTCGTTCTCCAACCGTTCGATTTCTTCCAAAAACGCGCGCACATCTTCAAAGCTGCGATAGACCGAGGCAAAACGCACATAGGCCACTTGATCGAGCCCGCGCAACATATCCATGACCATTTCCCCGATCCGCCGCGAGTCGATCTCGCGTTCACCCGTTTCCCGAATGCGGCGTTTAACTTGGTTGATGCCGGCCTCGACGCGCTCCATCGCGACCGGGCGTTTTTCCAACGCTTTTAGGAATCCGCCGCGCAATTTTTCTTCGTTAAACGTCTCACGCCGACCGTCGGATTTGGCCACACGCGGCAAACTGAGTTCGGCGGTTTCATAAGTCGTAAAGCGCGCCTTGCATTCCATGCATTCGCGCCGACGCCGGATCTGATCCCCTTCGCCTAATAAGCGCGAATCGATGACTCGCGTGTCGTTATGCGAACAGAACGGGCAATGCATGGCGGCTTAGTTCAACCGTAGACTGGGAATTGCCGACAAAGATCTGTCACTTTGCCGCGCACGGTCGCGAGTGTTTTCGGATCGTCGATGTGGTCCAGCACATCGCACATCCAACCCCCCAGTGCGCGTGCTTCGGCTTCCAGACAGCCACGTGTAGTCATCGCCGGCGTACCGACTCGAATACCGCTGGTCACAAACGGCGATTGCGGATCATTCGGCACCGTATTCTTGTTGACCGTGATATGCGCCGCGCCCAACGCCGCGTCCGCGGCTTTGCCGGTCAGGCCCTTCGCTACCAAGTCGACGAGGAACAGATGATTGTCGGTGCCACCAGAAACGACACTATAACCACGCGCGAGAAAAGTCTCGGCCATCGCACGCGCGTTCTTGATCACCTGCTCCTGATAACTCTTGAACTCGGGCGCCATCGCTTCTTTCAGCGCCACGGCTTTGGCCGCGATGATGTGCATGAGCGGCCCGCCTTGGACGCCGGGAAACACCGCGGAATTGACCTTCTTGGCCAATTCTTCCGATTGTTTGCCCAGAATCAAACCGCTCCGCGGACCCCGTAACGTTTTGTGCGTGGTGGTGGTCGTCATATCCGCCAACTGCACGGGGCTGGGATAGAGACCCACCGCGATTAAGCCCGCGACATGCGCGATATCCGACACCAGATAGGCGCCGACACTGTCCGCAATTTCACGGAATCGCGCCCAATCCACGACGCGCGAATAGGCCGAAAATCCAGTCATGATCATGCGCGGTTTATGCTCCGCCGCGAGACGCGCGACTTGTGCGTAATCAATGCGTCCAGTCGCCGGATCGAGTCCGTACTGCACGGCGCGATACGTGCGCCCGGAAAAATTAACACTAGCGCCATGGGTGAGATGGCCACCATGCGCGAGACTCATGCCGAGCACGCAATCCCCCGCGTTCAATAGTGCGAGATATACCGCACCGTTCGCTTGGGATCCCGAATGCGGTTGAACGTTGGCGTAATCTGCGCCGAATAAAACTTTCGCGCGATCGATGGCGAGTTGTTCCACCACATCAACATGTTCGCAGCCGCCGTAGTAGCGCTTGCCCGGATAACCTTCCGCGTACTTGTTGGTTAATAAGGTACCCGCGGCTTCGAGCACCCGCGGACTGGTGTAGTTTTCCGAGGCAATGAGTTCGATGTGATCTTCCTGACGCTGGCACTCGGCCGCGATTGCGTTGGCGAGTTCAGGATCGAAACCCGCGATCCGCATGTCCCTGGGAAACATTGATCAGTCCTCTTTGAAGGCGCTAGTAAAATTTTTGGGGGCATCTTTACCCCTCACCCCGGCCCTCTCCCGCAAGGGGAGAGGGCGTGTGTCGTCCCGACGATGTCTCGACCGTCGCCATCCAGTCCCTTCTCCCCTCGCAAGAGAAGGGAGTAGTCGTCTTATCTCCCTCCCCTCGCGGAAGAGGGAGTAGTTGTCTTATCCCCTCTCCCCTCGCGGGAGAGGGCTAGGGTGAGGGGGTGTGCACACGAACAAGCACGCATCCGGTACGCCTGCATTATTCCTTAATCACGCATTTCACTCAATGCAGCGCTGTTGAATTTTAGACCTTGTAATTTAGGCACTTATGGCATCGCGCGCAGCGCGAAATCAAGCTCGAAGCCGATGTAGAAGTGACGCGCTTGGCCGCTAACTTCCATCTATGCCGGCAACCTCATTAGACCGTACCCAACGCAATCCGCGGCACCACGCGATCGAGAACCGTTTGGTCACCGTCACGCGCGACCGCTTACGTCGGGTGTTCGAAAGCTTGCTGCCCCGGCAACAAGAAGTGCTGCATCTGGTGCCGCTGCTATTCCATCAGAACTATCCGTTATTGCCGGGTTATGTGGGGCAGGAGACGCCGGCCGGAGTCGCTGACTACAACCCGACACGGACGGCACTGGCCGCCGCACGCCGCCATGCCAAGACTTTTCACTACGAACCGCGGGCGCCGCGCCGGTTTGCGCTCCGCGGCCTCTATTTGATGGGCAGCGCCGGCACCATCGCGTACTCGCGCGACAGCGATCTCGATATTTGGGTGTGTCATGACCCCGATCTGACGCCGGCTGAAGTCGACAAACTCCAAGCCAAGGCGAGTTTGATCGAAGCCTTTGCCCTGACTCAAGGGCTAGAAATGCATTTCTTTGTGTTCGACGCCGAGCGCTTCAAGCGTGGCGAAACGCTAGGGCTTTCGGACGAAAGCAGCGGGAGTTCGCAGCACTACTTATTACTTGATGAGTTCTATCGCTCCGGCCTCCTACTCGCGGGCTTAAAGCCGCTGTGGTGGTTTGTGCCGCCCACCGACGAGGGTCGCTACGATGAGTTCGTGACAATGGCCGCGCGCCAGCGCCGGATTGCGTTGCGTGGTTATGTCGACTTCGGGGGTCTACCCACGGTACCGCCTGCCGAATTTTTCGGGGCCGCGGTGTGGCAGCTGTATAAGAGCATCGAGTCGCCGTACAAATCAGTGATGAAGTTGTTGCTGATGGAGACCTATGCCGGCGAGTATCCGAATAGCGCGTTGTTGAGTCATCGCTATAAATCGGCGCTGACCACCGACCAGATCACGCTCGATGATCTCGATCCGTACATCGCGATGTATCGCAAGGTCGAGGAATATCTGTTGGCGCGTAATGACTCCGAGCGTTTGCGCCTCTTGCGTCGTGCGTTCTACATCAAGACCAGCGAACGGTTAAGTGCGCCGTTCGATGCACGGCAAGCTATGTGGCGGCGCTCGTTGATTGAAGATCTGAGTCGCGACTGGGGTTGGACACCGGACGAGATTCAACGACTGGATGCGCGCCACGCCTGGCGCATCGACACCGCGGTGGAGGAACGTCGCGATCTCATCAAGACCCTCCAGAAAAGTTATGCGGTGCTTTCCGAGTTCGCGCGCCGCCATGGTCAGGATCAAAAAATCACAGGTTCCGACTTAAATATATTAGGGCGGAAACTCTATGCCGCGTTCGATAAAAAGCCGCACAAGCTTGAATTGATAACGCGCGGGATCTGCCAAAACCCAGCGGAACCTTACCTAACGCTGCATCGGCTTACTCTCGCGAGCGGCATCCACTGGGCGATCTTCGACGGCAATGCCGACGTCAATATCACCGACTCGCGCGCCCCGCTTAAGCGGGGCGAATCACTGGTCGAAATCCTAACGTGGTGCCATTTCAATCGCTTGATCGATGCACACACGGGGTGGGGCTTACTAAGCGACGGCCGCCGCCAAGGCCTCGGGGAGTTGCGTAAGATCCTCGACGCGCTGAACGAGAGTTTCCCTACTCAACGTTTGCCGGCCACGCCGGCGACCGCATTAACTCGCAAAGCGGTCGCGACCCAGGCGTTATTTTTTATCAATGTTGATTGCGACATCGCACCCGCCAAACTTGCCGAGGGCGATGTGCTGACCAGCGTCTACACCGATGCGTTTCGATTTGGCGGACGCCGCAGCAGTTTAATTGGCGCCGTCGATGTGGTGCTGTGCACCAGCTGGGAAGAGCTTTATTGTTATCGCTATACCGGACCCGATGCATTACCACGCGCGCTGACCGAATATCTCGCGCGAGCCGACGGCGACTACCCGCCAATCCCTGAGGTCTATTGCTTTACGCCGGATTATCATCATTCGATTCGACAACGCGTGACTCATTATCTCCGTGCGATTTATACGGCTTTTGGGAAACCGGCGCAGCACGGACGGGTTCATCACATCGTCGCGGTGGCGGACGGCTTTCACGAACTCGCCCGGAGTGACGCGGGCCCGCGTTTTCGGCTGCATGCCAGTCCCTTGACGTTGATCACCGCGCTCGCCGAATCGGAGGCAGCCTTCAAGCGCGTCATCTTCGACAACAGTTGTAATGGCTTACCCGCGTTAGCCTGCAGCTATCGCCACAATAAGCAGGGGTCGGTACAGGCGTTTGCCTACCATCACAACACCAAGATGGATTTCTACGTGCTCGACGAACAAGGCGATCTATTTTTCGAGCGCAGCATCGAGCCCGATCTGTTGGCGTATTTCGATCACTTGGAACGCTTTTTAATGGGTCTGCAGCAACACCTAAATGTCGATGGTGATCTGCAGCCTCGCCCCAGCGCGCCAATTGAATGCTATCGGCTACTACCCGATCAGGCGGGAACCCTCAAGGCCATTCCCGTGGCGCGGCCAAGCCCACGCGGCAACGCGTATCTGGCGTTGCGCGTGGTCGCGGATTTGAATGCGGACGCGCGACCCGATTTCACCTGCTACTGCGACGAGCGCGAGTTCAGCTCGCAGACGCACGGGGCAGGGCTGTTTACGGCGCTTGCCGCGCATATTCTTGCTGGCCGGCAACGTCGCGAGCGCTACCCGGTGTATATCACCGAACTCGAAATTTCGGAGCGCTTTCGCGCGCTGCGCGGGCCCGATGCCTGCCGCACGGCGAAATTGCTTGGATTGAAGAAGCGCATCGAATATCAGCTGACTAAGGCGCTGCGGCGCGATCTTTGAGTTCCATTCGGTTGCGGGTGAACGCTCCCGAGCGGAGTGGCTGCGGCTTGGATCGAACGCCCTTCCGAAAGCGCGAAAACAGTTGTTGGATTGTATTGGAGACAGTGGAGCGCCGTGCGTTGCGGCCGTTACGAGCGACCGGTTACGAATACGCGACGCGGAAGACCGTAATACTTACCAAGCGCGGAGTGGCTAGTGCTCAACGCCTTTCGGCATCGAAGATAAAACCACCTCTAGCCTTCCAAGTCCAGATAGTAAAAGAACGTTCTTGATTCCTTTGCACGCAGTAGCGCGTTGTCTCTTGCTGCCGACACGTACTTCGCTCGAGAAATACAATGCTACGGTCGCCGCGCTCATGTACGCGTGACGCGCACCGCGGACATAGATGTACGAACATCAAGCCGCCGTCGCGGTAACGCACGTAGTCCACTTTGCCTTTGAGGCCCCAGGTGTCGCTTTCGAGCTGAACCGATTGCCATTCGCCGTCGCCGTCTACTTCGGCCTCGTGCAGGGTGCGGCCCGCGTACACGCGATGATCGGCGACGCGAATTTCTTCGACCTCTTCTAAATAAAACAACCGCTCGCAGTAGGCGAGGGCGTGCAGCGCCATCACGCGTATCAGGGATTGCGCTTCGGGCATGGCTTACCCTCGTTGTAGTGGCAAAATTGCGGAGCTTGGAGGCGACGGCTATAGTTGGGTTCCACGTATCGACTTCCGTTTTTGGAGCGGCTATGGACTTCATCACCCTGAAAGAATTTGAAACGCAGCCCGCGAAAGTCTGGAAAAAATTGACTCAGGTCCGCGAACTTGTCGTCACGCGCAAGGGGAAACCTTTCGCGCTGCTCACGGGGACCAACTCTGAGAAACTGGAAGAAGAACTCCGTGCGTTGCGCCGCGCGCGCGCTGAAGTTGCGATTGGATCGATGCGGGCGCGCGCTACTGCTCGCGGTCTGAACAAGATGACCACAAAAGAAATCAATGTTCAGATCAGCGCCGCGCGCAAAACCGCGAAATCCAAACATGCGGCTGGTGCTTGATACCAACGTTGTCGTCTCGGGCCTTTTGAGCGTTAACGGCCCGCCTGGAAAAATCCTTAACCATCTCTTGCACGGACGCGTGGTCGCGGTTTACAGCCGTCCGATTCTCGATGAGTACGCGACCGTCCTCGCGCGCAGGAAGTTTAGCTTCGATCCCGAAGACATCGACAGTTTGATCGAACTGATTGTTACGGAAGGTTGGGCGGTGCTACGGATTCCGCGTTTGAGTGTCGAATGCTCGGACCCCAAGGACCAGCCGTTCTACGATTGCGCCGCTGCGGTAAGTTGTCCGCTCGTTAACGGCAATCTCAAGCACTTTCCGAAAGGTGGGCCGGTGGAGGTGTTGAGTCCGGCGCGGGCGATCGAGAGGCTATAAATGACTACCCATAACCAACGTCAACCCACGCGTTACTTGGAACATCGGGGCTCGCCGTATCCGACACACGGAACAACCGCGATTTGGTCATTGACATATCCGCCCGATCAATCGTCACCGTAAGCCGGGCGATGTTCGCGGCAATGCCGCCGTCATCCTCCGGCTCCACTTTCACAAACCAGTGCGCGGGGTCGATTCGTTCAACCGCTTCAATTCGGTCGGGGAGAAAATTGTTGTCGCCCAGAAACGGCAACCCGTATTTTCTCGGTATATTTCCCGCCAACCCGTCCAATACCTGCTGGGTGAGTTCATCGTTGCCCTTTAAACACAGGTAGCCACGCAGGTTGGATAAGAAAGAACGCCGCGCCGGAGTGATGTTGTACTTGTTGCCCTTGGTGTGCGGCTCATGATCCGTGCCGGTGTTGCCTACCGGGTAGTTGTGAAGCTGCTGGTACGCGCTGTGTTGGAGCGACGCCCAATAATGCGGTTGCCTCTTTCGCCCTTTCCCCTCGCGGGAGGGGGCCGGAGTGAGGGGAAAAATTCGACGCAGCACTAAATCCTCGTCCCCCCCAGCCCTCCCGCAAGGGGAGAGGGAATAACGCGCCTCACGTCCCCAACATTGTCCGCTACAATACGGCCCGCAATTAACCAACCCGCAGCCCCGCCATGACCAGTCCCGAACAATTTTTCACGCGCGCCGAAGCGCTACTTGATCGGGTCGAACGATTGCTTCCGCTGCACGATCGGCCGCCGGTCGAGGACGGCGTGGCGTGGCGCTGGCGTAAGCGCAACGGCCACGGGCGTCTGGCGGCGATTCATCGATTTAATCCGATTCAGCTCGCCGATTTGCAACATCTGGAAATTCAGAAAGACGAACTGGAACGTAACACTCGCCAATTCCTCGCCGGCTTGCCGGCGAATAATGCGCTGTTGTGGGGGCCGCGCGGCACGGGTAAGTCGTCTTTAATCAAAGCGCTGTTTAACGCCTATGTCGAGCGCGGGCTGCGTCTGATTGAAGTCGATCGTCTCGACTTGATCGACTTACCCGAGATCGTCGATGCCGTCGCGGACCGGACCGGCCGCTACGTGGTGTTCTGCGATGATTTATCCTTTGACGAACATGATTCGACCTATCGCGCGCTGAAAACCGTGCTCGACGGCTCAGTCCTCGCGACGCCGGACAATCTAGTCATTTATGCCACGTCGAACCGGCGGCACTTATTGCCGGAACGGCAGCGCGACAATCTCGACGCGCGCGCGGTCGATGGCGAAATTCATCAAAGTGAAGCAGTGGAAGAAAAAATTTCTCTGTCGGAACGCTTTGGATTGTGGCTGTCGTTTCATCCGTTCAATCAGGAACGCTATCTCGATATCGTGCAACATTGGCTGACGGCCCTGGGTGTCCCATCGGACCATGACCCCGCGCAACGCGCGGCCTTGCAGTGGGCGCTGTTGCATGGTTCGCGGAGTGGTCGCGCGGCGTATCAATTCGCCAAGGACTGGGCCGGGCGCCGCGCGTTGCTCGCGAGTGAACGCAAATGACGGAACCGACGCGCGCCGAAGTTCTCAAGGTCAAAGCCGAGGCGGATTGCCTGTATACGGCGGCGGAAATCGACGCCGCGCTCGCCCGCATGGCAGGCGCGATCACGTCGCGCCTTGCGCAGGTCGAGCCGTTGGTGCTGGTGGCGATGACCGGCGGCCTCGTGCCATCGGCTCTGCTCCTCCGCCTGCTCGATTTTCCACTGCAAGTCGATTACTTCCACGCCACTCGTTATGGCGCGACGACCTCCGGCGGACAATTGCAATGGATCAGACGGCCACCCGCGAATGTGGCGGGGCGTACGGTGCTAATCGTTGATGACTTGCTTGATCACGGCCTCACGTTACAGGCCGCTGTCGAAGAATGCCGCCTCTTGCACGCCACTGAAATATTGACTGCCGTATTGGTGATCAAGGAAATCGCCGACCGGCCGGGACTCAAGACCACCGACTTCCATGCGCTGGCGACGCCGGATCGCTATCTGTTTGGCTACGGCATGGATTACAAATCGTTCTGGCGTAATGGTTCGGGTCTGTATGCGGTGAACGGCTTATGAATCGGGTCGCGATTATCGGTGGCAGTGGCCTCGATAAGCTAACGGCCTTGGTGGTGGAGAGTGCGCACACCGTAACGACGATTTACGGCACGCCGTCCGGGCCGCTACTCGAAGGCACACTCGATGGTGCACCCATCCTGTTCCTGCCGCGCCACGGCGCCACGCATGGCATTCCACCTCATCGCATTAATTACCGCGCGAACATCGCCGCCTTACGTGATTTTGGCGTGGAGGAGATTTTCGCGGTAACCGCGGTGGGCGGCATTGGCCCGGAGACTGGGCCAGGCCGCATTGTGATTCCGGATCAACTTATCGACTATACCTCTGGTCGCGAACACACGTTTTACGATGGCATCGATGCCAAGCTCGATCATGCCGAATTCGGCGAGCCCTACAGTGCGACGATTCGCACGCGGCTCATCCACGCCGCCGCACGCGTTGGCATCGAGGTGGTGCCGCACGGCGTGTATGGCGCGACCCAAGGCCCGCGGCTGGAATCCGCCGCCGAGATCGCGCGCCTTCAGCGCGACGGCTGCACGCTGGTGGGCATGACCGGTATGCCGGAAGCAGGTTTAGCGCGCGAGGCGGGCCTGCACTATGCAAATTGCGCGTTGAGTGTGAATTGGGCGGCAGGTATCGGTTCAACGCCGATTTCGCTTGTTGAAATTGGGCAGCATTTAACGCAGGGGATGGCGAGTGTGGTGCAGTTGTTAAGCGCGGCGCTGCGGACTCTGTAATATTTTTCTACCCCTCACCCTAGCCCTCTCCCGCAAGGGGAGAGGGGATGGACACTAACGGTCGAAACATCGCCGGAGCGGCAAACTCCCTCTCCCCTCGCGGGAGAGGGCCGGGGTGAGGGGGATCGGACCTGCAACACAATTCTTTATTGCGACTTAGCCTTCGGTGTGGGATCCGTCGACACTACTCGCTCGCGATTTAACGCATCCACCTGCACCAACACACCCAGCAGGGGATGATCGAAGTAATTCAATTCGCCGAGCGCCACGTTGCGGGTCTGCGCAACGCGCACTGGCGTTGCCCCTTGATGCGCGACGAACAGCGTCTCCACCCGCTGATCTTTAGCGCTAACCCGCAGCCGTACTTGGCCTTCGACCCAGTTTTCTGAGGTCGCATCCTCGGCTTTCGCAGTGTCGGTTTGTTCGCCAATAAAAACCGCGCGACTGTCATCCGCCGCTTGGCGCCATGCGAGATGCGCAAGCGGCTGATGCGTCGCGCTATGCGCCAGCGCATCATACGCGCCGGTGAGATGCAGCGCGCCAGGATCGAGTGCGGTATAGGCGAGGATCGCGGTATCGCTCGGCGTGGATTCAACCCGCGGCGCCAAATGCTGGGCGCGACTGAAATCGGGCACATCGGCCGCCTTCGCCCAGCTCTCTTCGGCGGCGTTGCGGTAACGAAAAACAATGACTTCGACTTGATACCAGCCGGCCGCACAACTCGCAGTACTCCACAGTAACAATGCCCACGCGCCAAGGCGACGTTGCGTGCGCGTCATGCGAGATCTCGGAGCAGCTTCTCGATTTCGCTGAAACGCGCGGCGGGCTCGGCGAGATCCTTGCGCAGACGCAGGCGCTCCTGGCCATCGAGTCGGTACGTGGGATTGCCTTGGATCAACTTAATCACCTTCATCGGGTCGATGTCTGGTTGTGCTTGAAACTCAATCACCCCACCGGCGCGCCCGATATCGATGCGCTTAATGCCGAGCCGATTCGCGGCGAGTTTGAGCGCAGTGACGCGAAACAGATTATGCACCTGCGGTCCGATCTCGCCGAAGCGATCGATGATTTCCTCTTTCAGCCGTTCTAAATCGGATTTATCCAGCGCGCTCGCAATGCGCTTGTACAGGATTAATCTCGCATGCACATCCGGCAGGTAATCTTCGGGCAGCAGCGCCGGGATATGCAACTCGACCTCGGTCGCCCGCGGACCGGGATCATCGATATTCGGTTGGCGGCCGGCTTTCAATGCCGCGACCGCGCGATTCAACAAATCGCTGTAGAGTCCAAACCCAATTTCTTGAATGTGTCCGCTCTGACCTTCGCCGAGAATTTCGCCCGCGCCACGAATTTCCATATCGTGCGTCGCCAAGGTAAAGCCCACCCCGAGATCTTCCAGCGCTTCGACGGCGTCCAAACGCTTTACGGCGTCGGCCGTGATGGCCTTGCGCGGCGGCGAAATCAGATAGGCATACGCCCGGTGATGCGAGCGGCCGACCCGGCCGCGCAACTGATACAACTGCGCCAATCCGAATTTATCCGCGCGGTTGATGATCATCGTGTTTGCGTTCGGGATATCGATGCCGGTTTCGATGATGGTCGTGCACACCAGCACATTGCACCGCCGGTGATAGAAGTCCAGCATCACCTGCTCGAGATCGCGTTCGCGCATCTGGCCATGGGCGTGCTGCACGCGCGCCTCCGGCACTAAGGCGTGTAATTGTTCGACCAGGCGCACGATGGTCTCGATATCGTTGTGCACGAAGTAGACCTGTCCGCCGCGACTCAGCTCGCGTAAGACAGCTTCGCGGATCAATTCATCCGACCATTCGTAGACAAAGGTCTTCACCGCCAGCCGCTTCAGCGGCGCGGTCGCGATCACCGACAATTCGCGCGTGCCGGCGAGTGCTAGATTCAAGGTTCGCGGGATCGGCGTCGCGGTCAAGGTCAGAATGTCCACTTCCGTGCGCAGCGCTTTCAGCTGTTCTTTTTGCCGCACGCCGAAGCGATGTTCTTCGTCGATGATCACGAGCCCAAGATGCTTGAACTTAACATCGCGACTCAACAATTTGTGCGTGCCGATCACAATGTCCACCGAACCGCCGGCCAGGCCGGCCAGCGCCGCCCGCGTGGCCTGCGCATCGCGAAAGCGCGATAGTTGCTCGATTCGAATCGGCCAATCGGCAAAGCGATCGCGGAAGGTCTGATAATGCTGCTGCGCGAGCAAGGTGGTCGGCACCAACACCGAAACTTGTCGACCATCGTTCACCGCGACGAAAGCCGCACGCATCGCGACTTCAGTCTTCCCGAACCCGACATCCCCGCAGATCAGCCGATCCATCGGCTTCGGGTCCTGCATGTCCGCGACCACCGCCTCGATGGCAGCCAGCTGATCCGGGGTTTCTTCGAACGGGAAACCTTGCTCGAACGTGAGATAAGCATCGCGATCGACGCCAAAACCATGCCCGAGCCGGGCCGCGCGCTTGGCGTGAATTTCCAGCAATTCCACCGCGACATCCCGGATCCGTTCGGCGGCGCGCCGCCGGGCTTTTTCCCATTGCCCGCTGCCCAATTTATGCAGCGGTGCGTGTTCTGGATCAATGCCGGTGTAGCGCGAAATAAAACCGAGCGCGGCTACTGGAATGTAGAGTTTATCGCCATCGGCGTATTCGAGCTTGATGTACTCGCTAGTTACGTCGCCCGCCGTCAGGACCTCAAGACCAAGGTAGCGACCGATACCGTGTAATTCGTGGACCACCGGATCGCCGATGTGCAGTTCGGCGAGATTGCGCACCACCGCTTCTTGATCGACATTGCTGCGACGGCGGCGGCGTTGCGCGGCGCGCTCGCCAAACAATTGGCTTTCGGTGACGATCGCGAGCGCCGGATCGTCGATCTCAACCCCTTCGCCAAGCGGCGCCACCGCCATCCCGAGTTTGTCGCTTGCGTCAAGGAAGGCCTGCCAGCTTGCGAACTGCTTTAGCGGCAGACCGTGACCGCCAAACAACTCAGCGATCGTTTCGCGGCGGCCGTTCGATTCGGCAACGACCAAGATCCGGCCAGTAAAACGTTGCACATACTCGCGCACCGCGATCAGCGGCTCCTTGGCGCGCACATCGATCGGCAGCCGCGTCGCGGGTCGCGTCGCGAAGCGCTGGCCATGCGCGCGATCAGCCCATTCCTCGCCGCCGAGCGCCACGCGCGGATAACGGGCGATGGCTTCGCGCGCCTCCGCCCAGGTTAAAAACAACCGTTCCGGCGGTAGCAGCGGACGTTCCACGTCGTGCCGCAATTGTTCGTAGCGCTCGGCCACGGTGTGCTGAAACGTTTCGGTCGCTTGATTTAAGGCGCCGTCCAACAAAAACAAACTATTCTCGGGCAGGTAATCGAAGAGCGTCGCGACTGTTTCGAAAAAGAGTGGCAAGTAATATTCAATTCCAGCCGGCGCCAGCCCTTCGCTGACGTCTTCAAAGATCGGACTGGCCGACGGTCTGCCCTCGAAACTGAGCCGCCAATTGCGTTTAAAGCACGCGATCCCGTCAGCGGTCAGCGGCACTTCGCGCGCCGGGAGGAGTTCGATCGCATCGGTCTGTACGGTCGAGCGTTGGGTTTCAACATCGAATAGCCGCAGCGTTTCGATGTCATCGCCAAACAGATCGATCCGAAACGGCTGATGCGCGCCCATCGGGAACACATCGATGATCGAGCCGCGAATCGCGAAGTCGCCGTGGTCCATGACCTGCGGCATGTAGCGATAACCCGATTCGGTCAGACGCTTGCGAAAGGCTTCACGATCCAGGGAATCGCCAATTTTTAATTGGAAGGATTGGCCATGCACCCACTCGCGCGGCGCCAGGCGATGGAGCAGCGTGCCGACGGCAATGATGAGGCAACCCTGCTGTTGACTGGCGAGGCGACTCAAGGTGCCCATGCGTTCGGACACGATGTCCTGAAACGGACTGAATCGATCGTAGGGAAGGGTTTCCCAGTCCGGTAGGTGAATGACGGGCAGCTCGGGTGCAAAAAACGGGAGTTCCGCATCGAATTGCACGGCAGCCGCCGAATCGGCGCACACCAGGACGGTTAAACCCGCATGACGCCGCGCGGCCTCGGCCACGCTAAGCGAACGCGCGGCGCCGAACAGGTGGGTCCAATAGCGCAGGCGTTCGCCGCGCACGGGTGGCGTGGGCACGAACGGACTTAGCCTCGTGATATCCTCCATGCGAGTGGCTAGCGCTAGGTCTCCCGAGCGGCGCGTGCGATCTCCGATTCCAATTCAGCCAGCGCGAGTCGCGGATCGGCGGCGCGCGTGAGCGGGCGACCCACCACCAAATAATCACTACCAGCACGCACCGCGACGGTTGGCGTAGCTGCGCGGTGTTGATCGTCAAGGCCGGCGCCCGTCGGCCGAATGCCCGGCGTGACGGTCAAAAACGCCGCGCCGCAATCGCCTTTGACCGCGGCGATTTCGTGCGGTGAGCAGACGACGCCGTCGAGGCCGCAGTCGTGCGCGAGCCGGGTTAGACGTGCGACTTGGGTCGCGGAGGAATCACCGACTCCGATTTCGCGCAATTGTGCATCGTCCAAGCTCGTTAGTACTGTCACCGCAATCAACAGCGGCCTGGGCTGACAGCCGGCGAGGCTGGCGCGCGCCGCGCTTAGCATGTCGCGGCCACCGCTGGCATGCACGTTGATCATCCATACGCCGAGCGCCGCGGCGGCACGACACGCCGCCGCCACGGTGGAAGGAATATCGTGATACTTGAGATCGAGAAACACCTTGGCGCCACGCGCGACGAACGCGCGCACGACGTCAGGTCCGGCATGCGTGAAGAGTTCTTTCCCAATCTTGAATCCGCAATTCGCGAACCCGAGTTGCTCGGCAAGCGCGAAGGCGTCACTTGCCTGCGGATAATCGAGCGCAACGATGACTTTCGACTTCATCGGTGATTCATTCACCCTCGATGCCATGGATCGGCTTGCTGCTATTCCAACGCTTGCACCCCGGACACTGCCAGTGGATGGAGCGTCCGGAAAATCCACAATGCGCGCACTTGTAAGTGGCCTTGCTCGCAATCAAACGCAGCGCGGTTTCCTTCAGGATTAAAAGATCTTCACGCGACTCGCCGAGCGCGCCATGCAGCGCGTAATCGATCAAGCGGTCGATGCCTTTGATGGTCGGCCTTATTTTCAATTCCTGGACGATATAGCGCTTGGCGTCGGCCAGACCGTCGTGTTCATAGGTGAGCTCGGCCATCATCAGCACCGGCGACACACCGGCCCGCAAGGCCGCCAATCGGCCCAAGTACTCGCGCAAGTCGTCCATGCGATCAAGTGCTCGATAACACTTCACCAGCGGGCCGATGGTCTCGGCGATAAACTCGATGTCCTGGTGTTCGACGCGCTTCAGATGCTGAATACCCAATTCATACTCGCGATTAGCGATGGCGATCCCCGCGCACAGTAAACTTGCACGAACGCATTTCCGATCGGCCGCCAATGCGCGTTCGAGCAATTCCAAGGCTTCTTGGCGATTGTTTCGATCGAGTTGGGTTTGCGCTTGTTCGCACAAGAAATGCGCGCGTTCGCTACTCAGGTTCTCGCCGTTCACGGCTTCGAGCCGCGCGCTGACTTCCAGGGCCTTGTCCCAATCCTGTTCCTGCTGGTAGATATCGATCAAATGGCGTAGCGCCTGTGGCTGAAACATCTTGAGTTCCAGCAACTCTAGAAATAGATTCTCGGCGCGATCGAAGAGTCCCGAGCGCATGTAATCGAGGCTCAGCTCGAGCAGCGCCTGGCCGCGATGCTGTACGTCAAGCGTGGTGCGGGCGACAAGATTTTGATGAATGCGAATGGCGCGATCGACTTCCCCACGCCGCCGGAAAAGATTGCCCAGCGCCAGATGCGTTTCGACCGTTTCGGATTCGACTTCCAAGACTTTGACCAGCACTTCAATCGCCTTGTCGGGCCGATCATGCAATAAATAATTCAGGCCCTTAAAATAATCCGTCGCGATCTGCGCGTGCTGATCGCGGCGCACGCGATAGTTGGCCAAATCGCGCCGGCCAAAAAACCAACCCGACACCGCCGCCACCGGCAATAGCGCGGCGGTTAGAAAAAAGAGCGTTTCACTCCCCATGCGGAACCATCGCGTCAGGTGGCGCGGCCGCGCGCGTTGCCAGTTGAGCTTGGCGGGTCAAGCGCCGCGCGGTGCGCCGTGCGCGTACGAGGCCGGGTAGCATGGCAAGCACGCCACACAGCGCGCCCACGACGACGCTACTCACCACCGCCCACGACAAGGGCAGGTCAAATTGAGCCACGTAGAAATCGAGTGTGACCGGTTGCCGGTTTTTGAGATGGAAGGCGAGCCCGGCCAGCAATACCGCCAGGCCGCACAGCAAGCGGAACCAGCGCCCTAGCACGAAGGGGCCACCAAAGAGTCCGCCACGCCGCAGCTAATCGACATACCGCCCGGAACGAGGACGCCGGGCGTAGAACGCAGGCGTCGCGTCCGTTTAATCGTCGTCCTCATCATCGTCATGCGCCGACGCCGCGCGTCCACGCGCAATGGTTTCATCGTCGAGCGCATTGACTCTTTCGCGCAATTCTTTGCCGGGTTTGAAATGCGGCACGTATTTAGCCGGAAGCGATACCGGGTCGCCCGATTTCGGATTACGCCCGACGCGCGGCGGGCGGTAATGAAGTGAGAAGCTGCCAAAACCGCGGATCTCGATTCGCTGACCCGACGCCAACGTCTGGCCCATTTGCTCCAGCATGGTTTTAACCGCGAGTTCGACGTCGCGGTAGCCCAGCTGCACTTGTTTCCCGACGAGAATTTCGATCAACTCTGACTTTGTCATTCTTGTTCTCGCTTTACCCCACCCTTGTGCCCGTGACCCATGAAGAAGCGCTTACAACGGCCCGTAATGGTCGCTAGCGCGGCTTACTTCTCCATTTGCTCCTTCAGGAGATCGCCCAGCGTGGTCGTTCCGGGTTCGTGATCGGAACTGTATTCCTGCAAGGCGGTGGCTTCGTCTTCGTTGTCCTTGGCCTTGATCGAGAGGTTGATCACGCGGCGCTTGCGATCGACGCCGATAATCATCGCCTCAATCTCTTGGTTTTCCTTAAGCACCTTGCGCGCATCGTCTACTTGGTCGCGGGAGATTTCAGTCGCCCGCAACACGCCTTCGATACCTTCGCCAAGGCTTACGGTTGCCGACTTAGCATCAATGGCGATGATCGTACCCGTCACGACGGCGCCTTTACCGGTATCCGCCAGATAAGTCGAGAAGGGATCTTGCGCCAGCTGCTTGATACCCAGCGAAATCCGCTCGCGCTCCGCATCCACGGCCAGCACCACGGTCTCGATTTCGTCACCCTTCTTGAAATTGCGCACCGCTTCTTCGCCGGGGATATCCCACGACAAATCGGACAAATGCACGAGGCCGTCGATACCGCCATCAAGGCCGATAAAGATGCCGAAATCGGTAATCGACTTGATGACTCCCGAGACGCGATCGTTCTTGTTATGGGTGGCCGCGAACTCTTCCCACGGATTGGCGCGGCATTGCTTCATGCCCAACGAAATGCGCCGGCGCTCTTCGTCGATATCGAGCACCATGACTTCGACTTCTTGGCCGAGGTGAACCACCTTCGACGGATGCACGTTCTTGTTCGTCCAATCCATCTCGGAAACGTGCACCAGACCTTCGACGCCAGCTTCGATCTCGACGAAGCAGCCATAATCCGCGATGTTGGTCACGGTGCCGAAGAGGCGCGTGTGTTCGGGATAGCGGCGCGAAATATCGACCCACGGATCTTCACCCAACTGCTTCAGACCTAACGAGACGCGGGTGCGTTCGCGATCGAATTTCAACACCTTGACGGTTAACTCTTCGCCGATGCTGACCACTTCGGACGGATGCTTGACGCGTTTCCACGCCATGTCGGTGATATGCAAGAGGCCATCAATGCCGCCCAGGTCGATAAACGCGCCGTAGTCGGTGAGGTTCTTGACCAAGCCCTTGGTGATGGCGCCTTCTTTCAAGCTTTCGAATAGCGCTTCGCGCTCGGCCGAATTTTCGCTCTCGACCACCGCGCGCCGCGAGACGACCACGTTATTGCGTTTGCGATCAACCTTGACCACCTTGAAATCGAGCGGCTTGCCTTCGAGATAGCTGGTGTCACGGACGGGTCGCACATCGACCAAGGAGCCCGGCAGGAACGCGCGAATGGTCGCGATGTCGACGGTGAATCCGCCCTTGACCTTGTCGCTGATGATGCCGGTGACCGTTTGCTGCGCTTCGCAGGCTTTTTCGAGTTCATCCCAGGCCTTGGCGCGCTTGGCTTTTTCGCGCGATAAGCGGGTTTCGCCGAAGCCGTCTTCAACCGCGTCGAGCGCCACGTCGACGATATCGCCGACCGCGATTTCAAGTTCGCCCTTGGCGTTCCGGAATTGCGCGATGTCGATCACGCCTTCCGATTTCAGCCCGGCGTTGACGACGACGCGATCGGTGGTAATTTCGACGATCGTCCCTTGGATGATCGTCCCCGGCTTCATCTTGGTTTGAACGAGGCTGAGCTCGAATAACTCGGCGAAACTTTCGGACTGACTGACTTCCGACAAACTGGCTTCCGACATGCTGGTATTTTCTCTTCTGATCAGGGCGCGAAGCGGTTACCGGAAGGCCGATAAACTTCTGCTAACTACCCATCGCAGGGGTTAAGGGTTGAACAAATGGACATCGAGCCGAGCGCCTCATGCCAGACCGCGCGTGCGCATTAAGCGCAGAACGCGGGCTTCAACTTCGGCAATACCGAGTTGGGTCGTATCGAGGATTTCAGCGTCGGGTGCGGGCTTCAACGGCGCTACCGCGCGGCGAAAATCACGCTCGTCACGGTTACGGATGTCCTCCAAGAGCTGGGCTAAGTTAACATCAAACCCTTTCTCTCTCAACTGCTTATAGCGTCTCTCGGCGCGAATTTCGGGGCTCGCGGTTAAAAATATCTTGAGTTCGGCATCCGGGAAGATGACCGTCCCCATGTCGCGCCCATCGGCGATCAAGCCGGGCGGGCGACGAAACGCGTGTTGACGCTGAACCAGCGCCGTCCGCACCGCGGGCCACGCCGCGACCTGCGAGGCTGCCTCACCCGCCGCTTCATCGCGCACCGCGGCGGTGACCACCGCACCCTCGACGACAATTTCGGTGTCGCTGGCGCCGGTTTGAAACTCGACCGGCAGGGTTGCGGCAAGGCGGCTCAAGGCCGCTCCATCGTTTAGGTCCACGCCGCGCCGCTTCGCGAGCAGTCCGACCACGCGATAGAGCGCCCCGCTGTCGAGAAAATGCCAACCGAGTTGAGCGGCTAGACGCAAACCCAGCGTACCCTTTCCGGTACCACTCGGGCCATCGAGCGTCACCACCGGCAGGCGTTCGACGCGGCGAGTCAAAGACGCAGTCCAGCCTGCCGCGCGAGCGGCACAAAATCCGGGAAGGAGGTGGCGATAGCGGCGCAGCGTTGGATGGTGATGGGCCGAGCGGCCAGCACACTTGCCATCGCGAACGCCATCGCGATTCGATGATCGCCGTGGCTGTCGATGTCGCCGCCGCCCATCGGCCCGCCTTCGATTTCGATGCCATCAGCGAACGTTTCGATCTGAATGCCAAGGCAACGAAGGCCAGCCGCCATCGTTTCAATGCGATCGCTTTCCTTATGCCGTAATTCCTCGGCACCCGTGACCCGGGTGCGGCCGCGTGCGGCCGCGGCCGCGATGAACAATACCGGAAACTCATCGATCGCGAGCGGCACCAGGGCCGGCGGCACGTCGATACCGTGCAATGGCGCGCGCCGCACCCGCAGATCGGCGACGGGTTCGCCGCCGATTTCGCGCTGATTTTGGAGCGTTATCGAAGCCCCCATCAGCCGCAGAATTTCAATAACGCCGGTCCGCGTCGGGTTCACGCCGACCGCCGGCAAACAAAACTCACCCTCCGCCGCCAACGCCGCGCCGACCAGAAAAAAGGCCGCCGAGGAGATATCGGCCGGCACCGTGATGGCGGTCGCTGTCAGGCGCTGCCCACCCACTACGGCGACGCGATTGCCGTCCCGCACGACCCGCACACCAAACCCGGCAAGCATCCGCTCGGTGTGATCGCGGGTCGGCGCCGGTTCGGTCACCGAAGTTTCGCCGCTCGCGAACAAACCCGCGAGCAATACGGCCGATTTCACCTGCGCGCTCGCCACCGGCAGCGTGTAGTCGATACCGTGGAGTGGCGGTCCGGCCGCGACGTCGAGCGGCGGCGTGCCATTCGCTTGCGTCGCGATCCGCGCGCCCATGCGCGCCAAGGGCTCGACCACCCGTCGCATCGGGCGGCGGCACAGGGATTCGTCGCCGGTCAGGGTCGCGCCGAGGCCAGCGCCAGCGACAATGCCCGAGAGTAAACGCATGGACGTGCCGGAGTTGCCGCAATCGAGCACCGCCGTTGGCGATTTAAGTCCATGCAATCCGTTGCCATGCACTTGGATTAATTGTCCGCCATCGAATTCGTCGATACGGATCCCCAGCGCCCGAAAAGCCGCCATCGTGGCCCGGACATCTTCGCCCATCAGGCAATCGCGTATTTCCGTGACTCCATCGGCCAACGCACCGAGCATGACCGCGCGATGCGAGATCGATTTGTCGCCCGGCACGCGGACGCTGCCGCGCAAGACACCGCCGGACTCGGCGATCAGAAGATCATCGCTCATTTTTTTGTAAGCCCTGTAAATAAGCATCGCGTGCCTGCTTGGCGCGTGCGAAATGCGCGTGTAATGCATCGCCATCGCGGTGATCGATGGCGCGTTGCAAGGCACTGAACGTTGCGATGAACGCCGAACATGCACGACTCAACGCTTCCCGATTCGCGAGCGCAATATCGCGCCACATGTCGGGATTGCTCGAGGCAATCCGTGTGAAGTCGCGAAAGCCACCGGCCGCGAAATCGAAAATAGCCCCCGAATCACTCATTCCCGCGAGACAATCGACGAGCGCATAGGCGAGCACATGCGGCAGATGACTGGTCGCCGCCAGCACTGCATCGTGATGGCTCGCTTCCATGTCGGACACCGTGGCCCCGACCCGCGTCCAGATCCCGCGAATCGTGGCAAGCGCGGCCGGATCGGTTTCGTTGACCGGCGTTAAAATGACCCGATGCCGTTCGAATAGATTCGCAACCGCCGCCTCGACGCCGCTTTTTTCGCCGCCGGCGATCGGGTGGCCAGGGACGAATCTCGTCAATTGCGGACCGAGCGTGGCGCGCGCGTCGTCGATCACGCTGGCTTTGACGCTGCCGACATCGGTCACGATCGCACTTGCGGATAGATGACCGGCGAGGCGCCGGAAAACATCACGCGTCGCA
This sequence comes from Gammaproteobacteria bacterium, assembly GCA_016191285.1. GTDB lineage: Bacteria > Pseudomonadota > Gammaproteobacteria > CAIKBL01. The sequence continues at coordinate 36,878 of JACPPA010000004.1, forward strand.
CCAAGCGTGGTGGCGACTACGACTAAATCGGCGGCGCCAACCGCCGCGGAAAAATCAAAGGTATAGGAGTCGATGACACCGAGTTCGACGGCGCGTTGCAAATTCCGCTCGTCACGCCCTACGCCGACGATCTCTTGGACCATGCCGCGTTTGCGCATCGCGCGCGCCAGCGAGCCCCCAATGAGTCCGACGCCGATCACTGCGAGTCGATTTATCACGCGGATCGACTGTTACTTGATCAACGGTTGCGGAATTTACCGCGCGTCACAGCACGGCACGCGGATACGAGCCAAGGACCCGGCACATCGACGTGCGCTCGCTGATCTGACGGAGTGCCGCGGCCACTTGCGGCGCATCGCGGTGACCGACGACGTCGACAAAAAATACGTACTCCCAGGTGCCGGCGCGCAACGGTCGCGATTGAATACGTGTCATGCTGATGTTGCTCGCGGCGAGCGCTTGTAACACTTCACATAGCGCGCCTGCGCGATTCTGCGTGCTGAACACCAAGGACGTTAGATCATCGCCCGACACCGGCACTTGGGTCTGGCCGACGATCAGAAAGCGCGTGGTGTTATCAGCCTGGTCCTCGATATTTTGGGTGTGGATCGGCAACGCGTAGAGTTCGGAGTTGACCGCGGCGGCAATGGCCGCGGTCGTCGGTTCTTCCGCCGCCCGGCGCGCCGCTTCAGCGTTGCTTGTCATCGCTACGCGCTCGGCATTCGGACAATTCGCATCCAGCCAGCGCCGGCATTGCGCCAAGGCTTGCGCGTGGGCATAGACCCGCGTCACGGCTGCGACATTCAGCGCATGCGTTAGAAACTGATGATGGACGGGTAAATTCACTTCGCCGCAAATTTGCAGGCTTGAGGCGTACAAACAATCGTGCGTGTGATTAATCGGTCCTTCGAGCGAGTTTTCGATGGGCACCACGCCGAACGTCACGGTCTGATTCTCTACGCGCCGAATGATCTCATCGATGCTGGCCGCCGGCTGCAAACTGACGGCACCGCCGAAATGCTTGAGCGCGGCCGCCTGCGTGTAGGTGCCCGCCGGTCCGAGATAGGCCACGGTAATCGGATGTTCAAGGGCCAGACACGCCGACATGACTTCGCGCAACAAACGCACGACATCGGGCGTCGGGAGCGGGCCAGGGTTGCTATCGCGGGCGCGGCGTAGCACTTCGGCTTCACGCTCCGCGCGGTATAAAACGGTGGTGGCGCCCGCCTCGCGCTTGATGCGGCCGACTTCGATTGCACACTGGGCGCGTTGGTTGATTAGACGCAGAAATTCGCGATCGAGCTGGTCGATTTCGTCGCGAATCGCCTTTAACGCTGCTTCCTCGGTGCTCATTAGTCAATCGTCGTTCACGCGTCGCCGCTAATCAAGGAGCCCTGGTCAATATGCTATCCCAGCAAAGAACTTTGATAATTCGTTGGCTGTTCGGTGCGGGCCACTGCTGTGGGAGCGGCTTTAGCCGAGAAGGGGCTTCTATAATCAAGATTCGCAGCTAAAGCTGCTCCCACAAAATTGGCGGCGGCGTTAAGGTTCATGGTCGAACCGAGATCGCAACGCTGCATGATTTGGCGGGCCACCCCACAAATTTGGCTGCGGCGTTAAGGTTCATGGTCCATGACCGCATCGCTGTCACCATTATCGTCTCCGCCGAGGTCGGCAATGGGCTCCATGCCGACCAATTTTTCGCCTGCACCTAAGGTGATTAGGCGCACCCCTTGGGTGTTACGACCGACCACCGACACGCCTTCAACCGGCGTTCTAACCAGGGTGCCGCCATCCGAAATCAACATGATCTCGTCATCGCCGGCCACCACCGCCGCACCGATCACGGCGCCGTTGCGATCAGAGGTTTGAATGGCGATCACGCCCTGCCCGCCACGTCCATGCGTCGGAAATTCTTCAGCACGCGTGCGTTTGCCGTAACCATTTTCGGTCGCGATCAGGATCGCGCGTTCAGGATCGATGGGGAGTAACGCAATCACCACGTGGCCGGCCGCCAAGCGAATGCCGCGCACGCCATGCGCGTTACGGCCCATCGGCCGCACTTCGAGTTCCGAAAACCGCGCGGCTTTGCCGCCGGAGCTGATCAGCATCAGATCGCTCGCGCCGTCGGTCAGAACGACGCCGACCAAGGTATCTTCGGGTGCGAGATCGACGGCGATGATGCCACTGGTCCGCGGCCGCGAATATTCCGCCAGCGAGGTTTTCTTGATGGTGCCGAGACGCGTCCCCATGACGACAAAAAGATCGGGGTCGAATTCCTTGATCGGCAACACCGCCGTGATCCGTTCGGCATCGACCATCGGCAACAGATTGACCAACGGTTTGCCGCGCGCGGTGCGGCTGGCTTGCGGTAATTCGTACACCTTCAACCAGTACACTTTGCCGCGATTGGAGAAGCACAGCAAGGTGTCGTGGGTGTTGGCGACAAATAATTTGTCGACGAAATCCTCGTCACGCGTGGTGGTCGCTGTTTTACCCTTGCCGCCGCGGCGCTGCGAGCGATAGGTCGCGATCGGCTGCGACTTGGCGTAACCCAAGTGCGACAAGGTCACGACCACGTCTTCGGGACTGATTAAATCCTCGAGGGATAAATCTTCTTGCGTGATTTCGATGCGCGTGCGGCGTGCGTCGCCATAGGCTTCGCGGATTTCGATCAGCTCGTCCCGGATCACCCGCAGTAGGCGTTCCGGGCGCCTTAGGATGTCCAACAAATCGTCGATGCGCCCGAGGATTTCCCGGTATTCTTCGATGATTTTGTCTTGTTCGAGAGCGGTTAACCGCTGCAAGCGCATGTCGAGAATTTCCTTGGCCTGACGATCGGACAGGCGATAGCCACTGCCCTGCAAGCCACTGTCCTGTGGCAGATCGTCCGGCCGCGAGGCCGCTGCGCCGGCCCGCTCCAGCATGACCAGGACCACACCCGGCTGCCATACCCGCGCAGTCAATGCCGCACGCGCTTCGCTCGGCCCCGGTGAGCCCTTGATGAGCGCGATGACTTCATCGATATTCGCGAGCGCGATCGCAAGACCCTCCAAGATATGCGCGCGATCGCGCGCTTTGCGCAGTTGGAATAATGTCCGGCGGGTAACGACCTCACGCCGATGGCGCAGGAAATTATCGAGCAGCGATTTCAGATCCAAGGTTCGCGGTTGACCGTCCACCAGCGCCACGGTATTGATGCCAAATACAGTCTGCAGTTGCGTATGCTGATAGAGGTTATTCAGCAACACTTCCGGCACTTCGCCACGCTTGAGTTCGATGACCAACCGCATGCCATCCTTATCGGATTCGTCACGCAGGCCGTCTTGGCGAATACCGGTAACGCGTTTTTCGCGCACGAGATCGGCGATCTTTTCGATCAAGCGCGCCTTATTCACCTGATACGGCAATTCGGTGATCACAATCCGCGGCGAATCGGTCTCCGCGTCTTCGATTTCGGCTTTGGCGCGCACGTAGATCCGGCCGCGTCCAGTGCGATAGGCTTCCCGGATCCCGGCCGCGCCATTGATCACGCCAGCGGTCGGAAAGTCCGGCCCCGGAATGATTTGCATCAGGTCTTCGATAGTCAGGTCGGGGTTATCGATCAACGCTTCGCAGGCGTTGATCACTTCGCGCAAGTTATGCGGTGGAATATTGGTCGCCATCCCGACCGCGATGCCGCTCGAGCCATTGACGAGCAGATTTGGCACCCGCGCCGGCAAGACCAGCGGTTCCTGCTCCTTGCCGTCATAATTCGGCACGAAATCGACGGTTTCCTCATCGATATTAGCGAGCAGTTCGCCGGCCAGGCGCGCGAGCCGGCATTCGGTGTAGCGCATCGCGGCGGGAGCATCGCCATCGACCGAGCCGAAGTTGCCTTGACCGTCGATCAACATGTAACGCAGCGAAAAACTCTGCGCCATGCGCACCAAGGTGTCGTAGATCGCGTTGTCGCCATGCGGATGGTATTTACCCATCACTTCGCCGACCACGCGCGCGCATTTCACATACGCCCGATTCCACACATTATTCGACTCGTGCATCGCATACAGCACGCGCCGGTGGACCGGTTTTAAACCATCGCGAACGTCAGGCAGCGCCCGCCCCACGATTACGCTCATCGCGTAATCCATGTAGGACTGCCGCATTTCGTCTTCGATATTGACCGGAATTAATTGCCGCGCGAAATCGACCATGAGAGTGAGCTAATTATCTCTGCTTAAGGCGGTGGTTTGAGGGTTATAAGTTCTTAGAATTTCAGCGGAAATAGAGCCCCGCGAGAGACTCGGAGTGTAGCACGGGAGCGTCGCCGATCGACACCCCGGCCAGGGCTTAAGTTGGAGGTTTAGCGAGCAGTTCGGCGAGGCTTCTCACATCCGGTCGCGGCAGTGCGCCACGTTCGGTGACTAACACGTCGATAAGGTCGGCCGGCGTGACATCGAACACTGGATTTAACGCCGAAACTCCTAGCGCCGCATGCCGCGCGCCACTTAACGACAACACTTCGTCACCGGGGCGTTCTTCAATGGGAATGTCGCGCCCGCTGGCGGTTGCCAGATCGATGGTCGAACACGGCGCGACGACCATAAAGCGCGCGCCGTGAGCACGTGCCGCCAGCGCGAGGCCATAGGTGCCGATCTTGTTCGCGACATCGCCATTAGCCGCCACCCGATCGGCGCCCACGATCACCCAACTAACGCCATGCTCACGCATGACATGGGCCGCGCTCCCGTCGGTGATCAGTCGCACGGGCACGCCATCGCGATGAAGTTCCCACGCGGTGAGACGTGCACCTTGTAACCAGGGTCGGGTTTCGGTCGCGAACACTTCGAGAACTCGTCCCGCCGCGTGCGCACTCCGCACCACCCCGAGCGCGGTGCCATAACCAGCGGTGGCGAGCGCCCCCGCGTTACAGTGCGTCATCAGCCGGCTCAATGGCGCGATGAAGGCTGCGCCGAGCTCTCCCATCCGGTGATTAGCCGCCAGATCCTCCGCATGAATCCGCGTCGCCTCGCCCAGCAAGTCCGCCATGGGGTCGGTATTTTGTGCGGCAATAAACGACGCCATTCGATCCACGGCCCAGGCGAGATTGACCGCGGTGGGGCGCGCCGCGCGCAATGCCGCGAGCGCTGGTGGTAGTGCCTCGCGCCAACGCTTCGGGTCGCTGGCGAACGCTGCGCGCGCCGCCAGCACCACCCCGTACGCACCGGCAATCCCAATTGCCGGTGCGCCGCGGACGACCATGCTGCCAATCGCTTCCACGACCGCTTCATAAGTCGTACAGCGAATGAATTCTTCCACGGCGGGCAACCGGCGTTGATCGAGGAGGACGAGCGCACCGGCCTCCCAGCGCAGTGGAGTGATCGTTGACTTCAGCATGAAACTCTCAGGGTGTACGGCGAAAATGGAACGGTATGGTAACGTAGCGCGGCTCGAAAAACGCGGATGACCCTGTGCAACACATCGATCAACTGATTCATGCCCAATACGTGATCCCGGTGGAGCCGGCAGGGAGCGTGTTGGCGGTCCATTCGATTGCGATCGACCAGGGTCGCATCGCTGCTATTGTGCCGACCGCCGAAGCACGCCAACGGTTCACGGCCGCGCGCGAAATCGATTGTCGTCAACACACGGTAATCCCCGGCCTCATCAACACCCATACCCACGCCGCCATGAGTTTATTTCGCGGCATGGCCGATGATCGCCCATTGCAGACTTGGCTTAAGGAGCACATTTGGCCGGCCGAGGCGCGCTTCGTAGATCGGGCGTTTGTCCGCGACGGGACGCGCCTCGCCGCTTATGAAATGCTGCGTGGCGGGGTCACCTGTTTCAATGATATGTATTTCTTTCCGGATGAGGTCGCCGCGGTCGCGACCGAATTTGGGATCCGCGCGATGGTCGGCATGATCGTCATCGGTTTTCCCACTGCATGGGCGCAAGACACCCGCGGTTATTTGCAGAAGGGTCAAGAGGTGCACGACCACTATCGCGGCCACCCGATCATTCACACGGCCTTTGCGCCGCATGCGCCCTACACCGTGGACGACGCCGCGTTACGCCAAATAGCGACGCTCGCCGAAGAACTCGACGTCCCCATCCATATTCACTTGCACGAGACCGCGCATGAAGTTGAAAGCGCATTTGCTGAAACCGGCGAACGCCCGCTCGCGCGCCTCGCGCGACTAGGCCTGTGTTCGGATCGCTTACTGGCCGTGCATATGACGCAACTGTCGACCGCTGAAATCGAACAGGTCGCGCGGAGCGGCATAAGCGTCGCGCATTGCCCCGAATCCAATTTGAAATTGGCGAGCGGACTGTGTCCGGTTGGCGCCTTAATCGCCGCTGGCGCCAATTGCGCGCTCGGCACCGATGGCGCGGCGAGCAACAACGATCTCGATTTATTGAGCGAAATGCGTACCGCTGCCTTGCTCGCCAAAGCGGTTGCCAATGATCCCTGTGCGGTGCCGGCAGCCACCGCGCTGCAAATGGCGACGCTGAACGGCGCACGGGCGCTCGGGCTGGAACACGAAATTGGCTCCTTAAAGGCCGGCAAGCAAGCGGATCTCGTCGCGCTCGATCTAAGCGATCCGCGCCTCCACCCGCTGTATGACCCAATCTCCCAATTAGTGTACGCCACGCAGCGCGAGGCAGTGACGGATGTGTGGGTTGCCGGCCGCCATGTGGTGCAACGTGGGGTGGTGGCCGGTATCGATGTGGAGCAACTTCGCTCGACGACGATACGGTGGCGAGATCTGATTGCCGGCTCTGATAGTCCTCGGGTTGACCCTTAGCTCTGCGCAATTCGTAGGCTGACGCGGGCGCGGCATCGTGCGCCGTGGGAGCCGCTTTAGCGGCGAACGATGAGTAGTGCTGATTGAAGATTCGCCGCTGAAGCGGCTCCCACGGACAAATTCGCTTAGCAATGACGAGCGACGGCGACTCTGAGCGTCTTCGTGGGAGCGGCTTTAGCCGCGAATAGCCTCAATAAAGATTCGCGGCCAAAGCCGCTCCCACAATACTTAAGGAATCTCTGCAAAAGGTAGAGATCCCTGCGGCACAGGAATCGTCCGGAGCGATCTTAAACGCACATCGTGCGACCCGTTAGGGCGAGCCTAAGGATGATGCGAGTAACAGTCCAGGAGGGACTTATTCAGAGTTTCCTTAAGCGGCGCTTGGTTCGCTACTCGGATTCCTCATCGGCCGGATGAGCGGAGAGATCAAGCTCGCACGCGGCGGCGAACTCATTACTGCGCAACGCGTCCCAGCGATTCACGATCACGCAAAACAGATCGGCGGTTTTCTCGGCATCGTAGATCGCCGAATGCGCTTCGGCTTCTTGCCAGCCTAAATTGGCCGCGGCCACCGCACGCGACAACACGGTCTGTCCAAACGCGACGCCGGCGAGGCTCGCGGTATCGAAGGTGCTAAACGAGTGGAACGGATTACGCTTCAAGCGACAACGTTCGACCGCGGCTTTAACAAAACCCAAATCGAAGGCTGGGTTGTGTCCGACCAGCACCGCGCGGGTGCAGCCCTGCGTTTGCACCGCCTGTCGCACGCGATTGAAGACATCGGTCAGTGCCTCACGTTCGCCGAGCGCGAGGCGAAACGGATGATGCGGATCGATCTTGTTGAAACGTAGCGCCGCTTCTTCCAAACGCGATCCAGGGAAGGGTTTAACGTGATGCGCGACGGTTTCGACGCGGTGCCAGCCGCGGGTCGCGTTCCAATCCACCAACACCGCCGCGATTTCGAGCAACGCATCGGTGGCCGCGTTAAACCCACCCGATTCGACGTCGACCACCACTGGCAAAAAACCGCGAAAGCGCCGGGCGACGATTGATTTAGTCACTGAATTTTGACGATCGAAACTTAAGGTTCGGTATTGTAGTGGCTTTTTGCGTTGCAACGCATCGCACGCGCTCGTATTCTTCGCGCCATGAACGACCCTTCCTTGGAGCAACTCACGGCATTGACGGCGCTCTCACCCATCGACGGGCGTTATGCGCGGGTGACCGCCGATTTACGCGCGTGGTTGAGTGAGTACGGACTGATTCGGCAACGCGTCGCGATTGAAATTCGCTGGCTGCAACACCTGTCGCGGATCGCGGAACTACCTGAGTTGGGACAGCTGTCTAGCGGCGAGCATGCCTATTTCGAGACGATCGTGAGTAATTTTTCGATGGCCGATGCCGAGCGCATCAAGAGCATCGAGGCCACCACCAATCACGATGTTAAGGCCGTCGAATATTTTCTTCGCGAGCGCTGTGTTGCCCACGGTGCGCTGACGCGCGTGGTGCCGTTCCTCCATTTTGGCTGCACGTCGGAAGACATCAACAATCTTGCCTACGCCGTGCTGCTCCAAACGGTACGCCACTCGGTATTGCTGCCACGGCTGTCTGAACTCGATAGCGCCTTGACGGCGCTCGCGCACGCCACCGCCGATGCCGCGATGCTGGCGCGCACGCACGGCCAAGCCGCGACGCCGACGACCATGGGCAAGGAAATCGCCAATGTGGTCTATCGCCTACGGCGTCAAATCAGCCAACTCAACGCAGCCGAAATTCTCGGTAAATTTAATGGCGCAGTGGGCAATTACAATGCCCCTCTGGCGGCGTATCCGACGCTTGATTGGGCGAGAATTGGGCGCGAGTTCGTCGAATCGCTGAACCTCGCGTGGAATCCCTATACCACGCAGATCGAGCCGCACGACTACATCGCCGAATTTTGCGCGGTGGCCTCGCGCATCAACACGCTGTTGATCGATTTCTGTCGCGACACTTGGAGCTATATCGCGATTGGCTACTTCCGGCAGAAACGTGTGCCCAATGAAGTCGGATCGTCGACCATGCCGCATAAAGTCAATCCGATCGACTTTGAAAATGCCGAGGGCAATTGCGGATTAGCGATCGCGCTCTTGGAGCATTTCGCGGCCAAGCTGCCGGTGTCACGCTGGCAGCGCGATTTAACGGACTCCACGGTGTTACGCAATCTCGGTGTCGCGTTCGGCTATATGCTGGTTGCGATCGCGGCCGCTGGTCGCGGTATTAGCAAGCTTGAACTCGATCGCGCGGCGTTGGCGGCCGATCTCGACGTGGCCTGGGAAGTATTGGCTGAGCCGATTCAAACCGTGATGCGCCGGCATGGCATCGCCGATTCGTACGAAGTGTTGAAGGGCCTCACGCATGGCCAAAAAATCGATCGTGCGAGTTTGCATGGTTTCATCGATGGGTTGGCGATACCGAGCGCGGAACGTGGTCGCTTAAAAGCCCTGACACCCGCCACCTATGTCGGTTGCGCGGTCGGTTTGGCGCGCGAGATTTGATGATGAGTGATCGCAAGCTGGGTGACACCGCCGAAGTTTTCGCGCTGGAGCTGAGCGACGACGTGCGTGAAGTGTCGTTGGCGCTGGCGACCCAGGCGCGCCGCAGTCTCGATATCGTGACCCGCCACCTCGATCCGGCGCTCTACGATAATGAAGCGTTTGTCAACGCGGTGCGCGAGCTGGTCGTCGACAGCCGCCGCGCGCAAGTCCGGATCCTCGTTCTGGACAGCGGGCAAGTGGTCACGCAGGGCCATCGGCTGATCGAACTGGCGCGACGCTTATCCAGCTTCCTCAGCATCAAGGTGCCGGCGCCTGAACATAAGGAATTCAACGAGGCCTGGCTGGTCGCCGACACGACGGGTTATCTCCATCGCCGCTTTAGCGATCGCTATGAAGCAACCGCGAACTTCGCCGATCGCCGGCACTCGAACAACCTGGTTAATCGCTTTAATGAGCTATGGAACCACGCCTTGTACGATCCCAATTTTCGCCGCCTCCATCTTTGATTAGGCGCGCGCTCTTGTTCGTGGCGCTTCTGGTCAGCGGCAGCGCGTGGGCTGAGCGGATGAGCGTCGAAGTCATTCCACTCGAACACCGCCTGGTGCGCGATGTGATTCCGATGTTGCAACCCATGCTCGACCCCGCCGGCACGCTGACGGGTACGGCCAGCCAATTGATCGTGCGCACCACGCGTGAAAATCTCGAACAATTGAAAGCGGTGATCGCGGCCATCGACACCAAGATCAAACAGCTCAAGGTTAGCGTGACGCAAGATTTGAACACCGTCATGCAGGCGCGCCAAGACGCACTGTCTGGGCGTCTCCACGGTGACGATTTCACGGCCAACGTTCCCGATCGTGGCCCCGCCGGCGCCGGCGATGTGACGCTTGAAACGCCGGCCGGTGGCGTTCGTTACCAGACCACTAGCACCAACACGCGTGAGAACAGCAACCAGGTGCATTTCGTCGTCACCATGGAAGGCCAGCCCGCCTTCGTCGAAACCGGAGAAGACCTCCCATCGCCCTATCATAATGAAACGGTGACGCCGTATGGCGTAGGCGTGAGCGACGGTGTCGACTATCAATCGATACGTTCGGGGATCTACGTAACCCCGCGCCTGCAAGGCGACCGCGTCGTGCTCGATGTCGCGCCCCAACTCGAACGCGCGGATCCCAGCTCGGGCGCGATCGAGTCCCACCGCGCCGCGACCACCGTGCGCGGCCGCTTGGGCGAATGGCTCCCCTTGGGAGGTTCTAACCTCAGCGGCGGCGACGCCAGCACCGAACTGCTGGCACGCACCCGGCGGCAAGGCGACAATAGCTATTCGGTTTGGGTTAAGGTCGAAGAACAACCCTAGTCGTGTCCTCTATCGTTGCGGCGCGGCCGTAATCACCACTAAATCGTCGCGGATTTTATGTCGGAGAATTCCTCGGCCGTGGCCGAACTATTGACGGGTGGCGCCGCGCTTTCCGCGTTTCGCCTGGACCGGATCGAACGGGTCCTGCGTGCGGTGGCTCCCGGTATCGAATGCGTCGCGACTCGATATAACTACGTGGTGCGGTGCGCGTCACCACTCGCGCCCGCGGCGCGCCTCCAACTCGCGGCAATTTTAAATCTCGCGACACTCGAAGCGCCCACCATGACGGCAGCGCGCTTCGTCGCGCCACGCGCTGGCACACGCTCGCCGTGGTCGAGCAAGGCTACCGATATCGCGCGCAATTGCGGTCTCACGCAGGTCACGTGCATCGAACGCGCCGTGCAGTGGACAATCGCTGGCGAGTTCGACTGGCTGACGGTGGCCCCGCTCATTCACGACCGCATGATCGAAAGTGTCTATGCGGATTCGACGGCGCTGCTGCACGGCGCGTCTCTCGCGCCGGGCGCGCTGCGCACGGTACAATTACGCGCTCAAGGCCGAACGGCGCTCGTCACCGTTAACGACCAGCTGGGCCTCGCCCTCGCGCCGGACGAAATCGATTATTTATGCCTGCGCTACGGCGCTTTGCAGCGCGACCCGACGGATGCGGAACTGATGATGTTCGCGCAGGCGAATTCCGAGCATTGCCGGCATAAAATTTTTAACGCCGACTGGCAGATCGATGGTCACCGTCGCGAGCACAGCCTGTTCGCGATGATCCGCGCCACGCATGCCGCGCACCCTAATCAAGTGCTGTCGGCGTATCACGATAATGCCGCCGTGACGCGCGGTTATCGCGGGCAGCGCTGGCTGGTCGACCCAGCCACCCATCGTTATCGTAATGTCGACGAAGATCTTCATCTGCTGATGAAAGTCGAGACCCACAATCATCCGACCGCGATATCGCCGTTTCCGGGAGCATCGACCGGTGCCGGCGGCGAGATCCGCGATGAAGGCGCCACCGGCCGCGGCGCGCGGCCGAAAGCAGGCTTCGCTGGTTTCTCGGTCTCGCATTTGCGTATTCCGCAATTCAGTCAGCCGTGGGAAAGCGCGCGTGCGTTAAATCCACGACTGGCGAGCGCGTTTCAAATCATGATTGACGGCCCACTCGGCGCCGCGGCCTTCAACAACGAATTCGGGCGCCCGTCGCTCGGCGGTTATTTTCGAACCTTCGAACAAGTGGTCGAGAACGGCGGAACGCGCGAGCGCCGCGGCTATGACAAACCGATCATGCTCGCCGGTGGCATCGGCAATGTTCGTCCGCAACATGTGCAGAAACTGACGCTACCGGTCGGTGCTCAGATCCTGGTGATCGGCGGACCCGCGATGCTCATTGGATTGGGCGGCGGCGCCACCTCGTCGCAACGCGATGGTGGGAACGATCACGAGCTCGATTTCGCGTCGGTGCAACGGGATAACGCCGAGATGGAGCGCCGCGCGCAAGAAGTCATCGAAGCCTGTGTCGCCTGCGGGGCCGGCAACCCCATTCTGGCGATTCACGATGTGGGCGCCGGCGGTCTGTCGAACGCGGTGCCCGAACTCCTGCATGACAGCCGCCGCGGCGGGCGTTTGGAGCTGCGCGCCATTCCGAATGCGGATTTCTGCATGTCGCCACTCGAGATCTGGTGCAACGAGGCGCAAGAGCGTTACGTCCTGGGGATCGCTCCCGAATCGTTGCCGGCGGTCCTCGCGCTGTGTGCGCGCGAACGCTGCCCGGTGGGCGTGCTCGGCACCGCCACGGCGGAAGAACATTTATGGTTATGGGATAGCTTGCATGCGCAAGCGGTGATCGATCTGCCGATGAATGTGATCTTCGGCAAACCGCCCAAAATGTCGCGGGTCGCGACGCAGAGCGCGCTTCGTGCCGCGCCGTTTACACGCGACGAACTTTCGATTAACGAAGCAGCGGAGCGCGTCCTGCGTTTTCCGGCGGTGGGCGATAAGCGATTTTTGATCACGATTGGCGATCGCACCGTGGGTGGACTCACCGTTCGTGATCAAATGGTCGGACCGTGGCAGGTACCGGTCGCCGATTGCGCGGTTACCGCGCTCGATTACGCCAGCGCGGCCGGTGAAGCGTTCGCGGTGGGTGAACGCACCCCGTTGGCTTTGCTCGACGCCGCTGCGTCCGCCCGGATGGCCGTGGGCGAGGCGCTGACTAATCTCTGTGCGGCGCGCATCCTGCAACTCTCGGAGGTCGTGTTATCGGCCAATTGGATGACCGCGGCCGGTCATCCGGGCGAGGACGCGAACTTGTACGCGGCGGTACACGCGGCGAGCGAGCTCTGCATCGCGTTGGGGATTTGTATTCCGGTGGGCAAGGACTCGATGTCGATGCGCGTGGCGTGGCGCGATGGCGCAACCGAGGAGGCGACGACTTCGCCGCTCAGTCTCATCGTCTCGGCTTTCGCGCCGGTCGCCGAGATCCGGCAATCGCTAACGCCGCAACTACAGCGCCACCCCATGGCAACGTCGTTGGTGTTTATCGATCTCGCACGCGGACATCAGCGTTTGGGCGGTTCGGTATTGGCGCAGGTCCACGGCAGCTTGGGCGCAGCGCCGCCGGACCTCGAACGACCCACCGATTTACGTGATTTTTTTGCGACCGTGCAACTGTTGAACGAAACCGGCTACCTCCTCGCGTATCACGATCGATCGGATGGCGGCCTGTTTGTCACCTTGCTCGAAATGGCGTTCGCCGGCCGCGTGGGCTTCAGTGTCGACCTCGCCGTGTTAGGCGGCGAATCGCTCGCGGCCTTGTTCTGCGAAGAGCTGGGAGCCGTGCTCCAGGTCGCAACGTCAGATCTTCCGGTGGTCCTCGAACAATTCAAAAAGATGAGCTCGCTGCCGGTGCAGGTGCTGGGCACCGTCGGCAACGACCACGTCGTCACCTTCGCGCGCGGCGGGGACCTGCTCTATCAGGACGATTTGTTCGTCGCGCTCGAACAGTACTCGTTGACCACGCATCGCATGCAACGTCTGCGCGATGCCCCCGATTGTGCGGACGAAGAATTAGCGACGATTCTCGATCGCACCGATCCTGGCTTGACGCTTACCGTGCCGAAAACCTTAGACCTGGCAGTGCCGCCGAGTGTCGCGACCGCGCGACCGAAGATCGCAATCTTGCGCGAACAAGGCGTCAACGGCCAACGCGAGATGGCGGCGGCGTTTGATCGCGCGGGCTTCGATGTCTTCGATTTGCATATGTCGGATCTGATTTCGGGCGGAGCCACCTTGCAGGATTACCATGGGCTCGTGGCCTGCGGCGGCTTCTCCTATGGCGATGTGTTGGGCGCGGGCGGTGGCTGGGCCAAGTCCATTTTGTTCAACGCGGCGGTGCAGGCGGCTTTTGCGGATTTTTTCGCGCGCGATAACACCTTCACCCTGGGGGTGTGCAATGGCTGTCAAATGTTGACACAGTTGAGTTCGATCATTCCTGGCGCCGCCGCGTGGCCGCGCTTTTTGCGTAATCGATCGGAACAATTCGAAGCGCGCCTGGTGATGGCCGAGGTTGTCGAATCGCCGTCGGTGTTATTGGCGGGAATGGCCGGCGTACAGGCGCCGTTAGCCGTCGCTCACGGCGAAGGCCGCGCCGAGTTCAACGCGGAACCGCCGCAAACGTGCCTGCGTTACCTCGATAATCACGGCCGCCCGGCGCGGTACTACCCGCATAATCCCAACGGCTCGCCCCATGGCATTACCGGCGTGACGAGCGCCGATGGCCGGGCCACAATCCTGATGCCGCATCCCGAACGCGTGTTCCTCAAGCACCAGTTTTCATGGCTGGATCCAAGCTGGCGCGGCGCCGAAGCGCCGTGGTTCGGCTTGTTTGTCAATGCCCGTCGCTTTGTCGCCTAACACATGTGTCATGACCACCGACTAAGTGCTGCTCATGCACGATAAGGTTCGTCGCTTGAGTCATGCCGCGCTCGCGCGGGTTGAATTCGATCGTGAGCAATTCAAGCGCTGGACAGAACGCCTCGGCGCCGTCCTCATCCCTGGCGGGGTGGTCGCATTGCTGTATTGGGCGGCACACGCGCGACCGTTACCATTGCGTGAGGGTTGGGACTTGTCGCTCGTCGGCGGTCTACTGCTCAGTCTGATCTCGTTCGTCGCCTATTCGATGCGTTTTCGCTTGGCATTGAGAATCGCCGGCGCGCCGATCGGAATCACCGCTGCGGTCAAGCTCAACGCGCTGACGATGTTCTATCGATTCTTCATTCCACTCGCGCTCGGTGCGGAATTAACTCGCTATCTGAAATTACGCGGTCTTCTCCCCACCGCCGGCACGCGCGTCATGGTCACCGGCATTGCTTTGGACCACGTGCTGGGCACGCTCACGCTACTCGCCATTTCGAGTACGTTGATGATCGCGCTGCGTCCTTTTCATTTACAGTTCGAATGGTCGACGCTCGGTCTGCTCGTGTTGGGATTGAGCCTGTTTATCGTCTATGGAGCGCGGCGCTTCCATCTGCCGACAAAAAAAATAGTTAGCGCGTGGCTCGCCCTTGCCCGCCAGCATCGAGGCGAACTCAGTGCAGCGCTGCTGTGGTCGCTACTCACGCAAGTCTTATTGGCGGCGGCGGTATTCGTTGGTAGTCATGGCTGGGGGGTGGCGATCGATTATTGGCAAATCTTGCTCGTCCTCACCGGCTCGTTCCTGCTGCAACTGGTGCCGGTTAATTTGGTTGGGATCGGGGCCGCGGATCTGGCCGGCACCGGACTCTATGTCGCACTCGGCTTAAGCGGTGCCGACGCATTGCTGCTCGCTTCGCTAATGTACTGTTATCGGATAGTGATCGCGGTGATCGGCGGACTGTGGGATTGGTTCGTGGGCACCGCTCGTGTTTGATGAATTAAGTCCGTGCCGATACCAACCGTCTGGGGTGGTTGTCGGGTGCTTCTTGTGGGAGCCGCTTTGAGCTTCGACTCTTTTAAGGAACCTCTGAATAAGTCCATCCTGGACTTATTCAGAGTACGGGAAGCAAAAAGTATGATTTTTGCTTCCCTTCATTTTCAATGGTTTGCAACCATCGAAAATGGCGGCACCTCCCTGTGCCGCGGGAAGCTCTGCGGCGCTTAGGTTCAAAGGATTCGCGGCTAAAGCCGCTCTCACAATAGGAACGCGCCGATTTATTAAGGTCCATTGCGGGACGGCACACTACTGATTACTCGATAAATCCGGCGCGGCGTTTCGCTGCGTCAAAGCCTAGACCTCGTGAAAGATCCGCTTCGATTCCTTGACGGGGTATTCCATCCGATTGGGCACGAGCTTCATCAACCAATTAACGATGGCGTAGGTGCTCTTGCTGTAGACATACAGCGGTTCGACGTCCGCCCCGACCAGCGCCTTGGCCTCATACGAGCCCAAACCTAAATTGATGTAAGCGCTCTTGCGCTCGATGGCAAGGCGGATGACTTCATTGATCAAATGAAACCACGCGTGACACGGCGGACCCGCGTCGCGACCGAAATAGGTGGCCGTGGTGTTCTCGCCATCGAGCAACACCATACCGTGCGCAATCTGCCGCCCGTCGCGGATTGCCACCAATAACTTGCTCCGCTCACCAAGCGCGCGGTCCATGTGCTCGTAATACGCCGCGGACAGGATTTCGCGCTTGATCCCCTTGGTGTTGCCGTACATCACGCGCGCCTGCCGCGCCCAGAGCCCGGCGTTGGCCGCAAACGACTCCAGGATTTCGATTTGTTGTCCGTCGGTGCTCGCACGCTGCAAGCGTCGCTTGATGTCCTTACGGTAGCGCGCTCGCATCTGACTCAGGTATTCGTCGTACGAATTCCAGCGCACCTTGATGCGGGCGAGTGGTTTATTCGAAACCCGATGATAGCCAGCCTCCAGCAAACTATCGTAGCGGTCGCGTTCGGCGCCTAAAAAATCGCGAATGACCGTGAGTGAGCTACCCTCGCTGCGCGCTATTTCGCCAATGACGCGGGCGAGCTCGCCGAGCACGGCATGCGATTCGACATCGTCGCGGATCGAAATCGACCGGCCGACCACCAGCGGCGAGGCGCATTCGGTGAGTTTTACCTGTAGGAATTTGGGCCATAGCATCTGCACGGCACGCCCCACCCCGCGGAGCAGGCGCGGCAGGATCTGCACGAAATCAGTCGTGATCGTATAGATACAGGCGTGCGCGATCATCTCGTCGCGCGCGTCGTAGAGAACGGGATAAAAATACTTGCAGTCATTGATGGCCGACGCTTCGACGGCCGCCAAGTACGCGTGCGTGCGCGTGATGGCATGAGGTCCGACCAGCGCATCCCAGCGCGCCGGATCGAGTGCATGAATCGAACCGTAAATGACGGTGCGTGCCGCGCGTAACCGTGGGCTGCGCGTAGCGCGCTTGACCGGATGAAACGCCGCACGCGTACGCCACGCCCAAGTCGAGAGTGCGCGCAAACTCCAGGTTCCGGTTCTAGTCCACATCGCAGGGGCGTGGTGGCGGCGTCGATTGCGAAGTGCGCTGCTGCATGAGTGAGCCTGAGCTTAGCACGGCCGCAGTGCCGCGACCATGCAGCCTCGGTTCGTCGACTTGGTAAAACGCCTTGCGCGGTTTAGCACGTGATCGAAAGCTGCTACATTTTCACCCGAGCCACCCCGAACAGTCAGTTAACTCAGCGAGGAGCGTCCCATGCGAGCCGCGATAGTCCTCGGCGCTAAATGAAACCATCACGCTCTAGCGCGGAAGCGCGACGCGCCAAGGCGCACGACGAAAAGGCGCGCAGTCGTATGGCATCGCCGGAAGACATCGCCCTGTTCCGCGACGCCTTGCAGGATGTGCGGCCGCTGACGACCGACATTGTGCCGATCATCAAACCAGCGCCGCCGGCGGTTCCGGTCCAATCCCGGCGCGACTCGCGCGCCGTACTCGATGAAATGGTGCTCCGCGATCCGTCCGAGTTTGAACTTGAAACAGGCGACGAGTTGCTGTTCAAACGGACGGGTGTGCAGATCGCCGTCATCCGCAAACTACGCCGCGGTCAGTACCCGGTCCAAGCTGAGCTTGATCTGCACGGACTCACTGCCGCGAACGCGAAGATCCAATTAGTTCGTTTCTTGCACAGCTGCAAATTGCGTGGCGTCCGGTGCATCAGAATCGTTCACGGTAAAGGTCTAGGATCGCCCGGCCGCTTACCGGTGTTGAAACCCAAGGTCGCGTATTGGCTCGCCCAGCGCGACGAAGTGATGGCCTATGTCAGCGCACGCGCCGTCGACGGCGGCACCGGCGCCGTATATGTATTACTCAAATTGAGTGCCTGAATAATGCGCGTAACCGATGGCATCGGCGGCTTATCGAAGATCGTGATCGAAACCGCCGACGCGATGGCCGAAATTTATTTACACGGCGGGCAGCTCACGTCGTGGCGAGTTCGGGGTCGTGAGCAATTATTTTTAAGCAGCAAGAGCGAATTTCGATCAGGCGCTGCGATCCGCGGCGGCGTGCCGGTAGTTTTTCCGCAATTCTCAAGCTTAGGCACCTTACCGAAGCACGGCTTGGCGCGCACGGCGGCATGGCAAGTAATCGATACTGTGACCGCCGCCGAATTCGCGCGCGTTCGCCTTGCTTTACATGACTCACCCAGCACGCGTGTCCTGTGGCCATACTCATTCGCGCTCGAGCTTCAGATCACGATTGGTGGCGATGCGCTCGAGCTTGTCATGTCGGTCACGAATACTGGCGCGGAGCCATTCAGGTTCACGGCCGCCCTGCACACGTACATTAAAATCGCCGATCTCGACACGCTCCGGATCGCAGGTCTTGGCGGGCGCCCCTATGCCGATGCCGCACACGGCGGAGCCACTCGAGTTCAGCACGACGGGCTACTCGCTCTCGAGGGTGAAGTCGATCGCATATATACCGGCGTGTCTGGCCCGCTAAATGTGATCGATGCCCGGCACGCGCTGCAGATTCACGCGGCCGGTTTCGAAGACGTGGTCATTTGGAACCCCGGTGCGACCAAGGCGGCCGCACTGGCTGATCTTGAACCGGGTGGCGAACGCGCGATGGTGTGTGTGGAGGCTGCGGCGATTGCGGTCCCGGTAGTGCTTGCTCCAACAGCGTTCTGGCGAGGGACGCAGCGCCTTACCGTCAGAGACGAGGCGTCTGCCAATGGTTAAATGGAAATCGCAATTTAAGGAGCACGTATGAAGTGGCTTTTATTCGTCGTTGCCGTCACGGCCAACGGCGCACACATCACTATCAGCAAGACCGAATTCCAAACCCGCGATCTGTGCACCGCGGCGGCGGCCCAACTTCATGGCATCAATAGCAGCGCCATCGGCGCGACCGCGCGAATCGAGGCGACTTGCTTGCAGACGCAAGGGTGAATGCGTTGCGCATACTCCAGCGGCCTCAAGAAGTCGGTGGTAGGGGGAATTTGGCGGTGCGCGGCCAGGACAAATATTGCCCCCTGACCCTAGCCCTCCCGCGCGGGAGAGGGGAAAGATCGCACGATTGCAACGCCCTCTCCCGCGCGGGAGAGGGCCGGGGTCAGGGGAGAAAAACGACCAGCGACTTAAAGCCGGGTAGTGTCCGCGGTCGAGACTGAATTGCCGGTGTGTCCAAGCAGAAGCTCAACTTCACGCGCGGCATGTTCGCAAGTACCGGTGCTCGCGAGGACTTTGATTTTTAAATCCCAACTCGCCGTTTGGCCCTCGGCGCGCGTCACGGCGGCTTCGTTCAAATGCCGACAGACCTCGGCCATGCGCGCGTCGGCGGCCGTGAGGGTCGGATCGAATTCGCCGGATTCCTCTATTTCGCGCGCCGCAATGCGGTCGAGGACCGCATTCGCCACCCGGCTTTCATAGAGGAATACTTGTTCCGCGTGGCTGCTGTATTCGGTGGCCTGGTGAGTAGAACTGAGTGACAGCGAAGACGGAGGCAGCGTGGTGCAGCCACTGAGCAGCGCACCTGTGAGGATCACCAGCGCCGCCATCGTGGCGATTCGCGAAGGCGCTAATGGAGCATTCATCGTCTTTGATCCGTTCCCGGACACCGCCGCCCAGGTTTGTTACAGGTGTACGCGTAAGATCGGACGATTACCAGAATTCTTGAGAACTAGTTACGGAATAATTTCACCAAACGATTAGGGTGTGACCGGCATCTCACCTCGTCATCATGGAGTTCGACGGTAGTGTCGGGTTCAAGGCCTTGCGCGCGCTCTCGACGCCAGCGACTGGCAATAGACGTGGGTCGAGTAATCCAAGTTGGACCAGCACCGAGGCCTGGTCCCAATAAATATGTTCATGGGCGAGTTTACCCTCGCGGAAATGGACGATCGCGACCAGCGGGATCTCCACCCGCCGCCCGGTGGGCGCCAGCCCCGGTAGCATCCAGTCCATGCGAATGGTATGCGTGAACTTGAATATCATCTCATCGACCAGGCGATCGCGCCCGATGGTGCGTGAGATCGGCGTCATTTCGGTATCTGGTGGCATGTGCGGAATGAAGTGCTTGGCGTAGAACTCGCGAAGCTGAGTCTTGCCAACCCCACCGGTCAACACCGGAATATGGTTAACGTAGGCGTCGTCGCCCATGGTCGCCAACGTATCCTCGGTATGTCCGGTCTCGAACTCGTACTTGATGTGCAGAGTCCACAGTGCTTCAAGTGCTGCTTCGTGCTCGGTTTGCATGAGGCCCTCGCTAACGATTGGTCCGCAAATATCGCCGCACGCCGGGAACGGCGAGTAATAACATCCGATGCACCGCGAACTTCAGGCGCGGCGCTTTGCATTCACTGCTTCGAGTAACGCGACCGCGGTCGCGGCAATCCCCTCTTCGCGGCCGGTAAAACCCATCTTCTCGGTGGTCGTACCCTTGATGTTGACTTGTTCAATGGTGAGTTTTAGATCGCTCGCAATCCGTTGCCGCATGAGGCTTACGTGGGCGGCGACGCGTGGGCGTTCACAGATCACCGTCGCGTCGAGATTCGAGACGCGGTAACCGGCCTCGGCGATTAATTCGGCGACCCGTCGCACGAGGATTCGACTATCGATGCCGTTAAACGCCTGATCGGAATCCGGAAAGTGTTGGCCAATATCGCCGAGTGCCGCGGCACCCAACACCGCGTCACAGATCGCGTGCAGCAGCACATCACCGTCCGAGTGCGCGGCAAGCCCGCGCTCAAACGGGATCCGCACGCCGCCGAGGACGACATGATCGCCAGCGCGGAATTTGTGCGCATCAAAACCTTGACCGATCCGCATAGTGCTGTGCCTTAGCGTTGTGCGAGCAGAAACAATTCAGCGAGCTTAAGATCTTCGGGGCGCGTGATTTTGAGGTTATCGCCGCTGCCCTCGACGACCCGTGGGATCCCGCCGGCGAATTCGATGGCCTGTGCCTCGTCCGTCACCAGCAGTCCCATCGTCAGCGCGTGCTCGAGCGCCGCTTGCAAGGCCCCGAGACGAAACATTTGCGGCGTCAACGCGTGCCACAACCGGGCGCGGTCGACGGTCGCCTCGATTGCACCATTGTCCGTACAACGTTTCAAGGTATCGCGTACCGGTAGTGCGAGCAGACCGCCGCACGGCGAATCTTGAAGTTCGTCCAGCAATCGATCGATATCCGTCGCGCGCAGACAGGGCCGCGCGGCGTCGTGCACCAAGATCCAATCGTTGGCGTGCGCCGCGGTTAACGCGTACAGACCATTTAATACCGAATGACAGCGTTCGACGCCACCGAGCGTGGTTTGTACCGGCAAATTAGGCGCAATCGTCCGCCACCACGCATCGTCAGCGGCAAGGACGAGGACCACGCCGGCCACGCGCGGATGGTTCGCCAGACGCTCGACGGTGTGCTCGATCACGGTACGACCAAGCAACGGCAGGTATTGCTTAGGCGTGTCCCCGCCCATGCGCGAACCCTTACCCGCCGCGGGGATTACGGCCCAGACGCGTGACAAAGCGCTCGGATTTCGCATGGCCTCGATCGCGACCTTAATGTTGCTTAGTGCTTGGCGCCGCCGCTGGGTGTTCCGGCGGGTGCGTCGGCTTAGGAATGAATTGGTAAAAGATTTCGCCGTGTTTCACCATGCCCATCTCACTGCGCGCGATTTCCTCGACTGCGTCCAAGCCTTGCTTCAAGTCCATGACTTCCGCCTGGAGTTCGCTGTTGCGCGTGCGCAAGGTCTCGATTTCTTGTTCTTGCGCCGCGATTTGCCCTTTGAGTCTCGACACATCGCGCAGGCCGCCCTTGCCGAACCACAGTGTGTATTGCAACCCAAGCAAAACAACGAGTGCGACCGCGAACAAAATGCGCATCAGCTACCGCGCGGCGCACAGCGATTTAAATACGCGCTCGGCAGCATTCGTCTAAGGGAGGTTATAGAACGCGCTCCGCCCAGGATAGGTGGCGCGCGATCCAAGCTCGTGTTCAATCACCAACAAACGATTGTATTTAGCGACTCGATCCGAACGCGACAATGAGCCGGTTTTAATCTGACCGGTACTTTTGCCAACGGCGATGTCGGCGATGGTGGTGTCTTCGGTTTCACCGGAACGATGCGAAATCACTGCCGTGTAATTCGCGCGCCGCGCCATTTCAATCGCGCTGAAGGTCTCGGTCAAGGTGCCGATTTGGTTGACCTTGATCAAAATTGAATTCGCGATGCGGTTGTCGATACCACGTTTCAATATTTCGGTATTGGTGACGAAGAGATCATCGCCCACCAATTGGACTTTTTTACCGATGGCTTGGGTTAAGAGGCTCCACCCATCCCAATCGTTTTGATCCATGCCGTCTTCGATCGTGACAATCGGATAATCGCGCGCCCAACTCGCCAGCAGATCGGTCATTTCCTGGCTCGACAAATGACGGCCTTCCGACGCGAGATGATATTTGCCGTCTTTATAAAACTCGGAACTCGCCACATCGAGTCCAAGCATGATCTCCTTGCCCAACGTGAAGCCGGCTTTGGCGACTGCTTCGGCGATCAAATCCAACGCCGCCCGATTCGACGGCAGATCCGGCGCAAAACCGCCTTCATCGCCCACCGCGGTGCTTGCGCCTCGTGCGCTCAGGACAGCTTTCAGCGCATGAAAGATTTCGGCGCCATAGCGCAGGGCTTCGGCAAACGACGGCGCGCCGACTGGCAGCACCATGAATTCCTGAAAATCCACATTATTACTGGCATGCGCGCCGCCATTGATGATGTTCATCATCGGCACCGGTATTTGATAGGTCGTGCGCTGATCAAACGTCGCATACAGCGGAAGCTTGGCTTCGGCGGCGGCGGCGTGCGCGGCGGCCATCGAGACCGCTAGCGTTGCATTGGCGCCCAGTCGACCTTTATTCGCGGTGCCGTCGAGTTCGATCAGCGTGCGATCGAGTCCCGCTTGATCGCTGACTTCGCGACCCCGGACGACCGCCGCGATTTCTTGGTTAACGTGCCGGACTGCGGCCAACACGCCTTTGCCGAGATAACGTTTTTTATCGCCATCGCGCATTTCAAGCGCTTCGCGTTCGCCGGTCGACGCACCGGACGGGACAAGCGCCACGCCCTTGGCCCCGGTGGCAGTGATGACTTCCGCGCGCACCGTGGGATTGCCACGCGAATCCATCACTTCGAGTGCGACAACTTGTTTAATTTCCGACATCGGGATCCCTCTCTGTAAAGTTGGCGCTCATGACTCCCGCGCGTTTAACGGTGTCGTCGAGGATTTTGAGGGTTTCGAGGAGCGCGCGCATCTGCTCCAGGGGCCAGGTGTTCGGTCCGTCGCTTAAAGCTCGCGCGGGATCAGGATGCGTTTCCATGAACACTCCAGCGACTCCCACCGCCACCGCGGCGCGCGCCAGCGCCGGCACGAACTCGCGTTGACCACCCGAACTCGCGCCCTGCCCGCCCGGCATTTGCACCGAGTGGGTGGCATCAAAGACCACTGGGGCTTCGGTCTCGCGCATGACTACCAGCGAGCGCATGTCCGACACCAGGTAGTTATAGCCAAACGACGCGCCGCGCTCACACACCATGATCTGAGCGTTGCCGGTGGCGCGCGCCTTGGCGACCACGTGTTGCATATCCCACGGCGCCAGGAACTGAGCCTTTTTGATGTTCACCGGCTTGCCCTGCCGCGCCACCGCCTGAATAAAATTCGTCTGGCGACACAGGAAGGCGGGGGTTTGCAGGACATCGACTACGGCCGCGATCTCAGCTAGGGGCGAGTCTTCGTGAACATCGGTCAGCACGGGGACGCCGATCTGGCGCTTGACGTTCTCCAGCACCTTGAGACCCGCCTCGAGCCCCGGGCCGCGAAAGCTTTCGTGCGACGTGCGGTTGGCCTTATCGAAGGACGACTTAAAAATAAACGGGATCCCGAGCGCCGCTGTCATCTCGCGCAAGGCGCCCGCGGTGTCGAGACACAGGCCTTCGGACTCAATGACGCAGGGGCCGGCAATCAGGAAAAACGGCGCCGCGCCGCCGACTTCGAACTCACACAAGCGCATCGGTCACCGTGGCCGCGGCGCGCTGCTTGTTGTGCGCCAGAGCCGCACGGACGAAGGCGGTGAACAACGGGTGGCCATCGCGCGGCGTGGACGTGAATTCGGGATGGAATTGACAGCCGACGAACCACGGATGACTCGGGATCTCGATGATCTCGACCAGATTCCCATCCATCGAGCGCCCGGCAATCCGCATTCCCGCCGCTTCGAGCTCCATCATGTAGGTGTTATTAAATTCGTAGCGATGGCGATGGCGCTCGATGATGGTTTCGGTGTCATAGGCGCGCGCGACCAGACTGTCCGGCGCGAGCTTGCACTGCTGTCCACCCAAGCGCATCGTGCCGCCTTTGTCGTTGCCTTCTACCCGCCGCTGCACCGACCCATCGGCCGACATCCATTCGGTGATCAACGCAATCACGGGATGGCGGGTGGTTTTATTGAATTCAGTACTGTCGGCATCGACCAATTTCGCACAGTGGCGTGCGAATTCGATCACCGCCACCTGCATGCCCAAACAAATTCCTAAATACGGCACCCGGTGTTCGCGCGCATATTGCGCGGCGCCGACCTTGCCTTCGATCCCGCGCTCCCCGAACCCACCGGGGACAAGCACCGCGTCCATGCCCTCAAGGCAGGCCGTACCGTCGCGTTCGACAACTTCCGAATCCACGTAGCGAATATTGACCCGCGTGCGGGTATGGATCCCGGCGTGAATCAACGCCTCGGAGAGGGACTTATAGGATTCGGTCAGAAACACATACTTCCCGACCATCGCGACGTCGATAGTGGATTTAGGATTGGCTTGCGCCTCCACCACCGCCTGCCATTCCTTCAAGTTGGCCGGCGGGGCGTCGATGCCGAGTTTTTCGACGACGATTTCATCCAAGCCTTCGGCATGCAACATCATCGGGATCTTGTAGATCGAATCGGCGTCGATGGCCGAGATCACCGCGCGCTCTTCGACGTTGGTAAATAATGCAATCTTGCGACGTTCGGAATCGGGCAATGGTCGGTCGGCGCGGCACAATAAAATATCCGGTTGGATGCCAATCGAGCGCAGTTCTTTGACCGAGTGCTGAGTCGGCTTGGTCTTCATTTCGCCGGCGGAACCGATGAATGGAACCAAGGTCAGGTGGATGAATAAGGTGTGCTTCGCGCCCAGCTCGACGCGCAACTGGCGGATCGCTTCGAGAAACGGCAGGGATTCGATGTCACCGACCGTACCGCCGATCTCGACCATCGCAATTTCCGCATCGCCCGCGCCTTGTTTGATGCAGGCCTTGATTTCATCGGTGATATGCGGGATCACTTGAACCGTTGCGCCGAGATACTCACCGCGCCGTTCCTTGCGAATGACGCGCTCGTAGATCCGGCCAGTGGTGTAATTGCTGTTGGAACTGGTGCGGCAGCGGACAAAGCGTTCGTAATGTCCAAGGTCGAGGTCGGTCTCGGCGCCGTCTTCGGTCACGAACACTTCGCCGTGTTGGAACGGACTCATCGTGCCCGGATCAACATTGATATACGGATCAAGCTTGATCATGGCCACGCTCAAACCGCGCGCCTCGAGCATCGCGCCCAGGGACGCCGAAGCGATGCCCTTGCCGAGCGAAGAAACGACGCCGCCGGTAGTGAAAACAAAGCGAGTCATGCCGGATCGTCTCTCAAGCTTGGCACCCGTGGATAGTTTTGTTCGCGTTGATCGCAGCGCCTGAACAAGGCGCCACCCTGTGCACGCTACCAGATGCGAGGGGGGCACCTCAACGACTAAGCGTGGTGTTTAGGGTACCGGTAGGCGCGCCAGAAACTAAATAGCCGAGCGGAAATACCGTCCACCCTACGGGGGCCGGGCTTTAACCGTGTCATTCCGGCGCAGGCCGGAATCCAGAACATTGAGTTATTCGACTGGGTCCCGGCGTGCGCCGGGACGACGGCTGTGCCTTCCTGATGAGCCGACGCATCGCCGCGACCTGCTCGCTATTCATGCTCTTCTATTTAGTTGACAGCGGTGCGCGCTGTGTCGAGCGCCGCCGCCGTTCCGCATTGGTGCCGACGCCCTTGCAATACCGAACTGGCGGCGACTTCGGTAAGCTCTCGAGTCGGCGCACCCGTAAACAGCGTCTTCGCGTGCGCACGGCGTTTGCAGCTTTCCACTTGCCGCGGTTTTTAATGGGAGTCGGTCGATGTCTGATATCGAAATCGCGCAACGAGCGCCTAAGAAACGCATCTTGGATCTCGCCGGCGCGACGCTCGGGATCGACGCCGAACATTTAGAACCCTACGGGCATTACAAAGCCAAGCTCTCACTGGAGTTTATCGACAGCCTGCGGAGCAAGCCGGATGGCCACCTGATCTTGGTCACTGCCATCAGCCCAACCCCTGCGGGCGAAGGGAAAACCACTACCACGGTTGGCCTTGGCGATGCGCTCAATCGTCTGGGTAAAAAAACCATCGTGTGCCTGCGCGAACCGTCGCTCGGGCCGTGCTTCGGCGTGAAGGGTGGCGCGGCCGGCGGCGGTTACGCGCAGGTGGTGCCGATGGAAGACATCAATCTGCATTTCACCGGTGACTTTCACGCCATTGGCGCGGCGCATAATTTATTGTCGGCGCTGATCGATAACCATATCAATCACGGTAATGCCTTGAACCTCGATCCACGGCTCATTGCGTGGAAGCGGGTGGTCGACATGAACGATCGGGCCTTGCGTAAGATCATCATCGGCCTCGGCGGTACCGCCAATGGCTTCGTGCGCGAGGATGGTTATGACATTACCGTCGCCTCCGAAGTCATGGCGATCTTTTGTCTGGCGACGTCGCTTAAGGATTTGAAGCAACGCCTTGGCGATATAGTGATCGGCTACACCCTGAACGGGCGCAAACCCGTGCAGGCGCGCGACCTCAAGGCGCAGGGTGCGATGGCGGCCTTATTAAAAGAGGCGATCAAGCCAAACGTGGTGCAGACCTTGGAAAACAATATCGCCTTCGTGCACGGCGGGCCGTTCGCTAATATCGCCCACGGCTGTAATACCGTCTCCGCCACGCGGGCCGCGCTGAAGCTCGCTGATTACGTTGTCACCGAGGCGGGTTTCGGCGCCGATCTCGGCGCCGAGAAATTTATCGATATCAAATGTCGCAAGGCAGGGCTGAAACCGCGCGCGGCGGTGCTCGTCGCGACGGTCCGCGCGCTCAAATATCACGGCGGCGTCAAGAAAGACGCATTGAACCAGGAGGATTTGGCCGCGCTCCAACGCGGGCTCGTGAATCTCGAGCGGCATTATCGCAATGTCACCGAGGTGTATGGTCTGCCGTGCGTCGTGTGCATCAACCATTTCACCCACGACACCGCGGCGGAGCTGGCGTTGATCGAAGCCAAGATGAAAGCGCAGGGTGGCGTGGCGGTGGTGGCCAAGCATTGGGCGCAGGGTGGTGCAGGGGCGGAAAATTTAGCTCACGCAGTGATCGCGGCAGTGGCGGCCAATCAAGCCAGTCATCGCTATGTGTACGACGACGCATTACCGCTGTGGGACAAGTTGCAGGCCGTCGCGACCAGGGTCTATGGCGCGGCCGGGATCGCCGCGGACGCGAAAGTGCGCGCGCAACTGCAGGAATGGGACGCGCTCTACGGCGGGTTGCCCGTCTGCATCGCGAAAACACAAATGTCGTTTTCGACGGATCCGAATGCATTGGGCGCGCCGAGCGGTCACACCGTCACAATCCGCGAAGTGCGCCTCGCGGCGGGCGCCGGTTTCATCGTCGCGGTGGCCGGCGACATGATGACGATGCCGGGACTACCCAAGGTCCCCGCGGCCGAAGCCATTGATGTCGACGACGCGGGGAACATCAGCGGATTATTCTGAGCGGCGCGCATAGGGTCCACTGCTTGAGGCAGAATGGACCAATGAACGGTACTAGCAGAGCGTAAATACCGACCAGGGGATCAAAACGTTTAAGGGCCGTCATCCCGGGCTTCGCTGCGCAAGCGGCGGAGACCCGGGATCCATGCCGAGATAACCCACAGCAATGGATTCCGGATAGCCGCTGCGCGACTTCCGGAATGACGGAGGTGGCCGGTATTTCTGCTCCTCTATTTAGTGTGCTGTCCCGCAATGAACCTTAATAAAATTGTGGGAGCGGCTTTAGCCGCGAAGGGGGCCTTAACAAAGATTCGAAGCTCAAAGCGGCTCCCACAAAGCGCAGCCGGTATTTGTGCCCACCGTTAGAGGAGACTGCCGTATGATTCTCGATGGCATTCGAGTACTCGACTTCACTCAGTATCTGGCCGGCCCGTCCGCTACCCGTCTGATGGCGGAGATGGGGGCCGAGATCATCAAGATCGAACAGGCGCCGGGCGGCGATCCGGGGCGCCTGCTGCCTTTGATCCGCGACGGCCGCAGCGGTTTCTTCGTGCAGCAGAATCGCGGCAAGCAGAGCCTGTGCCTCGATTTGAAAGGCGACGCGGCGTGCGCGATCATTCGGGAACTCGTGCCGAAGGTCGATATCGTGATCGAAAATTTCGGCCCCGGTGTGATGGAGAAGCGCGGTTTCGATTACCCGAGACTGAAAGCACTCAATCCGCGCCTGATCATGGCCTCGGTGTCGGCTTTCGGCCGCAAGAGCACACTATCGCATAAGACTGGTTACGACTGGATCGCGCAAGCCTTCAGCGGCCTGATGCACATGACCGGGCCACGCGATGGCTCGCCGCATCCGGTCGGCATCGGCGTCTGCGATTCGAATGCGGGCGTCCATGGCTTCGCCGCGCTTGGCTATGCGCTCTACCATCGCGCCCAGACCGGCGAAGGCCAGTATCTGGATCTGTCGATGGTCGATGCCATGTTCCACATGCACGAATACAACGTGCATGGACGCTCGGTCGCCGGGCCGAGTTTCGACCCCAAGCGCATGGGCGCCCACCACGAAATGATCGCCCCTTTCGGCGTATTCAAGGGGCCAACCGGTTATTTCGTGATAGCGGTGTTGCAGCTTCAATGGGCCGGCATGTGTCAGGCGCTTGGGCGGCCGGAGCTCGAACGGGATTCGCGCTTCGTCGACGGCGGAAGTCGCGCAAAGCACCAGGATTTGTTGATCGAGATGATCGAAGCCTGGGCCGCGACATTTTCGAATAACGATGCCGTGTTGGCTGCGCTTGAAGCAGCGCGTGTGCCGGCCGGACCGGTACTGAGTCCGCTCGATACGCTCGAGCATGAATATTTTCTGGATCGCGGCATGGTGCGAACCGTTACCGATCCGATCTTAGGCGAGATCCAGATTCCCGGCTTCCCATTCAAATTCTCCGCGCAACCAGACCTACCTGAGTTCGATGCACCGCTCCTGGGTGAGCACAATGCCGCCGTGCTATCGCGTTTGCTCGGCTACGATGCGGAACGCATTGCCAAACTCGAACGCGAGCAGGTAATTATAAGCGCGCGGGTTTAACGGAACGCCGCGCCCTATCGTATGCCTAAGTACGCGATCGCCGGATTAGGCGTGACTCCGCAAGGGGCATTACCAGGAAGCAGTGCGGAAAAACTCGCCTGGGATGCGGTCGAACTCGCGCTCGCCGATGCCGGGCTGGAGCGTCATCAGGTCAATGGCTATCTCTATCAGCAGGGGTTCGGCGAGAGCACGTCCGGCATGGCTGCCAGCCGCGCGAGTCTTGGAACCCACTCCACGCTGCAGATTAACTCCAGCGGTGCGTCGGGCATTCTCGCCATTGCGACAGCGATTGGCTTGATCGAGGCGGGCACCGCCGAGTATGTCGTTTGTGTGCACGCCACCAATGCCCGCTCACAAGCACTCACGATTGGTGCCGGTGAAGAAAATCAGCATGCAATCTTTGGTCTGTTCTCCCCCGGTGCCCAGTCCGCCCTGATGGCGCAAAGCTATTTCCACAAGTACACAACGACTTCCGCGGATTTGGCCGAGATTGCGGTTGCCCTACGCTCGAACGCCGTCCCGCGGAGCGATGCCTGCATGTTCAATCGCCCGATCACGGTCGAGGATCATCAAAACTCGCGATTCATAGTGAGGCCACTACATCTGCTCGACTACTGCCTGGTCACGGATGGCGCGATCGCGTTTATCGTGACCACGACCGAACGCGCGCGTGACTTGAAGACAATTCCGGTTGAGGTGCTCGGCTTGGGGACCTGTCACGATGTTGGCCAAGGCTATACCCGTGGCGCTAACACCGTGCTGGGACTGCCGGACTTCAACGTTGAGCCAGCGCGCGAGCGGGCGTTTGCGAAAGCCGGTCTCGGCATTGCCGACATCGACGTGTTCCAGTTCTATGACGCGTTTACGATTATCGTCGCGTTGCAACTCGAAGCCTATGGGCTATGCGGCCCGGGTGAAGCCGGTGACTGGGTGCGTGCCGGCAACTTTCGCTGGAATTCCAAGCGCCCCTGCAACACCTCCGGCACGCTCCATTCATGGGCCTATGTGCAAGGATTCACCCACGTTGCCGAGGGCGTGCGTCAACTGCGCGGCGAAGGGGGGTCGACCCAAGTGCCCGGCGCACGTACTGCGCTGGTCACCAACGTTGGCATCACTGGCGCCGGCCAGGCGCAGTCAGCGGTGATCATGGGCGTTATGTAAAGTCCGTAAGGGAACAGCAATGATTGAAACCGAAACGCAGCGTATCCCGCCTCCGTCGCGGGTCGTGGCGCTCGAAGACCAGCCGTTCTGGGACGCGATTGATGCCGGCAACTTCGTGCTGGCGCATTGCACGTGTGGCGCGTACTACGCGCGCATGCAGGCATGCCTTCACTGCAAAGCGAGCCCAGCGTCGCTGAGCTGGGTGGCGGCCTCGGGCCAGGGCACGGTTCGCACCTTCGTGATCTTCGACAAACCCTATCATCCGTATTTCGAGGGCCGGGTGCCCTACGTCGTCGCGGTCGTCACCCTGCGCGAAGGCCCGGAGATCCTCACCAACGTTATCGACGCAGACGTTTCGGCAGTTGAAATAGGGATGGCTGTACGGATTGTGATTGGCGATCGCGGCGGCCAGAAAATTCATCAGGCGTCCGCGCGGATATGAGCCTTACTCCGAGGAAGCAGCGAGGCGCGGCGGCTGGCTCGTAGCGCTCGGAAAGCGTGGATACCGGGAGTCCGCTTCTGGATTTTTGGGCGGAGTCGTCGATTTCGGCGAATCCTGTGTGTGGTTGCCTGAGTTGAACAACGATTTCTGACGAGGAGGTCCATACCTAGCGAGTTATTGGGAATGAGTGAGGTTGGGAAATTACCGAAAGGTGGCGTACTCTAAACTCGCAAGGAGCAATTCATATGCTGGATTTTCACGACATTATCACCATGGAACCGGGCAAGCGCGGCGGCAAGCCATGCATTCGCGGTATGCGCATCGCGGTGGCTGGCTTCGGGCGTGAAACCCGACGAAATTCTGGGCGACTTCCCCGAGTTGACCCAAACCGATATTCAAGCTTGCTTACAATTTGCCGCCCAACGCGAACGGCAAACAGTCTATGCCTAACCAATGCCCCTGCTACTTGATCAAAACCTGTCTTACAAGCTTGTCCGACAATTGGAGTCCTACTTTCCCGCGACTGAACATGTAAAGCTCTTAGGGATGGAGGAGACCGCTGATCGCCTGATCTGGTAGTACGCCAAAGTCAAAGGCTTAACCATCGTGACCCAAGACGCCGATTTTGAATTGCTTGCGCAACTGAGCGGTTTCCCGTCAAAAATAATCGGGTTACGTTGCGGGAATACATCAACGTCCAGTATTTGTCAGCTGCTGATTTCACATTACCAATTGATTGCCGGTTTTCACGACGACGACTTGGTCGCGTGTCTTGAATTGCATTGAAATTTTGCGACAGTAGGTGTGAAAAATTTAATCTTCGTAATTTGAATTAAATTTTTCCTGAGTAGGGGACTGCCAATTTTCGAATAGGCGGGTGCCGAGAAGTTCGTACGGAAAAGCGTAGCGCCTTCCGCCGGAAGAGATCGACACGGTCCAGCCCCGCGTCTCGGACACCGCCATCGCGATCGTACGACCTCATCGATGGGTGGGGCCGCATGTGTTTGAACGGAGGAGTCGTTAGAAATAATTTTCGGATCTGTCAGCATCGCGGTGGGTGCCGGGCCGCCGTTGCACCCGTTGGCGGGGTCGGGGTGAATGTTGCCGTACAAGATGCGGTCGCCGCGGCAAATGGTTTAGCGAAGCCTAATCGATCTTCACCCATTAAGGACCGTGCCGCCAGCCGAGGTCGCGTCGAGCCTTTTACAAAAAACGACATGCGCTGCGCGATTTGTCTACTATCTAGCCTTAAACTTCGCGCGTCCGGGTTGAGCGCTTCCGAAACGCGGACGCGCGGACCCAACGCCCAACCTTAAGATCTGAAAGGAACGGAACGCATGGTCAAACCGACGAACATTCTAGACGGTATCCGGGTACTGGATTTTTCACAGGCGCTTGCCGGCCCGACGACGACCCGGCTGATGGCCGAGATGGGCGCCGAGGTGATCAAGGTGGAACTCGCCCCGCACGGCGAGGCATCGCGTGCGCTCCCGTTCATTCGCAACGGGCGCTCCGGTTATTACATCCAACAGAATCGCGGCAAGAAGAGCATCGGCATCGACCGCAAAAATCCGCGCTCGATCGAACTCGTGAAAAAAGTGCTCCTGAGCTGCGACGTCCTGGTGGAGAATTTCGCGCCGGGGGCCATCAACCGCCTCGGCTTTGGCTGGGACGAAGTACACCAGCTCAACCCGCGGCTCGTGATGGGTTCGATTTCCGCCTTCGGGCAGTCCGGACCGCTGTCCACGCTGCCCGGCTACGATTATATCGGCGCCGCCTACGCCGGTGTGCTCAGCATGATCGGCGAACCGGACGGCCCGCCCTATTTCTATACGCTCGGTATCGGCGATGTGATGACTGGCGCACATCTCCTGGCGGCCATTAATGGCGCGCTGTTTTATCGCGAGAAGACCGGTAAAGGGCAATATGTCGAGGCCTCACTTCTCGATTCTTACTTCCATTGCCATGAAGTGAATGTTCAAGCGCACACCGCGTCCGGCGGCGCGATCAAGCCGCATCGTTCCGGTGCACATCACTACGCAGTCTCGCCACTCGGCGTCTTCAAGTGCAAGGAAGGTTACGTCATGCTCGCGGTGCTGCAGAACCAATGGCCGAATTTATGCAAAGCCGTGGGCAAGCCGGAACTCGCCGTCGATCCGCGCTTTATCGACAACGCCTCGCGTGTCCAGAACCGCGACGCGCTCAACGCGATGATCGAGCAATGTCTCGCGAAATACCCCACCGCGATCGAGGCGGCCGAGGATTGGGGTTTCAATCATCATGTTCCAATCGCGCCGATCCTGTCAGTCGAACAAGCCGTGAAGCACCCGCATCTGATCGAACGTGAGACCGTTCGCACGGTACAGGACCCAATATTTGGCAGTTACCAGGTACCCGGGATGCCACTGCGTTTTTCGGAAGCGCCGCGCCATCCTGACCTACGCGCTGCGTATCTGGGCGAGCACAATGTCGACGTATTTACCCGGTATGCGGGACTGAGCGAGGCTGAAGTGCGGAAGCTTGAACAGGAGGGCGCCCTGATCGCCAAGCCCGACCTCGCGCAAGCCTGAGACGCCGAACGTGTCGATGCTGAATTGGAGGCGATCGGCCAACCGGCCGGGCGCCATTAACTCGCTCGGCGCCCGCGCCGTCAGGCGGCGACCGCAGGCGCCTGCGGCACGCTTCGCCAGAATTCCGGGTCATGACCGTACATAATTTTCGCACCGCGCTTCTGCAGCTCTCGCAGACGATGCAGCGATGCCAGCATGGCGTCGCGATCCGCAACGAAGACGGGTAGACGTAACTCGTCAAGGGTGCGCCGAAGATAACAAGCGTCGCCGCACAGCACGACTTCACCGGACTCGGTTTGCAGATACAGCGATTGATGCCCAGGCGTGTGGCCATGGGTAGGAATGCAGCGCACCGATCCGTCGCCGAACACGTCGTGCTCGCCATCGACCTGCATCAGATCGTGACCGTGGTCGTAATCCCGCGGATCGTAATAATTCGCTTCAATTAATTCCGGGATATGGCCAGCCTCCCATTCCCGTTTCTGCACGATAACGCGGGCATTCGGCACCAACGCATTGCCGCCGGCATGATCGAAGTGCAGATGAGAATTAATGAGGTAGTCCAGTCGATCCGGATCGCGTCCAATGCTCGCGAGACGCGCGGCGATTTCCTCGCCGGGTTCGAAATGCACCTCGAAGTGCGGTTCTAGGGGACCGAGCGCTTTGTGCTTGTCGCGCTGTACCAACAACGACATGCCGGAATCGAACAATGCGACACCTTTTTTATGCTCGATTAGATAGGCCGGAATCGGGACTTTGAGAGTGCCCTCACCCCCTTCAATCAGCAGTGACACCGGCATCGTCAGATGGCCGCAAGTAATGGCGTAGAGTTTTACAGTCATGTTGGCTTGCTCCGTTGTTCTATCAGAAGATCGGCCGCCTATCCCCCCGGTCCGTCGATCATGATATAGCCGATGAGGTCGCCGACATTGCGCTCCATGTCGTCCAGAAGATCGTAAAGCACGTAGCGCAGCGCCAACATGCCGACCAGTGTTTCGCGCTCGTCGAGGACGACCAAATGGCGGATGTGATGCTTGCGCATGAGTGCGGCGGCGGTGGCCACCGAGGTGTTCAAGCCAACCGACACCGCCGGACTTGTCATAATGTCTCGTACGCTCGTGATAGTGGGATCGCGGTCGGCGGCAACGACCTTTTGCAGCACGTCACGCTCAGTCACAACGCCGATGACCCTAGTTCCATCGACGACCGTGGCGGCGCCGACGTGGCGTTCGGTCATCGCGCACGCCGCCCGGACGACCGTCTCATCCGGACCTACTGTCACGGGTAATTTGTTGCCCAGCCGAATCAGACTCATGTGGCTCCTGCTCAGGCGCTCAATTGCTCCCGTACGCCCATTGCGGAAACAAAATCGTGGTTAGGACCGACATTCGGAGCGCCGCAGTTTGTGCCATGGTGTTCCTCGTCGGGGCGATGTAGTTCGTATTAGCAATCTATTTCGCCGTGACTATAGACGGTCATTGCGGGCCGGGCTACTTCGCTGTCCCCGATTAGGCTGCCAGAAGGGAACTCTGCCTTTTGCAGCGGTTCCCTAGAAGTCGCGGATGTATTCCCAGTCGGTGCCCTTCATCACCAGCCGATGCCTGGCGCCCGGCGCATCAAAATCGACCGTCTCGTAACCGGCATCTTCTTCATACAAAGTACAGCGGCCGTTGTCGATCGGCACGAGTCGCGGCACGAAGCGTTGGATCGCTACGCCGCGCAATTGCGCGACCAAGGCGGCAGCGCGATCGATCGCCTTGAAGCCCAGCAACGTTACAAACGTCGGCGCTGGCAGATTCAACTCGCCCGCGACGTGCAACCCGAGCGCAGTGGCCGGTGACATCCAGCGGTAGTCAACGATTTCCGAGTTGTCGATCCGAACGTCGGCAACTCCTATGATCGCGGCGGCGAAGAACCAAGTCGCGAATCGCTTCGGTAAATCCACTGGTGTGGTCCAGTGCGCGAACGGCAGCATCGCATCAACCGTCAATTCAAGGCCGGTTTCCTCAAGCGCTTCGCGCACCGCCGCACGTTTCGCAAGGTCGAGTTCAGAGCTCGCTCTGCCCGCGCCATCGCTGTCGTCGACGCGCCCGCCGGGAAAGACCCAGGCCCCACCGTGAAACGCGATTTTCTCGTTCCGACGCACGAGCAGCACTTCAAGGGACTGCGCGCCGTCACGCACCACAACAACGGACGCAGAGGGTTTGGCGGGGGCGAGATTGACAGACATGATGAGGGAGTATAACGCAGGAATCCTGGGAACCATGCAGACTGAGCCGTGCATTCCACCGGCACCCACGGGACGAATCGGGCTTCGCGGAATTTTATTCTCTTTGGTCGTCGCGTCACCGCGCACAAAGCGGCGCGAAGAATCTAAGCGCCGCGTCGATCACGAACGCCGGCTTCTCTTCAGGGATGAAATGCCCGCAGTGCTCGACCGAACCGCCGTCCACGTGTTCCGCTACCGCTTCCCAGTAAGGCCGAATATCACCGAGAAAGGTGTCGCCGCCGTAAGCCAGCACGGGGATAGTCAATTTTTCCGTGGCGGTGGCGAGATTGACGGCGTCTTCGCGAAGTCCCGCGGCGTACCACTGAAACCCAGCGCGGATCGCGCCCGGAATCGAGTTCACCCGCACGTACTCGGCGATATCTGCTTCGGAGAACACGGCTGGGCTGTAGTTGAAATCGAGCGTTGTGAGGAAGCGGCGCAGGTAGCCGTCGATATTCTGGCTGACGAGCATCGTCGCCCAGTCTGGGTTACCGCCGTGGAAGAACACGTGATTAATCTTGAGCGCCAACGCGAGCGGGAAAGCATCGCCGGTCCGGATCAACCCAGGGATCATGTCGAGGATGAACAGCCGCTCCACGAGGTCGCGATTGTCGTACGCGAAATAGAAAGCGATCGCGCCGCCCCAGTCGTGACCTACCACCGCGACCTTGTCATAGCCTAGCTGGCTCACGAGTTCGCGGACGTCGGCGGCCAATGTGCGCTTGTCGTAGCCGTTCATCGGTTTCTCGGAATCCCCGAGACCGCGCAGGTCCGGCACGATGACGGTGTAATGCTCAGCCAACGCGGGGATGATTTTCCGCCATTCGTACCAGCTCTGCGGCCAGCCATGAAGCAGAACCAGCGGGTAGCCCGCTCCGGCGATCACATAGTGCATCCGGAACCCGTTGATGGTTCGCTGATGATGAGTCCACCTATCGTTCACCTTAAGTACCTCCGCTGTGCGATTTGTTGCGCTTGAATTGCCAAGCGCGGATGTCCACTATGAGCACGGTATCGTGTCACGGTACTGCATCCGTTTGTACATACCCAACCTGCGCTGGTGAATGATGCAAGACCCCGATCCTTTCGACCGCCTGCACCAAGCCTTCGATATAGCCGATCCCGCTTTCGCCGAAAATTTCGAGAAGGTCCTCGACAACCTGGTAACGCGCTGCCCGGTGGCGCATAGCGAACTAGGTGCTGGCTATCATGTGTTCAATCGCTATAAGGATGTGCGACGCTGCGGCCAGAATTGGCGGACTTTCAGCAGTAGTGATGGTTGGATGCTGAATCCACCGGCCGACAACATCAAGATATTGCCGGAAGATCTCGACCCGCCGTATCACACCGCGTGGCGTCGCGTACTGAACCCATTTTTCACCGCGGAAGCCTTGGTCGCGCTTGAGGACAATGCGCGCGGGTACGCCGCGGATCTAATCGCGCGTTTCGCGGGCCGGGGAAATTGTGAATTCGTGGCGGATTTTGCGGCCCAACTGCCGGGCCTGATTTTATTCAAACATATTCTCCCGGTGCCGGTTGAGGATCTTCCTGAGCTCTTCAATGACATCGACATCTACTCGTTTGGCTCGCTGCCCGATCGCACGCCGGCATTCGGACGCGTCTATGCCTATCTCCAGCGATTTCTTGAGAGTCGCAGCAAGCAAGGCGCACGCGGCGACTTAGTGGATGTGATTCTCGACGGCGTTGAAAAAGAGGGTTCACCGTGTTCGTGGCACGATAAGGTCCACGTCGCATTGGATGTCGTTTTTGGTGGTCTCGCGACCACCACCCACGCCATGTCGGGTGCGATTTATGTCCTCGCCTCCCAACCCGAGGTGCGTCACGCCTTATTGAAGCATCCCGAACAAATGCACACCGCGGTAGAGGAGACCGTTCGACTCTATGCGCCCGTGGTCGCGGTCGGCCGCACGGTGCGTAACGATGTGAAGGTCGCCGGCGTTGCACTCAAGGCCGGCGCGCGTATTGCGTTGAATTACGCGGCAGCGTCGCGCGATCCGGATGCGTGCACGAACCCGCGGAAGTTCGACATCGCGCGCGATGAAGTCGTGCACACCGCGTTCGGGGTCGGCCCACATCGCTGCATCGGCGAACATCTGGCGCGGCTGGAAATTCGGGTTGCTGTCGAAGAGTTTTTAAAGCAAATCCCAGCGTTCGAACTTAAGCCCGGCACAGAACCTGTCTACGAGAGCGGTCAATTGCGCACCATGAAAAACCTGCATTTACAGTGGGCCGTATAAGCTGACTTAATGGCTCGCTAAATCAGAGCAGCCACAATCGCCTCCGCAGGGTACTGAAAGCGGTGACGTGCACGCTGCTAGGACTATCGCTCGGCGAGCTTGCCTGCTTGGCGTCGTCCACCACCCTCGGCGCACCCGCTTTGATGGCGGATGAACCTTGGCTTGCGCTCAACATCGGCGTCCATATCGAGCGCATCCGCTGACCCGATTGAGTAGGCGACCGCGCGACAAAGTCTGCCGACGAATCTAAGCGGACTCCGGCGCCGGTTATACAAGCCTCAGTGGTTGTCGCTGGCTCATCCAAGGAATTTAACAATTAGTAAGAAAATTCCGATAGACAGCGCAAACCGGTCGCGCTAGCTTTCGTCCAATCGGCTGGTCCGTCGCCGCGGTCAATCGCAACAAATGATGCGAATAGCCGCAAGGGCTAGAAAGCGGCTAAGCGATCATTAGCCGACAAGAATTAATAAACAAAAAGGAGGAACGATGAACCCGGTAGTCACCCCCCCCCCCCGCGGCTCACGACGACTTCGCATCCTCGCGGCTGCAATTATTGCTAATGGATTTCTAGCAAGTTCGGCACCGGCCGCGACCCTGCACTGGCTCACCAGCCCCTCACTGGTCGGCCACGTCACCTTCGATGCCTTTCTCGGGAACAGCGACGATCGCCTATTCAGCGGCATCAATACCATCGGGGCGGCGTCATCATTCAGCGCCTCCAATGGTGTTTATGGTTTCTTCCAAGGCACACACACTACACAAGGCCAATCCATTTTTGGCTTACAAGACCAACAACTTTTCGGCAGCAATGTCTTTCAGTCGATCACTCTCACGGGCCAGTGGAACTTAAACTCGGCGTTTCGGTTTAATCAGCCATTTTCGCAGAGTTTGAACACAGCTTCGGCCCATACCCTCACGATCAATCCCGATCAAAGCTACACCGATTCGTTCGTGGCAAACGACGTTGGCTCGGTTAACGGCCGGATTCAGGTCACCGGCACCGGCCATTACCTACTGAATGGCCAAAACCCGACGTCGCTGTACTCCGGCGACCTCTTGACCCATTTCAACTTCGTTAAGCCGCTGCTCCCGACCGATTGGCAAGGCGTGGCGCAGGAATCCCAGAGTTGGACGGTATTGGATGGCGCCTTTGCGGGTGTCACTGGGTTTAATACCCTCACGTTTTATTCGCAGGATTCACTCGCCACGCCGCAACAGCAACCGGTCGCCTTAGGTGCACCATGGGTGACGACGGGGTATGCGGCCGTCCAAGGCGCCTTCCAAGGCGCTGGTGCACAGATTGGTAGCCCTGCGCCACCCAATGGTCCCGGAAACGACGGCACGGCGAGCTTGTTGTCGGGCTCTACCGCCTCCCTTGCGTTTCTCAATGTCGGGATCGGTGGTGTCAACGGTGGGGCAGGCGTCGTTACTATCGATGGGGCCGGCACTCAACTGTCTGTCTTGTTTGCTGGGTCAACGGGGATATTTGTCGGTCACGGCGGCTCATTCAGTGTGAAAAACGGTGCTCATGTCGAGCTCGACGGCACCGGTGGCACGAATAACAACATATCTGTCGAAGCATTCCGTCAAGATGCGCAGTTAATAGTCGACGGTGCGGGGAGTGAACTGAGGGTGCATGGGGCAACCGGTAAAAGCTTTATCTCCCCGATCGAAGGCAGCACGGGAAACAATTTCGTTTCGATCACGGGCGGCGCTAAAGGCACGATCACTAATGGCGCCAAAATCATCACCGAGGGCAACAACACGTCAGGGATCTTGATTGGCGGCTTCCCCGGCGGGGGACTACTGTCTTCGGTTGCGGTCGATGGAGCCGGCTCGACACTTGATGCGGGAAGCACATTAGTTGTTGGCTCACACCCCGTTATAACCAAAGTATTTGGTCCTGGCGATCCAGGCGAACTCGTAGTCCGCAATGGGGGTGTCGCGCAAGCGACAACGATTTATATCGGCACCGATGGCACGGTCAAAGGCAATGGCGGCACCTTGCAAGGCGCGGTCAATAACCACGGCACCATTGCCCCGGGCGAATCCCCCGGCACACTCACAATTCAAGGCGACTTAGTACAAGCCGCGGACGGCAAACTCGTCATCGAAATCGGCGGCAACACACCAGGCACTTTGTACGACGTCCTCAATGTCACCGGCAAACTCACCCTCGGCGGCACGCTCGAAATCGATTTGCTCAATGGCTTTACGCCGGGCCCGAACGACGTTTTTGATTTTCTGCACGCCGGCAGTTTCGCCGGCAGTTTCTCGAATTTCATTCTGCCAACGTTCGGCAATGGTCAAACCTTGCATCTCAACTTCGGGGCCAACGGCATAAGCGCGCTGAGCGCCGTGCCGCTGCCAGCAGCCGTGTGGCTACTCGGCTCGGCGCTTGGCGGCCTAGGGTTCTATCGCCGCCGCGCCTGAGGTCGAATCCGGAAGCTCGTCGAAAGCCGCCGCGAGGCGGCTTTTTGATGGAACACTTTACAGGTTGAGGCGCCGCTAACGCGCTCTACGTTCTCGGCGGCGCTCTCGAGTGATACAGTTCACGGAAGAGAGAAACGACCGGATACAGGGCTCAATAGGTGAGGTGTTTGGCGATGACTGAAGTAATCGTACAGCTACCGGACGAGTTAGCAGAGCGCGCAAAGAATGCCGGACTCCTATCCGATCGCGCGATCCAGCGCCTAATCGAAGATGCAATTCGGCGCGAAGCGGGACGCAAACTGCTAAATCTCGCGGATAAAATCCACGCCGCGAACATTCCTGCGATGCGCGACGACGATGTTGTTGCCGAGGTCAAAGCGGTGAGGGTCGAACGCCGCGCCCGTCAATTGAAAGGCGATCCGTACGATAACCCGTGAGAATTGTGCTGGATACGAATGTCGTTATTTCGGCGTTACTTTGGAATGGCGCACCGTATCGCCTCCTGCGAACGGCAATCGAACGTGATATTGACCTCTATACTTCGCCGATATTGCTAGCAGAACTACAGCGCGTGATCGGACGCGAGCATTTGGTGCGGCGTCTTGCGCAGCAGAGAATGTCGGTCGAACAAGCGCTTGCCCAATATGCGGAAGCGACGATCAGCATCTCGCCAACGATGGTCCCGCAGATCACCCGCGATCCGGACGATGATCATGTTATTGCTTGCGCCCTTGCCGCGAATGTTGACTTCATTGTCTCCGGCGATAGCGATTTGCTCGATATTGGCACGTACCGCGGCATTCGGATCCTCACCGTCAGCGCAACGTTAGAGCTTACGGGAAGCGGTGAACGCTAGTTCCGATCCTCAATTTATCAATTTACTCGATCCTCGATCGGGGGACATCCATCATTTCGGAATTGATTTCAAAAGAAATTTTCACTGGGTGTCCCCGATTCGCGCCGCCGATTCGCGCCGATTCGGATTCGTGCGGATCACACGTGCGGGATCGTAACCTTGGGCCGCGGCGCGCTTGAGCAAACGCTGCAACAGGCCTTCGTCCATCCGCGGAGAGCGCGCAAGAATCCACAAGTATTCGCGTGAAGGCTCGCCGATCACGGCGTAGTCGTAATCCGCCGCAAGGTCGATCACCCAGTAATCACCCCACACGAAAGGTAGAAAGGCGAGAAACGCTGGAACGAAGCGTACTTTTAGCCGCGTGAAATCATTCGCTGTGGCAGGCCGCGCGACGCCGCGCGCTTCGTCACGCGAGCCATCCTTTGTTCGGCAGGCGTTTACTACCGAGATATTGCCATCCGGTAGCCGTCGATAGGTTGCCGTGACAGCGTCAATGCACTGGCGCTCAAACCAATTGGGATAGCGGGCGATTTCGTACCAAACTCCCGCGTAGCGATCGATATCGATCGCCGGCACCGTCACCAAGCGCACCAACTCAGCCGTCACGCGGGCACCAGTCAACGCGAAACCCAACACCAGCACGGACGCCCAGACTCGCCAGCGATTCATCTCAGTTCCCCTAGATCGGCAGCCCCACCATTGCCGCGCTATCTCGCCAGAGACTCGCGCAAGCGTCATCGTCCTGGGCGATGGTGGAAGGTAGAGGCCAGGTGGGTTTTGCCCTGCGAAGCGCACAATAAATCCCGGTATTGCCGCCGATGTTCCCGTCGATCAGATCAGCAAGACCACGACCCGCGTTAGCAAGGCTATTCATGCCTCCCGAGAATGGTTGGAGCAATGGCAACAGTGGCCACACCAATTTGCGCACGAGAAAGGGCGTTGCGCGTACGAGGCCAGTACCTGGCGTGAGGCCGGGATCATAGGCGAATACGCGCAAACCGCGGGCTACCACCTCCGGATGCTTGGCAAGGCTGCGTGCCGTCATCACGTTGCATAGCTTCGACGACGAATAAGCCCGCATCCCTGCGATCATTGCGCGCTTGTCCGCATTAGGATCGCGCCCGGGATAGGCCAGCCATTCGGCGTTTGCGTGGCGAGGCGCCGGCACACCGGTTTTCTCTGCGGGATCATGCGTGCCGCTGGCAGTGAAGACCAAGGTTCCGCCGTTCTTAATCTGGGGCAGCAACAATCGCGCGAGAAGGTAGTGCGCCAAGTGGTTAACGCCAAAAGTTTGCTCAAACCCC
This sequence comes from Gammaproteobacteria bacterium, assembly GCA_016191285.1. Taxonomy (GTDB): domain Bacteria; phylum Pseudomonadota; class Gammaproteobacteria; genus CAIKBL01. The sequence goes on from JACPPA010000004.1 coordinate 79,803, forward strand.
TGCGCCGTCCGCGCGTCGACATCATAACGTTGTGAGCCTGCATTCAGCGCCACGGCATCGAGCGGCGTCGCGTCGAACGTCGCCGCGAATGCACGAACTGTGTCGAGGTTGTTGAGGTCAAGCGCCCGGACTTTAGCGGCCTCCGGACAGCCAGGACCGCGCGCGCCAATAATAAGCCGATTGCCGCGCTCAAGCAGACGTTCGGCGGCGACCTTGCCGATTCCAGAATTTGCCCCCGTCATCACAATGATTGTCATGGCTGTCGGTCCCCTAAATTTTTCATTGCGAGTTCAATTCGACGACATCGCGACAGCATATCGAAATCGAGCGAATCCGGGGCAGCCATCGAACTTAGACGACCGGTTTCGGATCTAGATCTGCAATCGTCGATGCGGTTGGGTTGTTAAAATTCCATCTACCTTGACCGATGGCATTTTAAGCAGCTATTGTCGTTTTGAATCATGAATGGAGTGCAACCAATGCATTCAATGAAAATGTCAGAAGGTGGTCGAGTTGTCATTCCCGCTGAAATAAGGGCCGCCCTAGAAATTAAAGACGGCGATACGGTGTATTGGGAACTCTTGGCAGGTGAGGCACGGTTAACCACCAAACAAGCCCGCATCCATCGTGCACAGGAGATTTTCCAACGGCATTTCCCCGTTGGCGGTCCTTTCCAGGCCGATGCGTTAATCGCCGAACGTAGGGCTGAGGCAGCGCGCGAATGACCGAAGTGGTGATCGATACCTCCGCGCTACTCGCCTGGCTGGGGCAAGAACCAGGGTGGGAGAAAGTCGATCACGCCTTTGCGACCAAGACCTGCAAAATCAGCGCAGTGAATCTCGCGGGACTTGTCGCGAAAACCAGTGACCGTATGCACGAGTCAGACGAAATCGCGGCGATGGTTTCCGCGCTGCCCGTCGAAATCGTGCCGTTTGATAGGGCGCAGGCGTTTTCCGCGGGAGTACTGAGAGCGGCAACGCGCAATCTAGGACTATTGCTCGGCGCTCGTGCCTGCTTGGCGTTGTCCGCTACCCTCGGCGCACCCGCCTTGACGGCGGACAAGCCTTGGCTTGCGCTCAACATCGGTGTTCACATCGAGTGCATCCGCTGACCCGATTGAGCGGGCGACTGGGCGACGAGAAGCCTGCCGACGAATCTTAAAGCGGACTCCGGTGCCGTTGCCCTTTACGCAAGCCTCAAGTTGTCGCTGGCTCGTACATGGAATCTAGCAATTGTTAGGAAAAATCCCAATTGACGGTGCCAATCAATTGCGCTAGGTTTTCTTCAACCGGCTCGTTCGCCGCCTTGAGCCGTCGACATCACAAAAAAAAAGCGCCGCCAATGGCATCGGTGGAAAGAATGACCCACGCGGTCGTCAGCCGACAAATAACGAATAATAAATCGGAGGAACGATGAATCAGGTGCTACCCCCCCCCCGCTCACGACTGCTTCGCGTTCTCGCGGCTGCGATCATTGCAAATGGATTTCTGGCGAGCTCGGCATCGGCCGCGACTTTCCACTTGCTAACGAGCCCGTCATTGAGCGGGCACGTGACCTTCGATGCGTTTCTCGGTAATGCTGACGATCAGGTATTTAATGGCATCAACACGATCGGTGCGGCGTCACAATTTAGTGTAATGGGCGGCATTTATGGATTCGTTCAAGGCAGTTTTACTACGCAGGGTCAGTCGATATTTGGATTGCAAGGCCAACAACTGTTTGGCAGCAATGTCTTTAAATCGGAGAATCTCTCTGGACAGTGGAATCTGAATTCGGCAAGTCTTTTCAATCAAGCGTTCACCCAGACGCTTGCCGCAACCCCGCCGAACGCATTAACCATCAATCACGACCAGACCTATACAGATTCATTTGTCCTGAACGATACGCTTGCCCAGGGCAATGTTCAGTTCGCAGGCACTGGTCAATATCTCTTGAGGAATCAAAATGCGGCCGCACTGTACTCGGGCAGTGTACTCACGCATTTCAACTTAGTTACTCCCCTGCTTCCAAGTGACTGGACAGGGGTCGCACAAGAATCTCAGACGTTTAAAATACTGACAGGGCCTAACGCGGGTTTGACCGGGTTCGCTACGGTCACATTAACGGCACGGTAAAGGGCAATGGCGGCACCTTGCTAGGTACCGTTGAAAACCACGGAACGATTGCACCCGGAGAATCCCCAGGCACGCTGACTATTCAAGGCGACTTAGTACAAGCCGCAGACGGCAAACTCGTGATCGAAATCGGCGGGACAACGCCAGGCACTTTGTACGATGTGCTGAACATCACCGGCAAACTCACGCTCGGCGGCACCTTAGAAATCGATTTATTGAATGGCTTCATACCGGGTCCAAATGACGTATTCAATTTCCTGACGTTCGGAAGCTTCGATGGCAGTTTCGCGAACATTATTTCGCCGCAATCCTTGCATCTCAACTTCGGCCCGAACGGCATCACCGCTGCGAGCGCAGTGCCGCTGCCGACCGCGGTGTGGCTACTCGGCTCAGCCCTCGGTGGCCTTGGGTTCTACCGCCGCCGCGTCTGAGCTCGAAGCCGGAAGCTCATCGAAAGCCGCCGTGAGGCGGCTTTCTTTTTGGGCCTCGACGCTACCCGCTCGCACAGATTTCTACCCGATCGTTGCGGATTCAAGTCGGGGGGCTCATGGTGGAGCGCGACTTCACCACCAGCGTCGTCTTTTTCGAGGGAAGCGGAAGCAGCGTAATTGGCTGGCTGGGCGCGCTACTTGGCTTGCCGTACAGCGTCAAGTGCTAGATACGTCAGGAAACCGACGGCACCAATCAGAACAAGAGCAACTAGGGTAGTCATTTTTTACAGCTCCTCAAGGTATGCGATCTTGGCCTCTATACGCTTGTGGATCGCGTAACCGCCAAAGCCGATAACGAGTAACGCGCCAATGTCAGTCAGCACAAGAAGCAGATGAGCCGACTGGAAATTTGAGAGAAGCCAACCGGTAAGGCTGATGCCTACAGCGACCATGATGCCAAGCCAGAGCTTCAAGTACGCGATCTGCTCTTTGGCCAGGTCTAGCCGTGACATGCGCTTCTCCAATGTTCCTGGGAACAGACTAGCACATCAACTTTTCGCTGACCCCAACATGTTATTCCGTGAACCGGAGTTAGAACCATGAGACAAACCAAGATTTCTACCAAACTGCTTCCGTTCGACGCAGCACGGTATTTAACCGACGACGCGGCGGTGGCGGAGTACATGACGGCAGTACTTGAGACCGACCACCCCGACCTTCTGCTGCTCGCGCTCGGCGACGTGGCGCGTGCGCGTGGGATGGCGCAGATCGCTGAGGCGGCTGGCCTTGGTCGCGAGAGCCTTTACAAGGCACTTGCCCCTGGGGCCAAGCCGCGCTTCGATACGATAATGAAGGTTGCGCGCGCTTGGCGTGCGCTTTACCGCCGAAGCCATGTAGGACTCGCTGTTCGGCCGCAACTCCAGCGCCGCGACTCATCGCGCTGCTTGTGGTCTGGATACAGAAATCTGTATATTCTACATATGAAAACGACCTTGAATCTAAGCGACAGTCTGTTGGCCGAGGCCAAGGCGCTGGCAGCACGCCAGCGAACATCGCTCACGCGCGTAATTGAAGAAGGACTCCAGCTGCGCCTGCGAACTCACAAGACGGGCGCGAAATCAGCACGCGTGCAGGTGCCAGTGTTTCGAGGTAAAGGCGGCTTAGTCGCGGGTGTCGACCCACTGAGCAACAAGGCCCTGCTCCAAGCAGTCGAGCACGATGACGCCTGACGTCAATGTACTCATCGCCGCTTCGCGCAACGATCACCCGTATTACGATGCAGCACGGGAGTGGCTGGAAGCGGCGCTCGATGATGCGGCCGCCGGTCGCGGCCTCTTGCTGCTACCGATGGTAATAGCGAGCTTCTTGAGGTTGGTAACGCATCCCAAAATATTCGTGTCACCCACGCCGATAGCAGAAGCGGTGAACTTCATTGACGTTTTACTAACAGCGCCTGGTGTGCGCATGCCTGAGATCGGGGCCGAGTGGCATAAGCTGCGCGAATCATGCTTAACCCGAAAGCTGCGCGCGAACGATATTCCGGACGCCTGGCTCGCGGCGACTGTCCAACAGATGGGAGACCACCTCGCAAGCTTCGACGCAGATTTTCGAAAGCTTTTGAAGCGTTCGGAGTTCACTTGGTTGAAGCGCTTGGGAACACTCGAGTCGTTGCCTGAGCTACGGTACCGTGCTCAGGCTGAGTAGGCGGGTCGCTACAACTCAGTAGGCCGACAATTCCAGCGCCGGGTTGAATGCGAACGTTGAATCTTCTCGCGCCCCGCTTTGCGTATGGACTTCCACGGTACCGTCCTCCGCTACGAGCCACACTTCAATTGCGCCGGCGCGCAAATAGAGCGCGGTCTTCAAACGAAGCTCGACTTCCGAGTTCGATGGCGACACCACTTCCACACAGATTTCCGGAGCCTTGCGTAACACAACATCGAGCCAATCGTGGGCGAGGAAGGTATCCGAGCACCACCCAACATCCGGAACCTTAATACCGTCGTCGGTCATGATTGCCAGTTCGGGCATGGCTTCACCGCCGGGTTTCGCTTGGAGCAAACGCACGAGGCGTGCCAACCATTCTCGCGTGTCGGGTTTGCGTCGGACTCATGCGCATCGCCCCCCACGCATCGGTTTCAATCTTGTAGGCGATCCCCGCGAGTGTTTTGTCATTACACAAGGCCTCCCACGCGCGTTGATGCTCATCGGCCGTAAGCGGTTCCCGCCGGAGTTGAATGGTGGTAGCCATTGCGTCGCGTTAGAGGATTCGGTCGGGTGTCTGCAAGCGGAAACAAATTTTCATGGGTGTCCCCCATTTCGCCCCATCATTTCGCCGCAAACCTTACAATTCAACTTCGGTCAGAACGGGATCACCGCGGTGTCGATGCCTGCCGCCATTTGGCTACTCGGCTCCGCGCTCGGCGGGCTTGGGTTCTATCGCCGCCGCGCCTAACTCTGTCGAGTGAATTGCGCCGAAAGCCGCTATAGCTCAACGTGCGTCAGCTAAGTTCACCGAGGGACGTTCCCTGTGCGCGATGCGCCAAACCGCAGTTGTAGAATTCGGACACCGTCAGTCCGAGACGCTGATTTTCAGTCGGCTAGTCGATACACTGGTCTACTGAAAATTGCTAGTGCTGAAGAAATCATGAAGATCGAAATTGGTTCGTACGAAGCGAAAACCAAGCTCCCTGAATTGCTGCGGCAGGTAAAAACCGGCAAGAGCTTCACGATCACTAATCGTGGGGAGGCCATTGCGGATCTGGTGCCTAGCGCGGGGGTGAGAGCGAAAGACAAAGTTGCAGCGGCAGAAAGACTCAAGGCGTTCATGCTGGCCGATCCTGTGCGTGGAGCAAACATCAAGAAACTCATTGAGGACGGGCGCGCGTGAGTTTCGTCCTTGATAATTCGGTGACCATGCGTTGGTTTTTTGGCGATGGAAAGACACAGGAACTTGCCTATGCCAGCAAAGTGCTTGATGCGATGAAAAACACCAACGCACTTGTACCCGTGACATGGGGACTAGAGGTGGCAAACGTTATCGCCAAGGCGGAAGCTAAAGCCTTGGTGACGGAAGCGCGAAGTGGGGCGTTTCTTGAATTGCTCGAAGGCATGGATGTTGAGGTGGATTCGGCCACCTTCGCACACGCGCTATCGGATACGCTCCAACTGGCGCGACGATACAAGCTGTCTGCGTACGCTGCCTCCTATCTCGAACTGGCCTTAAGATCAGGCCTACCGTTGGCCACGCTCGACGAAGATTTGCAGAAAGCCGCGAAAAAAACCGGAGTAAAGAAATTTGTCTGAAATTCCAAACGAAATTCGCCGTGGCGATCACCAGCGACGAAAAATTCTGGCGGAGCCAATCCAATGACAACCTTCAAGCGCGACTACCGCGCGGATTACGACCTCACCGATCCGGAGCTCAGTGCGCGCTGGGACGAAATCGTGGCCGATCTCCACGCTGGTTGTCCGGTGGCGCGGAGCATAACCGGTGAAGGCTACTGGGTGGTTAATGGTTACGACGAAGTCGCGCGCTGCGCAAAGGACTGGCGCACGTTTTCGTCAGTGGACGGCTTCATGGTTAATCGCCCCGAGGGCATGCCGTATTTCGCGCCCGCCGAAGTCGACCCACCCTTGCAACGTGCCTTACGCGCCGCTCTTGAACCTTTTCTGCGTCCAAAGGCCGTCGCGGGGCTTGAGCCCCAAGTGCGCGCCTATGCCAACCAACTGATCGACACGTTCATCACGAATGGCGAAGTCGAAGTGGTGAGTCAGTTTGCGAATCCTTTGCCGCAGTATGTATTTTCCGCGGTAGTGGCCGGCATGGATCCGGCGGAGATGCCTTACCTGCTCAACGCCTTCAGCTTTGTTGGTCCCGAGGCGGAGCGCGCCGCCAACTTCCAACGCGGCATGGTCAGGATCGAGGCGTACCTGCGGCGACGGAGCGACGAATCCCCGCGTGGCGATATTGTCGACGCGCTGCTTAATTTTGAACACGCCGGTTATTCGTGGATGGACAAGGTGGGCACCTTGTGCCAACTGACTATCGGCGGCATTGGCACCACGGGTTATGCGTTCTCCGGTGGGCTTTATCATCTCGCGCTGAATCCAGACGATCGACGCAAGCTGGTCGCCGATCCGGCGCGGATCCCGCAAGCGCTCGATGAATTTCTGCGCCTGTTCCTCGGCGTGGTGAACATGGCGCGCCGCGTGACGACCGAGGTCGACGTGGGTGGCGTCAGCATGGCCAATGGCGATCGGGTGTTGTTGTCATATGGTGCGGCCTGCCGCGATCCTGGGGTTTATCAAAATCCTAACGAGCTCAATATTGAGCGTGCCGCGGTACCGCATCTGGCGTTTGGTGCTGGCGTCCATCGCTGCATCGGCGAGGGACTTGCGCGACTGGTGCTACGCGCGGGTTATGAGACCTTTCTCGCGCGCATTCCAGAATTTGAAGTCGCGAAGGGCTTTGTTCCTGAGTATGAAACCGGCAGTACCCGACACATGACGCGATTGCCGCTGAAGTTCGACCGGCGCGCGGTGGAATCGCGCGCGCAAACCCCATGAACACGGTGGCGCCGACGGTGGTGTTCGTCCATGGGGGGTTCCATGGCGGCTGGTGTTGGCGTCGCGTTGCCGAGCCACTGCGCGCGCTGGGTTGGCAGGTGTACACGCCGACGCTCACCGGCCTCGCCGATCGCGCACACTTGCTGACGCGCGCGATTGGGCTCGAAACTCATGTGCAGGATATCGTTTCGCTCATCGAGGCCGAGGAACTCGACGACGTGGTGCTGTGCGGACACAGCGCTGGGGGCATGGTGATCACGGCGGTGGCGGATCGCATTCCCGAACGCCTGCGCGGATTGCTCTACCTAGACGCCTCATTGCCCAACAACGGCCAGTCGATGTTCGATTTTATGGGAGAGTCGCAAGGGATCCCGGCGCTCTTCCGCACCTTAGCTAACGCGCACGGCGATGGCTGGCGCGTGCCGGCTGGCGTGCCGTTTGATGCGGCCGGCTTTGGAGTCAACGACCCGCTCGATGCCGCGTGGGTCAATCGCCGGATGACTGCGCATCCGCTGGCGGCTTTCGAAGATCGCGTCGCGCTTACCGGCGCGTGGGAGCGCGTTGCTCACCGCACCTATATTCGTTGCGAACGTTTCCAAATCGCACATGGCGAGCCGCTTATAAAGCGCCTCGAATCGGATCCGCGCTGGCGGACCGAGCGCTGGGATTGTGGCCATAGTCCACAACTCGTCACGCCAGCACGCGTGGCAGCGGCGATCACCACGATGCGCCCGTAGCTCATTTAGGCGTAACGGTCAGGGATCTCGAACTTGAAAATGCGTGCCGCATTAAGGCCGAGCACTTGCGCACGTTCGTGATCGGTTAGTGCGCCCATGGTTCGTTCGATGGCTGCCGCGGAATGCGGCCAAGTTCCTTCGTGGTGTGGGAAGTCGTTCGCCCACAGGAAGTTGTTGGTCAGTTCGAATTGCCGCATGAGGGCCAGACCCGGCTCGTCTTCGCCAAAACTTGCGAAACCGTTAGATCTAAAATAATCGCTCGGTAAATTTTTAAGCTTCGGCCGAACCCACATGTGATGCTTGTGGTAGGCCTCGTCCATCGCCGTCAACATCCAGGGTATCCAGCCTATGCCTGCTTCAATGGAGCCGAATTTGAGCGCCGGAAACCGTTCAATGACCCCCGAGGCGCAGAGGTTAACCAACGGTTCCATCGTCGGCGCCAGAGAGTGGACGGTGTAATTGATGATGGCGCCGCCATTGCCGCGCGCCGCGCGCGGATCGCGTCCGGTCGAGACATGAAAGGTAATGGGCAAATCGACGTCGACCACGGCGGACCACAGCGGATCGAATTCGGGCAAGTTATAGTTCGGATGTTCGTGATCGTGCGCGCCCCACACCGGCTTGCAGGGCAGCGAGAGCGCACGGAAACCACGCTTAGCGGCGCGCTCTATCTCGGCGATGCTACCGCTGATATCCGCCGGCGCAATGCAGGCCACCGGGGACAGGCGATTATTGTAGGGACCGTACGTTTCCCACGCCCAGTCATTCCAAGCGCGGCACATTGCCTGACTAAACTCGACATCGGGCGTCGCCCACACGGTGAGACCTTTATTCGGAAAAATAAGCTCGCAGTCCACGCCGTCGCGATCGAGCGCCGCGAGGCGTTCGATCGGGGATTTCCCAGCTTCGGCGCGCTCTAGATCCTCTCCTTCGAACTTCAGATCGCTTAAGCGAATGGGTCTGAAGCCCTCGGTTTTTTGAAACTTCCCGCCATCGCTGCCCAATACAATGCCGGGCAGCCGTTCCTGATAGTTGTCCGGCATCCGCGTCGTCAAAAAATCATTCGGCTCTTGCGCATGACAGTCAGCCGACGCGATAAAAAATTTATTGCCCGTGTTGGCGTGCGGCGAACGCGACCATGCGGTGCTGCCCGGTGAATGCTTTCGCCATGCGTTGGGATCGGCTAGCGCGCTCATGTGGTGTCCTCTCGAATTTTGGAGTTCGTGTTAATCGCGCATGAAGCGCGCGATCGTACGGTGATAATTCTGCACGGCGGGCTCGTTGCGACCGTACACAAAGGCCTTGTTCGCGCCGGTGTGGATCCCGCCTTGGATAGTGGCTCCGACCTTATAATCTTCGTCTTGTACCGCTTGCAGCACCATGGCGCTGAACATCTCGGAAGCGGCCCGCGCTTCGGCGGTCGTGGGCGGAGTATGCACCAGCACCGTCTGACGCGTAGTGGTAACGTCCGCGGTCGCGCCCGGAAAGATCTGACTGACCAAACAGTGATCGCCCAAGATCCCCGAGATCGATAGGTTAGGAAAGGTACTGTGAATGAGGCGAATGTGCTTCTCCGGATCCCATTCCGATTCCGGCGTGTCGGCCAGTTCGCCCAGAGAACGACGCCCAAAAGCGAGCCGTTGATGCGGCCCGTAGGTATCGAGCACCAGCAGATTCCCCACCGTGTGCTTGCCAACTGTCTTACCGTGCAACGAATTGTGGTGATAGGCCTCAAGATAGCCATCGAGCGCGACTTTCCAGCCGGGGCCGGGCAGCTCGCGTTGTTCGAAAATAGACCATTGCCCAAGCTGCAATGTTTCGAGTTCATGCACGAATTCACCTAACCATTCATCGATCTGAAAGGTTTCACCGGGTGTCAGCAACACCCACACCAAGCCTGCGCGTTCCGCGCACGCGAGTTCCGTTAGGCCGTGCGTGGCATGATCGACGTCGCCAAAGGTATCCGCCGCGTAACGGCTAACCAGCGCCCCGCGATCGTTGTAAGCCCACGCGTGATACGGGCAGGTAAAAACACGCGCGCTGCCGGCGCCCGGATCACATAGGCGCGCACCCCGATGCCGACACGCGTTAAGAAACGCGCGCGCCTTGCCATCGGTACCGCGGATCAGCAGCACCGGTACGTCTAACACCTGCATCGCACGATAGTTGCCGGCGGCGGGGATCTCGATGCTGAGCGCCAGCGCGAGTGGCAAGTGCAAAAAGATTCGATTGACCTCGCGGCGATAGCGCCCGGGATCGGCGTAGGCTTCGATCGGCATCGACATCGTGGCTTCAGCCTGATCGGTCGTGCCGTTTTTGAAATGAGCAAACGCCCGGCGCGTGAGCGAATGCATTTCGTCGCGTCTATTCATGTGGAAATCCTTTGCGCGATAAAATGACTTCTATCGAATCAGCTGTTCTGTTTTCCATATCGGGCCACGAACTGCTGCCAGCTCGGCAGCGATTCCGGATAGTCCGCGTTCATGCGCGTGCCTCGAATGGTCAAACGCTTTGGATTATTCAGGGCTGACGCGAATTCGGTGACTGGAACGTAGTACAGAAAACTGATTACCCGCTTTTTGAACCGCCATTGGGTCCCTTGACGCTGGTATTCGTCGTCGTATTTCATGGCGGCGAGACTCACAATATCGCCCGGCGTGGTTTCGGCGTGGCTGTATACACGGCCGGTTGCGCGGTTCACCTGTGCGTCGTCAAATTTTACGATGACATCGTGGGTCCAGTGAAACGCGGGACCGCGGATTTTGAATAATTCGATAAACATCTTTTCAATCGCCGCGCGATTGTCGGCGACCATCGCGCCGCTCGGGGAATCGAAGCGCGCATCCTCGGTGAACAGATCGACCAGGCGTGGCATGTCGTGTTCATCACAGGCGCTGGCATAGTTGCTGACGAGGTCAGTAATCGCATATCTCGATTCGAGGCGGTCTACGCGGGCCTTGAGGGATTCAAGTTCTGACATTGATTCCTCGCTCACTTTTCGGTTGACTGAGTCGGTGTGAATTGCAAAGCGACTGGCTACTGACGCGTTACCCGGAGCAAGCGACGCGCATTGTCCCCATACACTTTCGCTTCCTCCCGAATATTACCGGCTTGCTGATCCCAACCCGCAAAGTTGGTGCCGAACACCAGTCGCGAGCAATTCACGCGCTCGCGCAGCAAGGCCAGAGAGTCTTCTGAATGCACATGAATATCAAACCACAGGCGATGCAGCAGTTCCTCGAAGGCGCCGTCCTGGCGCAGGCTGTCGCGCGACCACGGACGTTTTTTCGCGGCGCTTGCCATGCGTCCGAAGAGATACCCAGTCGCACCGCCACCGTGCGTCAGGCAGATATCCAACTCCGGGTGGCGTTCGAGTACGCCACCGTAAATTAACGTGCATACCGCAATCGTTTCCTGGGCGGCGAAGCCGACGATGATATCGAGATCGAATTGCTTGAGATTGGGATCGCCCAGTGGACCATCGATGCCGATCGGCGCGGGGTGAATGAACAAGGGCACATTAAGCTTAGTCAGCGCGGCGTAGAAGCGATCAAGCGCGGGATCATTCAAGGGGCGACCGAAATCGGTACCGATGTACGGACCGAACATGCCGAGGTCCGCCACTGCACGCTGGGTCTCCTCGATGGCGAAACCGATGTCCTGCATCGGCACGGCGGCAAATATCCCTAAGCGCTCGGCATGCGGCTTCACCACGGTCGCCAGCGCGTCATTGTGAATGCGGCAGAAGGCTTGCGCTAGCCGCGGTTCGATGAAATGGAAATACGTCAGCGGGTTCGGCGACAGTACTTGGTAATCAAGGCCCGCCACATCCATCGCCCGCAGGCGCAGCACCGGATCCATAAACGCACTGCCACGATAGCGCACGCCGTGGAGCTCGTAGTTGCCCACCCTAAAGCGTGGCGCCGCTTCGTGACCGAGCTCCGGTCCATAGGCGCCGGCAGCGCCCATGGTTTCTTCAAGCACGGCGTGCGCGTGAACATCGATGGTTTCGGCGGTAGCGAGACTCATGAAGCGGTGTTTTCCTAAACGTCGTGCGGTTTTGAAGCCGGGGCTTGGCTTCCCGCCACCATGGCTCGCCGCAAGATCTGCTTGCCATAATGCGTCGCCCGCCAACCCGGCGGATCGCGGCGCGGCGATGGTTCTGGCAAATCGAGATCCTTGCCGCCCAAGATCACATGACGAATTCGAGTGCGATCCCCGAGCACGGTCACGTCGCGAGCGACATCGCCGTCGATCACCAGCAGATCGGCCAGACACCCTGCGCGCAGCGCGCCTGTTTCGCCCGCCAATCTGAGCGCAAAAGCATTCGCACTCGTGGCGCTCGCCACTGCTTGCAACGGCGTCATGCCCAACTCGCGTACGAACACCTCGAGTTCGCGATAATGCCAGTCGCCATACGGGGTTAACGAGAACCCACTTTCTGTGCCGCATAGCAACGGCACCCCGGCCGCGTAAGCGCGGCGGAGCATTTCGGCGCTTTCCGTGATCTCTTTCCGAAACAACGCGCGGATCTCCGGCGACGCGCCGATTTGCTCGCCATAGTCGGCGAGGTTGGCTTGAAAAGTGAACGTCGGGACGATCGGCACCTGTTTTTCGATAACCGCTTCAAGCGCTTCATCATCCATGTACGTCGCGTGCAAGATCATATCGAAGCCGGCGCGCGCCGCATCGCGGGTGCTCGATGCGCCGCGGCAATGTCCAACCACGGGGGTCCCCAGCTCATGCGCGGTGTCGACGACCAGTTTCAATTCGTCGAAGCTCCACACCTGCACCTCGCCCTTGCCGCGCTGGCGCGGGGTCAAGCCCGTAACGTGGACCTTGACCCAGTCGACGCCGATTTTGATCTGGCGGCGAACCTCCTGCACGATCTCATCGCGACTGTTCACCACGGTGCCGTAACCGCGGCGGCCGCGATCCGGAATCAAGCGCCCGGCGGTGCCTCCCACTGACGTCAAGAGCGCGTTGCCGCCCGCGCTCATGCGCGGTCCGGGTACGATGCCGGCTTCGATCGCGTCTCGCAGATCAACCCCAATCTCGTACAGACAATCGGCGTCGAGGAATCCAGTCACACCGGCCGCGAGTAACTTCCGCACATTGGCGGCGGCGATGATCGCGGCCAATCCTTCGCGGCGATGAAAGAAAAGTTCGTCATTGGAATTGGGTTCGTCGAAGCTGATATGGCAGTGTGCATCGATAAGGCCTGGCATGACCGTCATGCCGGTCGCGTCGATGCGGGTCACCGGATGACCGAGCGCGGGTAGATCGCCCCCGGCCGTGACCGCGACGATGCGATCCTTTTCCACGACGATATCGCCGCGCCGCGGCGGATTGCCGAGACCATCGAGCACGTTGCCCCCGTGCACGACCAGCGTCGCGGCCGGAAATTTCGACATGAATGTCACCCCTTAGATCAAATCGCTGTGCTGAAACCTTGCCCGCGACGGGCGTGCCGGCGCCGCTCAATACTGGACGCGCAAGGTCCGCGCGCCGCGGACCCATAATGAGGGTAACCAGTCGGTCTCGCTAGCAACCTTCCGTATTTTTGGCATTCGCGCCAATACCGCCTCCAAGGCAATGCTGGCCATACGCTTGCCCATGCCTGCGCCGGGACAGTAGTGCGGCCCATGCGCAAACGATAAATGGCCGTGGGCATCGCGATGGATATCGAAGCGATCCGGATCGGGAAACCGGCGTTCATCCCGATTAGCCGAGCTGATATAGGACAGGACGTAGGCGTCTTTCGGAATCCGCGTCTGGTGCAGCGTAATATCCTGCGTCGCGGTTTGAAAGACCAGATTTACTGGCGACCAATAGCGCAGGGTTTCTTCCACGAGATTCGCGCTCAACTCCGGCGTACCACGGACTTCTTCCATCGTTGCCGGATTTTCGCACAGTGCATTCAACGCGCTGCTGATCAAATGCGAGGGCGTTTCGGAGCCACCGAAGTGAGTCAGGATGGCGATACTCAGGACTTGAATGGAGGAGAGCACATCACCATCCGCTTCGGCCTTGACAAGATGCGAAATAAAATCATCGGCGGGTGTCCGCCGTCGTTCTTCGATCACGCCTTCGAGATAGGTACGTAACTCAGTGACACTGGTCCGGATCCGCGCCACCTCTGAGTCCGACAAACTGGCGCGGTTCGCCGCATTGAGCAGATCCGCGGTCCAAATCTTGAAGTTCTCGCGCTGCCGCTTATCAACGCCGATGAGTTCGGCCGTCACGCTAACCGGCACGTAGGCCGCGAAATCATTGACGAAATCGAACTCGCGTCCGCGCGCCTCGATATCGTCCAATAAGCTATTCACGATGACGTGAATCTTGGGTTCTAGCTCCCGCATGATGGAGGGCAGAAATCCCTGACCGGCGAGTTTGCGTAACGGCGTGTGCGCGGGCGGATCCATCGCGATGATGGACGGGACTTCAGGCACGGGGTCGAGATCGCCAAACGCTTGCTTGATGAAGTCCTTGGCCGAGTAAAGCTCCGGGTGCAGGAAGGTGTTCTTGCAATCTTCGTAGCGCGTCAGCGCATAAGCACCGAGCGCCGGAATATAGTAGACCGGCGCTGCATCACGCAGGCGTCGATAGTGCGGATAGGGATTAAGCTGGACGTCGCGGCGGGTCGGATCGAAATCAACAGTGCTCATGGAAACCCTTTAGTTGAAAAACGTCGCAAGTGCGCGACGGCTAGTCGCGAATCCACACGTGGAGGGCGAATTCAGCTTGTCTCGATCACCGCAGAGGTCTGCGGATAATTTACGCAATTTCGCCATGGTGAACTACCACTTCGGTGCGTGCGTCGTTAGTATCGCGCGGCGGCGAGTTCGTAAACAGTGGACACGTGCTCGACGCTTTCGGACCTTCGTCGGCGATCAGCAGAAAATTGCGAATCGTCAGAAGTCACTACGCTGACTTTCAATAATTAATACTGGCTCAGAAAAGAGTCCTGTGTTAGCTTGAATCGTGAACTCGAAATTTCAACGAACACCATGCTGTTCTTGAAGCGCTTCATGCAGCGCCAAGATGCCGCGAATGCTAGGCGTGTTACACGTCCGCGTGAGCACGTTCTTATCGGCCTCATGCTGGTGGCGATCCTAGGTTTCAATCTCCTCCTGACGCCCCACGAATATGATTTAAAGCTGCATCAGTCGGGTGACCATTGTGTAACCTGTGATCTGCTGCAGGCGAACGGTCATGGTGTCGCGCCGACACCAGCCAGTCTGCCGCTCGTGGCGACTCCGACGCAATGGTTCAATATCTTTTACACAGCCCCTTCGCTCTTTACCTGTCAAATCTACAGCGCTCGCGCACCTCCAAGCTTCTCCCGCGTTTAAGCCCTACATCGATCATGTCCGTGGCGCACGTGAAGTGCGTCGTACGCATGCGGGTAATCATGCTCGCGGAGAACGCCCATGCGGAGATTATTGTGCGTGACGATCGCGTTGTTGTTGTTGTCGACCCAAATCGCGTCGATAGCAGCCACCACCGAAGCGACGGCCAACGATATCGCGGCGCTGCGGGCCGAGATATCGTCGCTCAAAGCGGACTATGCGACTCAGATAGCCCGTCTTGAAGCGCGCCTAAACCAAGCAGAAACCGCGCTAGCATCGCAGTCGGCACCGCCATCAGGCCAAGTGTCGTCTGTTGTAGTGATGCCGACGGTTGGCACTGCTCCTCAGCGCACGACCAATGCGTTAAATCCCGATACCAGTTTGGTGCTCATCGGCACGTATGCCGCGCATTCAATCGACCCCAAGCGGTATGCAGCGCCTGGCTTTGCTTTAGCGGACGCAGCGGGGCCCGGCGTACGTGGTTTTTCGCTTGGCGAGTCTGAATTGACACTAAGCGCCAACGTCGATGATAAATTTTTCGGCGCCATGACGGCCGCGTTGAGTGTCGAAAACGGTACAACGGCGATCAGCCTTGAAGAAGCCTTCGTGCAAACGACTGCATTGCCGTATGGATTGACCTTCAAAGGCGGGCGCTTCTTTTCGCGCATCGGATATCTCAACGAGCAACATCCACATACCGACGATTTTGTCGATCGACCGTTACCGTATCGGATATTTTTGAACGGTAATCTGGGCGACGACGGCGCGCAACTGCGGTGGCTCGCACCGCTCGATCGTTTCGTCGAATTTGGCGCGGAAGCGTATCGCGGCGATTCTTTTCCGGCGCACGGCGCGCGTGGTCACGGTGCGGGCATCTATACCCTTTTTGCGCACACCGGCGATGATCTAAACGATGAATGGAGCTATCGGGTCGGTGGCTCCTATGTGCACGTGGCCGCCGCCGGGCGCGCCACCGGTGCACTGCCAGATATTTTTGACGGCACGAGTGAGCTCGCGATCGCCGACGTCATTTTTAAGTGGGCGCCGAATGGCAATCCAGCCGAGCGCAATTTGAAATTGCAGGCGGAGTATCTGCGACGCTGGGAATCAGGTTTATTTAACAGCGCTGATTACGCCGGAACTCAAGATGGTTTCTATCTACAGACGGTGTATCAGTTTCAGCGCCGCTGGCAAATAGGCGCTCGTTACGATCGGTTATTCGCCGACAATACCGGCGCCAATATCGGGGGAACAGTCCTCGACACTCGCGATCACGATCCTTCGCGAGTGTCGCTTCTTCTCGAATTTGATAATAGCGAATTCAGTCGGTTGCGCCTGCAGTACAACCGCGACCAATCCAATCGCTCAACCGATCATCAACTTTTTCTTAACTATATCTACAGCCTGGGCGCCCATGGCGCACATCAGTTTTAGGAGACGTCATGACAAGCATTAAGAAGACTCTCGCGGCATTAACGATTTGCTGCGCCGTTATTACCGATGTCATGGCTGAAGTACATATTTTTGCTTGCGAGCCAGAATGGGCGGCGCTCGCCAAAGAACTCGTTGGCGATACCGCCGAGGTCTATAGCGCTACGACCGCGCTACAAGATCCCCATCAAATTCAAGCGCGCCCGAGTCTGATCGCGCATGCGCGGAATGCCGACCTAATGATTTGTTCTGGCGCCGAGCTTGAAACGGGATGGCTGCCGCAAGTACAGAGGCAGGCTGGCAACGCCAAAATTCAGGCCAATGGCCCAGGCTACTTTGAGGCCTCGTCGGTCGTGCCGCGCCTCGAAGTGCCGGCGACGGTCGATCGTTCACAGGGTGATGTTCACGCCGGCGGTAACCCGCACATTCAAACAAATCCACATAACATCGCGCTCGTCGCGGCCGCGCTGTCGGCGCGACTAAGTCAAATCGATCCGGCGCATGCCGCGCAATACCACAGCCGTTACGAAGATTTTCAACAACGCTGGCAAGCCGCGATCGTGCGTTGGGAACAAGCACTAGGGCTGGTGCGTGGCAAAGCCGTGGTGACCCACCACAAATACTGGGTCTATTTGCTAACTTGGTTGGATTTGCATGAGGTAGCGACACTAGAACCCAAACCCGGCGTGCCGGCCAATGTGGCCCATCTCGCGGAGGTGTTAGCGCTCGTCAAGCAACAACCGGTGCTCGCCATCCTGCGCACGCCCTATGACCCGCCGCAACCGTCGGCGTGGCTCGCCGAAAGAACTAATCTTTCGGCGGTCGTCTTGCCAGGGACCGTCGGTGGTTTGCCGGGTACAGACGATCTTTTCGGTTTATTCGATCAGACCGTGAAAATTCTATTGCAGCTATCGAACGGAACTTCGTCATGATCCTGACGCAGTTCGACTGGGGTTTGCTGCGAGCCCCTTTTGCGGCAGGTTTAATTGTTTTGGCGACGCATGTGGTGTTCGGGCGCGAGGTCCTGGCGCGCGGGATCATTTTTATTGATTTAACCATCGCGCAAATTGCAGCCCTTGGAGTGGTCGTCGCTGAATTATTCAGCACGACCCTCAATGATTGGCAAATTCAATTGGCGGGCGGCGTTGCCGCGCTTGCCGCCTCTGGACTCCTGGTGGTGACTGAAAAGCACTGGCCTCGGCTGCAAGAAGCGTTGATCGGCTGTCTGTACGTCGTGGCGGCCAGCGCGGCGATTCTACTATTGGCCAACAATCCTCATGGTGCTGAACATTTTGCGCAATTGCTCGCCGGTCAGATTTTGTGGGTGACTTCGGATCGCTTACTGCCGATCGGAGTGCTCTCCATTGCAATTCTGTTCACGTGGATTTTTATCGCGAAAGGACAGCGCGCCTATTTTTATCCGTTGTTCGCGCTCACGGTTACTGCCTCGGTCCAACTCGTTGGGGTGTATTTGGTATTCGCGAGTCTAATTTTGCCCGCACTCGCCGCGCATGGCCTGAAGAAGTTCACGGGGCATTGCGTCGGCTACGGGGTCGGAATTGTCGGATACGTTGGTGGGCTGGCACTGTCCGTACCCACTGATCTCCCGAGTGGACCATTGATTGTCTGTGCCCTGGCCGTGACTGCATTAATAGCGGCGGTGCTTCGTCGAAGCACCGAATTTAACTCTCTCAGAAGAGATAAGTTAAGCTGCCGGTGACTTTGTAATCTTCACCGAGCTGGGTGCCATTGAGATCGTGAAAGATCGCGGCTTGGTAGGTTGTCTCGAATATCCACTTTTTCCCGATGATGGCCTGCAACCCTGGCGTTATATAAAGCACATGACCGCCGCTGTCGAAAACTAGAACCCCCTCCTCGTGTTCATGGCCGCGGCATTCACCGTTTACGCCTAGGGAAATAAACCAGCGCATCGACGAATTATTCAACACTGTTGGCAGCACGCGATATTTCGCGGTTATATCGTAGTTCAAGGAGTCGCCGAATTGATGCGGGGTGGCGCCGAACTCTCCCTCGGTGGTGATCGAGGCCAGGACATTCGCCGCGAGGCTAAATCGATCGATTGCGTGACTGGCGGATAGGCCCATGAGGATGTCGGTTGAACCGGTACCAAGCTGGATATGTGCGTCGAGGAACCCGCCATTATCATCCCGCCCCTCGGTGCTCCCAGACGGCAGCTTAACGCCCAAGGTCGCCGCTACCAACGTGGTCGAGGTTAACGCGTGATGGCGCAGGAACGTATAACGCCCGAACGCGGCGATATCACCCGCTCCATCGTCCCCTCCCCGTGCCGTATCGAGAGCGACATTGCCCTCCGCGCCCGTACTTACGCCGCCATCGCCGTGCGTGCTGCGCACGGGAACATTCAACATCAACAGAAAATCTTCGCTGACGCCATAAAATCCGGAAATTTCCGTGGTCCAGAATTCTTCTCGCGCGTTAGGATTCGTCACTTCGTCCGTGCCCTGATACACCGAGCCTAGAACACTGTACCTTTCGTTTACTCGCAATCCCGCACCACTGAGCGACTGCAATGGCGAGATCCCTTGCGAGATTAAACAAAAGTCGCAACCGAAGGCAGAGGAGATCGCGGTGGCGCAGACCAAACCGAGGGTACAGGAGCGAATGTGCATGTCGCGTTAGACCTAAGCGGGAAGGATCGCGCGATTGTAGGGAGAATTCTCGATGACTGGGATGCGACAAATTGTCGCAGCAGACCGTGGCCCGATTACTCTAAAATTGCAGGATGACGACGATCGCGCCAAGCCTATTACGTACTCTGACGGTCCTGCGTTGGATCGCCGTGCTCGGGCAAGCGGGTACCGTTTTCGTGGTGATACACACCTTGAATATCCCATTAGATCCGGCGCCGCTATGGCTGGGGATCGGTGCATTGGCGCTGTTTAACGTGTGGGCAATGCGCCGCGCGACCCGCGTGCGGCAGCTGTATCCCCTCGAAGTCATCGGGCACCTCGCGGTCGATGTACTGATCCTCGCATGGTTGGTAGCCAACGCGGGAGGCGTGATGAACCCCTTCGGTTCGCTCTTCCTGTTGCCCATCGCGTTGGTTACCGTCGCGCTACCACCTTTCTGGGTGGGCGTGACGACCGCCCTCTGTGGCCTCGGTTATGCGGCTTCGACGCTGCTCGGGCCTCGTCTTCCGCACCTCCATGGCGGGCTCAGTGACGCGTTCGATCTGCACCTGCTCGGCATGACCGCCAACTTCATCGTGTCGACGCTGGTAGTTGCCTGCTTCGGCACCTGGTTGACGCAGACGCTGCGCCAGCGCGAAAAGGAATTGGCGGATATGAAGGAACGGTTCACGCGTGACGAAGGAATCCTCGCGCTCGCCACTCACGCGGCGGCGGTCGCGCATGAATTGAACACCCCCATCGCGACCCTGACCTTGATGCTAGAGGACCAGTTGGATCAACGCGGCACGGCGGATCCGATGCGTGAAGATCTCGAGCTGATGCGAACCTTGGTTAATGCCTGTCGCGATCGCGTTCGAGATCTCGCCGCGCCCGCGAGTGGCGATGAGTGCAAGTCGCGGACAGTGACGACGGAACTTGACCGCGTGATCGAACGGTGGTGCTTGCTGCGCCCCGAAATAAAGCTAAACCGGCGCGCGCTGCTCGCGCCGGACGCGGTCGGCACAATCGATGTCGGCATCGGACATCTCCTGCAAGCATTGCTTAACAATGCGGCGGATGCCAGCGCCCGTGAGGGCTCGCCGCAGATCGATCTGGATTTGCAGATTGTTAACCGCAATTTGATTGGCGCGGTGCGTGATTATGGCGGCCGATTCAATCAGAGTGCCAGCCGCTTACCGCGGACGTTGTTTCAGTCCACGAAGCCCGGTGGCCTGGGTCTCGGGCTTGTCCTCTCGCACGCGACCGTGGAGCGACTGGGCGGTGAACTGTCGATCGCAGCGGCAGAGGACCGTGGTGTCGTGGTTCGCTTCTCATTACCACTCACCCAATAGGCGCACTGAGCATGAAGGGATTGTTAGTCGATGATGACCCCGTGTACTCGCGCGTCTTGGCGAACTCGCTTGCGCGCCGCGGCTACGACATCGAACTCGCGCACGATGGTGCCTCGGCGCTGGCGTGTGCGCGACGCGCGCTGCCGGACTTTGTGTTACTCGATCTGAGGCTCGTCGGCGAATCAGGGTTGGAATTAATTGCGCCGTTGCGCGAAATGCGCGCTGACGTGCAGATTGTGCTGGTGACAGGGTATGCGAGCATCGCGACCGCGGTCGAAGCGATGAAACGCGGAGCGGACAATTACCTCGCTAAGCCGGTTACCTGTGAAGCACTAATTCGAGTGTTAAATTCACAGGACAGTGGCCACCGCGACGTCGCGACAATGCTGCCATTATCGCGTCTAGAATGGGAACACATTCAGCAGGCACTGCTGGAGTGCGACGGAAATATTTCCGCAGCGGCGCGACTGTTAGGCATGCACCGACGTTCGTTGCAGCGCAAGCTCGCGCAACGTCCGAGTGCCGTACGTCGAGTCGGTGCCGATTAAATTTTACGGTTAACGCGTATTCGCGTGAATCAAGCTTTACGCTGCCATGGAAGACGATGCTTCCGCATTACCACTTCTGGCTTTTTTGAAACGCGAGACGACCATTACCAATGACCTGGGATCGTTCCAATAAGGGTCGACTGCCGCAATGAATTCGTGATTTAACCACCGCCAATCAAGGGCAGGAAATGCACTTCACTATGCTGCGTAATAGGTTCCAGCAGCGGCTCTTGGA
Organism: Gammaproteobacteria bacterium; assembly: GCA_016191285.1. Lineage (GTDB taxonomy): Bacteria > Pseudomonadota > Gammaproteobacteria > CAIKBL01. The sequence goes on from JACPPA010000004.1 coordinate 101,223, forward strand.
AAATCACGCCGTCAATGGCGACGGCGGTGCGCACGCTCACCGCCGCGGCCAGGCCTGGGAAACGTCGCTCGAGCGCGTCGATCAGGGCGCGATAGTCGGCCGCCTCAATCGTTACCGTGGTCTGCCCACCGGCGTAGCGGCGGGCCAGCTCGCCCTGCAGAACCACCGTGGCCACGTGTCCTCAGGTCGACCGTTTCGCCCGGTCGATGGTGGCGAGGATCCGCGGCGGGGAGAGCGGCAGATCCGTCATCCTGATGCCAATGGCGCGCGACACCGCATTCGCCACCGCCGCCAGCGGCGGCACGATCGGAACTTCGCCCACCCCGCGCACGCCGAACGGATGTCCGGGATTAGGCACTTCGACCAGCACCGTATCGATCATCGGCAGATCGGAAGCGACCGGCATCCGGTAATCGAGAAACCCGGGATTCAGCAATCGACCTTGCTGGTCGTAAATATATTCTTCATTCAACGCCCACCCGATCCCCTGCACCGCGCCGCCTTGGAGCTGGCCCTCGACATAGCTTGGGTGGATCGCGCGGCCCACATCTTGAATCGCGGTATAGCGCAGAATTTTGACTGCGCCCGTTTCGGGATCGACTTCCACATCGCACAGATGGGTGCCGAAACCCGGGCCTGCACCCGACGCGTTAATCGACGCCGTGCCGCTGATTGGCCCACCGGTCTTCGCACAGCTGTGCGCGATGGCCGCCATCGACAGCGGCGCGCGCGGTTCTTCGGTGGTACGCGTGCAATAGGCCATGCCGTCACGCCATTCCACTTCGGCAAACTCAACCTTCCACAGCTTCGCCGCGCGCTCCCGCAATTGTCGAACAGTGTCTTGCGCCGCTTCGACTACTGCCATGCCGGTCGCAAAAGTGACGCGGCTACCACCCGTTAGAAAGCTATAGGCGATTTGCGCCGTGTCGCCAATGATGGGTTTGACCTTCGCCAGATCGATACCCAACACCTCGGCCGCCATCATCGCCATCGACGCGCGCGATCCCCCGATATCCGGATTGCCCGTCACAACCTCGGCCGTGCCGTCTTCATTGACGTGCACGGCGGCGCTGGACTGGCCGCCAATGTTGAACCAGAAGCCCGACGCAATGCCGCGACCCTGGTTCGGACCCAGCGGTGCCGAATAGTGCGGATGCGCTTTCGCGGCGGCGAGCGTTTCGGCATAGCCGATTTCTAAAAACTTTGGTCCATAGAGCGCGCGCGTGCCCGCCTTGGCGGCGTTCATCGCCCGCAATTCGAGTGGATCGAGGCCGAGTTGCTGCGCAATTTCGTCCAGCGCCGACTCAACGCCAAACGCCGCCATCGGCGCGCCCGGTGCGCGATACGCGGCGCATTTCGGGCGATTCGACACCACGTCGTAACACACCGCTTTCGCGTGCTTGAGATCGTACGGTGCAAAGCCGGTCATGCCGCCGAGCATCGCCGGTGAACCCGGGTAAGCGCCGGCTTGGTATTTGAGAATCATCTCGCCAGCCGTCAACGTGCCATTACGCTTGGCGCCGAGTTTGACCCACACGTGCGTGCCAGAGGTGGGGCCCGACGCTCGAAATACTTCGGAACGGGTCATGACCATCTTGACCGGCCGACCTGATTGGCGGGCCAATGCCATCGCCAACGGTTCTAAATAGACGGTGGTCTTCCCGCCGAAACCGCCGCCGATTTCGGCGGGGATGACTCGGATCTGTCCGATCTCGACCTTGAGCAGTTTGGCGCAAAACTCGCGCACCATGAAATGCCCCTGGCTGCTGGTCCAAATGGTCGCCATCCCATCAGCCCCCATCGCCGCCGCACAAGCATGGGGTTCGATGTAGCCCTGATGGACGGGTTGCGTGGTGTATTCACGTTCAACAATGATGTCTGCTTCGGCGAAGCCCTGGGCGATATCGCCGAGGACGAACTGCGTGCGCCCGGCGATATTCGATGGCGTGGTCGGCTGCGGATCGATCCCAGTCGTGAAGAGATCGTCATGCAGCAGTGGCGCGTTATCGCGCATGGCCTCGCGTACGTCGATCACATGCGGCAGCACTTCGTAATTAACTTTGATCAGCGCCACGGCATGCGCCGCGATCGCCGCGGTCGTCGCCGCCACCGCGGCAACGGCATGCCCTTCGTAGAGCGCTTTGTGGCGCGCAATGACGTTATGCGACACATCGCGAAAATTGATAGGCGCTTCGCCGCCGGCGGCGATCTCGGAGGGCAGATCAGGAAAATCCTCCGCCGTAACGACCGCGTGAACGCCAGCCAGCGCGCGCGCGGCACTGACATCGATGGATTTGATCCGCGCGTGTGCATGCGGACTGCGCACGACCTCGCCGACCAGCATCCCCGGCAGTTGATAGTCGGCGCCGAATGCCGCGCGTCCGGTGACCTTGTCCATGCCGTCCGGACGGACTGGTCGGGTACCCACCCATTTAAAGGTCGGATTTTTGATAAAGGTCTGTTTTTCATTACCCATGACGGGCCTCCTGGCGCATGTTGGTGGCGGCACCCATCACCGCGCGAATAATTTTGTCGTAACCCGTGCACCGACAGAGATTGCCGGCGAGCCAATAACGGATCTCGGTCTCGGTGGGATTCGAATTGCGCTCGAGCAGCGCCTTGGCGGCGACGATGAAGCCAGGCGTGCAGATGCCGCACTGCAAAGCCGCATCTTCGAGAAATTGTTGCTGCAACGGATGCAGCGAATTGCCCTGCGCGACCCCTTCGATGGTCGCCACCTCGGCTCCCGCGGCCTCGACGCCGAGCACCAGACACGAGCACACTAGGCGACCATTCAGCATGACGCTACAGGCGCCGCAATCGCCTGAACCACAGCCTTCCTTGCTGCCCGTTAAGCCGAGTTCATCGCGCAGCACATCCAGCAGGGTTTGCTGCGTTTCACACAGATATTCGACTGCTTCGCCGTTGATCGTCGCCGACACATGATGCTTAGACATTGATTAATTCCCCTTCGCGCGTTGGAGCGCGATCACGGCCGCACGACGGGCGAGCACGCCGGCCACACGGGTTCTGAATTCGATGGTGCCGCGCTTGTCGTCGATCGGTGTACACGCGGCGCTGGCGGCAGCGGCCAATTTTTCCAGCGCTGCGTTATCGACCGGTGTGCCGACGAGGGCCGTCGCGCCCGCCGGCACCAGCAGCGGTCGCGGCGCCACCGCGCCGAGTGCGAGTCGCGCGGCAGTACAGCGACCGTTGGCGTCCAACGTCAAACTGACACCAGCGCCGACCACCGCGATATCCATCTCGGTGCGCGGGATGAAGCGCAGGTAGGCGTCGCCCGAATGTGCGGGACGCGCTGGCAGTAAAAAGTCGACGATGAATTCACCCTGGGCGAGGGAGGTTTTTCCCGGACTGATGACGATATCCTCCACCGCCGCTTCACGCCGCCCCGCTGGACCGGCAATCGTGCAGCGCGCGCCGGCCGCAATCAACGCGGGGACGCTGTCCGCCGCGGGCGACGCATTACAGAGATTTCCACCCAAGCTCGCACGCCCCTGAATCTGCGTGGAGCCGATGAGCTGAAACGCCTCGACCACCCCCGGCCATTGGGCGACGACGTCGGCACGTTCGCTCAACTCGGCGCCCGCCACCGCCGCACCGATCCGACATCCGGCTGCGGTAACCTGGATTTGCTTCAGTTCGGCAATACCTTTGATATCGACCACGAGCCCGGGTCGAACATTCCCGGCGCGCAATTGCACCAGCAGATCGGTGCCGCCAGCGAGCACGCGCACTGGTTCGTTAGCACTCGCGAGGCTGCGAACCGCATCGTCAACGCTGTTCGGCCTGACATATTTAATCGCTTCCATCCTGCCTCCGCCATTAGTCGTTCAAATTATCACTATATTTGCACAGAACGCATGCACGCAATGCGAAACCGTACGTTTTCTTCGACCTGGGGTTGTCCCACGTCGAACCTGCATAATTCGCGTTGCTGCACCGCGTTGTGGGGGCCGCTTTAGCGGCGAATCTTTGGAGGATCCCTATTCGCGGCTAAAGCCGCTCCCATCATCGACTCCTCGCGAGATCGAAGTTCATCGCGGAACGACGCTAGATTGTACGCGGCAATTGCGTCGGCGCGAGCGCGCGGAATTCATCCTCGGTGAAAAGTCGCGAACGGGTCAGGAAACGCAACCCCTCTGGGCCTTCCAACGAGAACATACCGCCGCGCCCAGGGACGACGTCAATGATGAGCTGCGTGTGCTTCCAATATTCGAATTGCGATTCGCTCATATAGAACGGGGTACCGCCGATGTAACCCAGGCAAACGTCGCTAGCGCCCACCCGAAACTCCTCTCGCGGATAGCACATCGGCGAACTGCCATCGCAGCAACCGCCGGACTGGTGAAACATGAGTTCGCCATGCTGCACCTTAAGACGATCGATCAGTGTCAACGCGGCGCCGGTCGCGAGCACTCGGAGTACTTCGGTCATCTCACACCGACCTCACGGCGGTAAACCATCCAACTCGACAGTCAATTCCTTAGGGAATCTCTGCAAAAGGCAGAGATTCCTGCGGCACAGGGATGTGCCGCCATTTTCAATGGTCGCAGACCGTTGAAAATGAAGGAAAACAAAAATCACACTTTTTGTTTTCCGTACTCTGAAAAGTCCAGGAGGGACAATGCCTGATTGTTTGTAGCCACCGAACGCCGCATGCGCGGGGTAGGCGTGGTAACAGTTCGTCCACACCCGACCCGCCTGACAACCGCGACCAAAGCGATACGCAGTCGTGCCGTCTCTCGACCATACGCCGGCGCCAAGGCCGTATAACGTGTCATTGGCGAGGCTGAGCGCTTCGTCGAAATCCTTGAACTTAGTCACCGCGACTACCGGCCCGAAGATCTCCTCCTGGAACACGCGCATCTTGTTGTGGCCCTCAAGGATCGTCGGTTGCATGTAGTAACCGTCCTTGAGGTCACCGTTCAAGGGATTACGCGCGCCGCCAATCCGGCAGTTAGCACCCTCGGCCTTGCCGATCTCGATATAGCTCAGGATCTTCTCCATCTGCTCGCTCGAGGCTTGCGCGCCAATCATGGTATCGGTATCCAACGGATTGCCTTGCTTGATCTTCTTAACCCGAGCCAGCGCGCGCTCCATGAACTGGTCGTAGACCGATTCTTGAATCAGCGCGCGTGACGGGCAGGTACAGACTTCGCCCTGATTCAAGGCGAACATCGTGAAGCCTTCGAGCGCTTTATCGAAAAAGTCGTCGTCCTTGGCCATGACGTCGGCGAAGAACACATTCGGCGATTTGCCGCCGAGCTCCAAAGTAACCGGAATGATGTTCTCGGACGCGTATTGCATGATCAATCGACCGGTCGTGGTCTCGCCGGTAAAGGCAACTTTGGCGATCCGCCGATTCTGGGCGAGCGGTTTGCCCGCTTCGACGCCAAAGCCATTGACGATATTGATCACGCCGGGTGGAAGCAAGTCACCCACGAGTTCGAGTAACTTGAGAATAGAGACCGGCGTCTGCTCGGCGGGTTTGAGGACAACGCAATTGCCAGCGGCAATTGCCGGTGCGAGCTTCCAGGTTGCCATGAGCAATGGAAAATTCCACGGGATAATCTGCCCGACCACGCCTAACGGTTCGTGGTAATGATAAGCCACTGTATCGTGGTCAATTTCAGAAATCTTGCCTTCCTGGGTTCGAATCGCGGCCGCGAAGTAACGGAATTGATCCACCACCAAAGGCAGATCGGCAGCGAGCGATTCCCGAATTGGCTTGCCGTTATCCCAGGTTTCGGCCAGCGCCAGCACTTCCAGATTCGCTTCGATGCGATCAGCGATTCTGTTCAACACTGCCGCGCGCGCCGCCGGCGCGGTCTTGCCCCATTCGCCCTTGGCTAGATGCGCAGCATCGAGTGCGCGTTCGATATCGGCCGCTTTGGAGCGCGGTATTTCACAGTAAACCTTGCCGGTGATGGGACTGATGTTCTCGAAGTACTCGCCACTTTCCGGTGCGAGCCATTTCCCCCCGATAAAGTTCGCATAGCGAGACTTAAATTCGACCTTGGCGCCGTTGGCGCCTGGCATTGCGTATTGCATAACGCCGGGACCTCTCTTTAGTTGGGTTTTGTCTGTGCGATAAAGGTGGGTGAACCGTTTAGCGCATTCTCGCTTCGACACTCCGCTGAGCCAGTGCCATCACTGACCGATGAACCCGTTATCAGCGAACGCGAATAAAGCTCTCGTGCCTGTCCGATCGCGGCGATCGTTGCCTGACTCGACGCGAGATCCGCGCGCAGTTCGATTTGGCGCAAGTGGTACATGATATTGCCGAGTCGTGACGGGTTGCTATCCGCCGCGTAAATGGCCAGGAGTCGAATCAATGCCGCCAGCACGGCGATCGGTTCACCCGTCGCCGAGAATTGCTCATCTATGCCTTCGATTCGGTGCATCGTGTGAGAATTCAAGCTAATAAGATTTATAAAACATATATAAGCGGATATTTTTCGATCCTACACCCAGATAATCCGGTTTAATATGGATTGATCATGCGATTTATATAGCAATCGGCTGCAAGCGTTGACGACGAACGGAAAACGCGACACAGTCAGGCTGGCAGCGCAGCATCGCTGCGCGACTGCGCAACCTTTCGCACAAATCAATTTCGAGATTGCGTGACACCCGCAAACCGATCGATCAGTCGCGAGTAGGACGAGTAACAACCGTGGCAACGTCTGCGCGATCCCGCGGACGCCCGAACCCTTAGATTTTGTGAAGCGAGGAACCCATGGAAAACTGTCTGAAATTTTATATCAATGGCGCTTGGGTAGAGCCGACCGATCCGAAGCCCCTGGACGTAATCAACCCGGCGACCGAACGAGTGATCGGTCGCATCATGCTCGGCAATCAAGCGGACGTGAACAAAGCGGTCGCAGCCGCCAAGGCGGCATTTCAGACTTTTTCGCGTACCACCAAGGCCGAGCGGATCGCGTTGCTCGAAGCGATTATGGTGGCCTATAAAAAACGCTACAACGAAATGGCCGAGACCATCTCGAAGGAGATGGGTGCGCCAATGTCGCTCAGCAAGGCAGCCCAGGCGGCAATGGGTCCCGCGCACCTCGGGACCGTAATTGAAGTGCTGAAGAACTATGAGTTCGAGGAAAAGCGCGGCGCGATTACATTGCGCCGCGAGCCGATCGGTGTTTGCGGGTTTATCACGCCGTGGAATTGGCCCATCAATCAGATCGCTTGCAAGGTTTTCCCGGCGCTCGCCGCCGGCTGTACGATGGTCTTAAAACCCTCCGAAGTCGCGCCGCTCAACGCGGCGCTATTTGCCGAAATCCTGCATGAAGCGGGAGTTCCCAAGGGCGTTTTCAATCTCGTGAATGGCGACGGTCCGACGGTTGGTGCGGCACTGTCGAGTCATCCCGACGTCGACATGATGTCCTTCACCGGTTCAACTCGTGCCGGCGTACAAGTTGCGAAGGCGGCGGCGGATACGGTGAAGCGCGTCTCCCAGGAACTAGGTGGTAAGTCGGCCAACATCATCCTCGACGACGCCGACTTCAAGGTTGCTGTCACCGGTGGCGTCCAACAGGTGTGTCTGAATTCGGGACAATCGTGCAACGCGCCGACTCGTATGCTGGTGCCAGCCTCGCGACACGCGGAAGCGGTGGCGATCGCCAAGGCGGCGGCGGCCCAGGTCAAGGTGGGCGATCCTAACGTCGACGGCACCACCATCGGTCCCGTCGTCAGCAAGATCCAGTTCGATAAGATCCAGGGCCTGATCCAAAAAGGGATCGATGAAGGCGCGGAACTTATCTGCGGCGGCACCGGTCGACCCGACGGTCTTGCCGCCGGTTACTATGTACGACCGACCATTTTTGCGAACGTCAAAAATGACATGACGATTGCACGCGAAGAAGTGTTTGGTCCAGTGTTAGCCATCCTCCCCTATAAAGACGATGAAGATGCGATCTCGATCGCGAATGACACCGTCTATGGACTGTCGGGCTATGTCTCGGGCAAGGACGAAAAGCGTCTAAACAACGTGGCGTCACGGCTACGCGCCGGGAACGTCCATGTGAATGGCGCTGGGCTTGATTTCAAAGCCCCATTTGGCGGTTACAAACAGTCCGGTAACGGCCGCGAGTGGGGTGAGTTCGGCATGGAAGAATTCTTGGAAGTGAAAGCCGTGATGAACACGGCTGCCGCCTGATCCCAAGTACATGAGTAGCGTAGCCGAGGTTTCAGAGTCGCTGGGCGACCGCCTCGGCGCGCTGGTTCGACGCGATATCTGCAGAATGAATCTGTTGTATTAGGGAATACTCTGAATAAGTCCATTCCTGACTTTCGTCAGGACAGGCCCTGGACTTTAACTCGCCGCATCCATGCGGCTCGCCCACGGGGCCGCACTGCGTGCGTTCAAAATCGCTCCAGCGATTTTGTTCAGAGTACGGGAAGCAAAAAGTATGATTTTTGCTTCCTTAGTGGATAAAGCCGTCGGTGGCGGCGTCGAATCTCGTCGCGAAAAATTCGTCGCGAATTAATTTACCGTTCCAAATAGCCAGCGCCGAACGAACCGTCGCCGCGATATCCGGCGCACGCCGCACCGCAGGATGCTTCCCTAGATAATTCAATAATCGGGTCAACGTGGCGCGGCGTCCCTCGCACGCATCGGCGTGCTCGATCGCGAGCAGGCGAATGATCGAAATCATCAGCATCGTGACATCGGGTTCGGTATTGATTTCCGTGACGCCCATTCGCTGCTCCTCACGAGCCGAAGCTCCATTGAACCCCTACAAAGAAATAATAATCGCATTCGTATTCGATAGAAAACGATCAAATTCAGAATTAAAGGCGATGGTGGTCCAGTTGGATTGCGTCTTCCCGCTACTGCATCGGATATGAAATCACTTGCAGTATTGATTACCTGCATAACCTAGCATAACCTGTCGGTTATGCGGTAAAGGTAAAAGATATCGGCCGCAAACAGGTAAATTTTTGCATATAAGATGCCGCTGGGTGGCGCGGGCGCCGGCGGATATCACCGGAGTTCTGCATGACCGTTTCGGAATTCGAACGGGAGCAGGCCACCACCCGCGCCATCGACAGACATGGGGATGCGCCTGGTGCCCTGTTGCCGGTGCTGCACGCGATTCAGGATGCGCTCCATCACATCCCGGTTTCCGCCATCGATGCCGTTGCCCAGCGCTTGAATCTCTCCCGCGCCGATATCCACGGTGTCATTTCCTTCTACCACGATTTTCGGCACGAACCACCGGGACGCCACATCGTCCGGCTGTGCCGTGCCGAGGCCTGTCAGGCGATGGGCGGGCGGGCGTTGGAAGACGATCTCCGAAGTCGTCTGCAAATCGATTTCCGCGGCACCACCGCCGATGGTAATGTCACCCTCGAACCCGTCTACTGTTTCGGCGCCTGCGCCTGCGCGCCGGCCGCGATGATCGATGGCACGCTCCATGGGCGTCTTGACACTATGCGCCTCGCCGCGCTGCTCCGAGATCTGGAGGCTCCCCGGTGAGCACGATCACCGTCTATGTCCCGGGTGACGCCGGCGCGGTTGCGGTCGGCGCCGACGAGGTCGCAATCGCGATCGAATCGCAGGCGCGCACGCGCGGTATCCTCATCGCCATCGTGCGTAACGGTTCGCATGGACTGTACTGGCTCGAACCCCTGGTCGAAGTCGTCACGGACGGTAAGCGTCGCGCCTACGGCCCAGTCCGCGTCGCGGACGTCAATAGTCTGTTCGAAGCTGATTTCCTGCATGGCGCCGCGCATCCCCTTGCGCACGGCGTCACCGATCAAATCCCCTATCTGCGCGAGCAGGAGCGCCTGACGTTCCGCCGCGTCGGAATTACCGACCCCATTTCACTTGCTGACTTCATCGCGCACGACGGCTTTGTTGGTCTGCGTCGCGCGCTGGACCTTTCACCGGGAGCGATCGTGAAAGAAGTCACCGACAGCGGGCTGCGTGGCCGCGGTGGCGCCGCCTTTCCGACCGGCATCAAGTGGAAGACCGTCGCGGACACCGTCGCCGCGCAGAAATACATTGTGTGCAATGCCGACGAGGGCGACTCGGGCACCTTTGCCGATCGCATGTTGATGGAGGGCGATCCGTATCTGCTGATAGAAGGGATGGTCATCGCCGGTCTCGCGGTCGGCGCGACGCAAGGCTTCGTCTACGTGCGCAGCGAATACCCGCATGCAGAGCGTGTACTGCGGCACGCCATCGGACTAGCCGCCGCCGCTGGCTATCTCGGTGACAACATCCTCGGTAGCGGTCGCACCTTCGCGCTCGATGTTCGGCGCGGTGCAGGCGCCTATATCTGCGGCGAAGAAACCGCGCTGTTGGAAAGTCTGGAAGGCCGGCGCGGACAGATCCGCTACAAGCCGCCGCTCCCGGCACACAGGGGATTATTCGGCCAGCCGACGGCGGTCAACAATGTCATCTCACTTGCAACAGTGCCCGTCATCCTGCAGCGCGGTGCGGCTTATTATGCGGACTTCGGACGCGGCCGCTCGCGCGGTACTCAGCCCTTCCAGCTGGCCGGCAACGTGCGATATGGCGGGCTAATCGAAAAGGCGTTCGGCCTGACCTTGGGTGAGCTTATTCACGACTGGGGCGGCGGCAGCGCCAGCGGTCGCCCGGTGCGGACGGCCCAGGTCGGCGGCCCGCTGGGCGCCTATCTGCCGGTGCACCACTTCGATACTCCGCTCGACTATGAAGCGTTCGCCGCGAAGTCCGCGATGCTCGGCCATGGCGGGGTGGTGGTATTCGACGACAGCGTCGATATGGCAGCAATGGCGCGCTTCGCGATGGAATTTTGCGCGGTGGAGTCCTGCGGCAAGTGCACGCCGTGCCGCCTTGGCGCGGTGCGCGGGCGCGAACTCATCGAGCACATCGTCGCCGGTCGCGACGTCGAGCGGAACCTCGCGACGTTGCGTGATCTCTGCGACACCATGATCAACGCCTCGCTCTGCGCGCTGGGTGGCATGGCGCCATTTCCGGTCTTAAGCGCCCTTGAGCATTTTCCCGACGATTTCGTGCGCGCCGGTCGCAACGCGGCCTGAACGACGCACCTGGAGCAGAACGATGCGATCCATCAATGAACTCGATCTCGGCACGCCGGCGGCAAGTACTACCGCTCTCGTCACGCTCGACATCGACGGCGTTTCAGTCAACGTCCCCGCCGGTACCTCCGTCATGCGTGCAGCTGCGCTGGCCGGCATCAAGGTCCCCAAGCTGTGTGCGACCGATAGTCTCGAACCGTTTGGATCGTGCCGTCTATGCCTGGTGCAGATCGAGGGCATGCGCGGCTTCCCAGCCTCGTGCACCACACTGGTCGCCCCCGGCATGCGAGTGACCACGCAAAGTGCGCGCTTGGGTGGCCTACGCCGCAACGTCATGGAACTGTACATCTCCGATCACCCGCTCGATTGCCTGACCTGTCCGGCTAACGGCCATTGCGAATTGCAAGACATGGCGGGTGCGGTGGGGTTGCGTGAAGTGCGCTATGGCTACGAGGGCGCCAATCATCTGACGGCGAGCAAGGACGAGAGCAATCCGTATTTCACCTTCGATCCCGGCAAATGCATCGTGTGCTCACGCTGCGTACGTGCCTGCGACGAAGTGCAGGGGACGTTCGCGCTGACCATCGCTGGCCGCGGCTTTGCGTCGCATGTGAGTGCCGGTACCGAGCAATCCTTCATTGCCTCCGATTGCGTGTCTTGCGGGGCCTGCGTGCAGGCCTGTCCAACCGCGACCTTGATGGAAAAATCGATCATCGAACAGGGGCAGCCTGAGCACAGCGTGATCACGACTTGTGCTTACTGTGGGGTCGGTTGTTCGTTTCGTGCCGAACTCAAAGGTGCTGAAGTGGTGCGGATGGTGCCGAATAGCGACGGCCATGCCAATCATGGCCATTCCTGCGTCAAGGGCCGTTTCGCCTTCGGTTATGCGACGCATCCCGATCGCATCAAGACGCCGATGATCCGGGCTTCGATCCACGAGTCCTGGCGCGAAGTGTCGTGGGACGAGGCCATCGCTTACGCTGCCGCTGAGCTGCAACGGATCCAGGCCCGTCATGGGAAAGACGCAATCGGCGGGATTACCTCGTCTCGCTGTACCAACGAAGAGACCTATCTCGTGCAGAAGCTGGTGCGTGCGGCTTTCGGCAACAACAACGTCGATACCTGCGCACGCGTTTGTCACTCACCGACGGGCTACGGTCTCAAACAAACGCTCGGCGAATCGGCCGGCACGCAGGCCTTCGATTCGGTCAGGCACGCCAACGTCATCGTCGTGATCGGCGCCAATCCGACCGACGGCCACCCGGTGTTCGCCTCGCACCTGATCCAGCGTCTGCGCACCGGCGCGCACCTGATCGTGATCGATCCGCGTGGCATCGATCTGGTACGCATGCCGCACGTCGCCGCTGACTATCACTTGAAATTGCGTCCTGGAACCAATGTCGCGCTCATTAACGCACTCGCGCATGTCATCGTGACTGAAAATCTCATCGATCACGAATTTGTCGCCGCGCGCTGCGATCGGGGCGCGTTCGAGAAATGGCAGCGGTTCATCGCCGATCCGGAGCATGCCCCTGAGCGGACCGCGGCCATCACCGGCGTGCCGGCGGTGGAGGTGCGCGCTGCGGCACGTCTTTACGCGACTGGTGGCAATGCCGCCATCTATTATGGCCTGGGGGTCACTGAGCACAGCCAGGGTTCGACCATGGTCATGGGCATCGCCAATCTGGCGCTGGCCACCGGCAACCTCGGACGCGAAGGCGTCGGCGTCAATCCGCTGCGTGGCCAGAACAATGTGCAAGGCTCCTGCGACATGGGCTCTTTCCCGCACGAATTCACTGGCTATCGCCACGTCTCCGACGCGGCCACGCGCGGGTTGTTCGAGACGGCGTGGGGCGTGGCGCTGGATCCCGAACCAGGACTGCGGATCCCAAACATGTTCGAGGCCGCACTCGACGGCAGTTTCCGCGGGCTTTATATCCAGGGCGAAGATATCGCGCAGTCCGATCCGGATACCCAGCACGTCACGGCCGCGCTCGAAGCGCTGGAATGCGTCATCGTCCAGGATCTGTTCCTGAACGAGACCGCAAAATTCGCCCATGTTTTTCTGCCGGGATCGTCCTTTCTAGAAAAGGACGGCACGTTCACCAATGCCGAGCGTCGCATCTCGCGCGTGCGGCGCGTGATGCCGCCGCTCGGTGGTAAAGCCGACTGGGAAGTGACCTTGATGCTCGCGGCGGCGCTTGGCTATCCGATGAACTACCGGCATCCGTCGGAGATCATGGATGAGATCGCGCGCTTGACCCCGACCTTCACCGGCGTCAGCTATGCGCGCCTCGATGAACTCGGCAGCATCCAGTGGCCGTGCAACGCACAGGCTCCGGCCGGCACCCCGACCATGCACGAGGTGACGTTCACGCGCGGACTCGGACGCTTCATGTTGACGCCCTACGTGCCCACGCACGAACGCACTACCGGCAAGTATCCCTTGATCTTGACCACCGGCCGCACCCTCTCGCAATACAATGTCGGCGCGCAGACGCGGCGCACCCGCAATACGGTGTGGCACGCCGAAGATCGGCTAGAGATCCATCCCCATGACGCCGAGACGCGCGGCGTGGTCGAAGGCGATTGGGTCGGGGTCAAGAGCCGTGCCGGCGAGACCGTGCTGCGCGCACGCATCAGCGAAGCAGTGCAGCCGGGCGTGGTCTACACCACCTTCCATTTCCCGGAATCGGGCGCCAATGTCATCACCACGGAACACTCCGACTGGGCGACGAATTGCCCCGAGTACAAAGTCACGGCCGTGCAGGTGGTGAAAGTCACGCAACCCTCGGCCTGGCAGCAGCGCTACCACCGATTCAGTATCGAACAGCAGAAGCTCCTCGATGAACGCGAAACTTTCACGCGTTGAGCAGCTGCTCGCCGTGCCGCTGCCGGAGGCGGTTGTCACGCTGCCGGTCACGCGTTGGCGTGACGCTGCGAGCGAGGTTAGGTCCGACCGCATCGCCGAGGAAACGCCGGTCGCGATTCTGTGCAATGGCGAGCCGCATGCGGTGATGCTGATGTCGCCGTGCGACCTCGAAGATTTTGCGCTCGGCTTCGCCTTGACCGAGGGACTCATCGCAGAGCCACGCGAATTGGTGCTCGTCGAACGGCGTGCGCTGGACGATGGAATCGAGCTTGATCTCGTGATGCCGGTGGATCGGACGTCTCGCGTCAGCAGCGGTGCGCGCAGCCTCGCCGGACGTTCGGGTTGCGGGATATGCGGCAAGCGCATGGTGTCGGATGCGATGCGCACGCCGGCCGCCGTTGCGCGGGTTCCGACGCTCAGCCGCGCCGCCATCGCGCGCGGTGCCGCCGCGCTTAGCGATCGGCAAGTTCTCAATCGCGAGACCGGCGCCGTGCATGCCGCGGCGTGGGTCGATCTCGACGGCAGCATCGTCGCGCTGCGTGAGGATATCGGTCGCCACAATGCGCTCGACAAGCTGATCGGGGCGCGGGCCCGCGCGGACTTTCCGCCGGGCTTTGTGCTGGTCACCAGCCGGGCCAGCTATGAAATCGTGATGAAGGCGGCCGCCGCGTGCATCGGCCTGCTCGCCGCAGTTTCGGCGCCGACGGCACGGGCAGTGCGCCTTGCCGAGATCTGCAATGTCACGCTGGCAGGTTTTGTGCGCGGCACGGATCTCGTCATCTACAGCCATGGCGAGCGCATCACGGACGGCAAAGATTAGTTGCCGATGCATATTGAACGGCTAGTAGAAATGGCGAACGACATCGCCGCCAATCAGGCGGCGGATCCCGACCATGCGGTCGGCATCATTACACTGCATCTGCAACGCTTCTGGGATCCACGCATGCGTGCCCAGATTATCGCCCACTTGGCCGAAGGCGGCGCTGGCCTGGCCGACGATGCGCGCGCGGCCATCGCGCGGTTGACTGGACAGTAAGCGCGAGAGGCCACGGTAAACCATCGCGGAGTTCTGTGCGCTCATGCGCGCTGGTGGATTATCCGCGCCGTTGATCGCACGCGCCGACGCCGACCATGTAACCCCTGATCATTACGCGGCATTTTTGCAAACAGGGCACGTAGCGCGACCACGACTCCTTCTCTACTTCGTCGCGAACACGTAGTCGTCGAGACTAAAGGTAAGGCTTCGCAACCACATATTTAAATGCGTCACGGGGCGAAGTAGCGGCGCGTCGCCGTTGCGATCGTAATAATAGGTGTGCGAACCGGCGCAATTACCGCTGTATAACACGTTATTTTCGCGTTGCCGCATCACGCGCGCGAAGTCGGCATCGTGCGCCCGCTGTTTCACTTCGACGTAGTTCGCGGCGCGCTTCTGCGCGGCTTTCAGGCAGCGCAGGAAATGCCGCACCTGAATATCGATCATGCCGAAGTACGATCCGCTCGCGATCGCATACGGCCCGAAAAGCATGAAGTAGTTCGGATAACCCGGCACGGTGATCCCCTGGTAAGCCTGGTAGCGATTCTTGGTCCAGTACTCGCCAATTTCCTGTCCGCCGCGGCCGATAATTTCGCAACTCGGGACCGTGCCGGGTTCGAAGACTTGGAAACCCGTCGCGCAGATCAGCGTATCGATCTCGCGCACCTTGCCGTCCTTGGTCTCGATCCCGGTCGGCGTGACGCGCGTGATGGGATCGGTAATCAGTTCCACGTTGCTGCGATTAAACACCGGGTAGTAGACATTCGATACACTCGGTCGTTTGCAAAAATGGTTGTAGGTCGGAATCAGTTTCTGCTGGATCGCGGGATCGTTGACCTGAGTGCGGATCTGGTTGACCCCTTGTTTTTCCAGCCACTTGAAGATCCACGGGAACTGTTTGTAGTGCACGCCACCGACGCCAATCCACAGTTCGGTTAAGAATATGCACAGGAAGCGCATCAGCTTTTGCAAGCCGGGGACCAGGCGATACGCTTTGCGCAATCCGTCCGGGATGACGGCGTCGAACTTAGGTAACAACCAAATCGGCGTGCGCTGGTAGACATCAAGCTGCTGTAGCTTGTCGACGATCTCCGGGATCAACTGAATCGCAGTGGCCCCAGTACCGATCACCGCAACCCGTTCGTTGTTCAGATCATGTTGGTGATCCCAGCGCGCGGTGTGAATGACCTTGCCCGTGAAGGACTCGACGCCTTCGATATCCGGCATCTTGGGCGCGGTCAACGCGCCGGTGGCGCTGACAAAATAGCGCGCCGTCAGGCTCTCGCCATCGGCCAGGGTCAACCGCCATAAATTGTTTACTTCATCATAGACCGCGCGTTGCACGGACTTGCGAAATCGAATGTGGCGGCGCACGTCGTACTTGTCGGCACAATGGTCGGCGTAAGCTTTTAGCTCCGCTCCGCGGGCATAGACCCGAGTCCAGTCGGGGTTGGGTTCAAAGGCATAGGAGTACGAGGCCGACGGGATATCGACGGTCAGACCAGGATAGGTATTGTCGCGCCAGGTTCCGCCCAGGTCGTCGGCCCGCTCCAGGATCACGAAGTCGTGTTGATAATGCTTCTTCAGTTTGATCCCGAGACCAAGACCCGAGAAACCGGCGCCGACGATGACAATTTCATGATCCGGGGTGGTTTTTAATGGAGTATTTTCCATGATTTCGCCTTGGCGCTTCCGTGGGGTAGCGCGCTTCGTCATTGATAATTACGACCACAGCCGCCAGCGTGGCGACAATGAGTTGCCTGGTCAAGCTGCGGGGTGGTTTACTGGCGGCACACGGCGCGCTTTAGCGAGCGTGCGGATCAACGTATGGTGTCGCGGTCGCCCATTTTAAGTCTGGCCTACGCTTAAGGAGAAAACTTATGTTGGTTCCACATCTCGACGAGTACGCCAAGAAATATCAACATATCAAATTCAAGCGCGAGGATGGCATCCTTGAGGTCACCCTGCACAGCGATAATCGCGACTTGGTCTGGGGCTTCGCACCCCATCAGGAGTTAGGGTACTGCTTCGCCGATATTGGCTGCGATCCCGACAACAAGATCATCATCTTCACCGGCTCGGGTGACACCTTCATTCACAAGGAAGATCTCGGCGGCGGCAAGGTAGACGCCAAAACCTGGGCCGAGCACGTCCTGCCGGATGCCAAACGGCTGCTGATGAATCTGCTCGAAATCCAGGCGCCGATGATCGCCGCGGTGAATGGCCCGGCCACTGTACACGCCGAACTTGCCCTGCTGTGCGATATCGTGCTCGCCGCCGATCATTCGGTGTTCCAAGACGCGCCGCATTTCCCCAGCGGCTTAGTGCCAGGTGACGGCGTACATATCGTGTGGCCGATGTTGCTCGGATTAAACCGCGGGCGTTATTTTCTAATGACCGGGCAACAATTGTCCGCACAAGAAGCCCTGAACCTCGGCGTGGTTAACGAAGTCATGCCACAGGCTAAGCTACTGGCGCGCGCCTGGGAGCTTGCAAAAATCATCCGCCAACGACCGGCACTGACGGTGCGCTTGACCCGTGAAGCGATGCTGCAACAAGTCAAACGCGCGATGCTCGATCACCTACCGTATGGACTCGCGCTCGAAGGATTGGCCGCGTGCGATTATTGGCCGGATAAATTTGCAGCGGCGGATATCTCGAAGCGTTGAGCCAAGACGAATCCAGGACGAGTCCAGGACCTCCCTTTCTTTCCAAAGTCTTTTATCGAGGTAATTTCGAGGCTGTAATTCTCACACCAAGCGCGTGATGCTAGAACCGAAGATAGTCGATGGAGCAAGCGGCAACCTGGACCCAGACTATTAACGCTGCCTTTGATTGCGGGCCACTAAACGCGATTTAATCAAGCGGAAAGCCTATATAGTTTGATTAAAATGGGCTTTAAACGCAGTATCCAGCGTTCAGTGGCGATGAGGAACAGTAGTGCAACGAGAAGCTGGCAACTACGTCGAAGCCTATATTCAGCATTTGAAAGCACGCGCTTTCATCCCGTATCCACTTCCACCACAACCGGCCATTGAGTGGACGCCGACGCTAGCCGCGCTTCGCGATGAAGCCAATCAGTGTCTTGGCAGGCTTGACGGCATCGCCCGGGTTCTGCCGGAGAAGCATCTCTTCCTCTATCAATACGTGCGCAAGGAAGCGGTGCTTTCGTCCCAGATCGAAGGCACGCAGTCGTCACTTCGCGATCTGCTGATGTTCGAGCTCGATGAGGTGCCAGGCGTTCCGATGGACGACGTGCGAGAAGTATCGAACTATGTGGCCGCGTTGGATCATGGAATGGAACGGATCCGTCGCGGTGAGCGGACGATTTCCCTGGGACTGCTCCACGACATGCACGCTATATTGCTGCGTGATGGTCGCGGGGTCGACAAATCGCCGGGGCGCTTGCGCGATCGTCAGGTCTTCATCGGTAGCGCCAATCCACCGCGCATCACCTTCGTACCTCCGCCGCCGGATCACGTCGAGCTTTGCCTGACCCAACTCGACGCGTTCCTAAACAATAGTCCCGAGCACACGCCGGCGCTGCTCAAGGCTGCGCTCGCGCACGTTCAGTTCGAAACTATCCATCCCTATCGCGACGGCAACGGCCGCCTTGGCCGTCTCTTAATCACGTTACTGCTCTGCGCAGAAGGCGCACTGTCCGAGCCGCTGCTTTATTTAAGTCTTTATTTCAAGCAGAACCGCAGCGCTTACTACGATCAGTTGCAGCGCGTGCGGACGCATGGCGACTGGGAAGCATGGCTCGAATTTTTCTTGGTTGGAGTTCGCGATACTGCGCAGAGCGCGGTCAAAGCCGCCGAGCGCATGCTGAATCTGTTCCGCGTCGATCGTGAACGTATTCAAACGCTCGGCCGTGGCGCGGGCTCGGCGTTGCGAGTACATCAGCTATTGCAGCAACGCCCCGTGCTCTCGATTCCTAACGCGGCCACGCGACTTGCGATGAGCTGGCCCGCCATCGACAAGGCCGTGCGCGCGCTCGAAAAGCTAGGGTTACTGCGCGAGTTCACCGGCAAGAAGCGAAACCGCCTGTACCTTTACGATGCGTATTTTGAAATTCTTACCGAGGGCACGGAGCCGCTACCGCGCTAACGACTACTACGAAGGAAACGCCTGATGTTGATTGCAGAGTTGCTCGCCGGATCGAAGAACCTGAGCCTTGCGCTCTTTCCAGACGATACGGTGAAGAAGGTCGAGTCGCGTTTCGCGCTCAAGAACAACAAACCGGTCATTGAGTGTTTCGTGCGGCGTAAGCAGGTTCCTGCGAAGCCCGAGGAGCTGGTGCGCCAGTTGCTCATCGCTCATCTGAACTTGCACTTCGGCTACGATCTTGGCCGCATTGCGGTCGAGCATCCCATCACTTTCGGGCGCGATTCATCTAAGCGAGCCGACATCGTGATCTTCGACGCCGATCGCCCCACGGTCCCCTACTGCATCATCGAAGTGAAAGCACCCCACTCAAGGGCGGCAAAGACCAGCTCAAGAGCTATGCGCACGCCACCGGCGCACCGCTGGCGCTATGGTGCAACGGTGCTGCGCCAGTGATTTGGCATCGCAAGAATCCGAACTACTTCGTCGAAATTCCCGACCTCCCCACCGCCACACAGACCATCGAGGACGTTGCCGGCCAGCCCTGGACCGTTGATACGTTGATCGAAAAGGAAGAGGCGCGCGCCGTAGACGGGCTAAGGGCCCGCTCACTGCGCCAGCTGATTGAAGACATGGAAGACGAAGTGCTGGCTAATGCCGGCGTCGATGTATTTGAGGAAGTTTTTAAACTCATCTTCACTAAGCTTTACGACAAACTCGCCTGTTACTCCGGTCGTTACAAATACCTACGTTTTCGCAACCAGAACACCGCCGCCCAGCTTAAGGCTAGCATCCAGAGCTTGTTCGACGACGCCACAAAGAAATGGCCTGGTGTGTTCAGCGAGGATGAGCGCATCAAGCTCACACCGGAACATCTGATGGTCTGCGTCGGCTCGCTGGAGGAATGGAAACTGTTCAACTCCAACCTCGATGTCATCGATGACGCCTTCGAATATCTCGTCAATCAATCCGCGAAGGGCGAGAAGGGCCAGTACTTCACGCCGCGCTGGGTCATCGATCTTTGTGTGAAGATGCTCAATCCGCGCGAGCACGAAACCTTGATCGACACCGCCGCTGGCTCCGCAGGTTTCACCGTCCACGCTATCTTCCACGTCTGGCGTCAAATACTCGATGACCTCAAACGCCCGCAAAGCCATCTGTTCACGATGGAAAAGAAGCCCGGGCGCTGCATCGACTACGTTGAGGACAAAGTCTTCGCAATCGACTTCGACGAAAAGAGCGTACGCGTTGCCCGTTGCCTCAATTTGATTGCCGGTGACGGCCAGACCAACGTCCTTCACCTGAATACCTTGGATTGGACGCGCTGGGACGAGACCACCGACGAAGATTGGCGAGATACCTACGGTGCTGGCTGGGCCCGACTGCGCAAGCTCCGGACAAACAAGAAGGACTACCGGAACTTTCAGTTCGACATACTAATGGCGAATCCGCCGTTTGCCGGCGACATCAAGCAGAGCGATCTGCTCGCGCCCTACGAATTGGCCCACAAGCGCGCCAAGGACGGCGGTCAGGGCAAGCTCGAAAGTGCGGTGGGGCGCGACCTGTTGTTCATCGAACGCAATCTCGATTTCCTGCGCCCCGGCGGTCGCATGGCGGTGGTGCTGCCGCAGGGCCGGTTCAATAACTCCAGCGATCAGCGCGTGCGCCAGTTTATCGCCGAGCGCTGCCGCATCCTCGCTGTTGTGGGTCTACATCCCAACACCTTCAAGCCGCACACCGGCACTAAAACCAGCGTACTTTTTGTGCAGAAGTGGAACGACGACCAGAACCTCGGCCCGCTCTGCCCGAGAGTTGATGATTACTCGATCTTCTTCGCCACGCAGCGCAAGGCATCCAAGGACACCAGCGGTGACCATCTGCTGGCGAAGGAAGCGGAGGGAAACCTGCTGCGCGATACTCATGGCCACTATGTGGTGCAGCACGATTTCTTCAACCACGACGGTATGACCGAAGATGGAATCGCCGAAGCTTTTGCTGAGTTCGCCGCGAAGGAGCGCTTAAGTTTTTTTTGAGTCGCCCCTTCGACGCAAGCCGCTATGCGCGATTGTTGGAGGGGCTGGAGATTACAGAAATAAAATTGAACGCAATCAACGCTGAAATCCGTATCGAAGCTGAGTTTTTCCGGAAACGATATATCCATGAAAGCACCGCACTTGCACGCTTACCTAGCCTCCGGCTAGGTGAATTTTCAGCTGTTACAGACGGCCCGCATGGGTATCACGAGGTAGACGATTCGTCACCAATCGCGATGCTCACAGCGAAATCTGCGTCAGACTGGTTTACAACTCAAGTCGGTGCGGATCGCATAGCAGCTAGAGTTGATGAAGTAAACAAGCGATCCCGCCTCGTGGAGCGCGACGTTGTGCTTTCTACGCGAGGGACAGTTGGAATGTGTGCGCTTGTTACTTCGGAATCTTTACCCGCCAATATCGACCAAGACATCGCGAGAATTTCGTGGGCTGACAAGAAATCGCTCAAACCCGAATACGTAGTAGCGTACCTAAATTGTCGTTTTGGTCAGCACCACATCTCTCGTCACGCTTCCGGAATGGTGCAACAGGGTCTTTCGCTTGCTAAGGTTCGTGAAATTCCAATACCCAGATGTAGAGATGCCGTTGAAAACACTGTAGCCGACTTTGTGTTTATGGCGTTAAGTGCACGCCGTCAGGCTTATGTAGATCTCAATAACGCGGAAAATGCCCTCACCGCCGCCCTCGGCATCGCCGACTGGCAGCCGCCGGAGCCTCTGACTTACACGCGCCGCGCTTCGGAAGCGTTTACTGCATCTCGGTTTGATGCAGAGTTTTTCCATCCCGCCAAACAAAGCTATATGAACCGATTGAGCGCGCTACCCGGAGAGCCGCTTGGCGACCACTATGCCTCTGTGCGCGAGATGTTCGACCCCATTAAAGCGGGAGCGGACGAGCGGGTCCGCGACTTTGATTTAACCGATGCCCTGCAACCGGTTCTCGACGATCAGCGTGAACCGATGCCGGCGCGAGAGGTTGGTAGTACGAAAAAGCGGTTCAAGGCGGGAGACGTTGTCACATCAAGGCTTCGGGCCTATCTACGCGAAACCGCGCTAGTTCGCACCTCATCGAGTGTGCCAAGCGTAGGGTCCTCGGAGTTCATCGTTCTGCGGCCAACGAAGGCAGAGTCTCCGCCACTGAGTCGCGCGTGCCTCCTGACATTCCTTCGATCACGCCCGGTGCAGACGATACTGCACTGGTCACAGGATGGCTCGCATCACCCACGTTACGGTGACGAAGACCCGCTGAGCATCCCGGTTCCCCATGTAGTCTGCTCAGTATCATCGGAAATCGATGTTCTGTTCGAAAAGGTGTTGACCGCACGGGGTCGAGCCCGTGACTTTCTAACCGCCGCCCAACGCGCTGTCGAGATCGCCATCGAAGACTCCGAGGCTGCGGCGCTGGCCTATCTCGCTGAACGGACCGACAATCTAAAAGCGACGAGGTACTAACGTATGGCAACCGTCTTCATTTCTTATTCCCATACGGACGAAGCACTGCGCGACGAGTTGGAAGTCCATCTGTCGATGCTCAAACGCGAGGGCGCAATTGAGACCTGGCACGACCGCCGCATCCTCGCTGGTGATGAGCTAGACGGTACCATCGACGCCAAGCTGGAAATCGCGGAAGTGATTTTGCTGTTGGTCAGTCCCGACTTCCTCGCCTCGAACTATTGTTACGATGTAGAAGTCCAGCTCGCGATGGCCCGGCATGAAGCGAATACCGCTCGGGTCATTCCAGTGATCCTGCGTCCCTGTGATTGGCAGTCAAGTGTCGCACCTTTCAAGAAGCTACTGGCTGCGCCGCGCGATAGTGTGCCGATCACCAAATGGCCAAATCGCGATGAGGCTTTTCTCGATGTGGTGACGCAGATTCGCGCCGCACTGCCCATTGCAAAGCCATTGAAGCGGGAACCGATGCGCGAATCGCGCTCAGGTGTGGACCCGGTTGCCGAGATTCCTCGTTCAAGCAATCTCCGATTGAAAAAGACGTTTACGGAGGTCGATCGTGATCACTTTATCGAGGAGGCTTTCGAATACATGGCGCGGTTCTTCGAGAAGTCCCTCGACGAACTGGCAGCCCGCAATGCCGGCATCGAAGTGCGTTTCCGACGCATCGACGGCAATGCCTTTGGTTGTGTGGTTTACCAAAATGGCCAGGCTGTCGCACGGTGCGGTGTCAGACAGGGCGGATCGTCGCGCTCTTTCGGTGGCGGTATTACGTATTCCCAAAACGACTCCGCGCCGGCCAATAGTTACAATGAGAATCTGAGTGCGGAGGCTAATGACCAGTCCCTGTTTTTGCGACCGATGGGAATGGGAATGCTCGGTCGCGCGGCTAGCGACAATCACATGAGTTTCGAAAGTGCGGCAGAATATTACTGGTCGCTGCTCGTCGACCCGCTTCAGCGATAGCCGACTCGCGAGATAAGCGCTCGTACGTACGGCATGTGTTACATGCATAGAAATCCACGACTCCGACGAATCGATTTTCTGCAGCACGAATCCCTTAATCAAAAATCCTACATACCTCAACCAGATTATCCGAGAAGCTCGGCGCATGCCCCATGTCGACGAATTCGGCCGAACTGATGATGTTTACGGTGCCTTGGTTCAACTGCCGCCAGTAGCCTAGAGTCGCGACGATGAGGCCAGCGTTCACATCCATGGTGATCTGCGCCGCGCCTTCGAAGCTCCCGCGATCGTTAAACACGCGCACAGTGTCGCCTTCATTGATGCCGCGTGGTTTCGCATCCGCAAGGTTGATAAGGACAAATTGCTCGCCTTGGCCTTTGATTTTTTGCTCCATGTTGGCGTAACACGAGTTTAGAAAACCGTGGCTCTTCGGCGACACGATATTGAGCGGATATTTCTTCGCGAGTTCGGGATTGGTCAGCGGCGTCTCGCGCGATGGGACATAATCCGGTAGATCGTCCAGCGGTTCGCCGCCTTGCTGCGCTTCGTACATCTGCCGAAACGGACCGGCGACGAAATTGCCGTTGGCCGCGAGGCTGGATTTGAATTCACACTTGCCAGACGGCGTTGGAAAGTTACCTTGGCGATGCGGGGCACGATCGTCGGCGCCGCCGATGTTGAGATGGACGAAACCGTGTTGCCGCAGATAAGCCAGATCAAATCCGCGACACGCGGGCGCGGCCCAGTCAATGTAATGCGCCAGGCACTCGGCGTCCGACCATTTAAATTGCGCATCCGTGAAACCCATGCGGGCCGCGAGGCGACGAAAGATTTCGTAATTAGAAAGCACTTCGCCGGGAGGCTCGACGCACTTTTCATTATAGGTAAGGTAGTTGTGCCCCCATGACAGAATAATATCTTCCATCTCGGCGCCCATCGCCGCCGGCAGCACGATATCGGCGTAGCTCGCTGTGTCTGAAATAAAATGATCGGCGACAACCAAGAATAAATCCTCACGCAGCAAGCCCTGCACGACCTTGTCGGATTCCGGGGCTTGCGTCACCGGATTGGAATTCCAACACATCATCGATTTAATCGGCGGGTCCATCGGAATTTGGTTGGTCAGATGACGGCCGATTTGCAGATTATTGATAACGCGCGTGCCCGGCGGGATCCAATCCGGCCGGCAAATCACCTCGAACTTATACGGATGTTCCCACACCGGCATCGCCAGGATCCCACCGCCGACTTCACGCCACGCGCCGGTCAACGCCGGCAGACAGCACACCGCACGAATCGTCTGTCCACCGCCGTGATGGCGTTCGAGCGCGACTCCGATGCGTATTGCCGCCGGCTTCGCGGCGGCATAGTCGCGCGCGAGTTGGCGAATATCCATCGCGGCGATCCCCGTGATCTTTTCAGCCCATTCCGGCGTGCGTGATTTCGCGCGAGCGGCAAGCTCGACGAAGCCCACGGTGTAGCACTCAACATAATCGCTGTCGATTAAACGTTCTTCGATGAGCGTGTGAATCATCGCCATCGCGAGTGCGCCATCCGATCCCGGCT
The DNA here is from genome assembly GCA_016191285.1 of Gammaproteobacteria bacterium. GTDB lineage: Bacteria > Pseudomonadota > Gammaproteobacteria > CAIKBL01. The sequence goes on from JACPPA010000004.1 coordinate 126,333, forward strand.
TCGGCGCCAAATGCCAGTCGGCTTCCTTGGCGGTCTTTGACGCGTAAGTATCGATCACCACCACGTTGGCGCCGCGTTTCTGCGCCTCCTTGACGATGTGCCAATGATGCACGTTGGTGCTAACGCTATTGCACGCCCAGAGGATGATGTAATTGGAATGCTTGAAGCTCTCGGGATCCATGCCGCCGCTCGGACCGTAGGTCAGAAGCCATGCGGTGGCCGAACCTTCGCCGCAAAACGTGCGTTCAGTAACGGTCGCGCCTAGGCGATTAAAAAACGCGTCGCCGCCGTTCAGGCCGTGCACCAATCCCTGATGTCCGAGATAGCTGTACGGCACAATCGCCTGCGGGCCATGTTCCGCGATGATCGCTTGCCAGCGCGTGGTGATTTCGTTAAGCGCTTCGTCCCAACTGATGCGTTTGAATTGCTTGCTACCCTTTGGCCCAGTCCGGCGCAGCGGATGGAGCAAACGATCCGGATGGTAGTGGCGCTTTTCGTAATCCTTGAGCTTCACGCACAGTCCACCGCGCGTCATTGGGTGCTCCGCATTGCCTTTAACGCCCACGAGTTTGCCGTTCTCCACTTCGAACACCATCGAACAGGTATCGGGGCAATCGTGTGGACAGCCGCCGTGATGCGTGGTTTTAACGACTGAGGCCATGGGAGTTCTCCTCGGTAGGTTAAGCTAATCGTTTATGGTAATGACCAGCATTGAATTGATCGCATTTTCCAATGGCGCAATGGATTTTCGAACAACGCGTAGAATGGTTTGTGCGTCGATTTCGCCGAGGTAAGAGTGGACAAGGATATTCCGAAACCCGCTAATTTGTTTCCACGGAATATCCACGTAACGTTCTTTTAGTTCATCAGGAAGATGCTGGGTCGCTTCGGCAAGTGTCTGCAAATTTCTTAACGCCGCGTCATATAAAATTTCGTCCTGGCTTAAATCGCCACGCGCTTGAATTCGGCGAATCTTGGCAATCGCGTCCAAGATGTGTCTGGCGTAAGGTTCCCATGACTTCGTCACAGCTCAATGGCTTCCGCTAAAATCATCGGCTGAAGGTAACGATTGAGCTCGTGTTCTGGAATTAGATCAACCCGCCGGCCGGTAATTTCTTCCAAGCGCGCCGCCAACGGAAGCCGCTGAGTAAATAGGTCGTAACCGGGTGCAAAATCAACCAGAAAGTCGATGTCGCTGTCGGGCCGCTCCTCGCCGCGCGCTACAGATCCAAAAATCCGTAGACGTCGTGCGCCGAACTGCCGCCCCGCCGCGGTGATCGCCTCGCGCTGAGTCTGCAAGATATCTAACAGCATTGCGGAGGATGCTCCTTAAATTCGATTTGCGCCGAATAGGTCTGCTCGGACGTGACCTTACCTACAAGCACATTAGCCTAACTAAGCGCCTTCAAGAAAGACGCCATCGTCTGTCAGACCGAAAGTCGCTCACGGCGTCCACCGTCCCGGCAGCGACAGCACGCCGTTCATAAAGTTCGAGAGCAGCATCGTCGGTTCGCCGATTTCCAGGTTATGCATCCGGCCGTTGAATTCGCGCAGTATGCACTTGACCATCTGCCGCCCTAGTGACGAACCCATGCAGAAGTGCGGACCGTTGCCGAAGCTTAAGTGACGATTGGGCGAACGCAGAAGGTCGAAACGATCGGGATCGGGGAACACACGTTCGTCGCGATTGCCCGAGCAGTACCACAGCACCACTTTGTCGCCGGCTTTGATGGTAGTGCCATCGAGATCGAAATCAGTCAACGCGGTGCGCCGAAAATGCATGAGCGGTGGTGACCAGCGCATCAGCTCTTCGACCGCGACGTCGATGCGGCCCTCGAAATCCTCGAGCAGCAGCGCCTTCTGCTCCGGATGACGGTGCAGATTGATGACGGCATGCGCCATCGCATGCCGGGAGGTGTCGTTCGCGGCGCCGACTAGCAACGTGAAAAACGCGCCGAGTTCCTCCTTGGTCATCTGCTGACCTTCGTGATTAGCGTCGACGATCCACGTCATCAGGTTGTCGTCGGGCTGGCGGCGGCAGCGATCCGCTTCTTCATAAGCAATCTCCATGATCTTCCGCGCCGCATCCTGAAATACCGCAAGCGGCGGGCCGATATGCGCGTAGGTGGGGTCGGCCCACGCGCCGAGCTGCTCGGCACTTTCAATCAGCACCTCGCGCCGATGCATATCTTTAAGACCGACGAAGACTTCCGCAAAGACGCGACCCGGCAATTGCTTGAACACCAATTCGCAGAGATCCCCTTCGCTGCGCGGCGCAACCTCGTCGACGATTTTGGTCGCCATGTCGCGGATCTGCTGCTCCATGCGCCGAATATTGCGCGGGCTGAACGCGTACTGCGTGATGCCGCGCAGCGCCTTGTGGCGCGGATCGTCCATCACGATGAACGAGAGGATGGTCTCGAGCTGCGGGAAGTCATCGAGAAAAACCCCTTCGGCGGACGAGAACACCGTGTCGTTGCGCGATAGTTCCTTCAGGTGCTCGTAGCGTACGATTGCCCAGTAGCCCTTGGAGTTCTCCAGCCCCGGAGCCAGCGGCTCGGGCGGCCGATGCCATGACACCGGATCGTTATCGCGCAGCCATTTGAAACTGCGTTCGCGCTCCTCATAGGGCCGGGCCCAGAAGTCGAGGGAGCTGAGGTCGGGGGCTGCTGCGTTATTCACGGGTTTTCTCCGAGGCGACCCTCATGGTGGGACTGAGGAGCATAAGAGCCCGTCGTGGCGACGACAAGGGGACGGTGGGCGGTTATCGACAACCCCGGATTGCATTTTGCAGCGTCTGCAAGTCGTCGGTCCATTTAACCCGCTAACCTTGGTCTCGTCGGCCAGCAGACGTACACTTCCCAGTCTGTACAACACGCCCCACTGACGAGGAGTTTCCCATGCTGACAGTCCATCATCTGAACAATTCTCGCTCGCAACGCATTGTGTGGCTGTGCGAGGAACTCGGTATTGAATATAAGCTGGTCAAACATCAGCGCAATGCGGAGACCCAGCGCGCGCCGGAGTCGCTCGGCAAGGTTCACGTGCTCGGCAAGGCGCCGACCATTGAACACAATGGGCAGATCATCATCGAATCCGATGCCATCATTGAGTACATCTGCAATGTGTGCGCCGGTGGCCGCTTGAGTCGCAACCCCACGGCGCCGGATTACGGCCAATACCTGCAATGGCTTGCCTATGCCGAAGGCACGCTATTCCCCGGTCTCGCGGTCGACTTAGTCTATGCCTGGACCGGTGGTGGCAACGAGACCTTCATGGGATTCTTCGAGGCGGAGATCGTGAAGAACCACCAATACGTCGAAGACACCCTCAAAGGTCGCGACTACCTTCTGACCTCGGGCTTCTCCGCCGCGGATATCAATCTCGGCTGGGGCCTGGAATTCAGCGAGTGCCGTGGTCGTCTAAAATCCCTGCCGAATGCACGCGCCTACCTCGCGCGACTTCGCGCGCGCGACGGCTACAAGCGCGCGATCGAACGCGGCGGTCCGCAGGATTTGTCGGTGTTCTCGGCCGGCGTAACCTGAGTGCAAATCGAAATTAAACCACTGCCGTCTCGCCGCCTCTGAAATGGCGCGTGCGAAACGGATTGGTTTGATGCTGTGGCCCGCGCCAGATCTCGGCGCGGGTTTTGAACGTGGCGTGTGGGCGGAACAAGCTGGCTTTGACGATCTGTGGCTGGCCGATGCCGAGGGCTTGCAAGATCCTATCGCGTTGGCGGCGGCGTTGGGCGTGGCGACCACCCGGGTACGTCTTTGCACGGGTGTGGTGCCGGTGTTCAATCGCCCGCCGGCGGTGTTGGCGACCGGCGTGGTCGCCGCCGAACAACGTGCACCGGGTCGCTTTGTATTGGGTCTTGGCGCCTCCACCAGCAACATGGTGGATCGTTGGTACGGCCTACCCTACGCCCAGCCACTCACTCGCGTGCGTGAAACGGTGGCCTTGTTGCGTCAGATCTTTGCCGGCGAGAAAACTAATTTTGCCGGCAACACATTACGCAGCCAAGGATTTAGTCTCCGCGAGCCGCCATCGGCACCGGTGCCGATTTTTCTCGGCGCGATAGGCCCGAAGATGTTGCAGCTCGCTGGTGAAGTCGCGGATGGCGTGGTACTCAACGATTTCACGCCAGTGGATCGATTGGCATGGGCGCTGGAACAAATCGATATTGGCGCGCAACGCCGCGGACGGCGTGCGGAAGATCTCGAAATTGTGAAGCGCCGCGCCGTGCTGGTAACCGAGAACGCTGAGGAAGAACGCACAGCGTTGGAATACTTCCGCCAACACCTGGCGTTCTATGGGTCGGCGGCGGCGTATCAGCAAATCATGCTGCAACTCGGTTACCGCGACGCCGTGGCGGAAGTGCGCGCCGGATATGCGGTACGCGATCGCAAACGCATTACCGCCGCGATTAGCGATGAGTTGGTAAGACGAATTTTCATGTTCGGTTCGATCACTGAATGGCATGCGCGCTTGCGCGAGGACTACATGAGTGGTGTGGATACGCTCATCATCAGCCCGCAGGCACACGATGCGCGCGGCTTCGCCGCAGCCGCCGAGGCATTTGCGGCGGTTTCATTCCAGCCGCGCGCTTAATTGTTCATAGAGGCGCTAGTGTGTTGTCTCACAATTCACTTTATTGTGGGAGCCGCTTTAGCGGCGAATCTTTATTGAGGCCCATTCGCTGCTAAAGCAGCTCCCACAAAAGGCAACAATTAGCGCTCCTGGATCGGCACGTCATTCGCCGCTAAAACAGCTCCCACAGTCAAGGTCTCAATCTGCATGCAAGCGTCGCAATTGTTCAAGTACAGCGAGTGCCTCACGCACGATCCCGGGAACAAACTCGGCAACGTGAATTAGATCGTTAATCGCACCAGCAATCTGCCCGCAGGGCAGGATCCCACCCTCAATATCGCCGTCACGTTGCGCAGCGATCAAGCGTAGATCTTTGAACTGTGTTAACTCGTCCTCAGTCACTCCCGCGCGTGCTTCGAGCAACGCCAATTCATCGATCCCGGCACTCGGCAATGCACGCGACGGTCCATACAAGGCCTGAAAGACAATATCCTCGCCTTCCTTGGCCGCGACGACGCGCGCCGCATAGGCAGGATGCCAATCCGGGTTATCGTGGCTCGCGACAAAGCGCGTGCCCAAGGCCACGGCCTCCGCGCCGAAAGCAAGCGCCGCGGCAAGCCCGCGTCCATCACGCACGCCGCCGGCGAGGATCACCGGACACGCCACGGCTTCAGTCACGCTCGGACCCAATACGAAAGTGTGAACCGGCCGCGCATGCGTGTGACCGCCGGCCTCATAACCCGAGGCGATGATCATATCGACCCCTTCTTGTGCCGCACGAATTGCCTGCCGCGTGCTGCCGACCTTGTGAATATGAATCAGACCGGAATTTTCGATGAGCCGACGTGCAGCGGACGGTGGTCCGGCAGAGGTAGTAATCGCACGTAGCCGTTTTGCAATCTCGCGATCTTTCACCGCGTCCACCACTGCGCTGACATACGCGGCACTGAACGGAAGTACGTGGCCATGCTTATCGGCGCCGACGGGAACGTTAACCGCAAAGGGAAAATCGGTGAGCGCACACGCCTCTTCAATATAGGTTCGAAGCTTTGCCGCGCCGGCTATCGGATCTTCACTGATGCCCGGAATGCTGACGGTGCCCAAGCCACCCGCATTCGAGACCGCGGCCGCCAAGTGCACGGTTTTGTAGGGCCCAAGACCTTCCTGCATCACCGGGTGACGCACGCCGAGCATTGCCGTGAAACGCGTGTGGAGTGTGGCCATGCGTGAAAGTTTATCCGTTAGCTAGGGTGGTGTCCCGTAATGAACCTTCATAATTCGACGCGTTGCTGTGGTGGGAGCGGCTTTAGCCGCGAATGGCGAAATTTCGCAGAATTCGCAGCTTTTGCGGCGCCCACAAAGCACGGCCGGCAGCATGCGATTTAGACCTGTTCATTGCGGAACACCACACTAGGAGCGTGGACGTTGAATCACTGCGTTAGAGACCCGAGAACCGCGGCCCCTGCTTCGCCAGCACTGCTTGAATCGCGTCCCAAGAATCCTGCGTTTTGGCGCCGCGGGCAATCGCGCGCGCCTCGAGTTCGAGCTGTGTATCCAACGGCTGGTCATACGTAGAAAGCAGCAAGCGTTTAGCTTCGCCAAAACTGCGGGTTGGACCGGCGGCAAGGGTGGCGGCCAAGTGCAGCGCCTCGCGCTCCAGTGAATCGTCATCGACCACGCGCGACACCAGCCCGTAGTCAGCGGCTTCTTCCGCACTCCAAGTTTGATTAAGCATCAAAAACTCGGTGGCCCGACGTGTGCCCACGCGGCGCGGGAGAAAGTAGCTGCCGCCGCCGTCGCTAACGAAGCCGATGCCATGATACGCCGCGTAGAACTTTGCGCTGCGCGCAGCCAACGCAAAATCCGCCAACGCCGTGAGCGCTACAGCGCCGCCGGTAACTAGACCATGCGCCGCCAACACAATTGGCGGATCGCAGCGCGCGAAGCGCGCGATGGCCATGTGCAAATCAGCCGTCGCGGCCTTAAGGCGACGCGCCAACAGTTCACGATCCGAGCCCAGCCATTTCAGATCCGCGCCAACACTGAAGTATTTCCCCTGCGCGCGGATCAACACGGCACGCACAGCGGGATTCTCGTCGCACTCGATGGCGACCTCGCACAACTCAGCGCAGAAGCGCTGATCGAAGGGATTGCCGCGCTGCGGCTGGACTAAGGTTAGGTGCGCTAGGGCATCGCGCAGCTCGAATTGAATCGATCTTTGGTTCATTAGCAAATCCGCTCCAGCGCCTATCGCTTATGCGACCGTAGCACGGCAATTTTGATTGGCGCAATTAGCACAGATGTTGTGCGTCTATAGTAGTTACTCTCGTCGTCCCGGCGCATGCCGGAACCCAATCAAATTAGCGACGTCGCTGGATTTCTCCCGGCGAAGGCCGGGTTCACGCTGCAACGACGAGTTACCTACCTGGGTACTCGTTGATGCAAATACATTCAGCGTTTGGCCTACCCGGAAAGACGAGTAACGACTTACGCATGAAGAGAGACTTACGGCCCCGGCAGTCGGTTATTCGAGCTAATAAGCGAACTCGCCTTCGCGCTCTCCGATAGGCATGAGTGCTGACAGCAGCGATTTACGTGATGCTTAGCGGAACCTCAACTTTTCGCTCACGTGTGCCGATATGACCGGCAGCGGGTCCGGAGGAAATACGCGATGTACCCTGACAACTACCATGAATTGCGCCGTCACTTGCTGGTGCTTTTGAAGAGCGATGTGCATCTCCACGAACTCGGACGCTACGAGTCGATTGGCATCGGTTTTAGCGAGATCAATGCGAGCCTCGCGGAGTTCAATGAGCCGCACTATTCGAAGCTTCACGTGGCGGTGAGGTTCTGGGACGCCTGGATCACGGCGAGAGATGCTGGCTGGCAGAAGATTGAAGGTATCGCGATAGAAGCATGGCCAACACTGGCGAAGACCATCTTGAACGATCTGGAACACGACCACCAAATTTCGGATAGCTATGTCCGAACTCACTTTGATTTGACTTCAACGCAGCCTTATCTCAGGCCGTTAGTCGGCACCTCAGCGACACCCCCTGCATAACACATCAGACAAGCCACCTCTAGGCGACCCGCTCGACATCGATGGCGACCGCGGCGAAACGCGCCGACGGACCTTCACAAGTCGACTTGGTACCGAGCCTTATCCCGTCCCGCTGCTATCAGAAACCTTGGCGCGCCGGATACGGCAGATACGGGACCCACCTAATCCACTCTCATCTCCCACCCAACGCGGCCCGTAATGCCCTTGGCATCTAACAAATCGCTCCACTCGGCGCTATACGCCGGTGAGCTCAATCGTTCGGCGTCACCGAATTCATCTTGCCGTGAGTTAGCGTATTTGCTAACCTAATTCGGCGCTGTACGAAATTGAATACTTCCATCCGCGCGTTCCGGTCGATGTAGTCGCCGACTACGCTCGCCTGGTTGAGCTACTCGTCGATCACGGCCCTAATCTACGGCTTCCCCATTCGCGCGCCATGGGGGATGGCTTATTTGAATTGCGGCCTCGTGGCAGGTCTGGTATCGGACGAGCTTTTTACTGCTATCTCGTAGGTAAGCGAACTGTTGTCGTGCACGCCTTCATCAAGAAGACACAGCAAACCCCGGACAAGGAATTGAAACTCGCTCGAAAGCGACTTAAGGAGTTGGACCATGGCTGAGTTAAAGCGCACGCCAGTGCGTCACGATCACAAAGCTTTCTTGACTAAAGCTCGAACACGTAAAGGGTTTACCAAGGCCTATGACGCGTTGGAACTCGAATATCAACTCATCGATCAGCTTTTGAAGGCCCGTACGCGCGCTGGCCTCACGCAAGACGCGGTGGCCGAACGGATGGGTACCACTAAGAGCGCTGTCTCTCGCTTGGAAGCTGCCGGGAAACACGCGCCGTCTCTAGGCACGCTTCGGCGATACGCACGCGCTGTGGGCTGTGAACTACAGGTGAAGTTGGTGCCACAGAAATGACGTCAAACCGTGCGTTCGAGAGGACGCCAGGGAGTGCGCACTCTATGAGCATTAGGTGTCCACCGACGCGAGTCAAGTCTAATCAGTTCGGCCAGTCAAATTTCTCGGCGCTGCGCGCGAAGACTTACGAACCGAAGCAACCTGCTACCGCAATATTAATCGAGACCCCGACCGTCGATACCTGACCGCTATTGAAGAAGCAACGAAATCGATCGCGGCCCGGCCACTAGCGATGCAGAATCTTGAATTCGAAATCCGACGTTGCCCGTTGATGGATTTCCGCATGGCGTCTTTTATCGCGTCGACCAGCACGAAACATTGCCGTTTGCTGTATTCGCTCCGAGACAAGATTAAAATCGGTAACATGAACGAGCGCATCCAAAGCGTTAGACCGGAAAAATAAAAATTGAAGACTCAAATAATTCGCTTGGTCATCTTGGGAATAGTGTTCCCGCTTTGCGCCTATAGCGTGTTCTCCACATTTGGGAAGAATACTTCTAAATTGAAGAGCATAAATATCGACCAGGTCGCGACCAACCAACCGTGGCTATTCGTCATTGCGAGCGCAGCGAAGCAATCCAGGGGACGCACGGCCAACTGTTATGGATTGCCGCGTCGCGCTCCTCGCAACGACGGGTGGTACGCGCCGTGGTGTCGCCCGGACGCAGTTAAAACTTGGCGCCCGCGGGGTGGCAGGTATTTCCGCTTCGCTATTTAGTTTGGCGTGTGGAGAAACTAATGCGTAAATCGCTTCAAGTCTTGCTCGGCCTCTTCGGAGCTACAGCAATCTTTATTTCGTTGCTTCATCTCGTTTTAGGCCCAGCGTCGATTCCAGGTTCCGTCCCGGTCAACGCCACGATGGACAGCGAAGATCGTTTCTACGCCACACTGTTTCTCGCCTTCGGTGCCACGCTGCTCTGGTGCATCAAGGATGTGGAGCGTAAAACCAAGGTCGTCTATTTCCTGATGCTCACGTTCTTCGTCGGGGGCTTGGCTCGTATCGTATCCATACTTGTCGTGGGTCCACCCAATAACTTCTTCATCGCGATGACCGTACTGGAGTTGGCGCTGCCCTTCGTTTATGTATATCTGCAATATCGTGTATCGGTGACCTGACACCATTTCTCGTTGACAGAGCATGGTGCTGTGATTAGGGTCTTGCTGCTCGATGACACAGTGTTCCACGATGTGGCTCAAGGAGCCCCAATGACGGCTGGCGCCAGCGCTGCGACGAACCTCAAGGTTCAGCGTTCGAACGACACGACGATTCGATACACGGCCAGCGGTCCGGCTGGAGGGCCGACCCTGGCTCTCATCCATGGCTGGGCATGCAACCGCAGCGACTTCGACGCGGTGACCAGCTTCCTCCCCGAGAACTATCGTGTCCTCGCGATCGATCTCGCCGAGCATGGCGAGTCGCGGTCAACGCGAGATGTCTGGACGATCGAAGAGTTCGCTCGGGACGTGGCGGCGGTGCTGGAGGCCGAGTCAGTGGACACCTGTGTCGTCGTCGGGCATTCCCTCGGTGGAGCGGTAGCTGTCGAAGTCGGTCGGCTGCTTCCTGACACGGTCTCGCAGGTGGTCGCACTTGACGCCTTGCACTATCTCTTCCTGTTTCCAGCGCTGGACGAACAACAGGCCGACGCGGCGCTGCGGCCGCTCCACGAAGACTTCGCCGGCGCGGTGCGGGGCCTCGTCGAGGCAGGTTCGCCGCCAGAGACCGATCCAGCTCTCAAGGATTCGTACTTCGAGAAGATGGTGGCAGTACGGCAGCCCGCGGGCCTGCGTTCAATCGAGGGACTGGTGCACTGGGACATGGACGCAGCGCTGTGCGAGGTGAAGCAGCCGATCACGGTGTTCGCGGTGCGCGACTTGGTCTCACAGGACGCGATCGACCGCTACGGAGATCGCATGGACATCGTACTCGTCGACTTGGGTAGCCATCACTTCCCGGTGGAGTCACCCGAAGGCACGGCCAAGCTTCTGGCCGGGGTGGCAACCAAGTAGGGCGAGCGGGCGGCCGAAGGTGCCACTGTCGCCGCCGCCAGACCCGGACCGGTGGCAAAACCGGCCTTGCTGGCATATCCGCGCACAATCGCTTCGCGCCGCGCATAACTCATCACGCTGTTGATATCATCGAAGCCATCGGGTGCGAGTTGCTCGACGGCGTCGATCACACCCTCTGGGCCGCCGCGCCGATTCGCGCGCACGATTTCGGCGGTCATTGGCAATCGCGTCTGCTCATAAGCCATTAGGGCGTCTTGCGCATGTTCGGAACTCGCCAACGCATCAACAAGGCAGCGCGCATCGAGGATGGCCTGCGAGGCGCCATTCGATCCCACCGGATACATTGGGTGTGCAGCATCACCGAGCAAGGTGACGCGGCCGCTCGACCAATGAGGGAGTGGATCGCGATCGCAGGTCGGGTATTCGTAGAACGCTTGTGTTGCAGAAATCAGGTTCGGCACATCGACATAAGGCACCGAGAACCGTGCCACATGCGGCATCAGTTCCTCGCGCTTGCCGGGCCGCGACCAGTCCTCACGACGCGGCGGCGGCGCGCTGTCGTCACCGATTTTCACCAGCACCGCCCAATTGGTCAGTCGGCTCTCTGGCCCCGATCCCGCCGCAATGGGATAGACGACTACCTTGGCATTGAGGCCACCGGCAATGATCATCGATCGTCCGGTCAAAAACACCGGCCAGTCGCGAGCGCCGCGCCATAGCATCAGGCCATCCCAGCACGGCGGGCCTTCGTTGGGAAACAACGTCTCGCGCACGCGTGAATGGATACCATCGGCGCCGATCAGAATATCGCCGCGCGCAGTGCGGACATGCGCGCCAGCACGATCCAAGAAACGGGCGGTAACGCTGGCTTCGTCTTGCGTGAAGCTCCCGAGGCGGCAACCAATGTGGATCGCCTCGCGGCCCAGACACTCCTCGACGGCGCGATGAATGACGCTCTGCAGTCGGCCGCGATGGATTGAGAATTGCGGGACGTCGTGACCGGCGTCGATGCCGCGCGCTTCACGCCAGACTTCCTGGCCATGGCGATTGAGGTAGTAAAGCTGATCAGTTCGGATCGCGACGTCGTCGAGCTGTTGCAACAGTCCGAGGTCAGCGAGCTCACGGATCGCATGCGGCAGCGTGTTGATGCCGACGCCGAGTTCACGGATCGAATCCGACTGTTCGAACAACTCGCAATCAATGCCCCGTGCACGCAGCATCAGCGCGGTTGTAAGGCCGCCAATCCCGCCCCCGACGATAATCGCCTTCATCACCCAACTCCCACTCAATACGCTATGGCCGCAGCTGAATTCAGGACATCAAAATAAATGTTTAGCGCAGCAGCGCTGATCGAAGGGATTGCCACGCTGCGGCTGCACTAAGGTGACATGCGCCACGCTATCGTGCAGCTCGAATTCAATGGCCCGCTCGTTCATTGTGAATGTGCTCCACCGTGTGTTGTTCACGGAACGTAGCAGCGAGTTTGGATTGGGGCAATTAGCAAGGATGTACTGCATCCATGGTCATCACGATCATTCCCTCAGCGATACCAGCACCTAAGTTAAATGCGAGAATGGTCATTGCGAGCGACACGAAGCAATCCCGGCCCACGGAGAACCGACGTCAATGGATTTCCGCCGCGCTGCGCACTCCAATGACTGTTCCCGTGGCGTGTCACGCTCGACTTAAGAGCTGCCCACTCGCGAGCTTGTCGATGCAAATACATTCATGCCGCCGCTTCAATCGTTTCCTCCGCGGCTTCGTCCAAGACCCGTACGCGGCGCGTTATTCACCGCCGAGTCGCGCCTGCATTCATTGGCGGAACTCGTTGCTGTCGATGAGCTTCGGCCAGCATCGATCTCATCGAAGCGGCGCAGAATTTCTTTCTCCCACGCCTCAGCGGCGGCCGTGTCGGTGGACCCATCCAAGATCAATACCAGCGCCCCCAACAACGCAGTGGACCTGACGCCGGGATCATTGTGGTGGCGCGGCTCGGTTACTTCGATGGCCAGCACAGATCGCCGCGAGCGTAAGGCGTCAAAAGTAGCCAATCCGATGGTGTCCGTTAAGCTGTAAGCGTGAAGGTTACGCGCTATTTTGAGGCCACCCACAACCGCCCTGGTCGCGCGATGATTCAGGACGCTTGCAATACACGCGCGATCCGTGAGCCCATTCGAGAATACGTTCAGACGGACGGACGCATCCAGCGCTGGACGCAAGTGCCAGAATTGGAAAATCGCTAATCGAACCGACGCGGTGCCAGATTGTCACTTAAGCTTTAGTTCAGTGGCCCGCGCGGTTCATCGGCGACATTAGGCCGCGCCGGAACAATTGCGGGAACGCCATGACGAGCACCGAACTCACCCACAGACTTGCCCGCGTCGACGACCTCGATGTGCTGAGGGACCTGATGAACGCGGCGATCTCCGAGTTGCAGAAGCCCTTCCTTGACGAGGGCCAGATTGCCTCGAGTCGAACGATCATGGGGCTGGACACTCAACTCATCGAAGACGGCACGTACTTCATCGTCGAATCAAACGGCAAGCTCGCTGGTTGTGGCGGCTGGAGCCGCCGCGCTACGCTCTACGGCGGCGATCAGTCGTCGGGGCGTAGCGCTACCCTGTTGGACCCGACAACGGATTCGGCACGCGTGCGCGCGATGTACACCCATCCCGATCACGTTCGAAAGGGAGTGGGGCGCACGATCTTAGCGCTGTGCGAGGCGGCTGCCGCGCGTGCAGGCTTCAGCAGAGTCGAACTCATGGCCACGATGGCGGGTGAACCGCTCTATCGCGCCTGCGGCTACGAAGCTATTGAACGTGTGGTAGACGACCGAGGCGGCGCAGCCGTACCTCTCCTGCGCATGCGCAAATCACTTTTGGGACACTCATGACTTCCCCGGCATAATCAAACAGGTCATTCCGCCGCACTTCGCGCCCAGAATCTTTGATTTACCGATTTATGGATCACCCCGTCAAGTAGTCACTGGAACTGTGGTCTCGGCTAAGTTGTCCTTGATGGCGCTTGATGCTTCTCTATTTAGCTTCCGATCACGGCCACGGCTTCCCCGGCGACAACGCCGCAATCCGCTTCTCGCGATCCGGTTCGAGCACCAATGGATCGTGGGCTGGATAAATGATGTCGCCGCGTAGCGCGATATCGCGCATGGCGCGTTGCATTTCCTCCAGACCGTAATAGATGCCGGGCGGAATGGCCTTGCGCACATTGAGATCGACCTTGCGCACCATGTCGCCCACGCAGCCGATCACGCCATCCATCGAATCGATGTAAACACATTGGCTGCCCGGCGTGTGGCTGTTGGGATAGAGCACGCATTCAATGCCGGGGAAAAGACGCGTATCGCCTTCGAGCAATTCAACGCGATCCCACAACGTATCGACCATCGCCGCCACGTCTTGCCGATCGTAGAAAAGTTCGCGCGATCCAATATCGAGAGTGCGCGGACCCATTGGCGCCGCGGCGGCGGCGAGTTCCGAGCGTTGGACTACGATTCGCGCGTTCGGCAACAGCTCACAACCGCCGCAATGATCGTAGTGCAGGTGCGTGAGAATCACGGTCTTCACTTCTTCAGCTTTCACGCCGTACTTCGCAAGCTGATCGGGCAACGACATACCGAGCGGCAGGCGATGCAGGCCGAGTCGATGAATACTCATCGCGCGTTCGGCGCTCCGCATGCCGGCGTCGACCAAAATCGGATCGGTGCCACCTTCGATCAAGAACGCGAGGATGGGTACCGTCACGCGACCTTGATCCTTGTTCATGCCCCAGAACACGTCGAGCGCGCATCCCACTTCGGCCTCGCCGAGCAACAGCGGTTGCACGCGATATGTTTTGCTTTCCATTTTCACGAGATCTGTTTCCTACATTGGCGATTTCAACGAACCCGGTTGGCGCGCGCGTGCGGCATCGATCAGGCCCAGGACTCGCTCGGGCGAGAGCGGGAGCGTGCTCACTTCTACACCGAACGGCGCCAACGCATCTTCCACGGCATGCACTACCGCCGGCGGAACTCCCACCGGCCCGCCCTCACCCATGCCTTTACTACCTAACGAGGTGTTCGGTGACGGCGACACCAGATGGTCGATTTCGATCCTCGGCACGTCGGGTGCTTGGGGAATGAGATAGTCCCAGAAGCCGAGATTCTGCAAATGCCCTTCGGCGTCGTAAACGAGTTCTTCATTGAGCACCGCGCCGATCCCCTGCACACAGCCGCCGATCAACTGTCCTTCGACGATGCGGGGATTGATCACGGTGCCGCAATCGTGCGCGGCATACAGCCGTTCGATTTCAATTTTGCCGGTTTCAATATCCACTTCCACAATCGCCGCAAAGCAACCGCTCGGATGCGTGGTGTAGATGCTGAGCGTGCCGGCTTGATCCGGGACCCAGCGCGCGATCGGGTTAGTCCAGGTGTGGCTGGCTTCGAGGTTAGGCTCAAATCCTTTGGGCACCGTAACGAGTGGCCCAGGGAAAAGCGACACGGCATTGCCAATCTCACGGAAGGTCAGACGTCTGAACGGTGCGCCCTTCACCACCACCGCGCCTTCGAGCAATTCCACATCCTGCGCCGACACTTCCAGCATGTGCGCGCCAATCGCGCTGATTTTTATCGCGAGTGTTCGCGCCGCTTCAACCGCGGCCGAGACCCCGAAACTTGCGCCACGACTCGACCAGGCGCCAAGCCCATAGGGGATCCCCTGGGTTTCGCCGAGCACGACGTTGATTCTGGCGGGCGCCACGCCGAACTCATCGGCCACGACTTGGGCGAGCGTGGTTTCCACCCCTTGACCGATGTCCTGCATGCCGGACAACAGCATGAAGTCTCCTTCCGGCATCATGCGCACCGTCGCCGTCTCGTAGCCATTGAATATGCAGTTCGGTACCGCGCCGCCCGAGGGCTCGAGCATCATCGCAAAGCCGACGCCGAGAAAGCGTCCGTCCTTGCGCGCCGCCGCCTGGCGCGCGCGAAACGCGGGCAAGTCGATGGCCGTTTCGGCCATCGTGAGCAGGCGCGGAAAATCGCCGCTGTCGTAAATGGGGCCAGTGAGAATTTCGTAGGGAAATTGATCAGCCTGAATGAGATTACGGCGACGAAGTTCATTCGATTCCAAGCCCATTTGGCGCGCCGCGATTTCCATGAAGCGTTCGATGGCGTAATTTGCGATGTCTTTGCCGTAGCCGCGATACGCGCCATACGGCGCCTTGTTGGTCACCACCGCGACCACTTCGCAAGCAATGGCCGGTAACCGGTAATTGCCCGCGAGGTAGAACGCCGCCACCAAGAGCTGGCCGGCGCCCGCCGCACGATTGGTACCATCGCAGCCGCAATCGCCGGTGATCTTCGCGCGCACTCCGAGCAGCGCGCCGTGCGCATCGAACGCACCCTCGAGTTCGCACACATAATCGCGCGCATGAATCGCGGACAACATATGTTCGGTCCGCGTTTCGCTCCACAATACCGGGCGCCCGGTACGCATCGACAACAAGCACGGAATAACTTCGGCATCCACTTGCAGTTTGATGCCGAAGCCGCCGCCGACATCGCGTGTGATGACCTGAATTCGCGCTTCGGGAATATCCAGCGTCTGCGCGAGCAGCGTGCGCGACACGTGCGGACTCTGCGTGGACAGTGTTACCACGAGTCTGTTTTCCATTGGATCGAAATCCGCTAGCGCCACGCGCCCTTCAAGCGGCGTGCCGGTGTAGCGATGCTGTGGGATCTTGGCGGTCACGCGGTGCGCAGCCTTAGCGAAAGCCTCGGCTATCGGCCCGCGTTCGAAACGCCACTCCAAGCCTGATCGATCCCCACGAAATTTAAGCGAATTCTGGCGCATGTTGCTTGATACTTTCGATCAATCGCCGGAGCGCGTCGCGAAGGGCAGAGAATGAGCAGCGAAGCCGTTGCTGTAACAATCGAGTGCCGATAAAAAATA
>JACPPA010000005.1 GCA_016191285.1 Gammaproteobacteria bacterium
GCACGTTACGCCAATCACTGATGAAGCGACCCGTCTCTAACCGTTTACCCCACACGCAAAAGCCACTGCGGTCAAAATATAAAACGCGGACTTGTCCGCCACGCCGATTGACGAACACCTACAACGAACCATCCAAGGGATCTTGTCCCAGCGCGTGTCGCGTCAACGCTTGCAATCCATCAAACGAGCAGCGCAGGTCCGTCGGCTGACCGTACAGATACACTCGATACTGACCTTCGGGGAAAAACATTAGCCGCGCACCGCATGCAGTAACACGCCGCCGCCGAGATCAAGATGTAACTCCACCGGCACGCGCGAGGCTGGTGGCAGCGTTCCTAACTCTACAAACGCCGCAGCCCTCCCTACCGCATTCAACGCGCTGGGTGTCGCCACTTCACGCGGCGATGAATCACCGAGCAACGACCGCCAACGGTAAAAGCTCGAGGTGCTGATCGACTCGCGCTGACAAAACGCTTCCACCGACAGCCCACTCTCGGCGAAGCGCGCCATGATTGCGCGCCGCAGCGCCGTACTCGGTCGTGGCCGTTTGCGCTGCTCCATCGTTCGCCTCCAGTCGTTGGTACTGGCGCGCTATTGTCCGCAGCTTCGCTATCAGCAGAAGTACGTCGAGGAGTTACCGGTTACTTTCCGGTGACCCGTATCTCATATTTCTCCTCGTGCACAGTGCCTTCTTTCAGCGAAACAAAGATCATGCAATCCGCGTCCGACTGAATAAACGCCAGTGCCTTTTCTTCATTGGACAAGATCCTTGTGGGAGGGAACACGTCGAGGCCTTTAAATACGCGAACGCCCTTTGAAGAAATCTTGTTTGCGAAAGCGTCTTCGATGGCTCGCTTATGTGCGGGACCATCTATTTGAGCCACGACAAGTGGACAATGAAACGAGCGTCCGACGAAAGCCGGATCGCGATAGGACTCAACCCTTGTTGTCGCGCATGCGGCTAGCATGAGCAGCGATAATGCCGGGACGAATCTGGACGTTTTCATTCTTGTCATCCTATGAGTCATGGGGCGGCTAACGCGCCGATGAGCGGCGCCGAAGTGCGCAGCGCGAAGGCGTCCGCTCGATTGGCTGGTTAGGTGCGCGTTCTGCTATTACCATAGGGGCGCGACAATTGGAGATTGGCTATGACCAGTTTAGTGTTAGATCGACTACGGTCGGAAGCTCTGAATTTGTCTGAGTCTGAACGAGCTGAGCTGGCGCATGCTCTCCTGACGAGCCTCGATGGGCCACCAGACGCAGATGCCCTTGATTCGTGGGATGTTGAGATTTCACGACGTCTGGCCGCCATAGACGAAGGATCGGCAAAGCTGATTGACCGTGATGAGTTCCGGCGCCGCCTTCGGAATCGTATTGGAAGTTAAGGGTGCGTCGAATCCGAATCCTTGCGGAAGCTTCAGACGAAGCCGTCGCAGCAGCGGCTTGGTACGATAGAGAAAGGCCGGGATTAGGAGCCGAATTTGAGCAGGCACTTAGTGCGGCGCTTGACCTTTTCGAAGAGCATCTAGCGCCACTGGTGCCCGTGCCAGGGCTTTCCGGATCGAGGGGTGCTAAACGCCTACTCCTCAGGCGATTTCCTTATTCGATAGTTGTACGGGAGTCCGACGAGGAATACTTGGTGGTTGCTGTTGCACATCAATATAGAAGACCAGGCTACTGGAGAGATCGGTAGCGCACTTAACGCTGGTGGTGAGCCGCGCGGGCCAAAAACACAAAATAAAAATGCCGGACCGTCACCGCGTCGGCTCGACTGCCTGGTTATGCGGCAACTTGCTCGTACGAGAATTGCGGGGCATCAGCACGCGTGGATGCGTGCTCGATTGTGATTGAGCGAATGTTCCCATGTGCATCGAGATCTAGAATAGTGTTTTCATCTAGGTCTTTGGTCTCCACAACCGGAACGTCTCTAAACTCAATTAGCATCGTATCGGTATCGGTATCGGCAAAGTAGCGTACTTTCATGGGTCGAAACTTCTATCAAAGAATGCGTTATGAATGGTTTCGCCATCTTCCAACAAGACGACTCGCAAGTAGCGATTTTCCATTTCTGGCACTAAGGTCCAGCGCCGGATGCGTCCGTCTTTTTTTTGAATTAATTCCCGAACCGGTGCGTCGATCGCGCGTTCAATCCATGATTCTTGGATGATGGCGCGATCTGGACGATTGCGGATGGCTTCAAAATAGCGCGTAACTTTCGCTGATACAGCTTAGCAGACGCCACTAGATTGGCTACTTTTGACGCATAACGCGCCGATGAGCCGCGCCGAAGTGCGCAGCACGGAGGCGTCGGCTCCAACGGCTGGTTGGGGGTTTTCTCCATGTCCTTCTTCAGTCAATCTTCAGTCGGACAATCGGGCGCTGTGGCCTGTGCCGCGCGACTTCCCGGAACCCGGCTTTGTCGTACATCGATTTCGCGCCAACCCACATAAAGCCATCATTTGATCGGGTCGGTTTGTCGATGGGGTAACCCTCAACGATCTTGGCGCCTTTCTTTTTTGCGTACGCTACGGCCGCTTCTAATAGCGCTTGGGCTACGCGTTGACCACGATATTCCGAAGGAACTACAAAGCAAACCACTGACCATACCGGTTGGTCGTCTACCGCTTTCATTACAGATGAGCGCTTGAGGCGACCGTATTCTTCGCGTGGTGCTAGCGAAATCCATCCGACGGGAGTCTTACCGCGATATCCGATGAGGCCGGGAATGCTTCCGCCTTCAACTAGGTCTTTCATGGCCAGTCGGTTTTCTTTCGCGCGGGCCTGGCCTTGGCCAAGCTCTGGTCGCGTTCCGACATACCGACATTCCATGCACCAGCAGGCGCGGGCAAATGAACATCCTTTACCCGCAAACACGGTTTCAAGAGCGGCCCAGCGCTCTGGAGTTAGTGGGGCGACTGTTAGCTTCATTGAACTTTCCAAAAACGCCTAACGCTCGCGGTGACCTGCGCCGGCCAGCGAGCCATTTGCGGAGCGGCAGGGCGCATGTCCCGGCGTCAGGTCGACTGCGTTGTTATGTTTCAGTTTCATTAAGGCACTTACGAGTTGATCAACTCAATTGGCTTTAGCGATTTGTCTTGAAAGAACCTAAGCGGACCAGTTTCTTCGAAATATGCGGGTGAAAGTAGTTCTTTACAATATTCATGAACTCACTATCAATCGAGTAAACCACATCCACAATCAAACCGCCGAGGCGATAATACCAAGATGCGAAAACGGGGACGCCGTTTCTCATAACGGCGTGAATCGGCGTAATCGCTGCTTCTTTTCGATTGGCGGCTTCCGGCCGTAAGATGAACGAAAGATAAAGATGCGGGTGAGCTGATTCAGTAATTATTGCCGTCGAGAATGCCCTTAAATCGATCGGAATATTGTGTTCGACTATAAGACATCCGAAGATCTTGGCGAAATACAACTGGACTTCAATAGCGCTTTTTTTCGTTCCCCCTGGGAACACGCGGGAAAGATCGAATCTTCGGTTACGAGCAATGCTAATTATGTTGGTGGCCAGGTAATGTGATAGGCCTTCCCAGGCAATATCGTGCGGTTGCGTTCTTCTGCTGTTGCAATCGTTACAAATTTTGGCTTCGAACTGCAGCCGTTACGATTTTATACTCCCGACAGGAATTCGCCTTTTATCTGGAGTTCTGTGGAATACCGGATTCTCAAGCGAAACAGGCCCGAAAAGTCCACGCAGATCTGACGCCTTGATACGGTGTTCCCGTGAGTCTGCGTTCCCCCCACATATCCAACAGCGCATCACTTCGCTTTTACTGAAACCTAACGTCCCGCATAACCCGCCTGCGGAGGCGGCGCGAAGCGACGCTGAAGCAGGTCGGCGTTGATACGGTGGTTAGCCGTCATGGTGCATCGAGAGATTGCTTTTCCCAATGTTGATGTCCTTCGCAAGGGTTTGAAGGTTCTCCATCACTGTCTCGCCGCCCTTGTCCCACGGGACGATGTGGTCAACCTCAAGAATTACGGTTGGGTCGGTAGCCGGTGATCGCCCCGTAATGCGGCACTTGAAGTTGTCTCGGCGCATGACGAGGAATTTCAAGCGGTAGTTGATATTGCGCAATGTCCTCCGAGCAGGGCGATCAGCGCCGGATGGGGGGCGGGGTGGTGGGTTCTCTCCCTCATTAGCCCAACGGACAAAAGCTTCAAGAGCTTTCCGCCAGCCACCGAATCGTTTCTCGTACGTCCCAGACGAGAAGCGCGAGGTCTGAGAGGTCAGGTCAGCGTATTTCGGCTGGCGACCAAGATGTGCCCACACCTCAACGAGGTTGCTAAAGGAAGGAGATCTTCCTCCGAGATGTGCAGGTTTCGCGACTTAGCAAGGCCGGCTCGCTCAAGGGACCGAAGCCATGAGCCGAAGCGCCTCGCGAGCGACGATGCGTGAAAACGCCCGCGTTCGTTGTACTGATCGATCGTCACAGTGCCGGTTCGAAGTTCTGCTGCGACCCGTTTGAGGTCGTCCAAGAACTCATCGTCCGGCACATTCCGGTGATGCGGTTCCAGTTCGTAACGGGCGCTCATTCGTGACGGCTAACAGTTAAGTAGACATCGAATCGACGTGATTAAATCTGTCGATTTGACGTGTTTACGAACAAGCGCTGCTGGGATGAGGCGCGGTCTGCTCCGGGGTCCGCGAAGATTCATTTTACTCATCAGTAACTTGTAGCATGAGCGACGCCGTTCGGCCAGACGGCGCTGTGAATGATCATGCACAAACACGTCAGATTGACGTGTATTTCGCAGCGGCCGGCAAAAAAGTACTGCGACCCCATTGCCGGGCCTCGCCTGGTTCAGGTAGCGTGTACGACGAATGTATCGGAGGCACATGGATGTGGCTTCTTCATCGCCGTTCCTTGACCGCGTGCGCGCGGCGATTCGGGTTCGTCATCAAGAATGCAGGACATCCAATAAGTTTTGCGAAATCAATTCGCAAACCATGAATGCGCTGCATCACATTTCTGCCAAGCCGCTGTCTGATTCAGCGGTGTCGATGAAAACGCCTGCGATTGAGGTCGGCGCCTACACCTTGCTGCGGAGTTCGGCTAAGCTTGATCCACCAATCAGATCGTGCCGCGTTGGCTAACGAATCGCGCGAGAATCTGGGTAATTGAAGAGGCTTCTGACATGAATGCGATCATCGCGCCCCACCGCTGGAGCTTAGAAGAGTACGAGCACATGGTGCGTTCGGGTTTGTTTGAATCCGGCCACCATGTCGAGTTAATCGAAGGCGAGGTGATTGATATGGTGCCGCAAAATGAACCGCATGCAGCCACATTGACCTTGGTTGATATTGCGCTCCGTCGGGCCTTCGGCACTGGTCACGTATTCCGTCAGCAATCTCCGCTTGCGTTAGGGCTCGCCTCGCAACCAGAGCCCGACCTCGCAGTCGTTACCGGCGCGCCGCGCGATTTCATATTGAAACATCCACGAACCTCGGTGCTTGTCGTGGAGATCGCAGATTCAAGTCTTCTACATGATCGCACCACGAAGTGCGCGCTCTATGCCCGCTACGACATTCCGGTTTATTGGATCGTCAATTTGGTTGATGGGGTGCTCGAAACCTATGAACGTCCGATGTCTGGAAGTTACCAGATCCAGCTTGTTTTGCGCCGGGGCGAAACTGTTTATGTCGGTCCCGCACGGACGCCACTGATAGTCGATGAACTCCTGCCTTAGGGTCGGCCCCGATTAACACGGCCGCTGCGCTAGGACGCCACGTTGCGTGAGATCGTTGGGGAAATTAGAGACACCCATCATTTAGAAATTTATTTCAAAGGCAGTTTCTTTTGATCGCACCTTTCGCGAATTCGGTGAATCGCGCCAACGGCCGCCGTTCACGGCGCCCGTTCCTGCTGAGCGCATTCGAATTCAACTCCCACGACGCTCGATTTCTCGGCACACGGCGGTTATGTTTCCTATACGCCCCTATACACCAGATTTGCGACGAGAAGCGTTCATGCATAACTCTTATATCGTGACCGGACGAACGACAGATGCGCACACGGCGACCTTAGATGAAGATCTGCCGCTGCCGCCAGAACGGGTGTGGGTGCGGGTCGAGCTTCTCCCGTCATTAAGTCAACGGCCTTACCGCGACGTCATGAAGGTGATCCGTGAGCGCCAAGTTCGGCGAAACCACCAGCCGAAATCCCGCGATGCTGTAGATGAGTATCTGCGACAGGAACGAGCGAGTTGGGACCAACAGTGCGTATCTATCTGGATTCCGGACCCGTCATCTACGCCGTCGAACAATCTCCCGGATTTTCTTCCCTCGTCGACCAACGCTTAACCGCAACCGATGCCGTACTCATCGCTAGCGAGCTGATGCGTAGGGAGTGTCGCGTAAAGCCCCTCCGCGACAACGACGCAGATCTACTCGGGGACTAGGATCGTTTTTTCGAGGAAAGTACTTAACGAATGTGTTTCTCTCATTCGCCGGGTACTCGATCTGGCGACAGAAATCAGGGCGCGATACGACTTCAAAACACCCGATTCCATCCACCTCGCCGCAGCTGTCACCGACGGTTGCGATCGATCCCTGACCAACGATCGCCGGCTGGAACGTTTCCCCGGCATCGCGATAGACGTAATTCAAGCTAAGGAACCTCTGAATAAGTCCATCCTGGACTTATTCAGAGTACGGGAAGCAAAAAGTATGATTTTTGCTTCCCTTCATTTTCAATGGTTTGCAACCATCGAAAATGGCGGCACCTCCCTGTGCCGCGGGAAGCTCTGCCTTCATTTTCAATGGTTTGCAACCATCGAAAATGGCGGCACCTCCCTGTGCCGCGGGAAGCTCTGCTTTTTGCAGAGCTTCCCTAAATCCTAAAAGGCCATCTGGACACCATGCTGTCGCAGCCGAGCAGAGGAGATTGTGTACGCAAGGTATAGAAGGTTCCGAATCAGATACCCCTTTATCGCATCACGCCTATACTCTTAAGCTGCGCAATCAACCTTCGGAGGACCCCGTGAGCGCCAGCCCCGCACCTGATAAACAACATCTGGTATACGCCCGATTCACGGCCGCGTTAAAGGTCCAGATCAAGTCCTTGATCACCCCCGCGCTGATCGAAGAGCATCGCTTACGACCGCTGGGGCAGGCTAGCGACGCCTTGGAGCGCGTGAAAAATTATCTGAGTCGGCCACCCACTTATGGGCTGTATTCGCGGGTCCCGATGCGCGAATGGCAGATCATTCGCTTGCCGATCGCAGGCGGCGCGCCGGCGCAACCCATCGATTCGGTGATTTATCGCAGCGAAGCGGAGGCCTATCACGCGGTCTTTCTAAGACACCTCGAAGATTTGCTGGCCACTTGAGGAGCACTCGATGATTACGCCCTATCTCACCGGCTACTGCGAAAAGCTCACGCTAAAAACCGGCATGACCCAACGTTTCATGATCAGTGGCGAAGGCGTGACCGACGCGGAGGCGCAACTCGTGCGCCTGATCCACGGCGATGAGAATCCAACGGGTCCCGGTTTCATCGAAAGGGAAATCAGCGCTACCTGCAACGGTCGCGTGAAGGTGGAACCTCAATTCACCCAAGCCGGCAGCTTCATCGAAGTGCCCGGTGCGAGCGGTAAAATCACGCTTGATCATGGTTTTTCGGTGTATGCGTTTATTTGGCCGACGACACCGCACAAAGGACGCCAGGGGATCATTACGCAGTGGTCGGCGGCGGAACGCCGCGGCTTCGCGCTCGGCATTAACCAGCAAGGGCGTCTGGCGTTGTGGCTCGGCAATGGCGTGGAATCGGCCGAAATCGCGACGGATAAGCCGCTGCTGGCCAAGCTGTGGTATTTCGTCGCGGCGACGTTCACACCGAGCGCCGGTACCATCACGCTGATTCAGACGCCAGTGATCAACGCGTACAACTCCTTACTGTCACCCATCGTCCCGCTCGATCACACCTGCCGCGTAACCACTCGTAGCTCGATCGCGCCACAGGCTTGTGCGCGCAGTGTGATCTTCGCCGGATATCACACGCAAAGTGGCGGCCATGACTGCATCGATGGTCTCTATAACGGCAAGATCGATCGCGCCGGCTTGCAAGGGCGCGCCTTAACGCCGACCGAACTCGATGCCCTCTGCGCCGGCAGCGAACCGCCGCCCGATCGCCGTCTCGCGCGATGGGATCCGAGCGCCGGTTACACCGCTGACGGTATCGGCGATCAACTCGTCGATACCGGGCCACACGGCCTGCACGGCATCGGCTACAACCGCCCGGTGCGCGCGATGACCGGCTACAACTGGCGCGGGCGCGATGATTGTTTCCGCCTCGCACCCGAACAATACGGCGGAATCTATTTCAACGATGACGCCATTATCGACTGCCACTGGCGAGCGAACCTGGAATGGACCGTGCCGTCAGATTTGAAAAGCGGCGTTTACGCGTTACGGCTACGCGCCGGCAACGTCGAGGATCACCTGACATTTTTCGTGCGGCCGGCAGCACCCACTGCCAAGGTCGCGATGCTGATGCCGACCGCCAGTTATCTCGCCTACGCTAACGAGCGCTTCGTCCTGGACTCACCGGGGGTGGAAATCGTCACGGGGCATCCGCTGGTCTTGCACGACTGCGATTACTTGCTCGGCGCGCATCCCGAATGGGGTCGTTCGAGCTACGATCATCATCGCGATGGTGCAGGCGTGTGCTATTCGTCGTATCGCCGTCCGATCATGGGGCTGCGCCCAAAACATCGTATGGCATCGACCGGCGTGCCGTGGCAGTTCCCGGCCGATCTCTCGATCGTTTACTGGCTGGAGCATAGCGGCATTGCCTACGATGTACTGACCGACGAAGACCTGCATTGCGAGGGTGTCGCCGCGCTTAAGCCCTACAATGTCGTGCTGAACGGCACGCACTCTGAGTATTACTCCGAAGCCATGCTCGATGCGACCGAGGACTATCTCGCGCGCGGCGGTCGCGTGATGTATCTCGGCGCCAACGGTTACTACTGGGTGATCGCGTTCCGCGACGATGAACCGTGGTGCATGGAAATTCGCAAACTCGATTCGGGATCGCGGGCGTGGCAGGCGGCGCCCGGTGAGTACTACCTGGCGACCACTGGCGAAAAAGGGGGGATCTGGCGGAACCGGGGGCGGCCGCCGCAAAAGTTGATGGGCGTCGGCTTCACGTCCGAAGGCATGGACGAATGTAAACCGTATCGAAAATTACCTGATGCGGCCGCGCCGGCCGTGGCTTGGGTCTTCGACGGCGTCAGCAACGAGGTCTTCGGTGATACGGGCTTAGCGCTTGGCGGAGCCGCCGGCCTCGAGCTCGATCGCTACGATCTCGCCTGGGGCACGCCGCCCAATACTTGGTTACTCGCGAGCTCCGAGGGCCACTCGGATCACTATCCACATGTCGGTGAGGAAGTGATGTTCAATTATCCGGGCTTGGGCGGGACTCAGGATTTCCAAATTCGCGGTGATGTGACTTTGTTCAATACCGTCAACGGCGGCGCGGTATTCGCCACCGGCTCGATCGCGTGGGGCCAAGCACTCCCGTGTAATGCCGAAGTGGCCCGTATCACGCTAAATGTCCTGCGGCGCTTCATGCAAGACGGGCCGGTTTAACGTGTCGAATCGCGCACGACGCTGGGCTACGCCCGGCGTCGTGCCGTACCATCGCTTGTACGCGCGGACAAAACTCGCGGCGCTTTCGTAGCCGAGCTCGGTCGCGATGTGCTCCACACGATGCTGACCGGAGGCGAGCAATTGTCGGGCTTGTTCCTGACGCACATCGTCGACCAGCTGCTGATAACTCACCTGCGCGGCGCGCAATCGCCGATGCAGCGTGCGTACCGAAACGTTTAATCGGCGCGCCATGTCCTCCACCGTCGGTGGCGTGCGACTGCCCCAC
Organism: Gammaproteobacteria bacterium; assembly: GCA_016191285.1. Taxonomy (GTDB): domain Bacteria; phylum Pseudomonadota; class Gammaproteobacteria; genus CAIKBL01. The sequence goes on from JACPPA010000005.1 coordinate 9,899, forward strand.
GCCCGGCCAAACGCATCATGCAGCTCGCGGGTCACCACGGTAATAATCGCAAGGCCGCCCGCAATCAACGATGTTTCTTCACAGCGGCGCGCCGCGACCTTCCAAATGACCGGATCGTGACCTGGATTTGGCGTCTCGCGCCACGCGCTCGGAAAAACCACGGCATTACGCAGCGCTTTGAACCGAAACTCACATTGAAAGCGCTCGCGATAGATTTCTCGCGCCACGATTGGCGGATGGCTGAGTTCGACGGTCATGCCGTGGGTTACGCCGGCGCGCATCGTTCGTACGTAACGCGATAGCACCAACAACGGCACTTCGATCAACATCGCGCTAATCTCTTGTAAATCGATCAGGGCGCGGACTTCGACCCGGAACATGCGATCAGCACTACCGACCCGCCACGCCAAGTAGGGCGCGCGATCGGGAATGAAGCGGACAAAAATGTCCACCCCAGCGCCCAACGTCGGCGCGGTCAGCCACGCGGCCGTCAGCGGTCCGTGGAAATGTTCGGCGAAGGCGGCCGCCCAGCGATGATGCGCATCCGCCCGCCCCATCAGCGCAGGTTCGTTACGCATGCACGCCAGGGCTTGGCGCACGGTCACCGGCGCATCACTCTCAAGCAATTGGGCCACGCTCAAGCCGCTGCCTTCGACCAATTTCTGCGGATTGTGCGCGGCTAATGCCATCAGACGCAGGTAGGCGCTCGGCATCAATAAGTCTTCGATTGCTGACATACGGAGCTGCAATGTGGCAGATAATGAATATAACTTGACACATGTTTGCTGGGCCTCGCAAGCGTTTGTCCGCAATAATTCTTAAACGTTGACGCTTTTTAAACCGGTGCGCCGCATCCCGCGCGCACCCACGCCCTTGGCCCACCAGGTTCTTGGAGGAATGCAATGCACGTTGGAATGGCTTCAATATTTCAAAATCCCGAACACGAAACCGGAGTCAGCGATTATTCGGTCTATCAAAAAGACATGAAGCTCGCGCTGATGGCCGAAGGTCTCGGCTTCGAGTCCGTCTGGGGTATCGAACATCACTTCACTGACTATACGATGATGCCGGATGTGGTCGATTTCCTGGCCTTCGTCGGCGGCGCCTGCCGCAAGGTGAAGCTCGGCACGATGGTCGTCGTTTTACCGTGGAACGATCCGATGCGCGTGGCAGAGAAGATGTCGATGCTGGACGCGATGTCCGATGGGCGCGCGATTTTCGGCATCGGCCGCGGTCTCGCCCGCGTCGAATTCGAAGGCTTCCGCGTCAACATGGGCGATTCGCGCGAGCGCTTTGTTGAAAGCGCCGAGATGATCCTGCAAGGACTCGAACAAGGCTATTGCGAATACCAGGGCAAACACATCAAACAACCGCGGGCCCGCATCCGCCCCGAACCGTTCAAATCGTTTAAGAATCGCACCTATGCCGCGGCGGTGTCGGCCGAGTCGTCGCAAATCATGGCCAAGCTTGGCCTCGGCATTTTGGTGATCCCACAAAAGCCGTGGGAAGTGCATGCGCAAGAACTGAACGAGTACAACGATCTATTCGTCAAAATGCACGGGCGCGCCGCGCCGCGGCCGTATGTCGCCGGGTGGGTCATGTGCGATAAGGATCCCGGGCGCGCGGAAGAGCTCGCGCGTAAGCACATCTCGGGCTATTGGCGCACGGTGGTGAAGCATTACGAAATGCAGAGTAACCATTTCGCGACCACCAAGGGCTATGAATACTACGCGGCGCTCAATAAAACGGTGGAAGACATGGGCGTCGACGGCATGGCCGATTTCTTCATGAACCTGCAGGTCTGGGGTACCCCAGAACAATGCTACGAGCGACTCAAAGACATTCACTCACGCACCGATTGCTGCGGTTTTACCGGCGTGTTTAGCTACGCCGGCACCTCGCTCGAAGTGGGCCGCGCGAATATGAGTTTGTTCGCGAAGGAAGTGCTGCCGGAGTTGAAGAAGCTTGGCGAACGGCCGGCGTTCGATGTCGAAGACGCGCACGCACCAGCGTTTTTACGCGCGGTGGGTTAACCCGATTAACGCGTGGTCGGCGCAACGCTGGCCACGCCTCTCCTTGGAGCTAAATAGATGGCCATGCAAAATATTTCTCCGATTAATCCCGAGCTCATGGACACCCTCGTGTGTGCGGGCGACGCCGATTGGATCCCGCAGCCCATGGACCCGCATCGCGCGTTTATAAAGATTCTGTATACCGGCGCCGAATCCGGCCGGTGGGCCGTGCACTTTCGCTGGCTGAAGGGTTTCGTCGCTCCGCAGCACAAACACCTGAGCGCGTCGCACACGTTCATTCTGAAAGGCAAACTCCAAGTACGCGATGGCGTGCTCAATACCGGGGACTATGTCTACGAACCGAACGGCATGATCCACGGCGCGACCACCGCCCTCGAAGACACCGAATACTTGTTTATCTGCGACGGCCCCGTGCTGTTTTTCGATGACAACGGGTTCACGTCGTATCTCGGCTGGGAAGAATTGCGCCGCCTACAAGCCGCGCACACTGCTAATCAGCGTCAAGCGGCAGCGTAGACGGCGACTATAAAAGGGCTCTCTTGAGCTTCAAGCGGGCGCTTTGGTCGAGATCTTAAACCTCTCACCCTAGCCCTCTCCCGCAAGGGGGAGGGGATAAGATCGCGCGTCCGTCTGGACGCGCCGCGCTGTCGTAACCTCAAGACTTCCACCTGACGGCCGACACAGCAAGCCTAGCCCGAACAGCAAAGGTCGATTGCCGTGAGCATGCCAGCCGAAGCACTAATCGATATTTCCCCAAGCGAACGCATCGCGCGCAGCATGCTCGACGATACTGCGGCGCTAGTGTCGCCGCCGGATGTCTGTTTGAAGGTCAACGAGTTAGTCAACGATGAGCGGGCAACGGCCGAGGACGTGGCCTCGATAGTCATTCGCGATGCCGGACTCACCGCCCGGATCCTTAAACTCGCCAATAGTTCGTTCTACGGACTACCCACTAAAATCGATACGGTGTCCCGCGCGGTGATGTTGCTCGGTATGGGAGAATTGCAAAAAATCGTTTGCGCGTTGTGTGCGGTCGAAACCTTTTCCAAGCTCTCAAGCGCGGTCACCAATATGAATTCATTTTGGCGACATTCAGTGTACACCGGACTCACCGCACAAACCTTGGCCAAGCACGCTAACATTTTGCATCCCGAGCGCCTATTCGTCGCGGGCGTGATGCATGACATCGGCACCTTGCTCATCAATCAACGCTTTCCCGAGTTGGCCGAAGATTCGATCCGCGAAGCGGCCGGTAACGAAGACGAACTGTATCGCCTTGAGCAAACCAAGCTTGGTTTCGATCACGCTTATCTCGCCGGCCTCATGCTCGATCGTTGGCGGCTCCCAGCCGCGACCTGTGACGCCATTAGCTGGCATCATCTCCCGCACCGCGCACGCGTGGCGCCGGTCGACGCGGCAATTTTAAAAGTCGCCGACACCATCGCCAATTTTTCCGGCACCGGCAGTTTCTCTGAAACTGTCGCCAAGGAAGATCCGTACGACGCCGCCCTGTTGCAGCGCTTCGGGGTGCACGTCGAATGCTCCAACGATGAACTCATGGATGAAGTCGATCGTCTCTTCGTCGAGACGATCTATTTGATCGTGGCGTAAGGGGCGTTGCGCCTATGAGAGCCGCCTATGAGAGCCGCCTATGAGAGCCGCCTATGAGAGCCGCCTGTGAGAGCCGCCTGTGAGAGCCGCCTATGAGAGCCGCCTGTGAGAGCCGCCTGTGGGAACCGCCTGTGGGAGCCGCCTGTGAGAGCCGCCTGTGGGAACCGCCTGTGGGAGCCGCCTGTGGGAACCGCCTGTGGGAGCCGCTTTAGCGGCGAATATCCCAGCGCTTCAGTCAACCAAAGCAACAGAGATTCGCGGATAAACCCGCTCCCACAGGAGCGGCGAACACGCCCATCGTTCCTATTCGCCACTAAAGCGGCCCCCACACTCCTGTCGAGCGCACCGCCGACGCGAGCCCCGCCAGCGGCAGAAAAATTCTCAGATTCGTCCTATATTTGAAACGACGCAGGCCTGATATAAGGTCAGCGCGACGGGTTTCGCCGCGTCGGCCCGGACTATCTTTCGACTCACGCGCCATGGCAACCTCGGCCCATGAACTTAGCCACCGATCGCGACGTTATCTTCGCCCAACTGGCGGCCGCCGCCGCCATCTCGCTGGCGGCGCTCGATGGCGGCTTCGAATTATTGGCGATGGTCTTCGAGAGCAGTACCGATCGCATCTTCGTGAAAGACACTTTAGGGCGCTATCTAGTGGCGAACGCGGCCGTCACCGAATTCTTTCAGCGCCCGCTCGCCGACATCATCGGCAAAACCGATACCGAGCTACTACCGGATGATCGCGCGAAAGTATTCGCGACCGCCGACGACGAAGTCCTGACCACCGGCAGGAGCGTCAACTTTGAAGTTGGCGCCACCGGCGACGGTCAACCGATTTGCCTCTACATCACCAAGTCGCCGATCCGCGATCAGGCCGGCAACATCATCGGGGTGATCGGCATTGGGCGCGATATCACCACGCGCAAGGTCACCGAGGAAGCCCTGCGGTTGAGCGAGACTAGGCTCGCTGCTGCCCAACGGATCGCGCACCTCGGTAGTTGGGAATGGAATTTAGAAACTAACGAAGTGGTCTGGTCCGAAGAGTGTTATCGAATATTTGAGATAAATCCCACGACCTTCCAACCGCGCTACGGCACTGTGCTGCGTTTCCTGCACCCCAGTAACCTCGAACGCGTAAACGCGGTGCTCTCCGCTGCCGCGAAATTTGGCCTTCCGTTCAAGGATGATTTTCGCATCGTCCGGCCGAGTGGCGAAGAGCGATACATTCATATGGAAGGGGTGGTGACCGCCTTCGACGATGACGGTAGTCCGTCGGTCATGACCGGGACGATTTACGACCTCACCGAACGCAAACAAACCGAATTGGCCTTGCGGCAAAACGAGGCGAATTTTGCGCGCGCGCAACGCATTGCCCAGGTGGGCTCCTGGGAATGGGTGCCGTCGACCGGACGGCATACATGGTCGGCGGAAGCGCTGCGTATCTTCGGTCTGCCTAGCGATTATCGTCGGCCATTGCTGCAAGCCGATTTCGTACGGTTCGTGCACCCCGACGACCATGTCGCGGTTGCCGCAGCGATTGACGCCGCACTCACGCGCGAAGTGCCGTTCGATCAAACCTTCCGCATTATTCGGCCCGACGGGGTGGAACGCACCATTTATTCGCTGGGCGAGTCGCATCGCGATGACGACAATGTGTCCGTCATGACGGGGGTGTGTCAGGACATCACCGATAAACAACGTCTGCACGATCAACTCACTCGCAGTGAAGGCAATCTCGCGCAGGCGCAACGCATCGCGCGCATGGCCAGTTGGTCATGGGATATGCGAACTGGGAAAGAAGTCTGGTCCGATCATATTTACGAGATCCTCGAAGTCGACCCGACGGAATCCGGGATGACGGTGCGCCGGTTACTCGAATTCGTGCATCCCGACGACAAGACCAAGGTTACCGCGGCGTTTAATCCAACGCTCGCCGGCGCGGCCCCACACGCCGTGGAATTCCGCGTGATCGCGAGCAGTGGTCGCGAACGCTTCATTCAAAGCCTGGGTGATACCGTGCATGCGGCCGATGGCACGGGGACGTCGGTAATCGGCATCTTGCAGGACATCACCGAACGCAAGGCGATTGAAGCGGAACTCGCAAGTTCGCGCGATGAAATGCGCGAATTAACCAACCACTTGCAGAATTTACAAGAAGACGAGCGGCGCCGAATCGCGCGCGAGATCCACGATGAATTCGGCGCGGTTTTTACCGCCGCGAATTTGAGTCTCTACCGGCTCGCGAGCCTTTTGCAGTCAGCACCTGCCGCCACGCTTGAATTGGTTAAAAGCACCAAGGACATGCTCGCGAACGCCGGCAAAGCACTCGACGATATCGTGAACGGATTACATCCACAGATGCTGAGTCATCTCGGCCTGGTCGCCACCGCACAGTGGTATATCGACGAATTTCATCGCCGAACGGGTATCCGTTGTGTGCGGTCATTACCGAGTGAAGCCCTGCCTATCGCAGATGATCACGCGTTGACGCTGTTCCGCTGTCTGCAAGAAAGTCTGACCAATATCGCGAAGCACGCGGCGGCGAGCCGCGTGCAAATCGATTTTGACGTGACCAACACCCACGTCTATTTGACCGTCACCGACGATGGGCGCGGCCTAAAACCCGACAACCTCGCCGCCGCTGGTACTTTCGGCATTCGCGGTCTCCAGGAACGCGTCGCCCAACACGGGGGCACGATGCGCCTGCAAGCGGTTCAACCGCGCGGGACACGGCTCTCTGTCGCCCTGCCCAAACCACAGTGAGGACACCATGATTCGAATATTAGTCATCGACGATCATCCGCTGGTGCAAGCCGGCTTGAGCCACGTGTTCGCGGAGATCGAGGATATTACGATTACCGGCTCGGCCAAAGATGGCGAAGAGGCGATGAAGGCGCTGGCGGCGGCGGAGTTCGATGTCGCAATCTTGGACATTTCAATGCCAGGCAAACACGGCATCGAAGTCCTCCGCGCCATCGGCGCCGAACATCCGGATCTGCCGGTGCTGCTGTATACGCGGTTTCCCGAGGAACATTACGCGGTGCGCACCCTACGCGCCGGCGCCTCAGGCTATTTGCATAAAGGCGCCGATCCCGATCAGATTATCGCTGCGGTCCGCGCGCTCGCCGGCGGCGGCACCTATATCACGCCAAGTGTCGGCGCGCTGTTGAAAGAAGCCGTCAATCGCAAACGCGAAGAAGCGAGCCTCGAAGATCTCTCCGATCGCGAATATCAGATCTTCCAGATGATCGTGACGGGGAAAGGTTCGACGCAGATTGCCAATGAACTTAATTTAAGCGTGAAAACGGTCAGCACGCATCGCACGCGCCTCTTGCAGAAGCTTGCGCTAACCACCACCGCCGATTTAGTGCGCTTCGCGTTACGCCAAGGGATCGACGAAACCTTCGTCGGATAACGTTGGCGTGTAGTGGGATTGTGTATCGGAAAAATTAGGCATTCGTAAATTGTTTCGAGGCCAAGGGGACGGGCGCCGCGCTGTCCCTCGCCGGGCGCGTTGGAACATGGCGTGATTCACTTTATGCACATTGCCCGTGCCGAGCAATTGTCGACATTGACAGCCTGCTAGTCGACAGCTTAAGTTCGAAACGCATTGACCGTGCTGTCATCGACGGCGGGAGATCCTCTATGGCTAAGGCTCGCGGCGCGTTGGCGTTCAACATTGAAGAAGCCACCATTAGCAGCATTCACCGCGCTTTCCGTGCTGGAAAAGTAACCGCGCGCGAACTCACCGATGGCTACCTCAAAAGAATCAAACTCATCGATCAACGCGGACCAAATTTAAACGCCATCGTCAATGTGAATAAGCACGCGCTGGCACAGGCCGGTGTGCTCGACCGGCACCTAGCGAAAACCGGCAAGCTGGTGGGGCCATTGCACGGGATTCCGATGTTGCTCAAGGACAACATCGAAACCTGCGAAATGCCGACGACTTTTGGCAGCGCGGCCTTCGCCGCCTATCAACCCACACAAGATGCGACCGTAGTTTGCAAGCTGCGCGCCGCTGGAGCCATTATTCTCGGCAAAACCACTCTGCCGGATTTTGCGACTTCATGGTGGGCGTATTCTTCAATGAGCGGCGAAACCCGTAATCCCTACGACCTAAAGCGCGATCCGGGCGGCTCAAGCGCCGGCACCGGCGCGGCCATCGCGGCCAACCTCGGCGCGATCGGGCTCGGCACCGATTGCGGCGGTTCAATTCGCGTCCCCGCCTCGTGCAATAACTTGGTGGGGATCCGTTCGACTCCCGGCATGATCAGTCGCAACGGCTCATCCACCTTGGTGTTTTTCCAAGATACGGTGGGCCCAATGGCGCGCACAGTGCGCGATGCCGTGACCGTGTTCGAATTAATAACGGGTTACGATCCGGCCGACTCGCTCTCCGTCCATTATGAAGTGGCTGGCGCACCACGTCGGTTTAGCGATGCACTTGATCGCAATGGTCTGAAGCAGGCGCGCTTGGGTCTCGTGACTAATGCGCTGGGGAGTGACTCCGATCCATTTGCCGCACCCGTGAACCATGTAATCCGCGAAGCCGTCATGGCGATTGAAGCCGCGGGCGGTACGGTGGCCGAGGTCCAAATACCGAACCTTGCGCATCACGTGAGCGCGACTTCGATGTATGTGAATTGTTCGAAACGCGATATCAACGCTTTTCTCGCCGCGCGCCCCGCGGCGCCGCTGCGAACGTTGAATCAGATTTTTGAAACGCGGCGTTATCACCCCATGCTCGATTTGATCGATGCCTGTGTCCTCGGTCCCGAACTCCCGGAATACGATCCGCAGTATTTTCGGCGTTTGGCCGCGCGCGAGGAATTCCAACGCGCAGTGCTGAATCTGATGGCCGAACACCGACTTGACGGCTTGTTCTTTCCTGATGTGCAAGTCGTACCGCCAACGCGCGAGCAACTCAACACGCGGGTGTGGACGACGTTGACCTTTCCGACGAATACGCTGATTGCGTCGCAGACCTGGTTGCCAGCGATCAGTGTCCCCGGCGGATTGGCTGCAGGCGGGTTACCCGTCGGCGTCGAGTTCATGGCGCGACCGTATGCGGAGGCGACACTGTTTCGACTCGCTTATGCGTTTGAACAAATAACTGCGGCGCGACAGGCGCCAGTGATCGGCTAGGAACGCACGCACTTCGTGCTGCCCGATGGCTGCAATGTTAATTTTTGTGACCGAGCGCACACCCTTCGGCGCTGCATTGTCGTTTTAATGGCCCCATCCGCGGCGCTAATAAAAAGCGCGCCGTGGTTCGGCAATTAACGGGGAGAACCTCCATGCAGACCAAAACTGTAATAACCACGATCACGATCGCAGCACTTACCGGCTGTGGCAGTCTGCCGCAGGATCGCGCGGTCAGTGGCGGTGCGCTCGGCGCTGGCGCGGGTGCGGCCTTGGGCGCCGTGACTGGGATGTCGGTGGCGACCGGGGCGCTCGTCGGCGCCGCCGCCGGTGCATTAACCGGTGCATTGACCGATCAACATCAGATGAATTTTGGCGAGCCGATTTGGCGCCGCGGCGGACGGCCGGCGCCGATGACGCAAATCGCGACGCCACACGCTGGCTCCTACAGCCAGGTCGTCAACTCAATTCAAACGGGGTTGAATCGCCTCGGATACCGAGCGGGTCCGGTCGATGGCATCGTCGGTTCGCGCACGCAAATCGCGATCCGTGCCTATCAGCGCGATCACAGCCTGTTGGAAGATGGCCGCGCAACGCCGCAACTAGCCGATCATGTGTGGAGCCGCGGGCGCCCGCGGCAGGCGAATCCGACAGGCTAGCGTCTTCGATGCGTGCAGTCTCGCAACCAACCTTGCTAATTCGAGGCTTAGTTTTGTGGGAGTGGCTTTTGGCAAGGATTCGCCGCTAAAGCGGCTCCCACCTGAAGCGATGTGACGTGCTGAATAGTATTTACAGCTGACCGCAGGCAGGACGCCGTATTAATCGGCAGCGCAAGGAAACTGCGCGGTTAACGTTTCCTTCACTAACTCTTTGGCATCGCGCGTTAGTGACTGAGGATCCGATTGCAACTCGTGCACGATCACCGCGGCGAGCTCGGCATCGCGCAGTGTCGGCGGCAGACACCAGCGCGCACGAGCCGGACTACCGCAGACCACGCAGGGATTGACGTACCACTCGCACATCGCGCTGTCGACGCCGCGATAGCCATGCGCCAAGGCGACGCCACAGGTGGCCAGTAATTCCGCGCCCGAGACCGCCGCCATAGCCGGGTCGCACACACTCACGGCGAGCAGGAATAAGAAACTCCACCGCAAGTGCCGCACCGGGCAATTTTGTTTCAGGCCTCGCCTTTCATCAATTTCGCGAAGTAATCATCCATCGTGATGACACCACCCGCGGCCGCAGCGCGGCCGACGTCTTTTGGCGGCAACACATCTTGCACAAGATCGAGGCGCTTCCAGACCGCGAGTGGCGTCTCACAGGCGGCGCGTGGAACGTAGCGCGACGGCGCGACCCGTTGCATGCGATGGATATAGCGCGGGCAATTGACCCAAATCTTAGTGATCTTCACGCGCACGATGAGCTCGGCTTCCTTATACGCGGACAACAGCGGGTCATTGGCGGTGACAGTGGCTTCGCCGTGCAACCGTAGCCGGTGCGGATTTTCGAAGTCGATGAATAAAATTCCAATCTTCGGATTCGCCGAGATATTCCCCATCGAGAAAAACATGCCGTTGCCGTCGTAACTCGGGAAGGCAATGGTCTGCGGATCAACCACGCGAATGAATCCTGGATCGCCGCCTTTGTAAGAGGTCGTCGGATGACCGGTTTGATCGACCGTGGATAAGAAAAAGAAGTCACGCGATTCGATGAACCCCTTGTCCATATCGTCCACTAGCGGCTTGACGATCATCTCTTCCAAGCGGTCGGCCATCTTGCGCGTGGAAAACTGGTCTTGAAGCTTGCGATGTTGCTCGCTGTATACCTGGCTCATGGTGCTCCCCTTGTTCGTTGCGAAGTTATTTTCATCGGTGGTGCGGGTCTTCAGTACTTACTTTTATCCGGCGCTCGCTTCTCGACAAACGCCGTCATAATACCGACATCCACGGTCGCCATCACGAATTCGGACATTGGCGGGGCGCTCCGTCTTGAGATCGAGTTCAGTATGATGGGGCGATTATAGCCTTGGCCGGGAGTGGGCCCACGATGAACTTGGTAGAGCAGGATTGCAGCGGTTAGTGGCACGAGCCGTGGACTTAGCGGTCCGAACGACGCCCTCGCCGACTATTAACCGCGTAAACTATTACGAAATTAAAGAGCTAATCGCATGCGCGCTGTTCTAATTGCCTGCCTGCTGACCGCCACCGCCCTGCCGGCGGATGAATTACGCGTCTTTTCGGTGGCCCAACTCGAGACGCTGGGCCGTGCGTTGTACGACCAAGATCGGCGCGCCTCGATCGCTTCGGAAATGCTGGACGATCATTTCGATCCAGCGGAAGAAAAAATCAACGGTTGGGTAATCGAAGGGGATGTCAAACACACCGTCGTCCGCTTCATACGCAATACCGAGCAGGGTCCCGTGGCTATCCTCGATGCGGTATTCGACGATTTATTGCTGCCGAGTTTTTCGCGCTCGACAACGCCGGTATTAACCCCATTTCAAAGCAGTCAATTGGCCGCGCGCGCGGTCGCCCGGCCGTATCTCAAAGATCCGTGTTCGCGGCGCTTTGATAGCGCGACCCTGCCCGATCCGGATGGCGGCGGAATTTTGGTCTACGCGCTCGCGCTGAGCGATGATCCGAAAGAAGTGATGATTGGCGGCCATTACCGGTTTTCGATGAGCCTCGACGGCAAAAACGTCAATCGCGCCGACGCGCTGTCGACCTCATGCGCCGCCGCGCCGCGAGAACGACTCCACGACACGGATGCCAAGCAAGGTTTGGCCATTCGCGCGAACCTCAGTGACACACCGCTCGAAACGCACGTGCTGCTCAGTTTGAAAGAAAAGGTACCGCTGTTCGTCGTTACCCGCGATCTCAAAATGTGGAAGGTCGAGAACGGCAAAATGATCGTGATTCGCGATAAGCCAGGACCGCTGTCCGCGGCGCAGCGTTAATCCGCAAGTCAATTTCTGCGTGCAACGCCTGCTCGGATTCGTGATCGGTGGCTGCTTGCTGGCCATGGCGTACACCCTGTGGCCGTTTTGGCGCGAAGTACCGCGCGACGCGGGTTTGGATTTTTATCACTACTGGGGGATCGCCCACGCCCGCACACTGATGCCTCAGGCACAAGCGAATCCCTATCGCTACCCCGTCGAATATAAGACCAAGCTGGCAGCAATAGCCCTGGCGAGTAACGACCGAACATTACAAGCGGTACATCAGGCGAAATCATTTCTTGATCTGACAAACACCCCACTGCTCTATGTAGCCACGCGGCTCCTGCCGAACCAATACGCGCATGCGCTCAGCGTCTATCGGTGCATACAAATGCTAGCAATCGCTACCGGCATGCTCACGTTGTGGCGCTCGCTCGGAATTGGTAAATGGCGCCGAGCCATCCTCTGGTCTGCGCTCCTGATGGCGGCGTACGATCCATTGGTGGTCGATCTGAGATTCGCGAATCTTGCGAGCGTGCAGCTCCTTGGCCTGGTGTTTGCGATTGCGCTCAGTTTGCGTACCGCGCAGCGATCGCGACTTGCACTTCTCGTACTCGGTGGATGGTTGCCAGCGCTGACCTTCCTAAAGCCCAATTTGCTCTTGCCCATGACCCTACTTGGGATCGGCGGCCTGCGCCAAGCGCCGCGCAATCTCCGCTTACCGTTCATCGCGGTAGCAATCGCCGCCGCCGCCGTCTGTGTTGAGATCGGCAGTCTTTATTTCGCCTCGCCCGTGATCTGGATTGACTGGGCTCGTGTGCTGTTTAGCCACGACGGCCGGTTGGGATACGCCTACGCGCTCGGCAATTACTCGTTCTCGAATCAACTGTCGCTCGCCGGACACTGGCCGCTGCTCGCGACCTCATCGGTGCTAACGCTCGGTGGATTAATTATTCTGGTCGGGGTGCCGTGGGCGCTGTCGCAAGTCACCGGACGTCAGGTTTCGCTAATGCCGACCGCCAATGCGGCAACGTGGTGGGCATCGGTGGGGTTGGTGATTACACTTGGCGGCGCACCGCTCGTGTGGGCTCACTACTACGTATGGGCGTTAATTCCAATTGTGTATCTCGTCGCCGGCGCCAACCAACCGTGGCTCGCGCGTTTTGCAGGCGGGCTCGGTTTCGTCGGCTGCGCTGGCATGCTGCGCGCCTATTATCTTAACGTGGTCGGCGCGGAGCCTGACTGGTTGCCGCTCGTGAATTGCCTTGGTTGGGCACCGCTCGCGGTTGGGTTATTCATCGCTCGGGTAGCGCCGGCACGCCCGGCCTGAAGGTCAGCCTCGAGAATCTTGAGTGAGCGCCGCGCCCGTTTTAGCGAGCCGCGCCAGACAATTTTTGCTAGGCTCCTCCTGCGCCATCAACTGTTCGTTTAAGTCCGAGGTCACTATGAATTTCGACATCCCGGCCGAGCTCGTGCAATACCTCAAGGAATTGGACGAATTTATCGAGCGCGAAATCAAACCGCTCGAGGCGCAAGACGACAACCTTCGTTTTTTCGATCATCGCCGCGAACATGCGCGTACCGACTGGGACAACGGCGGCTTGCCGCGCCACGAGTGGGAAGCGTTATTGGCCGAAGCGAAGCGGCGCGCAGATGCCGCCGGGCATTTTCGCTATCCGTTTCCGAAGCAGTTTGGCGGGCGCGATGGGACTAATTTGGGCATGGCCATCATCCGCGAACATCTAACGACCAAGGGGCTCGGGCTGCATTGTGATTTGCAGAATGAACATGCCGTCGTCGGTAACAACATCAGCCTGTTGTTGATGTTGGAATACGGCTCGGCGGCGCAAAAGGACGAATGGATCGCGCCGTTGGCCGCGGGTGAGAAGATTTTTGCGTTCGGGATCACCGAGCCGAATCACGGCTCGGACGCCACCCACATGGAGACCGTGGCGGTCCGCGTGGGAGACAACTGGCGGATTAATGGCGAGAAAACGTGGAATACCGGCGTGCATACGGCGTCGCACGATTTGATCTTCGCGCGCACCAGCGGTAACGCGGGTGACGGTATCGGCATCACCGCGTTTATTGTTCCGACCGCCAGCGCTGGATTCAAAGTCGAAGAAATGATGTGGACGTTCAACATGCCGACCGATCATGGTCGCATCTCGTTGCGCGACGTCGTCGTGCCTAACTCCACTATTTTTGGCCAAGAAGGCCGGGGATTACAGGTGGTACAACATTTCTTCAACGAGAATCGCATCCGCCAGGCGGCGTCGAGTCTTGGCGCGGCGCAGTTTTGCATAAACGAATCCGTGGCCTATGCGCGGACCCGTAAAACTTTTGGCAAGGCGCTGGCGAGCAACCAGGGGATCCAGTTCCCGTTGGTCGAATTGCAAACCCAATGCGAAATGTTGCGCGCCTTGATCCACAAAACCGCGTGGATGATGGATACCTACGGCGCGTTCTCGGTGTCGGACAAAGTCTCGATGTGTAATTACTGGGCGAATCGCATGTGCTGTGAAGCCGCCGATCGCGCGATGCAGGTCCATGGCGGCATGGGCTACTCACGCCACAAACCGTTTGAGCATATCTATCGCCATCATCGACGCTACCGGATCACCGAAGGCTCGGAAGAAATTCAAATGCGGCGGGTCGCGGGCTATCTGTTTGGGTTCATGCAGCAGCGCGCGCCCAAGGGAGTCACCGAGGTCTAAGGTAACGCGCGATGAATGGCGAAACATTATCGCTACCGGAAGCGTTACCGGCCGTACTGGCGCGCAAGCTCCCCGAATTTCGCGCTGTCATTGCGCTCGAACGATTATCGGGCGGGGCCAGTCAAGAAACCTACAAGCTCAAGATCGACACGACCGGCGGCGCGCGGCAATTGGCGCTGCGCCGTGAGGCCGGCGGCCAACCGATGGCGCGCACCTCTGGGCAGATCGGTTTACGCGCTGAAGCACGATTAATTAAAGCCGCACACGCGGCCGGCGTGCCAGTACCAGAAATCTTGACGGAGTTCGAACCCGGTGACGGTCTTGGCGAAGGCTTTGTCATGACCTGGATCGACGGCGAGACGCTGGGGGCGCGCCTAGTCAGAAGTCCCGAACTTGCCGAAGTGCGGCCGCGCCTGGCCTATGAATGCGGCCAGGTGTTGGCGCGCATTCACGCGATCGATCCCACTACCAGCGGCCTCAGTTCAGTGCTCGCGGTGCGACCGCCGGCAGACTTCGTCAATGCCACCTGGCAACACTATCAAGCGCTACAGTCACCGCAGCCGATGATCGATTTCACCGCGCGTTGGTTACTCGCGAACCTGCCACCAGCCCGCCGTCCGCGCTTGGTGCATGGAGACTTTCGCAACGGCAACCTGATGGTCACGCCGCGCGGCGTGGTCGCCGTGTTGGATTGGGAGATCGCACATCTCGGCGATCCCCTACGCGATTTGGGCTGGCTGTGTACTAATTCGTGGCGCTTCGGCAATAGCGCCTTGCCGGTCGGCGGCTTTGGTGAGTACGCCGATTTATTGGCCGGTTATGCGGCGGAATCCGGTCAGCAAATCGATTTAGCCGAATTAAAATTCTGGGAAGTCTTCGGTTCGTTCTGGTGGGCGGTGGGTTGCCTTAAAATGGCCGAGCATTTTCGCTTAGGTCCCGATCAAACGGTGGAGCGCCCGGGTATCGGGCGGCGTTCGTCGGAATGCCAAGTAGATTGCGTAAATCTTTTAATCCCAGGCGCCGTAACACGCGTGGTACCCGACGCTGTTCATCGCGATGACGCGTTGCCGCGGCTGGACGAGCTGGTCAGCAGCGTCCGCGACTATCTGCGCGCGGACGTGATGCCGGCGACCTCCGGCCGTACGAGTTTTCTAGCCCGCGTCGCCGCTAATTCTCTCGATATCGTGCTGCGCGACATGGCTATAGGTGAGCAGGCGCGTGGCGCGGAGCAGGCTCGATTACGTCGACTGTTTAATTCCAACGCAGCACTCAATGCATTACGCTGGCGGCTGGTCGATGGCTTACGCGCGGGTCAGCTCGCGATTGAGCAACCCGAGTTAACGCTCCATCTGCGCGAGACCGTCGTCAACGAAGCGTTGATCGATCAACCGACCTACTCGGGGTGCGTGACCGCGTTGAGAAATGCTGGTTATGCTTGAGCGCGCGCTGAGCTGGAAACGAGCAATTTAGAAAGGTTCCCCTGTCGCATGACCTCTCCAATCGAAATTCCCGTCCTCGTCGTCGGCGGCGGCCCCGTTGGGATGACGCTCGCGCTAAACCTCGCGCGTTATGGCGTCCGATCCATTTTGATCGAACGCAATCCAACCACCACCGCCTCGCCGAAAATGGATCTAACCAATGGTCGGACCATGGAGCTCTTTCATCGTCTCGGCTTAAGTGCCGCGTTACGCGCGGCGGGGGTGCCAGAAGAAAATTCCTTCGATATCGCCTGGATCACCTCGTTGTCGGGCCACCAGCTTCATCGCTTTCACTATCCTTCCGCTAAGGAAATGCGCGAAAAAAGTCGGGCGAATAATGATGGCTCGCACACCCGCGAGCCGCCCATGCGCGTTAGCCAAGTAGTAATCGAGCCGGTGCTAAAGCGCGCGGTCGATGACAATCCGCTGATCGACGTGCGCTTCAGCACGGCGTTCGAGCGCCTGGTCGAGCAAGATGCCGACGGCGTCCGCGCGGAAATTCGCTCGGCCAACGGCAAAATTGAAATCGTGCGTTGTCGGTTCCTCGCGGGTTGTGATGGCGGCGGTAGCCGCGTTCGGCGCCAACTTGACATCGAACTCGATGGCGACCTCGGTGTGGGACAGGCGTACATGGTGCATTTTCGCTCGGAGGAGCGCGAGTTCCTGCAGCGCTGGGGCGCCACTTGGCATTACCAATCCGCCATCGGCACGATGATCGCGCAAAATGATCACGACATTTGGACCTTGCAGTGTTTAGGGCTGCCGGGTGTCGATCGCAACACCCTCAACCCGGCCGAAGTTCTCGAGGCGTGGGCCGGACGGTCGTTCAACTACGAGATCCTGCAGGCGAATCCGTGGGACGCCCATTTCGTCGTCGCCCAAGCCTTTCATGTCGGTCGAGCCGCCTTGGCCGGCGATGCCGCGCATCAGTTTGTGCCGACCGGCGGCTACGGCATGAACTCTGGCATCGCCGATGCCGCAGCCCTGTCTTGGATATTAAGCGCGATGATTCAGGGCTGGGGCGATCTTAGCTTGCTCGCGGCGTATGAAGCCGAACGCAAACCCACCGCATGGATGCATTTGGCCGCGTCGGCGCGCCACGTCGGCGTGCGGATAGCCATCGGGCAAGTGTTTGCAGAGGCCGGTGAGCTCGACGGCGCCGACGCCGAAACCGCCGCGCGGCGCGCGACGATCGGTCGCAAGATCGCGGCGCTCGGTAATATCGAAAATGAATCCTGGGGCGTTGAACACGGCTACCGTTACGATGACTCGCCGATCATCGTGCACGAAGCGGATCCACCGCCCGTCGATCCCATCACGTATCGCCCGTCCACGTGGCCCGGCGCGCGGTTGCCGCATGTATTCCTGACCGACGGCGACTCGGTCCACGATAAGCTTGGACTTTATTTCACCTTGTTGGTATTGCGCGAGGTGGACGTCAGCGCCTTCGAAAGCGCGGCGCAAGCCACCGGCATTCCACTCCAAGTTGTAAAAGTAACGCAGCCGGGCTTGCGCGCGATCTACGAACGCGATCTGTTGTTAGTACGCCCCGATCAGCACGTGGCGTGGCGTGGCGATTCGGTACCAAACGACTGCATGATATTGCTCCAAAAAATCGCCGGGCGCGGTATTTAGCCGATTCCTTCAAAAGAAATTTAAGGAACCTCTAAATAATTCCCTCCTGGACTTTTCAGAGTAAGGCACCCCCCTGTGCCGCAGGAATCTCTGCCTTTTGCAGAGATTCCTTAATAGTTCGCTTCATGTGGGAGCGGCTTTAGCCGCGAATGGGCCTCAATAAAGATTCGAAGCTCAACGCGGCTCCCACGACAAGCTCATAAATGCACCTGATGCATTTTCAACCCGACAGTAACGGAGGTTACCGATGTCTCAAACCCCTTCTCATCTACCCTTGCGTTTGCATCGCAACGCCTATGTCACGCGTGACCAGGAAGCACAGCGCTGGCTGGCCGGCGATCACCGCCCAAGCAATCTGCAACATCGGAGCGAACATTAATCGTGGGCATGCTTGTCGATGGCGTCTGGCACGACGTCTGGTATGACACCAAGCAGTCAGGCGGCGCCTTCGTGCGCACCACCCCCGCGTTTCGCGGCCGGGTCAGCGCGGACGGCGATGCGGGCTTCCCGGCCGCCAGCGGTCGCTATCACTTGTACGTGTCGCTGGCGTGTCCGTGGGCGCATCGCACGTTGATCTATCGCGCACTGAAGGGCCTGGAAGACGTCATCCCGGTGTCCGTGGTCGATTCCTTCATGGGCGCTGACGGTTGGTCGTTCTCGAACGCGCCCGGCGGTATGCCGGATCCGGTGCTGGGCGCGGCGCATCTTTATGAAATCTACGTTGCCGCAAACGCCGCCTACACCGGACGGGTCACCGTGCCGGTGCTGTGGGACAAGCACACCAAGACTATCGTCAACAACGAGTCGTCAGAAATCATTCGTATGTTGAATCGCGAATTCGATGCGTTCGCGACGCGAGTCACGTCGGATTTTTATCCCATCGAGCTACGCTCGCAGATCGACACTTGGAACGAACGGATTTATCGCACTGTGAACAATGGCGTATATCGCGCAGGATTCGCCACTGTGCAAGATCAGTACGCGACGGCAGTCACCGAGCTTTTCGCCACACTCGATGCCATCGAGTTACAACTCGAGACCACGCGCTATTTATGCGGTGAGACTATCACCGAAGCGGATTGGCGTTTATTTCCGACCCTCGTGCGCTTCGACGCCGTCTACCACGGTCACTTCAAGTGCAATTTGAAACGCCTGATCGACTATCCCCATCTCACCCGCTACGCGCGCGAACTCTATCGTGTCCCCGGCGTAGCCGGGACCGTGAATTTCACGCATATCAAAGAGCACTACTACCGCAGCCACGAGAGTATCAATCCTACCCGCATCGTGCCGCAGGGACCAGTGCGAGATTTCACGAGCTAGCTCACGATGCGGTACGAGGTAGGCGCGAGTTTGCGCTTTGAATCTCCACTGACGCCCTTTCGCGGCTAAAGCCGCTCCCATAAAATATCGCCACTTATCGCTGCGCGCGGTGCGACACAAAGCCATCGTCATTATTTATAGGCAGGATGATCGACGACCGACGACACCACGAGATCGGACAGCGTCGAATACCGCACAAAGTTGTCGCCCTCATCCATCAGTCCGGTCGTCAATAACACCAGCGTCATATCCAACGCAGGATCGATCCAAAACAACGTGGTCCCGCGTCCGATGCCGCCAAAAGTTCTCGGCGAATTGAAATCGCCGAAGGGACCTGGTGTCGGGGTTGAGCCGCGGCCCCAAAATCCCAACGCCAAATAAGCCGGAGATTCGACCCATCGTCGATCGGGAAACAAATGCTTGAAGATTTGATTCGGCATTTGCCCGGTATGATTTTGCGCGACCAACGCAAGGGTTGCTGGCGACAAAATGCGCGCGCCGTCGAGTTCGCCGCCACGGCGTAACATTTCGGCGAAGCGATGAATGTCGCGTGCCGTCGAGAACGCGCCGCCACCAGGCGCAACCGAACCTGGATGTGTCGCGTAGCCGGTAATGCGCGCGATGTGCGTGACCGCGAGTTCGGCGGCGGCCTGCTTCCCGAGTCGCGATAAATAAGCCGCTGGCGCGAGTGGGCAGCGGCGTGGCATTAAGTCCGCGCGCGGACCGAACGCCGTGTCACGCATCGCCAGCGGATCGAACAGCAGTTCCTGCATTAATTGCACGAACGGACGGCCGCTCGCGCGCTGCATAAAAAGTCCAAGCACCGAATGCGCCACCAACACCGAATACGCCACGCGCTCGCCCGGTTTACAACTCGCCGGCTTATCGAAGGTCCACGCGGCGTAACGTTCGAGGTCAGCGATCACGTCCGTCGTCGCGCCGGGGGTATCGATCGGCAAGCCGCCGGTTTGCGTCAGCAGGTGGTAGACATTGATCGTCTCTTTGCCCGCTTCCCCGAATTCCGGAATGACATCGGCAATGGGGGTGGTTAAACGGAACACCCCATCTTCGATCAGACGCAGTGCGACCACCGCGGTCAACGTCTTGGTGACGGACATCAAATGAAAAATCGAATCGGGTTGGAGCGATCGCGCGGCATCTCTATCGGCAAACCCAGCACATAGGTCGAGTACTATTTGGCCGTGACGCGCGACCAGCAGCGCGGCACCGTTATACAAGCCTTGCTCGATATCCTGCTGTACGCGCCGGGTGACGCGCGCGAGACGCGTTGAATCGACACCTGGCGCAGCGTGGTTCAATTCGGCACTCATGTTCTTTACTCCGGCGGTTCTTCGTGCGGGACAGCACGGACACAGCCTAACCTAGCGCCCGTGCGGACGGAACCGTTGGCGGATAGACTACGGTGCTCCTCCCACTAAGCGCGCCAGAGTGACCAATCTAAAAGCAATCTCAAGCCGCACCGTCGGCCATTATGAAGCCCGTGCCGATGCCTATTGGGCAGGCACGCACGACCACGATGTGCGGCAAAACATTAACGCCCTGCTCGACGCCATTGAAGGTACGCCACCACACACCATCCTCGATTTTGGCTGCGGCCCGGGTCGCGATCTGAA
This sequence comes from Gammaproteobacteria bacterium, assembly GCA_016191285.1. Taxonomy (GTDB): domain Bacteria; phylum Pseudomonadota; class Gammaproteobacteria; genus CAIKBL01. The sequence goes on from JACPPA010000005.1 coordinate 30,413, forward strand.
GACCTTCTCGGAACTCGGTCACGTCGCGATCGGACTCGACGGTTCGACTCGGTTTACAGAAATGGCCCGCGCGCACAGCGGGTGCGAAGTATGGACACAGGATTTCCTCGATTTGGAGCTCCCGCGCGAACATTTCGATGGGGTCTTTGCCAACGCGGTGCTCTTTCACATTCCGACCGCGGCGCTTCCGCGAGTCTTACGCCAACTACATGCCAGCTTGAAGGTCGGGGGCGTGTTATTTAGTTCCAATCCGCGCGGTCAAAATCAAGAAGGTTGGAACGGCGAACGCTACGGCGCTTATCATGCGCTGGACGTCTGGCGACGCTACCTGATCGCAGCTCAATTCACCGAAATCACGCACTACTACCGGCCCGCCGGCGCGCCGCCCGCGCAACAACACTGGCTGGCGAGTGTGTGGCGCCGCGCGACTTAACGATCTCTTGCTCACCCAGCTACAATTAGGCCACCCTTCGGGCGCAGCGAGAATTTGAATGAACCAGGCGCACTCCCCAACCACCTTACCGGCAACGCCTCCCGATGCCGATCCCAACGAGACCCAAGAATGGCTTGACTCGCTCGACGCCGTAGTCCGCGACAACGGTAGCGAACGCGCGCAATTTCTGATGCATCAACTCGAAGAGCGCATGCGCGACATCAGTGTTAAGGCGCCGATGCAGCCGTACTCCGCGTACCGCAATACCATTCCGCTCGATCGTCAAGGGCCGTATCCGGGTGATTTGATTCTTGAAGAGCGGCTGACGTCGATTATTCGTTGGAATGCCTTGGCGATGGTCGTGCGCGCGAATCAAGCCTCGGCCGATCTCGGTGGACATATCGCGAGTTATGCGTCCGCGGCAGAAATTTTCGAAATGGGATTTAATCATTTCTTCCGCGCGGGCACCGAAACCCATGGTGGCGATCTGGTGTATTTCCAACCCCACTCCGCGCCCGGCGTTTACGCGCGCGCCTTTCTTGAAGGGCGCTTGAGCGAGCGGCAACTCGCGAACTATCGACAAGAGGTCAGCGGCGATGGACTCTGCTCCTATCCGCATCCGTGGCTGATGCCGGATTTCTGGCAGTTTCCGACCGGTTCGATGGGCTTGGGCCCGATCAGCGCTATCTATCAGGCGCGCTTCCTGCGCTACCTTCGCGATCGCGGTTTGGCGGATACCGATGCGCGTCACGTGTGGGGCGTCTTTGGCGATGGCGAAATGGATGAGCCGGAATCCATCGCGGGCCTCACGCTGGCCGCGCGCGAGAATCTCGATAACTTGACGTTCATCATCAACTGTAATTTGCAGCGGCTCGATGGTCCGGTGCGCGGGAACGGGCAAATCATTCAAGAACTCGAAGCACTGTTCACCGGCGCCGGCTGGAATGTCATCAAGGTCTTGTGGGGATCGGATTGGGATGCGCTGTTCCAACGCGATACCCAGCACACGCTGTTACGGATCTTCGCCGCGACCCCAGACGGCGAATATCAAACCTTGGGCGCGAAGGATGGCAGTTATAACCTGGCTAATTTCTTTCAGCAGGATCCCGAGCTCGCTAAACTCGTTGCGCATATGTCGGAGGCCGAGATTGATGCGCTGCGCCGTGGCGGACACGATTTCCGGAAACTCTACGCCGCGTTTGCGGCCGCCAAGGTGCATCGCGGACAACCCACCGTGATTCTGGCCAAAACCAAAAAGGGCTTTGGGATGGGCGGCACAAGCGAATCGCGCATGACCGCGCATCAGGCGAAGAAGCTCGATGTCGAGGCGCTGCTCGCCTTCCGTGATCGTTTTCATTTGCCGCTGTCGGACGCCGATGTCGAAGCGCTGCGCTTCTATCGACCACCCGAGGACTCGCGCGAACTGCGGTACTTGAAAGAGCGGCGCGCGGCACTCGGCGGATTTGTGCCGGCCCGTCGGCGTGACGCGCCGGTGCTTAGCGTCCCGCCATTGGCGCAGTACGCAAGCTTCGCGCTCGCGGCGGATAATAAGGAAATGTCGACCACCATGGCGGTGGTGCGCATGTTAAGCGCGCTCTTGCGTGACAAGGAGCTCGGGCCACGCGTGGTGCCGATTGTCGCCGATGAAGCGCGGACTTTCGGGATGGCTAATTTATTTCGACAGGTCGGCATCTATTCATCGGTCGGCCAAACCTATGAACCGGAAGACGCCGGGTCGATGCTCTACTACCGGGAAGTCAAAGATGGCCAATTACTGGAAGAAGGGATCACCGAGGCCGGTGCGCTGTCGTCCTGGGTCGCGGCCGCTACGTCGTACAGTGTCAATGGCTTGCCGCTGCTGCCGTTCTACATCTACTACTCGATGTTTGGCTTCCAACGCGTGGGGGATTTGATCTGGGCTGCGGCGGATCAGCGTGCGCGTGGATTTTTACTCGGGGCGACTGCCGGTCGCACTACGCTGGGCGGTGAAGGCCTTCAGCATCAGGATGGATCGAGTCATCTCGTCGCCGCGACCGTGCCGAACTGTCGCGCCTATGACCCCGCCTTCGCCCATGAACTGGCGATCATCTTGGATCACGGCATGCGCCGCCTGTTGGAAGCGCAGCATGATGAGTTCTACTACGTGACCGTCATGAACGAGAATTATGCGCAGCCTTCATTACCCGCCGGGGTGGAAGCGGCGATCGTGCGCGGTATGTATTGTTATCGGCCGGCGACAAGCAACGCCCAAGTACGACTTCTCGGGTCCGGCACGATCTTGCGCGAGGTGATCGCGGCCGCTGAACTGTTGCAACGCGATTGGCAGATCGAATCGGAGATCTGGAGTGTCACGAGTTTCACCGAACTCGCACGCGAGGCACGCGAAACGCAACGCTGGAATCGACTTCATCCGCAAGCGTCGCGACGTTTAAGTCATGTCGAAGAATGTCTGCACGGCCTACTTCCCATCGTTGCCGCGACGGATTATGTCGCGGCCTATCCGCAGTTAATCGCAGCCTATGTCGCGGCGCCGTTTCACGCGCTCGGCACGGACGGCTTTGGGCGCAGCGATACGCGCCAGGCGTTGCGGAAGTTCTTTGAAGTAGATCGCCATCAGATCGTCATCGGCGCCTTGCATGCTTTGGCCGGAACTGGGACGGTGGCCGCCACCGTTGTCGGGCAAGCGATCGCGCGTTATGGCATCGATGTGACATTGGCCGCGCCGTGGGATCGTTGACCCTATAGGCCACTAAAGATTCGCGGATAAATCCGCTCCCACAATTGCTGGAGAATTACTGCCTGTGGGAGCTGCCTGTGGGAGCCGCTTTAGCGGCGAATCTTTATTAAAGCGCTAGCCGAACTCCGCTCGGGGATTCGCGCTCCCTCGCGCGCTTGCTACACTGGAGGCCACCACTTCCCACGCGAGTCACGTCATGTTGAAAACACCGCTCTGCAAGTTGCTCGGCATCGACTACCCCATTTTCTCGGTGGGGATGGGCGTGAATATATCAGGTCCCGAACTCACGGCCGCGGTTTCGAATGCTGGCGGCTGCGGCGTATTGGGCAGTGGCGGATTGCCAGCGCCCGTGATGCGCGAACAAATCCGAGCCTTACGCGCGCTCACCACCAAACCCTTCGGCGTCAACATCATCATGCCGATGATGAAGGAAGGCCAAATTGAAGTCGCCATCGAGGAGCGCGTGCCGTTTATCGTGCTGTTCTGGGGCGATCCGGCGCCGTATATCGCCGACGCGCATCGCGCCGGGGTCAAGATCTTTATCCAAGTGGGCTCCGTCGAGGAAGGGCTGGAAGCCGCGGCGAAAGGGGTGGATGCGATCATCGCGCAGGGCATCGAAGCCGGCGGTCACGTAAAAAGCAAAACCTCGCTGTCGACGATCGTGCCGACCCTCGCCGATAAATTATGCCCGCTGCCCGTCCTCGCCGCGGGCGGGATCGCTAACGGCCGTGGGATCGCGGCCGCGCTCAGTCTTGGCGCACAAGGCGTGTCGCTCGGCACGCGATTTTTGGCCACCACCGAAGCGCGCGTGGTCCAAGCCTACAAGGACATGCTGGTCAGCGCGCGCGCCGAAGATACGGTCTACACGCGCTTATTCGATGTCGGCTGGGAGGATGCCGAACATCGCGTGTTGCGAAATCGCGAATATAACGAGTGGGAAGCCGCCGGCAGCGCCGCGCCGGGCCACCGCGTAGGCGAAGGCACCACCATCGGTCAAATCGAAATGTTTGGCAGTGTCGTCGACATTCCCAAATATTCGGTGCTGCCACCGCTCATAGGGTATCGTGGGGATCTCCAACAAGCGGCGCTTTACGCCGGAGAATCGGTGCGTTTGATCGATGACATCAAGCCCGCCGCGCAAGTGGTGCGCGACCTGGTGCGCGAAACCGAGGCGGTGCTCGCTGAATTGCGCGCCTAAATTCGCCGCTAAAGCGGCTCCCACAGGGATCTCTTATCGCTCTGGTGGAGCAGCTTTAGCTGCGAATCTTGATGCGCCGCCCGGATAATTCAGCGCCCTTTATAAACTGGCGCGCGCTTACTCCATACCAGAAGCAGTCCCCGCTCTGGTGGGAGCCGCTTTAGCGGCGAATCTTCACGCGCCCGCCCGGGTAAATCAGCGCCCCTTATAAACTGGCGCGCGCTTCTCCATGAAGGCGCGCGGCCCTTCTTTCGCGTCTTCAGTCAGGAACACCGGTGCGGAGATCTCCGCTTCGAGTTGTAGCGCATCAAATTCGGGCTTGCCGAGACAGGCTTTGGCGGAGCGCCTAATCGCTTTGACCGCGAGCGGGCCATTGGCCGCGATCTTGTTGGCGATTTCCATGGCTTTGGCCAACACATCGTCGACGACATAATTGAGAAACCCAAATCCTAGCGCTTCGTCGGCGGTGATCAGATCACCGGTCAACAACAGCTCCATCGCCTTCGCGTAGGGCAGCTGCACCGGTAGCCGCACGCTCGAACCACCCGCCGGAAAGATTGCCCACTTCACTTCTTGCACGCCGAATTTCGCGGCGGGCACCGCGACGCGGATATCCGTGCCTTGCACAATCTCCATGCCGCCCGCGATGGCGTGCCCGTTGATGGCGGCGATGATGGGCTTCTCGGGATCAAAGTCACGCAAGAGTGCGCGACGCGCAAGACCGCGGTCGGCGAGCACCCGTTCGTCCCATTCGTTTTCCGCCTTACGCGCGCCGGAATAGAGCGGGATCAGTTGCCCCAGATCGGCACCGGCACAGAAGCAGCTGCCGGTGCCGGTCAGAATGGCGACCCGCACGCGGTCATCATCGCGCACCGCCACCCACGCATCGGCCAATCGCGCCGCGACTTCCGGATTGAGCGCATTGCGCGCCTCCGGCCGATTAAGCGTGATAACCGCGATGTGCCCATTCACCGTGTAGTTGACTACTGCCATAAAACCTCCTCGCCCTGAGTGTTGGTGATGGCTGGATCATGCGGTCCGATTACCCGGTAAGCAACTTATGAACTCGGCTTGGGCGCAAGCCTCTATCCACCACTGCTGTTCCCTTCTATGCTCGCGGCTTCAATCGTACCTTACGTGGAGGGAAAGCGATGGACGTCATAGAAGCAATGGAGACCTTAAATGCCTGCCGGCATTACAAGAAAGATCCGGTGTCCGATCAGCTGGTGGCCAAGGTACTGAACAGCGCGCGCTGGGCCGCGACCGGCAGTAACAACCAGCCCGTCACCTATGTGGTCGTGCGCGATGCGGCTAAGCGGCGCGCCATCCATGATCTTTATCAACCGATTTGGGATATGGTGATCAAGAAATACGCGAGTGGCGAAATTAAATCCGGCTTCGCACCGAAATTCCTAGCCAATGTGGATCACTTCGCACGCCATCTAGCGGATGTGCCGGTCATGATTGTCGTGTGTGCCCGATGGCAGGACTTGACGGCGCTCGATAGCAACCTCGGTCGCACCGTACTAACGCCGGGCTCGTCGATCTACCCCGCGGTCCAAAACATCATGCTGGCCGCGCGGAGTGAAGGGCTGGGCACCGTGTTGACCACGCTCCTGGTCTTGTCGGAGAACGAGATCAAACGTCTGCTCAATATTCCCGATGAACTCGCCACTGCGGCTGTCATCACGCTCGGCTGGCCAGAAAAGCCGTTTCCGAAGAAGCTTAGACGTAAGCCGCTTGGTGAAGTCGCGTTCTTGGATAGCTATGGCGCTACGTTACCTGAGGCTGGGAAATACGCTTAAGTTCAGCGTTACAACTCGTTCGCGGGCGACGGTCTGGATTGCTTCGCTGCGCTGACAACGACAGCGGTCCAGGCTAATCGAAATTTACCCCAGGAGCCGCGTTGTGGGCCCATTAGGTGGAAGCGGCTTTAGCCGCGAATGAGCTTCCAACGAAGATTCGCCGCTGAAGCGGCTCCCACATGAGGTTCACAACAACCTCAAGGCGGCAGCCCCGCTGTCCACAGCGCTTCGCCATGACATTGTGCGCAGCGGCGTACCGGACCGCTCTTGAAGCCAGCATCGCGCATCTTGGTGTGACAATCGCGGCAGAAAGTATGAAAATCGCGCTCGATCGTGCGCGCCAATTCGGGCCGGATCTTGTGGCAGAAATAGCAGGAATCGCGACCGGTCTTGTCAAAGAAATTGTGATGACAGGTCGCGCATTTCACCGCGCCGTGATCGTGATGATCGAAATTAATCGTGAGCAGCGGCCGCGCCAACACTAACCGGTCGCGCCAGTACAGCAGCACTGCCGCCGCAGTGACTGCGAGTACGGCTGACCCTATAAGCAGGGTTCGATAACGCACGGCTTATCCATGATGGGCGAGGGCACGATCGCTTGCAGGCCGCCGTACAACATCGACGCCGCCAACCAAGTGAGGGCGACGGCCATGGCCAAGCGCCGACTTCGCCCGTCGATGGCGGCGTGCGTACTGGCAACCGCGATCGACTCGGTGCTCATTGCCGGCAGCGCTCGATACCGAAAAAGTAAACTCAACAGCGTTGGGAACGCGACCAGCCAGATAAGCGCTCCCTGTTTGCCCACGCCTGAAAAGTAATAGCCCGCGCCCAGGAAGTGCCACGTCATGCACGCCACCGCCATCAGCGACAGCGCGGCATGCCAATTGCGCCAACCGCGATACGTCCACGCCAGCTGCTCGCGAAATTTCGACGTTAAAATCAAACCAAGAAACAGCACGCTCGCCACCAGTCCGGCGAGCATCGGCGCCGACGCCGAAAGTTTCAAATACTCGATGACTCGTTCTTCCAACACCACCAGGCCCGCGATGTGCACGGCGACTAGGGCGAGTGCGACATAACTGACATGACGATGAACGGCTTGTATCAACCGCAAGAACGGCGTTTCTCGATGCTGACGCACCCACCAGCGTGCGCTCAGCAACGGTAGCAGTGCAAGCCCGGCGCCGGCCATCACGCCGACTGCCATCAGCGTATCCCACCAGAAATCGATGCCGCGTGGAATGCGATACACAACGACGGCCGCGATCGGCGCTGCCGTATACAACAGCAGACTCGCAAACCAACGTTGTTCAAGCCGCGAATATTCGATCCTATCGCCCGCCTTGATTACTCGCATACCTACCGCATCCAGTATCGTTCTTACTGAGTTTATCCCACGCTTCCGCGGGTCGTGGTCAACAATCGGCACCAGAGCTGCACGCCCGCGATGTCTTAGGCGATACTACTGGCACTTCACCATCAATCGCACGCCATGCATCCGTGCGCTTAATACTACGAAAGGCACCTACCCATGGGATTTTCCGAACTCGCGCGTAGCCGTCACAGCGTGCGCCGCTATACGCCTAATCTCTCGATTAGCGACGCGGAGCTGACCGCGATTTTCACCGACGTTCGTTCATCGCCAAGTTCATTCAATCTACAACATTGGCGCTTCGTGGTGGTCCGCGACCAGGCGCGCAAACAGACGTTGCGCAATCTCGCGTTTGGTCAACAACAGGTCGAGGATTGTGCGGCCGTGATCCTAGTCTGCGGCCGACTCGACGCCTATGCCGATGTCGCGCGGATCTATGCCGACGCGCCAGCGGAAATGCGCGACAAATATGTGCCGATGATTCCAGGGGTCTATCAAAACAACGTCAGCTTGCAGCGCGAAGAAGCCGTCCGCTCGAGCGCGCTGGCGGCCATGACGCTCATGTATGCGGCAAAAGATCGTGGTTGGGATACGGGGCCGATGATCGGCTTCGATGCGGCGAAAGTCGGCGCCTTGCTTGAACTCGATGCGAACACGATACCGGTGATGATGATAACGCTCGGCAAAGCGCTAAACGGCGCGCAGCCGGCGCGGCTCTATCGGCGCCCGCTCGCTGAAATCGTCCGCCGCGAGACTTTGACGGGTCCAAGCTTGGACGCCGGCTAGGCCCGTGACGACGATAAGGGCGATCCTCGGTCGCCGCACGCGAAATTATTTACTGGTGGCGATTGTCGGCTGGCTGGTGTTTATCGCGGCCGTGTTAATCCCTGCGATCGCGCCGATTATCATGATTGGCGCCTTCGTCGCCGTTGTCGGCGCGATGCTCGGTCTCATTCTTGGGATCCGTTGCCCGCGTTGCGGCGCGCGGCTACTGCAGTTGGGACTCGCCGAAGTCTGGGCGCCGCTGCACGCCCAGCGGATCGCACACTGCCCGCGTTGTCAGCTCGACGTCAATGATGAGTCTAATCGCCGCTAAGCACGGCGCCACGATTATTTGGTCGTTGCCTTACGACAGACGCTGATCGTCGAATGCATACCGCGTCACACCTCTAAACCTGCCGAAATGCGTCGGGTATTGCCGCACAAAACTTAACAGCCGCGCGTTGCACAGCAATTCACGCGCGCAGTCATTACTAGGTCGTTGATTCACTTCGTCTCGCGTTCCGATCCGGAATTTGTTGCCACGTTCTTCTTATGCCTGATCGTGCACGAAGCGCCACACCCGGCACGCCTGTTGCTCCTCTTACATCAGCTTTGTCATTGGGAGGAGACGTAGGCGACGAAACACGGATTGCTTCGTATTCGCTCGCAATGACGGAAAAATTGAGGCACTGACTCTCAAATGCCCCGGCGCATGATGGTTTTTGACGCCTGAATAGCAGCATCTAAAATTCCTGGAGTTTTTGTTAATGAACAAGCGATATTTCAGCAGCGGTCTATTCCTCTTAAGCGCGCTCTGCGGCGGTTCAGCACGAGCCGTGCCGCTGCTCGATACCTATATTGGCGCGCGCGATTATGGCTACGGCGACGTAATCGGCCGCAAGGACCTATTTGATATCGCGAGTGCCGATGTCCGGCGAGGCAACGGGAAACTCGACGTCGATATCTTCACCAACTTTGTCGGCAACGTGGGCGTTTATCCGTCCGTGACCCCGAACGGCAAAGGCATCGGTTACGGCGATTTATTGTTGGGTGGCAAATGGAATCCGTTCGTAAAGGCGGGCGATAACAGCGCGGACAATCTTATCGGACACAAATTCGACGACGCCAGCAACGGCACGACCTGGCGCTACGGCTTGAGTTTCGATAATCGCTGGAGCTCGGCGAACAGCGGCACCTTCACGCTTTACGAGCTCACCGGCACCAACCAGCAAGACCTGTTGCTCACCGACAGCTTCTTCGGTTCAAACGTGACGGTGCGCCGGGGTCAGGCGGTGGCGGTGAATCGCGACGCGACGAATTTTGTTCACGCACTCGATACGGGTACATGGAGCATCGATCCCGCGTTGAAGAAACTTAGCTTCGACTTAAGCCTCGCCAACGCCGGTGAATTGGGCACGTGGGAATATCTCTCGCTGCATTGGGGGATGTTGTGCAATAACGATGTGATCGAAGGCGGCGTGAGCGTTCCGGAGCCGGGAAGCTTGGCGTTGTTTGGCTTGGGCTTAGGCGGATTGTTGGCGCGGCGCGCGCGGCAACGCCATACGACTAGGACCAGAATCACATAAAAATGGGTGCGCCGAATCTGGCGTCGTTTAGTAGTGACAAAATTATAAAAATTATGGTGGGACAAAATTATGGGACACCCAATGAATTAGAGCAGGTTGAAACTCGCGCCGGAAGCCACGCTTTAGAAAGAATGCGATTGACGATCGAGTTTTTTAATCCAATGTCGTCTGCAATTGATTGCCGGACGGTGGATTTCAATTACGCGGGTGGCTCTTGGCCACGGGAGTGGCCGCGCACGACTACGGTATTGCGCGTCTGATCAGTTCGGGTCGAAGGCTAGCGATTAGCTCTCGCGTACAACCGCCTTCCAGCAGCGAGGCCATGCACCCAACGCCAGCCTCGGGTGGCGGCGATTTGCCGTAATCGATGTGGCGCGCCGATAAACAGCTCAAACCGCGCTTGCCATTGCGTCACCGTCTTAAACCATTCGTCCGGCGCGAGGCCAAGGACGGTTAATAAGCGCGGCACCTGCGCTGGAATCGCACCCCGCTTGCCAGCGCGCACGACGCGGCCACTGGTGTCCACCAGTTCGAGATAATCCTGCAAATTGAAGGGA
>JACPPA010000032.1 GCA_016191285.1 Gammaproteobacteria bacterium
CACAGTACAGGCTCCCACCACCCATTGGATTTGTGGGAGCCGCTTTAGCGGCGAATCGTTCAAGCCTTCAGTCCTCGTCCAGGCAACCCGGATTCGCGGCTAAAGCCGCTCCCACAGTACAGGCTCCCACCACCCATTGAATTTGTGGGAGCCGCTTTAGCGGCGAATCGTTCAAGCCTTCAGTCCTCGTCCAGGCCAACCCGGATTCGGGGCTAAAGCCGCTCCCACAGTACAGGCTCCCACCACCCATTGGATTTGTGGGAGCCGCTTTAGCGGCGAATCGTTCAAGCCTTCAATCCTCGTCCAAGCCAACCCGGATTCGCGGCTAAAGCCGCTCCCACAGTACAGGCTCCCACATCACAACGCCTCGAATTACAAGTTCGCTTTTAGCCAGGCGGGAGCACGCTGAACGTGGCACACTGTGCGGTGCGATGTCGCACCAGTTTTTCGCCACCTGTCCCAAGAACACCGCCGATTTGCTCGCCGCCGAGCTGGCGGCACTGGGCGCGGTCGAGTGCAAGGAGCGGGTTGGCGGCGTGGCGTTTCAGGGCACGCTCGAAGTCGCGTATCGCGCGTGCCTGTGGTCGCGCATTGCGAATCGCGTGTTGTTGGTGCTGGCGCGCTTTCCGGCGCCCGATGCGGATAGCCTTTACGCCGGTGTCGCCGCGGTTGATTGGGTAGAACACCTGAGCCCAACCGGCACGCTTGCGGTCGACGCCGTCACGGGACGCTCGCAACTCACGCACAGTCGCTTCATCGCGCAACGCGTCAAAGACGCCGTGGTCGATCAACTACGCGATGCGCTCGGCAATCGCCCGAGCGTTGACACCGACCGGCCCGACGTCCGCCTCAACCTTTATCTCGATCAAGATCAGGCCCAGCTTACGCTCGACCTCGTCGGCGAAAGTTTACACCGACGCGGCTACCGCACGCGGCAAGGCGCGGCGCCGATTAAGGAGAATTTGGCCGCGGCCATTCTGTATCGCGCGGGCTGGCCGAGAATCGCGCGCAGCGGGGGCTCGTTGGTGGATCCGATGTGTGGCTCGGGCACGTTTCTAATCGAGGCAGCGATGATCGCGGGTGATATCGCGCCGGGCCTGTTACGCAACGTTTTAGGCGCTGCCCGTTGGTGTGGGCACGACGCGGGTTTGTGGCGGCAACTGCTAGCCGAGGCTGAAGCGCGACGTGCCGCGGGCCGATCCGCGATTCCGGCCATAGTTGGCTATGACAGCGATCCGAGCGTGATCCATACGGCCTGGGAAAATATCGATCGCGCTGAATTACGCGGCCACGTGCACGTCGAGCGCCACGCCATTGAAGGCGCGTCGCCACCGCACGACGCAAACCAGCCGGGGCTGGTGGTGTGCAACCCGCCGTATGGGGAGCGTCTCGGCGCCGCGGAGGAACTCGTGGATCTTTATCGCACGTTAGGCGCGCGCTTACGCGAATTCTTCGTTGGGTGGGAGGCCATTGTATTGACCGCCAACCCCGATCTCGGCAATGCGCTCGGCATTAAAGCGCACCGCAGCCACACGCTATTCAACGGCGCGTTGGGATGCCGCCTACTGCGGTTTCGTCTGACGCCGGAATTTTTTAATCCGGATCTGCCGCCGGGTAGTGCGCGGGTCGCGCGTGCGCAGCAGCGCGTGGCCAAGCGCGCCGAATCCTCACCGGGCGCTGCCATGTTCGCCAATCGGCTCGCTAAAAATCTGCGCGCGCAGGCGCGGTGGGCGCGACGCGAAAATATCACGTGTTATCGCCTCTACGATGCCGACATGCCGGAGTATTCGCTCGCCATCGACCTCTATCACAGCGGTGACGCGCGCTGGGTGCACGTGCAGGAATACGCGGCGCCCGCCAGCGTGGACGAAGCACGCGCCCGCGCGCGCCTCGACGAGGCATTGGCCGTGATGCCGGAAGTGCTCGAAGTTCCCACCGAACAAATTATCTTCAAGCGCCGCCAACGACAGCGCGGGACCGCGCAGTATGAACGGCTCGCCGAAGCGCGAAACTTCTTGGACGTGATGGAAGGCGATCTCAAATTTCGGGTGAACCTCCGCGATTATCTGGACACCGGTTTATTTTTTGATCATCGCTTGACGCGCGGCCTGATTCGCAAGCGTGCAACCGATCTCGATATGCTGAATCTATTCGCCTATACCGGAACGGCGAGCGTATATGCCGCCGCCGGTGGTGCACGCACGACCACCTCGATCGACATGTCGGCGACCTATTGCCAATGGGCGCGACAAAATCTGGCGCTGAATGGCTTTGGCCTGCCGGCCCATCAAGTCGTCCATGCGGAATGTTTATCGTGGCTTGATCGCGAACCTGATAGTGCTTATGGCCTGATCTTTCTCGATCCGCCGACGTTTTCGAATTCGAAGCGCATGGAGGGCACGCTCGATGTGCAGCGCGATCATGTGAATTTAATCGAACAGTCGCTGCGCTGGCTCGCGCCCACCGGCACGCTGGTGTTCTCGACCAACCTGCGGCGATTTCGCCTGGATACCGTCGCCCTCGGTGCGCTCAACCTCCGCGATATGAGCCGCGAAACGCTGCCGGCCGACTTCAAGCGCAACACGCGAATCCATCAATGCTTCGAGATCAGTCGTCGGCCTTGAATTGCGCGCCGTCCAGCCGCCGCGCGGATTGAATAATGACGCTGCTTCGTATTACGCTGTCGCAAAATCACCTGAGAAACCATGAGTACCCACAAGTCCGCGGACAGCGCCAGTAAACTCGATCGCGTCGTGCTTGAAGCGCGGCGCGCCCGCGAGAAACGCGAGAGCGATTATCGCGCGCTGGCGCTCAAGCTCTATCCGTGGGTGTGTGGGCGGTGCGGCCGCGAATTTACGCGCGAAAATTTGACCGAGCTGACGGTTCATCATCGCAATCACGATCACGACTTCAATCCGCCGGACGGCAGCAATTGGGAACTGCTGTGTTTGTACTGTCACGATAACGAGCACATGCGGCTCGTCGAAGCGGCGCAGGGACATAGCTTCGGGACCGGTAAGCGAGCGAGTCCGGCTACCGATAAACCGTTTGCGGGCCTCGCCGATTTACTGCGTAAGCCGCCGGGGTAATTACCCCCTCACCCCGGCCCTCTCCCGCGAGGGGAGAGGGAGTGAATTCACGATCGCGAGTCCAATGAATGCGACCGCTTCGAAGCGCGAACGACCATCGCCCTCCAGTCCCCTCTCCCCTCGCGGGAGAGGGCTAGGGTGAGGGGGTAATGCTACGCACCACCCGCTGCGGTCATGGCGTTCGCGCTCTTGAGCAAGGTATTCGAATGACACGGACCGTCGAGCGGACACCAGCAGGCGAGATTCTTCCCGCGTAGTGCAAGCCTGATTTCTGCTGGTGTCGGCGGCGTCTCGTTCGCGGGCGCGACGACCGCACCATTCAACCATTCACCATAGCGCGCCACCGCCGCTTCGCGCGTGCCACAGGCTTCGAGCGTAAACGGATTGCCCCAGCGCGTGGTGCGATCAACTTTCACCGTATTGGCCGGCATGCGCCAGCCTTTGGTGCGTTGGAGTTGAATACGTTTTGGCTTCATCTGATCCGCCATGCGGGAACGATTGATAGTAATTTAGGAACCGCTGGCCGCCAAATGCTGATTCACCGCGGGCATCACGTCGCTCATCATCAATTCCATCGAACGACGTGCGAGCCGCGTATCGGCCCAATCGTGGCCGGCGTAGACCAGCGTGTCGAACTTCCCGACCGTCTCGCGTAACGCCAGAATTTGTTCGGTTACGCCGGCCGGCGTGCCACAAATCACGAGCGAGTCGAGCACATAGTCCAGCGTGACCTCGGCATCGGCCATGTCGCGCGTGGCTTTGAATAATTCGGGGCGCCCGTTGCCGATGAGTTTGCGCATCAAGCTTTGGTAGTAATGCCCGTAGGGCCCGTGGACCGACTTCGCGTAAGCGCGCGCCGCCAATTCCGAGTCGGCGACGAAAATGCTTTTCGCCACGCGCCAATCGGCACCGCGTGGCGCGCGACCCGCGGCGTTCGCGCCTTCCTTGAGCTTTTGCCAATGACTTGCCACCCACACCGGTTGCAAGAAATTCGCCGAGATAATCGACCAACCGCGCCGCGCGGCTTTGCTCACACTCTCCGAAAACGGCGACACGCAGGCCACTGCGATCGGCGGATGCGGTTGCTGCAGCGGCTTTAGGATCGCGCCCTGACCAATCTCTAAATCCATGGTTCGCCGCGTCGACAGCGACCAATAGCGACCTTCGATGTCGTAGGGCGGCTCACGCGCCCACAGCGCCAAGATCTGATCGATGGCTTCATCACACATGGCCTTGCGATCCTGATCGAGCGTGCCAAACACTTCGGCATCGGTTCGTAGTCCACCCGGGCTGATGCCCATGATAAAACGCCCGTCGCACATGTGATCGACCATCGCGACTTGGGCAGCGATTGCAGCGGGGTGAGTGTTTGGTAAATTCAACGTGCCCGTGCCGAGACGGATTTGTTTGGTCGCGTAGGCCAGGCTTGCGATAAAGATCAGGCTCGAAGTAATCGTCTCCGCGCGATCGGTGATGTGTTCGCCGATAAAGGCCTCGGCATACCCAAGCTCATCCGCCAATAGAATCGCCGCGCGATCCTCAGCCAGCGTTTCGCGATAATCGCGTCCGAGTGGATGCAGCGGCATCGTGAAATAGCTTAGGCGCATAGCGGGCGATCGCAGACCTGTTTATCTTAAGGATTGTAAACGCCGCACGTATTGCCGGCGCAAATAAAGATTATTCGCGACCAACGCGAGCACCACCAGCAAGGCGCCCGCGAGTTCAATCGGCAGAAAACGATGACCCTGCCAGGCGCGAAACGCAAAGGTCACAATGGGCATGAAGTTGATCAGCAAGGTCGCATTCAAAGCCCCGATGCGGCGCGTGCCGAAATTCCAGGCGAGCATCGAAAACAGCACGCCGGCAAAAGTGAGATACGCGAGTGGCCACATCACGCTCAGAAGTCCCGCGCGGGTCGGGACCTCGATTATCCCGCACATCGCAAGGGTTTCGGTGACTAGCGTGGTCGCGATCATTCCGGGCAACACGGTGAGCACGGTCACTTTCCAAGTCGACCAGCCGGCCAAGCGCTCGGTGCCCATGGTATAGATGACCCAACACACGGCGCCGAGCAGGATGATGGCGCTACCCAGAAGTTCACGCGGGGTTGCGGCGGCAACGAGGTGTCCTTTGGTGACGACGAGCACCACGCCGACGAAGGCCACCGCGATGCACGCGAGGGTGAAGGTCGCAGGTCGCTTGCGACGAAAGATCCACTGCGCGAGCGCGGCCACCGCCGGTTGCAACGCGGTGATGACCGCGGCGCGTTCGGCGCCGGCGAGTGAGATGCCGAAGAACACCAGCATCGGTGACGCACTCATGCCAAACACCCCAATCACACTGGCGCGTAAGCCGAAGCCACGGTAATGCAGCGCCTGTGGCCCTTCGCGGACGATCAACAGCAGAACTAGAAACACACTCGCGACCTGATACCGGATCATCGTCGCGTGCAAGGGATTGACGGCGACGAAGGCGTCTTTCGCAATCGGTAGCTGGGTGCCCCAAATGATTACCGCGGTGAGCGCGGCGACCAGACCGGCGAGAAATGATTGTCTCATGCTGTAGTCGTCGGTGCCTCAATCGAACATTCGAACGGCATGGGTATTACTTGCCCCCTGTCCTCTGTACCCTCTCCCCTTGCGGGAGAGGGTTAGGGTGAGGAGGCGGATCGCGTGAGGAAAGTGTCGAACTACGCCACTGATCAACGTCGCTGGAATCATCGGTGAACTGCGATGCCTTGCTACCCCTCACCCCAGCCCTCCCGCAAGGGGAGAGGGGGAAAGATTCGTCGCTAAGGCTGCTCGCGACGACGGGCGCGCTAATTATTACGCGTCGCGCGGAGCCGCTGCCACGTAATAAACAGAAAAAACGGTCCGCCGATCGCGGCGCCGATCACGAGCGGCCATGTCCAATTCAACCACGCGGCTGGCGTGAGCACGTAGAGGATGTCGTCGAAATCGAAGCCCGCATTTCCTTCATACGCCTTGCCGTCGACTTTCCCGCTGCGTTCAAGATATTCCGACAAAATCGACGCACCACCGATCGCGATGCCCGCGATAAGGCTGAGCAGCAGCGGCAGCCGACCCCACGCCTCGCCACTCAATCCAAAACCAATCGCGATGAAGACCAGACTGTTGATGACGACGTCGGTCGCATAGTCATAGGCATGACCGCCGGGACTCGATTTGCCGCTTAAGCGTGCGAGCTCGCCGTCCGCGCGATCGAGAAACGCCGACAGCAACCAAAACCCGCCGGCCCACCATTGCGCGGAGCCGGGCCCCACGGCGAACGCCACACAGGCGGCGAGACCCGTGACGAGGCGCGCCGTGGTCAGGTGATTCGGCGTGACTGCCGTCGGCACCAACGGTCTGACCAACGCACGCGCCAGTTTGTGCGTCCAAGATTCATGTAGCGCAGTCGCCATCACTTCACCATCCCCTCTTATTGTTCCGCTGCCCGCCACCGGCGCCGACTTTCAATCTGATGCCAGACCAGCAGTGCCGGCATGCCAAGCACGAATTCGCGCACGCGTTTGACCAAGGATAAGGCCAAACTGACGGGCGGCGATAGACCATACAGCGCGCCCAACAGCACGAAGCCGCCCTCCTGGACGCCGACCGCACCCGGCACCATGAAGGCCACACTGCGAATGGCCTGACTCAAACTTTCGAGGATCAACGCGTGCGGAAAACTAACCGGCGTACGCAAGAAGTACAACACCAGCCACAGCTCAAAGGCGCCGGCCAACCACGATAAAAGGTGCACGTTGATAGAGCGTAGCAGCGCGCTTGGCGTGCGATAGATGGCGTGAATGGTGTCATGCAAGCCTTCCAAACTCGCATTGCCTAGCAGCGGAAAGCGTTCTCCGAGTCGATCGAAAATCCGTTCGGTAGCGTGTAATAAACCCCGCCGCTGGGCGAGCACGAACACCGGCACAATGGCGAGCATCCCGGCGAGACCGAGGACGGTCCATTCGATCACGGGTCCGTGGTGGCCGTCCAGGATCAACAACGCGAGGCCCACCATCGTAAACACCGCTTGGCTCACGATCTCCATCCCCAGATCGAGCACCACGGTCGCCGCGGCGGGGCCAGCGCGTAGTCCCCTGAGCGTCAGCAATCGGGCGGCGATGACTTCCCCGCCAATCTGGGTCATCGGTAATAAGCTGCTCACCGCTTCGCGGATCCAGCGCGCGAGTACGAACAGAGCTAGCGAGCCTTGCCAGAGGGGGGACGCGACCGCACGCCACGCGAGTGCCGAGAGCGCGACTTGGACTAGATGCACGCCAGCAACGGCGAGGATCCCCCACCCCACGCCTGCGATACTGTCGAAAATTTCCCGCAGGCCGTAATGCACGATGAGCATGCCCGCGGCAACCAGACCAATCAACATCACGAGCAGCATGCCGTGGCGCGCAAAAAAGCCGCGACGCGCGACGTCGATTCGGATACGTTGCGTCATACTTTGTCGTCATTCCGGCGCATCAGGCCGTGTGAAAACTCGATAGGAGTTGTCGTCGTAGCGTCCGGCCCTGCACCCGTCATGCCGGCGACCGCCGGAATCCGGTGAAGAAATGAGGTCCGCGCCGTGTGCGGACGCCTGATCATTTAGTGCGCCCCGCCAGTGTCAGCGCTCGCCACCATACGCTCTGGTCGCGCCAACCACACCACGCCAATCAACGCGATGAATAACAGCGCGCACGCGGCGAAAATATCGTTCGCGGACAACATATAGGCTTGTTGATTAATGAGCCGATTGATCTGCGCGAGACCCTGCGCTTCAGCCCATGCCGGATGCGGAAGCGCGGTCAAAAAGCTACTCGCGGCGCGGTTAGTCCCATCGATTTGCTCGACCAGATGCACATGATGCGCGGCCGCGCGATTGTCCCACATGGTCGTGATCACCGACGCGCCGAACGCACCGGCGGTGATCCGCATGAAATTGAGCAATCCCGACGCGGATGAAATTTTTTCAGGCGGAATGCCCTGCAACGCCAAATTGAACAACGGAATAAAAAACGTGCCGATGGCCGCACCTTGCAGCACCGTCGGCCACACGATGGTCATGAAATCGGCTTCGGTATTGAAGCGCGAGCGCATCCACAGCACCACCGCGAACGTGGCAAAGCCAAAGGTCGCGAACCACCGCGCGTCATAGCGTGTGATGTTCTTGCCCACCCATGGCGAAATGATAATGGCGAGGATCCCAACCGGAGCCGTCACGATGCCCGCCAACGTTGGCGTATAGCCCATGTACTGTTGCAGCCACAGCGGCACGAGGACGAGATTACCGAAAAAGGCACCATAGCCAACCGATATCGTCAACGTGGCCGCCCAAAAATTACGCCGCGCGAACAACCGCAAATCGACGATGGGATGTTCATCCGTCAACTCCCAAATCAAGAAAAAGCAGAACCCAACCGCGGCGGTCACCGCCAACAAAATGATCGTGGGAGATTCGAACCAGTCGAGCTCCTTGCCCTTATCCAGCACGATTTGGAAGCAACCGATCCACAATACGAGCAAGCACAGGCCGACGAGATCGACGGGCAGCTTTCGCGTCGGCGCCTCCCGCGTGCGGTACAGCCACCAGGACGCGCTGGCGGCGAACAATCCAACCGGGATATTGATGTAAAAAATCCACGCCCAATGAATGTTGTCGGTGATCCATCCGCCGAGCACGGGCCCGACCACCGGCGCGACCAACGAGGTGATCGACCACATCGCAAGCGCGAGACCCGAGCTTTCGCGCCTATAGCTCCCGAGCAGCAGCGTTTGCGACAGCGGGATCATCGGGCCGGCGACCGCGCCCTGCAGAATACGCATCGCGATCAGCGACTGAATATTTGGCGCCAGGCCGCACAACCATGACACCAGCGTGAACAACAACACGCTAATCACGAACAATCGGACCGGACCGATGCGTTGCGCCAGCCAGCCGGTCAACGGCAGCGAGATCCCGTTCGCGACCGCAAACGACGTGATGACCCAGGTGCCTTGATTCGGCGACACGCCGAGATCGCCCGCGATCGCGGGAATCGACACATTCGCGATCGATACATCCAGCACGTTCATGAAAGTCGCCGTCGATAACGCGATCGTGCCGGCGATTAACCGCCAACCTTGTAGCGGCGGTGGTGGATACGGCGGGGGCGTACTAGGGGACTGTCGCATGACGAACCTGCATGCTTGGCGGACTACCGGTGACGCTTGGTGGGAGCCGCTTTAGCGGCGAATATACCGGCAAGGTCTAATTCGCGGCTAAAGCCGCTCCCACAAACAGAATGCGGCGATTGATAAAAATTCATCTCGGGACACTAGAAGCAATCTCAAGATCGGATGCTTAGGGACCCGCCACGAGTCCAGCTTTCGAACTGCCTAGATTCGCGGCGATGATTTCTGCGATCCGCCGATCGGCAGCGGTGCGCTGCCCATCGAAGATATCCGTGCTGCTCACATGCTTCGTGACCGGTGCGGATTCGAGCGCGGGGCCGGCCGAATCGTGGACATCCACTTCAACCTGCATGGACAGCCCAACGCGAAGCGGATGCGCGCGCAATTGTTCTTTATCGAGATCGATGCGCACCGGCACGCGTTGCACGATCTTGATCCAATTGCCGGTGGCGTTTTGCGCAGGCAACAACGCGAACACCGAGCCCGTTCCGGCGCCGAATCCGGCAATGTGTCCACCGTACTCAAGATTTCCGCCGTAGAGGTCGGCGGTGACTTTCACCGGCTGGCCGAGGCGCATATGGCGTAGTTGCACCTCCTTGAAGTTGGCATCGACCCACACTTTATCGAGCGGCACCACCGCTAACAGATTCATGCCGGGCTGCACACGTTGCCCAACCTGCACCGCGCGTTTCGCGACCTCCCCGGACACCGGTGCCAAGATGCGGCTGCGCGACCACGCGAGGTAGGCGTCACGCACGTGGGCCGCGGCTTTAGCGACCGCTGGATGCTGCTCGATCGAAATTCCCTCGGTGAGGGTTCGATTCGACGTCAGGCGTTCGGCGGCGGCGCCGATCGCCGCCTGCGCCGCCGCGACCGCGGCGTTAGCCGCGCTTAACGCGGCTTCGGCGTGTTTTAATTCTTCCTTACCCACCGCGCCGGTGCTGATCAAGGATTGGCGCGTGGCATAGTCGTCCTGCGCTTTGTGCACATCGGTTTGCGCGCGTAACAAATCAGCTTTGCGGACCGTGATATCGGCGGCGAGGGTGTTGTTATTCGCGTAGACCGTGCGCACTTCACGCACCGTGCGCGCGAGCTCGGCTTCGGAGCTCTCGAGCGCGATCTGAGTATCCGAGGCATCGAGTTCGACCAACACCTGGCCGGATTCCACATGCTCGGTATCGCGCACATTAACGGCGCGCACCGTGCCGGTGACTTGCGGCGTGACCGCGACGATGTTGGTGGACACATAGGCGTCGTCGGTGTGTTCGTAAAACCGCGCTATTTGCCAGTAATAAACGCCCGCCACGAGCGCTCCCACGGCGACCGCCACGAGCATGGAGCCCAGCAATGGAGCGCGTTTGTGCTTGGCGATTGGCGTTGATGAGGGAGTTGAATCAGCCATAAATTAGTCCTGCATTTAGCGCCGCGCGATGACCGCATCGGCGGCATAGCCGCCGCCGAGCGCGCGTTTTAACGCCACATCAAGTTCGTACGCGCGAGCTTTTAAGGACGTGGCGGCGCGGCGTTCAGTGAGTACTTCGCCTTCGGTCGCGAGCACCGTGAGATAGCCGGTTAAGCCGGCTTTAAATCGTTGCAGCGCCAAATCGTAAGCGCTTTCGGCCGCGGCCTGCGCGGCGCGTTGCGCCGTGGCGCGCTGTTCGAGGGCCCGGATGGAGATCACCGCGTGCACTACATCGCCCATCGCGGAGATCAAGGTGTCGTTATATTCGGCAATCGCCACATCGGTTTGCGCGTTGACGAATTTGAGTTTCGCGCGCAAGCGATCCGCATCGAAGATCGGCAAGCGGATCGCCGGCGCGATGCCATAAATCTGGGATCCGCTCTCCAGCAACGCACCCAAGCCGAGCGCGCTGAAGCCCGCAAAGGCCGCGAGATTGACGCTCGGATAAAACTCCGCCTTGACGGCTTCTATCCCTTTGAGCGTCGACTCGACGCGCCAGCGCGCGGCCATGACATCGGCTCGCCGGCTGATGAAGTCGGACGGAATAACGGCCGGCAGTTGCGGCGGCGCGAGTTTGCCGAGCTGTGGGTGGATTCCGGTGGTGGCGGCAAACGGCACCACCGCAAGTTTGCTTAATGCGTCGCGTAGTAACGCAATGCGTTCGACGACTTTTTCGCGTTCGCTCTGAATCCGCGGAATGGCGCCTTCGGCTTGGCGCAATTCAACATTCGAATCCACGCCCAGGGCGACGCGCGCTTTCACCAATTCGAGAATACGCGCGCGCTGCGCCAGCGTGGCGCCGATTACTTCCTCGTCAGCGCAGAATTTAGCCAACGCAAAATACGCGCGCGCGACCGCCGACGTAATGGCGACTCGCGCCGTATGCGTCGCCGCTTGTTGCGCTTCGATTTGCGCCGCGGTTCCAGCAGAGAGCGCGCGATTACGACCGAAAAGATCGAGCTCATAGTTAAAATCAAGTGCCAAGCGGTTGTCGGTGTCGTGATGGCCTCCGACGAAACCCGGCGCCATGCCATGCTCGGTGAAGCGCTGCCATTTGCTATCAAACCCGGCCTCGATACGCGGCTTAAGCTTGGAATCGACGAATTGACCTGCCGCGCGCGCCGCGCGCAAGCGGGCTTCGGCCACTTGAATCGACGGATTGTCGCGCAGGGCATGTTCGATCAGGTCGTTCAGCACGGGGTCTTGGTAGGACTGCCACCACGCGCTGTCGGGCCATGCATCATAGTGGGTGTCCTCTACCGTGGCCGGGACGGTGAGTTCGCGATCGGCGTGCTCGATGCCGGTGTAGCGCACGCAGCCGGTAAGCAGCGCGACCGCCACGCCCACCAATAATTGGGTGGAGAGGCGGAGGCGCTCATTTGCGACGCCGAGGTTAATCATCGTTCGTCCCCGTGCGATTGCCGTTTACAACCATCCGCCGCAGAAACCCGATGAGTTGCTCCGTTTCCCCTTTTGAAAATCCAGCGAGATGGAGGTTCAACACCTCGGCCAACACGAAGGGCACTTGCTCGACGACCCGGCGTCCTTCGGCGGTGAGCTCCAGGTGCACCACGCGGCGATCACCCGTGCTCCGCGTGCGGCGAATAAGCTTTTTCATCTCCAGGCGATCCAACATCCGGGTCATTGCCCCGGTGTCGATTTCGAGGCTTCGCGCGAGGGCCGCGGCGGTATCGCCCTTGTTCTGCGCGAGCAGCAGCAGTGGACTCCACTGCAAGGCGGTCAGGTCGTACGGCTGAATGCGCTTATCAATTTGGCGTAGCAACGAAGCCTGTAGCTGTCTTACCAAATAACCGTAGGACGCATCGACGGTATAGGTGTCGCCACGATAGTGCGCGACCGTCCGCGGCGCTTTCACGCTGGTTAACGCTAATGTGGCGGCACGCGGGCGCGTGCCGCCACGGGCTGGCGGAGCGAGCGACTTGGGCATAGGCAAATATTACTGCCTATGCAGTTATTGTCAAGGCAACTTAATCGAGTTTAGCTGCCGTTAGGATGTGGGGCGCTTACCGCATTATTGGTGCTCGGGCATGTAATGAAGCTTTACCGAACTTAACTGCTGGCACGCGCCGCTTCTTCCCGAGCATTGCGTACTTTATCGTTGGTTTGATTAAACAGGATTTCGCGCCGCGCCTTTTCTTGTTCCTCGGTTAGCTGGCGCTCGCTCCATTCTTTGTGCACGTTGCGGCCCTTTTGCACCGCCGGCCGCGCGCCGACTTCATCGACCCAACGCTTGAGGTTCGGGAACTTGCTCCACACTGCATCGTCAATGAGTTTTTCCAACAGCATGGCCCACGACCACGAGAGCATATCGGCGATGCTGTAGTCGGCGCCGGCGAGATAGCGATTTGCGCCGAGTTGCGCATCCATCACGCCACAGAGGCGATCGACTTCGCCGACAAAGCGCTTGGTGCCGTAGGTGAGTTGCGCCTCGTCGTCGACGATTTTCTTGGCGTAGTTCTTGAAGTGATTGGCGTTACCCATCATCGGACCCAGGTTCGCCATTTGCCAATACGCCCACTGCAAAACGGTGTAGCGCGCGGCGGGTTCTTTGGGCAGGAATTTGCCGGTCTTATCGGCCAGGTATTCGAGGATGGCGCCCGACTCGAACAGCGCCAGCGGTTTGCCGCCGCCGAGTGGCGCGTTATCGATAATCGCCGGCATGCGGTTGTTCGGGCTGATGCGCAGGAAGTCGGCTTTGAATTGCTCGCCGCCGCCGATATCGACGGCGTGTACGCGATACTCGAGCCCGCATTCCTCGAGCATGATGGTGACCTTCCAGCCATTCGGTGTAGGCCAGTAGTAGACGTCGATCATGGCGTTGCTCCTGAAAAATTATGGGGAAATTATGGGAGAAAATTATGGGACACCCAATGAATTAGAGCAGGTTGAAACTCGCGCCGAAAGCCACGCTTTAGAAAGGATGGGATTGACTATCGAGGTTTTTAATCCAATGTCGCCCGCAACTGATTGCCGGACAGTGAATTTCAATTACGCGGGTGGCACTTGGCCATACGGGGGCGCCCGCGTGGAAAGTTTGGGACACCCATCGGTTGCGAGACTTAGTGCCGGCGAATTCGAAAATTCGATGGCTGTCCTTTATCGTTACCGTTTATCGCCGAAGTACGTTGTTATGCCGCTAAATGCGATGGGATTTCAGCCAATGCGCCCGCTAGGCGGCGTTCGGCATGCCAGAGATCGTAGGCAACCTGCATCTTTAACCAGATATTCGGCCCATTCGCACACCATTTGCCCAGGCGAACAGCCATTTCAGGAGAAACGGCAATCTCACCGGCCATCAGTCGATGCAAGGTCTGGCGCGCAATTCCGAGTTCCTTCGCCGCATCGGTAACGGATACGTTCAATGCAGGAAGAATATCCTCACGCAGAATTTCCCCGGGATGAGTCGGGCAGCGAGCGATTTTAGTTTTCGGTTTACGCATTGCAGTACAGCTCCTAGTGGTATTGCTCGAGATTTACATTCCGAGCGTCGCCCGCTTCAAACTCAAACGTAATTCGCCACGGTCCATTCACGGCTACGGCCCAACGTCGCGGCTTGCCGTGGAGTCCGTGAAAATTCCATCCCGGAACATTCATATCTTCGGGTCGTTCTGCGACGTTTAATGCGTCCAATATTCTTAAACACCGCCGATGCTGATCACCCCTTACCTTGGAGCTCGTACCATTTTCAAAAAGCTCTTTTAGTCCCTTGTGTCGCCATGTTCGAACCATGGGTCATTATGTATCACGGCGTGCGACATGCCGGCAACGAATCGCAACGCTCGAACCCGACAGTGTGCTCATGCTTGGTTCGACGCAAACGTTAGCGATTGGCGCGTGCGTACAACCGCCTTCCAGCAGCGAGGCCATGCACCCAACGCCAGCCTCGGGTGGCGGCGATTTGCCGTAATCGATGTGGCGCGCCGATAAAGAGTTCAAACCGCGCTTGCCATTGCGTCACGGTCTTAAACCATTCGTCCGGCGCGAGGCCAAGGACGGTTAATAAGCGCGGCACCTGCGCTGGAATCGCACCCCGCTTGCCAGCGCGCACGACGCGGCCACTGGTGTCCACCAGTTCGAGATAATCCTGCAAATTGAAGGGA
>JACPPA010000034.1 GCA_016191285.1 Gammaproteobacteria bacterium
CAAAATCCGAGTGTTGCAGCGTCGCGCTTACGGACTGCGTGACGAAGAGTACCTTCGATTGAAGATCCTTACCTGCATGCTGCCTAAGCTTTGAGCGATAAATGATCAAGTTTTACCCACACTAAGTCCGGATGACCCGTTTTCTTCATACAGTTTCCTTTCACTTCGCGTTGCGCGACGCGCATTGACGATTCGAATCGCGCCAGGGCGATGAGTATGGCACACAACCAACAATCGGCCGAGCCGAGAAAATCCGAACATGCGCATGGGTGTCAGAGCTCGCTTTTTGCCTTTTTGAAAAGGTGCCGCATTGCGCTTGAGCAAAAGACAAGCTCTGACACCTACATTACTGCGGCGTCATGTCCACTGCGTGGTTAGGCATCATTTGCTGCTGCTGGCAGCAAATAGTCGACGTCTTTAGTTCCGTCGGGAAACCACGCTTTTGATCGCACCCATCTTTCGTGTTTCGATATGCCGGAGCGAGTAATCGACCTGATCTTTATCCAGCGATGCTTGAATTCCATTCGACCGTTCACTAGGTCGGGATCGCGTTGTCTTCCTACCATTAAAAGTATTGCACGCCCATGGCCTTTTTCGGTGCGGACAATGGTCTCTGTTTTGCGAATAGCGTGGTAGCGGCGCCCATTAATTTCTACAATTCGATGGCGCCCTTCTTTTTTCGCTCGCGCAATCTGCGCTTTAGTGGAGCCGGCTCGTGCAACCGCGATAAAAAATGCCGCGATGACGATCGCGACGATAACGGCGATATAGTGGTCTGCGAGGTGTGACACGCCGAAGTCCGAATGATGCCTAACGCTCGCGCTAACCGGCGCGCGGTACGCGCGTCCGTGTTGAGCGCGTTGTTAGGCTTCGTTTACCATTCTGCGCCTCACTTACAAGACGCAGCTCAATTCTGCAGCCCACCGCCCGTGCATATTTCCTTAAAGTTACAAGCGATGGAATGCGCTTACCTACCCCAGACTCCAAGCGCGCAATAGCAGACTGCGTCGTCCCGATCCGGACGGCGATCTCGGCCTGTGTAAGTCCCGCGGTTGCACGTGCTTTCAGAAACTGGTCAAGAAACGCGAACTCGTCCTCCAATTTGTCATATTCCGCTTTTACTTCAGGCCGGGCGAGTGCGCGCGCCTTCAGTGCCTTATGCGTAAGCATCTTTAATCTCCTTCATTCGTCTACGCGCGATCCCCAGTTCTTTCGTCGGCGTTTTATCGGATTTCTTTATGAACTGGTGCAAAACGACAATCCTGTTTCCTATCACGGTGCAACAGAAAACTCTTGCGATCCCTTTCTGTGCCTTGATGCGAAGCTCGAATAACCCGCCACCCATCGCACGCGTGTGAGGCATGCCCAGATCCGGCCCGAATTCTTCAAATCGATCGGTATATCGAAAGTATCGAGCTAACAATCCTTTCGGCAGCGTAAAGACATCGGCTTGCACCTTCTCGCTGTAGTAAGTGATCGTCCATTTCACTATCAAAACATAGCACGTGCGCTATGTTCGGGAAAGCGCGCTTTCAAGGCCGAACTACAAATAGTCATCCGAAAGGCGGATGTGCAATTCGTCTTTTCGGATGAAATAATCGGCATATCTAACCACTTCAAATAGTTGTAAGGACTCTAATCCGGCTCCGGATACTAAATCAAAAGGATCGAACCTATCGCAAGCCGGGTCCGACTTTGATGACCCGGTTGCGGGCGCTAACCGCTGGCGCCATGGAGCGATGCCCGGAAGTTACGGGGCTCGTATCCCTCCGTAACCGACGCTGCCAGCGTTCGAACTGAGCCCGGTGCTCCCGCCAGCTCGGATGCCACATGCGCTTGGACTTCCTCACCTGCAATCGATTATTCACGCTCGCTGCGAACCAATCGACTGACAATTTACGATCCGCTTAAACTCGGACCTTGCAAAAACACGCGTTGTTCTTCTTTAATTCATATGCTGTGGATGCGAACTCATTCGGACCTGCAGCCTAGAGCGTGGACGCGAAATCGAATTCGAAGTTCGAATGATTTCGCGCCCACAGAGCATTTCATCAACACCAGGGGAGATCGAACGATGCTACGTATCAGTAAAGTACCCTACGAGCAGGTCCACCCGGAGCTGCAGAAAACCATGCACGAGAGCGATGCCGCGCTTGGCGGCTCGGAATGGATCCAGGTGTTCGCGCAGACGCCGGATCTGTACCGCAACTTCGTCAAGTTCTATTACGAATACATCATGGCCGACAACGACGGCATCAGCATCAAGCTGACCGAACTCGTCCGCCACAAGGTAGCGCTACACAATCAATGCGGTCTCTGAATGAAAGCCCTGTATGCCTCGGCGAGGGATCAAGGCTTGACGGAAGAGATGATTCGCGCGCTGCCGAATTTCCGCGACAGCACGTTGTTCACGCCGGCTGAAAAAGCCGCGCTTAAGTTTGCCGATGTCATCGCGGGGAATCATTTCTCCGTGACTCAGGAATTATTCGACGAACTGCGGCAGTACTACACCGAGCCTCAAATCATGGCGCTCGGGTGGCGCATGGCGATCTTCACCGGCTATGGGCGTCTGGTCTACGCGACCGGGCTCGAGAGTGTGGGTGCGCCGTGCCCGGTGAATTTCGACAAGAAATAAAATGGGGTTGAGCGGGCGGCACACTGAGTTGTGTCGCCCGGGTTTCTCGTCACTGCGGGGAGACTTAAGTCCGCGCGGCATTCTGTAATTCCGTCCGCCCCAATAATTCCAAGGCTTGATCGGTGGTGAGCGGATGAAAGGGTCCACTGCGCGCGTCGCGACACAGGCGTTCGAGAATATGTCCTCGGCGATAACTCCCACCGCCGACCAGGCGCATCCCGATGTCGACGATCCGGAGCGCGTTTTCAGTCGCGAGCACTTTGGGCATTTCGAGTAAGGCGAGGCGTGATTCGAGTTCGGTCGGGAGACCCTGACCACGGTTAAGTCGCGCCGCCGTCACTTCAATACTATTCGCAGCCGCTTCGAGCAATAGTCGCATTTCACCTATACCCATTTGTACGCGCTGTTGCTCGCGCAAACGGACATCGTTGGCCCCGAGTACCGCGCCGAGCGATTTCTTGGCGGCAATCGCCAGCGTTTCAGTGTAGGCCCGCCGCGCCAGGCCTAGATAGACGGACGCAAAACTCAAGGTCTGCCATTCCAAATTGGCAAAGAGGCCAGGTCGAAACGCAGTCGACACCACATCCGACTCGGGGATAAAAACTTCGTCGAAGACGACGGTCTCGGTGCCGGTCGCGCGCATGCCCATCGCATCCCACGTGTGCTCGATGCGCACGCCGGGTGCGGTGGCCGGACATACCAGCATAACCTCGCGCGCAGCGCGTGCGTCGTTAGCGCTTGGTAAGCCGCCATTCTCATCGGTGATGCTGGCGTTCAAGGTGTGAAAGTCCGCCGCGAGCGAGAGTGTGGCCCAAGTCTTTTTGCCGTTGACGCGAAATCCACCCGCGACCGGTATCGCGAGCGTATCCGCAAGACCAATGACCCCGGCCCGCGTCTCGCTATAGGCCCCATCAAAGAGATGACCGGATTGCGCAACCCCCGTGAAATAGCGCGCTTGATGCGCTTCGCTCCACATCCCGCGAAAGAAACCGATGACCGCCAGATGCATATTGAAGGCGAGCGCGCAGGCGGGGTCACCGGTGGCCAAAATCTCCACGCAGCGTGCAAAGGTCGCGATATCCGCACCCAACCCGCCAAAGCGTTTGGGGACGGTCAAGGCTACCAGACTGCTCGCACGAAATTTGTCGACCAAGGCGTATGGAAAGCTATTTTCGCGATCGTGTTGCGCGCCCACTGCGGCGAATTCGGCGGCGAGCGCGCGCGCCAGCTCAAAAGCCCGTTGTTGCTCGGGTTCCGTCATTTCGATGACATGGTTGGCCACGACGAACACACCTCAAACAGCTCATTAGTATTGGCGACGAAATTCGCGCGCCGTGGGAGCCGCTTTAGCGGCGAATTGGGCGGATAATTTTTATTCGCGGCTGAAGCCGCTCCCACAATAACCACGTATAGCTTGATTAAAGTTCATTGCGGGACACCGCACGGGGACTCGAAGCCCTATTTCTCCCTATAATCCCACCATGCGGGCTCGGTTTAAATGACTAGCCCACCCCTGCCACCACTTTGAGGAGAACCATCATGGCCGACGCCTATGTTTACGACTGTGTTCGAAGCCCCCGCGGCCGCGGTAAAGCCACCGGCTCCTTACACGAGATCACGCCTATCCAGTTATCCGCGCAGATGCTCGGCGCGCTGCGTGATCGCAATCACCTCGATACCTCGCTGGTCGATGACATCGTCTTCGGCTGCGTCTCCCCGGTGGGCGAACAAGGCTCGGTGATTCCGCGCGTCGCGGCCTTGGTTGCGGACTATGCCGAGACCGTCCCCGGTAAACAGCTCAATCGATTCTGCGCGTCGGGTTTAGAAGCGATTAACACCGCGGCGGCGCAAATCATGGCGGGGCAATCGGATCTCACCATCGGCGGCGGCGTGGAATCCATGTCGCGCGTGCCGATGGGTTCCGACGGTGGCGCCTGGGCGACCGATCCGGCGGTGGCTTATAAGACCTACTTCGCACCGCAGGGCATTGGTGCTGATTTAATCGCGAGCATGCACGGTTTCTCACGGCAGGATGTCGATGCCTACGCGTGCGAAAGTCAGCGCCGCGCCGGCCATGCGTGGAAGAACGGCTGGTTTAAAAATTCGGTGGTACCGGTGCGCGATATTCTGGGCGAAGTGGTGCTCGATCGCGATGAACATATGCGCCCACAAACCACCATGGAAGAGCTCGCGAATTTGAAGGCGGCGTTTGTGCAACTGGGCGACGAATATGGTTTTGACGCGGTTGCGCTCCAACGTTATCCGCAGGTGGAAGCGATCAACCATGTGCATACCGGCGGCAATTCGAGTGGCATCGTCGATGGCGCGGCCGCAGTGTTACTCGGCTCCAAGGAAATGGGTGAACGGCTCGGCCTTAAACCCCGCGCTCGGATCCGCGCCTTCGCCTCGATCGGTTCCGAACCGACCATCATGCTGACCGGCCCCGCGCCGTCGGCGCGCAAAGCGTTGAAGCGCGCGGGCATGCAGGCGAGCGACATCGATCTGTTTGAGTTGAACGAAGCCTTTGCGTCGGTGGTCATGCTCTTCATGCAAGACATGAACATCGCGCACGACCAAATCAATGTGAATGGTGGCGCGATTGCGATGGGACATCCGCTCGGAGCAACCGGCGCGATGATCTTCGGCACGGTGCTCGATGAACTCGAACGCCGCGGCGCGGGCACCGCGCTGATCAATCTGTGCATCGGCGCCGGCATGGGCACGGCCACCATCATCGAGCGCGTGAACTAAGAGAAACCGAATGAACCAAACACTTACCTTAACCGTCGACGCCGGTATCGCGCTCCTGACGATCGATGTGCAGGGCCGGCCGATGAATGTGATCACGCCCGAGTTCGCGCAAGAACTCGGCGCGGCTACCCAACGCCTGGCTACCGATGCGGCCATTCGCGGGGCGGTTATTACCTCGAGCAAAGCCGATTTCATGGCTGGCGCCGACCTTAAATGGTTGTTGGCGTCGATGGCGCTGATTAAGGACGCCGCGAGCGCGATGGCTTTTGCCTGGCCATTGAACGAGCTGTACCGAAAGCTGGAACTCTGCGGCAAGCCATTAGTGGCGGCGATCAATGGGACTGCGCTTGGCGGCGGGCTCGAACTCGCGCTGGCGTGTAATTACCGGGTGGCCGCGGATAATCCGCAAACCCGCATCGGATTGCCGGAAGTGTTGGTGGGATTGTTGCCCGGCGCCGGTGGCACGCAACGCCTGTCGCGGATGATTGGCGTGCGCGATGCGTTGCAAATCATAGTCGAGGGTACGCACCTGACGGTGCACGAAGCGCTGGCGAAGAAGATCGTCGACAAAGTCGTCGCGCCAGACCAACTCATCGCCACCGCGCGGCAATGGATTCTAGATGGCGGTACCGCGGGGCAGCCGTGGGATGGGAAAAATTTCAAAGTACCGGGCGGCGCTGGCGGTCTCGATCCACGGGCCGCGCAGATTTTCATGGGCGGCACCGCGCTTGTTTCGAAACGCACGCAGCACAATTATCCGGCGCCGATTGCGATCATGTCGGCGGTATACGAAGGCACCCAGGTGCCGATGGACACCGGCCTCAAAATCGAATCGCGTTACTTAGCGTCCTTACTATTGTCGCCGGTGACACGGAATATGACGCGCACCTTGTTCGTCAACAAAGTCGCGGCCGAAAAACTTGTGCGCCGTCCGGAAGGCATTGAAAAGAGCAAGGTCAGTACGCTCGGCGTGTTGGGCGCGGGCATGATGGGCGCCGGCATTGCCTACATTTCTGCGCGCGCCGGGATGCAGGTCCGCTTATTGGACACCAGCCTCGATAAAGCCGAGAAGGGCAAACAGTACAGCGAGAAACTGGTGGTCAAGGATATCGAACGCAGCCGCACCAGCGCGGCCAAAGGCGCCGAATTGTTGGGACGGATTACACCGACTACGGATTATCAAGACTTGGCACTTTGCGACATAGTGATCGAAGCCGTGTTTGAAGATCGTGCGATCAAGGCCGACGTCACGCGCAAAACCGAAGCGGTGATGCCGAAAACCGCGGTGTTCGCGAGTAACACCTCCACCTTGCCGATTACGGGTTTGGCGGAAGCCTCGGCTCGACCTGATCAATTCATCGGCGTGCATTTTTTCTCGCCGGCCGAAAAAATGCCGTTGGTTGAAATCATCGTCGGTAAAAAAACCTCGCCCGCGACCTTGGCCCGCGCGCTCGACTACGTGCAGCAATTGAAGAAGACGCCAATCGTTGTTAACGACGGTCGCGGGTTCTATACCAGCCGTGTTTTCGGCACCTTCACCAATGAAGGCATGACCTTGCTCGCCGAAGGAGTGAATCCGGCGCTGATCGAAAACGCGGCGAAACAAGCGGGTCTGCCCGTTGGCCCACTCGCAGTCCTCGATGAAGTCACGATGGAACTTGTTTATCACGTCACTCAGCAAACTAAACGCGACTTGGGCGCAAGCTATCAAGAAGCCTCGGGCTGGCCGGTGATTAAGAAAATGGCTGAAGATCTAAAGCGACTCGGTAAGCGCTATGGCCAAGGGTTCTATGAATATCCAACGGATGCCAAGAAAAGACTATGGCCGGAATTGAGCAAGCATTTTCCGTTGGCGAAAACGCAACCGGCGCTCGCCGAAGTCCAGAAGCGTCTCCTGTACATTCAAGCACTCGAAACCACGCGCTGCGTGGAGGAAGGCGTGTTGACCGACGCGGCGGACGGCGATCTTGGCTCCATCCTCGGTTGGGGCTTTCCGCCGTGGACCGGTGGTTCGTTATCGTTTATCGATACTGTCGGCACCAAGGAATTTGTTACCGAGTGCGAGCGGCTGGCGAAACAGTACGGATCGCGCTTCGAACCTTCGGCATGGCTGAAGGCGCGCGCGGCGAGTAACACGAAATTTTATTGAGGCGAAGTTCGTTATCGATGCATCTGGTTGGTTTTTCGTGGGAGCAGCTTTATCTGCGAATATTCGCGGATAAATCCGCTCCCACGGCGTTGCAGCGCTATCATTTAATCGAGCTCTCGTTAGATTCAAGCGGGTGCATTGTTCTCCAGTTCCTAGACCCCTCGCCCTAGCCCTCTCCGGCAAGGGGGGAGAGGAAAGCGCGCGCCTTCGCGTTACTCCCTCTCCCCTTGCGGGAGAGGGCCGGGGTGAGGGGAAGGCAAACGTCGATCACCGTCGGGCGTTGGGCTTTCTAGCGACGATTAATCTTGTAGCTTCACCTACTCGAAATTCAAAAGAGGCTTTACTCCACCATCCGCCAAAAAGGTTCAACCGCGTTTTAGAACATTCTTGCCGCACTGCACAGCCTAAAAGTTCGAACGCGTGTGAACGATCCGCTGAACTCTCGGCACTCATAGGTTGAGCGCAGGATGGCTTTAGCGAAACGACTAGCCCGTTCGCATGCCCGTGCGTGTAAGTCTTTCCTACACCTATGAGGGGTTCACTATGAAAACAATCAAGATGGCAGTAGCGATCGCGGGCGTGCTCGCGGCGCAGATGAGTTTTGCCCATGAGGATGATCGGGACCGCGGCGGACGTGCATTTGATGTGTGTGTTAATGCGGCGGTCGACGCGCGCTTCGATTTCGGCGGGGTGGATATCGGGGGTAATCCGGTTCCACCTATTGGTCCCGGTGACCGCGTAACCGCGGCGGGAATGATGTTACCGGCGGGCACCGTTCCCAGTAACGGCTCCGGTGATCTAACCTGTAATGCGTACCAGTCTAAAAAAATTGGAACGTTTTTTGTTAATGGGACATTCGTTTCTGCATTTGGCAACCCAGCCGGGCATTTACCGCAAGCCGCGACTGATGATCTCGCCTATGTCGACTGGCATTTCCGCGTTGATGGCGTTGGCGCGTTCGATACCTCGGGACTTGTAAATACCGGCGCAACCGGTAGCACGTATCCGCAGACTATTATCGGCGGAACCGGTCGCTTCAAAAACGTCAGAGGCGAAATGACGACGCTCGTTCTGGGCGCCAGCGGTTTCCAAATTCGTGTGATGTTGCCGAACGATTAATTCCGTAAGTAAATGATAAGTCGGAGCATGGAGCTCCGGCTTATCATGCGCAATTTGGGCTTAGCTCGCGAAGCGCGACCTTCACCGGATTCTCCCTATTACCGCCCCGCAATCTCATTCAAAATCGGCTTCAAATACTCCAAGAATTTCACCGGATTCTCGCTCATCGGGAAATGTCCGTTGTCTTTCATCTCGGTGAATTTCGAGCCTTTAATCCGCGCGGCTAAGGCTTGGGTCATGTCGGGGCTGGTCGCGAAGTCGTATTCGCCGGTCAGGAAATACACGGGTGAACGTCGGGTATCGATCTTGTCGACTACTTTGTTGCCGTCATATTCCTCGGAGTAATAGTAGAGATCGCCCTTGAAGACCATCGGCGCGCCTTGGCTGTAGCCGAACACCGTTTCGCGCACATATTTCTCGGGGCTAGTCGGTGCACACAGGCCAAACATCGTCGCTGGCTTGGCTTCGTTGCTGATGCGCGGGTGATACCACTGGTCGAGATAGTAGCCGGGACTGGTCAACGAAGATTCCACGCCGATGACCGCGCGAAATTTATCGCCATGCTCGGCGGCCAGATCAACCGCGACCTGCCCACCCATCGAACAGCCCATGAACACCGGTCGCTCGAGAGCGAGCTCGGTGCAAAATATGGTGATGAACTTCAGGAAGAAATCGCGCGTTAGATTGTAGGGTTTAGTCCAATGCGCATCGCCCACCGGTGGCAGTGATTTGCCATGGAATGGCAGATCCCACGCGATGACGCGAAACCGTTTAGTGATTTCGGAATCTTCCAGCAGGTGGCGCCATTGAAATCCGTGCGCGCCAGCGGTGTGCTGACAAACTAGCGGGATCCCTTCGCCAGCGCATTCGTAGTACACGCGATATTCGATACCGTTAACCGTGAGGTAGACGTATTTACCCACTGCGTTGTCGTGTTTAGCCATTTTGTTCTCCTTAGCGTGTGGCGCAATCGCGCATCAGTTGAAACATGCGGCGGAACGCTCCGTAATACGCGAAAAACGTTTCCGAATTGCCGGCCCATTCGAATTTATCGCGCACGATGGCGGCAAACATGTCGTGAAAGAACGGACGTGGAATCGGTTTTAGAAATTCCTGCCAGTTGGCGATTGAACCCTTGATGGTGACATCCGCCGAGTCGAACTTCGCGCCTGCCGTCATCGCGGCTAATTTTCCATCGCGAAAACTCAACAGCACGGAGTCGTCACCGAAATAGAGTTTCAACGCGCCGTTCAGAAAACGGCCGGCGAGCTGGAACTCGCCGTCGCGATTGACGGCGTCATGAAAGGTCGCTTGATTAAAGAGACTCATAGTAAATCCTCTCGGTAGAAAAGTGGCTTCCAACACTGAACTTTGATGCATTGATGAGCTTTCATCGTGGGAGCGGCTTTAGCCGCGAATGAGTGATTTGCAAAACACTCGCCGCCGAAGCGACTCCCGCATTTTCGCGCTGTCTGCAATCTTCGGGCAAGATAACGCGTTGTCATTGCGAGCGAAAGCGAAGCAATCCATCTTCAGTGGCGGGCTGAAAAAGCTTCGCCGTTGCACTCGCAATGACGATAATCAAGTATTTTAAGGAACGTCGAGTTGCCGCGCGATGACCAGCCGCTGCACGTCACTGGTCCCTTCATAAATCTGGCAGACGCGCACATCGCGATAAATCCGTTCAACGGGGAAGTCGTCAACATAGCCGTAGCCACCGTGGATTTGTATCGCATCCGAACATACCCGTTCAGCCATTTCGGACGCGAACAATTTGGCCATGGACGCCTCGCGCAGACACGGCAGGCCCGCATCGCGGAGCGCGGCCGCGTGCAACACCATCTGTCGCGCGACTTCGATTTGCGTTGCCATATCCGCCAAGCGGAACGCCACCGCTTGATGGCTGGTTAAGGCCACGCCGAAGGCTTGACGTTCGTTAGCGTATTTCGCGGCGGCGGACCACGCCGCGCGCGCCATGCCAACCGCTTGGGCCGCAATCCCGATTCGCCCGCCTTCGAGATTCCCGAGCGCAATTTTGTAGCCCGCACCTTCGGGACCCAACAAGTGATCGGTTGGAATATCGCAGTCCTCGAAAGCAATTTGCGCGGTGTCCGACGCACGTTGTCCGAGTTTGCTTTCGATTCGCGCCACCCGATAGCCGGGTGTCTTCGTTGGCACGATGAAGGCGCTGATCCCGCGTTTGCCGGCGGCCGGATCAGTGACCGCAAAGACCAGTGCGAGATGGGCATTCTTGCCGGTGGTAATAAATTGTTTGGTGCCGTTCAAGCGCCAACCGCTGGCGGTGCGCACCGCGCGCATCTTAATCGCGGCGGCATCCGAACCCGCCTGCGGTTCGGTGAGGCAAAAGGCGCCGAACAATTCACCGCGAGCGAGTGGTTTCAAAAAACGCTGTTTCTGCGCCTCGGTCCCAAATTTCCAAATCGGCACCGTCACCACTGAGTTCTGCACACTCATGATGGTGGACATGGCGCCATCGCCCGCGGCGATTTCTTCAATGGCCACCGCCAACGAAACGTGATCGAGGCCGGCGCCGTCATACTCCGGAGGAATCAGCATCCCGAGTAGACCCAGTTCGCCCATTTGATGCAGGACGGCAGCCGGAAAGGTGCGCTCGCGGTCCCACGCCGCGGCATTGGGTGTCAGCGCCTCGCGAGCAAAGCGCCGCGCGGCATCGCGGACCAGAGTTTGATTTTCGGAGAGCAGCATCGCGCTAGGGTCCTCGTGTTGTCATTGGTGGTTGATCCATAGGCGTGAATGGGTTCACTCTGTCTGCGTCCTTAAGCTGGCATCGGTGGGTCCGCAGCCTACGTCGGGAGATCATACCTCGCGTTAGTAGTCCGTGGCGCCCAGCGGCGAGTACGGCATGAACCTTTATCAGGAAGGGTGTGAAATAACGAATTCAAGACGGAGGACTGAGCCAATGATTAAGAAATCTCTGATGTCGTTGTGCATCACTGGCGCGCTCGCGTTGGGTGGTGCGGTGCAAGCCGATAATGAGCACGGGCAGGGCGGTGACTCGGCGTGTAAAAGTGCGTCGCTGCCAAGTTTTACTGCGTTAACGAACGCGCTAAAAAGTGTGGTGGCGCTCGGCGGCGGCAATCCCAACGGCGGATTTGGCCTCAACATGTGGGCCTCGGTGGTTGATCGCAGCGGCGTTGTATGTAACGTCACGCGTTCCGGTCAACCCGGCGAGCAGTGGCCGGGTAGTCGTGTTATATCGGCGCAGAAAGCCAACACCGCGAATGCCTTCAGTCTGCCCGGCCTCGCATTGTCGACGGCCAATCTCTATAAGGCGGTGCAGCCGGGCGGTTCGCTGTTCGGGCTGCAAGAAAGCAATCCGGTTGATGTCAATGTGGCCTATAAGGGTCCCGCTGCAAAATGGGGGACCGGGGAAGATCCGATGCGCGGCGGTCGCATTGGCGGCGTGAATGTATTCGGTGGGGGATTGGCGTTGTACGACAAGAATGGGGTGTTGGTGGGCGCGCTCGGCGTCAGCGGGGACAGCTCGTGTGCCGATCATGCGATCGCCTGGCGGCTTAGACACGCGCTGAATCTGGACAATATTCCAGGTGGCGTCGTCGGCGGTACGGATAACCTCACGTACGACTCGACCAATGGATTTTCGCAGGCGCTGTGCGGTGCGGATCCGAACGAAGCCGCTATTGCAGCTAATCTCCCAATCGCTTATCCGGTTGGACCCGCCCCATAATTTCCGTATCGGTGACAGTCGTGAGCCGCCCGCGGGCGGCTCAATTTTGAGAGGGCTTTTAATCCGATAATCAGGGCTCGATCGCATGAGTCCCAGCCAGATCGGGATTCGCCGTTACCCATGCCGCCAATGGATTCGCTGCACGCCAGCGCGCGGCATAGTCGCCCATCGTTTCGAACACCACCTCCGGATGACTTGCGAAGTACGCCAGTAAGCGCTCGAGCATCAGAAAATAGCGCCCACGCGCGATGGTCTGAGGATGCAGGGTGAGGATAAAAACGCCACCCGCACAACTCCGATAGGCGTAATCGAAATCGGCGCGCCAATTCTCTTCAATCAGCGACGGCGCTTGCAGCCCGGTGTTCATGCCGAGGACGAATTCCGCCGGTGGAAAATCATCCAGCATCCAAGTGACTGGCATCTCCACCAAGTCGACGGTGACGCCGAAGTGATACGCTGTGTCGAGCGACCAGCGATCACCGCTGCGCAAATAGTACGGATAGAAATCATGGCCCATGCAGCTCGATTCATAGATGAAGCCGTATTCACGCAACAGATCGATGCTGCGCGGACTTAAATCCCAGGCTGGGGAGCGATAACCAGTCGGTTTAATGCCCGCCACTCGTTCGAGTGCTTCAAGGCCTTGTTCTAGCACGCGCCGTTCACCGTCGGCGTCAAAGGCGGCGGGGTTCTCATGCACCCACCCATGATGGGCCAGCTCGTGTCCATGATCGCGGATCCGTTCGACGAGCTTGGGGTACGCATACGCTGTATGATCGGGCACCGCGAATGTCGCCTTGATACGGAAGTTATCGAGCAAATCGAGCAGTCGGGGGACGGCCACGGCGCCAAATTGGCCGCGCGAGATCATGCTTGGGTTGTTTGACTTCATCGAACCAATCCATGACGACATGCCATCGAAGTCAAAGGTGATGCAGCAACTTAAGCGTGCGTTGGCCATGGCGTGGTCTCCCTCTCGATCATCGCGATGATCGAAGTATACGCGTGGGATGCGACGCTGACAGCGCCGGAAGCCGCCTAAAAAAACCCGCCGCAGCAGGGTCCAAAAGACACGACGTAGGAATACACCGATATATCGCTCAGCTAAGTTCAACGAACATGCCAACAGTGGAAATTGCGAGGTGTGCTTCATGTCTTGGCGTGCGCAGTACAACTCGAAATATTCTCTGGTGCATGTGTTGATCGCTGACGCCTGCCGCTTCGAGGATGCCGAGCAATACGCCATGGCCTTGGTGCAATTGCTAACCGAACATGAAACTGATCGCGTACTCGTCGAATGCGACGAGATTTCCATCGAACTGACGGAACACGAAATGACTGCGTTACCGACGCGGCTCCAGGAAATCGGCCTGCGCGAGAACCATCGGATTGCCATCGTGCTCCCTACCAACTATCAGCAACGAAGAGCGGTTAGGTCCTATCGAACGGCGGTTCATCGACACGGCTTCAAACACGAATTATTCGTAGACGCCACGACGGCGCTTGCATGGCTTAATGAAAACATCGAAAGCTGAGTAGACTAAATAACGAAGCGGAAATACCGGCCACCCCGCGGGTGCTGGGCTTTAACTCCGTCGTTCCGGCGCGATCCCGGCTTTCGCCGGGAGGAATCCAGGACCTTCGATGGCGTGTAGCCCGATCCCGCGCCGATTACGGCGCGCGTGGTCACCGCGGCTTAAGGCCTCGGCAAAGGCACAATTCAAGCCGCGGCACGACGGGGCCGCTAGTGGATTCGATTAATTCCCCCGAGGCTTAATTCGATGCCGGACCCGGCTATTCAGCAAGCGCACGGCGCGAGCACGTTTCGGACCGTCAACGCCTGTCTCGAATATCGCGCCGGTCGCTTGACGGCGCCCGAGGGCGACGTCGAATTGCGCACGGTACTGCAGCCGATCTTTAGCGTCCGGCATCAACGGCCGGTCGGCTGCGAAGCCCTGATCCGCGGCCGCGATAACAAAGGCCGCGAGGTTCCGGCCTGGAAAATTCTCGACGGCCATACGCCGGACGCTGAACTCAGATTGGACCGTCTGTGCGCGGTGTTGCATGCGCGAAATTTCAGTGCAATCGCCGCCGATCGCAATTGGTTATTCCTCAATCTCAGTGCAGCCGAATTCAATTTGGAGGCCTGGGCCGACGGGTTTTTCGTCGAGCTACTGCAGGGCTGCAATCTCGCGCCCTATCAGATCGTGGTCGAGATCCTCGAGTCGCCGGTCGCGGAACGCATCGACTTGGTCGAAGTCATCGCCTATTTCCGCGAACTCGGCGTGCTCGTTGCGCTCGACGATTTCGGCGCCGGTCATTCCAATTTCGAGCGGATTTGGCGGCTGAAACCGGATATCGTGAAGCTCGACCGCAGCTTGATCGTGTTAGCGGACCGCGACAGGGCAATGCGCCGCAGCCTGCCCAGTATTGTGGATATCCTGCATCAGAACCGCTGCCTGGTCGTCGCCGAGGGGATTGAAACGGAACGCCAGGCGTTAAACGTGATGGACGCGGGTGTCGATCTGGTGCAGGGGTTTTTCTTCGCGCACCCGTTCGAAATCAGCGAGCAATTTCTCAAGCGGCGGATCAATTGGGCGAGCCTGCAAGATGGCCTAC
The DNA here is from genome assembly GCA_016191285.1 of Gammaproteobacteria bacterium. Taxonomy (GTDB): domain Bacteria; phylum Pseudomonadota; class Gammaproteobacteria; genus CAIKBL01. The sequence goes on from JACPPA010000034.1 coordinate 15,004, forward strand.
AGGACACGGTCGGCAGCGGCACGCTGATGGTTCGCGGCCAACTCATTTCCCATCTGGCGCGGATGTACGAGCTGGCCGGCTATTACCAGCGCGAAGGTCATTTTCGCGACGCCGCCGAGCGTCTGTTCGAACTGCCGGGAGTGATTCGCTGCTACGCGATCGACGAAACCGGCCGGCAGCGAGACGAAAACGTGAATTCGCCGCGGATGTCGAATCACCATGATCGTCGGCTTGCGCCGCTCGCCTCAGCCGAAGGCGCGAGCTGGTACACGCGGCCCTATTTCCGGCGAGCCAAGCAATACCCAGGTGAAATTCAAATCTCGCACGAATACCTCTCCTGCGCGGATGCCAGCATGTGCATCACGCTCTCGGTCTTGGTTGATTCGCCGAACGGCCCTAAAGTCCTTTGCTGCGACGTACTCGCAGACGCCAACTAAAAAGCCCGCACTGCAACTTAAGACCAACGCTGGCTTGGACGCTGGTATTTCAGGCGTCCATGGATCCCGGATCTGCGCGGCTGACGCCGCTTCGTCCGGGATGATGGACCTAACCATTTATATCGGGTGCTTGTTCTTGATCCCATGGCAGTGCGGGCTATTTAGGTCGCGGGGTTTATCGTTGGAGAGCAATTCAACTGGGACATTCGATCCGCCTTGGCCGGGGCGGGAGGGCTAGACGACGCCGTAGGCGAGCATTGCATCGGCGACTTTGACAAAACCGGCGACGTTGGCGCCAGTGACGTAGTCGACGAATTTTTTGTCCTTGGTTTGTCCGTATTGCACACAACTGGTGTGAATGCCGTGCATGATATCGAGCAATAATTTTTGCAGCTCGTTTTCCTTCCACGCGATCTTGGCGCTGTTCTGACTCATTTCGAGACCCGACACCGCGACGCCGCCAGCGTTCGCCGCCTTGGCCGGCCCGAACATGATCTTGGCCGCGAGAAAGAGATCGATACCTTCGATTACCGTCGGCATATTCGCGCCTTCGGAAACTCCGATACAGCCATTTTTGAGCAAGATTTTGGCGTCCTCGGCGAGGATTTCATTTTGTGTCGCGCAGGGGAAAGCGAGTTTGCACGGCACGCCCCACGGCCGTTGGTTGGCATGATACTTAGCGCCTTTGAATTTCTTCGCATAGTGTTCGATACGGCCGCGTTTGATGTTTTTCAATTCCTGCACGTAGGTAAGCTTCTCGGCATTGATGCCTGCCGGGTCGTGGATGAAACCATCGGAATCGGACACGGTAACCACCTTGCCGCCGAGCTGGGTGATCTTCTCCACTGAATATTGCGCGACGTTGCCCGAGCCCGAAACCAGACACACTTTGCCTTCGATCGAATCCTGGCGATGAGTCAGCATGTTCTGCATGAAGTAGGTGCAGCCGTAGCCGGTGGCCTCGGTGCGAATCAAGCTGCCGCCATATTCGAGGCCTTTGCCGGTCAACACGCCGGTGTGCTGGCGCGTGATGCGTTTCCATTGTCCGAACATGTAGCCGATTTCGCGTCCGCCGACGCCGATGTCGCCGGCTGGGACGTCGATGTCGTCACCAATGTGGCGATACAACTCGGTCATGAAGGATTGGCAGAAGCGCATCACTTCGTGATCCGACTTACCCTTGGGATTGAAATTCGCGCCGCCTTTACCGCCACCCATTGGCAGTCCGGTCAGGCTGTTTTTGAAGGTTTGTTCGAACGCCAGAAATTTGAGGATCGATTCGTTGACGCTCGGATGAAAGCGGATGCCGCCTTTGTACGGGCCGATGGCATTGTTGTTTTGCACGCGCCACCCGCGATTGACGCGGATATTGCCTTCGTCGTCTTCCCAACATACGCGGAACGATACGATCCGGTCTGGCTCCGCGATGCGCCGCATGATCTGGTATTCGTGATACACAGGTTTGTTTGCGACATAGTCGAAAATGGGCTTCGAGACTTCGTAGACCGCCTGGTGAAATTCCGTTTGACCGGGGTTGCGCTTTTTCAACCCCTCCATGAAATGATTCAAACTTACTGGCGTATTTTTTCCCACACTAGCCCCCGTTTCTTCGGTTGTTTGATTAAAACGTCTGCGACCGCGGCCCCATCAAGAATAGACTAGCCTTCCCAAGGAAGACGGCCCTGCGCGGGTTAGCGGCCGGTGGGTGAGGGAATGAAGATTGCGTCAAACGTTTTTTGTATTGTTCAAAAATTGTCGCGCCAGAGTCACCCAATAACTCGCGCCGAGCGGCAGAATCTCATCGTTAAAGTCGTAACGCGGATTGTGCAGCAGACAATCGGTGTGGCCGCCGCTGCCGAGCCACGCATAGCTACCGGGTTGCTCGATCAGCATCCACCCAAAGTCTTCGGAGCCCATACTGGGTGGCAAATCGCGGCGGACGCTGTCGGCGCCGAAGACGCTCGTCGCGGCGCGCGCCGCAAACTCAGTTTCGACTTCTGAATTTATCGTCGGTGGATAACGCTGCTCATAACGCCACTCAAATTCACAGTGATGCGCACTCGTGATGCCCTGCGCGATCGTTTGCAGCCGTTGTTCGATGAGTGCCTGAACCTGCGGATTGAAAGTGCGCACGGTGCCCCGCAGGACCACTTCTTCAGGGATCACGGCCCAGGCATTTCCCGCATGGACTTGCGTCACGGACACGACCGCCGATTCGAGGGGGTCGACAGTGCGCGACACGATGTGTTGCCAGCTTTGGATCAATTGCGCGGCGACGACTACCGGGTCGATGGCGAGATGAGGTGCAGCGGCGTGGCCACCGCGTCCGCGCACGGTCACTTCGAAGGTATCGAACGCAGCCATCATCGGTCCCGGCCGTACCGCCAGCGTCCCGGGTGCGAGCCACGGCCAATTATGCAAGCCGAACACGCCATCGACCGGAAAGCGCGTAAAAAGTCCATCGTCCATCATGGCTTTCGCGCCGGCTTCCCCTTCTTCGGCGGGTTGGAAAATGAAATGAATGGTGCCGTCGAAGTCACGGGTCGCGGCCAAATATTCGGCCGCGGCGAGCAGCATGACGGTATGGCCGTCGTGGCCACATGCGTGCATGACGCCGGCAGTTTGCGAGCGATGGGCGAAGTCATTCATCTCTTGCAAGGGCAGCGCATCCATATCCGCGCGTAAGCCGACACGGCGGCGGCCGGACCCGGCGTGCAAGGTGGCGACGATGCCGGTACGGCCCACGCCGCTTTCGAAGGGAATGCCAAATTCGCCCAGCTTGTCGGCCACGAACTCGGCCGTAAATGTCTCTTGATAGGCCAACTCCGGTTGTGCATGCAGGGCACGGCGCCACGCTGTGTGGGTTGCGTGCTTCGCGACTATCTCGTTGATTAGTTTCATGTACCCCCTTAAGTGCCAGAGCGTACTGGATTGGTAGCCCAGCGGCCAGCGTCAAAAGCGCTCCCGCGAATCGTCGATAGTTGCAAACGTTACGCTACCGCAAGCGCCTCGCCCAAGACCTCGCCGATCTCTGAATTCAGTACTAAATCTGCCTGCGCATCATGCGGCGTCGGTTCATGGTTGACGATCGCCAGTCGCGCACCATTGCGCTTGGCGCGTAACGGAAACGCGGCCGCCGGATAGACCACTAGCGAAGAACCCAAGACCAGAAATAGATCACACGCGAGCGTCGCCGCCTCCGCCCGGCGCATCGCGGATTCCGGCATTGCCTGACCGAAGGAAATCGTCGCCGATTTCACTAGGCCACCGCAGGCATGGCACATCGGAATAGTGCCATCTTGTTCAAAGGCCGCCTGCAGCGGGGGTAATTCGTAGCGATAGCCGCACTCGAGACAGGCCGCGTAGGTCCCGTTGCCGTGCAATTCGACCACGGCGTCGCTTGGGACCCCGCTCAGTTGATGCAAGCCATCGATATTTTGTGTGATGACGCAGCGACACTGCCCGCGTTCGACCAACGCCGCGACCGCACGATGGCCGCGGTTGGGGCGCGCGGCGCGCATGTCCTCATCAATGATGAATTTGCGCCGCCACGCTTCGCGCCGGAGATCGGGCGACGAAATAAATTCTTGAAACTGGATCGGTTGAAACCGCGACCACAGGCCTTGTGGGCTGCGAAAATCCGGGATCCCGGATTCGGTGCTGATCCCAGCGCCGGTAAACACCACAACTTGTCGCGCGGCTTGGAGCAAGGCGCGTAATGCATCGCTTTCGAAAATCACGCGGGCCGCTCGCTTACGGCCGCCTTACGTCTTACGGTGGCGCCACACGCAGTGGTTGTTGGCGTGCTCGATTCACTGCGGTCCATGCGCACACCATAGCGGGACCTAGCATAGGGCCGCAACCGGTCGCGGAGCGGTTCAATCGCCGCGCGAATCGGGTATCCTTCGCGGCTCAACACCGATTGCGAACGGAAGCACCCACGACCATGAGTTCTCGATATTGGAGCGACGTTGTTCGCGACTTGTCACCCTATGTGCCCGGGGAGCAGCCCAAGCTTCCTAACCTGGTCAAGCTCAATACCAACGAGAATCCCTATCCGCCATCGCCGCGCGTGCTCGCTGCAATCGAGCAGGAACTCGCGACGCTGCGCTTGTATCCCGATCCGAATTCGGATCAGCTGCGCGAGGCTATCGCCGCCAATTTCAATCTGTCCGCCGAGCAGGTGTTCGTGGGCAATGGTTCGGACGAAGTATTGGCGCATGCCTTTCTTGCGCTGCTCGCGCAGGACGAGCCAATCTTATTTCCCGATATCACCTATAGTTTCTATCCGGTTTATTGCGGGTTGTATGGCATTGATTTCGAGGAAGTGCCGCTGACCGATACGTTTCAGATCCGGGTGGACGATTATCGACGCTTAAACGGCGGCATCATCTTTCCGAACCCGAATGCACCCACCGGCTGCCCCGTGGGCGTGGCGGATATTCGGCGCCTGCTCGATCACAACACGGAATCGGTCGTCGTGATCGACGAAGCCTATGTCGATTTCGGGACTGAATCGGCGGTCAGCCTAATCAACGAATTTCCTAATTTATTGATCGTGCAAACCTTATCGAAGTCCCGCTCGCTGGCTGGACTTCGGGTCGGCTATGCACTGGGTGACGCTGAACTGATTGAAGCCCTCGACCGTGTAAAGAACAGCTTCAATTCCTATCCGCTCGGACGCTTGGCCGCGGCAGGCGCGGCCGCGGCAATGGCCGATCGGGCTCACTTCGAAAACACACGCCATGTCATCATGAATGGCCGCACGAAACTGGTCACCGCGCTGCGCGGACTGGGCTTCGAGGTACTCCCCTCGTCGGCGAACTTTGTTTTCGCGCGGCACCCTGGATTCGATGCATCGGACCTCCAGGCCGGGTTGCGCGCGCGGCATGTGGTGGTGCGCCATTTCGATCAGCCACGAATCGCGCAATTTCTTCGCATCACCGTCGGCACCGAAGAGCAGTGCGCGCGTTTGTTAGACGCGCTTGGCGAATTAATTACCTAGAGATATTTTTATGAAAAATTCAGTATCCCCCATGAAGTACGTCAAGCTCGGCGCGAGCGGTCTGCGAGTTTCACAACTTTGCTTAGGGTGCATGTCGTATGGTTCGCCCAGCTGGCGCGAATGGGTGCTGGATGAGCGCGCATCGCTGCCGTTCATCAAGCGTGCGCTTGAGTTCGGCATTAACTTTTTCGATACGGCGGATGTCTACTCCGTCGGCGCGAGCGAAGTCGTGCTCGGCAAGGCGCTGAAGAAATTTGGTCCGAGCCGCGATCAGCTAATCATCGCCACCAAGGTCTATAACCCCATGAACGGCAGTGCGAACGGTCGCGGTTTGTCGCGCAAGCATATCTTGCACGCCGTCGATGAATCGCTGCGCCGCTTAGGCACGGACTATATCGATCTATATCAAATCCATCGCTTCGATCGTTACACGCCAATCGAGGAAACGCTGGAAACCTTGAATGACGTGGTGCGCGCGGGCAAAGCGTTGTATATCGGCGCGTCGAGCATGTACGCCTGGCAGTTCGCGAAGATGCTCGCGGCCTCGGACCGCCACGGGTGGGCGCGTTTCATCTCGATGCAAAACCATTACAACCTCATCTATCGCGAAGAAGAGCGCGAAATGATCCCGCTGTGTCGCGAAGAAAACATTGGCCTCATTCCGTGGAGTCCGTTGGCGCGCGGATTCTTGATCGGAAATCGCAAAGTGGCGCTGAAGGGCACGACCACTCGTTCCAAGAGCGATGATTTCGCGGGCAAACTCTATTATCAGCCGGAGGACTTCGCGATCGTGGAGCGAGTGAGCGCCATCGCCAAGGCCCGCGGCTGCAACAACGCGCAAATTGCCTTGGCCTGGGTGTTGGCGCAGCCCGGGATCACGGCGCCGATTATCGGCGCGACTAAAATGTCGCATCTCGATGATGCGGTCGCCGCGCTCGCGGTGGAACTTTCGGCAGCCGAAAAGCAGTCGCTCGATGCGCTCTACAAACCGCATCCGGTATTAGGGATCACGTTTTAACCTGCGCGTAAACTGCAGACTGATGAACCAGTTGACTGCCGCCGTCGCTAATGTGCTGTCCGGCGATGAGCCTACGTAATTCGCCTACTGCTGGCAGCGCGACACTGTACTAGGTGAGGCCGAATTGTGGGAGCCGCTTTAGCGGCGAATCTTTATTGAAGTCAATTCGCGGCTAAAGCCGCTCCCATTACAAATCGTTAAAGCTCTACCGCACGAACAACGGCAACAATTCGACCTTGCGCGTGATCTGCAAGCGCAGCGGTGTGGCGAGCGGCGTGTCGGTCGCGACGGTCACGGTAAGTTCGTGTCGATCCGGTACATCGTAGGGTGAGTTCAGCCAAAAAAGTGTTGCGCCGGGTTGATCGCCCGCCAGCGTTTGTTGCACATGTTTTTCAAACAACACGGTAGTGTCGCGCATCACCCGTACGATAAGGTTGAGTGTCTGAGGCGCGGTGTCGGTTTGCCCTTCACGAATGATTTCTGCGTAGTACCGGCCGCGTTTCGGCAAATAGAATGGATAGCTGCTAGCGGGCGCCGTGCTGACTACCTCATTCAACACGAGACGGTCGAGGGGTGGGTAGTATTTGGCTTCGGCGAGGCTTGTCGTCGCGAGCAGGAGGGTGGTGAGGAGACCCAGTAATAAGTCGCGCATCGTGTATCTCCTGGCATTTAATCCCTTAGTCCAGCGCCGTGCCCCTTACGTTCACTTCTCGCTCTCAGCAGGGTCGACTGACCAACACACCACTGTCGTTAAGCGCTGCGATTTTCCCGGCGTTATAACCCAGCACCCGACTTAGAATCGCCGCGTTGTGCTCGCCGAGCAGTGGCGCTTCGATCGCGGGCAGTTCGGGTTGGGCCGAGAACCGGAACGGAAACCCGGGGATATCGATCTCGCCCAAGATACGATCGGGCACCGCGCGGATGGTGCCGCGCTCAATAAAATAGGGGTGGGTCTTGGCGTCCGCCGGACTTAAGACCGCGGTCGCCGGGACGCGATGCGTGTCGAGCATCGTCAGTACCTCGTCGTTAGTCTTAAACGTCGCCATCCAGCCTTCGATTATGGGGATCAACTCGTCGCGTCGCTGCGCGCGCTTGAGTCCATCGTCATAGCGTTCATCGTTGACCAGATCGAGGCGGCCGATGCACTCACAAACATTTTTCCATTGCAGCTGCAACGCGGCGACGCATAAGTACCCGGTCGGTCCTTTGAAGACCCCGAACGGAAAGATTAATTCGTGATGGGTGCCCATGCGATGAGGTTTGAATTCACCGTTGGTGACCGACGGGCCGTGCACGTTTAAATCATGCATGTGGAACGCGGCATCCACCATCGAGAGATCGAGGTATTGACCTTCCCCCGTGCGCAGGTGGTGATAAAGCGCATAACCCACCGCCGCAAAACCATGGACTGAGGCATTCACGTCCAACAGGGCGAGACCGATGGGATGCGGTGGTCCGTCCTTCGGCCCGGTCATGTGCATGAAGCCGGCGAACGCTTGGATGATCCAGTCATAGCCGGTCTTGTGTGACAGCGGACTCACGCGGCCATAGGCCGACACCGAGGCCATGATCACATCGGGTTTGAGTTTGCGTAGCTGGGGATAGTCCAAGCCGCGCTTTTCAAGCACCCCAGGGCCGAAATTTTCGACCACCACGTCGCAATGCGGGACGAGTTCGCGGATGAGGTCGAGGGTTTCGGGCCGCTTGAAGTCCACGCACAGGCTTTGCTTGCCGCGATTCTGTTGAACGAAGTAACCGCTGCGACCGTCGCGGACAAAAGGAATGAGTCGCGCGGGATCACCCACCGGCGCGATCTCGATCTTGAGGATCTCCGCGCCGAGTTCGGCCATCAAACGGGTGATGCCGGAGCCCGCGACATACTGGGTAAAATCGAGCACACGCACGCCGTCTAACAACATATTCGCGCTCCCCATTCAAACCGCCTAACGGCACTGTAGCGCGCAATGGGGGTCGGATGAAATTATCAGGCTATGCTATGGCCTCCATTCGCACTGTGAGTCGCGCCATGCACGAACCCTCGCCACCCGCCACCGCACCGGCACTGCAACCTTACACCGGGCGCACAGCTTTTTTATCGTTACTTGCGTCGGAAGGTGTCAACGTCATGTTTGGCAACCCCGGCACCACCGAGCTTGCGATCATGGAGGCGCTGTCGGCGCAATCGCAAATCGATTACGTGCTGGGCCTGCAGGAGGCCGTGGTCGTCGCCATGGCCGACGGCTATGCACGCGCCTCCGGCCGGCTCGCCGCCTGCAATGTGCACGTGGCGCCGGGTCTCGGTAACGCCATGGGTTCGCTCTTCAACGCCAAGTTCTACGGTTCGCCGGTGCTCATCACGGCCGGGCAACAGGAGCAGGGTTTCGGCTTGATGGAGCCGATGCTCTACGCTCCGTTGGTCCCGATCGCGGCCCCATGCGTTAAATGGGCGATCGAAGTCACGCGTGTGCAAGACTTACCCCGCATCGTACGGCGCGCGGCGAAAGTCGCGACGACCGCGCCGACTGGGCCGGTTTTTATCAGCCTGCCGGGCGACATTCTTGATAGTCGCGCCGAACTCGATCTTGGCCGCCCGACCCGTGTCGATACCGCGACTCGACCCTCGGACACTGCGCTCGAGCGGCTCGCGGCGGCGCTGCTCGGTGCGCGCAACGCCGTCATCATCGCCGGTCACGAATTGGCCACCACCGATGCGCTCGCCGAAGCGGCGGCCTTCGCCTCCGCGCTGGCGCTTCCCGTTTACCAACAAACCGTGCCGTCGGCCGCGCATTTTCTATCCGAACACCCCGCTTACTGGGGGCCGATTTCGCGCAGTCAACCGCAAGTGCGCGAAACATTGGCCGCTCACGACATGCTGATTTTGCTCGGCTGCGATCAACTACGCATGGCGGTTTATCACCAAACCGATCCGATGCCGCCCGCTATGCGCGTAGCGCAAATCAGCGAGCGCGACTGGGAACTCGCCAAAAATTATCCGGCCGAGTTCGCGATCAAAGCCAATGTGAAGGAAACGCTGCGCGCGCTGTTGCGCGTGCTCGACACGAAGCTCGATGGCACGCGAAAAGAAGAAAACGCGCGCAAGCTTCTCGAACTCGCGAAAAACAACTGGAGCGTCAAGCGTGAACGGGCGCGCGAGGAGGCCGTGAAGTTGGTTGACGTACGGCCGATCGAGCCACTGCATTTGATGCTACGGCTAACCGACGTGCTCCCGCGCGATGTGGTCGTGGTGGAGGAGGGGCTGACGTCAACCGCCTCCTTGCTCAACTTTTTGCCGTTTCGCGACGCCCAGGGATTTTTTGGGTTGGCGAGCGGCGGCATTGGATTTGCGATGGCGGGAGCGATTGGGATCAGTCTTGCATTGCGTGATCGCCCAGTAGTTGCAGTGGTCGGCGATGGCAGCGCGTTGTACAGCATTCAGGCGCTGTGGACTGCCGCGCATTTGAAGCTGCCGATTACCTATGTGATCCCCAACAACCGCGGTTATCGGATCTTGAAAGAGCGGATGAAGTCGCTGCGCGGAAGTGAGCAATTCATTGGCATGGACTTCCGCGATCCCGAGATCGATTTCGTCAATCTGGCGCAGTCGTTGGGCGTGCCAGCGCAGCGCATCACCGATCCGGCAGATGTTGGGCCGGCGCTTAAAGCGGCTATGCAGCGCAGTGGACCAAGCTTATTGGACGTTGCCGTCGCGGAAGGTTTTTAGTGCGCTGACCGGGAAGATTCGCGGCTAAAGCCGCTCCCACAATCGGGCGTCCCAGGCGTGGTGCCGATTATGAGGGCCGTCTGTGGGAGCCGCTTTAGCGGCGAATCCTTCAAGGCTCGCATCGCGCATCGACGCTGGGAAGATTCGCGGCTAAAGCCGCTCTCACAACTAAAACCAATCAATTTTATCGAGTTCATTGCAGGACAGCACACTAGTAGGATTTAGGTAAACCGAGCACGCGCTCGGCGATATAACACAGGATCAGTGGCGGGCTGATCGGTGCGATGCGATGAATCATCACTTCTCGCAAGTAGCGCTCTACGTGATATTCCTTGGCGTAGCCCATGCCGCCCAGCGTCATGACCGCGTTGGTACACGTCGAAAACGCGGCTTCGGCCGCGAGATATTTGGCGGCGTTGGCCTCGGCTCCGCATTCCTCGCCACGATCGAACATCGCCGCGGCTTGGAATGCCATTAAGTTCGCGGATTCGAGCTGGGCCCAATTCGCGGCGAGGGGATGTTGAATCGCTTGATTCATGCCAATCGGCCGGCCGAACACCACTCGCTCCTTAGCGTAGGCCGTGGCGCGTTTGAGCGCGACACGGCCGAGACCGACCAATCCCGCCGCGACCAGAATGCGTTCGGCGTTCAACCCCTGCAGCAGATATTTGAAGCCCCTGCCTTCCTCACCGATGCGATGCGCGACCGGCACTGGCAAGCCATCGAAGAAGAGTTCATTCGAATCGACGCATGCTCGACCCATTTTTTCGATTTTGCGCACATCCACGTAGTGGCGATCGAGATCGGTGTAGAACAGGGAGAGGCCATCGATCGGGCGCGCCGTTTCCTCGATCGGCGTGGTGCGGGCGATGAACATGATTTTGTTCGCGACCTGCGCCGTCGAAATCCACACCTTTTCGCCGGTGACGATATAGTGATCGCCCTGCCGGACCGCGCGAGTTTTTAGGTGCGTGGTATCGTGGCCGGTATTCGGTTCGGTGACTCCGAAACACGCAATGTCATCGCGGCGAACGATGCGCGGCAGCCAGGCTTGTTTTTGTTCCTCCGTGCCGTAGGCGAGCAGGGGTTTGAGCCCGAAGAGTCCGATACCCACGGCGGAGACGCCACTATTGGCGGCACCCGATTCGGAGATCGCCTGCAGGACCAGCGCAGCCTCGGTCGTGCCAAGGCCACTCCCGCCGTACTGTTCCGGCACGGCAATACCAATGAAGCCGGCATCGGCGAGCGCCCGACAGAAGTCTTCCGGAAACTCACCGCTACTGTCACGGTTTAACCAGTATTGATCATCGAAGTCGCTGCAGACCTTGAGCACGCTGTCCCGGATCTGACGTTGTTCAATCGATAAGCTGAAATCCATGCGTGTCCCTCATGGCTTGAGTTAAGGATGCCTCTGCTCGCAACGACGCGGGGCGCCGAGTACGCGGTCGGCAGCCGATTAATTCCATGTTGAATTGTGTCATTGAATCGTTCATGTTGCGTTAGTGGGGAAGCGCCATTCAGCACGAAATAAATTTGGTGGACCTTGGAGAAGTAGTCAATGAAGAAGCATGTCGCCTGGATGAGTTTGGTTGCCCTGTTCGTTGGAGGTTCGTTAGCGGTTAGTGCGGCACCGGCCGAGGCTGTGGCACACGTGGCAATCGAAACGTCGAAAGGGACGATCGAACTCGAACTAAATCGCGCGAAGGCACCGCGCTCGGTCGAGAATTTTCTCGCCTATGCGAAAAGCGGATTTTATAACGGCACGATTTTTCATCGCGTGATCCCAGGCTTTATGATTCAGGGCGGCGGCTTCACTGGCCAGATGGCGGAGAAAAAAACCCAGCCGCCGGTTCAGAACGAAGCCGACAATGGACTGCCGAATGCGCGCGGTACCCTTGCGATGGCGAGAACCGGCGATCCCCACAGCGCCACCGCGCAGTTCTTCATCAATCTGGTCGATAACTCAGCGCTCGATTTCCAAGAGAAGAGCGCTACCGGTTGGGGCTATGCGGTGTTTGGTAAGGTGACAAAGGGCATGGATATCGTGGACGCCATAGCTGCGGTGGAAACGACGCAGTTAGGGCCCATGGGTGATGTGCCGGTAACGCCGATCGAAATCAAAAAAGTTGAGGTTAAGGACTGAGGTGTAGAGGCCACTAATGTGGGAGCGGCTTTAGCCGCGAAGGGGACGGCCTCTCATAGGGTTCGAAGCTCAAAGCGGCTCCCCACAAGAGGTGAGCTTAAACCGGGCCAGGTTCATTGACGCGCCGCGCTGCGTAACAGACCGCCAGGCCGCGCGCCGGTGTCGATGCCGTGTTCTTGCACCACTTGGCCCTTGACCAAGGTCGCCACGTAACCCTCAACGCGGTCGACCAGGCGCGGCATGTCGGCTGGCAGGTCATAGATCATCGATGGCGCATGGGTCCGCAGGCGCGTCAGATCGATCAGATTCAAATCCGCCCGCAGTCCTGGGAGCAGGCGACCGCGATCGCGGAAGCCGTAGAGATCGGCGTTATTGGCGGTAAGTTTACGCACGACGAACTCGAGCGGCAGATGAAACCGATCTTCCGCCGCACAGTCGCGGACCCAGCGAGTCAGCATGTAGGTGTGCACCCCCGCATCGGCGATGAAGCGCACATGGGCGCCCGCATCGCTCAAACCAAAAACGCTCAGCGGATGACGCAACATGGTGTGGATCGCGTCCGGTGTGCCATCCGCGTAACCCACGCCCGCGTGCATCAGAAAAGCACGGCCGCCGTCCGCGAGCAGCAGATCGTAAGCCGTTTCCCACTCGGATTTACCAGCGCGGCGCGCGATCGCCGCGATACTGCGTTCGGGCGGAGGGGTGTAGTCGATGGGCGAGCCGGCCGCATAGGTATGTTCCCACAGCGTCGGATTCTTGTAGATCAAAGAGAAGCCCGAGTTATTGGGATCGGTTTCATTCAACAAGCGTTGGCGCAGCGCGGGGTTGCTTAGCGCCGCATAGCGCTCAGCGAATGGCAGATCTTTGATCGTCCGATAACTCGGCATGAAACGCCACGGATGCTCGCCTTCGAAACAGAACAAGATCGAAATTGGGCGCCCGGCGACTTGCGGGATAATCGTGTGTCCGGCGCGCGCGGCGTGGTCGCAGGCATCGAGTTGGCGGCGCCACTGCTCGGCATCGACGTTGTGCTGCAGGAGCAGGAACATCACTGGGCAGCCCGCGGCTTCGGCCACTCGTCGCATCATCTGCATATCGCGATCGAGGCCGGCGCAGTCCTCGCCGATGATCCCTGTATTGACCATTTCGACGAGACCGCGTCCGCTGGCTTTGACGGCGCGCGCAATGGCGATCAGTTCTTCGTCACCGGCGAAAGTGCCAGGCACCGGGTTACCGTCAACGGCGATGTGCACGGCAGTCCGTGAGCTCGTAAATCCAACTGCACCGGCTTCCATCGCTTCGCGCGTGAGCTGGGCCATGCGCGCTATGTCGTCCGCAGTCGCCGCTTCGTTGGCCGCGCCGCGTTCACCCATGACGTAGGCGCGAAGCGCACCGTGCGCAAGCTGTGCGGCGACATCGAAACTACGCGGGGTAGCGGCGAGCGCGTTCAGATAGTCGCCGAAGCTTTCCCAGTTCCACGCGATCCCGGCGCGGAGTGACTTGCCCGGGATGTCTTCCACGCCTTCCATGAGGCCTATCAACCAATCGTGGCGAGCCGGTGCGGCCGGCGCAAAGCCGACGCCGCAATTGCCCATCACCGCGGTTGTCACGCCGTGGCGCAGCGATTGGGTGAGGACCGGATCCCAGGTCGCCTGACCATCGTAGTGAGTGTGGATGTCGACCCAACCCGGGGTGACGAGTAGCCCATTGGCATCGATGCTGCGGGTGGCACGGCCGAGGCCGGTACCAATTTCGGCGATAAGTCCGTCGCGGATCCCCACGTCCGCGGTGAACGCCGATTTGCCGGTGCCATCGACGATTGTTCCGTCGCGAATAACAGTGTCGAATTCAGCCATGATCTGCCCCCTCTATCGGAGATCGCAGTATAGGCCGTGTCGTACGCGACCGTGCAAATTTATTAACCCGTTAACGGGTGTCGATAGGCGACCACCAAGCCCCGCCCATTGTCCCGGCTCGTCAAACCGACGCTTCCACCCAAGCGGATGGCGATATCACGGACGATCGCAAGGCCCAATCCGCTACCGGTCGCTAAAGTGCCGGGGATGCGGTAGAAAGGGTCGAAGACTCGTTCGCGTTCTTCCTCGGGGATGCCGGGACCATTGTCGATCACTTCGATCACGGCGGCATCGCCGTCGACATGAATGCGGATTATTACCTCACCATCTTCCTGCGTATGGCAGAGCGCGTTGTCCACGATATTGAGCAGCAGCAAATAAATCGCCGCGCGCTGGACAGTGATCTGAACAGGGCCCTTCTGCTCCACGCCCAGCTCGATGCGTCGGTCCTCCGCCACGTGGATTAGGTCTTCAATCACTGTTTTCGCGACCTCGACCAGATCGACCTGCCGCGGCTCATCCGTGTTTGCCCGTTGATGGGCATGAGTAAGGAGTTGGTCGAGCAGTTGACGAGAGCGCTCCAGCCCCGTTTTAAGTGGAGCAAGGCGATCGCGATAGGTGGTCAAAGACTCGGAGAATTCCAAGTTTTGCACTTGCAACGTCAATGCGGTCAGGGGCGAGCGCAGCGCATGTGCCGCATCGGCAATGAACCGTCGCTGCTCACCGATGGAGATCGCGATTCGTTCGAGCAGGCGGTTAATCGATTGTCCGAACGGGAGAATTTCTTCTGGTAATCCGTCAAGCGGTAACGCGATGAATTGATTTTCCCGGCGTGCATCGACGATCTGCGCCAGCCTTCGGACCGGCGACAGACTGGCGGCAATCACGCGCTGAGATAAAAGCAATAACAAAGGAATCAACCCGAGCACGGGCAGTAGACTACTGAAGGCACTTGCGATGGCGGAGTCGCTGCGTGCGTCCATCGCTTGGGAAACGGCGATGCGTTGACCGGACGGCAGCGCAAGGATGTAAACGCGCCAGCGATTGTCCTCAATCTTTAACGAGTGAAATCCAGCCAACAAATTTGCCGGCAGTGACAAGCCCACCGCCGCTCGATTCGAATCGAGCGATTGAATCACGATTCGATCCTCGGGATCTTCATCGTCTGTGTTCAACGCCGGGCCGTCACTAGGCGGTTCGTACCGCGGTCCCAATGCCATCGCTACTTGATGGAGCATGTTGTCTTGGTACTCCTGAGCTTCGTCGTACGCGAACCAGAATGAGATACCCGAGGCCAGCACGCCAAAGGCGAGGATCGTCCAGCCCAGCCATACCGATAGCTGGCGCTGCAAAGAATAGGTCATTGAGGACGGGCAACCATCCAGCCCACGCCGCGCAAGTTTTTTATAATCCTTGGGCCAAGTTTCTTGCGAATTCCGTGGATCAAAAAGTCAATCGCATTGCTTTCGATCTCTTCATTCCAGCCGTAAATCCGATCCTCCAGTTCACTTCGGGACAGGATCGAACCGGGCCGCGATAGTAGCGCGTGCAATAACGCGAACTCGCGGGCGCTCAAGGTGTACACGGCCCCGTCGTGGCGTGCTTCATGAGTTGCGGGATCGAGACTGACGATCCCATTGGATAGTACGGGTGTCGCGTGTCCATCCTGGCGACGGATAACCGCGCGCAGACGTGCGAGCATTTCTTTGATATCAAATGGCTTCACAAGATAATCGTCGGCGCCGAAATCCAAGCCTTGAATGCGATCTTCGACCGTGTCGCGGGCGGTGACGATAATTACAGGAGCCGCGCTACCACTCGCGCGTAGCTTGCGCAGTACTTCTAATCCGCTGCGCCGGGGCAAACCTAAGTCGAGCAACACGGCTTGGTACTGTATATCGCTGAGTGCGCCGGATCCCGTTTCCCCGTCCAGAACCCAATCCACGGCATACGCAGCATCTCTCAAGGCGACGCACAAAGCCTCGCCGATCATACGATCGTCTTCAATCAATAAGATGCGCATCAATGTTCCGGCTACGGAAACAACTCCACGTTTGAAGGATCTGAGGTCTTTGATTTTTTGGACACAAATCGCCGTCCGGAGGGTAGCGCTTGCTACACACGCCGTCTAATCCGGATCCCCCGCGTCTTGATTGGTCCGCTGATCCTTGTCGTTATCAGCGGTGCCCTGCTCGGCAGGAATAGCTTCTCCTTCCTGGTCTACTGTTCCAACGACCCACGAAGTTCCAGCGTTGGGCAGGGACGACATGCTGCGGTGGCGCGATTCTCTAACGGCCTTGTTCGCGCTCGCGAACATCATCAATGCGCCGACCGCCGCTAATCCCACGATGCCGACCCATAGGGATTTTTCATTTCTCATCTAGCCTGTCCCAACGCAAGTAACACAATATTCCCCGCTGCCCTGGTCAGCCAGCCTACCGCAGCGTGCTCAACAAAAATTAGACGGGAATTAGCCCCTCGCGAAAAAAAGGGGCCGGAGACGAATGGCACTTACTTAAGCTGAGACGTGAGCAAAGACGCGAAATCCCGCTACTTCGTCATTCCGGCGTACGCCGGAATCCACTCAAACAATGGATTCATTTTTCACTGGACTTAGTGCTCGGAGCACGGGGTGAGGCGTAAACCGCACTTAAGTGCCATTCGGGCCGGAGACTCCGCGCTTGTTACATAGGATTTCTCCTCCAGTACTAATTCCGTCCTAATTTTTACCTTGTACCGTGCGGACCTCGATCAAGGCGCTGAGGTCTCGATCGAGCTTTAAACATTAATTAAACAGGATACTCGTCATGCAAGGTAAAAATGGACAATTTCTCGATATTCTAGGGTTTGCGCTACTGAGCGCCTCCTTGACACTTGCCGGCACCGGCAGTGCGTTTGCGTTCTCGGGACACAACGGACCTGCGCCCACCATGATTGCAGCGGTCGACGCCGTGGATGGACCCGATGCGGTCGACGCCGTGGGTGGACCCGACGCGGTCGACCCGCCGGGCGCACCTGAAGCGCCGGAAGCCGTCGAAGCGCCGCACGCACCTGAAGCACCGGAAGCCGTCGAAGCGCCGGAAGTACAATAGCCCGCTGGCCCAGACACCGATAACACGCAATTGGAAGAAGTGAATTAACGATTCACGCGGTCTCAAATGGCCCCGTCCCGCTGACAAGGGATGGGGCCTCTGGTTCTCGTGTTGGCGGAGGTCTCGACGAAATCAGAATCCCCAATGCTTTCTCTTTCGTTGATTTGTAGGTTAGCGAATTATGTCGTCGAACTTCCTTTCGGCCTTTGATGAAGAGCAGCCCCTCATCGCCATCTGCGTACCGACGTGGTTGCGTCCAAAATTATTATCGAATTGCCTTTCCGCTATCGCCAAGCTCACCTGTCCCGAAGGCCATCGACTTTGCCTCATCGTCGTTGACAACGATGCGTCCGGCAGCGCGACAACGGTTTTCAACGAACTCTCGCCACGTTGTCCGTTCGATTCTTACTATTTTTGCGAGCCTCGGCGCGGCTATGCTAGCGTGCGCAACCGTTTGTTGCTGGAAGCCGTGAAGGTGCAGGCGCGTTATGCCGCCTGTGTCGACGATGACGAATTCGTTCCATGCGATTGGCTAGTTCGACATATTCAGGCGCTACAGACCTATGCAGCCGATGTGTCGCACGGCCCTGTCATTCGGTTGGACGAAGACTCAATGCCGGGTAAAACCGCGGAAAAACAGCTGTCGAATGCGAGCGAAACAGGTTCAAAAAAGAACCATGTGAGTAGTGGCAATGTCGTGTTCGATCTTAAACTCGGTGAACAATGGGGGTTGCGCTTTGATCCGTTTTACAACGCGATCGGCGGCGAAGATCACGATTTCTTCGATCGCTCGAAGACGTTCGGGGCTAAATGGATTTGGACGAAAGAGGCGTTTCTGTACGAGTGGTGGCCTCCTGAACGTCAAACGCGCCGTTATCTTTTTTCTCGCCACCAGCGCGGTGGGAAAGGTAACGTGTTGAAATACAGACGTTCGCATTCGGTCTACCGGACGTGGGTTCATTTTATTTTTAAAATTACCGGCAAGTTTTTGGGTGTCGTACACAGCCTGTTGTCCGTGAATACGACTAAGGCGATCAGGGATTCGGGAACCGTATGCGGTTATATCGGGGCGCTGTTTTTTAAAGCGAAGCGAGGCAGTTAAAAATAAAACGCCGCCACCCTTTGCTGCCCTTCATGTTCAAGCGTGGAAGCGCAAACAAGTGGCTGTCAGCCTTGACGCGTCCGTGTTTATAGGCCGCGGCGGCGTGGAAGCCAGCTTGCTCAACCGCATCGGCAACGCGTTGGTCCCAGTCCCCGTAGGGATAACAAAACTGAGGTATGGCGGTTCCCAGCCCATCCTCCAATTCCTTCCTGCATCCCGCAATCTCGTTTTTTAATTCGACGTCCGAGCAATTGGTTAAGCGCGGATGCGTGCGGCTATGCGCACCTACTTCCATGCCGTTGGATAACCATTCGGATGCTTGCCGCCAGTTCATCAGCGGCTTGCGGGCGCTGTGTGCGATGTGCTCGTCCCATTTGTTGTGCCTTCCCATATAGTGGCTGACGAGATAGCAGGTCGCGCTGAAATGATACCGTTTGAGGACGGGCAGCGCGTGGAAAATGTTATCTTCATAACCGTCATCCAGCGTGATGACGGCAACCCTGCCGGTCTTTTTGCCGGTTAGATACGGCATGGCTCGCGTCATGGACAGGCCTTGAAACCCCAGGCGTGCGAGCAGACCCATTTGTCGCGAAAAGTTTTGCGGGGAGACATATATCCCCCGATTCCCTAAATTCTTGGGGCAAATGTCGATGCTGTGATACATAAGAATGGAGACGGGTTTCATGGTTTTAAGCTGACACCGGCTGCTCGTTGGTTGAAAATCGCGGATTCTAAATAGTAGAGCGTAAATACCGACCAGGAGACCAAACGTTTAAGGGTCGTCATCCCGGGCTTCGCGGCGCAAGCGGCGGAGACCCGGGATCCATGCTGAGATAACCCACAGCAATGGATTCCGGATAGCCGCTGCGCGACTTCCGGAATGCCGGAGGTGGCCGGTATTTCTGCTTCCCTATTTAGTATTAAAACGGGCCGTGCACGTCACTCAACTACCTGGCTCATGGGCCACTGCACCAAAACGACTTCATTTTCGATGGTTTGCAACCCTCGAAAATAGCGGCACCTCCGGGCGCCTTAAGGGCGCTGACTTTCGCAGAGCCTTCTTAACGGACGTAAATGCGCAACACCCGAAAGCAACGCCAAAATTTTTAGGGTTTCGAGTCGCCGCCGAACGCGCGGTCTGACGCAAACGAGGCGCAAGACGGGTTATCCTTATACCTTCTTGTAAGTAAACGTGAGACCACTATGATTCCGGGCACCCTCGATACCCCCACGCATACCCGCGTTAACAATGGACGTATGGAAATCGCCAATCCGCTATACGCCTTGGTGATTAACGAAATTCTGCCGGACTTAGGGATCGACGCGAACCGGTTCTGGAACCTGCTCGAAGAAGTAATCACCGAGCTGGCGCCGAGGAACAATGTTCTGCTGCTCAAGCGTTACAAGTTGCAGGCAGAGATCGATACCTGGCATCAGGCTCGCTGCGATGCGCCGCACGATCACGCGCAATACAAGAAATTTCTTCAGAAAATCGGCTATTTGTTGCCAGAAGGGCCAGACTTCACCGTCACCCCGACTAATGTTGACGAAGAGATCGCGACACTTGCCGGTCCGCAACTGGTGGTGCCGGTTAAAAACGCGCGCTACGCATTGAACGCGACTAATGCGCGATGGGGCTCGCTATATGACGCGCTCTACGGTTCTGATGTCATCGCCGAGTCCGCCGGCGCGGAAAAAAAAGGGAGCTACAATCCGGCGCGCGGTGCGCACGTCATCGCCTATGCGCGCGCGTTCCTCGATCAGGCCGCACCGCTGGTCGGGGGCTCGCATGCTGACGCGGTCGCGTACCAAGCGGGCAATGGTCGTCTGCAAGTCAAACTCAAAAACGGCGATTCAGTAGGCCTGCAACAGGCTGAAAAATTCGTAGGCTATAACGGGGAACCGCCTGCACCGACGGAGATTCTGCTGCGGAATAACGGTCTTCACGTGATCATCCAGCTCGATGCCAATCATCCGGTGGGCAAAGACGACCCGGCCCACATCAAGGATTTAGTCATTGAATCGGCGGTGACGACCATTCAAGACTGCGAGGATTCGGTCGCCGCCGCCGACGGCGCCGACAAGACCGAGGTGTATCGCAACTGGCTCGGGCTGATGAAAGGCAGGTTAAGCGATACCTTCGTAAAAAACGGTAAGACCATGATGCGCACGTTGGCGCCTGATCTAACTTTCCTCGATCCCCAAGGGCGGCCCCATACGCTGCATGGACGCGCGTTACTGTTGATTCGCAATGTTGGGCACCTGATGACCAACGAGGCCGTGCTCCTTAAAGGCGAGGAAGTCCCGGAAGGGATCCTCGACGCGGTGATTACGGCCACCATCGCACAGTACGATCTTAAAGGGCTCGGCGGGCTCCGCAATTCACGCACGGGATCGATGTACATCGTGAAGCCCAAGATGCATGGGCCGGAGGAGGTGGCTTTCGCGTGTGCCCTGTTCGATAAAGTCGAGGACATGCTGAAGTTGCCGCGCTACACCGTCAAGATTGGGGTCATGGATGAAGAGCGGCGCACGACCGTGAATCTGAAAGAATGTATTCGCACCGCGAAAGACCGCATCATTTTCATCAACACGGGGTTTCTCGATCGCACGGGCGATGAAATTCACACGTCGATGGAGGCCGGTGTCATGGTGCGCAAGGAAGCGATGAAGCAAGAGAAATGGATGAAAGCCTACGAGAATTGGAATGTCGATATTGGGCTTGCGTGCGGATTGCAAGGCAAGGCGCAGATTGGCAAAGGCATGTGGCCGAAGCCGGATCTGATGAAGGAAATGGTCGAGGCCAAGGCCGCGCATCTGCGGGCGGGCGCGAGCACGGCATGGGTGCCATCGCCGACTGCAGCGACTATTCACGCCATGCACTATCACATCATTGACGTCTGGCAAGTTCAGAACGAATTGAAGAAGCGATCACGCGCCAGCTTGGACGATATTCTGACATTACCGCTACTCGGCGACACGCCGCTGACGCGAGAGCAGGTGCAAGCTGAACTCGACAACAATTGCCAGGGTATTCTTGGTTATGTCGTGCGTTGGATCGATCTTGGCATTGGCTGCTCGAAAGTGCCGGATATCAACGATATTGGACTCATGGAAGATCGCGCGACGCTGCGAATTTCGAGCCAGCACATCGCGAATTGGCTGCGGCATGATTATGTGCGGCGCCGGCATGTGCTGGAAACGTTTAAGCGCATGGCGGCGGTGGTGGATCGACAAAATGCCAACGCGCCGGGTTATAAGCCGATGTCCGCGAACTTTGATGAGTCGGTGGCTTTTCAGGCCGCGTGCGAATTGGTGTTCGGTGGGGTCCATCAACCGAATGGTTACACTGAACCCGTGCTACACCGTCGGCGCCGCGAATTGAAGGCCGCGGCGCGCGCGGCTGGGCAATAAGGCGAAAATCGAACCAATCCACGCGCGACGACTTAGCCTAGTGCGTGGAGCGCGGGGTATACCGCGTCAATTTCCTCGAGTCGCCGACCGACACCGGGCGGCGCGTACGGCGCATACGAAGCAAGCAACACCGGCGCGAGCGCGCCGCCGACTCGCGGCAGCTCACCCAGTCGCAGCCCCTGTCGCACGAGATACGCAAAGTAAGTGTGGCGTAGCGCGGCGACGGAAACCTCATCAGGTCGCGAGACGCCGGCGTCGTGTGCGAGATAGGTTAAGGTTGCGTCGAGATCGGCGCTAGCGAGCGGCGCGCTGCCCGGCTGTTGGAATAGCGGCATGTCTGGCCCAGGCGCCGCTGCGCCGCGGTGGGCAAGCAATACCAGGCAATTGACTGGTAGCGATAGATCTTCGGTGCGGCCGGCAAGTCGCAGGTGGCCGTTCGGGCCAATGTCGCCGGCTGTTAGCATTGCAATATCCTCGGGCGCCGCACCCGCCAGCAACAACGCCACGATGAGCCGCGATTGATCGTCTGCAGCGGCAAGTAACGCGTTTACTTCGGCCGGCATCAGTTCGCGCCGGCCTGCCACTGACGGGGTCGGTAAGCTCGCCCGTTGGTTTAATAGCGGTTGAGTCGCCGCCGGTAGCGGCGACAACAAATGAGTGTTGTAGGTGTACACCGTCGATGGCGGTTCGGGGGCATCGACAGTCATCGGTGTGCGGGCGAGGAAATCGATTAACAACGTCGCGAGCAAGGCCAGCGCGAACGCGCTCCCTACCGCGATCCCGGCGTCGCGCGCGTACGCTGGACGTACGGGCCGCGTCGGCGTGGATGGCTTCGCCAGCACCGTGATCGCGGCGAACAACTCGTGGGCCGCCACGTCACTTTTCACTACGCGCTCGCGAAGCGGGGCAGCCTGCGCTTGGAGCTCGGTAAGACGTTGCTCGAGCGTCTTGAAAGCCTCGAAATGCTGACCGAAATTTGTCAGCTTCGATTTCAACGCAGATTGTTGTCCGGCCAGGGCGGCCTTTAAGTCATGTTCGGTTTGGGCGAGGACGGCGGCTGTCGCTTCGGTGCGTTTAGCCGCGAGATCAGCCTCGACCATTTTTAGATTCTTACGGGCTGCGGTGATCTCCGGCGCGATTTGCGCAAATTTTTCGGTGAACTGTCCAGCGTAGGCCTGCACCTGATCGCGGAGCACGCGCATCTTCTCCTCGAGCTGCTCGATCGCCACCCGATCGCGGTCCTGGGTGACGGGCTCGCCGGCGGCAATGGCTTGGCGCACCGCATCGAAGCGGGCCCGCGCCTTCGTTTCATCCTCTTCCGCGCGGTTGATCGATTCATTAAGCCCTGTGAGTTTTGCGAGGTCACGGTTTTCCGCCCGCTCGGGGGACACAATATCGTGTTCGACGCGGAACGCATCGACCCGCGCGCGTTGTTCTGCAATCCGTGTTTCCAACGCCGCGAGCTGGCCTTTGAGATCGGCACTGGCATCCTCGTGTGCCGAGGAAGTTGCCGTGGTTCGCACCGTGGTGTATTCCTCGAGCCAGTGCTCGAGAATCCGCGGTAAAACGTCCGGTGTCGGACCTTCGATTCCTATCTCGATAAGATTGGTTTCCGCCACGTAGGTAACGTCCACCATGCCTTGCAGCGTCCCCAGCGGCGGGTGTCCGCCGAGCGTCGTCGCGAATTCGTTTGCGACGAGAGTCAGCACCGGTTCGCTTAGGAGTCGTTGCCGTTCCGTTGCTAGATATTGAGTGGCGCCTGCGGCGGGCATCATTGATGCGGGTGAAACACCGGATGCGGCACCGGCGGTCGGCACGTTGCCCGTGGGCGGTTCGACTAACAGTGTTGCACTGCTGCGATAAATTGGCGTGCGCAAAAAAGTAAACAGCAAACCGGCGACGGCCGCGGTCACGAATACGCTGAGAAAACATTGGGTGCGGCTCGGCAGATGTCGTGGTCGCGGTTCGTCAGTGGCGAGAGTCGGCTCAGCCAGCATTTCGAGCGGCGATCGGTCAGTATTCTGCGCCACCAGTGATCTCCTTGGACAATACCCCATAGACGGGAATTGATAGCCTAGCGGGCCTTACGGTTACGTCCAAGCGCGGGCTTTCAATCCAGCCCGCCACGACTGTTTACGGGTTGATGCCCTTCAGGAATTTGAATAGTTCACTGTCGGTAGACAAAACGAGTGTGGTGTCCGAAGTGATGATCGAATGGTAGGCGCCCATGGTGCGCGTGAATTCGTAGAATTTCACGGCTTCCGGGCTCTGGTTGTAAGCCTGGGCGTAGATCCCGGTGGCTTTGGCATCGGCTTCGCCGCGAATTTCCTCGACGCGTCGATAGGCCTCCGACTTGATTTTCTGCAACTCGCGTTCGCGATTGCCGTTGATGCGGGCTGCCTCGCCGTTGCCTTCCGAGCGAAACTGTTCAGCGATCTGCTGACGTTCACTAATCATGCGATCGTAGATTTTCGGTCGCACCGATTCGTTATAGTTAATGCGCTTGAAACGAATGTCGAGCAGCTCGATCCCAAACACTGCAACCTTAGCGGCCGCGGCTGCAAAGATTTGCTTTTCAACCTGCTCGCGACCTATGTGAATCGGCACCAGCGTGCCGAGCACATTGTTCGAGTCCCCCAGCGTGTCCTGGGTCGGCACGCGATCTTTGCTGGTGCGAATGATCTCGATGAGTTCGTGTTTCGCCACTGCATTCCGCGTCTCGCTGCCGAGGATGTCGTCGAGCCGCGATTGCGCACTGCGCTCGTCATGCAAGCGCAAGAAGTATTGCAGCGGCTGGACGATCCGCCACCGCGCGAATAGGTCAACCGAAATGTACAGTTTGTCTTTGGTCGGCATGTCGGTTGGGCTGCCATCCCATTCCAAGATCCGTTTGTCGATTGCATTAACTTCCTGCACGAAGGGCAGCTTGAATTTGAGACCCGCGGTGGTCACCGGTTCGCGTATCGGTTTGCCGAACTGGGTGATGATGACTTGTTCGATTTCATTGACGGTGTAGACCGAACCGAACATCGTCATTGCGACTAACGTCAGAATAACGAGTGCCACAATGGTTTTTATTGAATTCATGGCGCCACCGCCGGGACCTGGCGGTCAAGCTGCATGAGCGGCAGAATCTGCCGACCTTTTTCGTCAAGAATGATCTTCGAACGAAGGTTCGGCAAGACCTCTTGCAAGGTCTCTAGATAGATGCGGCGCTTGGTCACTTCCGGCGCTTTAAGATATTCAGCGAGCACCGCGTCGAAGCGCGCGACATCACCTTCGGCTTCGTTGACGCGTTTTAATTTGTAGCCCTCGGCTTCGCGCACCCGCTGATCCTTTTCGCCTTCGGCGAGAGGAATGACCTTGTTATATTCGCGCCGTGCTTGATTGATGAGCTTTTCTTTTTCTTGTTGCGCTTGATTAACTTCGTTGAACGAGGCCTGTACCGGCTGCGGCGGATTGACGTTCTTCAGCTGCACCTGATCGATGCTGATCCCGAGCTCGTATTTGGCCGACAGCGCTTGCATGCGCGCCAACGCTTCCACTTCAATCTCCTGGCGACCGATGGTGATGACTTCATCGACGGTGCGATCGCCGACCGCTTCGCGCATTACCGATTCCGAAACATCCCGCAACGTGGCTTGCGGATCGCGAATTTGAAACAGAAATTTAAGCGGATCGGCCACTCGATATTGCACGACCCATTCGACCAGCGCGGAATTTAAATCGCCGGTGACCATCTGCGTTTCGGCGTCCGCCTCCCGCGAATTCTGATAGGGGTTGGTGGCGCCCAACGTCGCGAAACCGAATTCCTGTTTTAGCTGGCGTTTGACGGGGAGAATGGTCGCGACATCGACGCCAAAGGGGATCTTGATGTGTAACCCAGGTTCGACTTGACGTAAGTATTGGCCGAAGCGCTGGATCACGCCAACCGAGTCGCTCGGCACCGTGTACAACCCCGACCACGCCGTCCACACTGCGGCGGCGAGTAGCAGCAATAGATCAAAAGTACGCCCGCGCGGGAGTCGAAAAACGCGCGCTAAAACATCCATTAAGTCGGGCGGTGGCATAGGACGAACATACTCGAGATCGGGTTGCTGCGCGAGCGCCGCGGACTGGCGGTGGCCAGGTCCGTGTGTATCCGGACCGCAAACTCGGGTCGGTTAAGTACGATGGATCTCGGTGACGTCGCTGGTCAGCGTGAATTTGCCCGGCTCGGTGTGCACGCGCCCGACATAACTCGACAGGATGACCAGCCACTGTGACAGTGAAATCTCGACACCGAGTTCCTCTGAAACCCGTTCCATATTCACTTCGATATGGCCTGTGGTCGAAGTGATTTTCCAAAAAGTTTCGTGATCGTCGATCACCAGTTCCGGATCTTCGCGTTCAAGCAGATCGAGAGTTGCCTGGGCTTCGGCCGAGCCCTGCATCAAAATCAGCGACACACTAAGCCGGTTGGAATCGTGAATACTCATGAAGTACTGTCGGCGCTCGCGCGAAAGCCGAGATCGGTGACGATTTTTGCCGTTGCGGCCGCGGCCGCGCGATAAGAATCCGAGAATTCAATCGCGCGCACCGGTGGTGCCTCGAATACAGGCGACAGCGCGCGGGCGGCAGCCATCACGCGCGGGGTCCATTCGTCGAGCCACGCTTGAATCGTGATCCGATTAATTGCCGAATCACTACAAGTCGAATCGGTGACCATGCGGACGAAGGCCTGGGTGGCCGCGAGATTACGGCGTCGGTCGCGCTCCGCGGTCATCACCATACAGGACGCCACGGCGTCATTGTTCTGCAGCGCATTACGTCGTACGAGATCACTCGTTGCCATCTGTTGCAACAGCGGCCCAACCACGAGATTTAGCCCGATCAGCAATTCGCCCCAATCATCGGTGGCCATGATCTGCTCGGCTAGACGCCGCGCGGGCTGATAGATCGCGGAAGTCAGCCAGGCGGCTTTGCCGGCGCCATCGTCGACCCCGGCAGCGCAATTCTCGAGTTCCACTAAGTAGAGAATAACGCCCTGTGCATGTCGTAAATGGTCGAAGCATTGGAAACACAGTACATTGCCCAAGGTATCCGACAGCGCTTCGCGCTGCGCCGGCGCCAGGGCGCGAAAAATTGCGTAATCAAAAAACGACCATGCCCGGTAATGCGTGCACAACAGTCGATCGATCCAACGCGGATCGAGTTCGGCTAAATTGCCGTCGAGGGCGGCGTCTTCGGTAGCGCGTGCGATCGACGTTTCTTGTTGTTCTTGATGCCGCACATAGGTTCGTTGCCACTGTTGTGCCGGATCGCGAAACGCAAACCAATCGGGATGGCGGAGGCGGGTAGAATCGGGACGCCATAGTGGCGATCCGTCCGGCCGCAACAGACACCACTCGGTCACATTCAAGTTGCCGCGCGGTCGATCAAAATTCAAAGCGTCCGGTTGTTGATGCACCGTCAAGGCTTCGTACTCAGTGAGACGCCGCAGACTTGGGGTGATGAACGTAAAATCCCGGGCCGGCTTCGTCGCCTGCGGTGCGGTGCCGGTCATTGAATTAGTCCCACCGGGCCTTGCGACGGTAAGTTGCGCAGTGGGTCACGGATCTCGTAGTGCTGCGCGCGAATGTCGGCGAGCGTCCACATCTTGTCGCGGCGCAGGCTCGGTTGCGCAATAAGCGTCTTGCCGTCGGCACGAAGCAATCCGCATTCCTCGATATAAGTCGCGAGATCGTAGCCGTCATAATGCTCGAGCCAGGTATGGTTCATGGCGTAGCGATGTGACTCGAGACGAAAGGCGTACTCGCAGCCTTCGGAACAAAACGCATGCTTGCGACCGCCATGGTCCTTGACGCGCATGGTCGAGATGTCGGGCCGTGGAAACACGCAGGGGAGATGGCACACGCGACATAGAGGAGGCATGCCGTCGAACATCGACAAGGCCAATTTGCCGTCCGCGGGATCGGTCATCGTCGCAAAGGCTTCCCAAAATTTGCCGTAGTGGCCATACCAGCCCGGGTATTTTTTCTCGAACCACTCGAAGTCGCGGGCGGTGAGTGGATCAAACCGGATGAACTGCATCGGCCAACTTGCCGCGAATAGCATCATGGCGGTGTGCCCAAGCCATTTGATTCTATCTGTCGCCTCGGCCCATCCGCGCGGCAGATTAACGCCGAACGGTTCTAGTCGCTGGATATACGAGCCGCCCCAATCGTTGCCGACCCATTCGGTCCAGGCTTCGAGATACGAACCGCCGCGTTCTTCCTGAAAATAGTCGTATACCCCGCTGACGAAGGTATCGAGAAAGGTATGTTGCCGCCAAAACGCGGTATCAAAATCGCGTTGCAGTCGCGGCAGATTGTCGGGGACCGAGGCGATCGCCGCCAACGTTGCGTAGCCATTGGCCATGTGGCGCGCTTCATCGGATTGCACACTTAAAAAAGTGGTTGGTGTCGCTTGATCGCCGTTCGCAGCCGCGACTTCCGTCAACGTGACAAAGATTGGATTGGTGTAGGCAGTTTCGGCCACGACTTGCAAATTGAGAGCGCCTTCGATTGGGTCGCCGGCAAAAAACGCATCGAACGCGGCACGCCCCGCGCGCGTGATGAAATTGGTGCCGCGCATTTTGAAGCCTTGGGTGAAACCTTCGGGATCGGGCGCGTGTTTGGCGAGATAGCGAACCAAGTGTGCTTCCTGGTTGACGTGACGGACTTCGTCGATCATTTGCGCCAAGTAGCCCTGACACAGTTCGGCGTTGTCGACGGCATCGACCAGTTGCCCCGTACATTTCATCGCTGCGTATTCGGCGTAGGTCGTTACCGGCAGCACAATTTTCAGGACTTCGGTCCAGCGTTCGGACGCTTTCGCGGGCATTTTCGCCCGCGCCATGACATCGCTCATCGCGCCGTACTGCCGATCGTCCTTATCGCGTTCCATGCTGCAGTAATCACGCACTAGGTGGCGAAACGGATCGCGGGTCTTGACGGGAATTTTGTACTGCGTCGGATAGCGCGCAGACGGTGGCGTGTAAGAAGGACTCCAGTCGAAATCTTTGACCCGATCGTGGGCCTTGATGAAATCTGCATTTTTCATTTTGCGTCCTCAGGTACCGAACAGGCTGCCTATCGTCGCGTGCTCAACTGTTGGCGGTCCGCTCGAATGTTAGACGGGCCAACCCTTGGTTTTGCGCTCCGCGCGATAGTAACGCCAACCATACACCGCGCCGGGCAGCGCGTCTGCATTGTCCGGCTGGTTCCGAATTCTATCTCCTTTAGGTTTGAGGGCCAGTTGACCTAAATCAAGCGCTCGCATGTGAAACGGTAGTTGGGTACGCACCTAGCGTCATTGTGGAGTGTGCGGCGCTTAGGATGCGCCACACGCGGAACAGCGGAGCCGGCCAGGGATGGCAGGCTCGGAAGAGCGGAGTGCGTACCCAACTACCGGCTTTGCCATGAGCCTGGTTGCGAGCGCTTATTTAGTCCAAAGCGGCGTGTGTGCTTGACGCCCGCTCGTGAGTTCCCGACACTTTCCGCTCTAGCTAATTAACATCAAGGTCATTACATGCGTAAGCTACGAACCACCGCTGCCGAGGCGTTAGCCGGCGTTCTGCGCGACAACATGACCATTGCCGCTGGCGGCTTTGGCTTATGCGGAATACCCGAGCACTGCATCGAAGCGATCGCGGCTTCGGGTGTGACGGGCTTAACCATCGTCAGCAATAATGCAGGTGTCGACGGTTTCGGCCTCGGCAAGCTTATGGAAAAAGGCCAAATCAGAAAAATGGTCGCGTCCTATGTCGGCGAGAACAAGTTATTCGCCGAATTGTATTTGGCTGGGAAATTGGAAGTGGAGTTCAATCCCCAGGGGACATTAGCCGAACGCATGCGCGCCGGCGGCGCTGGAATAGCTGGCTTTTATACGCGCACCGGGGTCGGTACGCAGATCGCTGAAGGCAAAGAGATCCGTGAGTTCGATGGCCAGCAATACGTGTTGGAGCGCGGCATTGTGTGTGATTTGGCCATCGTTAAAGCGTGGAAAGCCGACGAAGAAGGTAATCTGATCTATCGCAAAGCGGCACGCAATTTCAATCCACTCGCAGCCATGTGCGGTAAGGTTACGGTCGCCGAAGTTGAACAAGTGGTCCCCGCGGGTCAGCTCGATGGCGATGCAATTCATACTCCAGGAGTGTTCGTGCAACGCCTAATCCAAGGTCACCACTTCGAAAAGCGCATTGAACAACGCACCACTCGCGCAAAATAAACGATAGGAGATACGGCAATGTCTTGGACGCGTGAACAAATGGCGGCGCGCGCCGCGCGCGAGTTGAGCGACGGCTTTTACGTCAACCTTGGGATTGGGATCCCGACTTTGGTTGCGAACTGCATTCCACCGGGGATGCAGGTGGTACTGCAAAGCGAGAACGGGATGCTGGGCCTCGGGCCGTTTCCTCTCGACTCGGAAGTCGACCCCGATATTATTAATGCCGGCAAGCAAACGGTTACTGAGTTGCCGCTGACGAGCTACTTCGATAGCGCCACTTCATTTGCGATGATTCGCGGCGGACATATCGATCTCGCGATTTTAGGCGCCATGCAGGTTTCCGAGCAGGGCGACATCGCCAACTGGATGATCCCCGGCAAAATGGTCAAAGGCATGGGCGGGGCCATGGATCTCGTCGCCGGCGTCAAGCGCGTCATCGTACTCATGGAGCACAATGCGAACAACGACGCGAAACTGGTCAAAAAATGTTCGTTGCCGTTGACTGGTGCGAACGTCGTTAACAAGATCATCACCGATCTCGGCGAGTTCGAGTTCTTGCCCGATGGCCTAACCTTGGTAGCACTCGCGCCGGGTGTTTCCGAAGCCGAGATTCGCGCGCGTACCGAAGCGAACTATAAGGTGGCGTTGCGTACGAGTTAACGCGAGTGACGCGGGCCCGCTCGCTTAATGGCGGGTGGACGGCGTCGGACTAACTATTTCCGGCGGTAACTCCGATGGTCCGATAACACTTGCATGGTGCAACACCATGCGCCATTGCCCGGCGAGCCGGTGGTAGACATTGGTCGCGATGAGCGCCGGAAACCGCTGGTGGCTTAGCGGCAGCGTAATCGTCTCGTAAAGCGTGCGGATTGCGGTCTCTTCGGTCGCGGAGGCCCAAATGGGCTCGACCTCGAACCTACGCGGTACTTCATTCGAAAAAATTTCGACCCAGCTGGCGCGAATCGCGCTCGGACCTACCAATGGCCCGGCTAATGGATGGACGCAAGTAATGTCCGCACGCGGGGCCCACACTTCCATCATGCGTTCCAGATCACCCTGCTCGAAGGCTGCGTAAAAGGCCGCTTCGGCCGCGGCCGGGGTGTCCAAGCTCATTGCGATGACGCAGCCATATCGGACGGGCTATTTACTCGTCGCCACGGGTGAAGCTGTCGGCGGCGCCGGCACCGGATATCCGGCTTGCGCCAAGCCACCTTCCAGCGCCGAGCGGCTGTATCCGGTATAGACCTGCAACCCGATCGTGACGGTGGGGACGGTGAGCGCACCGGCGACCGCTTTTAACTCGGCTTGTGTGGTGGCATCGTCATCGACGTTTTTCTCGCTAAAGGGGACGCCGCGCCCGCTGAACAACTGACGAACGAGGTCGCAGGCATCGCAATTCTTGACGCTGAATAGTGTGACCGGATGTTCCTTCGCGATGTCGTCCGCGGTTGGATTGTGATTAACCGGACCATGACTTAGCCGCTTGGTCGCGGTTTTAGTGCTATCCGGCGGACAATGATCGCGATAGGAGATGTTGCCAGTTTTATCGCGGCATTCCACGACCGTGACCGAATGACTCAGCGTCGGCGCCAAACTTAGAATTACCATAAAAATGCGTCGAATTAGCTCGCGAAACATGTGCTGCTTACTCCCACAGGTTGTTTGCGTTGCCCGCAATTGATCGGTTGGAAGTATAGCATCTGATAGTTTGCACTCTCGGCTTTTCGAGGGTGTCAAACGATCATCGCAGCGCTTATACTGCCGGTCGGCAGCGCGATGCGCCCGCGACGGACCCGCGGGCGGCGAGTGATTTCAGTTGACACCTAGGGTAGCGGCACTGGATGCGCGCAGGTCGCCACGCCACCGATGTTTCCAAAAAGTTCGTGCGAAAGTGGCGGAATTGGTAGACGCGCTGGTTTTAGGTACCAGTGGGGCGACCCGTGAGAGTTCGAGTCTCTCCTTTCGCACCATCACGCATCGCGCCTAAGCGGACGCATGGCGCACAACACCAGATTGATTTAATGCTTCTCACGTAGCGAGGAACTATGCAGGTATCGCTTCAAACCGCGGAAGGACTTGAACGTCGCTTGAACGTTGAGGTTCCAGAACAGCAAATCGCTGACAAAATTCGCGCGCGTCTCAACGAAGTGGCGCGAACCACCCGAATTGACGGATTTCGCCCGGGTCGCGCGCCAGCTAAAGTTGTCGAACGCCAATTCGGCGCGCGTATTCGTCACGAAGTCCTCAACGAGGTGGTGCGCTCGACCTTTACTGAAGCCGTGACGTCGCAGCAGTTGCGTCCGGTCGCCGATCCAGTTATCGATCCCATTAGCGCTGAGCCCGGTTCGGGCTTGTCCTACACGGCGGTGTTTGAGATTTATCCCGATATTGTCCTGGCGCCCTGCGAGGGCTTGCGGGTAAAACGCCTGCAATGCGCGATCGGCGACGTCGACGTCGACAAAATGATTGAAGTGTTGCGTCAGCAACACACCACCTGGCAAGACGTCGAGCGCGAAGCACGCGACGTCGACCGGCTGACGATCGATTTCAAAGGCATGCTCGACGGTCAACCTTTCGACGGCGGTAGCGCTGACAACTTTCAACTGGTCCTCAATGGCGGACGGATGATTGAAGGGTTTGAAGCTGGATTGGTCGGCGCTAAACCCGCCGAGACGCGGGATTTACGTCTGCAGTTTCCGGCGACTTACCATAAATCCGAATTGGCTGGTAAGCCGGTCGAATTCCATATCACCGTAAGAACGGTCGCCGAACCGGTGCTTCCTGAATTAAATGATGAATTTTTCGCCAAATTCGGGGTCACTGAAGGAGGAATGGCGGCGTTCCGTCGCGAAGTTCAAGACAACATGGAGCGTGAGCGAGATCGCACCGCGGAACGTCAATTTCATCAGCAGGTGCTGGAAGCGGTGCGGGACGCCAATCAATTCAATGTGCCGCGAGTTTTGGTAAACGCGGAAGCCGAGCGCATGCACACTGAAATGCAGCGCAATCTGCGGATGCGCGGCATCGACCCGAGCACGCTGGGTCCGATGGAGCCGGCGCGTTATGAACAATCCGCGACGCAGCGCGTAAAGCTTGGGCTGATAATGGCCGAAATCGTCAGACAGGCGCGGATCGTCGTGGAGCCGAGCAAGGTCCGCACGCGCGTTGCGGCACTGGCCGCGTCCTACGAACAGCCGGAAGCGCTGATGAAGTGGTATTACGAAGATCCACGGCGTTTGCAGGAAGTTGAGGCGATGTGTTTGGAAGATGAGGCCGTGAATTGGGTCGCCGCGCGCGCCCAGGTTACCGACATGGCAATCTCGTTTGACGATCTGATGAATCCAGGGCAGACTTCACGCAACTCCGAGCTAGAGGGCAATTAATCCTACAATGATCAACGACATGAAAGCTCAAGAACTACGGGCGCTTAATCTGGTTCCGATGGTGGTGGAGCAGTCGGCGCGCGGCGAACGTGCGTACGATATCTACAGCCGGCTGCTCAAAGAGCGCGTCATCTTCTTGGTTGGACCGGTCGACGATCATGTGGCGAACCTCATCGTGGCGCAGCTGTTGTTTCTTGAATCGGAGAACCCGGACAAGGACATCCACCTTTACATCAATTCGCCGGGCGGCTCGGTCACCGCGGGTCTCGCGATTTACGACACCATGCAATTTATCAAGCCTCCGGTAAGTACCTTATGCGTGGGCCAAGCTGCAAGCATGGGCGCGCTGCTGCTCAGCGCAGGCGAAGCCGGCAAGCGTTTCTGTTTGCCGCACTCGCGGGTCATGATCCATCAGCCGCTAGGCGGTTTCCAAGGTCAGGCGACCGATATCGAAATCCACGCGCGAGAAATCCTAAAGGTGCGTGATCAGCTGAATGAAATCCTTGCCAAACACACCGGTCAACCCGTTGAAAAAGTCGCCAACGATACCGATCGCGACAATTTCATGGGTGCCGCAGACGCGCAAGCGTACGGCATCATTGACGGTGTCCTGAGCAAGCGAGAAATTGCGAAAACGGCTGACGCAGCGCGCTGAGCGGCGGCTGAATAAACGCCCCTAGCGATGACACATCAGAGGACGCGCGAATGAGCGATGGAAAAAACACCAAAGGCACGGATAGTGATCGGCTCTTGTATTGCTCGTTTTGCGGTAAGAGCCAGCATGAAGTTCGGAAACTGATCGCCGGTCCGTCGGTGTTTATTTGCGACGAATGCGTTGAGCTTTGCAATGACATCATTCGCGAAGAAATTCAAGACAAAGCGGGCGGCAGCGGCTCGAACAAGCTGCCCGTGCCGCACGAAATTCGGCATATTCTGGATGAGTATGTCATCGGTCAGGGCCACGCCAAGAAAATTTTGGCCGTCGCCGTATATAACCACTACAAGCGTCTCGAGTCGCGAGTAAAACAGGGCGAAGTCGAACTCGCGAAAAGCAATGTGTTGTTGATCGGCCCCACCGGCAGCGGCAAAACCTTGCTTGCCGAAACACTGGCGCGCCTGCTCAATGTGCCGTTCACGATCGCCGACGCCACCACGTTAACCGAAGCCGGGTATGTGGGCGAGGACGTCGAAAACATTATTCAGAAGCTGCTGCAGAAATGCGATTATGACGTCGAGAAAGCGCAAACGGGTATTGTGTACATCGACGAAATCGACAAGATTTCGCGCAAATCGGATAACCCTTCGATAACGCGCGACGTGTCCGGCGAAGGCGTTCAGCAGGCGCTGCTAAAACTGATTGAAGGCACGATCGCATCCGTGCCGCCGCAAGGCGGACGCAAACATCCGCAGCAAGAATTTCTGCAGGTCGATACTTCGAATATCCTGTTTATTTGTGGGGGCGCGTTTGCCGGCCTCGATAAAATCATTCGCGACCGCTCGGAAAAGGGCGGTATCGGATTTTCAGCCGAAGTTAAGAGCAAGGTGGATCGCAAAACCACCAGCGAGATACTCCATCAAGTCGAACCCGAAGACCTGATTAAATACGGGCTGATCCCCGAATTCGTTGGCCGCCTGCCAGTGGTCGCGGTATTGGACGAATTGCATGAAGATCAACTTGTTCAAATTCTGACCGAGCCGCGGAACGCACTTACCAAACAATACGGTAAGCTCTTTGAGATGGAAGGGTGCGCGCTTGAGTTTCGCGAAGACGCGCTCCGCGCGGTAGCCCGCAAAGCCGTCGAACGGAAGACTGGTGCACGCGGTCTGCGTTCAATTCTCGAGCAGAATTTACTCGACACGATGTATGACCTGCCGTCCTTGAAAAGTGTGTCAAAAGTGGTGGTGGATGAATCGGCGATTAATGGCGAGTCGAAACCACTGATCATTTATCAAAGCACCGATATCCCCAAGGTTGCCGCTGATTAATCCGGCGTGCTTGGCGGCGGGTACGCAACCCCGTTGGACCGACAACCTCCACTCTCGGTGCGGATGCCGTACCTGAGTTCACCACGACACACTGCGCTGCGCTAAGTAAAGGATTTCAACCAATATGCAAGATCAACAGAATTTGATTCCGCTCTTACCGCTGCGCGACGTGGTGGTTTATCCGCATATGGTGATCCCGCTCTTCGTCGGGCGGGATAAGTCGATCAAAGCGCTCGAAAAGGCGATGGAGGAGGCAAAGCAAATCCTATTGGTCGCGCAAAAGACCGCTGGGGAAGATAATCCTAAACCGACGGACGTGTATGCCATCGGGACAGTGTCGAATATTCTCCAGCTCCTGCGCCTGCCCGATGGGACGATTAAAGTTTTGGTCGAAGGCGTGCGTCGCGCCCGCATTGAGCAGTTTGTCGAACTTGGCGCGTATCAAGCGGCGAGCGTCGAACCGCTTGAACCAGAACCCTTATCGGTGCGCGAATCCGAAATTCTGATTCGCTCGCTGCTCAATCAATTTGATCAGTACGTCAAGTTGAACAAGAAAGTTCCACCCGAAATCGTATCGTCGTTGACGAGCATCGATGAGCCCTCGCGTTTGGCCGATACGATCGCGGCGCATTTATCCATCAAATTAAACGACAAGCAAAAAATCCTTGAGATCGTCGAAGTCCGCGAGCGGTTAGAACACCTCATCGCATTGATGGAAACCGAAATCGATCTACTCCAGGTCGAAAAGAAATTGCGCGGCCGGGTCAAGAAGCAGATGGAGAAGAGCCAGCGCGAGTATTATCTGAACGAGCAGATGAAGGCGATTCAGAATGAACTTGGCGAATCGGAAGAAGGCGTCAACGAGTTCGATGAAATCGCCGCCCGCATCGCCAAATCGGGCATGCACAAAGACGCGCTTAAGAAGGCCGAGGCCGAATTAAAGAAGCTGCGGATGATGTCGCCGATGTCGGCCGAAGCGACGGTGGTTCGCAATTATATCGATTGGATTTTGAACGTGCCGTGGAAGGCACGTTCAAAAGTGAGCAGTGATCTGAAAGCCGCCGAACGTGTGCTGGATGAAGACCATTTTGGCCTCGAAAAAGTCAAGGAACGCATTCTGGAATATCTTGCTGTGCAGCAGCGCGTTAAAAAGATGAAGGGACCCATTCTTTGTTTGGTGGGCCCGCCGGGCGTAGGCAAAACGTCGCTTGGACGTTCGATAGCCCGCGCGACCAACCGCAAGTTCGTTCGGATGTCGTTGGGTGGAGTGCGTGACGAAGCCGAGATACGCGGTCATCGCCGCACTTATGTGGGCTCGCTACCGGGCAAAATCCTGCAGAACATGGCAAAAGTCGCGACCCGCAATCCGCTGTTCTTACTCGACGAAGTCGACAAGATGGCCATGGACTTTCGCGGCGATCCGGCGTCGGCGCTGCTCGAAGTCTTGGATCCCGAGCAAAACAGCACGTTTGGCGATCATTACCTCGAAGTCGATTACGATCTGTCCGAGGTGATGTTCATCACCACCGCGAATAGCTTGAATATCCCGGCGCCGCTGCTCGATCGCATGGAGGTTATTCGTCTTGCTGGTTACACCGAGGACGAAAAAGTGAGCATCGCGCAGAAGTATCTGATTCCGAAGCAAATGAAGAGCAACGGCTTAAAGGCGCGCGAATTGCAATTTGCCGAATCCGCGTTACGCGACATAATTCGCTACTACACGCGCGAAGCGGGTGTGCGCAATTTAGAACGCGAGATCGCCAACCTGTGTCGCAAAGTGGTTAAGCAAATTTTGTTGAAGCCAACCAACAAGAGCGTGACCATAACGTCTAAATCGATGGAAAAGCTGTTGGGGGTTAAGAAATTTCGCTTCGGTCTGGCCGAAGACGAGGATCGCATTGGCCAAGTCACGGGTTTGGCGTGGACCGAAGTCGGCGGAGATTTACTGACGATTGAAGCGGCAATTGTGCCGGGCAAGGGTAAGGAAACATATACCGGTCGGCTCGGCGATGTGATGCAGGAATCGATCAAGGCGGCGATGACCGTGGTGCGAAGTCGGGCGAGTTCGCTGGGAATTAAGCCCGACTTCTATCGCGATATCGATGTGCACTTTCACGTTCCGGAAGGTGCGACGCCGAAAGACGGTCCGAGTGCCGGGGTCGGGATGTGCACAGCGCTGGTGTCGGCGTTGACTGGGATCCCGGTCCACGCCGAGGTGGCGATGACCGGCGAAATAACCCTGCGCGGTGAGGTGCTTCCGATTGGCGGTCTTAAGGAAAAACTTCTGGCGGCGCTGCGTGGCGGCATTAAGACGGTCTTGATTCCGATCGAGAACGAGCGCGACTTGAAGGAAATACCGGCGAACATAAAACAGGGTATGGTGATTAAACCCGTGCGCTGGATTGACGAAGTGCTCGCGGTGGCGTTGCAGCGCGTGCCGGAACCATTGCCGGAAGTTTTTCCGGCGCCTGAAGCCGCCGCGGCTGAAACGCGTGATGCGGAGAATGATGATCAGCCGCGTCGACATTGAACAGCGCTGGCGGCGCGTCGTCAGCGTAGAACATAATCGTTAATCAAAACAACACGGGGGCCCACTAATGAATAAAACGGATCTAGTTGATGTTGTCGCTGAAGCGGCGGATATCTCGAAGGCATCAGCGGCGCGCGCGGTTGACGCGATAACGGCGGCGATTACCAGCGCGTTGAAAAAGAGTGAGCCGGTAGTGCTGGCCGGCTTCGGCACCTTCGTTGTCCGTGAACGTGCAGCGCGCACCGGGCGCAATCCGCGCACCGGTGATGCGATCGAGATCAAGGCCTCTAAAGCGTTAGGGTTTAAGCCTGGAAAAGCCTTGAAAGATGCCGTAAACTAGCGCGCCCTTCGGGTGCTTAGCTCAGTCGGGAGAGCGTCGCCTTTACACGGCGAAGGTCGTGGGTTCGAACCCCTCAGCACCCACCACGTAAGCGTTATCTGGAGTGGTAGTTCAGTTGGTTAGAATACCGGCCTGTCACGCCGGGGGTCGCGGGTTCGAGCCCCGTCCACTCCGCCAAATCGCAATCTACCTCGTGCCACCGGGCGCGGGGTAGGTTTCATCACTCAGTCTCCGCCTAATTTCGAACCTGCATGAGTTGGTAAGGGCAAGCCGATGCTGCAATCTATCCGTGACCGCGCGCAAGGCGTTATCGCCGCTGTGATCGTGCTGCTTTTGTGTTTGACCTTTGCCATCTGGGGTATCGAGTCATATTTGAATTCAGCGCGCAAAGTGGTCGTGGCCGCGGTCGACGGCGACGATATCGAACTCAAGGAATACCAGTCCGCTTATCAACGCATGCGCCAGCGCGCGCAAGCCGAGCAGGGCGAAGCGTTTGATCCGAAAGTCTGGGAGGCGCCTGAGACTAAACTAAAAGCGCTCGACTACTTGGTTGAAGACCGTTTATTGCAAAGGTATGCCGAACGCGCGCGCCTCCGGGTCAGCGATGCGCAGGTTGCCGAATATTTCAAGAGTTCCCCAAACTTTCAAGTCGACGGCAAATTTTCGCCTGCGCGGTTTAAAGAAGTCGCGAGTATGTTGGGATTCGGCGAGCGCGCATTTGAGCGGGAGGCACGTAAGGATCTCGAATTACAACAACTACGGGCGGGAGTCGTCGCTTCGTCATTTCTTACGATCGGCGAAATCCAAGCGCTCCAACAATTGCGCGATCAAAAGCGCACTGTTGCCTATGCGCTGA
Source organism: Gammaproteobacteria bacterium (assembly GCA_016191285.1). Lineage (GTDB taxonomy): Bacteria > Pseudomonadota > Gammaproteobacteria > CAIKBL01. Next base: position 54,137 of record JACPPA010000034.1, read on the forward strand.
TCGCACCAGTCGATCCGAGCAAGATTGCAGTTGCCGACGCCGATGTCGCAGCCTACTACGCGGAGCATAAGGAAGCGTATCGGACCAAGGACAAGGTTGCGCTGCAATTTTTAGAACTCTCGTTAGACAAGCTCAAGACTGAAATTCAAGTCGACGAGAAGTCACTTAAAACCTATTACGACGCGCACCAAGCAGACTTCACTGTCGAGGAACAACGCGACGCCAACCACATCCTGGTCAAGCTCGGCACAGGCGCGTCAGCCGCCGACGACACCGCGGCTAAGGAGAAAGCGCAACGCTTGCGTGAGATGGTGGTTGCGGGCAAGTCGATCGAAGACGTCGCGAAGGAACATTCGGACGATATCGGTTCGCGGGCCGAAGGCGGCGCAACGGGCTATTTTGGTAAAGGCGTGATGGTGCCCGAATTCGAACAGGCGGTTTTCGCCATGAAAGTTGGCGAGTTGAGTGAGCCGGTCAAAACGAAATTCGGTTATCACATCATCAAATTGAAAGAAATCAGGCCGGGCGGCGTGTCGCCGTTAGCGGAAGTCCATGCCAAGGTCGAAGAAAAGTATCGGTTAGAACAAGCCCAAGAGCAGTTTTTTGAAAAGGCCGAGGCGTTCAATGACGCCGTCTACGCGCATCCCGATTCATTGGAGGCCGCGGCCGAAAAGCTCGACCTTAAAGTCGATAAAACACCTTTACAAAGTCACGACGATATCGGCGCGCAGTTTAATGCCGCGGTAGCGGATGCGGTGTGGCAACCGGAGGTGTTGACTGAAGGATTGGCGTCCGCGCCGATTGAGGTCGGTCAAAATCGAATCGTCGCCGTGCGCGTCGTGCAGCGCGAACAACCGCGGATCCCAGAGCTTCAAGAGCTCAAGAAGTCGCTCGTCTCAACCATTCAGACCGAGCGCGCGAAAACGCAGGCCAGCGCCAGTGGCGAAGTGTTGCTGGCGCGGATGAAAAAAGGCGAAGCGCCAGAGGCCGTCGTGTCAAGCCAGCAACTTAAATGGGATATCCATAAAGACGTTGGCCGGGAGGACACGGGCGTAAACCGCGCCGTCTTGCGCGCGGCGTTTGGTGCGTCGTTACCGAAAGCGGATAGCCAAGTGTTCTTAGGAGTGGCATTGGGGACGGGCAGCTTCGCCGTGTTGCAGGTTTCCAATTTATCGAAACCAGCCATCGAGCAAATCGACAAGACCACCACCAGGGGGCTTCGCCGCGACGCGGAGCGGGTGCGAGCGGCGATCGATTGGCGCGACTTCGTGGTCGCGTTAAAGGCCCGTTCGAAAGTCGAGATGTTTTCGAAGAATCTTTAAGAGGTAGTTAGAAAATCTCAATTATGAGATGGCGGCCATTCCCCGGATATTGAAGCCGCAATCGGCATAGGTAATTTCTCCGGTGACGGCGGACGCCAGATCGGAACACAAGAACGCAGCGACATTACCCACTTCATCGATGGTCACGTTGCGGCGAAGCGGGGCCGTGCGTTCGACGTATTCCAAAAACTTGCGCAGATCTTTCACGCCGGAGGCCGCCAGCGTGCGAATGGGGCCAGCCGAAATCGCGTTAACGCGGATCCCTTCCGGCCCTAAGCTTTCTGCCATGTAGCGAACATTCGCTTCAAGACTGGCTTTCGCCAAACCCATCACGTTGTAACTTGGCATCGTGCGCACAGCGCCCAGGTAGCTCAGCGTCAGCATCGCGCCGCGTCGATCGCGCATTAGTCGCCGCGCGGCGTTGCCGAGCGCCGCAAAGCTATACGAGCTGATTTCATGCGCGATACGAAAGCCTTCGCGGGTCACCGAATCGAGGTATTCCCCCTGCAATTCTTCGCGCGGTGCGAACGCGATTGAATGGACGAGAATATCGAGATGGTCCCAATAATTATCCAGATGATTAAAGACATTCTGGATCTCCTCGTCGCTCTGGACTTCACACGGCACCGCGATCTCCGAGCCGCACTCGGCCGCGAAATCTTCGACGCGCGATTTCAAGCGTTCGTTTTGATAGGTAAAGGCTAACTCAGCGCCTTCGCGACGCATCGCCTGGGCGATGCCCCACGCGATCGATTTGTTGCTCGCAACACCGACGATTAGCGCCTTTTTGCCGGCTAAAATCCCCATTGTTTAGCGCTCCAATTACTGTGGCCAAGTGCCGTGGTAAAGCTACCCGTTGACGGCGGGCTGAGTGTACAGTGTCTACTCAAAGTATATAACCCGGAATGCCTACAATCTCGAGTTCATGGCGGCGTAACGTGGCATTGCCAGTCATGCTGTTGAGCAGCGCGCTTCGCGTGGTTAGTGCCGATGTGACGCCGTGGAATAATCCGTATCCCGCCGATAACGCCGCAAAATCCATTCTATATTCGGTGTTCCAAGAGCGCCCTAAGCATCTCGACCCAGTATCTTCATATAGTGAAAACGAGGCAGTGTTTACTGGACAAATCTATGAACCGCCGCTGCAATATCATTTCCTAAAACGGCCCTATGAATTGATCCCGCTCACCGCCACGGCAGTTCCCGAAGCGCAGTATTTCGATGCCAGGGGTAAGCGCCTGCCGGACGCCACGGACGAGCAAGCCGTGGCCAAAGTGATTTATCGAATTACCCTGCGACCCGGAATCACCTTCGCGCCACATCCTGCTTTCGCACGACGGCCTGACGGCAGCTACTACTATCACGCGCTGTCGCCGGAGATTACACAACGCGCGTTCACACTCAATGCATTTCCCGAGACGGGCACACGAGAATTGATCGCGGATGATTACGTCTATGAGATCAAACGTCTGGCGCATCCCCATTTACATTCACCCGTAGCAAGCTTTCTTGGTAAATACATCACGGGGCTTAATGCACTGGCGCGCGAGCTTCGACATCGCACCTATGGCAAAGCGGAATTTATTGATCTGCGAGCGTTTGATTTATTAGGCGCGCGAGTCATCGATCGCTATACCTTCGAAATTACGCTGTCGAAACCGTATCCGCAGTTCGTTTATTGGCTGGCGATGTCCTTCTTTGCGCCGGTGCCGTGGGAGGCTGATGCGTTTTATTCGCAACCCGGCATGGCTGAACATAATCTCACCTTGGAATGGTATCCGGTGGGCACCGGACCGTATGTATTGAACGAGAACAATCCGAACCGACGGATGGTGTTGCGTCGTAATCCGAATTTTCATTTAGAAACCTATCCCGACGCCGGCGAACCCAGTGATGGTGCGCACGGCTGGCTCGCGCAGGCGGGTCAGCGCCTGCCGTTTATCGACGAAGTCCATTTCATGCTGGAAAAGGAAGACATCCCGGAATGGAATAAATTTCAGCAGGGCTATTACGACACCTCCGGGATCGCGCCCGACGGTTTCGATCAAGCGATTCGGGTGGGACCGACTGGTCAACCGGAATTAACCGATACGATGCGCGCGCACGATGTGCGCCTCGCCATAACCACGCAGCCGTCGCTCAACTACATCGGCTTCAATATGTTGGATCCGGTGGTTGGCGGTAACGATCGCCGCGCGCGCCTGCTGCGCCGCGCGCTGTCGATCGCGTTCGACACCGAAGAGCTAATTTCGATCTTCGGTAATGGTCGCGGGATCCCGGCGCAGGGTCCAATTCCGCCCGGAATATTCGGTTTCAAGGAGGCGGAAGCGGGCGTCAATCCGTTGGTCTATGATTGGCGTCAAGGGCGCGCAGTTCGCAAGTCCCTTGACCAGGCGCGTCACTATCTCGCTCAAGCGGGCTATCCGGGCGGTCGCGATCCCGCCAGTGGCAAGCCACTCGTTCTATATTTTGATGCCGCCACCACGGGTCCTGATCTGAAGTCACAGTTCAGTTGGTACCGTAAGCAATTCGAGAAACTCGGCCTCGAGCTGGTGGTTCGCAGTACCGACTACAATCGGTTCCAAGAGAAAATGCATAAGGGCGATGCCCAGATCTATAGCTGGGGTTGGAATGCCGATTATCCGGATCCGGAAAATTTTCTGTTCTTGCTTTACGGACCTAATGGCAAGGTTCGACATCAAGGCGAAAACGCGTCGAACTATGCAAATCCGGCCTATGACGCGCTGTTCCAGCGCATGCGCGTACTGCCGAATGGCGCCGAGCGCCAACGCATCATCGACCAAATGGTCGCGCTCGTGCGCGAGGATAGCCCCTGGATCTGGGGTTTTCATCCGCAAGCATTCACGCTCTATCACCAATGGGTTGGCAATGCGAAACCGAACCTGTTGGCGCGCAACAGCCTCAAATATCGCACGGTGGATCCAGTTCTGCGGGCGGTTAAACGGCGCGAATGGAATCCGCCGCGGCTATGGCCGTTGCTACTGGTGCTGATTGCCGCCGTTGTAAGCATAGTGCCGGCAGTGTTGGTCTATAGACGGCGCCGTTACGCCACCGCGTTATGACGGCTTATTTGATTCGTCGACTGTGTTACGTCCTGCCTATTCTGATTGGAGTCAACCTCATCACCTTCGTGCTCTTTTTCGTCGTCAATTCGCCCGATGACATGGCGCGAATGCATTTGGGCGAGCGCCGCGTCACACAAGCTGCGGTCGATAAATGGAAGGAAGAGCACGATTATGCGCGGCCGCTATTTTGGAATGCGAACGTCGACGGCACTGCGCGCGTCACGGACACGATTTTCTATCGGCGTTCGATCGAGCTTTTTTTGTTTAAGTTCGGCCAATCGGACGATGGCCGCGACATCGGGTATGACATCCGGCAGCGCATGGGACCCAGTCTCGCCATCGCACTCCCGGTATTAATGGTCGAGCTATTGGTGACCGTGACCTTAGGTTTACTGGTCGCGGTACTGCGCGGGACCTATTTCGATCGGTGGATAGCCCTTGTCTGTGTCGCGCTGATGTCGGTATCGGGATTGTTCTACATCGTCGGGGCGCAGTATTTGATCGCTAAACTATTGCGCATCGTCCCGATCTCCGGCTTCACACCAGGACTCGCCGCGGCTAAATTTGTCGCCCTCCCCATTGCCGTACAGGTTCTCGCGGCCCTCGGCGCCAATGTGCGTTGGTATCGCACCGTGTTCTTAGAAGAAATTGAAAAGGAGTACGTGCGAACCGCGTGGGCCAAGGGCTTGTCGGAAAGCGCGGTGATGACGCGCCATGTCTTGCGCAATGCGTTATTGCCGTTGATCACGGCAATCGTCGTGACCTTACCCAGTCTATTTCTCGGCAGCCTGATTACCGAATCGTTTTTCGCCATCCCGGGTCTCGGCAGTTATACGATTGATGCGTTACAAAGTCAGGACTTCGCAATCGTCCGTTCGATGGTTTTTCTAGGCGCGGTACTTTATATCGTGGGCCTGTTGCTGACCGATATCGCGTACGCATGGGCTGATCCGCGCCTGCGCTTTGGTGAGGCGTAGCGGCATGTCGTTCACGCTGTATCCGACTGACGCGTTGTTCCTGATTATCGTCGCAAGCGGCACGGCATACTTCACCTACCTACGTCGCGACGCGCAACTGCGCGCCCAGTGGCGCCAGGTGCTCGTGAACCCGCTTGGCGCCAGCGCCGCCGTCGTGCTGAGCCTTTACCTCGCCATCGGACTATGCGATTCAGTGCGCGTTACGCGCGGTAACGAAATTTTAAGCCTGCTCGATATTATCGCCGCGCCCTTGCGTACGCAGGTCGAGATGACCTACTCGGCGCCGTTCGCGAGCACCGGATTTGTCATGGAATCGAGTTATGCGGCGGACGGTTCGCTGCATCGAGATTTCCCACGCTTACGCTACGGTGGCGCGCTCTTGTCGGATCCCGCGAGTCAACGCGCGGGCGATCTCGTGCAGCGGTTATTCGCAGGGGTAGCGTTGGGCGCACTCGGGTCAGGCGCAATCTATTGGTTGCTTGGCGGTTGGCGGAGAGACGCTGGCGGCGCGCACCGCGGATCGCTCCCGCGCGGTCGATCGTGCTGGCCGTGGTTGGTGCTTGCCGGTGTCGGTATGGGCGCCGGCGTACTCACAACCGTCGCACCGTATTACCACGTCTTCGGTACCGACAAAGTCGGCATGGATGTCCTGTATCAAACCCTGAAGAGTATTCGCACTGGTTTGGTGATCGGTACGGTGACGACGCTTATTAGCTTGCCGCTCGCGATCGGCCTCGGACTCGCTGCAGGTTATTTTCGCGGTTGGGTCGATGATTGCGTGCAGTATTTGTATACGACCTTGTCCTCGGTTCCCGGCGTGCTGTTAGTCGCCGCCGCCGCGCTCTCGCTTGACGCGTACATGGCTCGCCACACCGCCAGCCTGACCTCCTTGGAAGCGCGTGCCGATCTCAAATTGCTGGGCTTGTGCGTGGTGCTCGGCGCGACGGGTTGGACTAGCCTGTGTCGATTGTTGCGCGCCGAAGTTTTGAAACTAAGCGCCGTGGATTTCGTCACGGCGGCGCGTGCGCTCGGCGTGAGCCCAATGATGATATTGTTCCGTCATCTCCTGCCGAATACCTTACATCTGGTCGTCATCACCACCGTGTTGGACTTTAGCGGCTTGGTCCTCGCGGAAGCGGTGTTAACCTACATCGATATCGGCGTTGATCCGAGCATGAACAGTTGGGGCAACATGATTAATAGCGCCCGCCTCGATCTGGCGCGTGAGCCGTTGGTATGGTGGTCGCTGTTCGCGGCTTTTTCCAGCATGTTCGTGTTGGTCCTGGCCGCGAATTTATTCGCCGATGTGGTGCGCGATGCGTTCGACCCACGGTTGCACGAGTAATCGCTTGATGAAATCACTGCTCGAAGTCACCGACTTAAGCATCGAATTCGGTGTGCCTCTGGATCCCCAGCGCGTGGTCTGCGAGGTGAGCTTCAGTGTCGCCGCCGGAGAAACGGTGGTCGTGGTTGGCGAGTCGGGCAGTGGAAAATCGATAACCGCGCTCGGCATTGCGAGATTACTGCCCAGTTCGGCGCGCGTTACCAGCGGAGTCGTGCGCCTCGATGGCATCGATTTATTGCGCCTTCCGGCCTACCAAATGTGTGGGGTTCGCGGAGCACGGATTGGTTTTGTTTTTCAGGAACCCCAATCGGCATTGAATCCGGTGCTGTCGATTGGCGCACAAATCGGGGAAGCCGTGACACGGCATCAGGGGCTCCACGGACGGGTACGCGCGGCGCGTGTCGAGCAGCTACTGGAAGCGGTTGGGATCGACGATCCAGCGCGTCGGCGTGGCGAATATCCCCATCAATATTCCGGCGGCATGAAGCAGCGCGCCATGCTCGCGATGGCGCTGGCGGGACAACCGCAACTCCTCATTGCCGATGAACCGACGACCGCGCTCGATGTCACGGTCCAAGCGCAGATCCTGTCCTTATTAAAATCGCTCCAGCAATCGTCCGCGATGGGCATGTTGTTTATTACGCATGATCTCGCGGTGGCTTACCAAATTGCCGATCGAGTACTCGTGATGAAGGCGGGGCAGATCGTCGAATCGGGGACTCGCCACGCGCTATTTGCGCGTCCGGCGCATCCGTATACCCAACACTTATTAGCGGTGTCGCCGCGCATTGGGTCGACGGCGAAGGCGGCAGTCGGCGTTGTCGCGGCCGCTGGCCCGTTACTCGACGTGCGCGGGCTGTCGATTCGTTATCCGTTGAAACGCGGCGTGTTGCAGCGTGTCGTCGGCCACGTCGCGGCGGTTGAAGATGTCAGTTTGAGTCTGAATGCGGGTGAGACGCTGGCTGTGGTCGGCGAGTCCGGTTCGGGTAAAACCACGCTCGCACGCGGCATACTCCGCTTGCTCGAGGTGAGTCACGGTAGCGTGAGATTTCATAACGAGGATTTCATGGCCTTGACGAACCAGGCATTACGATCGCGCCGCCGCGCCCTACAGATCGTATTCCAGGACCCGTATGCCTCCATGAATCCACGTCTGACGGTCCGACAAATTGTCCTTGAGGGCCTAACCACACACGGTCTCGGAAACACGCGTGATGAACGCGAAGATCGAGTTGACGAAGTTTTAAGCTGGGTCGGCCTCGAGCCGGCGCATAAAGGTCGCTATCCGCATGAATTTTCGGGCGGTCAACGGCAGCGGATCTGTATCGCGCGGGCGCTTGCGGTCGAGCCAGAAATTCTGGTGTGTGACGAGCCGACGAGCGCGCTCGATGTCTCGGTGCAAGACCAAGTCTTGAAGCTATTACGTTCTTTGCAAGAACGCTTCGGCCTCGCCTATTTGTTTATCACTCATAACCTTGCGGTGGTCGCCGAAATTGCCGATCGAGTCGTGGTGATGCACCGCGGCCGCGTGGTTGAATCAGGCTCCTGCGCCGACGTGTTGAATTCGCCATCCCATCCGTACACGCAGTCATTGGTGGCCGCCGTTCCGAGAATTCCTTAGTGACGCGGACCGCATTGGCGCGTGATCTGATTGCGTTGTTGCGCGTCGGTTGGCCGCTCGTCCTGAATAATCTGTTTAGCATTGGCGTCAATGTGGCCGACACCTTGATGGTGGGGCGTCTCGGTGCGACGCAGTTGGCGGCGCTGTCCATCGGGTCGAGTTTGTGGATTGGGATTTTCTTGGCGGGATTGGGTGTGATCATGGCCTTAGGCCCGACCGTCGCCCAACACTACGGCGCGCAGCGCCTGCACGAGATCGGACACGATACGCGGCAAGCTATTTGGCTCGCGTTGGTGTTATCCGGGCTCGTTATCGGCGTCATGCATAGCGTTGCTCCGTTGCTTGCCTGGCTTGCGATTGACCCGGCGGTAAGTACGCTCGCTGAAGCCTATCTGCGTGCGCTGTCCTACGGTGTCCCGGGCCTCTATCTGTATCACGTCATGCGCCAAATGAACGAAGGCATCGGGCGCACGTTGCCCATCATGTTCGTGATGGCGATCGCGCTGGTACTGAATGTGGCGCTTAGTTACTGCTTTATTTTTGGCGCGTGCAATGTGCGGCGTCTTGGTGTTATTGGCTCGGGCGTTGGCAGCAGCATGAGCTATTGGTGCATGTTCCTGATGATTGCCCTCTACACTTGGTACCATCCGTACTATCAACGCTTTAATTTATGGACCCGCGTCCAACCACCCGACCGGTCGGCCATGGCCCGGCTACTCGGATTAGGGGGACCCATAGGACTGTCATTGATGCTGCAGGCCGGTTTATTTACCGCGCTGGCGCTGTTGATGGGGACGCTTGGGAAAGAGTACGCAGCCGCGCATCAAATCACGCTTAACTATGCGGGGCTGGTATTCATGCTGCCGTTGGGTCTCGCCTTCGCCACCGCGGTGCTGGTAGGTCAGGCAAGCGGTCGCGGGTGTCCCCTTGATGCGCGGCGGATTGGCTATCTCGGGGTTACGGTGTGTTGCACGGTGGCGACGACAGTCGGGATCGCGACTTACTTTTTAGCGCCGCACATTGCGCGCGCGTATACCCACGATCTAAGAGTCGCAGGTTTGGCCAGCTCCTTACTGACGATTTCCGCGATTTTGCAGATGGGCGATGGGACCCAAAGTGCCGCCGCAGGGGCGTTGCGCGGATTAAAAGACACGCGTGTGCCGATGCTATTGAACGGCGCGATCTATTGGGGGATTGGATTCGCCACGGCCTACCTCCTGGGCGTTAAGTTGGGCTATGGTGCGCAGGGAATTTGGCTGGGGCTCGCGCTTGCGTTGTGTACTGCAGCCGTCACCCTGACGTTACGCTTTCGACGCGTGGTCGGCTTGCACGTGGCGCGCGTCAACGGCCTCGCATCTCGTTAACGCGCGTGAACAATCTTTTAACAAGTAATGTATCCCGTGCCGGCCGGCGCGGCAGTCGAACGCGCATTTGGGTTAAGATTTCCACAAGCTATCGCCGTGACATAACGATGACATTCCGAATTTTGCCGCTTCTAGCCTACGTGGGCGGAGTATCACGCATGGCACTGAGGGGGTTGCGGCGGTCGGCGCTGTTCGGCCTACTCGGCATCAATGTCAGTGTCGCCGCACCGCCGTTGCATCCCATCGATATCAATCTGTATGCAGGGGAATACGAACTTGAGTCACCCCAGTGCAAGCTCCAAGCGGGCAAGCTTATCGATCGCTGTGGGAGCAACATCAAAGATCGCCTGGCAATCGTACGCATCGATGACGATAACGCGCGAGTAGTGGTGCATAGTTATCAAATCAACCAGCATGTTTGCCATGTTGACGGCGTCGCGATCCGGACCAAGATCGGATTGAAATATTGTCTCGAGTACGAACCCGAAACCTGCTTAAGTTTCGCTTTGAGTCCGACTGAAATCACGTTACACATGAATGTCGATCGCAATCATCATGTGCCATTCTGCGGGAGCCGCGCCACGCTCGACGGGTTGACGTTTCCGCGCACCGCACGCCTCGATGGTGCTCGGTGTCTCAAGCACTAACAGCGATCGAGAAGCCTCCGGGCGACGGTCAGCGCACGGCATCGCGCAGCGTGACGAACTCCTCCGCCGTGGTCGGATGAATACCAATGGTCGAATCAAAAATCTGCTTGGTCGCACCGGCGCGGAGCGCGACGGCGAATCCTTGGATTATTTCACCCGCGTCTTCGCCGCAGACATGTAATCCAACAACTTTGTCGGTGGCGCGCACCACAACGAGTTTCATCAGTGCGCGTTCCTTTTCACGACTGACGGTATAACGCAGCGGCGTGAACGACGAAACATAGACGCCGATGTCGCCAAATTTGGCGCGCGCATCTTCTTCGTTGAATCCCACGGTGCCGATGGGTGGCTGGCTGAAGATGGCGGTAGGAATGTAGTCATAGTCAACGACGGTATCGCGGCTACCAAATAAGCGACGCGCCACCGCCATGCCTTCGGCCAGGGCGACGGGCGTGAGATTAACCCGATTGGTGACGTCGCCGATGGCGTAGATCGAGGGGACGTTCGTGCGGTATAAGTCATCGACTTTAATCGCGCCGTCCGGTCCCAGGGCGACGCCGCACTCGGCGAGTCCGAGCTTGTCGCTGTGGGGGCGCCGGCCGGTTGCAAACAGCACGCAGTCGCAGTCGATTGCGTTGCCATTTTTCATTGTCAGCCGCAATGAATCGCCGTGCTTGGTGAGCGCGCTCACGTCATCGTTGAAACGCAGTTCAATGCCCTTGTGCCGCATCTCGGCGGCTAGGAATTGGCGAATTTCGGTATCGAAGCCGCGTAGAAATAACTCGCCGCGATAGACCTGCGTAACCTGCGCGCCGAAGCCATTAAATATTCCTGCAAATTCGACCGCGATATAGCCGCCACCGACGACGACGACACGCTCTGGCAGTTTAGGCAAGAAGAACGCCTCATTCGAGGTGATGGCAAGTTCGCGTCCGCGGATCTCCGGCACATAAGGCCAGCCGCCGGTCGCGACTAGAATATGCTTGGCGGTATAGCGCTCCTTGCCAACCGCAACCGTGGTGGGGTCAACGAGTACCGCCCGTTCATCGAAGATTCGGCAGCCAGAATTAGCCAAGAGTCGGCGATACACGCCGTTCAGCCGTTCGATTTCGGTGTTCTTGTTCGCGATCAGCGTGTCCCAATTCAAGGTCAGGTCGCCGCCGCTCCAACCGTAGCCGCTCGCCACCGCATGCTCGTGCGGCATGCGTGAACCGTAAACGAAGAGCTTCTTAGGAATGCAGCCGACATTCACACAGGTGCCCCCTAAGTAACGTTCTTCGGCAATGCCGACACAGGCGCCAAAGCCCGCTGCCATGCGGGCGGCGCGGACGCCGCCCGAGCCACCGCCAATGACAAAGAAATCGAAATCGTAGGAATTCATGCGGGTTCCTCGTGGTGCGACTCAAGACGCTGAAGGTTGACGCGAGGGGCGACGCGTCACGGTCGATGAGCGTAATTCTAAACGATTCAGAACCTTGAAGATAAATGCGGGGCTGGGGTGAGGGGACAATCCTAGACTCACCAATCCCACCGCGCACGGAAGTCGACACCGAGCTCGCCACCAGCTCACTGCCCCGGTCGTCTGCACGGTGCAGCAGTTGGCCGTGCACACCGAATAAATCAATGGCTGTCCCAATTTCCGCCAATTTCCGTTCGGTTATCGGTCCGGGTTTCAAACTGCTCAAATTAAGTGGTCCCATGATTTGCTTGTTAGGGTGACGGAGCTCGATATGGATGAATCGTTAGATGATTAAATGCTACGGCACCGGCACGGGCGAATACTCGTCATCGTGGCGGCGACCCTGATTCCGATAAGGTTTCTGCTATCGGACGGTTACGTACCGGACGCGGGGCCAGTGGCCGCCATATTAAAGGACACCCACCGAATTGACAGGTAACGCGCGGCTGCATTAAGTTGCCCTCGTCGGCAAGGATGCCGATTAAGTTTCTAATCATCTCAGGAGGTCAAGGATAACCCGTCCGCGCGCTACCCTCGTGTCCGTTGCCGACGAGAGAATTGAGGACACCTGTTCTTTTTCAAAGAACTCGTTAAGGGGGAATGATTGCGGGAGGTCGTGTTAACGATAGCATGTCCCGATGGGAACACAGGGCAAGTTACTTCGGCGTATCCTTGAAGGCCGTTCCGACGCCAATATCGATTTCTCAGAGTTGCGCGCGCTCTTGCTGTACCTGGGCTTTGAGGAGCGCACGAGAGGCAGCCATCACATCTTCCGGCGTGCCGATGTCGAGGAGCGAATTAACCTCCAAAGGCAAGGGAACAAGGCCAAGCCGTATCAGGTCCGTCAAGTCCGAGCTGTTGTCTTGCGCTACAAACTACGAGGTTTTATCGATGTATAGGTACGAAGTGATCATCTATTGGAGCACTGAAGACGACGCCTTTGTCGCCGAAGTTCCCGAGCTCCCTGGATGTCTGGCGCACGGCGATACCTATGAGGCAGCATTAGCGAGGGCACAGGAGGCCATTGGCCTGTGGATTGATACGGCCGCGGAGTTTGCCGATCGGATCCCGGAACCAAAGGGTCGCAGGCTGCAACTGGCCTGAACGCGACGCGTGAATGACCAGATTTAAGCGGGTGCAGCGGGATGTTCAGAGCTTGCGTCTTGCCCCTTTCATCGGGGGCCTATCTGGACGCCACGCGGTGGTAGTTCGTCGACTCGCGTTTATACGATGCCGAAGAACGGTTGCACATCGACCGGCGTGTCAGCCGGCACATGCGCGCTTTCCATGCCGAGCACAATGAAGCAATTGGCATTCGCCATGGAACTTAAAATTCCCGAGCCTTGATCGCCCGTTGCGGTCACGAGGTACTCGCCGTTCGCGTCGCGTGCGAGCGTGCCGCGTTGATATTCCACGCGGCCCGGGCGTTTTTTCAGGATCGAGGTCGTGCGTGCTTTGAAGGTGGGATACGGTGCAGGGTTGGCGCCCATCAATTGCAGCAGCGCGGGCTGCACGAATTGATAGAACGTTACCATCACCGATACTGGATTGCCCGGCAGGCCGAAAAATAACGCATTGCCTAAATCCCCAAACGCCAACGGGCGACCCGGCTTCATCGCCACTTTCCAGAACCGCACTGCGCCGAGCTTGGTCAGAATTTCCTTGGTGTAGTCCGCTTCGCCTACCGAGACACCGCCGGACGTGATCACCACATCCGCGATACTGCTGGCGCGCTGGAACGCGGCCGTCAGCGCCACCGGGTCATCGACCACCACACCTAAATCCAAAACTTCGACACCCAAACGAGTCAACATGCCATAGAGCGTGTAGCGATTGCTGTCGTAGATCTCGCCTACGCCGAGCGGTTCGCCAAGCGAGCGCAATTCGTCGCCGGTCGAGAAAAATGCCACGCGGGGTCGGCGGATCACGTCCACTTCGACGATGCCGAGCGACGCGATGAGGCCGAGTTCAACCGGTGAGATCAAGTGCCCCGCGCGCAACACGGTTTGGCCACTTTCGATATCTTCGCCCGCGCGACGCACATGTTGACCTAGGCGATGCCGGCCATCGATGCGGATCCATTTGCCGTGCGCTTCGACGGATTCTTGCGGCGCAATGGTATCGGTGTCCGCGGGCACCACCGCGCCGGTCATGATTCGTACTGCTTGGTTATCGAGGACGCGGCCGGCGTACGGTTTCCCCGCGAACGATTCGCCAACGACTTCGAGCTCGGTCAAACCGGTGGCCGGCACGTCGTGCGCTTTGATGGCGTACCCGTCCATCGCCGAGTTGACGTGACCGGGGACATTGATGCTCGATTTCACCGGTTGCGCCAGCACGCGGCCGAGTGCGGTTCGCAACGGCACGCGTTCGGCAACCTGTAACGGTCGCACATGGGCGTGGATTCTCCGCCAAGCTTCGTCGCAGGTCAGCGAGTCCGGATCGTAATCATCGTCGCAGCTCGGTTGAGTCGAGAGAATAGCTGAGGTCATGGCAGGTGCTCTAAGCTAACGGCAGCGTTGATCAAATCGAGGACAAAGCTCTCGATTTCGGCCAAATCATTGAGATTTAAACGTTGACGTCGGAGATCAACTACGCTCGCGTCATCGGTCGCGATAGCGATAATAGAGTTGTCAGTCGCGGCCAACAAGGGGCGCGCCGACTCACGCCGATGGATCTCAATCTTGGGGAATTGTTCGTGGCGGAAGCCCTCAACCAGGATTAGATCGAGTCGCTCGTGACCGAGAACCTCGAGCATTTCCGCGAGCGTTGGCTCGTGTTCGACCGGACGTTCGACGATCACCGCATAACGCCGCGCGGAACCGACGGCGATGCGCGCCGCGCCGGCGTGGCGCAGTTCGTAGCTATCCTTGCCCGGATGATCAATATCGAATTCGTGATGGGTGTGCTTAACCACGCCCACCGCGAGGCCACGCGCTTTTAGGCGCCTGATTAATTGCGTCAACAGCGTGGTCTTGCCACTCCCACTGTAACCAGCGAAGCCAAGGACGAACGGCTTAGGGTTGGCCATGGGACAGACGATTGAGGGCGCGGGCGCGATCAGCTTCGGTGTTGAGGTTGTCGAATGCATCTGCTGCGTCGAATTCAACGGGAACCATCCGGTATTGTGCGTACCACCGGGTTATTTTGCGTTCGCCTGTCTGTAAGAAACGTTCGAGTGCGTCGCGTAAGGCACGCGGAATCAACGCAAAAACGGGTTGCAATTCCCCCTGGGCCGAAGCGACCGCGATGGTGTCTTCGGTGGTCGCGACCGCGGCTAATTTCGCCACGAAATCAGTTGGTAAAAATGGGCAATCACAGGGCGCGGTGGCAAGCCACCGCGTCGTGCAATGATCTAACCCGGCCAAGATCCCGGCGAGCGGGCCAGGATAATCGGGCAGGCTGTCGTGGATCACCGGGAAACCTAAGGCTTGATAGGCCATTTGATTGCGATTGGCGCACACGATGAGCGTTGCTACTTGCGGTTTTAATCGCTCGATGACGTAATCGACTAGCAGCCGCCCGTTTAATTCAATGAGCCCTTTGTCGCGGCCACCCATGCGTTGACCTTGGCCGCCGGCAAGTACCAGGCCTGTGATCGCGCTAGCCGCCAGTGGCATTCATATGGCGGAAGATCAGCGGCTGCGCGGCGACGTGGAAATCGTGGCCACGCGGTTTGATCTCCATCGCGTGTCGGATGACGTCTTTTAACGCATCCATCTCACCTGGAAATTGACGCAGGACGTGCCGCAAATCGACCGAATGTTCTTGGCCTAAGCAGAGTAGCAGGCGACCTTCGGCCGTGACGCGCACACGATTACAGGCTTCGCAGAAATTGTGACTATGCGGCGAAATAAAGCCGACTTTGTTGCCGAGTTCAGGCACGCGGAAA
Organism: Gammaproteobacteria bacterium; assembly: GCA_016191285.1. GTDB lineage: Bacteria > Pseudomonadota > Gammaproteobacteria > CAIKBL01. The sequence continues at coordinate 69,850 of JACPPA010000034.1, forward strand.
TAACGCGATGGACCGCCGGTTTGTTCCGGGGTTGGTATCAATGCGAATTGCGCTTCGAGATCACGGCGGATCTGGTCGCTCGAATAATACGCCTCGGCACGATCGTGATCCGCGATCACGCCGAGCGGCATTTCTTCGATAAACGAGATGTCCATGCCGCGCTCGCCCGCAAAGCGCACCAGCGCTACGACTTCATCGTGGTTGCGGTGCTTGAGGATCACCGCATTGATTTTTAAACTTTCGAAGCCCGCGGCGCGCGCGGCATCGATCCCCGCCACGACCTCGACTAAGTTTCCGGTACGCGTGATGCGACGAAAGCGCTCGGCATCGAGTGAGTCGAGGCTGATATTGATGCGCTTGACTCCGGCGCGTCGCAGCGGCTGGGCCAACTTGGTGAGTTGCGAACCATTGGTGGTGAGCACCAATTCGCGCAGCCCGGGTAGGTCGCCAATTTGCTCCAGGAGGCTGACTACATTGCGACGTACCAGCGGCTCGCCACCCGTAATTCGAACTTTCTGAACGCCGAGTTCGACGAAGGCGCGCGCCACAAGGGCCAATTCTTCCAAGGTCAGCACTTGCGCGCGCGGGACGAACTGGGTGTCCGGTTCCATGCAGTAGACGCAGCGAAAATCGCAGCGGTCGGTGACCGAAATGCGCACGTAGCTTACCATCCGGCCGAACCGGTCGATCAGTCGTTCGCCAGCGGGTGCTGAAGTTTCGGTTCTGGGTGCCATTTCGAATGGCCATTCCTGATGATGATGCCAGGGAATTATACACCGAGAATCAGTCACGCGAAGCCGCTGGCCACGCCGCGTACGGATGATCGATTAGGCATACGTTGTAGTAACGCGGGTCAGCGGAGACTTCGAGGCCTAGCCATTCGGGGCGGGCGAACGATTCTGCTACCGAGGTCAGCTCTATTTCGGCCACCACGAGGCCGGCATTGTCGCCTTCGAATGCATCGATCTCCCAGATATGAGGCGGGCGGGAAATATAGTGCCGCACTTTATCTAGACAGCGGCCGCGGCAGAAAAGATCGAGCAGTTCGCGGGCCTCGGTCACCGGAATGACGTATTCAAATTCACTGCGCGCCACGCCGAGTGTCGCACTTTTAATATTGAGATAGCCGACATCACCGGCCACGCGTACTCGAATCGAACAGCTTGCGTCCGACGCGAGATAGCCCTGACGCATCGTCGCCGATCGCGTGACCTGCGCCCGCCAGCGATCGTCCTTAAGCAGAAACTTACGTTCGATTTCTTGGGCCATGAGGAATCCTTTCACGCTATAGGCGGGTGTCATGGCCCGCAAGTTTAACGCCGCTTATGCCAGAATGACCCGATGCCTTCCGCGTCGACGAATTCTCGTGTCCAGCCGTCACCGATCCGGGCGCTGGCCAGCGTCGCAGTGTTTGGATTCGCCTCTGGTTTACCACTGGCCTTAACCGGAAGCACCTTACAGGCGTGGTTGACTCAAGCGGGAATTTCGGTCGAAACCATCGGCGCCTTGTCGCTGGTGGGCCTGCCGTACTTGCTCAAATTTTTGTGGGCGCCGTTGCTCGATCGGTATCCGCTGTCGCGCTGGAGTCGACGGCGCGGGTGGGTGGTATTGACCCAGGTGCTTTTGGTTCTGCTCATCAGCGGCCTTGCCCTCAGCGATCCGAATGCACAGTCGCTGCGCATCGCCGTGCTAGTGTTAAGCCTCGCGGTGGTTTCGGCGACCCAGGATATTGCCGTTGATGCGTATCGCGCCGAAGTGTTGGCGCCTGCCCAGCGTGGCGTGGGCGCCGGGATCTCGGTTGCGGGCTATCGACTAGCGATGATCGTCTCGGGAGCTGGGCTGTTGGTGGGCGCAGAACATTTCGGCTTTGCCCGCGGTTTCGAAGGCATCGCACTCCTCACCGCGATGTTGTTAGTGTGGACGTTCATCGCTCCGGAGCCGAACCTCGGCACGATGAATCCGCGCACGCTCACGGATGCTTATTCCTCGCAACTCTGGACTCTGGCAAAAATCCCCGGAATCACGGGTTTTGTCGCGCTGATTGTGTTGTACAAACTCGGCGACGCGTTTGCCGGGAGTCTGACGATGACTTTCTTGTTGCGTGGCCCAGGATTCTCGCTGACCGAAATCGGCACGATCTACAAAGCGCTGGGGGTTGGCGCTTCGATCGTCGGCGGCATTGCCGGTGGCTGGTGGATGATGCGTTTGGGGCTATTTCGCGCGCTGTTGTGGTTTGGGGTGTTACAGGCCGCAACCAATTTGGGCTTTCTAGTATTGGCGACCTTCGACAAGTCCTTACTGACGATGAGTGTGGTGGTTGCGTTGGAAAACCTGTCGGGCGGGATGGGTACGAGCGCGCTGCTCGCGTTCCTGATGAATCTCTGCGACCGGCGTTATACCGCGACGCATTTTGCGGTGTTGTCCGCGCTGGCGAGTTTAGCGCGGGTCTTGTCAGGGCCCGTGGCCGGGCAGGTCGCGACCCTTGGTTGGGGCCCTTTCTTCGTTTGCTCAATTGTGTTGTCGTTGCCCGGTTTGCTGGTGTTGATCGCGATCCGAGAATCGATTACCGCGCGCGATCAATCTGCGTAAATCGCCGGCTGTCCGCAGCGTAACATCGGGCATTGTGGGAGTCGCTTCAGCGGTGAAATACGCTTTGACGTTCTCCGTTCGCGGCTAAAGCCGTTCCCACAAAACTTAAGCGTCGATCTAATCGACTCGGACCACGCGAAACCCGAGGCTATCATTCGCTGATTCAGCTCTGAGCTTGTCGCGTGCGGTGGCTCGTAGCCCTTTCGGTCCACTCGAGAAGGCGCCGCCGCGAACTACTCGCTGTCTGCAGTCACCGCCCTCGAAGACGCTGCCATCACCAGGGGCGCCGTTATAGTTGTCGTGGTAGCAATCGTAGACCCACTCTTGGACGTTCCCGACGGTGTCGTAGACGCCAAACGGATTCGGTTTAAAGCGACCGACTTTGGTCGGTACTCGGCTATCAAGCCCGGTTTCGCAGGCAAAACAATGGGCATGCCCTTCGCCTAGCTCGCGACCCCACCAGTAATTCGCAGTGGTACCGGCGCGGGCGGCATATTCCCATTGCGCTTCGCTGGGCAGCCGATAATCGTGGCCGGTATTCTTGCTCAGCCACTGCGTGTAATTCAGCGCGTCGTTCCAGCTAGTGAAAACCACCGGATTTTTTGGGTGATCCAACGCGCCTGCTTTTGGCATGCGTCGACCGGTTGCCGCCGCGAAACGACCATACTCAGCGATCGTCACTTCGTAGACGCCGATTGCGAACTTGGACAGTTTGACCGCATGTTGGGGCCGTTCATTAAATTCGGCCGCAGTGTCCGGGCTCCCCATCAGGAAGCTGCCGGGCGGGATCTCGACCATTAATGGGCCTGCGCCGTCACGGAAGGTCGTGCCGGTGCCGGCGGTTGGTGTCGGTTCGAGAGCCACCACCGGTGGCTTCTCGGTTGGTGCCTGCGGCGGGGCTGAGGCTTCCTCGACCGCGGACGCTGTCGAGGGCGGCGTTTCGGCCGGTGCTGGTGGCTGTTCGGGCACTGTGAGATCCGGTAACGGCACTGGTGCAGTCTGGGATCGGTGCTGCCAATACCAGTACCCACCGCCGCCCATCAGCACCAGGGCGAGGATCACGGCGATGATCAATTTACCTGGGCCACCGGATTCATCGCTGGTTTCGATCGGCATTGGCGCCACGCGCGGTGATGGTGGCGGGGCTGAGGCAACGTTGGTTAGGCGGGTGACAGTGGGTTCGACTTTCGGCGCCGGACTGGATTTTTCGCCGACCACCACGACCACGATCGTGGTGTTGTCTTGACGCGGCATCTTGGCGTCTTGCACGGCTTTGAGCAGGGCGTCGACGCAGTCGCGAGCAGAGCCGGTGTTGTCCATGAACGTCAACACTTTGCCATGGCTTAAGGTGTCGAGGCCGTCGCTGGCGATAACGAGCCGATCTCCGGCGCGCAATTCGAGCGGCGTTTCCGGACAATCGATGTCCGCGATCTCGTCGCCCGTCAAGGCGCTCATCAGCATGTTGCGCGAAAAGCCCGCCTCCGGTTCGATCGGCTTGCCTTGTTCGGCCATGCGCGCCAGAAACCCACCATAGCTATGGTCCGCGTTTTGCTTTTTGATTTCGCGGTCGCGTACGAGATACAGATGGCTGTCGCCGACGCTAACCCATCGCAGAGACTGCGCTTCGACGACCGTCGCGACCAAGGTGCAGCCCATGCCCTTTAGCGCGGCCGTTTCGCGAACCGTTTCGGTAATGGAATTATTCGCCTGCAGCGCGGCCTCGCGCAGCACGCTCGATAACGTCTCGCTGGGGTAATTGCTGGTAAGGTGCTTATTGAAGGTCTGCACCGCCATGTTGCTCGCCACGTTTCCCGCCGCGTGGCCGCCCATGCCGTCCGCGACGACGACTAGCGACGCTGTACGTTCGCCGCTCGGGTCCGAAAGTCGCGTAATGAGGAACGCATCTTCTTGGTAGTCCCGCGCCCCGTCGATTTGTGCGCCAGCGATGTCGAACGTCAGCATGATTTTCGTGTGGCTTGGCCGGGATTTTTTGGCAGTACAGTGAGTTAGGCGATAAGCTTAGCAGCGAGGATTAAAATAGGAAAGCAGGCTCTGCAATGCCGACGTTCTTGAGCTGTCGAAGGCGATGGCCAAACTTCAACGACTCCATAGATTTGATTATGTCTGGCTCCCCTAGGCAAAAACCGTGACGCAGGCACAGTGCAGAACGGATTTTAAGATGCTGCCCGAAACCGCCCGCGGCGTGTCCGCGCTGCCCATTACACCCTACCTCGAAGCGATCGCCGCGGCCCTCGCGACCCACGCAGTGACTATCCTATGCGGCGCCACGGGATCGGGAAAATCCACGCAGGTTCCGCAACTGTGTTTAAACCTGCCTGGCTCACATCCCTGCCGAATCGGCCACACCCAGCCGCGCCGTATTGCGGCGCGCGCGATTGCGGCACGCATCGCCGTCGAGCGCGGCGAGCGTCTCGGCGAGACGGTGGGGTATCACACCCGGTTTGAACAATGTCGAAGCCCGACGACACGCTTAAAGGTGATGACGGACGGCATACTCCTGCAGGAAATCCGCCGCGACCCGGTGCTACGAGCCTACGACGTGGTAATCATCGATGAAGTCCACGAGCGAAGTCTGAATGTCGATCTCCTGATTGGATACCTGCAAACGGTCCTGAGGCGGCGGCGTGATCTGCGCGTGATTTTGATGTCGGCGACCCTGGAAGCTGAACGCTGTCGTGAATTTTTCGGCGACGCCGCGGTTATCGAAGTGCCAGGCCGGGTGTACCCGGTGGATATCCGATATCGGCCGCTGGTCGATGATGAGGGTGACGAAGTCGATCTGACCGATGGCATCTTACAGGCCGTCCGCGAACTCGATGGCGAAGATCGCGGGGATATTCTGGTGTTCCTTCCTGGCGAGCGCGAAATTGCCGATGCCGATGAGGTATTGCGGGGCGCCTGCTTACCGGCAACCGAGGTGCTTCCCCTTTATGCGCGACTGAGCACACGCGACCAACAGCGGGTGTTCGCGCCGCACGACCGACGCCACATTATCCTGGCCACCAATGTCGCCGAGACCTCGTTAACCGTTCCCGGCGTCAGGCATGTGATCGACAGCGGACTCGCGCGCATCGGTCACTACGGCGCGCGCAGCAAACTGCAACGGCTGCCGGTGCTCCCCGTGGCGCAAGCCAGCGCCGCCCAGCGCGCCGGGCGTTGTGGGCGCGAACGCGCCGGCGTTTGCGTACGGCTGTATAGCGAAGACGATTTTACGCGGCGTTCCGCGCATACCGAACCCGAGCTGCGCCGCGCGAATTTGGCGGGGGTCATTCTGCGCTTGGCCGATCTTCGATTGGGGACCTTGGATACCTTTCCGTTGCTGGATCCGCCAACGAGCCTGGCCATCAACGACGGGTACCACCTGCTGCGCGAATTAGGCGCCGTCGATCACCGCCGCAAGCTAACACGTGCGGGACAGCAACTCGCCCGCTTGCCCATTGATCCGCGCCTTGGCCGCGTGTTGTTGGCCGCTGGCGAGCTTAATTGTTTATCCGAGATGCTGGTGATTGTGAGTGCGCTCAGTGCCGGTGATATGCGCGAACGCCCACCCGATGCGCTCACTGCCGCGGATCTCGCCCACGCTGAATTCAGCGATTCGCGCTCCGACTTTCTGTGGTACGTGAGGGCGTGGTCCGCACTATGGCGTGAATTGATGCCGCTATCGCGGCGGCGCCAGCAGGCAGTGTGTCGCGCACGTTTCTTGGCCTGGCGCCGGGTCCGCGAGTGGTTTGATATTCATGCGGAACTCCGCAAACACGTAGCGACGCTCAAGCTTTCAGTCAATGTCGAACCTGCGTCGTATCGCGCGATTCATCACGCCTTGCTCGCCGGATTTGCCAGTCAAATTGCGCGCCGGGATAAGAAAAACGACTACGTGGCTTGTCGTCAACAACGGGTGCGCTTGCATCCCAGTTCGGCCTTACGCCATCGCCCGCCGCAATGGGTGGTCGCCGCCGAACTAACCGAAACGACGACGATATATGCTCGCACGGGGGCCAAGATCGATCCGACCTGGGTCGCGCGCGCGGTGCCGCACCTGCTCAAACGTAGCTACAGCGAGCCGGAGTGGGATCCCGTGCGGGGTGAAGCCTTCGTGCTTGAAGACCAGGCGCTCTATGGCTTGACCGTGGTGCGCAGCCGTCGTCTGGCGTTGCATGCGCATGATCCGCCACTAGGGCGCGCCGTGTTTGTCGCGCGCGCGTTGGTGGCTGGCGAACTGCATGCGATGCCCGACTTTTTGCTGGCGAATTTAGCGCTGATTGCCCGGGTCAAGGCGACCGAAGAGCGAGTTCGGCGGCGCGATCTTTTGATCGCGAATGACGAGTTGGCCGCGTTTTACTTGGCGCGGATTCCAAGCGATGTCGCGACCCGCCGGCAACTCCTGGCGTGGCTCGCGAGCGAGCCCGCGAACGATGCGCTATTGCACCTGACTGAAGCGGACGCGACACGCGTCGGCGTTAGCGTAATGAACGAATATCTGTATCCCGCACGCCTCGCGGTGCGGGGTACCGAGTTACCTTTGACCTATCGTTTTGCGCCTGCTGCTGACGATGACGGGATTAGTGTTACCGTACCGGCTGCGTTGATTCAGCAATTCGACTTGAGAGATTTTGAACGCCTTATCCCTGGCATGCTGACCGAAAAAATTCTGATGATGCTGAAACGTCTGCCCAAGGAACAACGGCGTTATTTGTCACCGCAGGCCGAATTTGGGCCAGCGTTGGCTGCGGCGATCGAGGGCAAACCTGGGCGATTGCACCTGGAATTGAGCGCCGCTGCCGCACGCATGACTGGGGCGCGGATTGCGCCCGAGGCATGGGCGGCGGCCATATTACCCGCGCATTTACGCATGCGCTTCAGCGTCTGCGCTGACGACGGTACCGAAATCGCCTGCGGTCGCGATCTCGCCGCGCTCCAGAGTTCACCCCTCCCGGGGATCGCGCGCGCCTTTGAGAATTTGTCGTGGGGTCTACCGAAAATCGCGACGGCGGAGTGGCCGATAGACGACCTTCCACTGTGCGTGGAGCAGACGGTGGCCGGCGTCCAGGTACTCGGGTACCCAGGACTTCACGTTATTGACGGCATAGTGGCAATTAGTATTTTTCGCGATCGCCACGAAGCCGAGGTCCATCATCGTGTCGGTGTCATTGCGTTGCTCGGGCAGGCGTTGCCGAGCGTGCGAAAATCCCTGCACAAGGCGTTCGCGCATCAAATCCAGCTTCAGCTCCATGCCCGTCGACTGGGCCAAGGTCCGGGTTTTGAAGAATGTCTACTTAATGCCGCCCTGTGGCGCGCGGTTGGCACGGCACAATTGCCGCGTTCGCAATTAGCGTTCATGCAACTTCGAGAGGCGGCCGTGACAGGGCTCCTCTCGACCTATTCGCAACTGCTCGCCGAGCTCAAGCCGATTTTCGCCGCGGCAGCGAGCATTCTGAGCGACGATTTGCCAACGATCGCGTTACGGTGGCCGGCGGTTGCGCGGGACCTTGAAGATCAGCTACGCGCGCTAATTGATGACGACTTTCTTAGCGCTGGCGCTGCCGCCATCGAACATTACGGGCGCTATTTGCGCGCGATTAAATTCAGACTCGAGCGCTTATTCGAGGCGCCACACAAGGATCGACTGAAGCTGGACCGCTTGCGTCCAGTGCTGATGCGCTGTGCGGCCAGTGTGGGGACGTTGGACGCTGCGGCTACGCAGCGCGTTAAATTTCTAATCCAGGAATTTCGTGTGTCGCTGTTCGCCCCAACGCTCGGCGTGGCCGAAAAAGTTTCGAGCGAACGACTCATGGCCTATCTCGATTCGGTCGGCTGCGCATGAACGATTCCTCGGTCGTGTTTGCAATCTTCGTGGTCTTTGCGGGCGCCGCGGTGCTGGCGACGCTCGCCCTCTACGCGCGGCAAGCGATGATTGTCGCGTATATCGTCGTTGGCATCGTACTCGGGCCATCCGGTCTCGGCGTCGTCGAAGACGCGCATTGGATCGATGAGATCGCCAAGATCGGCATTATGTTTTTGCTGTATCTGTTGGGTCTGAACATGGTGCCGGCGCAGCTTATACAGATGTTGCGCGAAGCGACGCTGGTGACGCTCGGCAGTTCGGTGATGTTTTTTATCGCCGCCACGGGCGCTGCTTGGGCCCTTGGATTTGGGCTGCAAGACGCCTTGGTCATCGGCGCCGCGATGATGTTTTCGAGCACCATCATCGGTCTTAAGTTACTCCCAACCACCGCACTCCATCACCAGCACATGGGGCAGGTCATGATCAGCGTTTTGTTATTGCAGGATCTGCTCGCGATCTTGGTGTTGCTGGTGCTGCAAGGTTACGGCGCGCCCGGCGGAGGGGTGGCCGCCGGCGTGCGTGAACTGTTGGCGTTACCGGTGTTGATCGGCATTGCCTATATGTTCGAGCACTATGTGCTCGAACCGCTCCTGATACGCTTTGATCAAATTCATGAGTACATGTTCTTACTAGTCATCGCTTGGTGTTTGTCCATTGCGCAGCTCGCGCACGTGATGGGTCTTTCGCATGAAATTGGTGCGTTCATCGCCGGCGTCGCGCTGGCGGCATGCCCGGCTTCGATGTTTATCGCCGATAGCCTCCGCCCGTTACGCGATTTTTTCTTGATCCTGTTCTTCTTCTCATTGGGGGCGGGGCTTGATTTGTCGCTACTGCGTTCGACCTTGGCGCCAGCCGCCGCGCTGGCGGCGCTCGCCATGGTACTCAAGCCGTGGGTGTTCAGGCAGCTATTTCTGCGTTCGCGAGAGACCCTCAAACTCGCGACCGAAGCCGGCGTCCGGCTCGGCCAGGTAAGCGAATTTAGTCTGCTGGTGGCGGTACTGGCCATGGACGTGGGCGCGTTAAGCCGACAGGCGTCTTACGTGGTGCAGTTGGCGACCGTGCTTACCTTTGTAGTATCAAGTTACATAATAGTGATGTGGTATCCAACTCCGATTGCCGTCCGTGATAATCTGCGGCAGGACTAAAAATTTTCCCGGTATAGTCACCGGAGCCTTTCAAGTTGACCCCATTCTTTTATGTTGCAATCGTTCGAAAGCTTGATCCGCGCGCCCGCGACTGGGCTCGTCAGCATCTTCTCGCCGCTGCGCAGCCGGATTAAGGGTGAAGGCGAGAGCCGGCGCGCGCAGATCGCGCAACTGGTTGGACTTAATTCGACGCAGCTCATATGCGGTATCGGATTTAATCCCGAGTTCGGTCGAATTCCTGATTTAGTGCGCTTCCTCGGCTATCCCGCACGCGACGCCTTAAGCGCCGATCGCAATTATCAATTCATCCATGATCGTTATCGCAGCCTGTCGGTAAATGACATCGTCGAGATCTATACGGTGATCGGCGGCAACCACGGGATCGGCGTCGACGGCGATGCGTCGGATCTCGTGATTAGCCGACTGGCTAATCTCGAAGCGCAGCTCGAGGAGACGATCAATCCAATCCTGATCGGCGGCTATAAATTGGAAGTTCGCGCGATCTACGAAAATCGTCTCGCGAGTCCAGCGTTGATCGCGGCGCGTCTCGATCTTAACTACAGCGTGCTGCGCGACATGACCAATGAATCGATGATCATGCTCGAGGTAGGCGCGATTTCGGCGGCCGAATTCATCCGTCATCCCGGTGTGACAGGCGAAGAAAAAGGTCGTGCTATCTTTCAGAAATTAATTTCGGTGACCGACGTTAATGCGTATCTCGCAGAACGACCCACGGCGAGCGATGCGGAGCAATTAAAGGTAGCGTGTGCGGGCGTGGTCTAGCGGACGCCGGTTCGGTACAAAAGCGCAGGGCTACACCGCCGAGTCGGTTGATGCGTTGATCATGGAAGCTCTTCCAATAAGCTGGCAACACCGGCGCCGAGTGCGTTGTGCTCTGTGACGGTCAACGCTTCGGGTCTGAACCGGGCGGCGTAATAGAGGTCGATCACACGGTTCAGCTCCGAGCTTCTGGCGGTTCGCCAATGTTGCATTAAAAACGCACGCACGGTGTCCGGTGGCGCGGGACGCAAACCCTGCTCCGCCAGACGGCGCAATAGCGGTTGCAGCGCGGAGTGTGACTGTGCCGGGGACGATACGGCGCGGGTCGCGGGGCGGCGCGCAAGGGGTCGCAGGCGCCAGATCAGCGCCGCGAGCAGCACCGGTAGCGCGCCTGGTAGCCACGGTGACGGCTCGAACTTGACCTGCTGGAGTTGCTCGAAACGCAGTCGTAACCAATTCCCTCCATCGGTTACCCACACCCAGCCGGGCACCGCGGATGCTTCGTCGGCGTACCACTGCGCAGGCGTGGTATCGACTACTTGCCAGCGTCGATCGAGGTAGGCTTCAACCCAGGCATGAGCGTGACGCGCGCGCACCAGAAAAAGATGTTCGAAGCCGCTGTATTCAGCCGAGACATAGCCAACGGCATAGCGCGCGGGAATATTGGCCGCGCGCAGAATCAACGTAGTGGCGCTCGCGAAGTACTCGCAATGCCCCCGGCGTGTTTTGCGCAAGAACTCCGCCAATGGCATCCGTCCGGGATAATAGTCAGGTTGGACCAGGCTGTAATGGAAGCGCTGACGAAAGAACGCTTCGATCGCGAGCAACGCGACTTTTGGCGGTCGCTGTAGCGCGCCTGCTTCGCGCGCGATGTCATTTATCAATGCGGCGTATTGCGGCGGCACGTTGAGGTCGGCTGGCGCCGGTGCGTCGCGGCGTTCCTCAAGATTAAAATCGACGGCATAGCGCAGAAAGCCCGGGCGCGCCTCGGCGACGACGGTACCGAGGTCGTTAACCTGTAATTCCAATATTTCCTCGCCGCTCACCGCGGTGGTCCCGTTCGGTAGCGCTAATGCGCCCAAGTCGCCGCGACGTTGATCGGTGATTTGCATTTGGCGCGCGGCGTGGGGAGGGTCTCCGAGCCGCCATTCGCGCTTAGTCGTCAGTTGATCGAGGGCGCGGAGCGGATGGGCTTCATTGCTCCAAATGCCATTCCGAAAATGTTGATAGCGCGCTTCCGTGAGTCGCAATGGCAGCGGTAGGTTAAGCGGCGCCTCAACACGCAAGCGGATTTGGTTCGATAGCTTTAAGCGGCCGAGCGAACCGAGTGCCGTGTAGGCGCGATCCGGATTTTGTGGTATCCAACCCAAGCTGCCGATAGCAGCCTGGGCAAAATCGCCAAGCAGGGTTTGACCGTGTTGCAACCCGCGGTGCAGGCCATAGGCGAGGCTCAAGGTAGCGACGAGTAACGTGCTCCAGATCGTTAACGGCCAGGTGTCGTTGCGATTTGCGAATAACAGCAACGCGAGCGACAGGGCCACACCCGTGGCGTACCACGCGTTCGGTAGCCCCCCGGCGCTCGCGGCCACCAAGGCTGTCGCGCCAAGCCCAAACCGAAGATCGACCAGCTTGATGGGCAGGGAACGCCGGCGCCGCAATGAGCGCACGAGTGCCGTCGCCGGCGTGAGATCGCTAACGCTATACAGCTGAAGGCAGACTAGCGGGAGCAGGAATAAAGGAAAAATGCTCAGTAGAAAATACGTCGCGTAGGGGCCGCGGTCGTAAAATTGATAAGTGGCGGTAAGGACGAAAATGACACTCGTCAAATCCGCCAGACGCTCAAAATGACGCGGACTGAATTCCCATCGCACACGTAGCTGAGGCGCCAGTTCGATCAACACCGCGCCGAGTACCCCGAGCAACGCGTGGCCGGTGGCGACACCCCAGAACACCAGCGTAGCACCCAACCAGCCGGGTACGGCGTGCAATTCACGCATGGCGACTCCGCGGTTGCGCGCTGTGCGCGCGGTTGAGATCGAAAAGCGCGAGGTCGTGGGCAAGGGTGTGAGGGTTCAAGACGTTGAGATTGAACTGTGTCGCGGATGGAGACTCGCTATCGGTAACCAACAAAACGTGAAGCTGCGCATTCGTTAACGCCAAGCGTTCGGCGAATCGTTGACGCGCGCTGTCCCAGTGAGTATTTAGCAAAAATACTGCGGCGTTCCCCGCGTGGTCAGCGGTTTTCGGATCAGGATTGAAGGCGCTTTCGGGGTCGGGCAACAGATACGCGAGATATTCGAGCGCGGCGAGTTCGCTGGTCGCGAAATAGCTCCTCCCGAAGTGCTGGCGGCCGGCGATTCTCGGCGTGGCTCCTAGGCACGTGAAGTCAACGGCGTGCGCGCCAGCACGAAAACTCGCACCGGCAAGCGATGCCGCGGTTTCGATTAATGCTTCAAACCGGGCAGGGTGCGTGGCCGTGTCGACAAACAGCTGCACCGTTCCGCTGTGGACCTCGGTGAATTGACGCACCACGAGTGCGCCGCGTTTCGCCGAGGTCCGCCAATGAATATGTCGTAAGGGATCGCCAACGCGGTATTCACGCAGGGCGTGGAATTCGTGGTTTCCGGTACGCGCTGCGGCGAAGGCGTTGGGTAGGCTGCGTGAACACCCCTGCCCGGTGACGACTAGCAGCGGCATCGGATACTGGCGCGGCAGGGCGAGCAGCCAATCCGCCGCCGCAATCGGCAGGATACGGTTCACCATCCCAAACGGGTCGGGGCGATACAGCGCAAACTTAAGGAATTCGATTTTTCCGCGTCGAAGCGGAGTGAATTGCAGCCGCACCTTCGCGCTCGCACCGCTTGCGAGCACTGGAATCTCGAAGGTGCCGGGAATGCCGCCGGCTAGGTGGCGTGCGAGCCGAAGCCAAGGAAGAAAGCCAACGCGCCGATCGAACCAATGATCGCCGGTGGCGAAATACGGCGCACGGGCATTGAATTCGGCGCGACTTAACTGCGGCGTGGCCAGTTCATCGCGCACCGACAATGAATATTCACTTCGTGCCCCGTGATTGGTTAGGGTGATTTCATAGTCGAGTGGAACGCCGGCTACCGCATAGCGTGGCAGTCGGCGAGCACCGGAAATTTGCGTGTTCGCCGTCCGCGAGGAAAGGCAGGCGACGCCAAAACACGCCAGCACCCCGGCGAGCAGCGTCAAGGCGGTGGTATGCGACGGATCCAACGCAAAGAGCAATGCCCCGCCACCCAGCGCGGCGAGATGTTTCCCCAGCATGGTGAAACGAGCGTCAACCCATTGGCTGAGGCGGGCAACGCGTTGAAAGCGGAGAAAATCAGCGCGATGCGCCATAGCGAATTCGCAACTCCCTAACGCGGAACCGCGATCTCAGCCAACAGTTTTTGGACCAGTGTCGTGCCGCTCAGGTGTTGGAACCGCGCGTTCGGCGCGAGCGAGATCCGATGGGCGATCACCGGGACGGCGAGCTCCTGCAGATGATCTGGCGTCACGAAGCCAACCCCATCAAATAAAGCCAGCGCTTTGGCACAGGCCACCAAGCTCAGCGAAGCGCGCGGACTCGCGCCGAGCGCGACATCGGCCGCGTGGCGGGTGGCGTTGACCACGCTAACGGCATAGCGCACCAACTCCGGGGCAATGGGGATCGCGCGGACGGCGCTCGTCACGCTCGCGATTTCGGCGGCATCGAGACAGGCCGTCAGCGGTGCTTGCAGGCGCCCGAGATGCAGCGTTTCTATCATCGCTGCTTCTGCCGCCTCGGACAGATAACCCAGCGTCAAACACATCGCAAAGCGATCGAGCTGGGCTTCCGGTAGCGGATAAGTTCCCTGTAATTCGACGGGATTCTGAGTGGCGATCACAAAAAACTTCGAGGCCAAGGGGTGGGTCGCATTATCCAGGCTGACCTGACGTTCGGCCATCGCCTCGAGCAGCGCCGATTGGGTGCGTGGTGAGGCGCGATTGATCTCATCGGCCAGCAAAATCTCGGTGAATATAGGGCCGCGATGAAGCTCAAATTGGTTCGACTTTGGATTGAATATCGATACGCCTAAAATGTCCGACGGCAGCAGGTCGGGGGTGCATTGAATGCGCTTGAAGCTGCTGCCAATCGACGCGGCGAGTGCTTTGGCCAAGGTGGTTTTACCCGTGCCCGGGAAGTCTTCGAGCAGGACGTGACCGTGAGTAAAGAACGCGGCTAATAAAAGCCGCACGGTGCGCGAGTTGCCGACAACGACCCTATTGATCTGCGCGGCGACGCGGGCCACGCAGGCCTGGGCGCTAGTCGAACCGGAGGTCATACGTCGTCTCTGCCGAGCTCGCGTTGGAAGGCTTCGCGTGCGCGCCGGTCATGTTTCGAGAGCTTGCCGGGCGCGCGGTCTTCGATAATCGCGCGCAGCCGAAGCTCGGCGCTAAGTTTCTCGCGAGCCGTAGCGCTGTCGGGTGTTTCAAGGTACAAGGCTTTGGCGAGCGGCGCGGAAACGCGCTGCGCGACGAGCCCTTGGACGCTGACTACAAACTCGTAGGGTGGCATCTTAATCACAAGTTGGTCGCCCACGGCGAGCAGTTTCGCTGGCTTCGCCGACAGCCCGTTGACTGCCACACGCCCGGCCTTAATCGCCTCGGCCGCCAGCGTCCGGGTCTTGTAGAATCGCGCGCACCATAACCATTTATCGAGTCGTTGATCTACCATCTACTGGGTTGTCCCGCAATTAACTTTCATAAATCGACGCGTCAGTTATCGTGGGGGCGGCTTTAGCAGCGCATCGGGTTCAACCAAGATTCGCCGCTAAAGCGGCTCCCACAAAGCAGCCCGATGCGGACGAATTATGAGATTCGTAGCGGGACACCCCACTAACTTATTACCTTGGGCCCCATGCCCTACGGAGATCAAGCTTCATGGCCACTGAACGCGAATTCCTTCCTCTCCAGATTGCAGTGTTGACCATCTCGGACTCGCGCACCGAAGACACGGATACTTCGGGCCGCGCGTTGGTCGAGCGCCTGATTGGTGCTGGACATAAACTGTATGCCAAACACGTCGTGCGTGACGACGTCTATCAGATCCGCGCCGTCGTGTCCGGGTGGATCGCCGAGGTTGCGGTTAATGTGGTTCTCACCACCGGCGGCACTGGCGTCACCGGGCGCGATGGCACCCCCGAAGCCGTCACTGTCTTGTTCGATAAACAGATCGATGGCTTTGGAGAGATGTTCCGCGTGCTTTCTTACGAACAAATCAAAACCTCCACGCTCCAATCGCGCGCAGTCGCTGGGGTGGCGAACGCCACTTATATTTTTTGTATGCCGGGCTCGACCAGCGCTTGTACCACGGCGTGGGACGCCCTGATTTCCAAACAGCTCGATTATCGAACACGGCCCTGCAATCTAGTCGAATTGATGCCGCGATTGTTGGAGCGCTAGGCCAAAATACACATTCAGCTTTCAGACATCTGTTGTGAGTTGAAATACTGGGCCCCGGTGGGCGAACCCTGATTTTTTATTATTGGATTAAATCGAAAAATGTTGGTGCGTCTGAGTTGTCGTTTAGTCCCGCCTGGGTTTGCTTACGTTTTAGCGGCGCTCCTGTGTTGGGCGCCACCGCCGGTCAATGCGATGAATTATCCGCTGAATGGCGAGGTCGTCGGCGAACTGGTTCTGACCACTACCGCACATAAGGATACGATCGCCGATATTGCGCGGACCTATAGCCAAGGGTACCGCGAGATGCGCCTGGCTAATCCTAAGGTCGATCCGTGGTTGCCCGGCGACGATACGGAAGTGATGGTGCCGAGCCTGTACGTGTTGCCGAATGCGCCACGCGAAGGAATCATCGTCAATGTGCCGGAAATGCGGATCTACTATTTCCCGGCGCACAAACGTAACGAAGCTGCCTATGTCGCGACTTATCCAATTAGTATCGGACGTCAGGATTGGTCGACGCCGCACGGTGTGACGCGGGTCGTGAGCAAAATTAAAGATCCGACGTGGACGCCGCCGGAGACGATCCGGCTTGAACATGCCGCGGAGGGGGATTTTCTCCCTAAGGTGGTGCCGGCGGGGCCGGAGAATCCGCTCGGCGCCTACGCCTTACGGCTTGGCTTTGAGGGTTACTTAATTCACGGTACTGATAAGCCGTACGGAATAGGGATGCGCGTGACGCATGGTTGCATGCGTCTCTATCCGCACGACATCGATACGGTGTATCACACGGTGCCGGTGGGCACACCGGTACGATTGGTCAATCAGCCTTACAAAATCGGTATCGCGCAAGGCCGCCTCTATATCGAGGTGCATCCGCATCTCGACGAAGACGCGGCAAAATTTCAGGATGAATTCACCTACGTAATTAATCTGATCGTGGCGCGCGTGGCGCCTTATCAAGTGGTGCTCGACTGGCCGGCTTTACGCGCCGCGATTTATCAGCCGGATGGCATTCCTAAAATCGTCGGTGACGCGACACTGCGCGCCGTGGTGTCGTCGAAATAGTCATCATCGCTACGCGACCGGTTGACCGTACTAAATTCTGCGAAGGTGCGCGCTGCCTTTAGCCGGCCAAAAAAAACCCCGCCGAAGCGGGGTTTTTGGTACTAGCGCGGTAAGGGCCAATACTTATTTCTTCATCGCGTGCTCGAACATGCTGTCGAGACGCGACTTGTTCTCGTTGCAGCAGGCCATCGACGCATCGGCGGCGCTTTGCGCGGCCTGTGCGGCAGCGGCGGCGTCGGTCGCGGTCTTCAACGCCTTGTCAGCGTTGGCGCTAGCCGAGCCTGCTTTCGCAAGCGCTTCGCTGGCCTTGGCTTCAACCGCCGAGAGCTGCTCCGGGGTAACATTAGAACAACCAACCATGAGCCCAACGACGCCCGCGACGAGGGCGGCGCGCATGGTGAGTGAAAGTGACTTCTGCATTTGATATCTCCTATCGACTTGAACAGACATTCCTAGTGAGGAATTCATTGAATTAACGGCAGAATGATGCCGCATTTTAGTTCTTATCGCAATCAGCGAATAAGGACTGGACCGCAGCCGCATCGGGATGCGCGCGGAGACGGTGTGAAAAATCGACGATCATCCGGGCGGTCGCACCCCAAATATGTCGCGCGCCGTAGTCAATCGCGAAGTACTCGCGGCGCTGACCGTTAAATTCGCGATGCAAGCGTTGATGACGTGCGGGATCGAGTGCGTAGGACAACGGAACGTGAAAGATTTCGGCGACTTCTCCGGGGTCTAGACGATATGCGTAGGCTGCGGGAATCAGGCCTAAGATCGGCACTACGCTGAATCCGGTTCCGGTATAACAAGGATCGAGTGCACCGATTACGCGCACATCGTTGGGATTAACGCCGATCTCCTCGAAGGCTTCGCGAGTTGCGGTGGCCGCCGCGTCGCGATCTCCCCGTTCGACGCGCCCACCCGGGAAACTGATCTGTCCTGGATGACTGCGGAGAGTCGCATTACGTACCGTGAGGACAAGATCGATCGCAGCGTGTTGTACT
Organism: Gammaproteobacteria bacterium; assembly: GCA_016191285.1. Lineage (GTDB taxonomy): Bacteria > Pseudomonadota > Gammaproteobacteria > CAIKBL01. The sequence continues at coordinate 87,750 of JACPPA010000034.1, forward strand.
GATAGTGCGAAAAGTACGGCGGCGGGCCTGAGCGGCAGCTGAACGGACACGTCTGCGATCTCGCCATTGGCGCGATGGAGCGGGTGTGGGCCTACGGGATCGACCAGTGCGGCAAAGGTCGATATCACGCGCTCGGCGTGGTCCGAATGGCGAGATGTAGTCACTTCAATTGACTCGGGCAACAACGTGGCGGCCGCATCTGAATCCAGTACCCAGTGTCGTCGATTAAGGACTTCGGCACCGCGTGTCGAGCAGTCAGTTGTCGGTTGGCTGGACCGGCGCTGGCGGTCGACCCCAGTTATTCGACTGCGTAGCGGCGCCCTGTTGACGTTGCGCTTCCTTATTGGCGAGGAGCGCCTGGATCGCGCGCTCAAAGCTGTCCATGCGATGCCCCACGCAATGATCGTGGAGGAATTTTAGGTTATCGGTTGCCGTATTCTTGCCCGTCGCTTGATACGTGAGGTGGGCGACGGTGTTGTAGGCCGTAAGATAGCCCGCCAAGTACGATTTGTAATCCTGGGCAGTCGCCTGGCCGTAGGCGGCAACGAACTGATTGCACGAGGCTTGTCCCACGCCCCACACCGCGTAATTCCCTGCGGCGTCGGCGGCCGGCGTTGGCGCGGCGACAACCGACAGACCAAGGGCACAGACCGCGAGGGCGCGCATGGAGCTAATCCTTCCGCTTAAGCAAACGCGATTGATTTTTAATGTTGTCCGAAAGCTAACGGACGGCGGCGACGTTTAAACTGGGTCCGCAGAAAGTCCATCTGGTCGGCGAGGATACGACGATTCGAGAGCGCGAGAAATTCAGCCCAATTCGGCGCGTAAGGTACCGCTAACAGAGGCATGTGCGCGGTTTCGGGCGAGCGTCCACCCTTGCGGGTGTTGCAATGGCGGCAGGCGGCAACGACGTTCTGCCATTTATCCCGGCCACCGAGGGATAGGGGCACGACATGATCGCGCGTCAGGTGACTATCCGGAAATTCTTCGCCACAGTACATGCACAGGTAACCGTCGCGGCGGAATAACTCATGATTATTTAGCGGCGGCACGGCGCGTGGAATATGCGCCCCGCGGCCCGAGCGCTTAATGGCGATGATACTGTGGACCAAAATTCGCGAACGTTCACCGGTGGCCCGGGCGATTCCACCTTGAATCTCGAATTTGTGCTCGCCGGCGGTCCACGCGACTAAGCCACGGCTATATAGACAGACGGCGTCCTGCCATGGCATCCAACGTACGGGAACGCCAGTTACATCTAGCCTAAGAATTAGTGGAACACTGATCATGTCGCGGATCGGATGTTGAGTAATATCGTTACTTCGTGGACTCGAAACTATGTCTGGGTGAATTGTTTCCCGAATCCTGCTGCCTAATCAAGCGCCGCTCCGCATCGCCGACGATTTCCATGAGCACCCTGAGCGCTAGGGGGCAGTTTCAACGATCGGCTTGCGCGGCATTTAGGCCAAACAAAAAAATTGAGGACTTTCTCATGCCAGCGAGTTTAAACGACCTGCTCGAACTGATGCGGCAATTGCGGGCGCCCGGAGGATGCCCGTGGGATCGCGAACAGACGCTGCAGAGCTTGGTCAAACACACGCTGGAAGAAGCTTACGAAGTAGTCGACGTCGTTGAACGTTCGGCGCATGGCGAATTGAAGGCTGAACTCGGCGATCTCTTATTCCAAGTGGTGTTCTATGCGCAAATCGCGACCGAAATGGGCGCTTTCGATTTCACCGAGGTCATCGACACGCTCCATGAAAAATTAACGCGCCGCCATCCGCATGTCTTTGGTTCCGAGCCGATAACGAGCGCGCCCGCGACCACGCTGCGGTGGGAGACATTGAAAGCGGCGGAGCGTACGGCGCGCGCGATGGGCCGGCCGGCGAGCGAATTGGACAATGTGCCGCTGGCTTTACCGGCGCTGACGCGTGCCGCCAAACTGCAGAAGCGGGCGGCGCGGGTCGGTTTCGATTGGCAGTCCATCGGTCCAGTATTCGCAAAAGTACGCGAAGAATTAGTCGAACTCGAATCTGCGATTGCCGATTCGGCGGCAGTCGACCATCTAACCGAGGAGCTCGGCGACATTCTCTTTGCCAGCGTCAATCTCGGACGCCATTTAGGATTGGATCCGGAAGGCGCCTTACGTGCAGCCAATCGAAAGTTTGAGCGTCGCTTTCACTACATCGAATCCGAACTAGCGGCGACCGGCGCGCGCATCGACGATGCGGATTTGGCCGCGATGGACGCACTGTGGGAGGCGGCGAAGCGCGCTGGCCTCTAAATTATCGGCGTTAATCCCGAGTGGGCGGGTGCCAGGTGCATCAAAAAATCGGGTGCCGTAGCACCCGCAATAGACCAAGGGAATGGACTTATTCAGAGTTTCCTTAGCGGTCGCGTTTTACGATGTATTCGGCAAGCCAGCGCAAGGGATCGGCGCTCGTACCGAAGCAATCGAGGGCGTCGATTGCGTCCGCGCAGAGTCGACGCGCGGTGTCTTTGGCCGCGCCTACCCCTAACAAATTTGGATAGGTGGGTTTGTCTCGATCTTGATCGGAGCCTTGCGGCTTGCCTATCGTGCCCGTCTCCCCTTCCACGTCGAGGATGTCATCTTGTACCTGAAACGCGAGGCCAACGTTACGCGCATAGCGATCGAGGCGCGCTTGATGCATTGTTGAGTCGCCGCCACCGGCCAGATAGCCGAGGTGCACACTGGCCCGTATCAGCGCGCCGGTTTTGTGTAAATGCATGGTCTCGAGTTCGGTCAGGCTTATCCGCTGCCCGACAGCGGCGAGGTCGATGGCCTGGCCGCCCGCCATGCCAACGGAACCGCTGGCATCGGCCAACACACGCAGCATCTCAAGCGGTCGCCCGCCTAATTCATCCAGCGCCCGATCGCTAGCGAGGACAAAAAAGGCGAGGGCCTGTAAGGCGTCACCGGCGAGAATCGCGGTGGCTTCATCGTAGGCACGATGGCAGGTCGGACGACCGCGACGCAGATCGTCATTGTCCATCGCGGGTAAGTCGTCGTGCACCAGCGAGTAAGCGTGAATGAGTTCAACTGCCACCGCACTGGAATCGAGGCGTGCCAGCGGACACCCGAAAACCTGTCCGGTGGCGTAGACCAATACCGGCCGCACGCGCTTGCCTGGGCCCAGCACGGCGTAACGCATGGCCTCGTGCAGACGAGTGGGCGCTAGCGTGTTCGCTGGCAGCGCGCGTTCCAAGGCCGCGCTAATCTGCGCCTGATACCGCGTCAGCGTCGCGTCTAAACTCATGCGGGATCTTTAGGGTTGGGGTCAACGTCGGCGAAGGGCACGAGCGTTTCATCGCGCCCGCTACGGCTTAATTGTTGAACTTTTTGTTCGGCGGCCTGGAGCGCTTGCTGGCAGCTTCGTGCCAGTGCGATGCCGCGTTCAAAATGCTGTAGCGATTCCTCTAACGGTAGATCGCCACGCTCCATGCGTTCCACGACTTGTTCTAACTCGGCTAGGGTCGTTTCGAACTGATGCGGATTTTTGCGCTTCACGCTGGCCTCCAATCAAGAGCCGCGCACTGTACCGATGGTGCTTGATGCCGGTCAACGCGAACGATGCTCGCGATTGCGTTTTGTGGGATCGCGGCATAGACTGCCCGGAGATTTAGACTTAGTCTAAAAACTGTCAAGCGGGCCGCGCTTTAGCCCGGCAGAATCAGCAGAACACTCATATGGAGGGCGACATGCCAGCATTAAAAGGTACTAAGACCGTAGATAACTTAAAGGCCGCCTTCGCCGGCGAGTCACAAGCCAATCGTCGCTACCTGTACTTCGCGCAAAAGGCCGATGTGGAAGGTTTCAACGATGTTTCCGCCGTTTTTCGTTCAACCGCGGAAGGTGAGACCGGACACGCACATGGCCATCTTGAGTATCTCGAGCAAGTGGGTGATCCGGCGACGGGCCAGCCGATCGGCACTACCGATTTGAATCTGAAAGCTGCGATCGCGGGCGAGACGCACGAATACACGGATATGTATCCCGGTATGGCCAAGACCGCCCGGCAAGAAGGCTTGGATGAAATCGCGGACTGGTTTGAAACGCTGGCGAAAGCGGAACGCTCGCACGCCAATCGTTTTCAAAAGGCGCTTGATTCACTCTCGAATTGAGTTAGTAACTCGTATCGAGTACGCAAGGAGCCGGGTTTCCCCGGCTTCTTTTTGGTTCGCTGATTGAAGCGGGTGGGGAGGAATCGTTGAGCGAGCGAATCGACGAGCAACGCGAAGGGAGTTTGGGGGCGCCGACCCGGCATCCACTCGACTGGCGTAGCCCAACGTTTTACGACGAGCCGGCGTTGTTTTCCGAGCTCGAACGTGTCTACGACATTTGTCATGGGTGCCGGCGCTGCGTGAGTCTGTGCAATGCGTTTCCGACCTTGTTCGATTTGGTCGACGAATCCACGACCATGGAAGTCGACGGCGTGGCCAAGCCGGATTATTGGAAGGTCGTCGATCAGTGCTACTTGTGCGATCTGTGTTACATGACCAAGTGCCCTTACGTGCCGCCGCACCAGTGGAATGTCGATTTTCCGCACCTGATGCTGCGCGCCAAGGCCGTGAAATATGAAAGTGGGGACGTGTCATTTCGCGATCGCGTGCTGACCTCCACCGATGTGGTGGGGCGCATTGCCTCGATTCCCGTGGTTGCCGAAGCCGTGAATGCCGCTAATCGATCGAAGCCGCTCCGGCGGCTGGTGCAGAAAGTCGCGGGTATTCATGCCGAGGCACCGCTACCGCGCTTCGAAAGCCGCGCGGCGCGCCACCGCTTACGGGGGCTCGGGTCGGACGCGAGCGAAGCCATCGTTAAAACTACCGACACCACCGGACGGGTCGCGATTTTCGTGACCTGCTACGGCAATCGCAACGCGCCTGACGTGGTCGAAGATCTGGCGGCGGTTCTCCATCACAACGGCGTCGAGGTTGTTCTCGCCAGCGCCGATAAATGTTGCGGGATGCCGAAACTCGAACTCGGTGACTTACAGTCGGTGGCCCGTCTTAAAGACGCCAACATTCCACAGCTCATGGCGATGATCGCCGAAGGTTACGACTTGATAGCACCCATCCCGAGTTGTGTGCTGATGTACAAACAAGAATTGCCGCTGATGTATCCGGACGATCCCGACGTCGCGCAAGTCAAGCAGGCTTTTTTCGATCCGTTTGAATACCTCATGCTGCGTCACCGCGCTGGGGCTTTGAATACTGATTTCAAGCAGCCGTTGGGTGCCGTGGGTTACCACGCGCCCTGTCATCAGCGCGTGCAGAATATCGGTCTGAAAACCAAGGAGCTGCTTGAACTGGTGCCCGATACCGCGGTTGCCGCCATCGAACGTTGTTCCGGGCACGATGGAACCTACGCGGTCAAGGTCGAAAACTACAATTTCGCAAAAAAAATCTGCAAGCCCGTGGTGTCACGAATGACCGACGGCAATTTTGATCATTATTTTAGCGACTGTCCGATGGCCGGTGAACTGATCGAACAGGGCGTCGGCACTGCGCGTGCGAGTTCGGCATTCGCGTTGCTTCGTCAAGCCTACGGAATCTGACACGATGCCCAAGCCGCAACTCATGCGTACGGACCTGATGCCGCTCGAACGGTATCACGCCGAACGTCCGCAATTTCGGCAACGAGTGCTGGCGCATAAAGCCGCACGCCAGGTAGCGCTAGGCGAACATATCAATCTCGTGTTTGAAGATGCCTTGACGATCCAGTATCAAATTCAGGAGATGCTGCGCGTGGAGCGCATCTTCGAAAGTGAGGGGATCCAGGCCGAATTGGACGCTTACACCCCGTTGATCCCGGATGGTACCAATTGGAAAGCGACCATGATGATTGAGTATGAAGACGTCGAAGAGCGTCGCGTGGCGCTGATGCAGCTGGTTGGCATCGAAGATCGCGTATGGACTCGAGTGGGAGATGGGCCAACTCTTTTTGCGATCGCCGACGAAGATCTTGACCGTTCGCGTGCCGACAAAACGGCGGCGGTACATTTCCTGCGCTTCCAGCTGCTGCCAGCACAGATCGCCGCCGCGAAGTCCGGCGGCGTGATTGCCTTTGGGATCGATCATCCAGCGTATCAGGTTACACTCGAAGTCTTGTCGAACGCGACGCGAAGTTCTCTGATCGACGATCTCGCTTGACCATCCGTACACATTAGCTGAACATCCGCGCCGATCTCGCGTGTCGCGAAGGCGAGCTCGGTCATTCGTCGAGCTTGATCATTCATTTTGAATTACCCGATGGTGTTTGCCAGTGAGCGGACGATATGACGCGGTTGATATTGAAGTCCTCACCGGACTCGAGCCGGTCCGCAAACGCCCCGGCATGTACACCGACACCACCCGGCCGAATCACTTAGTCCAAGAAGTGGTCGATAACAGCGTTGACGAGGCAATCGCGGGCCATTGCGCGCGAATTGATGTCACGCTGCACGGCGACGGATCGATCAGCGTCACCGATGACGGGCGCGGTATGCCGGTCGACGTTCACCCGGGGGAGAAAGTGTCCGGGGTCGAAGTCATCTTGACCCGACTCCATGCCGGTGGAAAGTTTTCTAGCAAGAATTATAAATTCTCCGGTGGACTCCACGGCGTGGGCGTGTCGGTCGTCAATGCGTTGTCGCAACGTCTCGAAGTCCGCGTTAAACGGGGTGGCGTTGAATACGGCATGACTTTCGCTGGTGGCGAGCGACGCACGCCGTTAAGCGAAATCGGCAAAGTCGGGCGGCAAAATACCGGCACCGCGATTCGCTTTACGCCCGATCCCAAATACTTCGACACGATAAAAATCGCGCCGCCGCGATTGAAGCATCTACTGCGGGCCAAGGCCGTGCTATGCCCGGGCTTGACCGTCACTCTGTACGATGAAGGCGCTGACGAGCGCGATACCTGGTACTTCGAAGATGGTTTGACGGGATACCTCGCGGCGGCCATGGAAGATGCCGAGTTAGTGCCCACGGAGGCTGTCCAAGGAACCGTCGAAGCCGAGCACAGCGCGGTGCAGTGGGCGTTGCACTGGCGTGTCGACGAGGGCGAATTGGTCACTGAGAGTTATGTGAATTTGGTGCCGACGCCCCAAGGCGGAACGCATGTCAACGGGTTGCGGCAAGGACTGCTCGAAGCGGTGCGGGAATTTTGTGAGTTCCGCAATTTGTTGCCGCGTGGCGTCAAGCTCAACGCCGACGATGTCTTCGATCGCTGTGCGTATCTGCTGTCGGTCAAATTGATGGAACCGCAGTTTTCGGGTCAGACCAAGGAGCGCTTGTCGTCGCAGGCCGCGAATGCGTTAGTCGCCGGCGCGGTACGCGACGCGGTGACTTTATGGCTGCATCAGCATGTCGAAGCGGGTGAGCGCGTCGCCGATCTCGCGATTCAACGGGCCCAGTCGCGTTTGAAAGCGGCGAAGGCGGTGGTGCGTAAAAAGATCGCTGGCGCGGGGCCCGCACTACCCGGCAAGCTCGCCGACTGCCTGTCGAATGACTTGGGCGAATCTGAGTTATTTCTGGTCGAGGGCGATTCGGCCGGAGGCTCGGCCAAGCAGGCGCGAAGTAAGGAGTTCCAAGCCATCCTGCCATTGCGCGGTAAGATTTTAAATACCTGGGAAGTCGAATCGACTCAGGTGCTGGCGTCGCAGGAAGTGCATGACATCGCCGTGGCCTTGGGCGTCGATCCCGGCACCGATAATCTGACCGAACTGCGTTACGGAAAAATTTGCATCTTGGCCGATGCCGATTCCGACGGTGCACATATAGCGACGCTACTATGTGCGTTGTTTCTGCGACATTTCCGCGCGCTGGTCGAAGCCGGGCATGTCTATGTCGCGATGCCGCCATTATTTCGAATCGATGCGGGCAAGGAAGTATTCTATGCCCAAGACGAGCGTGAGAAGGACCAAATCGTCGCGCAAATTCAAGCCGACAAGATCCGTGGCAAGATCAATATCCAACGCTTCAAAGGCCTGGGCGAGATGAATCCACTGCAATTGCGTGAAACGACGATGGCGCCGGAATCGCGTCGCCTGGTGCAATTGACCGTAGACGACGATCGTCTGTCCGAGGCCTTGCTTGACATGTTGCTCGCGAAAAAACGCGCCGGCGATCGCCGCGATTGGTTGGAACGCAAGGGTAATTTAGCCGCTGTCGATTAGAAGCTCTCAACGGGACAACTAACATGGGCGAGCGCGCCAATATCGAACGCAAGCTGTTGCGCGATTTTACCGAGCAAGCGTACTTGGATTATTCCATGTACGTCATTTTGGATCGCGCCTTGCCGCACCTTGGCGATGGCCTGAAACCGGTTCAGCGCCGCATTATTTACGCCATGTCCGAACTCGGTTTGAACGCGGCGGCGAAATACAAGAAGTCCGCGCGCACCGTCGGCGACGTGATCGGTAAATTCCATCCGCACGGCGATTCCGCGTGCTATGAAGCGATGGTGCTGATGGCGCAACCGTTTAGCTACCGCTATCCGTTGGTAGACGGTCAAGGCAATTGGGGCTCGGCCGACGATCCGAAGTCGTTTGCCGCGATGCGTTACACCGAGGCGAAATTAAGCCCATACGCCGATTTGTTGTTAAGCGAACTCGAACAGGGCACGGCCGATTGGGTGCCGAATTTTGATGGCACGTTGGACGAACCCAAACTCTTGCCGGCACGGCTGCCGAACGTTCTCTTAAACGGCACCACCGGCATTGCCGTCGGCATGGCGACGGATATTCCACCGCACAATTTGCGCGAAATGGCGGCGGCTTGTGTGCGTCTGCTCGAGTACCCGAACACCACGGTCAGCGAATTGTGCGAATTGGTCCTGGGCCCGGATTACCCATCGGGTGGCGAGCTGATCAGCGCGGCCGCGGAAATTCGGCAAATCTACGAAACCGGCGCGGGCAGCGTGAGATTACGCGCCTGCTACGAAATCGAACAAGGCAATATCGTCGTCACCGCGCTGCCTTACCAAACCTCGGGCGCCAAAATCATTGAACAAATCGCCGAGCAAATGCAGGCAAGGAAGCTCCCCATGCTCGACGATGTGCGCGATGAATCGGATCACGAAACCCCGACGCGTCTCGTCATCATTCCACGCTCGAATCGAGTCGATCTCGAACCGTTAATTCAGCATCTCTTCGCGACCACCGATTTGGAACGAACCTATCGCGTCAACGTGAACGTAATCGGTTTGAATGGCTTGCCCAGCGTTCGCAATTTAAAGTCGTTGTTAAGCGAATGGCTCGAATACCGTACGGACACGGTGCGTCGGCGTCTGCAATTCCGCCTCGATAAGGTCACTGATCGCCTCCACGTGTTGGCGGGGTATTTGATCGCCTACCTCAATATCGACGAGGTTATTCACATCATTCGCACCGAGGAGGAACCGAAAGCGGAGTTGATGCGGCGTTTCGACTTGACCGCGATCCAAGCCGACGCAATTCTCGATCTCCGTTTACGGCATTTGGCCCGCCTCGAAGAACAGCGGATCCGCGGCGAACAGGCGGAACTCGACGCCGAGCGCCAGAAGCTTGAAGCAATTCTGAATTCGGCCCGCCGCTTAAAAACACTCGTGCGCGATGAAATCAACGCCGATGCGAGCGAGTTCGGTGACGAGCGTCGCACGGCCATTGTCGAGCGCAACGCAGCGCAGGCCTTATCGGAGACAGAATTATTGCCCACCGAACCGATTACCGTGGTGTTGTCGGAAAAGGGTTGGGTGCGCGCGGCCAAAGGTCACGACATAAATCCCAGTGAACTAGGTTATCGCAGTGGCGATGGATTCAAATCGGCGGCGCGCGGTCGTAGTAATCAGCTTGCGATAGTGATGGGCGCGGATGGTCGAACGTATTCTTTGGCCGCGCATACCTTGCCCTCGGCGCGCGGTATGGGTGAGCCGCTAGCCGGGCGCTTAACGGCGCCCGACGGGGTGCCGTTTGTCGGCGTCGTGCTCGGCAATCCTGAGCATCATGTGATCCTGGCGTCGGATGCGGGGTATGGATTTCTCGCCACGTTGGAATCACTCGCCGTGAAAAATAAAGCGGGCAAGGCCGTGTTGAATGTTTCCAGCGGTGCGGTGGCGTTGAGTCCCGTCATGTGCGGCGAACCCGCCGAAGTTGAGATTGCCTGTGCTACGAACACCGGTCATTTGCTGGTTTTTAAAGCCAGCGAATTGCCGCTCTTAGGACGGGGCAAGGGGCTTAAGTTGATCAATATTCCGACGTCGAAATCAAAGGAGCGCAGCGAATATGTGGTCGGCGTCGTCGCGCTCGCGGCGGGCGCGGGTTTGAAAGTCAGTGCCGGTAATCGGTTTCTGGTATTGCGGGCGCGCGATTTGGATATTTATCGGAGCGATCGCGCAAAGCGCGGGAGCAAACTGCCGCGTGGCCTGCAGCGCGTCGACACTGTCGAAGCCGTTGACTAAGAGAGGGCGGGCCGGCCGCGAAGCCGGCCCGCCAAGTAACGAACGGTAGACAAGGAGGGGAGGGTATCACCGTTCAAATTCCTTAGCGGCGCGGCGGCGTTGAAACTTGAGTGTGCTAGGTCATTGCCTAAAATAGGGTCGGCTGCCGCTCGCTGTCATGCGCCGTGAGGTGCGAAATCCCTACCCCAACCAACCGAAATAAGGTGGTTGGCGCCAGCTCGACGCGCGCGAGTAAACCGAGTGCGAGATCTATCACTTCGTCAGCTGATGTCGGTGACACGCGTGGCGTGATGCTTCGTGTCAGCGTTTTGAATTCAGTGGTTTTTAACTTTAGGTTGATGGTCTTACCGCACCGCGCCGATTTCAGCAGCGCGACCCACACGCGCGCGGCACTTTCCTGCACCGCTGGCGCGAGAGCAGCGAGGGACAAGTCGCGCTCAAAGGTTTGTTCGACCGAGATCTGTTGCAATGGTCGATTGGGTTCAACTTGGTGCTGATCTTCGCCGCGGGCGAGTTGAAACAGACGCTCGCCGAAGCGGCCAAATCGGGCATTGATTTCGCGTAATTCTATCTTGCGCAAATCGCGAATCGTGGCGATTCCGAGCAGGTGCAGTTGTGCTTCAGTGGCCTTGCCGACACCCGGTAAGCGGCTGACCGGCAGCGGCGCGAGAAAATCCAAGACCTGATGGGGTTGAATCACGAACAAGCCATCGGGTTTGCGCCATTCCGACGCGATCTTCGCCAGGAATTTATTTGGAGCCACGCCCGCCGACGCGGTGAGCCCGGTTTCGGCTTTGATCGCAGCGCGGATCGCTTGGGCAATCCGGGTGGCCGTCGTCAGTGCCGATTTGCCGTGGCTCACATCGAGATAGGCTTCGTCCAATGACAGGGGTTCGACCATCTCGGTGAAGCGTAAAAAAATATTCCTGACCTGTTCGGACACTGCGCGATAGCGCGCGAAATCTGGCGCAATGAATTCCGCCTGTGGACACAGGCGCTCGGCGTGCGCAGTTGCCATCGCGGAGCGGATCCCGAACTTCCGCGCCTCGTAGGATGCCGCGCAGACCACCGAGCGCGCGCCGCGCCAGGCGACGATGACCGGACGTCCGCGCAAATCGGGCCGGTCGCGTTGTTCGACCGCGGCATAGAACGCGTCCATATCGACATGAATGATTTTCCGCATTAGTGCGCCTAGGCCAGTTGGCGGGGTCTCCATCAAAACTCCAGGAGGATGTGACCGGCCGCACGTTTCGCTCCTTGCAACCTCGCTTTAGAAACGATGTTTTGCGAATATTTTGACCTATGGGGCGGCTACTACCAAGCGACGGTCTCGGACTCAACCACAAGAAGTAGGAAATGAACTATGAATCAGCAACCGCGTAACGGCTGCGAGCACGACGTGAAACCCAATTCGGCGATTAGAAGTTCCTTGCCGGCGTTTTCATTTGTGCCGCCAGCCACGGAGAAATTAATGAGTGCCGTGCACTCCGGGTTTCTCGATACCCGCTTTCTCATGGAAGACGATCCAGCACTGGATGTGACGATGAGCTAAACCGTCGTTCGGATCGTTTGATGCGTGCGCCGATCCAGGCCTCAATTGGCAGGATGCGCGTGGCCAACCAATTCCGGTTTGTTATTCACATCCAGCGTTTCAAGTCTTACCGGGAAACCCCATAGCCGCGCGATGTGCTTCAGCACATCGCCGGTCGATTCGCCCAAAGGCCGGCGTTCGAATGGAATATGGCGCAAGGTCAGCGACCGATCTCCCCGCCGGTCCACTGCGTTCACCTGGATATTGGGTTCACGACTCCCTAAATTGTATTGCTCCGCCAAGGCCCGTCTTATGCGGCGATACCCGTTATCGTCATGAATCGCGGACACCGCGTAGGCGTCCTCTCGATCATCATCAATGAGCGAAAACAGGCGCAGGTCGCGGATCAATTTCGGCGACAAATATTGGGCCACAAAAGATTCGTCCTTGAAATTGCGCATGGCGAAGTCGAGCGCTCCGAGCCACGGAGTCCCCGCCAGATCCGGAAACCATTGTCGGTCCTCTGGCGTCGGCGTTTCGCAGATCCGTCGGATGTCCGTCATCATCGAGAAGCCCAATGCATACGGATTAACCCCGCGGTAGTAGGGATGATCGAACCCAGGTTGCGCGATGACATTGGTATGTGAGGTCAGGAACTCGAGCATGAACGAGTCGTCGACCAGACCTTCGTCATACATCCGGTTCAGTAGGGTGTAATGCCAAAACGTTGCCCAGCCTTCATTCATGACCTGAGTTTGTCGCTGCGGATAAAAATACTGCGCAAGCTTACGCACGATGCGCACGATTTCACGCTGCCACGGTTCAAGTAACGGCGCGTGTTTTTCGATGAAATACAACAAATTTTCCTGTGGTTCGGCCGGAAAGCGTTCGTCCGACGCACCATCTTGCACCGCATCTCGAGTGGGCAGCGTGCGCCAGATGTCATTGACCGCAGCCTGACGATACTCGTCACGTTCGCGACGGCGCGCGGTTTCGCGCTCCACCGACAATTGGGGTGGGCGTTTATAACGATCGACCCCGTAATTGCGCAATGCATGGCACGAGTCGAGCAGCTCTTCGATCGCCGTTTCTCCGTAGCGCTGTTCGCATTCGCCAATAAACCCTCGCGCAAACACCAGATAGTCGACGATCGAATCCGCGGTGGTCCAAGCCCGGAATAAGTAATTAGATTTGAAGAACGAGTTGTGACCGTAACACGCATGGGCGAGCACAAGGGCTTGCATGGTCATGGTGTTCTCTTCCATCAGATACGCGATGCACGGGTTGGAATTGATCACGAGTTCGTAGGCAAGGCCCATTTGGCCACGGCGATAGCGATTCTCGACCGCCAGATATTCCTTGCCGTAAGACCAGTGTTGATAACCTATGGGCATGCCGACCGAGGCATAGGCGTCCATCATTTGCTCGGCGGTGACCACCTCAATTTGATTGGGATAGGTGTCGAGTTTGAAATCGGCCGCGATCCGCGCCAACTCACGATCATATTTATCAATGAGCTCGAACGACCATTCCGAACCGGTGGACAGTAATTGACGGGTCATGCGGGTTTCTTCGCGAAGAGCTGACGAAAGACCGGATAGATATCGGCGACCGTATTGATCTTGCGGATGGCGAGGCGCGGATGCGCCGCGCTGGTCGCCGCATATTGTTGCCACAGCCCTTGCTCTTCTTCCGCGCCAACTTGGACGTAAGCGAAGTATTGGACGTGCGGCAGAATCTCCTGTTCAAGCAGTTCGCGGCAACGGCTAGAGTCCGAATGCCAGTTGTCGCCATCCGATGCCTGTGCCCCATAAATGTTCCAGGCCGCACTGGTATAGCGCGCGGCGATGATTTCTTGCATCAACATTAGGGCGGAGGAGACCACGGTACCGCCGGTGTCACGCGCCGAGAAGAATTCCTCCTCATTGACTTCAGCGGCTTGAGTGTGATGCCGGATGAATACCACATCAATTCGTTCGTAGACGCGAGTAAGAAATAAATAGAGCAACGCAAAAAATCGTTTGGCGATTTCTTTCCGGCCTTGGTCCATTGAACCCGATACATCCATTAAGCAGAACATCACCGCCTGGGTGGTCGGTTGTGGTTGTTTAATGCGATGGTTGTAGCGCAGATCGATCGTGTCGATAAACGGAACGGCGCGAATGCGACGCTTAAGCCGGGCAATTTCTTCGTCCAGCGCTTCAAGCTCAGGCGCTCTGCCGCGACCGACCACCAACGCGTCGCGCTGGGTTTCGACACCTTTCAGACGCGTTCGATAAGGAGCTTGCAAGACTTGGCGGCGCGCGGCCGCGCTCTTTAATGAGCGAATGACATTGATATTGGTCGGCACCCCGCTGGTGGTAAAGCCCGCACGAACCGATTTGTACCGCGGCAAGCGGGTCAACTCCGTTTTGACCAGATCGGGTAAGGCCAAGTCCTCGAAGAAAAAATTCAAGAACTCTTCGCGCGACAGGACGAAGCTAAAATCATCTTCACCCTCACCGCTGTCGCTTGCTTGGTTACCTCGACCTTGCGCGCCACCCGCCGGCCGCGGCAAGCGGTCGCCGGCGCTATATTCTTTATTACCCGGATGCACCGACTCGCGATATCCACCACCGCCGTGATGAAACACTGGCTCGCGAATATCGCGCCGCGGCAGGTCAACGCGTTCGCCGCGTTCGAGATCTTTGATCGAGCGTTTACTGATGGCGTCGGCCACCGCCCGTTTGAGTTGATCCTGATAGCGCCGCACAAAACGCGCGCGATTCACCGCGCTCTTGTTACGTCCGTTCAGCCGCCGATCGACAATGCTATCCATCGCCCTAGGCCGACTTGCGCACTCTTAAATACCATTCACACAGCAGTCTTACTTGCTTCTCGGTATAGCCTTTGGCGACCATGCGGCCGACGAAGTCCTGATGTTTGCGTTGCTCGTCAGCCGACGCTTTAGTATTAAATGAAATCACGGGAAGCAGGTCTTCGGTATTCGAGAACATCTTTTTCTCGATCACTTCGCGCAGTTTCTCATAGCTGGTCCACAACGGATTCTTGCCGCTATTCCCAGCTCGCGCGCGCAATACAAAGTTGACAATTTCATTGCGGAAATCTTTAGGGTTGCTGATTCCGGCTGGCTTCTCGATTTTTTCGAGTTCGCCGTTCAGCGCCGCGCGATCAAAAATCTCGCCGGTGTCAGGATCGCGATAATCCTCATCCTGGATCCAATAATCGGCGTAGGTCACATAGCGATCAAAAATGTTTTGTCCATACTCTGAATACGACTCCAGATAGGCGGTCTGGATTTCCTTGCCGACGAGTTCGGCGTAGCGCGTCGCCAGGTAACCTTTTAGATGCGCCACATATTTATCTTCTTGCTCTTTCGGAAACTGCTCGCGCTCGATGGCTTGTTCGAGGACGTACATTAAATGCACGGGATTCGCCGCGATTTCGCCATGATCGAAGTTAAACGTCTTCGACAGTATCTTGAACGCAAAGCGAGTCGAGAGCCCGGTCATGCCTTCGTCGACGCCGGCGTAATCACGGTACTCCTGATAACTCTTCGCCTTAGGATCGACGTCTTTCAGATTTTCGCCATCGTAGACGCGGAGCTTCGAATAGATGTTTGAATTCTCGGGCTCTTTCATTCGAGATAACACCGCGAATTGCGCCATCATTTCGAGGGTGCCTGGTGCACAGCGGGCCTCGGCCAGGGAACTGTTTCGAAGCAGCTTTTGATAAATCCGAATTTCTTCGGAGACTCGCATGCAGTACGGCACCTTGACGATATAGATGCGATCGAGAAAGGCTTCGTTGTTGCGGTTGTTTTTAAACGCAAGCCATTCGGATTCATTTGAATGGGCCAAGATGATGCCGTCGAACGGGATCGCGGACAGGCCCTCGGTGCCCTTGTAATTGCCTTCTTGGGTCGCGGTCAGTAACGGATGCAGTACTTTGATGGGGGCTTTGAACATCTCGACGAATTCGAGCAAGCCCTGATTGGCGATGCACAGGCCACCCGAATACGCATACGCGTCGGGATCGTTCTGCGCGAAATGTTCGAGCATCCGAATATCAACCTTGCCGACCAAGGCGGAGATATCCTGGTTGTTCTCGTCGCCGGGTTCGGTCTTGGCCACGGCGATCTGTCGTAAAACTGACGGATGGCGTTTGACGACACGGAATCGTGTCACGTCGCCGTTATATTCGTGGAGCCGTTTGACGGCCCAGGGCGACATCAGTCCGGTTAGATAACGGCGCGGGATCCCGTAGTCTTCTTCCAAAATCGCACTGTCTTCGGTCGGTGAAAATAGGCCCAGCGGCGACTCGTTGACGGGCGAATCCTTCAGTGCGTAGAAGGGCTGCAGTTCCATCAATGATTTAAGCTTCTCGGCTAGCGAGGATTTGCCGCCGCCAACGGGACCGAGCAAATAGAGTATTTGTTTGCGCTCTTCGAGACCCTGCGCAGCATGCCGGAAGTAGGCGACGATCTGTTCAATCGTCTCCTCCATGCCATAGAACTCGCGGAACGCGGGATAGACGCGGATGACCTTATTGGAAAAGAGGCGAGAGAGGTGCGGATCTTTCCGCGTATCAATGACTTCGGGTTCGCCAATCGCGAGCAGCATGCGTTCGGTGGCGGTGGCATAGGTCGTTGGCGCGCGCCGACACAACGCCAGGTATTCGCTTAGCGATAGTTCAGTCTCTTGCGCGTGTTCATATCGCGCGACGTACTTGTCGAAAATCGTCATGACGCAGCCTCTCTTCCGTTGATTAACACGGAGGGCGCGCGACGCGACTGCCTAGTGCCCGATTCTTCTGGGTCTTCTTCGGCGCGACGCCGCGATGACCTCCCTAACGCTTAGACGGTGCAAGTGGTGTGCCAGTTGCACGGATCAGTCCAAGAATCGCAAAAATATTGGAACTCTGGTACAGAATGCACCAGCGTGCCTGAACCACGGCAGAACAAAAATGCTGGTCTTTCGGCTGCGGTGGCCATGCTAGTGGCGGAGACCGAACAACACTTGCGTCCATCCGCGAACGGCGCAGGCCAAAACGGTAGGAATAAAAGGTCATTACTGATGCAGTCTAGTCGGCCGGTACGCACTCGTATATCCGAGATTAATTCGGGGCGTCCGGTGTGCTCGCCACCTTGAGTGACCGGGACGCCGCGCCGTGGCCATTGCACCGTCGCATCCTGTGCGGTCTCGGTATTGGCGCGGTTGCCGGTTTGGTGGTCAATCTTGCCGCTTCGGGTGCCGCGTGGGTGCCGTTTGTCATCGATCAGTTTACGCAGCCGATCGGTCAACTGTTTCTGAATCTACTGTTAATGATCGTCGTGCCCCTGGTGTTCTCGTCGCTGGTGTTGGGGGTGGCGGGAATCGGTGACGTGCGGCGGTTAGGCCGGGTCGGGTTGCGATCGTTTGTGTATTGCCTGGTCATTTCGGCCATCTCGGTATTGATTGGTCTTGGTTTGGCGAATCTGATCGAACCCGGCCACCGGCTGGCTCCGAACACCGCCGAAGCATTAAAGATGCGTTACCACACGGATGCGGCACATCGCGTCGATGACGCAGCCGCAGCTCGCATTAACGCGAGCCCATTGCAGCAGGTGGTGGCTTCGGTGGTGCCTCGGAATCCCGTCGCCGCAGTCGCGAGCGACCCACCGAACATGCTGCATTTGATGTTTTTCGCGCTGATGGTCGGGGTCGCGATGACGCTCCTGCCGCCGTTGCAAGTGGCGGGATTCACCGAAGCACTGCGCGGGCTTTACGCGGTGTCGATCAAGCTCATCGATCTCATCATGGAATTCGCGCCGTACGCGGTCACCTGTTTGATTTTCAACAACGTCGCGTTGTTTGGGTTCGATCTGCTTCGCGCCCTCGGCTGGTTCCTGGTCACCGTCCTTGCTGGGCTTGGGCTACACATGTTCGGCGTCTATTCGATCGCCGTGTATTGGTTATCCAAGATGGCGCCGCGCGAGTTTTTTCGACGCATCAAAACCGTCATGCTGACGGCCTTTTCCACCTCCTCGTCCAACGCCACGTTGCCGACCGCGCTCAAGGTGGCGGAAGAAAATCTGCACGTACCCAAAGAGATTGCGAGCTTTGTCTTAACGATCGGCGCCACCGCCAATCAAAACGGTACGGCCTTATATGAAGGGGTCACGGTATTGTTCTTGGCGCAGCTGGCCAGGGTCGACCTGACACTGGCGCAGCAATTGATGGTGGTGTATTTGGCCATTCTGGGCGGGATTGGTACTGCTGGTGTGCCGTCAGGCTCCATTCCATTCATCATCGGCATTCTGGCGACGATCGGCGTCGACCCGGGCTTGATTGCGATTGTGCTTGGGGTGGATAGAATCCTCGATATGTGTCGAACCACCTTGAACGTTGCCGGCGACCTTACCGCCGCCACCTACATCGCGCGCGTCAAAGCCGAGCGTGTACTGGAGCAAGTGCGTGTCTAGAGCAACCATCACGGGCAGTTTGCCGAAACCCGCGTGGCTCGCGGAGCCCAACACCCTGTGGCCGCGCTGGCGCCTCGACGGCGCTGAACTCGCCGCCGCTAAACGTGACGCGACCCTGCTGTGGCTGAAGTTGCAAGAGGACGCCGGTCTCGACATCGTGACCGATGGCGAACAGTCGCGCCAACATTTCGTGCATGGTTTTCTGGAGGCCGTCAACGGTATCGACTTCGCACACAAGGTGCCGATGGGGATCCGCGACAATCGCTACGAAGCCATGGTGCCGCAGGTCGTGGATGTACTGACGCTCCGCGGACGCGTACATGAAAGCGAAGCGCGGCTGTGCCGGGCGCATACCACCCGGGCGCTTAAATTCACGTTGCCCGGTCCCATGACGGTGGTCGACACCATCGCTGATCGATTCTATGGTGATAAAGTCAAACTGGCGTTTGCGGTGGCGGATTTGTTGAATCAAGAAGCGCGCGCGCTGGTCGCGGACGGCGTCGATGTCATTCAATTCGACGAGCCAGCCTTTAATGTTTATATGCGCGACGCAGCCGGCTGGGGGATCGATGCCTTGCATCGTGCGATCGATGGTTTGCAGTGCACGACCTGCGTCCACATTTGTTACGGCTATGGCATCAAGGCCAATATCGATTGGAAAGCGGGGCTCGGCGCCGAATGGCGACAATATGCCGAGGTGTTTCCAGCGCTCGCACGGAGTCGAATCGATCAGGTCTCGCTCGAATGCGTGAACTCACATGTCCCACCCCGGCTGCTGGAACTGTTGGAAGGCAAAGACGTCTTGGTTGGCGTGATCGACGTCGCGAACGATGCGATCGAGAGCCCCGAAGCGGTGGCTGCCACGCTCGAACTCGCCCGCCGGCATGTGCCACGGACTAAACTTATTGCGTGCACCAATTGCGGTATGGCGCCGATGGCCTGGGAAATTGCACTACGCAAACTGAAAGCCTTGGCCGCCGGCGCCCGACTGGCGGGGATATGAGTGGATTGAGCAATTCGATGCGGAGTTTAACGTATGAATGCGGTGACGTTCCCCGAGCTTAAATCCGTAGCGGCGCTACCCGGCCCCAAGTCGTGGCCGTTGGTGGGCGGCCTGCTCGGTAATTTTCCGCAGATTAATTTCGCCGAATTTCATCGGCAGCTCGAACGGTGGGCGGACGCCTATGGTCCCACCTATCGGTTTTCCTTAGGGCCCCGATCGCTGGTCGTGATCGCCGATGCCGAAGCAATTGGTGTGGTATTGCGCGAGCGCCCGCATTTGTTCGGACGCCGCGCCGAATTGGAACGGGTGTTCGACGAACTCGGGTTCAACGGCGTTTTTTCATCCGACGGCGAAGACTGGAAGCGGCAACGGAAAATTGTCGCGATGGCGCTTAATTCAGCGCATCTGCATAAATTTCATGACGGATTGCTTGCGACCACCGAGCGCTTGCGGCAACGTTGGCTGGAAGTCGCGAAGGCGGATCGGCCGACCGATCTGTGCGCGGATCTCATGCGCTACACCGTTGATGTCACGACCCAGCTCGCGTTCGGGATCGACTTCAATACGCTGGAAACCGACGGGCCGATCATCCAGCAACACCTCGACAAAGTGTTCCCGATGCTGAGCAAGCGCCTCGGTGCGCCGTTTCCGTATTGGCGTCATCTCAAATTTCGCGCAGACCGCGAACTTGATCGCGCGGTCGACGCCATCCACCAGCAGATCAAAGTCATTATCAATGAGTGTCGACAACGCATGGCGGCGAATCCGGGCCTGCATCAGGAGCCAACAAACTTTCTGGAAGCGATGATCGCGGCCAAGGAAACCGAGGGTCTGGCGTTTTCGGACGACGATATCATCGCCAATTCGTTCACGTTATTACTGGCCGGCGAAGACACCACCGCGAACACGCTGGCGTGGGCGATCAAGTTTTTTATCGATTATCCAGAACTCTTTCGACAGGTCCGCACCGAAGTGGACAGCGTGCTCGGCGCGGAACTAATTCCGGCGCATTTCACCGATATCGCGCGTTTGCCGGCCGTCGAAGCCTTCGCCAACGAAACGATGCGCCTAAAGCCTGTGGCGCCGATCTTGGTGTTCGATGCCAAGGAGACCGTCACCTTGGCTGGCGTCGAAATTCCACCGGGCGTGGCGATTGTTCTGTTGACGCGACGGATCGCGAACAGGCCTGAGAATTTTTCGGCGCCGGCCCAATTTCAATTATCGCGGTGGTTGGAGAAGGCGCCGGCGCCCGATCGCGTGCATAACACCAAGGCGTTTTTACCGTTCGGTACGGGGCCGCGTTTTTGTCCAGGCCGCAACCTGGCGCTGGTCGAAATCAAGATGGTGCTGGCGATGCTCGCGCGTAATTTCGAAGTCGCGCTGGCCGATCCAAGCGTACCGGTTGAAGAATTATTCGCGTTCACGATGAGTCCAACGAATCTCAACGTTAAATTCAAGTCGCGGGCACACTTTTGAGGGGGGCTGATGCGTAACGCCTTGCATGAACAATTGCTCAAAGCGGGGTTGATTGACGAACAGCGTCTACACGACATGGAGCGCGATAAAGATCGCGGCCAAAAAGCGCCGAGCGGGCGCGGTCCAAAACCCAAACACCATCGGCAGCAACGAAATGGCGCGACCGAACCGCCTCCCGCACCGACCGCGCGTTCCACACCGCCGCCGGTGCGCGCGCCGCAACGTGCGCCCGATGAACACGCGGCGCGGCGCGCCGTCGAGCGCGAACTGGTGCAAATCATCAAGGCGGGGCGTCATCCGCACAACGACGGCGACGAGGTGTATAACTTCGTGGACGGCAAGAAGGTCGGCCGAATTTATGTGACCCCGGCGACTCACGCGGCGATTGCGCGCGGTGAGTTGGTGATTGTACGTTTGCGTACGCGCTATGCGGTCGTCAATCAAACGACCGCGGCGGAAGTCGCGATTCGCGCGCCCGGATCGATCGTACTCGCCAATGCCGCATCGGCGCCAGGCGGAAATGATCCCGCCTATGCCGAACATCCAATTCCGGATGATCTACGCTGGTAGACCCCACATGCGGTTGAGCATGTGTGCGCTCGATTGCGAGCGAAACCGCTCGTCCCCTCTCTCCGCGCGGGGGGAGAGGGCTAGGGGAAGGACGGATCGCGCGAGGAAATTGTCGAACTACTCCGCTGAGCAGCGTCGCCGGAATCGTGGGGGAAGTTGCCAGGAATTATTACCCCTCACGCCATCCCTACCGCAAGGCTGACGCTTATTCACATTCATCCCTCGAAGTACCCTGTACACACCCCCACCGTCATTCCGGCGAATGCCGGAATCCAAAGGGCCTTCGAGCACCCCCATCGCCGTTCCGGCGAACGAGGCCGTGTAACAACTCGAACCGCCGTCACCCCGGAATTCGCAAAGCGAAACTCCGGGGTCCAGTCAGAATTGGCGTTCGCGCAGCGTGGAGCCGCTTTTTTTACTGGATTCCGGCGTGCGCCGGAATGACGGGTGCTGGGTTCCTGTTCCCTGCTCGAATTCACTTGGAGTTGTTACACGGCCCGGAACGCCGGAATCCAGAGGACCCAAAGCACCCCCACCATCGTCATTCGGGCGCACGCCGGAATCCAGAGGGCCTTGGAGCACCCCCGAATACCGGTCTTCCCACCGCGGGTTCGTGCGCTCAATCAGGTCCAGCTTCCACTGACGGTGCTAATTCTTGAGAGATTTTTTTCACGCGCGATGGCACCGCGAAACTGTACTGGATTCCGGCATTCGCCGGCATGACGGCAGTTGGCATGCGGCCGCTGTTGCAAAAATGTGCACAAGCAACAGTCCGCAACGGGAGAGGGCGAAAGATTGAGATCGTCGCGCTACGCACCCAATGACCGCTGCGCACTACACTTTGGTAGCCAGCTCCCTCTCGAGCTGCCGCAACAGACCATCGGGCTCTTGCGCGCCTAAGGCTGCGATGACATCCGCACGAGCCTGAGTATCGGCGACGGTGTAAATCCTGAGTTCATCGGCATTACCCGAAGGCCGCACGTGTGCGATATCGCCGTTGGAAAAAGTGATGCGGACGCCGTCGGTATAGTCCACGCAACGAACCGCGCCAAACCCGTGCGCAAGCGAGAAGGTACGTTCGATGGCGGCGCGCAACGTCGGCGATGGCGCACGATTGTCTGTGCTTTGCGCATCGGTCAGCGCCGCGAGAATTTTTAAACTGGTCGACCGTGGAAAATTCCGCAGCAGCGCAGCACGGCTAAATCGACGCGGCAGTTTTCTAAATAGCTCGCTCATCGATATTTTGCGCTCCGCCATTTCGCACAGCACGCAGAGAATCGGTAGAAACGCGTCGCGGGTCGGCAATGCACTAAGTACTCGACCGCGACGATCGATCGCCGAGGCCGTCAGAAATCCGCCGTTAGCTTCCCAGCCGCATACGCGGCGCGCTCCGCGCGCGAGTGCAGCCTTCATTCCGTCTACTACATAGGGCGAGCCGATTTTGGTTTTCGGCGCCACCCGGGAGGCGAGTGGACCGTGGTCAATGGCATCGTTACAGCTGATGGGAACGACTATTGCGTCGGCGTTTAAGAACTCCGCGACAACCATGCCTACAAGATCCCCGCCGAAAAAACGTGCAGTGCACTTGGCGTCATCGGCGGCCTCTAGCGCGATGAGTAAGGGGCGGTCACTGTCGCCATCGGTCGAGACCAAAGCATCGAAGCGGCCGTGCTCGCGCGTCGTGTCGTCAACGAGTTCTTGAATCGATGCCAGAGTGGGCGCATCGATCGCTTCGGTATCGATCGGCACGAAGGTCGCGCTGCGGCCGACGGGGATTGCCACGGCGCCGACGGCTTGCAGCGTCTCGACCAGCAAGTCGCGGCCGACGGCCGAATGTTGATAGACCAAGACGCGCAGGCCTCGCAGCGCAGATCCGCCCAGAAAATCATGGTGCCGTGCGAGGTATGCGTCGCGTCCGGCATGCTCGACTGGGAGTAAATCGCGATGGCCATGTTTGAAGTTGCCGTTCGCCGCGAACAGGGAGTTAACGAAATCCTCGCGGTACAACCGCTCGCGCCATTCGGCTACGCGTTGATTTATTGGCCCCTCATCGGCTTTTAGCAATTCGCCTTTAGCGCTATTGGTCTTATACCCGTTGCGATGAAACGGAATGTGACTACCGGTGATCATCATGCTGCCAGAGTCGCGTGCCAGCGCGTACGCCATCAAGGCAGGCGTTGGGAGCTGACCGAGGTTGACGGGTTGTAATCCAGCGTCGCGGATCGCCATTTCGATGGCCTGCGCGAGTTCGCCGCGCCCCCCCTGCGCGGCAACGAACGACGTCGAACTCGGGCGCAGATCAGTCGCGTAGAAAAAAAACTGTCCCGGCTTGATCGCGCCGGCAGCGGGTGGCAAGTCGATGAGATAGTCGAGTTCGGCGCGCGCGTTTAGGTAGATTTCGAGCTGCGTTAAATCCACTACATCGCCGCGACGGCCACTGGTGCCGAATTGTAATTCTCGTGGGCGATGGTCGAGATGCGCACGCAGCGCGGTCGAAGGGTAGGATTGGTCGTGCGTATCCATGGAGGCTAGGTGAAGGACAGTTAACGCTAGGTAGTCGGTCGCGTGAGTCCGGCCATCGCCTCGTGCGCGCTGCTGCGCACTGGGTACTCAGCGTAATCCGCCTTGAGTTCGAGGGTATGGCCATCGGGATCGAGGACATAGACGGAGGTTCCGAAACCGGTTGCGCCATACAGCTCGATCGGACCCAAGGTGATCGGTACGTCCCAGGCCCTGAGATGCGCGACGATTGCATTGAAATCGCCGTGCACCAGCAAGCACAGATGATCCACGCCACGTTCCTCCTGGGACGCGAGGCGCTTACCCGCTGGCAACACGCGAAGATCGATCAGATTGCGGCCGCAGCGCAGCTGATAAATCTGCAGGTCCTCGATAATGCGCTCGAGAGTTAGCCCCAGAATCTCGGTATAGAAACGCAAGGATTGCGTGATATCGGTGACCTTCAATACCAGGTGATCGAGGCCGTGAAATTGGATCGGGCAAGGTGTTTTCATCCCGTAAGCCACAGGCGCATCAGCGCAGTCACGGCATGTGGGCGCTCCAAGGTCGAAATATGACCACACTCCTCGATGACGGCGAGACGCGCGTGTGGAATCGCCTGGGCCATTTCTTCATGCATCTCAAGGGTAGTGATCGCGTCTTCGCGGCCGACGAGTACTAGCGTCGGCACGGCGTAGGCAGCAAGTTGTACGCGTCGATCGGGGCGGCCAATGATCGCGTGCACGTGTCGGAGAAATGTCGCCGGACCGATTCGCGTCGCCATCGATAGCAGCTGCCCAGTCAACATTGCGTCGTCTTGTCGCGTTGGATGGAGTAATGCGGGGACTAGCAAGGGCGTGACTTCAGCAAAGCGTCCCTGTTCAGTCATTTCGATCAGTCGTTGTCGGCGACTCGTTTGCTCGGCGGTGTCGGCGCGTGCGGTGGTGCTGATCAAAGCCAAGCGTTCGACGCGTTCGGGCGCCAGCGCCATGATGGCATGCGCGATGATCCCGCCCATCGACAAGCCGGCGAGGGCGAATTTGGGCGGCGCTTGGGCCAGTACCGATTCCGCGAGGCCACTGATGCTGTTGGCCGTGCCGGCGTCCGGCACCAGACAGTGCGCGACGTCGCCCAGGTATCGGGTTTGATGTGACCATAATCTCTCATCACACAGCAGACCCGGGACGAGCACCAATGTTTGCACCTTAACGGCGTCCTAATCGATCGTGGAGGA
Organism: Gammaproteobacteria bacterium; assembly: GCA_016191285.1. Classification (GTDB taxonomy): domain Bacteria; phylum Pseudomonadota; class Gammaproteobacteria; genus CAIKBL01. The sequence goes on from JACPPA010000034.1 coordinate 112,963, forward strand.
ACGTGGACGACCCACGGCGCCCGCGATCATATCGCGCACCTCGGCCGAAGGTGGTTGCGACAGCTTGAGGCGGGAGCGCGTGTTGAATGGGTCGGTATCAATGTGATCGAGCACAATCTCGCGCCTGAGAACGGCATCTTTCCATTGTTGATGCGCGGGTTCGTCGGCGACGAATTTCGGCATCACCTCACGCGCAAAAAGTTCGAGGCTCGCGCAAATGTCTTCGTGCTTATTTTTGCCGGCCTGATTCAGCAGGATCACTTGATCAACGTGGGACGCTGCGAGTTCGCGTAGGCGCGCGCGGATGGTGGCCGGCGAGCCGATCAATTCCGAGCCTGATCGCGCTTGTCCTTCCGGGGTGGTTTTCCAGGCTTCGTACTTCTCCCAAATACTGACGCTGCCCGGCTTGAACGGTCCCTCTTTGTTATACAGCTGGAGCGCGAATTGGAAGAAGGTCCAACCATCGGCCTTGCGCCAGGCCTCTTCATCGGTCTCGCAACACATGAAGCCCGCGACCACCGCGATATTCGGGTTGGTCGCGTAATCGGTAAGTTTTTCTTGATCGTCGAGAAAGCTGTGGTAGTAGGCGTTGACCCACGCGCGCGCCGCGGCAAGATCAACAAATTTGAAGCACAGCGCACCCATGCCGCGATGCGCCGCGTACTTGATGGTATCGAGCTGCGAGCAGGCGACCCACAACGGTGGATGCGGTTTTTGTTTGGGTTTGGGGATGATGGCGCGCAACGGAAAATCGTAGAACGGCCCATGGTATTCCCAGCCGTGATTCCAGAACATCGGCAAGGTACAGCGCACCGCGTCTTCCCATACCAGGCGTTTGTCGCGAAAACGCAGATTGAACGGATGCAGTTCGGTGACCGACGCGCCTTCGCCCAATCCAAGCTCCACACGCCCGTTCGACAGCAGATCAAGCGTCGCGATCTTCTCCGCGACGCGCGCTGGATGATTGGTCGTGAGTTGCACAATCCCATGCCCGAGCCGAATGTTTTTCGTGCGTTGGCTGGCGGCGCCCAAAAAAACCTCGGGCGAGGGCGAATGCGAGTATTCCTCAAGAAAGTGATGCTCGACTTCCCACGCATAGTGATAACCCAGACGATCCGCGAGCTCGATCTGGGTCAGCGAGTCCTGAAAGAGTTGATATTCGCTATCGGCGGCCCACGGCCGCGGGAGTTGGTGCTCGTAGAAGATACCAAATTTCATGCCTGCGCCCCGGGCTAAGAGAGTGTTGAGATCATGCCTTAATAAGCCGAGCTGCGCGACACTCCGTCGTTGCGAGGAGTGTAGCCACGAAGCAATCCATGGACCTCGAATCCTGAATTGCTTCGCTCCGCTCGCAATGACCAGAGTAAAATGCGAGACCCTTAGGGTTCTGAACGCACTTTGTGCTTAGATCACGCCGCCTAGGTCACGGGCGCCACACCTGCGCCGCTTAGCAATGAGGAACGTATGACAGATCAAACTGACACCCGCATCATGGCGCTGTACTGCGATTTTGAAAATGTCGCGCTCGGCGCGCGCGATGCGAAGTACGCACGCTTCGATATTCGCAAGATCCTGGAGCGTCTGCTGCTCAAAGGCAATATCGTCGTTAAAAAAGCTTATTGCGACTGGGAGCGCTATAAGGAATTCAAAGCCGACATGCACGAAGCGGCGTTTGAATTAATCGAGATCCCGCATGTACGGATGTCCGGCAAGAATTCGGCCGACATTCGCATGGTGGTCGATGCACTCGATCTCTGTTACACCAAATCGCATGTGGATACGTTTGTGATCATCAGCGGCGACTCGGATTTTTCGCCCTTGGTCAGTAAACTACGCGAAAATAATAAGACTGTGATTGGCGTTGGGACCAAACAATCGTCGTCCGATTTGCTGATCGCGAACTGCGACGAATTCATTTATTACGACGATCTGGTGCGTGTCGAAAAGCAACGCAAGCCACGCCGGAAACCGCAACTGCCAGCAGTGACAGCGACAACTAACCCCGCCACGGCAACCGGGGCGGATGTTGATCGTAGCCAAGAGGCGATTGACATCGTCATGGAAACCGTCGAAGCCTTGTTCACCGAACGCGGTGCGGAAGACAAGATCTGGGGCTCGATGGTAAAGCAGGCGCTGAAGCGGCAGCGGCCGGGCTTTAACGAAGCCTACTATGGATTCAAATCGTTTAGTCGCCTGTTGGACGAAGCCGAGAACCGTAAATTGCTGACCTTGGAGCACGATGAGAAGTCCGGTGGCGTGATTATCCGTAACTTCGTTAATGAGACGGAATGACAAATTTAGACTAGTGTGGTGTCCCGCAAAAAAACGTGCATAGATTGTGGGGTATTGCGGCCGGTTGTGGGAGCCGCTTTGAGCTTCGAATCTTCGTGACTGCCCCTTCGCGGCTGAAGCCGCTCCCACGAAAACATAAGCGCCGATTTATGAAACTTCTTTGTGGGACAACACTAGAACTCATCTCAAGACTCATTCTGGAGCGCCCATACGTTGTTGCGCGACTTGTGGACACCCCACAATAAGTTCTGAGGTGAGTTCTAATTAAATGAGAGGAAATCTGTATGGTTAAAATACGCGAAATTACTTCCGGTCTGCAGTTCCCCGAAGGGCCGATTGCCCTCGACGACGGCAGTGTACTGGTGGTCGAAATCAAGCGCGGCACACTGACGCGGGTGAAACCCGACGGTAAGCTGCAAGTCATCGCCGAAACTGGCGGTGGGCCGAATGGTGCGGCGATCGGTCCTGACGGCATGGTGTATATCTGTAACGACGGCGGCTTCGAGTGGATGGAAATGGACGGGATGACCGTCCCCGGACATACGCCGCACAGCTACACGCGCGGCAGCATCCAGCGCGTGAACATGGCCACCGGCAAAGTGGAAATCCTCTATACCCAATGCGATGGCCATGCCTTGAAGGGGCCGAATGACATCGTGTTCGATCGCCACGGTGGTTTCTGGTTTACGGATTTTGGGAAGACCTACGACCGATCCCGTGATCGCACCGGGATTTTCTATGCGAAAACCGACGGCTCGATGATCAAGGAAATCGTGTTCCCGATGGATGGGCCGAACGGCATCGGGCTCTCCGCGGGTGACAAAAAACTCTATGTCGCGGAAACTTTTACGGCCCGGGTGTGGCAATGGGAAGTGGCTGGTCCCGGCGAATTGGTTCGCGGCAAAGGCGTCGGTGGACCCTTACTGGAGGGTCCGGGCGGCGCGACGTTGTTGACTGGGTTACCCGGTTATCAATTGTTGGATTCGTTGGCGCTCGACAGTGAAGGCTACGTGGCGGTAGCGACGATCATCAACGGCGGGATCACGGCGATCTCGCCCGATGGAAAGCACATCGAACACGTGCCGCTGCCCGATCCGCTGACTACCAATATCTGCTTCGGCGGCAAGGATCTGCGGACGGCCTATGCGACGCTGTCCGGCACTGGCAAGCTGGTCGCTTTCGATTGGCCGCGGCCTGGATTGAAATTGAATTTCACCGCCTAGCAGATGCCGTTGTCGCGGTTGGCCTGCGGTGCGAACTCACCGCAGGCGTGGTGGCGGGCACCGGCGGTTATCGCTTGGCGCCCGCCGTTTCGCGTTCGACCTCTTGCGCGAAGTCGCCATCCGCAAGCTGCTGCAGGAAGTTCGGATAGCGCGCCGCGAAATCTTGGCGGATGGTGGCGATGGGCACCTCCGCGAATTCGCCGCGATAGCGCAAATATTCCATGTGTTGCCGCCCGTCCTCATCGAAGGCGTGATAGATCGAATCTGTCGTGCCATCGAATTCGAGCGGTTTCAGGCGAAATTTCTGGCATAACTCAACATTGAATGCCGGGGTGGCCTTAACCCACTGGCCGGCGAGGTGGATGTCGGTATACCCGTGCCAATAATATTCATCGGTCCCCATGATGCGGCGCATGCGCTCGGTGGAGAGATGATTTTTAACATCGGCGTAGCCGAGGCGAGCGGGGATCCCCGCCGCGCGACAACACGCCGCTAACAGCACCGCTTTGCTGACACACCAGCCGCGGCCGGTCGCGAGGACGCGGCTGGCCGACAGCCCCGCGACCGTGAGGTCGATGGCGTAACCGTCGTAGCGAATTTGATCGCGTACCGCGTAGTAGAGCGCGACGGCGCGATCGCCTTCCGCGTTAATTCCTTCGACGTGGCGCTGCGCGAAGGCGGCGACTGCCGGGTGGTCGGCATCAACGGTCGGGGTAGGTGCGAGGTACGCGGGATCGATCATGTTTGGCCGCCATCCAGTCGTTCACGTGCTTGCACCCGCAATTCGACTTTGCGAATTTTGCCGCTCGAGGTCATCGGAAACGCCTAGACAAAAATCACGTGTCGCGGGATCTTGAAGCTCGCGATACGCCCCTTCATCCGCTCGAGCAAGGTATCCGCGCCGACTTTCTGATCGGGCTTTAAGATGACGAAAGCAACCGGCACTTCGCTCAAGCGCGGGTCGGGATACGCGACCACCGAGGCATCTTGAATCTCGACCATGTTGCGCAGATAAGCCTCGATTTCAGCGGGCGACACATTTTCGCCGCCGACTTTTAACATATCCTTGGCCCGCCCCATGAACACCAGGTGGCCGTCCTCTCGTAGATAGGCGGTATCACCGGAATGCACCCAGCCATCGATCAACGTGGCAGCCGTGGCGTCGGGTTTATCCCAGTAGCCCTTCATGATGCCGTAGCCTTTGATCAGCAGTTCGCCTTGTCCGCCCAGGGGCTGTTCGCGTCCGGTTGCGGGATCGATGACTTTGAATTCGTAGTCATTCATCGGGTAGCCAGAGGCGTAGACGCGTTGCTCGCGGGTATGCGACGGGTTATTACACGCCACATAGGCCCAGACTTCGCTCATGCCGAAGCCCGAAATCGTCGGGCAGAACACGTCTTGGACTTTTTCAGCAATGGGAATGGTGCTCGCCTGCCCAGCCGGTAAGGTGCCCATGCGAATCGACAATTTGCGCGGCTTCCGCGCTTGGACGACGAGCAAATCGGCCCAATGCGTTTCGAAGCCATGCAGAAATGTCGCGCCTTCGCGCTCCGCGAGATCGAGCGCGCGCTCGGCGTCGAAGGCCTCCATCAGGATCTGTTTGCCACCGGTCAGCGCACACATCAGTGCGATTTCGCTGTAGGAATAGACGTGAAACAGCGGCAGATAATTCACGTGAATTTCCGCCATTGTTTGACCAAGCAGTTGTCCACGTTCGTGCACCGAACGAATCGGCGCGTGCGAATGCATGACACCTTTCGGATGGCCGGTGGTGCCGGACGTGTACGCAATCATCATCAACCAGTCGGGATCCACGGCTTGCAAGCGGGCGGCGAGTACGTCATCTGTGATTCTCTCACCACCGGCAATTAACGCGGCCCAATCCAGCGCATGCGGCAGGCGAGCCTCGCCAAGCACGACCAGCCGTCGAATGTCGGGATAATTTTCGACGCTTAGACTCCCATCGGCGCGGCGTGTGATCGCCGGCATCGAATCAATCAGCATGCCTTGATAATCTACCGGCCCCGAGCGATCGAGCGTAATCAAGGTCGCGCTCCGCGATTGCGTGACGGTATAAGCCACGTCATCGGTTCGATAGCGCGTATTGAGCGGGACAATACACGCACCGACCTTGGCAATGGCGAACATCAGCCACAGCCATTCGGGGCGATTGGTCATCCACAACGCAACGCGCTCCTCGGGTTCGACGCCGAGCGCCATCAACCCCTTCGCGACCGCATCGGTCTCGCGCTTGAATTCGGCCCAGGTCCAGCGTCGATCGCCAAAGACCAAGGCTTCGCGATTCCCCCAGCGCAGGGCCGCTTCATCGACGAGCTGGCCTAGGGTCCGTTTGCGATACCACTCCATTCCCATCCTCCGTTATGTTCGAAGCCTGCATGGTACTGACCGCTAAGAATCTACGCTATGCTTAAACGGCCGCTGCCGATCGAGGGGAACATCATGCAGTTCGAAGAGACGATTCCACGCCAATATTTCACGCGCAAGGCAATGGCCAAGCGCGTGGCCCGCTTCGCGAAGGTAAAGGGTTCTGACGGTGGTCTACCCGATAGCTACCATCCTTCCGCCGAGCGCATCTTATATAACGTGATTGGTTTTCAACCGCCGCCGCACGAGGCCGACGGCTTGCATTCGCCAGTCGGCGCTAACGCCGCGCGGATGGCTGCGATCAAGATCTCCGAAGGCTTCAATCTCGGGTTCTGTCGCGCCTTGCCGGGCAAGGGGCCGATGATGCATAACCACGATACCAACGAGACCTTCGTGTGTATTACTGGTAAATGGCGCGCGAGTTGGGAACAGCCGAACGGCAAGATCGATTACTTTGATCTCAATCCACTCGATGTCATTTCGTTTCCGCCGGGCTGCATTCGACGCTTCGAAAACGTGACCAAGGGTCCGAAGCAGCAATATTCGACGCTGATGTTCGTGATCGCCGGCGATCAGCCGCAAGCCGAATTCAGCAAGGAGGCGATGGCCGTGCTCGAAGCGGCCGGGTTATTGGCTGGCGACCCCGCGCGCAAGGCCAAGGCGATTGGAACACGGAGTGCCCGGGTTGCGGCAACGAAGCCTAAACGCGCGACTACCAAACGGGCTCTGCGACGCGCGCCGACCAAGGCCAAGTTGCCAACCAAACGCGCGAGGACTACACAACGCTTGCGCTAGCGGTTAGGGGAGTCATATTGTTGGAGCCACATTGTGGGAGCCGCTTCAGCGGCGAATCTTTATCGGCGCCCTTCGCGGTTAAAGCCGCTCCCACAATAGAGTTCGGGGGTGCTGCAGCTTTCTAATTATCGCGCACGGACTTCCACGACAAACCCATCCGGCAGCTCGCGCTTACCAGCAATGAAGTCGCCATTGATATCCGTGACCCAGAGTTTGTCGCCGACGAAGCGCACGCCCATGGGGTTATGCAAGCCGCTGGCAACGAGTTCCGTCTTGCCCGCTCGCGTTAATCGGTAGAGTTTGCCATCGGCCTTGATGGCTTGGCTCATCGGCACCGGAATTTGAAACAGTCCGATGTCAGCAAAGAATAACTGACCGCTAAACGCCCCGAATCCCGGGGGTGCGAAGTCCATCCCCATCGGTCGCCCGGGTCCTTCGAAGACAGGTTTGTCGTCAATCTTCCCCGTGGATGAGACACGCACGATAGCGCCGGTTGGCGCGGCGGTGCTGGTGATGTCGAACGCACCGCGGCTGACCGACACCAGCATGTTTTGACCATCAGGCGCGAAGGCGATCATCGCCGGTGCGCTATAGCGCTGTCCATCAAACACGACGAAGGACGTGCACTGTCCGTCAGGCGTGACCTGATAAATCGTATCGTTGTAGATCGTGATCGCGTAAAGCTTACCGGCGAACGGAGAGCCGGGAGGTCCAAAACGTGCGTCCAAACCAAAGCCAGAGATTTTTTTCTTGCCCGCGTCCGGTAGCGTACAAAAAATGCTGGTCGAATACGCGTGTGTAGGATCAACACGTTGGATCACATGGTTGGCGACCGCGCCTTCCATCGCGACTTTAGCTTGTGCCAATGTAAAAATCTGGCCCTCGAACTCGCCGAAACCGGGCGGTGCGATATCAAAGCCAACGGTCGGCAGCAGCTTGCCGATATCCGCCAGCACCGTGATTTTGCCGGTTGCACCGAGCGCCAACAGACGACTGCCTTTATCTTCCTCCTCGCCGCCATCGTCGTTCAACCAAATCGCGTCGCCTACCGGCAACATGATCAGCGGATCGTAAAGTTGGCCGGGCGGAATCAGCACGTTCGCCATAAAGCCGGGCGCGGCCGTAATGACCGGTGGCATGAGCAAGCGGCTCAGGCGGTCCTGCGGATTTTCCGCGGTTGTGCCTGACGACATTCCTACAACGGCGACTAAAAAGCCTAGGCCGAGTTGTCTAATACTGCGCATGATTGCTCTCCGAAAAAGTCGGTATCGCAGGCCACAGCGTAATGAAGGTTGGTCGCGCGCAATCACAAAAGGAAATCAATTTCTCTGATCCCGAGCTCAACTGCCGTCATCAATATGATGTTGTAGGCCGGACGGTCAATGGAGAACGGTAGGCGACTTTTCGGACAATAACGCGACCCCTAATCCGTGAAGACATCCTTCAAGGTGATGGCTAGTTCTCCCAGAAGCGTGCACGTCATGACATCATTTTCGTTATAGCGGGTCGGATCTAGATATTCTGCCGGCCCCGCGCTGTAAACATCGACCGTGCGGGCGTCGGGATCGACAATCCAATATTCGCGGACGCCGTGGCGCGCGTACATTTTAAGCTTGTAGCCGCGGTCACGGGTTTCGGTCCCGGGCGAAAGAATTTCCACGACCAAGTCCGGTGGTCCTTCGATACCGTGTAACTTGACCGTATCGCGTCGAGCGGCAGCGATAAAGAACAAATCGGGCTGGACGACTTCGCGCGCATCGCCCTGTCCGAGGATGACGTCCACTGGTGCAAAAAAAGCGTCGCCCAGTTGGCGACTTCTCACGTGTTCGAGCATCAGTGAATTCAACCTACTCAGTACGCGTTGATGGCGCGTCGTCGGTGCTGGCACCATATACAAATCTCCGTGCAATAGTTCATACCGACGCGACATATCTTCCGGTAACGTGCGATAGTCATCGTAGGTATAGGGCAGGCGAGGCTTGGTGGCAGTCATGACACGTATGATGGATAGAGATCTCGATTGAAGTGTAGCAATGGGCCGAGGTCTACGCTACGCGTTGCTAGGTCTCCTTGTCGAACATGCCGTTCGAGCTCGAAATCGACTTCGGTCGCCGTTTGTACGGAATCTGGCGCGCATGGTTTTAGGGAACCTCTGAATAAGTCCATCCTGGACTTATTCAGAGTACGGGAAGCAAAAAGTATGATTTTTGCTTCCCTTCATTTTCAATGGTTTGCAACCATCGAAAATGGCGGCACCTCCCTGTGCCGCGGGAAGCTCTGCGTCGAAATCTTCGTCGGCGCTTTCTGGGGACCGCGACCACGACGAATTCGCGGCGTACCTAGCATCGCCTCGGTCCACGGTGGATTGTCTTGGTCACCGCGTTTAACGGCGGTACTTTTTGGTGGCTTCAAGGTAGTAAGTCGTTTCATAGGGCTCTGCTCTTCGAAGAGAGAGGTAGTGATCATCATCTACACTCTCGGTATAAACGAGAATTCCAAGGCGTCCGAATAAAACTCCGCAATTCGTCGTTGCGAGCGAATGCGAAGCAATCCATCGTGTGCCGCATTCTGGATTGCTTCGTCGTTGCACTCCTCGCAATGACGGCGGTCTGGCTTCTGGGCGATCCATGCGCTCCCTGTCGCGCACCATTTCTGCACCCTGGCCGCCTTTATGCGCTTCTATTTAAGTGTGACATTACTCCAGCACCACCACCAATTTCCCCAATGCCCGCCGCTCCGCCAGCGCCTTAATCGCCAACCCAGCGTTCGCCAGTGAAAAGCGCGCCGAGACATGCGGCTTCAGCGCTCCTTTCGAATAGAGCTCGATCAGTTCGCGGTTATTGCGTTGATTGGTCGCTGCGTCGCGCTCGGCGAATGCGCCCCAAAAGACACCGACGATTTGACAGCCCTTGAGCAGTGCGAGATTGAGGGGGATGCGTGGAATGCCGGCAGGAAAACCGACGACGAGAAAACGGCCTTCCCAGGCCGTCGCGCGCAGTGCTGCTTCGGCGTAGTCGCCGCCGACGGCGTCGTAGACCACGTCCGCGCCAGTTGTGCCGCAGGCATGTTTGAATTGTTCGGCGAGCGCCTTGGCCGCTGGTTTATCGAATGGGCCGGTGGGATAGATCACCGCCGTGTTGGCGCCGTGTGCAACGGCGAGTTCGGCTTTCTCCGTACTGGAGGCGGCGGCGATAACACGCGCGCCCATGGCGCGACCAATCTCGATTGCAGCCAGCCCCACACCACCGCCGGCGCCCAACACCAATAGGGTGTCGCCACTGCCTAACGCGGCGCGCTGTTTCAACGCGTGATACGAAGTGCCGTAGGTGAAAATGAAGGCTGCCGCCTCGTCATACGGCATCGCCGCCGGCATCCGCACACACTTGGTGGCTTTGGTCACGACGTATTCGGCCATGCCGCCGAAGCCGACCAGTCCGATCACCCGATCGCCCACTTTGAAATCGCTAACCTCCGCACCAATGGCATCGACTTCGCCAGCCACTTCGCCGCCAGGCGCGAAGGGCCGCGGCGGTTGGAACTGGTATTTGTCTTCGATCATCAACGTATCGGGGTAATTGACACCGCAGGCGTGAACCCGGATTCGAATTTCGCCAGGTTTGGGCTCTGGAATCGGCAGTTCGCCTAAGACAAGCGTGTCGGGGCCGCCGGAAGCTTGACTCAATAAGGCTTTCATTAAAAATTCCTAAAATGTTGTCGTGGGGATTCGAATAGTTAAGTCATCTCAGCCAGCGAAGCGCGGTTCGGGAAGGCCTTTGATCCCTAAGCCGCGAATGCGAAACAGGCTGCCCGCGCCAAATTGCGGTTTGAGTTGCTTGGCAAAATGTTCATGGTTTGCTGGATGGCGTACTCGCGCCATGGAGGTTACGTAAAGCTCATCGAGATTCGGGCCGCCAAAATTTAGGCTGGTGATGTTTTTCACCGGCATGCCGATTCGACGTTCGATCGCGCCGTCCGGACTATACCGAATGAGCTCGCCGCCAATCACCAAGGCGTTCCACACACAGCCTTCGGCATCCACCGTCGAGCCGTCGAAGAAGCTTGCCTCGTTTTTGGTGGAGGCGAATTCGCGTTTGTTCGAGACCGTGCCGCTCGGGAGATCGTAGTCGTAGGCCCATATAGTCTGTTGAAAAGTGTCGGCGAAATAAAAGGTCCTGTCATCCGGGCTCCAGCAAGGTCCGTTGGAACAGATAATGCCGTGGTCGAGTCTGGTCACCTTGAGATCGGGGTCGAGCCGCCACAGGCCGCAAATCTTAAGTTCCTCCTGATCGTCCATGCCGCCGGCGAGGAAGCGACCGCGGCGGTCGCATTTGCCGTCGTTCAAGCGGGTGCGTGGCCGGTCGACGTCGATTTTTTCGATGAGCTCAATTTTTCTACTCGTGAAATCGAAAAAATAAAAACCGTCATCGAGCGCCAGCACGGCACCGCCACCCTTGCGTAGCGCCATCGCGCCCACATCGTGCCCCAGCGACCAGTGGGAGGTGCGGCCATTACGCGGGTCATACTGCCAAATCGAGGGTTTACCTACCCGCCGCCCGACGCCGTCCACCCAATACAAGACGCCTTCTTCCACGTCCCAAATCGGGCCTTCGCCCAATTCGTTCGCTTCCGCCACCACACATTCGATGCTGTATCCCATGCTCAAAACCTCACCTAGCGTGGCGCCATTAAATCAGGGTTGCTTTTCGTTGACGAGGCGGTTACATAGATCGCACTCAAATCAAAAACGCAGCCGCCGCACGGACTGCACTAACGTAGCGTGCACCGCGCCACCCAAGGGGAACCGTTGTTATGTATCCGGCACCTATTGAGGACTACATTCGACCTCGAACGCTGGCTGAAGCGGTTTCCGCGCTTGCCCGCTACGCTCCCGGCGAGGCCGTGTTTCTCGCTGGGGGTCAAAGCCTCATGCAGGCGATGAAATCGCGGATGGTGCGGCCCCGATGCATCGTTGATCTGCAGACGTTAACGGAGCTTAAAGGCATACGCATCAGTGATGGGCTAGCGATCGGCGCCATGACGCGCTATGTCGAAATCGCCGAAAGCCAAGCGATCGGTCCGGCTTACGCGGCGCTACAAGACGCGGCCCAGCATGTGGGCGATCGGCAAGTGCGCAATCGCGGCACGCTCGGCGGCAGCGTGTGTTGGAATTATCTTGCATCGTGCATGCCGGCAGTCACGCTCGGCCTCGGCGGCACCATGCAATTACTCGCCGCTAACGGTAAGACGCGCGCCGTTAGCGCGGACGACTTCCTAATCGCGCCATTGGAAACCGCGCGTGCCGAGGATGAACTATTAACCAGCATCACGTTTCCGGCGGCCCCCGCCAACACCGGCAGCGCGTACAAAAAATGGGGTCTGGTGACGGATGCGTTACCCGTGGTCGGCGTGTGCATGCAGGTCACGCTGAACGCCGCGGGCGCGTGCAGCGCGGCGCGGATCGCGCTCTCGGGCTTAAGCGCGGGCGCTCAGCGCGCGCCGGCCGGCGAAGCATTGCTCGTGGGCTCAAAGGTCGATGAATCGGCCATGAAACGTGCGCTTGAAGCGATTGTCGGCTCGGTGGATGCGCAAAGCGACAAGTGGGCAGACACCGCTTATCGCCATCAACTCATTCGCACGCTCGGCTTGGACGTCGCTAACTCGGCATTCGCACGCGCGAGGGGAGTCTGATGAAAACGATTAGCGTCACGATCAATGGCGAAGCGTACGTCGAAACTGTTCCGGTGCGCATGCTGCTGGTCGATTTTATTCGCGAAAAATGCGGCCTCACCGGCACACATGTCTCGTGCACTTATGAAGGTGTGTGTGGGGCGTGCACCGTCCAGCTTAACGGCGAAGCGATTAAAAGTTGCATGATGTTAGCCGCGCAGGCGGATGGACATCGCGTGACCACCGTTGAAGGCCTGGCGAACGGCGAGGAGCTCACGCCGCTACAAAAGGCGTTCAAGGCGCATCATGGGTTGCAGTGTGGCTTCTGCACGCCAGGGATATTGATGAACATGACCGAGTTCTTGCAGAAGAATCCGCGACCGACCGATGACGAAATTCGCCGCGGATTGGTCGGCAATTTGTGTCGCTGCACGGGCTATGTGCACATCGTGGACGCGGTGCGCGCCGCGGCTAATAGCGCCACATAAAATGCGGTCGTTAATGACGGATCGCCTCACGCGATCTCTTGAGAGGTAAGACCATGGCAGCGATTCCGCAAGACTCCAAGGATTGGATGGGGGCCCGTCTAGAGCGCAAGGAAGATTTACGTCTGATTACCGGCCATGGCAAATACGTGGCCGATATCGTGTTGCCGGGCATGCTGCATGCCGCGTTCGTGCGCAGCGATCATGCTCACGCCAAGATTAAGCGTATCGATACCACCGAAGCTGCCGCGTTGCCTGGCGTGGTCGCCGTCTTTACTGGCGACGAATTCAAGGACCATTGCAAGTCGATGCGGCAGCCCGTGTTACTGCCGAACTTGCCGGCCAAGTATCCGCTGTATTACGCGTTGGCCATTGATAAGGTCAAATTTCATGGCGATCCGGTAGCGGTGATAATCGCACGTGACAAGTATGTCGCCGAAGATGCGGCAGAGCTGGTGGTGGTGGATTACGCGGAATTACCGGTGGTGCTCGATCCGGAAGCGGCGCTTGAGCCCGGCGCGGTTCGCGTGCATGACGACGAAGCCGACAACGAAATGTTCTCGATGACGTTTACCGGTGGCGCCACGATCGAGGAGCAAGATAAAAACGCGGCCGAAGTCGAAAAGATCTTTCAATCGGCGGACGTCGTGGTCAAGGAACGTTTCCGCGTCCATCGTACGGGCACCACGCCGATGGAAACGCGCGGAGTCCTCGCGGAGTGGTCGCCGTCCGATGGCCTCACGGTTTACAACACCACCCAACGGCCACACATCGATCGCCTGGCCTTCGCCGACATTCTCGATATTCCGGCGGAAAAAGTCCGCGTCATTGCGCCGCGCGACATGGGCGGTGGCTTTGGCTTGAAAGCACCGTTCTATCGCGAAAGCATCGTCATCGCCTATGCCGCGCGAAAGCTTAAGCGGCCGGTGCGTTGGATCGAATCGCGTTACGAAGGCTTGATGAACATCGGCCAGGAACGCGGGCAGGTGAATGATCTAGAAGTGGCCGCGACCAAGGACGGCAAGCTGCTCGCGCTCCGCAATCGTGGCGTGGCCGATTGCGGCACCGGCCAGATCGGGGTCTATTGGGGTTTTGTCATGCCGTTTTTGGGCGCGGTCGAAATGCCGAATGCCTACACCTGGAATGCCGGCGACGTTAGGCTCAAAGTCGCCTTCACCAACAAGGCGTGTCTGACACCATCGCGCGCGTTTGGTCATTTCCCGACACGGTTTGCGATCGAGCGCGCCGTCGACATGGTGGCGCGTAAATGCAGTCTCGAACCCGCCGATCTGCGGCGCAAGAACCTCGTGCCGAAACTGCCCTACACCTCGGTGACGGGTGAATATTACGACAGTGGCGATTTCCTAAAAGTCTGGGACAGCTTGATGGTCAAGGCCGATTTACCGGCGTTTCGACGCGAACAAGCGACCGCGCGCGCGGCGGGGCGTTATCTCGGCATTGGTTTCGGGTGCGGTGTGGAGTTATCGGGCGTCGCGTCGGAGCTCATGGTGCCGATGGAAAACCAGCCGGGCTATGGCGCGGCCACCGTGCGACTGGATCCGCGCGGCAAGGCTTTCATTTTTGGCGGCGATGCGCCAGGTGGTCAGGGTCACGAGACCACTATTTCGCAAATTGTCGCGGCGACCTTTGGGATTAGTCCGGAAGATACCGTCATCACCACGGGTGATACCGGCACCACGCCCTTTGGCTCGGGGACTATCGGCGCGCGCATGGGATCGTACTTCGCGAGCGCCGTGCGCAAAGCCTGTGATGAGCTAAAAGAAAAAATCACGCATGTCCTCGCGCATGATCTGGGCGTGCGCGCGACGGTCGAGGAGTTCGCGTTCACCAACGGCGAAGTCATCTACGCGCGGGATCCCGCCAAGCGTAAGGGCTTTCGCGAGATCGTCGAACGCATCATCATGTTTCCGGTGAATTTGCCGGAAGGAGAAGTCGGCGGTCTGGAGTCGACAGCGTTTTTCGAAGCGGCCAAGCCGATGATTTGCTTCAACGCCGATTGCTGTGTGGTGGAAGTCGACATCACGAACGGTAATTTCAAAATCCAGCGCTGGGTGACTTCAGAGGATGTCGGCAATGTGATTAATCCGATGATCGTCGATGGCCAGATGCACGGCGCCATCGTGCAAGGGCTGTCGAACGCCATCTTTGAGGAATTCATTTATAACGAACAGGGTCAGCAGCTGACCGCGGACTTTGAGCACTACAAGCTCGCCACCGCCGCTGACGTGCCGACAATAGAGATTACTTACGCTTCGACGCCGTGCCCACACACGCCGCTGGGAACGCGCGGCATCGGCGAAGGGCGGCCGAGCGCGGTTTCTGGCGCGTTATGCAACGCGCTGTGCGATGCGCTTAGCCTCTTCAACATCGAGATCACCGAACTACCCATTCGCCCTAATGTGCTGTGGAAAAAACTCCAGGCCGCGGGCGCCGTGACCAAGTAAACGGACCCGCGAGTGGAACTGAACGATCAAATTCGAATTAATGCGCCCCGCGCCCAGGTATTCAAGGCCTTGAACGATCCCGAGATTCTGCGTCAGGCAATCCCGGGGTGCGAGGAATTGAACGCGCTGTCCCCGACTGAATTTGCGGCGACCGTGGCGGCCAAAATCGGTCCGCTGTCGGCAAAATTTAAAGGGTCGGTGGCGCTCGCGGATATCGTCACGCCGGTAAGCTATACATTGAGCGGCGAGGGCAAGGGCGGGCCGGCTGGGTTTGCGAAAGTGCGTGCTAGTGTTGCGTTGGCCGAAGACGGTGCGGCCACGCTGTTGTCGTATACGGTGCAAGCAGATATCGGCGGCAAGCTAGGGCAATTGGGCGGCGCGCTGGTCGATCGTACCGCGCAAAAATTGGCCGGTGAGTTTTTTGAGAAGTTCAATCGACTCGTGGCGCCGGCTAGTGAACCGGCTGCGGTGGCGCCTTCCGCCGCGCCAGCGCCGACTACCCGGCTGCCAATTTGGTGGATCGCCGCCGCGGCCATGGCGGCAATTCTCGCGTGGTATCTGCTACACGCAAGTCGCACTTGACTAGCAAGGGTTTTCATTGATGACAGCAAAAAAGTGATCCGATTTACGCTGTTGTTCGTATTGGCATAGAGAACTTGCGAAGGCGCAATTAGAACCAAGCCCGCAGTCTCGAATTGACCTCGATCCTTGGGACCTTCGCGTTCAGGTTCCGTTTTGGCGATAGGGAGAACCATTACGGACGGTGGATAATTCTCCGGGCTCGGTCGGCCCCTCCCGGCCAATGGCGTCATCAATCTATGAGAGGACTTAGCATGACTAACGAAAATTCCCTGAAACCCGGCGTGGTGGCGGTAAGAGCTGCTTTTGCAGTGGCCTTGGCGAGCACCGGTGTGACTGCACAAGCTGCTGGTAATCCATTCGCGATGACCGAGCTCTCGAGCGGTTTCATGGTGGCCGAAGAAGCTGGCAAGTGCGGCAACATTTGTGGTGGTAACACGCCCAAATTCAGCGACAAAGGCGAAATCGTGAAATGCGCCAGCATCTGTGGCGAAGTCGCCAAGTGCGGCAATATCTGTGGTGGCGCGGCGGCCCTGGCGGCCGCGAACAAGCAACCGTCGGATGGTAAGGACCATGAAGTCGCCAAATGCGGCAACATCTGCGCGGCAGTGGGTAAGTAGTCCGAACCCACGCGCATGGGCGACGGTCATCGTAGGAGTGCGGCACGCGACGACTACCTGGTGAGCGGCGTCGGATTGGGTCTGCGACGAGTTCATTTTGAATCGCTCGCAGACCAGATCCCGGAGTCCATTCAGTTCATGGAGGTAGCCCCCGAGAACTGGATCGACGTCGGGGGTAAAGGCGGCAAACAGTTCCGTAGCATCGCGGAGCGCGTGCCACTAGTGTGTCATGGCCTAGCGCTCAATATCGGCGGCTTAGCGCCACTCGATGAATTACTGCTTGGGCGGATCAAACAATTTTTAAATACGCATCAAGTTCGCTACTACAGCGATCACTTGAGCTACTGCGCCGACCACGGGCATCTCTACGATCTACTGCCGATCCCGTTCACCGATGACGCGATTCATCATGTCGCCGGGCGCATTCGCCGTGTGCAGGAAATTTTGGAGCGTCGGATCGCGATCGAAAACATTTCGTCTTATGCCGCGCCGGGCCAGGAAATCGACGAGATCCAATTTATCAACGGCGTGGTCGAAGAGGCGGATTGCCTGCTGCATCTCGATGTCAACAATATCTACGTCAACAGTATTAATCACCGGTTCGATGCCGCCGAATTTCTCAAGGCCATGCCGGGACATCGAATAGCGTACGCGCATATCGCCGGCCATTTTTGTCGTTCCGAAGATCTGCGCATCGATACTCATGGCGCCGACGTCATCGCGCCGGTATGGGACTTGCTCGATCTCGCGTACCGCGAGTTCGGCGTGTTCCCGACATTGCTGGAACGCGACTTCGACGTGCCGACGCTCGACGTGATGGTGCTCGAAGTCGAGAAAATTCGCGAGCATCAAAGCCGCTGGCGGCCCACGCAGCATGACGCTGACCTTAAGCAATCCGCCCAAGTCGTTTGAGTTAACGCAGCGCCGGTTCACGCAGCATTTGCGTGATCCAGACGGCGTTGCCGCGCCAGCCGACGTGCCCGCGGCACGCATGGAGGTCTACCGCGAACTGGTTTACACCAACATCGAGCGCATGATCTCGAATCTCTTTCCGGTCTTGCGCAGGATCACCGCCGATGGGCCCTGGTTCGCCTTGGTTCGCGACTTCTTTCAGCACCATCGATGTCACGCCGGAATTTTTACCAAGATCCCGCAGGAATTTCTGCAATTTCTGGAACAGGAACGGGATCTCGCGCAAGACCCGCCGTTTATTCGCGAACTCGCGCATTACGAATGGGTGGAATATGCCGCAACGATCGACCCGCGCGAAGTCGATTTCAGCGGTGTTGATCCGGACGGCGACCTGCTGGCGGGGGTGCCGGTGTTAAATCCCATCGCGTGGCTGCTATCGTATCGTTATCCAGTCCAAAAGATCAGTCCCACCTTCCAACCCACCGCGCCACCCGCGGAGCTGACCTATCTGGTGGTGTGTCGTGACACCCAAGATAAAGTGGGGTTCATGGATTTAAATCCAGTCTCGGCGCGTTTACTCGAACTCATCCAGCAAGCAAACGGCATCACGAGTCTTGGACTGCTAGAACGGATTGCCTTGGAACTTGGCCACCCGAATCCCGAAGTGGTGGTGGCGGGGGGCGTGGAAATTCTGACGCGATTGCGGGTGCGGGATGTCTTGCTGGGGACGCTGATCAACTAAACAACTTCACATCGATTGGGATCCGTGGAGATTCGTCATTCCGGAAGTCGCGCAGCGACTATCCGGAATCCATACGAGTGATCCGAAGCCTCCCTGGATTCCGGGTCGCCGCCGCGTAGCGGCTGCGCCCGGAATGACGGTGGTGGTGGTTGGCTGTGGCCGGAATGACGGCGGTCGAGGTCAAGCGTGGATCAACGGACTTGAGTCGCGCCTGGGATCCGTGGATCCCCGTCATTCCGGAAGTCGCGCCGCGACTATCCGGAATCCATACGAGTGATCCGAAGCCCCCTGGATTCCGGGTCTCCGCCGCGTAGCGGCTGCGCCCGGAATGACGGTGATGGTGGTTGGCTGCGCCCGGAATGAGGGCGGTAGCGTGCGCCCGAATAACGGCGGTCGAGGTCAATCATTCCGCTTTATGCTTGGATCGATTTCGCGGTAATTCCGTATAGATGCGCTTTCAAAATTTCGTAGAACTCTAACGGCGATCAACGTAACGATGCGTTGATCTTATCGAGCATCGCGGGCCCCGGGCAGAGTTCGCGTTCGGTCAGTGAATTTAGCGGCGCCTGAACAGTGTTGAGGTTGCGGTGCAAGTCGGACGCGTCACTATCGAGATAGAGTAGCCCAGTCACGACTTCGCCCAGGGCCTGATGTTGCTGGATGTAGTTCATCGCGGCGACTTTGTCGGTCGGGTCGTATTCCGGATGCGCTTTGCGTAGGCGAATCACCGTGCCGTCATGCTGGGGCACATCGACGCTTGCACCGGGCGCATAATCGGCGGTGATTTCATCCTGGCTTTGAATGAAATCGACGCGATTGACCGCCTCGTTGTGCGCGCGGACATAGTCGTAGCTCTTGGTGCTGCCCGAGTGATTGTTGAAGGCGACACAGGGACTCACGACATCGATAAAGGCGGCGCCGGTGTGGCCGATCGCTGCTTTGATGATGGGCACCAGCTGTCCTTTATCACCCGAGAAGCTGCGTGCGACGAAAGTCGCGCCCATCAACAGCGCCAGCGATACGGTATCAATCGGCGAATCAGCGTTGGCCAACCCCTTTTTCGATGCCGAGCCTTTATCCGCCGTCGCCGAGAACTGTCCTTTGGTGAGTCCGTAGACGCCGTTGTTCTCCAACATATAGACCATGTTCACGCCGCGGCGCATCAGGTGCGCGAATTGGCCGAGGCCAATCGAGGCCGAGTCGCCGTCGCCCGACACGCCGAGGTACAGCAATGATCGGTTCGCGAGGTTCGCGCCGGTTAGCACCGACGGCATGCGGCCATGTACCGTATTAAAGCCGTGCGAGTTACCGAGGAAGTAGTCCGGGGTCTTTGATGAACACCCAATTCCAGAGAGTTTGGCGACGCGGTGCGGTTCGATATCCATTTCCCAGCACGCTTGGATGATGGCAGCCGAGATCGAGTCGTGACCGCAGCCCGCGCACAAGGTCGAGATCTTGCCTTCGTAGTCGCGGCGCGTGAAGCCGCGCGCATTGGCCGGCAAGCCAGGATGATGAAGTTTCGGCTTTATGAGGTAAGTCATCTCACGCCACCTTTCCCGGTTTTAGCGTATCGACGTGCATTGCGTGCATGATTTCGGCGATTTCATGGGTAATGAAGCGAGCAGTAATGGGAGTGCCGTCGTAGTGCAACACCGGCACGACGCGCGCGGGGTCGATGCCTAGCTCGTTCACGATAAGCGTGCGCAATTGTCCGTCGCGATTTTGTTCAACCACAAAAACTTCTTCGTGGTCGGCGATGAAGTCGGTCACGGCATCGCTAAAGGGGAAGGCTTGGACGCGCAGGGTATCGACGTACAGACCGAGGTGATCGAGTTCACCGATGGCTTCCGCCATCGCCGGACTGGTGGAGCCGTAATAGATCACGCCACAACGCGCTGGCTTGGCCGCCTTGCGTAAGATCGGTTGCGGCACCAAGCGTTTGGCGCTATCAAATTTCTGCAGTAGGCGCTGCATGTTGTAGAGATAATCGGGGCCGGCCTCGGAGTACGTCGCGCGCGCGTTCTTGGTGGTGCCGCGCGTGAAATATCCACCCTTGGTGGGATGCGTGCCCGGATACGTACGAAACGGAATACCATCGCCGTCCACGTCCAAATAGCGGCCAAAATCCTTACCTGCATCGAGCATGTCGTGGGTCATGACCTTGCCCCGATCGTAGGTCCGCGACGCGTCCCATTTAAACGGCGCGCTCAGGCGTTGGTTCATGCCAATGTCGAGATCGGTCATTACGAATACCGGTGTTTGCAAGCGATCGGCCAGATCGAGCGCCGCCGCCGCATGCTCGAAACATTCGTACGGGTCTTCGGGGAACAACAAAATATGTTTGGTATCGCCGTGCGACGCGTAAGCACAGGCGAGGAGATCGGCTTGTTGGGTGCGCGTTGGCATGCCGGTCGAAGGACCACCGCGCTGGACATTAATAATGGTGATTGGGATCTCCGCGAAATAGGCGAGTCCCAAGAATTCAGTCATCAACGACACGCCAGGCCCGGAGGTGGCGGTGAACGCGCGCGCGCCGTTCCAGCCCGCGCCGACCACCACGCCGACCGCGGCGATCTCGTCTTCGGCTTGGACGATGGCGTAACGGTTCTCGCCAGTGTCGGGATCGACGCGGTATTTACCGCAGTACCGCTGAAACGCTTCCGCCAACGACGACGACGGTGTGATGGGATACCACGCACACACCGTCGCCCCGCCGTACACACAGCCTAATGCCGCGGCGCTATTGCCGTCGACAAAAATCTTGTCGCCGACATTATTCGAACGCCGCACTTTGATCCCTAGCGGATGCATGAGGTGCTCGCGGGCGTAGTCGCGACCCATCTTTAAGGCATTCAAGTTTGGCGTTAGCAGTTTTTCTTTGCCCTTGTATTGTTCGGCGATCAACTGCGCGATGGCGTCCTCATCGATTTCGAGCAGAATCGAGAGTGCGCCGATGTAAATGATGTTTTTGAATAATTGACGTTGCCGTGGATCATCATAGGTCGCGTTGCAGAGTTCGGTCAGCGGGATGCCAATAACAATAATGTCGTCGCGGAACTTCGAACGCGGCAGCGGCTTCGAGTTGTCGTAGAACAAATAGCCACCGGTTTCGAGTTCTTTGAGATCGCTATCCCAGGTCTGTGGATTCATAGCGACCAGCAGATCAACGCCGCCCCGGCGACCCACCCAGCCCTCCTCGCTAACGCGGACTTCGTACCATGTCGGCAGGCCTTGGATATTGGACGGGAAGATATTCCGTGGACTAACCGGCACGCCCATCCGCAGAATCGCCTTGGCGAATAACTCGTTGGCGGATGCCGAGCCCGAGCCATTCACATTTGCGAATTTGACGACGAAATCGTTGACGGCGGCGATCGGTTTCATGCGGCGTTCCTCCGCGGCGCCGGCGCGTGGCAGGCGGGTCCCGCGTACGTCATTTCGATCAAGGATTTCTGCATATCCCACGCCCCGGTCGGACAGCGTTCGGCGCACAGGCCACAATGCAGACACACGTCTTCGTCCTTGGCCATGATGCGGCCGGTTTTCAAGCCGTCGGCAACGTAGATATCTTGGGTTAGGTTGGCCGCCGGCGCGGTTAGGCGTTCGCGCACATCCGCTTCTTCGCCATCGGCGGTGAAGGTAATGCAGTCCATGGGACAAATATCGACGCAGCCGTCACATTCTATACAGAGGCTCGCCTTGAACACCGTTTGCACGTCGCAGTTCAGGCAGCGCTGGGTTTCCTTCAATGCGGTCGCGGCATCGAATCCGAGTTCAACCTCTACCTTAATACTCTTCAGCGTTTTCTCGGCCGCGGCCCACGGCACGATATGGCGCAGATCGTTGGAGATGTCGTTGTCGTAACTCCACTCGTGGATCCCCATCTTCTGTGAGACCAGGTTGAACTGCGGCGGCGGCCGGTCGGCAAGTGATTCCGCGTTCAAATATTGGTCGATCGAAATCGCCGCTTCGTGGCCGTGGGCGACTGCCCAGATAATGTTCTTAGGTCCGAACGCGGCATCCCCACCGAAGAAGACGTTAGGGATGGTGGACTGCATGGTCTGTTGGTCGAGCACCGGCAGGCCCCATTTGTCGAACTCCAGTCCTAAGTCGCGCTCGATCCATGGGAAGGCATTTTCTTGACCGACCGCGATCAGCACTTCATCGCAGGGATATAAGGTGTCGGGTTCGCCGGTCGGGACCAGGTTGCGTCGGCCCTTGGTGTCGTACTCGACGCGGACTTTTTCGAACGTCATGCCGGTTAGCTTGCCGTTAGCGTGTTCGAACGTTTTCGGGACCAGATAGTTCAGTATCGGGATCCCTTCGTGCTGCGCGTCTTCTTTTTCCCAGGGCGAGGCTTTCATTTCTTCGAACCCCGAGCGCACGATCACTTTGACGTCTTCGCCGCCCAGGCGCCGCGCCGAACGGCAGCAATCCATCGCGGTATTCCCACCGCCGAGCACGATGACGCGTCTGCCTACTTTTTCGATGTGACCGAACGACACCGACGACAGCCAATCGATACCAATGTGAATACTGGCTTTGGCTGCTTGCCGGCCGGGGATCTCAAGATCGCGACCGCGCGGCGCGCCACAGCCCACGAACACGGCGTCGTAGTGTTCAGCGAGTAGGGCTTTTAGTGAGTCGATACGGCGGCCACCGATGAATTCAACGTCGAGGTTCAGGATATAACCCACTTCTTCATCGATCACTGCTTCGGGCAGTCGAAAGCGCGGCACCTGGGTGCGCATGAAGCCGCCGGCTTTGGGATCTTGATCGAAGATCGTCAGGCTGTAGCCGAGTGGCGCCAAGTCGCGCGCGACGGTCAGCGCAGCCGGCCCGCCGCCGATGCAAGCGATGCGCTTGCCGTTTTTCTTGGTCGGCGGTTTGGGTAGTCGCGCGCCAATATCGCCTTTGTGATCGGCCGCGACGCGTTTCAGTCGACAGATGGCGACGGGTTCGGGCTTCTCTAGATTATCTTCCTCAACCCGACCGCGGCGGCACGCGGGCTCGCAAGGTCGATCGCACGTACGGCCCAGGATCCCTGGGAACACGTTGGAATACCAATTCACCATGTACGCGTCGGCATAGCGGCCGGCCGCGATCATGCGAATGTATTCTGGAACAGGAGTGTGAGCCGGGCAGGCCCATTGGCAGTCGACTACTTTATGAAAGTAGTCCGGATTTCGAATGTCAGTTGTGCGCAAAGCCTCTTTCCTCAACAGGCTTAAGAACTACCCTTTCGGGGCTACCCACCGCTGGGCGTGGCGCAGTGTACTTCGCGCCCCACCGACTGAAAAGTCCTTAATCAACAAGTTTTATGTCGGACGATTACCATGTAAGCACGAATACCCTGAACAGATTCGGAACCAACCCAACCCAGTGGAGGACCGACCATGGCGCGCAGCAAAATTCAGACGACCACCGGCACGGCAAAACCCGAAGATCTCGGCCGCACGTTAATCCATGAACACGTTCTGGTCGGGTTTCCGGGCTGGGAACTTGATGCCAAAGCCCCTAAGTTTAAACGCGCCGAAGGGATGGCGCGCGCTGTCGATCAAATGCATGAGCTGCAAGCACACGGCCTTAAGACCTTTGTCGATCCGTGTCCGATGGACCTGGGTCGCGATGCGGAATTTTTGGCCGAATTAAGCCAAAAAACCGGCCTGCGCGTGATCTGTACAATCGGCGCGTATTTCGAAGCCGAGGGCAACACCTACACGTTCCGCCACCTGCCGGTCGAAGAAATCACCGACATCTACATCAAAGAAATCGAAGAGGGGATTGGCGAGACCGGGATTAAAGCCGACGCGATCAAGATTGCGACTGGCGCGCCCACGGTCTCGGATTACGAGCGCAAGCTAGTCACCGCCGGCGCACGGGCCGCGAAAGCCACCGGAGTGTCAGTGATCTCGCACACCCAGGACGGCTGCTGCGGCCATGACCAGATCGATATCGTGACAGGGGAGGGGTGGCGCCGGGCCAGCTGCTCGTCGGGCACTCCGATGGCATCAATGATCCGGACTACCATGGCGCGTTGGCCGAGCGCGGCGCGTTTGTTGGTTTCGACCGCTTCGGGATCTCGCTCTTTCAGCCGGACGAAGTGCGCATCGACAATGTGCTAAAGCTAGTCGCGGCCGGCCATCTCGAACGCATCTTGATGTCGCACGACTCGATCATGTGTTGGCTAGGTCGACCGGTGCCGTACGCGCAGACTTTCCAAGCTATGCTCGACATGCTGCCGCAATGGCGCTCAACGCATATCTTCAAGGAGATTGTGCCGCGGCTGCGCGAGAGAGATCTGGCCGCTGCGCAGATCGATACGATTCTGGTCGACAACCCGCGGCGGCTGTTTAACGCGGGGCTTAGGTAGCAGCCTGTTGGCGTCGCGCTCACTGAGAAGCGCCGCGACGGTGAGTCCAACGACAATCGATTATTCACCGCTATCCGGTGCGCCGTTCCGCAGTTCGAGTCTAGGAAGCCGTTCTACAGAACGTCGGCATTGCGAGCGCAGCGAAGCAATCCATCTGATGCTGTCTTCTGGAAAAGCTTCGTCGCTGCACTCCTCGCCATGATGGAATGTGTGTCTGCGAGATTTTTGTGGGAGCGGATTTATCCGCGAATGGGCCTTAATTACGAATTCGCCGCTAAAGCGGCTCCCACAATACCTAAGGAAGCTGCAAAAGGCAGAGTTTCCCTAAGCGCCGAATTAATTGATGTCCGTTATAGGCGGATATAGACGCCCGGCGCGGCGCGACCGGAAGCACGCCGCCTCGCGATAGAACGATTCGGATGTACTATCGGCATGCCAACCGGCCAGTCCGGCGAGTGGCAGCGGGCGCAGCGCTTGCGGATCCGCGAGCAGTTCACCGTCGACGATGCGTTGTGCTAGGGCACTAACGCGGTCGTGAGCGGTGGTTGTCGCGGGGGCGATGACTAAACATTTAGCCACCGGCAGCACGCTCGGCACCAGTAGATGCTCGAAAATCGCGTGGCCAACGAGCATGAGATCAGCGCCGCTTGCCCAACGCGCGCGTTCGCGCCACAGCAGACCAGGCCAATCGTGATCATCCCATAGCGCGAGTAGGGTGGGATCGCGCAGCATTACCACGGCGCCACCCTCGTCGAAATGGGTTAGCGCGCATTGCGCGCGGGTACGTGGTTGGTGGCAGGGCCGCGCGAGCTCACGCACATACGCGGCGTTGATTGCACATTTGAGTTCGAAGCGCGCCAACCACATCAGCGCATTGAACAGATCGTGCCAGCTTTCCGCGCGGGTCGCGATGATGCCGGTGTCAAAAATTCTGCGTTCGTAATGTAGCCCATCGCCCTTAAGGGACGGTATCTGCTGTACGAAGTGGAGTGGTTGTCCAGAAAAAAGATGCGCGCGGCCCGCCAGCCGTTCGTTTAACTCAGCGATCGGCGGCCACGCGGGTTGAGTCAGTAGTGCTAGGTGCGCGGCAAACATCGCGAAGGCCGGATGTGAGAACGTCGCCGCTGGTACAGCGGTCCGTAGCGGCGCGCGAAACCGCATCGACTATTCCACCCCTCGCTTCCGCGCTACGCGCACACGCCGCCCATTCAGCGGCGGGGGTGAGCGACTAACCATCAGGGGTCGTGACGTGGTCTTCATACCTTGTTGCGTGCCAATGCGCTACATTCATCACCCGTGTCGAGTGCGAAACCTGTGGAATTTCGACCTGCCCGCGCGCTGTTTTTGTTAGTTGGCGCGCATGCCCTGTTTACGCTGCTCGATGCCACCGGCAAACATTTAGCCCGCGACATGGGCGTCCCGCTCATTGCGTTTATCCGGCACGGCGGTCAGGTATTGCTGATGCTCGCGGTGTTCGGGCCGCGCCACGGCCGGGCCCTCTTAAAAACTCAACGTCCGCGCTTGCAGCTCTATCGAGGGCTCGCGATTAGTGGCTTCACCCTATTTTTCTTCACTGCATTATTGCGCCTGCCGCAAGCCGAGGCGACCTCGATCAATTTCATCGCGCCGTTTGCGGTGATGTTACTGGCGGGGCCTTTGCTTGGCGAGCGGGTTGGTCGAGTGCGGTGGCTGGGGGCTTCCTCGGGATGCTCGCGATCATTCGACCAGGGTCGGCGCTCGATCCCATCGGTATAGGATTTGTATTGCTGACAGTGGTCTGCAATGTCGCCTTCCAAATACTCACGCGCAAACTCGCGACCGTCGATAATTCGCTTGCGACCATATTCCAATCGGCGTTGATCGCCACCATCGTCTCAGCGGTGATGCTGCCAGCGCTTGGATTCTGGGGAACCTGGCCTCAGCACCTCGGCCGTCAGGAAATTCTGTTGTTGTTATCACTGGGCGTTACCGGCGCGATCGGCCAATGGTTATTTATTCGCGCGTACTTTTGGTCGAGCGCGTCCTTTATCGCGCCGTTGGTGTTCTTGCAGGTGCTGTGGGCGGTGGCTTCCGGGTGGGTGTTCTTCGATCAGTTTCCCGATCCCATTACTTTGAGCGGGATGTTATTAGTACTCGGCAGCGGGGTGGCGACCATGATCTTCGAAACGCGCGGCGCGGCGCGGCGGTAGATCCTGCGCCGTCGCTGTCACGTAGCAAAGTCGTCCGTCCCCCTACCGCAAGGCTGACGCTTATTCACATTCATCCCTCGAAGTACCCTGTACACACTCCATCGTCATGCCGGCGAATGCCGGAATCCAAAGGGCCTAGAGCACCCTCATCGCAACGCAAAAAGTGCCGGCGTGGTTAGAAATAAACCACGCCGGCACTTTTTTACTTTTTTACTTTTGTCGCCGCGCGCCGCAATAGCCTTCAACGACTCTGACCCCCCGATCCGCCCCGATCCCGATCCTCGTCATTGCGCGCCCTTAGACGGCGGGATTGGACACGTTCCGCCAATCTCTAGTCCAAGCACGCGAACCAGTCGGCCATAACCGACGAATGTCATGATGCGTATGCCGAGATCGATGATCTCGCCTTCAGTGAACTGGCCGCGCAGTTCGTCGAACAGTGCCTCGTCGGCGCTATGGTGATCGCCCGCGAGAACTTCGGCATAACGAATTGCCGCCTTTTCGCGTGGGCTGAACAAGGTGCTCGTGCGATAGTTCGAGATCTCCGCAATCTTTGCTTCAGTGAGTCCTGCTTGCCTTGCGACCGCAAGGCGTGCGTGAATTCAGAGGAAGCAGTTATTTTTCTGCGCCACCATCAAGCGTGATAGCTCGGTGATTACCCCATCGACTGCGCCGCGCGTCTCGAGTTCAAGCGCGAAGTAGTAGTCGATAAATTTTTTATAGACCTCTGGGGCATGCGCGAAAACCTGCACGAACTCGGAGCCGCCAAGCTCCTCGTCGTAGGCGTGCATGATGTTCTTGAGAAATCCAGGGACTTTTTCGAAGGGGACTGCGCTCACGTGTGCCATAAATGCCTCGCTTCGACGGGGCAGTCGAAGGGCTGCCCTTCACGTTGAACGCTAACATAGACCTGTGCACCCGGCAAACGCAGTACGGACTCCGGACTCCTTCGCGCATGCCGTGGCGGCATGCGCCAATTGGCTGCCTGTCGCGCTCGACTTTGCGTTATTCTCGTTCGGCGCACGCCGGGTATGGACTTGCGCACGGCGCGTGAACCGTCAATTACCAAGGGGAGCAGCACATGGACCACACTCAGATCACCGATCGATCGATATGGGAACTCGTACACCGCCGGCAGATTATCGACACCCTGCAGGACTACTGTCACTTCGTCGATCGCAATGACCCGGCGTCGCTCGTCGAGCACGTATTCTGCGCCGACGGCTGCTTCGAACTCGGCTCGCGTCATGCCGTGGTCGGGCGCGACAACCTCGCGCTGATGTTCGCCAAGACCCTGGCGGCCTTCACCGCCACCAGTCATCATCTGTCTAATGTGCGCGTGCGTTTCACCGGTGAGGACACCGCGGAATCTACGGCCTATGTCTACGCCTGGCACCTCGCCGTCGACGATGGCCGCCGCATCGATCTATGGGGTCGCTATAACGACCGGCTGCGCCTCACGCCCCAGGGTTGGCGCATCGCCAACCGTCGGTTGTCGGCGGCGGGCTCCGACGGCTGGCACAACCCACCCTTCGCGCCGGTCGAGCGGCTGCCGAATCCCGCGCATGCGCCCTCGCCAGCGATCACGCGACGCTGAGAGTAAGCAGGGACTGCTCACTAAGGGCCCTAATCCATTTGTACCCTTCTGCCAACCGCGGCGTGCAAGCGGGCGTCTAGGCGATGCCCATCTCTGCCTGAACCACGGGCGCCATCAACGCTGTCACGCGCCAGGCATTGGCATTGCGTTCGAACTCGAGCGGTAGGGCGTTAGCGGTCAGTTCCACGGAGAGTTCGATGTCCAGCGCGCCACAGAGCACACGCAACACACCGCCGTGGCTTACCAGCAGGGGCAGCGGTCCGGGCACCAGCAACTCGGCGACGCCGCGCACGGTACGCTCGACGAATTCCAGCATGGGCTCGCCGTTGGGCGGGTTGAGCCGCCAGTCCATGCCCGCGCTGCTGGTGCCAATGAAGTCGCCGAAATAGCGCTCACGCAGGGCCCGCCGCACGGCCACTGGTTTGCCGGTTACGGCGGCGACCCGCCCGGCGGTGAGCCAGGCGCGGGCCATGTCGCTGGCATAGATGCGATCGAACGCGACGTCGCTCAAGCCATTAGCAGCGGCATTGGCGTCGTCGAAACCCTCTGCACACAGCGGAGTGTCGGGATGTTGAAAGATCCGATTCAAGTTGCCGGCCGTGCGGCCGTGCCGCAGGAACAAGAAGCGATCTCGGCCTGCCATCAAGCCAGTCGCACGCGCGGCGGCGCGTAACGCCAACTGGCCGGCATCGTTTTCAAGCGCCGCTGTCGTGCTCATGCGGATTCCTCGGCGACATGGACCGCCCTTAGCCTGATTTTGTAATGACCGCGCTATGCGTGCAATCGCTATGCTTAGAACCGGTGGTTTGTTCACCATACCGCGGGCCAAGTGAGGGAGACAGACGCGATAGCGACATCGGTAAGACTGCCACGGAGCCGTGGGACGGAATAATCTCAACTAAAGCCTTGCGAACGATGTTGTCCTTTGTGAAATCAGCGCACGGGCACTAACGTCGTTGCGAACGCAGCGAAGCACTCCATCTTGTATTATGGATTGCTTCGTCGTTTCACTCGCCATGACGATGCTTTTGCTACCAGCCGCGCGCCGCGGCGACTAACCCAATATTCGTGGCGCCGTCAGCGCCAGTCGCAAGCGCCCGCGTGCGCCCGCGAGCCTGCGCGCTAAACAGCTCGACTTCATTTTGGTAGGTATCGCAGGCAATAATCTTCTCGGTCGTCGCCTCCTTGCCCTTCAATCCGATCTCAAGATCACCTGCCGCCCCGAATAGTCCACCACGCAGAATGAAATAACCCGCCGTGCCATAGAACTCCACGCGCGGTGCACCCCCAGCAGCGCCGGTGCAGGCCGTTATGCTTCCGATCGCGC
Organism: Gammaproteobacteria bacterium; assembly: GCA_016191285.1. Classification (GTDB taxonomy): domain Bacteria; phylum Pseudomonadota; class Gammaproteobacteria; genus CAIKBL01. The sequence goes on from JACPPA010000034.1 coordinate 142,614, forward strand.
CGTTTTTAAACGTGACACCGACCTGCGCGTGGTCGTCGGTTTTGAAGCCCCAACATTCATTCGTCAAATGCCCGTACGCCGCCTTTGGCGTTGAATTCATCATCCAGCACAGCACATCAAGCAAATGCGTCCCGATATCTCCGATCGCCCAGCCGCCACTACGGGTACGATTTTGACGCCAAGCCGGCGGTGCGCTCGGATAGGGGTAATAAACTTGGACGCGCGCGTCGAGGGCGGTGCCGAAGTGGCCCGATGCGACGCGTTTCGCCAACTTTTGCAGTGTTGGTTGCGCGCGATTATTGAAGCCAATGCAGAGCTCGCGCCTTGCGGCAGCGGCGGCCCGCACCATGGCCTTGCAATCGGCAACGGTCACGGCCATGGGTTTTTCGCACAGTACGTGCTTGCCGGCCTTGAGCGCCGCGAGCACCTGTTGCCGATGCAGATCCGGTGGGCTCGCGACCCACACGGCGTCGAGTTCCGGATGCGCGAGGAAGCGCTTTAAGTCGATGTACGAAGCTTCCAACGCATGGCGTTCGGCGTAAGCCGCAGCGCCTTTCGCCTTTGAACCTAACACTGCCACCAAGCGATTGCCGCGCGCGTGCGTGATCGCTGGCCCAAACGTGTGGTCAGCCCATCCTGACGAACCCACCATGCCCCAACGAAATCCAGCCATGTTCATTCCTTATTTTGATGACGTGCAGACAGGATAAGCGATAGCGAGCCTTGAGGACACGCGACAGTAGGTATGCGCCTACGAGTGAAGCGTACGGCGCTTGCCAGCGACGAAGTTTCCTCGTGAAATGTCAAGGCGCGGCCGCACTGGCCGTCTCGAAAACAATGATGAAAGCGGAGAGTGCAATGTCTAAAAAAAGTAATGGCGTCGGCGTTGGGGTGTTTCAAGTCTTAGCCGATCTTCCGAGCGGCGATCCGGCAGTGATTGCCAAGCGTGCGGAGGATCTCGGTTTTGATTCTTACTGGTTGCCTGAACACGCGGTGATCCCGAAGGGTTCCTGCGATATCTACCCGGGCAAGAAGGCCAACGAGCCACCACCGGAATACATCTTCAAAATTCCGGATCCGTTTATTGGGTTGAGCCGGGCGGCGGCAGTCACCACGACCATCAAACTCGGCACTGGCATCGCGCTGGTTCCCGAACGCCATCCACTGGTTGCCGCGATTGAAATCGCATCGCTCGATCACTATTCCGGTGGTCGTTTTGTTTACGGCATCGGCGCGGGTTGGAATGAATCGGAATGCACCATTCTCGGCGGTGACTTCCCGCATCGCTGGACGCAGACCAAGGAAGCCATCCAGGTCATGAAGAAACTGTGGACCGGCGAATACGTGGAACACCATGGCAAGTACTTCAACTTCCCACCGTCGATCTGCTTACCAAAACCCACCCAGCGGCCGCATCCGCCCGTATTGCTCGGCAGTATTGGGTCGCCGAATGTCTATAAGCGTGTGGCGGAATGGGGTGATGGTTGGCTGCCGTTCTGCACCGATCCGAAAGAAATCGCCGACGGTAAAGCTGAGATTGCGAAGTACGCGAAGGCCGTTGGGCGCAATCCTGCCGATTTCGAAATCTCGGCCTTCGCACCGCCTGGCATGTTCCGTACCGCGCAGGACACCAAGGCGCTGGCGCAAGCCGGTGCTAGGAATGTAGTGCTATGGCTAGACGCCAAGAACCAAGCGGACACGTTGGCCGAACTCGAAAGATTGGCTGGCGTGCTGTTTTAAACTGAATCGGAAAAAAATCGGAAAAAGGTGCCGGCGTGGCTTATTTTTGACCAAGGGTCGGCTGGGTCGTTGGCTTGTGTCGACCAGAAATTGCTATAGTCTCAGCCGGCGAGCCAAGAACTGGCGCGCCAGTTTTCGTAATCGCAAAGGCTGGCAAGGATGCGACGCCTCCGAATGTACCTCCCGGACGTGCCCGTGCATGTGGTCCAGCGCGGACATAACCGCGCCGCGTGTTTTTTTCGCGATGAAGACTTCTTCATCTATCGAACCGCGTTGGCGCGAGCGGCGCGCCGTTATGCCGTCGCTGTGAATGCGTACGTGTTGATGACTAACCATGTGCATCTGTTGGTGACCCCTGCCGACGCCACCGGCATTTCCAACATGATGTCGCTGCTCGGGAAAATTTACGTGACGTACATCAATCGCGCCCATGGGCGCACTGGGACGTTGTGGGAAGGGCGGCATAAAGCGAGCCTCATCGGCGGCGACGATTATCTTCTACGATGTATGCGATACATTGAACTCAACCCCGTTCGCGCTGGCATGGTGCCATCGCCCCTAGATTATTTTTGGAGCAGTTACGGACATCATGTCGGCAACTGCCATGATCCAATCATTACCGAACATATAGTGTATTTGGGGCTTGGGGTTAAACCCGCGCAGCGTCGAGCGGCCTACGCTGAACTGGTTCGACAGGGGCTGGTGAGGGACGATGTGGAACGGATCCGGAGCGCCATTCATTTCAACTACCCGTTCGGTGACGATGAGTTCTACCACGCGGTAAAAGCGCGCGTGTCACGTGAGATTGGGTATGCGCAGTTGGGACGCCCGAGTCCAAAATCCACCGGAGCTTAATCTTTTGACCGCTCGCGCCTAGGCAACAACTGGTCAAATGAAAGCCACGCCGGCACCTTTATTAATGTTTATTAATGCTGGACGCGGACCGCGTCGTCTGACCCGTCTTAAGGTCGGCGAAGGCCTCGTTGGGCAGGGCAGGATTAATAAGGTGCCTTATTTCGTTGTGAGGCGCAGCCACGCTAGCGATCTCCGTTGTCACGCGTGAACTACCCCTGGGTTGCACTTGTCCCATCTCACATGACCAACTAAACTGACCAATCATTAAAAGATGGTCTTGCTAAACCATGAAGCAAGTGAATATTGCCCAAGCCAAAGCCCAGCTCTCTGAACTCGTGAAGCGAGCAGTCGCCGGCGAAGTCATCGTCATTGCGCGCGATAACAAACCCCTAGTCAAGCTTGTAAACATTGCGACCGAAACGCGCAAGGCGCGTACACCCGGATCGGCGAAAGGCGCGGTGACGATGAAGTCGGATTTCGGAAAACCGCTAAATGACTTTGCTCGCTATCGATAAGTCTGATGCGATTACTCCTCGATTCGCATACGTTCTTGTGGTGGGTGGCGGACGACAAACGTTTGTCCGCGCGCATCCGCCGCGTGATCGCGGCGTCGGCGTCCGAATGCTGGCTAAGTCACGCGAGTGTGTGGGAGATGACGATCAAAGCATCACTTGGAAAACTGATTCTTGATTGTCCAGTGGAGAAATTTGTCGCGGAGCAATGCGAGATTAACGGCATTCGGTTACTGCCTATCACATTCAAACATGTCTGTGCCGTCGAGAATCTACCATGGCATCACCGTGACCCTTTCGACCGCCTGCTTATTAGTCAGGCGCTTGCCGAAAATCTCGTGTTGGCAACTCGCGACACGGCAATCAAACGGTACGGGGTTTCGGTCATTTGAAATGCGGTGTGGAGTCCGCCGTGGAATGCCCAGCCTTCACCATAACAACGACTCCGACGCGCTATTCTGCGAAGAATGCGGTCGCATGATGTCCGCCGCCTGCGAGTTTCAATCGTGGGTTCCAAATAAAGTAAATAAGATGCCGGCGTGGTTATTTTTTAGCCACGCCGGCACCTGGTACAACCCCTGGTACAACCAGTACCAGCTTGAATCGTTCACGCCGGCTCAGGCGGTAGGATCCCGGTCAGCGACGCGCGCGCCGACATTTCGATCCAATTGCCATCCGGGTCGAGCACGAAGCCGTAACGCGCAATCTGAAAAAAATTCACCGGCGCGCTGCCAAGGCGCCCGCCGCGCGCGACGATTTCATTGCACGCCGCATCGGCGTCAAAAATTTGAATGGTTAAATACCGAAACGCAGGTCCGCCGATAAAACTGTGCGGATCATTATCCGTGGCGGGGCCGGGTTCGAAGAAGAGCAGCGTGTCGCCGCAACGCGCGGTCAGCGGCGCGACTTTTTCAAATTCCATGACCTCGACGTAAAATTCCAGCATCAGCAAAGGATTGGGCGAGGCGAGCGTGATCCCGATGCCGAACACCCCCTCGGTGCCGCTGGGCACGAGCCGCACGCGATCACCATCGGGATCGCGTCCTTCCCATACTGAGCCGGCGGCGCGCGCAATGGTCAGTGCCGCGATGCCGGAAAGCCGGCGCGCCGGCAGCGCGGTTGGATAATGATTGACCTTGACCACCGAGCCATGCGCGTCGTATCGGTACTGAAACATCCCCGTCCCGAAATCGAGACGGTGATCGAAGCGTAGACCCACCGTTTCGCTCCAAAAGGCGCGTTGGCGCTCGATGTCGTTGGTGAACAGACCGATGTCGATGTGCGATTTTGCGAGGCGCATGGGGGATCCTCAATTGGGCAGTAAGGCGAGCGCGTCGTTATCCAATGCCTGGTGCGCCGCGCCGGTGATCATCTGCATGAACATGCGGTCCCCGCGCTCGGTGCGTTTAACGATGACCGTCGCCGCGACCGCTACGGCAATCGCCGCAAAACTATAGTGCCGATAATCGTTCATCATGTGTTCGAAGCTGTAATCCTTGACGCCATAGCGCAGCAGATCCTCGTGGTATTGATGGAGTAGGGCGGCTTCATGCGGAAGGCGCACCTCGCGCGGCAGCGCGCCACCGAGGAAATACGCGAGATCCATGCCGGTGCCCAGGAAATTGCTGGTCTGCCAATCCACCACGCCGACGCGTCCATCAGGACCGCCGAAGAGCATATTGTCCGGTCTGAAATCACAATGCGACAGGCACTTCGGAAATTCGCGCGGCCGGTTCCAAACCGCATGATTGCGCACGTATTTATCGCATACCGCGACCACCTCTGGCGCGAGCCAACCATCATAGGTCTTACAGAAATGCACCCATGATCGCTCGATCAGTTCGGTGGTATAAAAACCTTGCGCGCCTTCGGGCACATAGACCCAGCCTTGCGCGACCAGTGCGGTGTCATTCCAAAACGCAGCATGGAGTTTCGCCGCTTCCGCCAGCGCTAAACGTGCTTCTTCCACACTGCAGCCGTGTATTTGATCGCCCTGCTGCGCGGGCGCGAGATCCTCGAAGAGCAACACGAAGTCATTGTTGGCATCAATTTCTGCAACGTACGACAGGGGGGTACGGATCCCGGCGCGCGCGGCGGCTTCACGATAGAACATGACTTCCGCGCGATAGAACCCCATTTCGCGTCCCGACTTACGACTCACTTCACTCGCCGACGGAAATTTACCGACCACCGACTTAGGCGCGTTTGGGGGTACCGCGCCGGCATATTCGAGCGTGAAGCGCCGGGTCTCCCCCAGTTGCCCCGTGCCCACGGCTTCAATAGTGAAGCGCGACACCGTGGCGTCGATCTCGCGCTGGTGTAGCGCTTGCGTCAGCCACGCGGAGGTGACTGCTTCGGGCGGTACGATTGCGATCTTATGGGTCATTGCCCCTCCGATGGGTGGCCGGTAACGAACTGCGTAAAGGCAGAATTGCGCGAGTGAGGCGTTTCGCCTCGGGCCCAAATCTTATGCAACCGCGCGTAGGATAAATAGGGGCGGCAGCGAAGGCCACGCTCGGTAAGGCAACAGCGTTTGCGCTTAGGACACGAAGCCCGGCAAGATGCGGTGCCTGGACCGTAAAACGGAGGCCGCATGACGTCAGTTGTCGACTTGTTGACCCGACCAATTTCCGAGGTTTCGGTGCTGATCGAAAGACGCGAGCTTTCGCCCATTGCTCTCGTCGACGCCCAGCTCGCGCGGATTGCAGCGCTGGATGGCAAGCTGAAGAGCTATTTACTCGTAACCGCCGATCTCGCGCGCGAACAGGCGGCCGCCGCCGAGCGCGAAATTGCGCGCGGCCATTATCGCGGCAAGCTGCACGGCATTCCGCTCGGGATCAAAGATCTGGTGTGCACCAAGGGCATTGCAACGACCTGTGCCTCGCCGATGCTGCGGGATTTCAAACCGCTGTTCGATGCCGCCATCGTCGAAAAACTGACTGCAGCGGGTGCGGTCTGCCTCGGCAAATTGAATCTCACCGAATTCGCGCTTTATGGTTACCATCCCGCGCTCGACTATCCGCGTAACCCTTGGAACCTCGACTATTGGGCCGGTGCCTCGTCCAGCGGCTCCGGTGCGGCAACCGCGGGATCGCTGTGTTTCGGCGCGATCGGTACCGACACGGGTGGCTCGATTCGCTTTCCGTCTTCGGCTTGCGGCATCGTTGGGATCAAGCCGACATTCGGCAAGGTGTCACGGCACGGCGTATTCCCGTTGGCCGACACGCTCGATCACATCGGCCCGATGGCGCGCTCGGTGACGGACGCTGCGATCATGCTACAAGTGCTTGAAGGCCGCGACGAACGCGACCCCACGACACGGAGCGATCCGTCAATCGATTATCTCGCAGAGATCGCGCGCGGCGCCGCAGGGCTCAAAGTCGGCATCGATCGCAACTACTGCACGATTGACACCGATCCAGTGCAGGCCGATGCGACGTTTCGCGCCTGCTTCATGTTGCGCGGGCAGGGCGTGGACATCGTCGACATCGATCTCGCGGGCATCACCGATTGCTGCGATTACTGGCTGACGACCTGCGCCGTCGATGCCTTGTTACGGCATCGTGAATTTTATCCCGCGCGTCGCCTGGAATACGGTCCGGTGTTCCGCGCGTTGCTGGACTATGGCGCCGAAGCCACCGCAGAAGATTACGCGCGCGGACAGAAACTTCGACAATCGACGCTGGCGCTATTCGCGAAGGCTTTTGCCCAGGTCGACTGCGTGCTGTGCCCGGCAACGCCGACTCCGGCCATGCCGCAACAGGATTTCCCGCCACATCAGATCGCGCCGCCCGAAGCCGTCGCTCCGTTAGTTCGCTACTCCGCGCCGACGAATTTCAGTGGCCATCCGTCGATTACCCTGCCGAATGGCATCAATGCCGAGGGTCTACCCACGGCCATGCAGTTCATTGGACGTCATGGCGATGAAGCGACGATTCTGCGGGTAGCGGCAGCGTATGAACGGGCGACCGAATGGCATAAACGGCGGCCGGCGTTGTAACGATTGTAAAAAACTAAACCTCGAAGTACCGGAGAGGCCAGCAATGAAATTCGGCGTATTTGATCACATGGATCGCGGCACGGTCAGCATGGGCGAGCAGTATCGCGATCGTCTGGATCTCGTCGAAGCCTACGACCGCGCGGGCTTCTATGCCTATCACCTGGCTGAGCATCACGGCACGCCACTTGGCCTTGCCTGTGCGCCGAGTGTGTTCCTCGCGGCGGTATCGCAACGCACCCGCGCGTTGCGCTTCGGACCGCTGGTATACACCATGAGCATCTATCATCCGCTGCGCTTGCTCGAAGAGATCTGCATGCTCGATCAAATGAGCGGCGGCCGGCTCGAGCTTGGGATCGGGCGCGGCATATCGCCGATCGAAATGGGCTTTTATGGCGTCGGTGACGATGCTCAGGCGCGCTATGTGGAAGTGCGCGATATCGTGCTGCAAGGGTTGACGGCGTCGGAATTGAATTTCAAAGGGCAGTATTTCTCGTTCGAGAAGGTGCCGCTCGAAATTCAGCCGGTGCAACGACCGCATCCGCCGCTGTGGTACGGCGCGGCGCGACCGGATGTTACGGAATGGGCGGCGGCGCGCAAAATAAATATTGTGACCAATGGTCCCGCCACGGCGGTGCGCGCCATCACGGATCAATATCGCGTGGAATGGGCGCGCGGCGCGTTTGCGAACGAGCCATTACCCAATCTCGGGGTCAATCGACACGTGGTCGTCGCGGCGACCGACGGCGAAGCCATTGCACTCGCCGCGCCGGCTTATCAACAATGGTTTACGAGCCTGTTATACCTCTGGCGCTTACGCAATATTCCCATTCCGCTCAACTTCCCCGAGGATTTCATGGAAGCACGCGCGGCTGGCTTATGTTTGGTGGGCGCGGTGGCCACGGTTCGCGATGCCATGCGGCGCGAGATCGCTGCGGCCGGCATTAATTATCTGCTGTGCCGAATGGCCTTTGGTAATCTGCCGCGAGCTGCGTCACTGCAATCGGTGTACCTGATGCAGCGCGAGATTATGCCGGCCATCCTGGCGGAAAGTACCGAGGACCAATCACGATGAGTCAATCGAACACCCTCGCATCGGGACTCAAAGTGGGTGTCGTCGGCGGATCGATCACAGGCTGTGCCGTGGCCACGTTGTTGTCGCGGATCGGATGCGAGGTCACGCTCTTTGAACGCAGCGGCGAAGAATTGAAAGATCGCGGCGCGGGCTTAGGCGTTCCGCCCTCGGTGATTGAAACGTATATTGAACACGATTTGATCGATGCGGACATTCCGTATTTTCGCGCCGGCACTTTTGTGCGGCGCTGGCGGACACCGGCTGAAGCGTATCGCGGTTACTTGGCGTGGGACCAACCCACCAATGTGTTGTTAATGAATTGGGGCATGTTGTACCGAAACTTACGTCGGCGTGTACCGAATGCGAGCTATCGGACTGCGCAGCGCGTGACGCGAATCGACAATCGATCCGATGGCGCCGTGGTCGCACTCACCGACGGCGTGCAGCACATCTTTGATCTGGTGGTGTGCGCAGATGGCTATGCTTCACTGGGACGACATTACTTATTTCCTGAGATCATCCCACGCTATGCCGGTTATGTGCTGTGGCGTGGCGCGCTCGACGAAAGCGCACTCGCGGACGCGGCGGTGCTGGAATCCGGAATTCATTGCCTGGGGTATCGCAGTGGGCACGGTATTTTTTACTTCGTGCCCAATGCCGATGGCTCGGTGGCCCGTGGCACGCGGTTGGTGAATTGGGGCATTTACGTGCCGGTGCCCGCAGCGGAGCTTCCCGCGTTTCTCACCGATACGATGGGCGTTATCCGCGAAGGATCCTTACCGCCCGGCGCCATGCCACTCGCCACCGAGCGCGCGTTGAAAGACGCGACGCATCAGCGGCTACCGAGTTTTTACGCGAACTTAGTCGAGCGCTGTGAACAGACCTTCGTCTATGCGATTTACGATTGCGAAGTGCCCGCGTACTGCGTCGGTCGCATCGCGCTTGCCGGCGATGCCGCAGCCTTTGCGCGGCCACACAGTGGGGCAGGCGCGCTCAAGGGCATGAACGATGCAGTCGCACTTGCTGATGCCTTGCGCACCGGAACGTCGTTAGACGCCGCGTTGACCGAATGGAATACGGCGCGCACCGCGAGTGGCAATCAGTTGGTACGCTTCGGCAATCAGCTGGGCCGCGCGTTGGTCGAAGAAATTCCAGATTGGTCAACGATGAACGCCGAGAGCATGGAGCGCTGGTTCACCGCGAGCGTCACCATCCCCGCCGAGATCTTTCGGCCACCCACCGCAGCAACACGCACATGAAGTTTTCGGATTTTAAAATGGGTACGCCATTACCCGAATGGCGCGTGACCGCCGAGAACGACGCTGTCGACAGTCGCAATTTGATTCATGACGATGCGTTGGCGCGGAAACTCGGATTTGCCGGCGGACTCGTTCCCGGCGTGACCGTGTATGGTTATCTCACGCATCCGGTAGTTGCAGCGCTTGGCGTTGAGTTTCTCAAACGCGGCTTCATGACGGCGCGCTTTCGACGCCCGATCTATGCCGGACAAACCGTTAGTGTGCGCACCACAGTAACGGCGAGTGACGAGAACAGTGTAACGATCGAGCTCAGCGCAACGAACCCGGCAGGAGAAGTGTGTGCCGTGGCGACCGCGCGTTTCCCAGGACCGATAATGCTGGACAAAGCACTTCCGCCACTCGCGCCGCTCCCCGAGCCGCGTCGACCCGCTACACCCGAATCGCTACGCGAAAATCCGACGTTGGGAACCTTCTATACCGATTCCAGCGGCGGCTTAGCGCCTGAGCTTTTGCTCGGCATGTGCGAAGCCTCGCCGTTGTACCAACACTGCGCGCATCCCGCGTGGCTATTACGCCAAGCGAATTACCTGGTCGATCGCAATCTCGCCCTTGGACCATGGATTCATGTGTCAAGCGAAGTGCAGCATTTAGCGACAGTACCCGCTGGCACCAAAATCGAAGTACGCGGCAAAGTGGTTAGCCTGGAAGAACGCAATGGCAACGACTATGCGGATATCGATGTCGTGCTGTGCACGGACCGGCTGGTGATGCGTGTGTTGCATCGTGCGATTTATCGGATGGGGGCGGCGTAAAGACTCAATGAATGTACTGGACGTTAGTACTTGGAATATCGCGCTCTTGTTAAGTAGGGTGCTTTTTTGAAAATATTGAGCTGTTGGTTAAGGTGACTATGCGGCTCCTTGCGGCCAGAACGGCCGCTCGAAGGGCGAATCTAAGCGCTATAAAGCGGCCATCTGCGGCATTCACAGCTTAAGAAATCGTTGAAATGTGCTGCTAGACTGGAATGACGAAAGGAGAGTACTGATGGCAACACTCGATTGGTCACAATGCACCGCCGTGGAAAGTATTCCCGGCAAAGTGAGCGGGGCATGGGTCTTAAAAGGCACGCGAATGCCTGTCTCGGCGATCTTCGAAAATCTCGAAGCCGGTGCGAACATCGACGACATCATGGAGTGGTATGACGGACTTGATCGAGATCAAGTCAAGGCGATCATTGAATTTGCTGCGCGCAGCCTTGATAAGCTACCTACGTACGCGCGCTAGATGCGAGTGCTTTTTGACCAGGCGACACCTGTCCCCATCCGTACGTATCTCGATCAACATATTGTTAGCACAGCGGCACAACAAGGATGGGACAAGTTCAAGAATGGTGATCTATTAGCGGCGGCCGAAGCGGCCGGGTTCGATGTTTTGCTGACCACGGATAAGAACATGCGTTATCAGCAAAACCTCAAGGGCCGCAAAATCGCCGTTGTCGTTCTAGGTCGGCAACAGTGGCCACAGTTGCTGCTTCATGTACTTCGCATCGTGGAAGGCGTCAACGCAGCTGTACCAGGAAGCTATCTCGAAATCGAAATTCCAGCGGGTTAGTCGGTATGGCTCCTATCAGGGATATGAGGCAATCGATCTTGCCAGTCGTATGATCTACATCATGGGCTAGGTGTGTTTCCTACCGGCCAAAGACGGGGTCAGATTCAAGGATTCAGATTCAAGGCAGATTCAAGGGGTCAGTGACGCTGAAATCTTCCCTGACTAATTATTGGCGATGAAATGTCGTCGCTTGAATGTCGTACTCTTACGGTCGCCGCCAACTGGGAGGCGTTCAAGATTGCGATTCAAGGTTGATTCGACCTCGACGCGAAAACGAACATCACCGAGAACGACCCCGGTTTCTGTCGCAGATCGCAGGGTCGAGAGTTCGCGTTCGTCGATAATTTCGGAACACATGGCGCGATAGGCAGTACGGCGCGCTGCGGTGCTGGCGCCGAGTTGTAAATAAAGTGGATGGGCGGTGATGAGCGCATTGCGAGTGCCTTCCGCGTTGGAACGATAGCTCGACCAGGGGTAGTCGCGCGGATGAGCGACCATTTTTGCGCGGACAGGGTTTAGTTCAATGTAGCGGCTGCAGGACAACAGGTAGCGATCCGAATCGATAAGGGTTGATTTGTAGCGCCCTTCCCACAGGGTGCCGGTACGACGGTAGGAACGATTCACGTAGCGGACATAACGTCGCCCAACGGATTGCAACGTGAGAGAGGCTGAAGATGACGTTTCAGGCGTCAGCAGCAGGTGGACGTGATTGGTCATCAGCACGTAGGCATGCATATCACAGCCGTAATGATCGGCGGCGTCGGCCAGGCAGTCGAGGTAAAAATTGTAATCCGCGTCGGTGAAGAAACAAGGGAGGCGGTTGTTGCCGCGCTGGACGATGTGCAGGGGTTGCCCTGGGACCACGATCCTTGGAAATCTCGCCATGACACAACTCCTTTTGTGTTCATGTTGTCGAGGGATGGACGTTACTGCACCGATGCCTCCGTTTTCAATAACTCTGATAATCATTAGCCGTCTCCCAAGATTGGTGGTAGATGCGAAGTTGAAAGATTTCGTGAACCACCAAGCAAAGGAGACGAGCGATGACACTGTATTGTGGAATTGATTTGCATAGCAATAACGTGATGGTGTCGG
>JACPPA010000035.1 GCA_016191285.1 Gammaproteobacteria bacterium
GGTCGGCCTACATCCCGCCGCGCGGGTGGCCGAACTCACGCCCCGCCTGTGGAAACAACACTTCGCCGACAATCCACTGCGCTCGGATTTATACGGGCTACCCGATTAAGTAAGAAGAGCGCCGGCCAGTTACCGGTTACGGAGCTAGAGCGGGGCCTCTCGTACTAAAATCTGCTTTTCGGGGCGAATTGTGGCTCTGTTACAGACGACCACATCAGAATCATTGGATAAATCAGACCTTCCTTAAGTGCCATTTTGAAAATAGCGCGATGCATTAATGTTATTTACCGCACGGTGATCGAGCGCGCATTCGTACACCCTAGGTTCACGCTCCTCGATCAAATATGTAGATACCAAAACAGGAGAATCCATCATGCCTCTTTCCAAAATTCGATTTAGTGCCATCTTGACCATGTTAGCTTGCAGCTCCCCAATGGTGTTCGCCGACGCCACGTCGCAAGCGAAACTACACGCTGAAGCCAAAATTTCCGAAGCCGATGCGCGGGCGACGGCACTCGCTAAGGTTCCAAGTGGAACTGTCTCCAGTACGGAACTTGAGAACGAACATGGCAAACTCATTTGGTCATTTGACATAGCGCAGATCGGTTCAAAGGACATCACCGAAATTCACGTCGACGCAAAGACTGGAAAGATAGTGTCAACCGAAATGGAAACACCCAAGAAACAACGGCACGAAGCCGCCGCTGAGAAGAAAGAGCATAAGACTTACTAAGCTATTCGCCTCAGGAAACATTTCGGCAAGCTTGCCCCTTCACTAGAACGCGCTGATCACGCCGGTGAACGTGTTGCGGGCCGATGCGGCACTCACATGGTTCGATGCGCGAGGCAAAAAACAAGGGAGTGAACGATGAAACGGTTTTTCACCAACGTAACCATCTTCAGTATGTTGGCGCAGCCGCTGTACGCAGCGGAAACCGCCAACGCGCCGGGTGCCAGTGTCTATGACAAACACCCCGCGTGCATGGAGCGCACTTACGGTACTGCTGCTAACCCCAACTGCGTCGTGCATAACGGCCCTCCACACCGCAAAGTAATCGGCGCCAGCAGTGCCGCGAGGACTAACAAAAGCGACCGGGGAGCGGCACAGTCGCCAGGCAACAGGGCGGGAGCGCAAGCTTCCCGTAACGCCGGGACGAGCGGTTCGGCCATGACGCGTTGATCGGCTCAGCGTGAACCGTACCCGTGTCCTTAAGGCAGTCGATCGTATGGGGCCGCTTTTGGTTTGGCTGAGTCTAAATTTCGTTTTCACACAAGCTCGGGGCGTGCAGAGCCTGTCGCCCACCAAGCCTGAAACAACCGCGATGAGCGACTAAATAGCGAAGCGCAAATACCGGCCACCCCGTTCCTGCCGGTAGGTCGGTGGGTCCAACCGCCGGCGGTTGCGGGGCTGTCGGACCAGTTCGTCTTCACCAGCGCACCGCCGGCAACTGAAGAGACACTGCGGCGTGTGCATCCCCAGTCCTATCCGGATATTCGCTCTGCGAATTCCGGGGTGACGGGCGGCGATTCGAGTTTTTACACGTCCTCTTCGCCGGAATGACGAAGGACCAAGAGTGCGCATCTTTCCCGGCATTTCAGCGTAAGTAAGTGTCATTCATCTTCGGCGCCAAAAATGCGGCCGTGGACACCATACAAATCTCAGTCTGATAAATTGCGCGACCCTGGTCATCCGATGGACCTCAGTCTCAGCCGAGACGCTTTTCAGTGTAAATTAGCCTCGAGTATATGAACAAAAAAGACCTCACCGAAACTGACATCCGCACTAAGTTCATCACGCCGGCAATTGTCGGGGCGGAGGATGGCAAATGGAACGTGATGACACAGGTTCGGGAGGAGGTCTATTTCACCAAGGGTCGCGTCATCGTTCGCGGCAAAACAGTAAAGCGCGGCGAGGCAAAAAAAGCAGACTATCTCCTCTATTACAAACCTGGCATTCCGCTTGCGGTTATTGAAGCGAAGGACAACAACCACACCGTCGGCGATGGCATGCAGCAGGCGCTCGAATACGCTGAAATCCTCGATGTGCCGTTCGCCTACAGTTCCAATGGCGATGGGTTTCTAGAGCACGACCGGACCGCGATCAGCGGCGCCGTTGAAAGAGAGCTCCCACTTAATCAGTTTCCTGCGCCTGCCGCGCTCTGGGCGCGCTACTGCGCGGCGAAGCACTACACCGCAAGCCAAGAAGCCCTCGCCACCCAAGATTATTACGACGACGGCGCGAAGAAGTCGCCGCGCTATTACCAACTCATCGCCATCAACCGCACGGTCGAAGCCATCGCGCGCGGCGAGAACCGCATTCTGTTGGTGATGGCCACCGGCACGGGCAAAACCTACACCGCCTTTCAGATTATTTGGCGGCTATGGAAGTCCGGTGCCAAGAAGCGAATCCTGTTCCTGGTCGATCGCAATATCCTCGCCGACCAGACCAAGACCAACGACTTCAAACCTTTCGGTCAGGCGATGACCAAGATCACCAATCGCACGGTCGACAAGGCCTTCGAGATCTATCTCTGCCTGTATCAAGCCGTCACGGGCACCGAGGAAGAACAGAATATCTACAAGCAGTTCACGCCGGACTTTTTCGATCTGATTGTGATCGACGAATGTCACCGTGGCAGCGCCGCCGATGATGCGGCGTGGCGCAAGGTACTCGAATATTTCGAGTCCGCCACGCAGATTGGCCTCACCGCCACCCCGAAGGAAACCAAGGACGTTTCCAACATCGAATACTTTGGCGATCCCCTCTATACCTACTCGCTGAAACAGGGCATTGCCGATGGGTTCCTGGCGCCGTACAAAGTCATCCGCATCGCCATCGATCGCGACTTGGAAGGTTGGCGCCCCGAACGCGGTAAGACGGATAAACACGGCTATCTCATCGAGGACCGTGAGTACAACGGCAACGACTACGATCGCGGCCTGGTGCTGGAACAACGTACGGAACTCGTCGCCGCCAGAATTACAGAATTCCTAAAAGCCACCGACCGCTTCGCGAAAACTATTGTCTTCTGCGAGAACATCGATCACGCGGAACGTATGCGCTAGGCACTCGTCAATGCCAATGCCGATCTCGCCGCCGCGAACAGCAAATACATCATGCGCAGCACCGGCGACAACGAGGAAGGCAAGGCTCAGCTCGATAACTTCATCGATCCGGAATCCACGTTTCCAGTCATCGCCACCACGTCGCAGTTGATGTCCACCGGTGTGGATGCGCAGACTTGCCATCTCATCGTGCTCGATAAGCACATCAACTCGATGACCGAGTTCAAGCAGATTATCGGCCGTGGCACGCGCATCAACGAGGACTACAACAAGTTCTTTTTCACGATCATGGATTTCAAGCGCGCCACGGCGCTGTTCGCCGATCCCGCGTTCGACGGGGACCCGGTGCAGATCTACGAACCCGGTCCGGGCGATCCGCCGGTGCCTCCCGATGATCCCGGCACCCTTTCCGATCCGGAACCGCCGACCGAGCCAACACCAGGCAACGTCAAATACTTTGTGGACGATGTGGAAGTGACCATCGCGGGCGAACGCGTGCAGTATCTCGATGCCGACGGCAAACTCATCACCGAATCCTTGAAGGACTACACCCGCAAGACCGTGCGCCAGGAGTACGCCTCACTGGATGCGTTCCTTACCGCGTGGCGCGATGCCGACCGCAAGCAGGCCATCATCGAAGAATTGTCTAGTCGCGGGGTGTTTCTCGATGAATTGGCCGAGCAAGTGGGGAAGGGCTTTGATGCGTTCGATCTGATCTGCCATGTGGCTTTCGATCAACCGCCGTTGACCCGGCGCGAGCGCGCCGAACGCGTGAAGAAGCGGCATGTATTCGCCAAGTATGGCGACCAGGCGCGCGCCGTGCTCGATGCGCTGCTGCAAAAATATGCCGACACCGGCATCCGAAGCGTGGAATCGCTGGAGATCTTGAAAGTAGATCCGCTCACTCACTTTGGTACACCCATCGAAATCATCAACTTCTTCGACGGTAAACAACGCTACCTTGCCGCCATTCATGAACTAGAAGTGCAGCTCTACCAGGAAGCCGCCTGATCTATGCCCAACGTTTCCAATCTCGTTAAAACCATCCAGGACATCATGCGCAAGGACGCCGGCACCTACGGCGACGCGCAGCGCCTAGAACAACTCGGCTGGATGTTCTTTCTAAAAATCTTCGACGATCGCGAAAAGGAACTCGAACTCCTGCGCGACCACTACAAGTCCCCGCTACCGCAGCACCTGCGCTGGTCTACCTGGGCGGCGGACGACGAAGGCGATACCGGCGAGAAGCTTCTCGACTTCGTTAACACACCCTATTGCCGAAGTTGAAAGCGCTGACTGGCGGCGGCGACAAAATCGCCGGGCTCATCCGCATGGCCTTCGAAGACGCCAACAACTATATGAAGAACGGCACGTTGATGCGGCAGGTCATCAACAAGATCAACGGCATCGATTTCAATGTTTCCGATGACCGCCACATGTTTGGCGACATCTACGAGAAGTTGCTGAAAGACCTGCAGTCCGCTGGCAATGCCGGCGAGTTCTATACGCCGCGCGCCGTCACCCAGTTCATCGTCGAACAAGTCAATCCGCGACTCGGCGAAACCCTTCTTGATCCTGCCTGCGGCACCGGCGGCTTTCTCGTTTGCGCGATCGAACATTGGCGGAAGCAGGTGAAGACCGAAGCCGACGAGCGCACCATCCAGGAATGCTTCGCCGGCATCGAGAAGAAACACCTGCCGCATGTGCTGTGTATGACCAATTTGCTGCTCCACGGCATCGATGTGCCTTCAAACGTGCGACACGACAACACGCTCGCGCGGCCGCTGCGTGACTGGAGCCCAAAGGAGCGCGTGGATGTGATCGTCACCAACCCGCCATTCGGCGGCATGGAAGAAGACGGCATCGAGTCGAACTACCCCGCCGAGTTTCGCACCCGGGAGACTGCAGATCTTTTCCTCGTGCTGCTGATGAAAATCCTAAAGCCCGGCGGCCGCGCCGGACTCGTGTTACCAGACGGCACGCTGTTCGGCGAAGGCGTTAAAACACGCATCAAAGAAGCGCTACTGAACGATTGCAACTTGCACACCATCGTCCGCCTGCCGAACGGTGTGTTTAATCCCTACACCGGCATTCGTACCAATCTGCTGTTCTTCACCAAAGGCCAGCCGACGACAGAGGTCTGGTACTACGAGCACCCCTACCCGCCTGGCGCCAAGAGTTACAACAAGGGCAAACCCATCCGCATCGAAGAATTCGAAGGCGAGCGCGCGTGGTGGGGATCGGAACACGACGGCTTCGCCGCCCGTGTCGAAAACGAGCAGACCTGGCGTGTGTCCATCGATCAGATCGAAGCCGGCAACTACAACCTTGACCTGAAGAACCCGCACAACCCTGACACCGGTCCCGGCGATGTGGATCATTTGCTGCCGGAATACGAAAAGCTGCTTGCGCAGATCGCTGAAACGCGCGCGATGTTAAAGCAAGAACTCTATCGTGCATTGACTGCGACCGCCGGAA
Organism: Gammaproteobacteria bacterium; assembly: GCA_016191285.1. GTDB lineage: Bacteria > Pseudomonadota > Gammaproteobacteria > CAIKBL01. Next base: position 5,545 of record JACPPA010000035.1, read on the forward strand.
TCGCTGAGTGAAGCTGGAAACTTTTTTTGGAAAGTTCGATCAGTTCGTGGACGCCCCCGATGCGGTGCCGAAGATGCGGGAGCTGGTGCTAGAACTGGCAGTGAACGGTTCGCTCAGCGAACGCCTCGCTTGCGATCAGGATGACGATGCTTGGCTCGAATTTATCGCCGAACTCGATCACCGCCTTTCGAGCCACGATCCCGCCTCACCACCACCATTCGAGATTCCAGAAACATGGCGTTGGGTGTGCCTCGACAACCTCGGAAAGACGAAGGTCCGAAACGATATTGCTGACGGAACGCGCGTCTCTTTTGTTCCGATGGCATTGATCCCAGCAGGCTATGGGCTTGCTGCTCAGTCCGAGGAAAGAACGTGGAGCGAAGTGAAGAAGGCGTTCACTCATTTCGCCGACGGCGACGTGGTCATGGCGAAGATTACACCATGTTTTGAAAACGCGAAGTCCGCCGTGATGCGGAAATTAGTGAATGGAATTGGCGCAGGGACAACCGAGCTGCACGTGTTCCGACAGAGCACCGAAGTAATCGTACCCGAGTTCGCTTTAATTTATTTGAAGACACAAGGATTCATCACGCGCGGTGAGTCTCGAATGACAGGATCAGCAGGCCAGAAGCGAGTGCCACATAGTTATTTTGCTGGCTCACCGTTTCCTCTACCGCCGCCCGCCGAGCAGAAGCGGATCGTGGCGAAGGTGGATGAGTTGATGGCGTTGTGTGATCGGCTGGAGGCGCAGCAGCAGGAAGGGGCGACGCGGCACGCCGCGCTCGCCCGCGCGTCGCTGACCCGCTTTGCCGACGCGCCCACCCCGGCCAACCTCGAATTTCTATTCCACGATTCCTTCGACATCGCGCCCGCCGACCTCCGCAAATCCATCCTCACCCTCGCCGTCCAAGGTTTGCTTCTGCCACATGACCCAGAATCAGCTGGCTGGGAAACGCGGAAGCTAAAGGAAGTGACCACGAAGATCGGCAGCGGATCCACTCCGTCGGGCGGAAGAGATTCCTACCAAGAATCGGGCGTGCCGTTGATTCGCTCCATGAATGTCCACTTCGGCGGATTTGTACGGCATGGCCTCGCGTTCTTAAACGAAGAGCAGGCCGAGAAGCTCAGGAACGTGACAGTGCAAGCTGACGATGTATTGCTGAATATCACTGGCGCCTCAATTGGCCGGGTAACCACTGCGCCGAACGACATGGAAGGCGCGAGAGTCAACCAGCACGTATGCATCGTCCGGCCTTCCGCCGCAGTACTTCCCAGCTTCCTGGAGCTGTTTCTCGCGAGCCCGGTAGTCCAAGACCTTATTGACGATGTTCAGGTGGGAGCAACGCGCGAGGCCCTGACCAAGGCGATGATCGAACAATTCGACATTCCCCTCCCACCCCTCGCCGAACAACGCCGGATCGTGGCCAAATTGGAGCAGCTGATGGCCTTGGTGGACGCGTTGGAAACGCAGCTCGCCGCCTCCCGCGCCACCGCCGCAAAACTCATGGAAGCACTGGTCGCGGAATTGACGAGCCCAACCTAACCATCCCAGTGCGTCTTTTAGTCGACTTACAAATTCTTACTGTTTTGGCTAGCTATTTTACGATAGAGCGGCTGATTCAGTTGACACAAGTTGACAGCTTCGTATGATGCCGACTGTGGAAAAACGCCTCAACATAAAAGCGCTTCGTTCCGCGCTTGAAAAGACCGGTATGAACGCTTCTGCGCTGGCCGAGAAGCTTGAGGTCTCGAGAGAAGCGGTTTCCAAGTGGCTCAGCGGCGAGACATTCCCACGCCCGGACAAGCTTCTACGTTTGGGTTCGATTGTCGACCTTGCTTTCGGCGAACTCATTGTCCGCGAAGAAGCAAATGCGCCGGTGATCGCGTTTCGCAAAACGCGCGGTTCCAAGACTACTGATGATCATGTCACGCTCGCTCGCGAGATGGGTCGCTTGCTGAAAGAACTCGTACCGTTCTTGCCGTTCACAACACTAACCCTACCACCTTTCCTGAAAGCGCCTGCGGTGGATTACGACTACATCCAAGATGTGGTCAAGAATGTTCGGCAGGAAATTGGTGTTGACGCTGATGGCGTCGTGGATTTTCGTCGGCTAATCCGTACATTTCGGGAGCTTCAAACGGTTTTAATCCCTGTGTTTTGGGGGAGCAAAAATCGGCACGAGAATGCAATCCATGTCTATCTTCCCGACTCCAAAACGACGTGGGTATACCTCAACCTGGATACGAATGTGCACGACTTTTTATTTTGGATGTCTCACGAACTAGGGCACTCGCTTTCGCCGGACCTCTCCGGAAATATTGCGGAGGACTTTGCCGACGCCTTCGCCGGAGCGCTGTTGTTTCCACGGGTGTTAGCAGAGCGGGCATATAAAGGAATAGGTAAGCAGCGCATCGGTGTCCAGATCAATCGAATCAAGCGGTACGCCGAGAACATGATGATCTCGCCACTCAACGTGTATACCCAGATCAATGCCTATGCCGAAAGTGTGGGGCAACCGAAATTATCGTTGAACAAGGATATTCATCCGGCTACCACTAAGTTCAACCAAGCGTTCCCGAATCTCAGCGAAGTATTTTTTGACAGAGCATCGCCGAAACCGGAGGTTTATATCGACCGGATTGGCAATGAATTTGAAACCCCATTTTTTGAAGTTCTGCGACTATTCCTTCGCGAAACCGGTCGCGGGCCTGGGTTTGTTCAAACCGTGCTCGATTACGGCGCATTGGATGCGAAGGCGATCCATTCCGAGTTGATATGAAATGGCGCAATCGAAGATTCTGCTTGATACAAGCTGCTATCTTCGGCTAGCGGTAAGCATTCATCCTTTGCTCTTTCAGCCGTTTGGCGACGCCGAATACTGTTTTTACTGCCTTCCAGAACTCGACGACGAGCTGACGCGAAACCCGCGACTTCAGACAAAATTTCATTGGGCGTTGGAGCGCGAATACCGAGATAATCGCAAAACCTATTTGTCATTGGGAAAGAGAGAAAGAAAAGAAATTAACCGAGCTTACGAGTTTATCTGGGATTATATTCAGACGGATTTCCGTGGAGTTTCCAGGGTTGATGCGTTGGCACTAGCGCACGGCTATGCCTTGCAGATTTCGGTTGCCACGGATGATAAAGCGATGACGGAAGTCGGTGCCGCATTCGATATTGAGACTTTTCGATCTCTCGACCTACTGAAACTGATGCTCGACGCAGATCACATCTCGCTGGTAAAAGTTCGCGAAATTGTTGCCTACTGGCGATACTGGAAAGATGTTCCCAGTGATTTGGCTGAACAATATCTTGCTATTTTTGGGGAATCGACCCCGTGAAAGCGCGTTCAATTGATCTGCGTAATGCGCTTATATTGTCGCGAGCATCGGATTACAGGAACGTCATAGCTGACTGGTATTTCCTGGGACAGTAATATGGCGATAAACCTAATGCGCGGAGACCTGCTGCGGCAGGATGATGTCGACGCAATCGTCAATACGGTTAACTGTGTCGGCATCATGGGCAAAGGCATTGCGCTGCAGTTCAAGAACAAGTGGCCGGATAACTTCAAGGCTTATGAGGTCGCGTGCAAAAAGGGCGAGGTGAAGCTCGGCCACATGTGGATCTTCGACGCCGGGGGTCTGGTTACGCCGAATTACATCATCAACTTTCCAACCAAGCAGCATTGGCGCGGTAAGTCGGAGATATTATCGATCCGCGATGGGCTTTCTGCTCTAGTCGCGCAGATAAAACGGCTAGGAATTCGCTCGATAGCCATTCCTCCGCTCGGTTGCGGCAATGGGGGACTCCAGTGGACCGACGTACGGCCTTTGATCGAAGCCGCGTTCGCCGATGTCACGGATGTCGAGGTTCGATTGTTTGAACCAGGCCCCAACATTGATGTTAAGGAAATGGTGGTTAAGACGCCAAGGCCGAAAATGACACCGGGGCGCGCGGCTATTCTTAAAGTAATCGAGATCTATCGCGAGATGGAATACGGACTCTCGAAGATAGAAGTTCAGAAGCTCGCTTATTTTCTTCAACTCGCGGGCACGGACCTGCGCCTAAAGTTCGTCAAACAGAAGTACGGCCCTTACTCTGAGGAACTCAAACACGCCCTCGATAGGATGGAAGGGCATTTCATTCGCGGGGTGGGCGACGGTGTGATGGAAGCCGAAATCGAACCAGATAAGCAAGCATTGGCGGAAGCAGATAAGTTTGTCTCAGCGTTCGGAAACGACGCACTAAACGAGCGCGTTCAACGGGTCGCCCGGCTCATCGATGGATTTCAAACGCCGTACGGAATGGAGCTGTTTAGCCACCGTACTTGGGTCGCCGCGAACAACGCCGACGTTTACGACGCCGCGACTGCGTTATCGGCAATCCAGCAATGGAATCCGCGCAAGCAGTCAATAATGAAGCCGGCCCAGGTCTCGATTGCATGGGGAAGGTTGGCGCAGGAGGTTGGCTAAACGCCATGCCACAGGTGCTTTCGACTAAATAACCTAGCACTGATTGTCAGCGTCATCGATATTTCCGAAACAATCCCGTCACTACACCAAATATCTCGAGATTCCCGCGCGGGCGGATCACCGGATAAGCCTTGTTCTCCGGTCGTAAAACGATCCGCCCTTTGTCACGTGCCAGGCGCTTTAACGTGAATTCGTTGTCCACTATCGCCACGACGATGTCGCCGATTTCCGCTTTTGATCGCTTTTCCACGATCACGGTGTCTCCTTCATGGATGCCCGCGTCGATCATCGAATCTCCCTTAACCTTGATGAGAACGCTTTTGGACGGATGCGGGACGAGATGCGCGTCAATCATCAAGGCGTCCAGTGAAGAGTCAGGGACAGGACTGTGCTCCCCCGCGCGGACGTGCTCAGCGACCTCGCGTTCAAAGAATCGCCCGCCAGGCTTCAGGCGCCGGTCGGGTGTGCTTCTCAGTAAGTCTTCAGCCTTCAAGCGCTGAACAAGCCCCGCAACCGAAGCCTTGGAATTCAAGCCAATGAGCTCGCCAATGCGAGCATAAGACGGCAATACCTGATGCCGGGCATAGTAGTCCCGGAGTTTCGAGAGATATTGACCGTCGTCTGCCACGAGACTACGATACCGAACGTTCGTTCGCTTGGCAACGGAGGCGAAGTGCCTAAAGAAAAGCGGGGTGCGCAAGCCCCGGATGAGTACCGCGGCCGAGAACAGGCATATATCAAGCATGAGCTTTTGAAAGCCTATCTTCAGAAACTTTTCATGATCATCGGGATGAGCGCGTCCCGCCTCGGCATTCGAGAGATCTGTTACGTCGATGGTTTCGCCGGACCGTGGTCCTCAACCAGCGAGAATCTTGCGGACACGTCTATTGGCATTTCGCTCAGCATCCTTAGCCAATGCAAAGCAGACCTCAGTAAGGTGAAGCAGGATTTGCGCTTCCGCGCTCTCTTTGTCGAAAAGGACAAAAAGGTATTTTCGAAACTAAATGATTTCCTTGAGAAGTGGAACTCGCAGGAGTTGGAGGCCAATGCGTTTCAAGGAGATTTCGTTTCTTTGCTAGGGCAAATTCAGGAGTGGTGCGGAACACGTGCCTTCGTATTCTTTTTCCTGGATCCCAAAGGATGGAAAGACGTCAGAGTAGACATGCTTAGTCCACTCTTGCGAAGACGACAATCGGAGTTTCTGATCAATTTTATGTACGAAAATGTGAATCGGACCGCTTCGATGGTTGATTGGAATGAAAAAATTGCCGCCTTGCTGGGGGAACCAGTTGACATGAGTGGGTTGGACGGGAGTTCTCGCGAAAAACTGCTAGTGGACACCTACCGAAAAAATCTCAAACGCGAATTGGCTGCAAGTGAGAGTAGACCAGCCAGATCTGCCCATGTGCGAGTCTTGGATCGAAAAAGAGAACGACCAAAGTACCACCTGGTTTATTTGACAAGTCATCCACGCGGTATTGTCGAGTTCATGCAGATATCAGAAAACCTTCAACAGATTCAGAAGCTCGTTAGAGCTGCAACCAAGCAGGTAGCACGCGTGACCAGGTCTGGACAGAACGAATTGTTTGATGGATCAGATCTCGTAGATCTGGAATCAGGAAACGTGGGGAACGAAGTGGTGCAAGCCTACTGGTTAAACTATCTCGCTGGGGGCGACAAACGAATAGGGGAAGAGCAGTTCGCCGATATTCTTGAACAAACAGGATGGTTTCCCGGAGATTTTCAGCGCGCGCTGGTTCGTCTAATTGAGGTTGGCGCAGTACGCAATTTAGACGCGAAGGGTAAAAGGCCAAAGCAACCGCTACATTGGAAAGACGGCGAGCGACTTTCGCTTATGGAGCGATCTCAATGAGCACGCAGACCTCGATCGAATGGACCGAGATGACCTGGAACCCAACCGTCGGCTGCACGAAAGTATCCCCGGGTTGCAAGCATTGCTACGCGGAAACGATGGCCAATCGATTGCGCGCGATGAGGATGCGCGGTTATGAGAATGGCTTCAAGCTTTCCCTCGTACCCGAACGCCTGAACGAACCCCTGGCGCGACGAAAGCCGACGATCTATTTCGTGAACTCGATGTCGGATCTATTCCATCAAAAAGTGCCATTCGACTACGTGCGCCGCGTTTTCGATGTCATGGCACGAGCACCGCAGCATACCTTCCAAATCCTTACAAAACGTGCAGATAGGATGGCATCGTTCTGCGCGACCATGGAAGTGCCGCGCAATGTATGGCTTGGTGTTTCGGTCGAGAATCGAAGACATGGGTTACCGCGGATTCCGCTGTTACGAAAAGTTAACGCGCCGGTGCGTTTCCTGTCTGTGGAACCACTGTTGGAGGATCTTGGTGACTTCAATATCGAAGGAATTCAATGGGTGATTGTCGGCGGGGAATCTGGGTCTCGGGCTCGGCCGATGAAGCCGGAATGGGTGGAAAACATCATCCAGCGGTGCGATGACGCCAGTGTTGCGTTTTTCTTCAAGCAGTGGGGTGCATGGGGCGCGGATGGCCAAAAGCGCTCGAAATCGGCGAACGGCCGCGCGTACCGAGGGCGGACTTGGGATGCGATGCCATTGGCGCTCCCTAGGGGACTCGAACCCCTGTTTTCGCCGTGAGAGGGCGACGTCCTAGGCCACTAGACGAAGGGAGCACGGTGGGCGGTGTTATTATACGGGCCGGTCCTCGCCGGTGCCTAACTTACGCCGCAAGAGCCCCGACCCTATAACCCGCGTTTAGGAGCGACTTTGGACTCCCAACCCTCGACCAGCGCTGAAATCATTCCACTGCGTCCGCGGCCGCGCATCTATACGCGGTCCGAGCACCCCATCTCACGCAAGTTCATCTCCGAAAGTGCTTTGAAAGTGTTGTATCGCCTGGACAAGGCGGGTTTCCAAGCCTATTTGGTGGGGGGCAGCGTGCGCGACCTGCTGCTCGGTCGCGAGCCGAAGGATTTCGATATTGCCACCGACGCGCTACCGGAACAGGTGCGCGAGCTGTTCCGTAACTGTCGCTTGATTGGGCGGCGCTTTCGACTCGCGCATGTGCAGTTTGGAAATGAAATTATCGAAGTCGCCACCTTCCGTGCGGCGCACGACGGCGAGACGGACGGCGCCGCCGTCACGGATGATGGCCGCATCCTGCGCGACAATGTCTACGGCACCTTGGACGATGATGTCTGGCGCCGCGATTTCACGGTCAATGCGCTGTACTACAACATCGCGGATTTTTCGATCGTCGATTATGTGGGCGGGGTGGAAGATCTCCGCGCCGGTCGCTTACGCCTCATTGGCCAACCCGAAAAACGCTACCGCGAAGATCCCGTGCGGTTATTGCGCGCGATCCGCTTCGCGACCAAATTAGGGTTCGCGATGGATTCCGCCACCTTGGCGTCGATCCCGAAGCTGCGTCATCTACTCGAATCGATCGCACCCGCGCGCTTGTTCGACGAGATGTTAAAACTGTTCCTCGGCGGGGTTGGCCACCAGACTTTCGCAGCCCTGCGTCATCACAGCCTGTTTCATTGTTTGTTCCCGCTCACGGACGATGCGCTCGATTCGCCCGATGGCGAATTCGCGATCCGTCTGATCGCCTGCGCACTGGCGAATACCGATGCCCGCATCGCGCAGGACAAACCGATCACCCCAGCCTTTTTATTCGCGGCGCTGCTATGGCAGAACGTGGAAGAAGCCGTGGCCGGACTGCAGGCGAATGGCGTTCCAATGACCGAAGCCATGCAATTGGCGGCCGACACGGTGATTTCCAAGCAAGTCGCGCGGATTGCCATGCCGCGACGTTTCACCAATGTCACGCGCGAGATTTGGGCGCTCCAACCGCGCTTGGTCAAACACATCGTCAAACGCGCGCCGCGTTTAACCGAGCACCCACGATTTCGTGCCGCCTACGATTTTCTACTGTTGCGCGCCGAAGCCGGCGATCCGGTAACCGAAGCCGCGGAATGGTGGACTAATTATCTCGCCGCGGACGAAGGGGGTCGGGCACAACTGCTGGAGAACACGCGCGGTACCAGTAAACCCAGGCGCCATCGCCGCCAGCGACGGCGTGGTGGCACGGCAAATAGTCCCGGCGGCGGCTAGGCGAGAGCGGGTGGTGCAAGACTCGCTGGCGACCGCGTTTATCGGAATCGGTAGTAATCTTGACGATCCCAAAGCGCAGGTCACGCGCGCGCTCATCGAACTAAGCGCGCTCCCCGGCACGCGTGTGGTGGCGCATTCAGCCCTTTATTGCTCACCCCCGATGGGCCCGTCCGAGCAACCTGACTATATCAATGCCGTGGCCAAGCTTGAGACCACGCTGGCGCCACTCAGTCTGCTCGATGCGCTACAAGCCTTGGAACGCTCGCATCATCGGGTGCGGAAGTTTCATTGGGGTCCGCGCACCTTGGATTTGGATATTCTGATCGTTGATCGCTGCGTCTTCACCAGTGAGCGGCTCACGCTCCCGCATCCCGGTATCGCCGAACGCGCGTTCGTCGTGATTCCGTTGTATGAAATCGCACCGGAGCTCACGATTCCGGGTATCGGCCCCATAAGCCGCGTCTACGAGCGGTTCGCGACCGCTGTCATTTCGCGCCTATGACTGAAATAGAGAAGATGCCGCGATTTATCGCGGTGGAAGGTCCTATTGGAGTGGGAAAAACCAGCTTAACGCGACGCCTCGCAGCCCACCTGGGCGCGGAGCTCCTGCTCGAAGGCGCGGCGGATAACCCCTTTCTGCCTCAGTACTATGCCGATCGTTCTCGCTATGCATTAGCGACTCAGCTTCACTTTCTGTGCCAACGCACGCGGCAGCTGCAACCGTGGTCGCAGACGGATTTGTTCGTGCCGGCGGTGATCGCCGATTTTATGTTCGATAAGGATCGCCTGTTCGCACAAATCGCGCTCGACGACCAAGAGTTTGCGCTATATGACGAGATTTTTAAGCGCTTTGCACCGCAGGTGCCGATCCCAGAGCTGGTCATTTACCTCGCGGCGCCGGTGGACGTGTTACTCCGGCGCATCGAAGCGCGCGGGATCCAATACGAACGCGCCATCGATGCCGCCTATCTCGAGCGCCTGATTCACGAATACGCGCGCTTCTTCCAGCATTATCAAGCCGCACCGGTCCTGATAGTTGATGCCGCACGTCTGGACCTACTGAGCCACCCGGCACATTTTGGGGCGTTAGTGGCCACCGTCCAGGCCGGCATTCGCGGCAAGCAGGTGCTGGATATTTTAGACGCCTAAGCGCGCTCGCATCGGATTAATGCCTTAGATTACACTGCGCGCCCGACTGAATTTGGGCTGGCCCAACTGCCTTACAAGGATTCCAATGGAAACGGTTTACTCGCTCGAAGCCCTGCGCCACACCATCGTCGGTTGGCGGCGAACCGGGGCACGCATCGCCATCGTCCCCACCATGGGCAATCTGCATGCCGGGCATATTTCGCTGTTGGAACGCGCGCGTCTACTTGCCGATCGCACGGTGGTGAGCATCTTTGTTAACCCCATTCAATTCGGTAAGGGCGAGGATTACGCACGCTACCCTAGTACGCTAGACGCCGATAAGGAAAAGCTGGCGGAGGCCGGTTTGGATCTGCTCTTCGCACCGAATCTCGGTGAACTCTATCCTGGTGGCATCGAAGAAGACACCCGCATCACCGTGCCAGGTTTATCGACGATTCTCTGCGGTCAGTATCGCCCGGGACATTTCTCGGGAGTTGCGACCGTCGTTGCCAAACTCTTTATCAACGTTCAGCCCGATGTCGCACTGTTTGGCGAGAAAGACTACCAGCAGGTGCTGATCGTCAAACGCATGGTGCATGATTTGTTGATGCCGGTCGAAATCATTGGCATGCCGATCATCCGCGAGGCGGACGGTTTGGCGATGAGTTCACGCAATGCGTACTTGAAGCCCGACGAACGCGAGCGTGCGTCGAAAATATTCGCGAGCCTGAACGCGGCCGCGACCAAGCTCGGACAGCAGACACAAAGCTTAATCGCGATCGAAACGGCCGCCATGGCCGAGCTCGCGGCCGCCGGTTTTCGCCCCGAATATTTTAGTATCCGTCGCGCTGCCGATCTCACTGTCCCGCAGCTGGAAGACCGCAGTTTGCAGATCTTGGTTGCCGCCTGGCTCGGCGGCGCACGGTTGATCGATAACGTAAGGGTAGAACTTTCAACGCCACTGGCCATGCTTTAAAACTCCGCCATGTTTACCAACGCACGTTCCGCCGCCATCCTTATCATCGGCAATGAAATATTGTCGGGCCGCACGCGCGATGCCAACATTCAAATGATAAGCGAAGCACTGGGCAAACACGGTATACGCGTGCGCGAAGCGCGCGTGGTCGAAGATCGTTATGAGGCGATCGTTTATGCCCTCAACGGCTTACGCGCGAGTCACGACTTTGTGTTTACCACCGGCGGGATCGGCCCCACGCACGACGACATCACCACCGAATGCATCGCGGGCGCGTTTGGCCGCGTGGCGATCGAAAATCCGGCTGCCGTCCAGCGGCTAGTCGCCTATTACGGGCCTGCGGGAATGAACGAGGCGCGCCTTAAAATGGCGCATGTCGTCGCCGGCGCAACCTTAATTGATAACCCGATTAGCGCGGCGCCCGGCTTTCGCATTGAAAATGTCTTCGTGCTCCCCGGCGTACCGCAGATTCTAGAGGCGATGCTACCGAGCATTATCGCGAGCTTGCCCAGCGGGCAGCCGATTTTAAGTCGCACGATCACAGCGTGGATCCGCGAAGGAGAAATTGCGTCCGACCTGGCCAGCGTGCAGAACACCCATCCTAATTTAGATGTCGGCAGCTATCCGTTCGCGCACGACGGACGCTACGGTACCTCCCTAGTCATACGTGGCACCGATGCCGAGGGCCTTGAGCTTGCGCTGACCGCGGTGTGTGCATTTTTAATCACGCGCGGCGCCGAATTTGCGCGCGCCGAGTAAGGTTTGAATATTTACCGATCCCGTGTAGCTTAGGCGCTAATTCGAGTTGACGACTACCATGCCAAAACGCGTTTTTATCAAGACTTTCGGCTGCCAAATGAACGAGTATGACTCGCAAAAAATGGCCGATGTCTTGCGCGCGTCACATGGCATGGAACTGGTCGATGCGCCGGAGCACGCCGATCTTCTGCTGATGAATACCTGCTCGGTGCGTGAAAAAGCGCAAGAAAAACTGTTCTCGGAGCTTGGCCGCTGGCGCGAATTTAAACTCGCGCGACCCGCGGTCGTGATTGGTGTCGGGGGCTGCGTCGCGAGCCAAGAGGGCGCTGGCGTGTTCACTCGTGCCCCTTATGTCGACCTGGTGTTCGGCCCACAAACCTTGCATCGGTTACCCGAACTCTACGCCGCGACGCAACGGCGCGAACGACGGGTCATCGATATCAGCTTTCCGGAAATCGAAAAATTTGATCGGCTACCGGAACCCCGTGCGGAGGGCCCGACCGCCTTTGTATCCATCATGGAAGGTTGCAGCAAGTACTGCACGTTTTGTGTTGTCCCTTATACCCGTGGCGAAGAATTCAGCCGGCCATTTGACGCCGTCATCACCGAGATCCACGACCTCGCGAAACAAGGCGTGCGCGAAGTCACGTTGCTCGGACAAAACGTCAACGCCTACCGCGGATTGATGCATGATCGAAAGATCGCAGATCTTGCCGCACTTATTCGTTATGTCGCCGCGGTCGACGGTATTGAACGCATCCGGTTCACGACCTCGCATCCGGTCGAATTTACTGACCGCTTGATCGACACCTATGCGATAGTGCCCAAACTCGCGAGCCATGTGCATTTACCTGTACAAAGTGGTTCGGATCGAGTTCTCGCGTTAATGAAGCGCGGCCACACCGCGTTGGAATATTTATCGAAGGTCCGCCACCTGCGCCGCGCGCGACCGGATATTTCCATCTCGTCGGATTTCATCGTCGGTTTTCCGGGCGAGACCGCCGATGATTTTGCCGCGACCATGCGTCTGATCGAGCAAGCTGACTTTGATCATTCGTTTAGCTTCATATACAGCCCGCGACCGGGAACCCCCGCCGCGAGTCTGCCCGATGCGACGCCGATCGAAGAAAAGAAACATCGTCTTGCGATCTTGCAACGCCGGTTGATCGAATTAGGGCAGGCTAAAAGTGCTGCCATGGTCGGCACCATACAGCGGGTATTAGTCACTGGCGCATCGCGCAAAGAATCACGGGAAATCGCCGGGCGGACTTCGAACAATCGAGTGGTGAACTTTGCCGGTAATGCCGCCTCGGTCGGCGACTTTGTCGCAGTCACTATTACTGACGCCTTACCCAATTCATTGCGCGGCGAACTCTGCGTTGCGGAAACCGCCGTCGCTTAAATTGGATTCCGACGTCACCCTCGAGCTAACGCTGGAACCGTTCGAGAACGAGCGCCTCGCGAATCTTTGCGGCCAGTTCGATGAGCATCTGCGCCTGATCGAACGCCGCCTAGGGGTTGCCATCAGTAACCGTGGCAATGCCTTTGCGGTCGCCGGCCCCGCCGCCACCGGTGAGACTGCCGCCAAGATCCTGCGCGATCTGTATACGGCCACGGGGCATAAATTCATCGCACCCAGCGACGTGCACCTGCACTTGCAAGAGTCGGTCGCAAACACCCTGTTTAATGAACACGACCCAAGCACGGATCTGGTGGTGCAGACGCGCCGGGTTATGGTCAAGGCACGCGGATTGAATCAACGGCTCTATCTGCGAAATATCGAACATTGCGATATCAGCTTTGGTATTGGACCGGCGGGCACCGGGAAAACCTACCTCGCGGTCGCCGCCGCGGTCGCCGCGCTCGAAAGGGATCGCGTTCGCCGCCTATGCCTTGTGCGACCCGCGGTCGAAGCCGGCGAACGGCTTGGCTTTTTACCCGGGGATATGGCGCAGAAAATCGATCCTTATCTGCGGCCGCTGTACGACGCGCTGTATGAGATGTTGGGTTTCGAACGGGTGGCGAAGTTGATCGAACGCAATGTCATCGAAGTCGCGCCGCTGGCGTTCATGCGCGGGCGCACCTTGAACGATTCGTTCATCATTCTCGACGAAGCGCAGAACACCACCGTCGAACAGATGAAGATGTTTCTAACCCGCATCGGTTTCGGATCGAAAGCGGTAATCACCGGTGATGTCACGCAGATCGATCTACCACGCGGGCGCGAATCAGGATTGAAGAGTTCGCTCGAAATTGTACGGGAGGTAGAGGGAATTAGTTTTACGTTTTTCAAATCGCAAGACGTGGTGCGTCATCCGCTGGTGGGCAGAATTCTCGATGCGTATGAAAAGCACGAAACTGGACGCTGATCACGGCGATGGCGATCGCGGTTGAGATCCAGCGCGCGTGTCGCGTCGTGACGCCGACCAACGCTGAGCTCAGGCGCTGGTTAAAACAGGCGATCCAGCCGTACCGTGACGCGGCGACGGTAACGGTGCGTATCGTCGATGAAGTCGAAGGGAGTGCCCTTAATAAGCGCTGGCGCGGCAAAACCGGCCCCACCAATGTGTTAGCATTTCCGCTCGAAGGACTAGAAACCATCGCGCCGGATTTGCTCGGTGATATCGTCGTCTGCGCACCGGTGGCAGCGGCGGAAGCCGAGATCCAACACAAAACGTTAAAGCAGCACTGGGCGCACTTAATCGTACACGGCGCGTTACACCTGCTAGGGTTCGATCATCTGAGACGCACCGAGGCCCGCGCAATGGAAGCCGTCGAGCGACACGTCCTCGCCGATCTTGGTTACCCTGATCCTTATTGAACCCGTTAACTTCGATAATCCGCCCATGCAGAATAATCGCCCGGATAAACCTCCCCCTAGCTGGCTTAGCCGCGTTACCCATCCGCTCTCGCAGCGTCTGTCGAATTTTTTCCGGCGGCGGCCCAAAGGCCGCTCCGAACTTATAGAAGTACTGCAGGATGCGGAAGGCGAGCATTTAATCGATGCCGACACCGCCGGCATGATGGAAGGCGCGTTACTGGTCTCGGAACTTAAAGTTCGCGACATCATGATCCCGCGCTCCCAGATGATCTTTATCGAAGTCGAGCAAAGCCCTCAGGATTTTCTACCGGCAATCATCGAGTCCGCACACTCGCGATTTCCGGTGCTCGATAGCAAACACGAGAAGGTCATTGGAACGCTGTTGGCCAAGGATCTGCTACCCCTTGCCATCGATCCAAAAGCTCCATTCACGATTCGCGATGTGCTCCGCGCGCCCGTTTTCGTGCCCGAAAGTAAACGCCTTAATATTTTATTACGCGAGTTTCGGCTAAGTCGAAATCATCTCGCGATTGTGATCGACGAGTATGGAGAAATCGCGGGTCTGGTCTCAATCGAGGACGTAATCGAACAAATCGTCGGGGAAATCGACGATGAACATGACGTCGACGACGAAGAATTTATTCGCCAGCATCGGGGCTATCGATTTACGGTTAAGGCACGTACCCCGCTGGAAAACTTCAACGAAGTATTCGGCACCACGTTTCCGGATAATCAATACAACACCATCGGCGGGTTCATCATTCATCAGTTCGGCCGGGTGCCGCAGCGGGGCGATAAGCTCGATTACGGCGGCTTGAACTTCAAAGTACTGCGCGCGGACCGTCGCCGCGTGCAAGTATTGCGCGTGATCCGCAGTCATCCCGCGGCGGCGCGCGACGATGGCTGAGCCGCGCCTAGACGCGCGGCGCGAAGCGCCAATTCTCGCCTCGACGGCTTTTTAACGCGATGGCACCTGTGTTTCTCGCCATCGCCGCCGGCGCGTTGCTCGCGTTCGCGTTCGCACCCTACGCACTCTATCCGCTCGCCTTTATCTCGCTTGCAGTTCTGTTCTATTTAACCCGCGGTGTCACCCCACGGCGCGCGGCGCTGCTTGGCTGGTGTTACGGCGTCGGTATGTTTGGGCACGGCGTGTGGTGGATCCAAGTGAGCATTCATCAATTCGGATTGCCGCTGTATAGCTTTTCCGTCACGACTACTGCGTTATTCGCGCTCTTCCTCGCGCTCTATCCGGCAATCGCGATGTACGTTGCATGCCGTCTAACGCTCGCGAATAGTCTTTCGCGAACCTTATTGGCGATGCCGCTGCTGTGGGTCATGGTCGAATGGATCCGCGGCTGGTTCTTAAGTGGTTTCCCGTGGCTGGAACTTGGCTACAGTCAAACCGATTCTTGGTTGGCGGGATTCGCCCCGGTGTTCGGCGCGCTCGGGATAAGCATGGCTGCGGCGGTGGTTGCCGGTGCTTTGGTCGTTGCCATCACCGGTGATCGCCGGGGAAAAATAACGAGTGCATTATGTCTGGCGCTTATTTGCGTCGCCGGAAATCTATTGCGCGGCCACGAATGGACTAAACCGACTGGCCAAACACTCAGCGTGGCGTTGGTGCAGGGAGCGATACCGCAGACTGTTAAATGGCAAGCCCAGTATCGCGCGGCCACGTTCGAACTGTATCGAGCCTTAAGCGAAGCGCACTGGGGAAAATCCGTCATTATTTGGCCGGAAACGGCCATTCCCGCGTTTCCCGAGGAGGTTCAGGACGAACTCGCCGCGCTGACCGCCCGTGCAATCACCACGAAAACCACTTTGCTCGCCGGTGTGCCGACCGGAGATCGGCGCGCCGGTCCCTACTACAACTCGGTGATGCTGCTCGATGGCACGGGGCAGCACTACGATAAACACCATCTAGTCCCCTTCGGTGAGTACCTACCCCTCGACCACTGGGTGCGCCCGGTGCTCAATTTTCTCGCGATCCCCATGTCGGATTTCGCGCCGGGTAAGGATAAGCAAGCTGCATTAGTCAGCGGCGACGCCGGATATGGCATTACGATTTGCTACGAAGACGCGTACGCAAGCGAAGTGATCAAGGCATTGCCGCAGGCCAATATTCTGGTGAATGTGAGCGATGATGCATGGTTCGGTGACAGCATCGCGCCGCATCAGCATCTCCAGATCACGCGGATGCGCGCGCTCGAAGCCGGACGCGCATTTCTGCGCGCAACCAATACGGGGATCTCCGCCGTGATCGATCATCACGGCCGCGTCACTGCGCGCTCGCCGCAGTTTAAAGAGTTTGTGTTGACCGGCGTAGCCGAACTTCGCACCGGCGCCACGCCATTTGTGCGGTTTAAAAATTATCCGGTGTTGGTCTTTATAGCCCTCGGCTTAGCGTTGGCGCGCGTTAATACGCGGCAGAGGGTGAACTTAAACTAGCGTGCTGTCCTCAATCGATCCGCATAATTCACCCACCGAGCGACGCATTGTGGGAACCGCTTTAGCGGCGAACTTTCGCGGCTAAAGCCGCTCCCACATTCGCTAAGCAGCTATTTATTGAAGCTCATCGCGGGACAACACTAACGATGATATTGCCGACTGCTGGCGTGCACACGCTCCACCATCGCGGCCACCGCGTCGGGTTCGATATCGGGCGTAATGCCATGCCCCAGGTTGAACACATGACCGGGACCGGTCCCGAATCGTGTGAGGATACGATCGACCTCTTGTTCGATCACCGCATGCGGCGCACGCAACACCGCGGGATCAAGATTCCCTTGCAGCGCTACTTGCGCGCCGATCCGCTGCTTGGCATCCGCGATGTCAACGCTCCAATCAAGGCCGACGCCGGCGCAGCCGGATGCCGCGATCTGCTCGAGCCACAGGCCACCACCCTTGGTAAAAATAATACTCGGCACCTGCGCGCTTAAGCCGCGGACGATTTTCGCCATCGGCGCCAGCGAATAAGTTTGATAGGCATCAGTGCTCAACACGCCGCCCCAGGTATCGAAAATCATCACCGCATCAACACCCGCGGCGATCTGCGCATTGAGATATTGGGTAACCGCTTCCGCTAATAAATCTTGGAGCTTGGCGAAGACCTCGGGCGCGCCATAAAGCCACGACTTGGCGCGCACAAATTCGCGATCGCCGCCGCCTTCAATCATATAAGTGGCCAAGGTCCACGGGCTGCCGGCGAATCCGATTAAGGGGGTTCTCCCGCCGAGTTCGCGCTTAATCAAGCGCACGGCGTCGGTCACATACTTGAGTTCGCGCTCGGGATCGGGAATGCCCAAGCGGGCGACATCCGCGGGGTGTTCCAAGCGTTGTTTGAAGCGCGGCCCAACCCCTTCTTCAATGCTGAGACCAAGACCCATTGCATCCGGGATCGTCAAAATATCCGAGAATAGAATCGCGGCATCGAACGGGAAGCGCGCCAGTGGTTGTAGCGTCACTTCGCACGCAAGCTCGGGCGTTTTACATAACGTTAAGAAGTCACCGGCCCGTTCACGCGTCGCGCGATACTCCGGCAGATAGCGGCCAGCTTGGCGCATCAACCAAACCGGCGTGCAATCGACGGGCTCGCGCTTCAGCGCGCTTAGAAAGCGCGCTTGCATGGCGAACGTAGAAATCGATTGAGAGATCGGCGACGCTCGGCGATTACGCGCGACCTCATAAGGGCGCGGGGAGATCGCTTGAGCCCATCAGGAATTGATCAACGCCGCGTGCGGCGGAACGCCCTTCCGCGATTGCCCATACAATCAGCGATTGCCCACGCTGCATATCACCCGCGGTGAACACGCCGGCGACCGAGGTCATCCAGTTCTTATCTCGCCAGACATTGCCGCGCTCGGTAATTTTGACGCCAAGCTGCTCGATGAGTGGACGATCCGGTCCCACAAAGCCCATCGCCAGCAACGCGAGATCACAGGGGATTGCGCGCACTGAATTCGGCACTTCAGTAATAGTGAGACGACCGTCTTTACTCGTAACCTCGACATCAACCACTTCGAGCGCCTTGACGCGGCCGTGCCCATCGTCGACAAAACGTTTGGTCGACACCGCGTAGACGCGCGCACCCCCTTCTTCATGCGCGGACGACGTGCGGTAGATGCGCGGCCACTCCGGCCAAGGGTTGTCGGCGGCGCGAAGTTCCGGCGGTCGCGGCATGATCTCGAGCTGCGCGACTTCGCGCGCCGCATGGCGGTGGACCGTGCCCAAACAATCCGCGCCAGTATCGCCGCCACCAATGATCACCACGTGCTTGTCTTTCGCACTGATGAATTGCGAGTCCGGAATTTGATCGCCTTCGAGGCGGCGGTTTTGCAGGGTCAAATACTCCATCGCGAAGTAAACGCCTTGCAAATCGCGCCCCGGTAGCGGTAGATCACGCGGCGCGGTCGCGCCGCCGGCGAGCAGAACCGCGTCGAATTCGGCGGTCAATTGGATCGCGTCGAC
Organism: Gammaproteobacteria bacterium; assembly: GCA_016191285.1. Classification (GTDB taxonomy): domain Bacteria; phylum Pseudomonadota; class Gammaproteobacteria; genus CAIKBL01. The sequence goes on from JACPPA010000035.1 coordinate 24,288, forward strand.
GTTGACGCCGACGTTCGACGACGTGCGAAATTCCACACCCTCGACCCGCATCTGATCCAAGCGGCGATCGAGCACGCGCTTTTCCATTTTGAATTCGGGGATACCATAGCGCAGCAGACCGCCCAAGCGATCATCGCGTTCGAAGACCACCACTTTATGCCCAGCGCGCCGCAGTTGCTGAGCAGCGGCGAGACCCGCAGGACCCGAACCAATGACCGCAATGCGCTTGCCCGTCTCTTGCCGCGGACATCGTGGCGTGACCCATCCGGACTCGAACGCACGGTCGATGATCGCGAGTTCAACGGCTTTGATGGTCACGGGATTGTCGTTAATGCCAAGGACACACGAACCTTCACACGGCGCCGGACACAGCGTACCGGTGAATTCCGGAAAATTATTGGTGGCATGCAGGCGATCAATCGCTTCGCGCCAACGATCGCGATAGACGAGATCGTTCCAGTCGGGAATGAGGTTGCCGAGGGGGCAGCCCTGATGACAAAACGGGATCCCACAATCCATGCAACGCGCAGCTTGTTTAGTAAGCGCCGTAGGCTCCCAGGGCGCGATAACTTGGCCCCAGTCCTGCAATCGCTCCGCGACTGGGCGGTATGGTTGCTTGCCGCGCCCATATTCGATAAAGCCGGTGACCTTAGCCATGAGCCGCCTCCATCACCGCCTCATCTTCAGACGAGCCTACCTGGCGAGCCCGGGCGATCGCCGCGAGTACGGCTTTATAATCGCGCGGCATGACTTTGACGAATTGCGCGGACGCGCTCGCCCAATCGTCGAGGATCCGCGCCGCGACGCGGCTACCGGTGTAACGCAGATGGTTATCGAGTAGATGCTTGACCGCGCTGTCATCCTCCGCGGACTCGATGCGCTCCAGGTCGACCATGTCGAGATTACAGAGTTTTTTAAACGAATCGTGTGGATCAAACACGAATGCCACGCCGCCGGACATCCCGGCCGCGAAGTTGCGTCCCGTCTTGCCAATAATCACCACGCGCCCGCCCGTCATGTACTCACAACCGTGATCACCGACCCCTTCAACGACCGCTTGCGCGCCACTATTACGCACGCAAAAGCGTTCGCCGCCAACCCCGCAAAAATACGCTTCGCCAGAGGTAGCGCCGTACAAGGCAACGTTGCCGATCAAAATATTTTCTTCGGGCACGAAGGTCGATTCGCGCGGCGGAAACACGCTGATTTTGCCGCCGGAGAGGCCCTTGCCGATGTAATCGTTGGCATCGCCTTCGAGCGTTAACGTGATGCCGCGTGGCACGAACGCGCCGAAGCTTTGGCCGGCCGAGCCTTTGAAATTGATCTTGATCGTGTCGTCGGGCAAGCCACCGCCGCCATGGCGCTTAGTTACCTCATAACCGAGAATGGTGCCCACGGTCCGATTTACATTGCGAATCGGCAGATTCAATTCCACCGGCGTGCCGTGTTCCAACGCGGCACGACAGCTAGGCACCAAGGTCGTGCGATCGAGCGAGCGTTCAAGACCGTGATCCTGCACGCGGGTGCTGCGGATCGCCGTCTCCGGCCCAACGCTTGGTTGATACAGAATTTTCGAGAAATCGAGTCCACGCGCTTTCCAGTGACCGACCGCGCGCTCGACATCGATGCGGTTAACCTGGCCGATCATTTCATCCATGGTGCGGAACCCAAGCTCGGCCATGTATTCGCGTACCTCTTCAGCGATATAACGGAAAAAGTTCTCGACAAATTCCGGCTTGCCTGAAAATTTAGCGCGTAACCGCGGATCTTGCGTGGCAATCCCGACCGGGCAGGTATTGAGATGGCAAACGCGCATCATGATGCAGCCCGACACCACCAGCGGCGCGGTCGCGAAGCCATATTCTTCGGCGCCGAGCAGCGCGCCAATAATGACATCGCGCCCGGTTTTCATTTGGCCGTCGACTTGCACGATGATGCGATCGCGCAGTTTGTTCTGCACCAACACTTGTTGGGTTTCGGCGAGCCCCAGCTCCCACGGTACTCCAGCATGCTTCAGCGATGTCACTGGCGAGGCACCCGTGCCGCCGTCATAGCCGGAAATGAGCACGACATCCGAGTACGCTTTGGCGACGCCGGCCGCCACGGTGCCGACGCCAACTTCAGCGACCAGTTTGACATGCACGCGCGCTTCCGGATTCGCGTTCTTCAGATCGTGGATCAGCTGCGCCAAATCTTCGATCGAGTAGATATCGTGATGCGGCGGCGGCGAAATCAAACCCACCCCCGGCGTTGAGTAGCGCACCTTGGCGATCCACGGATACACCTTATGCCCAGGCAATTGTCCGCCTTCGCCAGGCTTGGCGCCCTGCGCCATCTTGATCTGTAAGTCATCGGCGTTGACCAGGTACTCACTGGTCACCCCAAAACGTCCCGATGCGACTTGCTTGATCGCTGAGCGCCGTCGATCGCCGTTCGCATCCGGTTTGAATCGCGCCGGATCCTCACCACCTTCTCCAGTATTCGAGCGACCGCCGATCCGATTCATCGCGATGGCAAGCGTTTCATGCGCTTCGGCGCTGATCGAGCCATACGACATTGCGCCGGTATGGAAGCGTTTCATGATCGTCTCGATCGACTGGACTTCCGCAAGTGGGACCGACTGCAATGCCGGCTTGAATTTAAACAAGCCACGCAAGGTCGCTAGGTGCTCGCTTTGGTGATCGATCAGCGCAGTGTATTCCTTGAATATCTTGTATTGACCCGAGCGCGTTGCATGCTGGAGTTTGTACACCGTGTCCGGATTGAATAGATGATATTCACCCTCGCGGCGCCATTGATATTCACCGCCCCATTCCAGCTCCGGTTTGCCAGCGACGCGCGTCGGAAACGCGTGACGATGACGCATGCTAATCTCGCGCTCGATCGTGCTAAGACCGATGCCGCCGATGCGCGACGCGGTATAGGTGAAATAGCGATCGACAAACGCTTGATCGAGACCAACGGCTTCGAAAATCTGCGCACCGCGATACGATTGGATGGTGGAGATCCCCATCTTGGACATCACTTTCACCAAGCCCTTGCTGACCGCCTTGATGAAATTGCGGACGGTGGCATCGCCCAATGCTTCGCCGCTCTGGTGGCTCTTGACCGCGGACTCCTTGATAACGCCCTGTTGAATCAGGTCGTACAAAGTCTCGAACGCGAGATACGGATTAACCGCATCGGCGCCGTAACCGATTAACGTTCCGAAGTGGTGGATTTCGCGCGGTTCACCCGATTCGACGATGAGTCCAACCCGCATACGCCGACCATTCCGCACCAGATGATGATGCGTGCCGGCGGTCGCGAGCAATGCTGGAATCGGCGCCAGCACTTCACTCATGCCACGATCCGACAAAATCACGAACGAGTAGCCCTCGTCCACGGCTCGGTCAGTGTCCTTGAATAATTGCAACAGCGCCGCTTCCAGCCCCATGACGCCGTCGGCCATCGGATACAGCGCGGTAATGGTCTTGGTTCTGAAGCCATGCGTCGCCACATGGCGAATGCGCGCCAAATTTTCGTTATCCAAGATCGGCGTCGCAACCTTAAGACGATGGCAGCTCTGCGCCGTCGGCTTCAGCAAATTGCTTTCCGGCCCAATGGGCGTCGAGATCTGTGTGACGAGTTCCTCGCGAATGCCGTCGAGTGGTGGATTCGTGACTTGCGCGAATAGTTGCTTGAAATAGTCGTATAACAACCGCGGGCGATTGGACAACACGGCCAACGCCGCGTCGGTCCCCATCGAGCCGATCGCCTCTTCGCCCTTTTCCGCCATCGGCTGCATCAGCAAACGCACATCTTCGTGGGTGTAACCATAAGCTTGTTGGCGATGCCGAACCGTGTCGTGATCGATCGGATGCACATGCGGCGGTACGGGCAAGGTCGCTAACGGAATATGATGTTCCTGCAACCACTCGGCGTACGGGAATTCAGCAATGTAACGTTGCTTTAATTCCGCATCGTCGATGATTCGCCCCTGCTCGGTATCGACCAAGAAGATACGGCCAGGATGCAGGCGTTCCTTCAACTCGATATTTTCCGGCGCAAAGTCGAGCACGCCCACTTCGGAAGCCATGACCACCATGCCGTCCTTGGTCACGTAGTAACGCGATGGCCGCAGCCCGTTACGATCCAGGACCGCGCCGATGATTTTACCGTCAGTAAAGGCAATCGATGCCGGACCGTCCCACGGTTCCATCAGACAGCCGTGATATTCGTAAAAGGCTTTACGCGCGTCATCCATTTGCTCGTGCGCGCTCCAGGCTTCCGGAATCATCATCAACACCGCGAGCGGCAACGGCCGCCCCGCCATATGCAGAAACTCCAATACCTGATCAAAGCTCGCCGAATCGGAGCTGCCTTCGATCACGATCGGGAATAGCTTTTTCAAGTCCTCGCCGAACAGGTCAGACTCACATAGCGCTTCGCGCGCGCGCATCCAATTGATATTGCCGCGCAGCGTGTTGATTTCGCCGTTATGCGCGATATAGCGAAACGGATGAGCCAACGGCCACGACGGAAAGGTATTGGTGGAAAACCGTTGATGAACCAAGGCCAGGCCACTCGCCACCGCGGGGTTCACGAGATCCGGAAATTGCTGTTCGACTTGCGCCGCGTTAAGCATGCCTTTGTAGATCAACACCCGATGCGACAGGCTTGGAATGTAAAACAAACTCTTATCGCTAAGCTCCGAATTCCAAATCGCATGTTCAACGCGCTTGCGAATCACATAGAGCTTACGTTCGAACGCCGCTGGGTCGGTAAGCTGTGTATTACAGCCGATGAAAATTTGCTTGAACGCCGGTTCACACGCCTTCGCGGTCGGCCCGATTGAACTGTCGTCGCTCGGCACCGTACGCCAGCCAAGCAGAGTTTGTCCTTCTTCGATCACGATCCGCGCCAAGGTTTGTTCGCAATAGGCGGCAGCGTCCGCCGCGTGCGGGAGGAAAACCAGGCCAGCGGCATAAGCGCCGAGTGGCGGCAGAGCAATTCCAAGCCTGCTGCATTCTTGACGCAGAAACGCGTCAGGCATTTGAATCAAGATCCCCGCGCCGTCCCCGGTATTGACCTCGCAGCCACACGCCCCGCGGTGCTCGAGATTCTTAAGGATGGTCAGCGCGCGCTCGATAATCAAATGCGATTGGCGGCCCTTGATATCGACCACAAAGCCAACCCCGCACGCATCGTGCTCGTAGTTGGCGTCATAAAGGCCCTGCGTGGGCCGGCCCAACTGCGGGAGACGTGTTTCTGTGGTCGCCATTGGTGACACCTGTGCAAGGCTCCAATTGAATGTGCCCGGACCCGGGCCAAAAGGGCTGAAAGTATAGCGTTGGTTCCGGCGAAGTGTCATCCGTACCAAAACTTCGGGGCCTACTCGGCCCTAGATTAGGGCGGTAGCGAACGCACGCTCCCGATCGAACGCGCCCACGGTTGCGTGTGCGGTAATCGCGACGCGAGCTTGCGACCCGCGTCGAGCGCGGCCGCTCGGTCGAGATAGTGGCCGTACACGACGATATACCACGGAGCGCCCTTGAGCGTGCTGGTAATAATTTCGCTCTTCGTACCAATGCCATGTTGCGCGATGAAGCGCTGCGCGGCGCCCCGCTCACGTACGCCGAATAACTGCAACGTGTAACCAACCGCCGCTGGCTGCGTGAGCCAATCACCAGCACGAGCGGTGCTGCCCGGATGGGCTCCTGGATTTGACGATTTAGCGCGACTCGTCGTAAATTTTTCCGGCGTGCGCTTCGGCTTGCCCGTAGCCGCCATGCTGGGTAATTTTGGCTTTGAATGGGTTGTGTCGTGCGCCACCTTGGGCGCGAGCGGGGCCGATTCTGATCGCATGGTTTGAGTTGGGCTCGGCACCGCGACAGGCACCGATGTTTTGGGTTCCAGCACTGGCTCGATCGGTAGCGGGGCCGGGACGACTACAGCTTCGGGTTTCGCCTCGCGCACGGGAACCGCACTAGGGACTGCGGTTTCGGCGACTGGTGGCGAGCTCGGTTCGACCGCGCTGGGCGGAATTTCAGCCACCGGTGGTGCGACCGATACGGTCTCTACGCGCTGGGGACCAGTCGGCACAGTGCGCGAAGCCCACCACGCACCTAAGCCTAACGCCAGTGCCGCCAGCGCACCAATTCCGAGCGTGCGCGACCAACTCGACGCACCGCCACTTCGCGTTGTGCTCCGTTGCTTGGCGATCGGGGCGGGACGCCCGGCGAGATGCTGACGCGCTAACGTAATCACCTTGCCGGTCACCCCGTCAGAGTTAGCGAGAATGCCGACAATATCGTCGCGCGAAAAATAATCTTGGGTTGTCAGCCCAGCCGCCGTTAGTTGGTGCGCGATGAGCGCGCGGATCTGCGCTTCGGTTAGTCGCGGCATTTCGACCACGTGGACCAAGCCGTGCTGCGGGTGTTCACGCTGTAAACCTTCGAGCAACGTCGATTCACTCAAATCGGCGGTCATCAACACCCGCATTTCCGCGAGTTGATCCTCGGCGTGGGCGAGTCGAATTACCGCCGCGATGGCTTCGGGCAGCAACTGATCAGCATCGTCAAGGAGCAAGACGGGGATTTTGCCGGCACGCTCGAGCGCCATGACCCGCTTGCGCAAGGTTTCGTCGGGGGCCGCTGACGCGTCGGCGGGCGGGTCGATGTCTAACTCATGGGCTACTTGCGTATACAGTGCGTGCGCGGTCAGCGACGGCCCACCTTGTACTCGGATGCAATACCAGGTGCTCCGTTGGCCCGTGGCAAACCGGCCCAGTACCGCCGATTTTCCGCTGCCGGCGACGCCGCTGATTAAAATTATCTGGCGCCCGAACTCGATCAAATGCTCGATCAAATCCAGACGTTGTTGCAGCGTCGGATTGAGATACAAGGATTGCGGGTTAGTATCCGTACCAAATAACTCACTCGCATTGCCGCCAACGGCGACGCTGCTATCGGGTGATGATTCCATAAATAGTTCCGCGTACTAGTTAAGCGGGAGCCGCGAAGCCCTGGCGTTGATGTTCGGCAATCGCGAAGCGATCCGTCATGCCCGCGATATAATCCGCCACCGCCTGTGGCGCCGATACGGCCGGTGGCGGCAGCGCCGGCAACAAACGCGGACTGTCGATAAAGCAGCGAAACAAATCGTGCACAATACGCTGCGAACGCTCGGCCATGGCCACCACTTGTGGGTGGCCATAAAGGTGACGACGAAGGAGTTGCATCAAATCCTGATGTTGCGCCTTGGTCGACGGCGAGAAATCGACCACCGGCCTCGCCTGGGCACGCACGTCGGCGACAGTCTGGATCGGATCGCGACGCAGGCGCGCCGCGGTACAGTCGATTAAGTCCGACACGAAATGATTCAACATCTTGCGGATAACGGAGTAGCGCGCGCGTTTGCTGTCGATTGTCGGCCAACTGTCGTGCACCGCTTTCTCGTAATGGATATAGAGGGGAAATTCACGCAAGAGCGCCGGCTGCAACAAATTCGCCCGCAACCCGTCATCGATGTCGTGATGATTATAAGCAATCTCGTCGGCAACATTGGCGATTTGCGCTTCGATCGAGGGTTGTCGACGCTCGATAAAGCGCCGACCTAATTCGCCGAGCGTCTCGGCATTAGCCCGGCTACAGTGTTTTAGTATCCCTTCGCGCGTTTCAAACAATAAATTCAACCCCGGAAATTCCGGGTAGCGTTCTTCGAGTATCTCGACCACGCGCAATGAATGCAAATTATGCTCGAACCCGCCATGCTCCCGCATGCAAGCGTTGAGCGCGTTCTGACCCGCGTGTCCAAATGGCGTATGTCCGAGGTCGTGCGCTAGCGCAATCGCTTCGGTCAGATCTTCGTTGACGCCCAAGGCGCGCGCCATGGTTCGCGCAATTTGCGCGACCTCCAAGGAGTGTGTCAGGCGCGTGCGAAACATATCGCCTTCATGATTGACGAATACTTGAGTCTTGTATTCCAGACGCCGGAATGCCGCGCTGTGGATGATGCGATCGCGGTCGCGCTGAAATTCGTTTCGCCACTGGGGCGCGGGTTCGGAATGGATGCGCCCACGGCTGTTGAGTGACGTAACCGCATAGGACGCGAGATGCAACTCGAGATCCCGTGGCGGGTCCGCACCGCGTGACGGCCGCGCTGTGTCGCTCACGCCGTAACTCCGCATTGCTCGCCGTGCAATACCGCGTACAACGCGCTGGTGGCGTAATCATCGTGTAAGCGTGTCGCCCCAAGGGCATCGAAGAGCACCAATCTTATTTGACCGTCTTTATTCTTTTTATCGACCCGCATTGCTTCCAGAAGGGCCTCCGCGCTCACCTCGACCGGTGGTGCGCTTGGTAACCCAGCACGCGTAATGAGATGGATCACTCGCGCGCAGTCCGCATGCGTTATGAGTTTAAGTCGGCATGAAAGTCTGGCCGCCATGCACATTCCCGCCGCCACGGCCTCGCCGTGCAGCCACACGCCATAACCCAACGCATGCTCGATTGCATGACCAAAGGTATGTCCCAAGTTTAGCAACGCGCGCTGGCCCGATTCATTTTCGTCGGCCATGACGATCGCCGCCTTGACCCGGCATGAGCGTTCGATGGCGTAAATGAGCGTCGTCGAATCGCGAGCCACCAGCGCATCTAAATTCGCTTCGATCCAATCTAGAAATACGCGGTCGCCTAATAACCCATATTTAATGACTTCGGCGAGGCCTGCTTTTAATTCGCGGTCGGGCAAGGTTTCGAGCGTACCGAGATCGGCAATTACGGCCTGCGGTTGATAAAACGCGCCGATCATGTTTTTGCCGAGCGGATGATTGACAGCCGTCTTGCCACCGACCGAAGAATCCACTTGTGCAAGCAGGGTCGTCGGGATTTGGATGAACTTAATCCCGCGTTGATAACTGGCGGCGGCGAAGCCCGCAATGTCCCCCACTACGCCGCCACCCAGCGCGACGATGGTGGCGCTGCGCTCGTAACGCGCTTCGAGCAGGGCCGTCATAATGCGCTCGAAACTGACTAGCGTTTTATATTGCTCACCATCCGCTAGCGTGACCACGCGATAATCGCGATTCGTCAAACCCGTCCGCAGAAATTTTTCGTAAAGTGGCGCGACAACCTCGTTGGTAACCACCATGACCTGTTTGCCCGGGATCACCGAGGACAGTAAATTTTTATCCGCGAGCAACCCTAAGCCGATGAGTATCGGATACGAGCGCGCGCCCAACTCCACTTTCACGGTGATCATGCGACAACACCGCGTCGAATCGATGACACGACTTCACCGATGCTATGTTTGCTGGTGTCGATGCTTAACGCCGCCACTTCCGTGTACAACGGTGCGCGAAACGTGATGATTTCGCGTAGACGATCAGCACGATTGGCGACTTTCAGCAGCGGCCGGTGGGTGTCGTTATGCGTTCGCGCCAACAGTTCTTCCAACGGCGCATGAAGGTAAACGGTGTAGCCGCGATGCATGAGATGCTGACGGTTTTCGGGATCCAGCACCGCACCGCCGCCGGTGGCGAGCACCACGTGATCGATTTGTGTTAGTTCCTCGATAAGGCGTTTCTCCCTTAATCTAAAACCCGCTTCGCCTTCGATATCAAAAATGAGTGCGATGGAGACGCCAGTCCGACGCTCGATCTCATGGTCGCAATCGATGAAAGTAAGCTTTAATCCATTGGCCAATCGTTTACCGATGGTGGTTTTCCCGGCGCCCATCGGTCCGACCAAAAATATGCGTGAATTCTCGTGCATGGCAGTTAATTGGGACTTCGACGTGCCCGAAAATGAACGAGGATTGTTGCAGGTCGCCGCGGTTGTTGCAAAGCAAACGCGGGGCCTTAAGGCCCCGCGTCGTTCGATTCCTCAACTAGCCGTTAGCGCGACGTTATCGACAGGCTCTCTTTCAGAATTTTCGGCGTCACGAAAATTAAAAGCTCTTGCTTCTTGTTGGTCACGGACGTGCGCTTAAAGAGATGTCCAAGATACGGCAGTTCACCAAAGAACGGCACGCTGGTTTTATCGTTCCGGTTGGTCGATGTCATGATTCCGCCGAGCACCACGGTCTCGCCGTTCTCAACCAAGACCTGCGTTTGCACTTCGTTCGTATCGATGCTCGGTACGCCCGCGAAGATTTTGCCGACTGAGTCGCGATTGACTTTCAGGTCCATGATGATGCGATCGTCCGGCGTGATGTGCGGCGTGACGGTCAAGCTTAAGACAGCTTTCTTGAACGAGACCGACGTGGCGCCGCTCGAAGACGCTTGTTGATACGGAATTTCAGTACCGGATTCGATAACTGCTTCCTTTTGATTAGCGGTAATAACCTGTGGGCTCGCCAGGATTTCGCCGCGACCTTCAACTTGTAACGCCGATAGTTCCAGCTGCAGTAAGTAGCTACCGATTTTACCGATCGACCATTTAAAGGCCGCGGCCGGCCCGGCAACTGGGAGATCGACGATGTAGTTTTCTTTACCATCGGTGTTAAACGAGGTAACACCGCTGTACTTCGTATTGCCATTGATGCCACCGCCGATCAGGCTCACGAAATTCGATTGCAGACCGCCGGCCTGGGTCAACGCCTCATTCTTCGGGTTATTAATGTGGCTGTAGCCGAATCGAACGCCAAGATCTTTACTGAAGTCTTCGTTGGCGACGACGATTCGCGATTCGATCAACACCTGACGCACCGGAATATCCAGAGCCTGTACGACTTTGCGAACGTCGGTAAGCGCTTCAGCCGTGTCTTGCACGAGCAAGGTGTTGGTGCGTTCGTCGACCGTCACGTTACCGCGTGCGGTCATGAGTTTGTTCGTTTCGGCTTTCAGCAATGTCGCGAGGTCGCTAGCTTTGGCATAATTGACCTGCACAAACTCGGTTTTCAGCGGCGCGAGCTCTTCAATCTGCTTCTGCGATTCAAGTTCGAGCTTTTCGCGCGCGGCGATTTCTTCCTGCGGCGCTACCATGATCACATTGCCGGATTGACGCTGGCCGAGCCCCTTGGTCTTCAGGATCAGATCCATCGCCTGATCCCATGGCACATTCTTTAATCTAAGCGTCACGTGCCCGGACACAGTGTCGCTCGTTACTAGATTTTTACCGGTGAAGTCAGCGATCAACTGGAGTACCGCGCGGACTTCAATATCCTGGAAATTCAGGGACAGTCGATCCCCCGTATACCCAAACTTGTCTTTCTTCGCCTGTTCCACTTCAGCCTTGGTGCGCGGACGTAATTCGAGCGTAAAGATATTGTCCGACTGATAAGCCAAATGTTCGAAATTCCCAGTCGCCGTGACGACCATGCGAGTGCCGTTGCCGAAGCGCTTGGTGTCGATTTCCTTGGCCGGGGTCGCGAAGTCGGTGACGTCGAGCTTGCGATCAAGTTCGTCGGGTAACGACGCATTGATGAAATCGACCAGCAGCTTGCCGCCCTGTTCTTTTATGTCGATACCGATTTTCGGATCCGACAGGTCAACGACTACTTGCGCTTCGCCGTGTGCGCCACGGCGGAAATCAATGCCTTTGATCCGCGCACCGGATGCCGTCCCAGGCATCGTTACACCTGTCGATGCAGGTTTCGCCGTGGCGGCCGCGGGGGCGGGGGCGGCAGCCACTTTATTGGTGATATCCGCTGGGACACCTTCCAACGTTAGTGTCACTTCGGAGCCAGAAGATTCGATTTTATAGGGAACCAGTTGCACTAAGTTTACGACGACCCGGGTTCTGCCTTCGGCTTCGACCGCCGTGACACTTTCGACTTTGCCGACACCGATCGTTTGGCTTTTCACCGGTAATGCGGCCGTCGTGCCGGGAAAGTCGAGCGCGATACGCGCCGGATTATCGATCGTGAAATTTAATGGTTCCGCACCGAGCGGTTGCGAAAGCTGCATCTTAATTTGGACGCGATCTCCCGGTAACGACGTGTATTTAATGTCGTTGAGAGTACCGGCGACGGCGGCTGCCAGGGACGCCGCCGACACTACCAGGGTGAGACATGTGCGCCATAGGACTGGCACGCCGCGGGAGTGCGGCGGCTGCCTCGTGATGGTCCTCGCTGCGCTGCTGCGCTGGCTCGTAGAAGTTGCGGTTCTCATGATCGATGATTCCTTCTATCGCTTGCCTTCGTCGTCAGTTAGCGCCAAGTTAGCCTGGCGTTCTTCCCATCGTCCGTCCGAATCTTTAACTATCTCGCGGAGATCAATTCGGTCTTCTTGAATGTTCAATATCTTGCCGTAGTTGCGACCAAGGTAATTACCGGTTTGCACGCGATGCACGGTGCCGGCGTTATCCTTGACGATGCCCCACATCTCGTCGTTGTTTTGTAGGGTTCCCACCATCCGCAAACTATCGAGTTCAAATTCTTCTAGATCTTCGCGGTTATGCGTCGTAATCTCGTCAACGAAGTGCTGTTGAACTGCGTCTGTGCCCGGGCTCTGCTCGACATCCTTCTTCGGTTCCTTCGCGACGAAGGATTGGAAAGGGTCGCGTCCATGCGCATCCGCTGATTGATACAAATAGCGTTCGTAGGGCTTGATCGGTGGCAACGGTTCGATTTGACCGCCGGGGCGCTTCAGGACTTCAGTGACATAGCTATCGAGATCGCTTTTGTCCTTGTTTACGCAACCCGCGAGCAATCCGCCGAGCGTTACTACTATCAGCGCCCAGCTAGCGCTGCCGAATCGTTCGGCGTGTTTCATTTTTTCTGCGCTCCTTTGGCTTTTTCCTGCTCAGCCAATTCCTCTTCCTCATCCATATAGCGATACGTTTTCGCCGTGGTCTCGAGGGTCAACGAACCTTTTTGATTGGGCGTGATATGGATGTCGTGGTTAGTCACGATGCGTGGCAGATCGGAAACTCCACTAATGAATGTGCCGAACGCATGGTAGTTTCCAACCACCTTGATCTGAATCGGCAGTTCGACGTAGAAATCGGCCGGATGCTCAGCGCCCGGTTTGAATAATTCAAACTCCAAGCCCGCACCCAAGCCTTGTTGCGAGATATCGACCAGCAGCGCCGCGACTTCGGTCTTATTCGGCAAGCGCTTTAGCAAATCACCGAAAGTTTCTTTGATGTCGTCAAGCTGCTGCTTTAGCGCGGTCAGGTTGGCGGCTTTCTTTTGCTTGGTTTCAAAAGTCTGCTTTAGGCTTACTTCTTCATCTTGAACGCGCTTTAAATCGTCCTGCAGCGGGCTGATATCTTTCCAATAACTTAACCCTAGGATTGCGCCACAGATTATGAGCGTGAACACGGCCTTCACGAGGAGCGGCCAGGTCCCGATATTTTCAAACGTTAAGTTGTTGAGGTCCGACAGTTTCATGATGCGTCGTGACCTCCCTCGGTCGCGGCTTGCGGAATAACTTGATCCGCTTTCAAAATGAAATTCGCTACACGCCGACTCGCTTCATCCGCCGTCTGAATAATCTGCAATTGCGGATTTTTGATCCACTCCGACTTTTCGATATTACGCATAAAGCTCGACACGCGCGCATTCGATTCCGCGACGCCTCTAATTTCTATCGATGTGCCTTGTTGGATGACTTCTTTCAGGTAAACACCCTCCGGAAGTGCGGTAACCATTTCGTCGAACAAATGCACGATCAACGGCCGGCTGGTTTGGAGACTTTCGATCGCTTTCATTCGCGAGATCAACCGCTCCTTTTCCTTTTCCAGTTCTTGGATTTCTTTAATCTGCTTGTCGAGATCGTGGATACGGTCGGTCAGGAACGCATTACGCTCGGTTTGAAAGGCGATCCGTTCCGTAAAGTGATAATGGACCAGTCCCCAGAGCGCCACGGCGATTGCCGCGCATATTCCAACCACGGAAAAAAATTCAACGCGCCGTTGTCGTCGCAGCTCAGCGCGCCATGGAAGTAAATTTACGCGAGCCATTTGTCAAAGCTCCGAAGCGCTAGGCCACACGCAATCATCAGTGCAGGGGCGTCGTTAGTCAGAGCTTCTGCCCTGACCCGCGAGGCTGCCGTCATGCTTGCGAAGGGGTTTGCAATTGAGACTGGCGTATCAATTTTAGATTGCACGAGCGCGTCAATTCCGGGAATCGACGCGCAACCGCCGGCAATTACCACATGGTCGACCGTCCCGACCTGGCTCGACGAATAGAAAAATTGTAGCGCCCGATTAATTTCCTGCGCCATCGATTCCATAAATGGCTTTAGAACCTCGGGTTGATAGTTTTCAGGCAGGCCGCCCTGGCGTTTAGCGAGTCCGGCTTCTTCATAAGAAAGCCCGTAACGACGCTGGATTTCGTCGGTAAGTTGGCGACCGCCAAACAATTGTTCGCGGGTGTAAATGATTTTTGAGTCTTCTAACACACTGAGCGTCGATGAGGTGGCGCCGACATCCATCACCGCAACGATATGCGACTGACCCACGGCGCCGCCTTGTGCCGCGAGCAGTGCCATCGCGTTTTCCAATGCAAAGGCTTCTACATCGACAATTTTTGCTTCGAGCCCCGCGACCCCGAGAGCGGCGACGCGGATATCGACGTTATCGCTACGCGACGCCGCCAATAGCACGTTTACCCGGTCAGGGTCGGTCAGTGATGGACCAATGATGGAATAGTCGAGACTAATTTCGTCCAGCGAGTACGGAATGTATTGGTCGGCCTCAAGCTGAATCTGGCTTTCCATTTCGTCTTCGCCCAAATTCGATGGCATCGAGATGACTTTGGTGATCACCGAAGAGCCGGCCACTGCGCACGCTGCGGCACGGGTGCGTGTCCCGGATTTCTTGACGGCGCGTCCGATGGCTTCGCCGACGAGTTGGGTGTCCGTGATATTCTTTTCCATTACCGAATTGGGCGGTAAGGGCTCGACGGCATAGCTTTCGACCCTGTAACGCCCTCCGGAACGGGTAAGTTCGAGTAACTTTACCGACGTCGAACTTATATCAACGCCCACCACTGGGATGTTTTTTCGTCGAAACAACGCCACGAGTTTTCCTTTAATAAATATGAAGTTACAGAAAACTGGTGCTTAGTCACCTTAAAAACTAAGGGCAACTATAGCCAACAGATTGGTAAAACACAAACTATTTCTGGATGAAATATCAATAAAAACCCGATCTTACCTATTTTTATTAAAGTAAAGCCTAGTAGATATGGTGCAAAAAGTAGCTCGAAGCACAATATGTTGCGTCTCGCGTTTTATTCGCTATTAGCTGCATTTGCCCTCTCGCTGGCGGCAATCGGTGCTGTCCTGTGGTGGATCTTGCCAAGCCTGCCCCCGGCCGAGCAACTGCACGACGTGCAGTTGCAGACACCATTGAAAATCTACACTGCGGACGCGAGCTTGATCGGCGAATTCGGTGAAAAATGGCGCACGCCCGTGGCGATTACCAAGGTTCCGCTCGCGCTTAAGCAAGCTTTTCTGGCAGCGGAAGACGATCGCTTCTATGCCCACTCCGGAGTTGATTGGATGGCTATCGTGCGTGCCGCATTCAATTTGGCGCGCTCGCACGAGAAGCGTCAAGGTGGCAGCACGATTACGATGCAGGTCGCGCGCAATTTTTTCCTGACACCGGAAAAAACCTTTACACGCAAACTCCGTGAAATTGTCCTGGCAATGACGATCGAACGCGAACTCACCAAGGACCAAATCCTCGAACTTTACTTGAACAAAATTTTTCTTGGCCAACGCGCCTATGGTGTCGCGGCGGCGGCGCAAGTCTACTTTGGCGCTCAACTCCAAGACTTATCGTTGGCCGAATACGCGTTAATTGCTGGATTGCCGAAAGCGCCGTCACGACTTAACCCGGTCTCATTCCCAACGGCGGCTATCGCGCGCCGCGGCTACGTCCTGCGCCGCATGTTGGAACTTGGGTTTATCGACCACACCAGTTACGACACTGCCAATGGCGCACCGCTGGCGGTCAAATTACACGGTCAAGCCGTCGAAACCGAAGCCTCTCATCTCGCTGAAATGGTCCGCGCCTATATGCGGGAAAAATACGGCGATGATGCCTATACGCACGGCTACCGGGTATTTACGACCGCAACGAGCGATGCCCAGTTCGCAGCCGTCAACGCCGTACGCAACGCCCTGGTAACGTATGATCGTCGTCATGGTTATCGCGGCGCCGAGGCTCATGTGGAATTGGGTCAAAAAGCGACGCGCGAATTGGTCGAAATGCTGGATCCGTATCAGCCCGTTAGAGATCTGACTCCGGCGCTTGTCACTGCGGTTAAGGAGCGCGAAATCGATGTCCTCGATCGTGCTGGAACGACACGCCACATCGCCTGGGAAGGATTGAGCTGGGCGCGGCGCTATAAGGCGCCCGATCAAGTGGACGCGCCACCGCGCACCGCAGCTGAAATTGTCAGCCTCGGCGATATCGTGCGGCTCGAGTGGTATGTACCGCAACCGACGGGAACACTGAAAACCAGCGCTGCTACGCCGAATAAGCCGGACCAAGGATATTGGCGACTAGCGCAGCTTCCTGGAGCCGAGGGCGCACTTGTTTCACTCGACTCTCATGATGGCGCGATTTTGGCGCTCGTCGGCGGTTTTAATTTCGAGCGTAGCAAATTTAACCGCGTCACCCAGGCGCTGCGTCAACCCGGTTCGAATTTCAAACCCTTTGTTTACTCGGCGGCGCTTGACAATGGCTTTACCCCGGCGAGCTTTATCAACGATGCGCCCATTGTGTTCGACGCCCCAGGGCTTGAGGGCGCGTGGCGTCCCGAAAACTATTCCGGTACCTACTACGGACCGACCCGGTTACGCGACGCACTCGCCAATTCTCGTAATTTGGTGTCGATTCGGTTGATGCGCGAAATGGGCGTTAATACCGTGCTTAAGCATGCTGGGCGATTTGGCTTCGATATGCGGAAATTGCCCCATAACCTTTCGCTTTCGCTCGGTACTGGAGAATTAACACCCTTGCAACTGGTCGCCGGCTACGCCGCGTTCTCCAACGGCGGATTTCGAGTCGAGCCTTATTTCGTCAAGCGCATCGAAAGCGCCAATGGCGAAATTTTATACACGGCACAACCTAAACAAGCGTGTAGCACCTGCGAAGCAGCGGCGGCGGAGGAAGAGCCCGAAGACCTGCAAGCCTTGATTGCCAAGCAACAACAAACGCCGACTCACATTGCCGAGCGCGCCATCGACGCGCAAAACGCATGGATCATGTATTCCATGCTCAAGGACGTGATTACTCGCGGCACCGGCCGGCGCGCACTCGAACTCAAACGCGCTGACCTCGCCGGTAAAACGGGCACCACGAATGATCTAAAGGACGCTTGGTTCTCGGGATTTAACGGTCAAATTGTGACCACCACCTGGGTCGGCTTCGACGACTCAACGTCCCTGGGCACACAGGAAACTGGTGCGACGGCGTCCCTGCCAATGTGGATGGATTACATGCGCGCCGTGCTCAAGGATGCGCCGCTCGCCGAAGTTCCTCGCCCGGGTGGCCTCGTCACAGTACGCATCGATCCGAATAATGGGTTGGTCGCGGGCAGCGGTAACTCGCGCGCCATATATGAGACATTTCGCACGCAAGATGTGCCGCGATCAGTGGAATCGGCTGATACCCATTTTGATTCGTCGCCGACAAAAGCCAACACCGCCGAACAAATATTTTGACGGACCAGCGACCCGCTATGTCGAATCGCAAATCGCGGCCGCCGGCGTTCCGGCACCCGAAAAATCAGCTACCGCAACTCGCGGCCAAATTATTGGCCGACGGTACAGCGCGCGACTTCGGCATCGCCAAACGCAAGGCCGCGGCACTCCTCGGGATCAGCGATCAGCGTGACTTGCCCGATAATCAAACCGTGCTCGTGGCCTTAGTAGATTATCAGCGATTATTCGATAGTCCCGCGGTCACCGCGCGTAACTCGCGGCTACGCACTGCCGCGCTGGAAGCGATGACGTTTTTCGCGGACTTCTGCCCCGCGTTAGTCGGCGCGGTCATGCGCGGATCGACGCTGCCGCACTCAGCGGTGTCATTGCACTTATTCGCCGACGAAGTCGAAGCCGTGTCGCGGTTTCTGCTCGATAAGCGCGTGGCGTATCAAATTTCAGACGTTAGATTGCGAATCAACCGGCGCGAACAAGAACAATATCCCGTTTTTGAGATATGGCTAACCGACATCCAATTCCAACTCGTCGTGATGCCAACCCGGCGCCTGGCGAACCCACCGCTTAGCCCGCTCGACGGCGCGCCGTATCGTCGGCTTGGCGCGACTCAATTGGCAAAGCTTGTGGCGAGTGCAAATCCGGGTGCACCGTGGGACGAGGCGAGCGTTTTTATCGACTCGACCGCTCCGCGAATATGAATTTGCCACGTTTTCTAGGCGTGGCGGTTTTTGCTCCGTTGCGCCAAGGTTTTGATTACAGCTGTCCCGCGGACCTATCCGCCATACCGCAAGTCGGCTGTCGTGTATTGGTGCCGTTTAGTCGCGGCCGTCGGGTAGGTGTGATCACCGTCGTCAAACAACATTCGGAACATCCCCTCAATAAGATAAAACCGATTATCGAGCTTATCGATAGCGTTCCGCTGATCACTGCCGACCAATTACGGCTCGCGGAATGGGCGGCTCGTTACTATCACTATCCGCTCGGTGAAATCGTCCAGGCACTGCTGCCGCAAACCGCACGCGGGCTCGCTGCTTTTGCGCATGCAGTGAAGCAAGAATGGTTTATCACCGCGGCCGGTCGCGATGTCTGGGTGTCAGGCGGCGCGCGCGGCGCCCGGCAAATCGCCGTGTTGAAACATGCCGCTGATGAACCGATAACCCCGGCTACGCTGCTGTTATTTGCCTTCGACGCGCGCCGCGTGGTGCGCGAATTAGTTGCCAAAGCGTGGCTTGAATTACGCTTTTCGGAGGTTTCGGTTGAACCCTCGATATGGATCAATCACGATAATTTCCTTACCTTAAACCCAGCGCAGGCCACGGCTTTCTTAAGCATCAGCGCCGCGCCTGATCGCTATCGAACCCATCTGCTCCATGGCGTTACCGGCAGCGGTAAAACGGAGGTTTATTTACACCTTGTGAGGTCAATCCTCGAGCGCGGTGCGCAAGCCCTAGTCTTAATTCCTGAAATAGGTCTCACGGAACAGATCGTCGCGCGTTTCACGGCGCGTTTCGGTTCACAGGTGGCCGTCGCACATTCCAAATTGAGTAACCGCGCCCGGGCGCTGGTATGGCAGCGCTGCAATCAAGGACAGCCGACCGTGTTACTCGGCACACGCTCTGCCGTGTGGACGCCGCTCCCGAAACTAAAGCTCATTGTCGTCGATGAAGAGCACGACGCCTCGTATAAACAGCAAGAGGGTTTACGCTATTCCGCACGCGATGTCGCCGTGGTACGCGCGCGATTGGCGAATATCCCGATTGTCTTGGGTTCCGCAACTCCGTCATTTGAATCAATGGCAAATTGCGTACGGGACAAATATTCATATATCGAATTACCGGTGCGGGCGGGTGGCGCAGTGCCGCCAAGCTTCCAGGTGCTCGATATTCGCGGGTTGCCGCTAACCGGCGGCTTGAGCGAACCGCTGCGGCACGCCATAACCAGCTGCGTCGTGCGGGGCGAACAAGCCCTATTGTTTCTAAATCGTCGCGGCTATGCGCCAGTGGTGCTCTGTCACCGTTGCGGTTGGATTGCGAATTGTGAGCGGTGCGATGCGCGTCTGGTACTCCACCAGGCCGCAGGTCGTTTGCGCTGTCATCATTGCGGGACGGACCGATCGATGCACGCGCCGTTCCCGCAACATACCTGTGGTGACTTGAGCGACTACGTCGCGCTTGGCGTCGGCACCGAACAAATCGAAGAAGTTTTCACCGAGATTTTCCCGACCTATCGAATCTTGCGCATCGACAGTGACACCACCGCACGCAAAGGCGAAATGGCGGCCGCGTTCGCCAAAATTAATGCAGGCGAAATCGACCTTTTGGTTGGCACGCAAATGGTCGCGAAGGGCCATGATTTCAACCGAGTTACGTTGGTCGGAATTATCGATGCCGACGGCCGGCTCTTCGCCAATGACTTTCGCGCCGAAGAGCGCTTTGCCCAGCTCGTCCTGCAAGTTGCGGGGCGCGCCGGCCGCGCCGCGCTGCGGGGACAGGTGTTGATTCAGACCCATTTCCCGGATCATCCAGTCTTCGCCTTCCTTAGCGCTGGTCGCTACGCGGAATTCGTTAAATATGGTTTGCGCGAACGCGAATCCGCTGGTCTGCCGCCGTCGCGCGTGCTCGCATTATTGCGCGCGGAGGCGACTGGTCGCGCGTTGCCACTCGAGTTTCTGACCGCTGTGGTAGCGCGTCTCCGTCCGCAACTGCCGCGCGGCGTGACCCTCGACGGTCCGATCCCAGCGGCGATGGAGAAGCGCGTCGGAAAATTTCGAGCGAATGTCCTTATCTCTGCCCGCGAGCCCAAAAGCTTGAGTGTAAGTCTTGAACGCGCGCTGGAAATCATTCCCCACCTGCCGGGCGCCGCTAAAGTTAAATGGAGCTTGGATGTCGATGCGCAGGATACGTTTTGAACAATTGGATGGACGGGAAAGTGGAACGATTTCAGCGGTGCGGGTGACGAAATCGGAGCAAGGCTTTTCGATGCCTAGCGAAGCCGCGTATGCTAGGGAACCTCTGAATAAGTCCATCCTGGACTTATTCAGAGTACGGGAAGCAAAAAGTATGATTTTTGCTTCCCTTCATTTTCAATGGTTTGCAACCATCGAAAATGGCGGCACCTCCCTGTGCCGCGGGAAGCTCTGCCGCGCTCGCGCTATCGACGCCGCCGCCATCAGTCACGATCGAACCGTGCAAAAATCCTGCGCACGGTGACTTCAGCACCAATATCGCGATGCTGTTGGCGAAACCCTGCCGCCAGTCGCCGGTCGCGATCGCGCAGTTGATCGCCGGCAAGCTGGGCGCCGACTCATCGCTTAAGCAAGTGACCGTCGCTCCGCCAGGATTCATCAATTTCCATCTGCAGCAGTCGGCATTGTTCGACGTCGTGGGAAAAATACTGCAAGACCCGGCGGCTTGCGGGCGAAGTACTCGTGGGGGCCAGCAAAAAATTCAAATCGAATTCGTTTCAGCCAATCCCACCGGGCCGTTACACGTTGGGCACGGACGGGGTGCGGCCTATGGCGCGGCGTTGGTAAACCTGTTGCGCGCCGCCGGCTTCGACGTAACGGCCGAATACTATGTCAATGACGCGGGCCGGCAGATGGATATCTTGGCGCTCAGCGTGTGGCTGCGGTATTTAGAGCATCTGAACGTAAACATTGCGCTCCCGGATAATGCGTATCGCGGTGAATATGTAAAAACACTCGCCGCTGCACTCGCCGCGCGCGACGGTACTCGCTACCTGCCAACGAATTACGCGCCGCCCGCGTTATCCGATCCCACCGCGGCCGAGACACACCTAGATGCCTTCATTGACTACTGCCAGCAGCAACTCGGCGACGCACAATACCGCGCGTTGCACGCCTTTGGCTGCGACAGCATCCTTAACGGCATTAATGAGGATCTGAGATATTTCGGGATGGTGTTCGATAGCTGGTATTCAGAACGCTCGTTGAGCGAACGTGATCTGCTGGCCAAAGCAGTCGGGAAGCTCGCCGACGGCGGGTTTATCTATGCCAAGGATGGTGCGCAGTGGTTTCGATCAAGCGCCTTTGGCGATGAAAAAGATCGAGTAGTGATCCGCGATAATGGCCAACCGACTTACTTCGCTTCCGACATCGCCTACCATGCGGACAAATTCGCGCGGGGCTTCGAGCACGTCATCAATATCTGGGGCGCCGATCATCATGGCTATATCCCGCGCGTGAAAGCCGCGCTCTCCGCGCTTAACGAGGATCCGAATCGACTTGAGATCCTGTTAGTGCAATTCGCGAGTCTCTATCGTGCCGGACAAAAGGTTCAGATGTCGACGCGCTCGGGGGAGTTCGTGACCTTGCGCGAACTCATCGACGAAGTCGGGGTAGACGCCGCTCGCTTCTTCTATACCAGTCGCCGCTCGGACCAGCACTTGGATTTCGATCTCGATCTGGCTAAATCTCAAAGCCAAGATAACCCGGTGTATTACTTGCAGTACGCGCATGCCCGGATCTGCAGCGTGTTTCGGCAGCTTGCACAACTTGGCGGGAATTTCGATCAAGCAGTCGGAATCGCCGCGTTGCACCGACTTAGCGAGGCTAAGGAGATCGCCGTCGCGGCGACGCTTGGTCGCTACGCGGAAACGGTCGCGCACGCCGCCATGCAACGTGAACCGCATGCGCTGGCCAATTTCTTGCGTGAGCTCGCGACCGACTATCACGCGTTCTACAACCAACACAAGATCATCGTCGACGATGAGCCGCTGCGACAGGCACGCCTAGCCCTGTGTAGCGCCGTGCGCGTGGTGCTCGAGGATGGGCTAAAAATGCTCGGCGTATCGGCGCCGCGGGAAATGTAATGGCCCGCGACTATAAAAATGCGAATAAGCGGAGCACCACCGCCGAACGTCCCCCGGGCAGTTGGGCTTCTTTCTTTACCGGCCTTGCCATCGGCCTCGTGGTGGCGGTGCTCGCCTATTATTGGGGTGGCTTCGCGCAACCTCGCGCAACCGCCACCCGCACCAACTCCAATGCCGCACCAGTCAATGACGTCCCGCAACCGACGACACCTGAAGCGCCGACCAGCGGTCAAGGGAGCCAGACAATAGGGGTCCCCGCACCGAAATTCGATTTCTATAAAATTCTGCCCGAAATTGAGGTAAAAGTTCCAGAATCGGAGCCAGCGACGGCCCCAACGAACGAAGCAATAGCCGGCGCGGCTAAACCCACTGGCGCGTATATGCTTCAAGTCGGCTCGTTCCAACGCTTTGAGGAAGCCGATCAGGCCAAGGCGCAACTCGCCTTACAAGGGGTGCACGCCTCAATCCAACGCGTCGTCATCAATGGACAGGACGCCTGGTATCGAGTTCACATCGGGCCATATGCGGCACTCCCCGCCGCACAGGCCATGCGCAGCCGCCTGACCCAGCTCGGAATGAGCTCCATCATGTTACGTCTCGGTGGAAACGAGCCGCCTTAGCGATAGTGCCTCGCCTGCAAAAAAGTGCCTCACGATCGCCGCATGCCATCGCAAAAGTAAGGTGCACGTGGAGCGGGTGATGGGAATCGAACCCACACTCTCAGCTTGGGAAGCTGATGTTCTACCATTGAACTACACCCGCGGTGGCGAGCGCATTCTAATTTAAGAGTCACGCTTTCCGCGACCCACCCGTGCGGCCAACCACGTCGGGGTACGAACATCCCAACACGGACCGGCCGGCATCCCGCACCTACGGCAGACGCCGCGCTTCGCGGCGACGCTAAAAGTGCTTGCCCGGACACGGTATTCGCATGTCGGCGCTCGCCTCATGCCGCCGGAATGGCATATAGTTAGCGTCCGACGACCAGCGTCAATCGCCGTCGCGCAAACCAACGAAACCTAAGATGTCCGAACGCGCTCATACTGTTGTAATCGTGGATGATAGCGCCGCCGTCCGCATATTTTTTGAGAAGGTCGCGACCGCCATCGACGTTGAGCTCAAGACCTACCCATCGGCGGCGGCCGCGCTGGAGTATCTGGGCACCCAACAACCATCGCTACTGTTTCTTGACATCATCATGCCCGACAAAGACGGTTTGACTTTTTTGCAAGAGCTGCGGCGGTTGCCGCTTCATCAAAACACCACGACCATCGTGATAAGTTCCAAGGATTACGCGCAAGACCGGAACACCGCGCGACAGCTCGGGGTCGTCGAGTTCGTCGCCAAGCCGATGACTACGCGCGTCATTGAGGACTTAATCGTTAAATACACCGGAGCCAGGCTTCGTTCCGCCGATACCCGCTCATGAGTGCGAATTATTTGCGATTCTGGGGTGTTCGCGGCTCGTACGCCGCGCCGCATAAAACCCACTTGAAGGTTGGCGGAAACACCTCCTGTGTCGAATTTCGCGCTGG
The DNA here is from genome assembly GCA_016191285.1 of Gammaproteobacteria bacterium. GTDB lineage: Bacteria > Pseudomonadota > Gammaproteobacteria > CAIKBL01. The sequence continues at coordinate 48,255 of JACPPA010000035.1, forward strand.
TAATTATTTATTGATATGCGATGGCGGCACCGGGATCATACCGCTCGGCGATGCCTTGATGAGCGCACGCGACATGCCGGAAACGTTGGTGGTGTTTACCCATTATCACTGGGATCATATTTGTGGCTTACCGTTTTTCCAGCCGGCGTTTTCGTCGCACTGGAAAATTAAATTCTTCGGGCCCGGCGAAACTGCCGGTGAAATCGAACAACGGCTCTCGGATCAAATGAAGGCGCCGTATTTTCCCGTTGAAATCGGCACGTGGGCGGCCGATATCGAATATCAAGCACCAGTGGCGAGTGGTTTGCAGCACGGGCCTTTCACGCTGAATTATCACAGCGTGCATCATCCTGGTGTCACTTATGGCTATCGAATCCAATTGGGCGAAAAAAGCATCGTCTACATGTCCGACAATGAAATCGATTTTCTAAAGTCGTCGATTGCGCGGCGCGCTGACGAGTTCACGCCAGAAGAGCAGCGCCTAAATAAGACCATGCAAAATGAAGAACGCGCGGCCGAACTTGGCGCGGTGCGCAATGCGGATATCTTGATTCACGACGCGCAGTACACCCCAGGCGACTATGCACGCAAACGCGGTTGGGGGCACTCCTGTTACGTCGACACAGTTAATTTTGCAATCGACGCTCAGGTGAAGGTGTTATATCTGTTCCATCACGATCCGAACTATGACGATGAGCGCGTCGAGGCCATCCAACGCGACTGCGAACAAGTGATCCGCGAACGGCAGTCGAACTTAACCTGCATCGTCGCGCGCGAAGGAACCGTTGTTCCGCTCTGATTTAGGTTATGAATTGAGCAATGGAGCTTATCCTGAACGGCGAACGACGAAGCTTGAGCATGGCGTCGACCGTCGCCGCGTTGGTGTCCGAGTTAAATTTGCAGGGCCGCTTCGCAATCGAAGTCAACGGCGAAATCGTGACGCGTAGCCGCTATGCCGAGCGTCGACTCGACGCCGAAGATGTAATCGAAATCGTACGCGCGATCGGTGGCGGTTGATCGCGCGACTCTCCCTAAGGTACTCAGCCCGATGCCAACGCTCACTTCGCAAGCCAACGATGAAATCACGCCACCGCTGATCATCGCCGGCGTCGATTATGAATCGCGACTGCTGGTGGGAACCGGGAAATATCGCGATTTTGACCAGACCCGCGCAGCCATCGAAGCCAGCGGCGCCGAGATTGTCACGGTCGCGATCCGCCGCACGAATATTGGCCAGCAGAAAGACGACCCCAATCTGCTCGACTATCTGTCGCCGGATAAGTACACCATTCTGCCGAATACCGCGGGCTGCTACGACGTCGATAGCGCGGTTCGTACCTGTCGCCTAGCGCGCGAGCTACTGGATGGTCACGATTTAGTGAAACTCGAAGTTCTTGGCGACAGGAAAACGCTCTACCCCAATGTACTCGATACACTCAAAGCCGCGGAGATCCTATGTCGCGACGGTTTCAAGGTCATGGTGTATACGACCGACGATCCGCTGCTCGCCAAACGCCTCGAGGAGATCGGTTGCGTCGCGGTCATGCCCCTCGCGGCACCTATCGGATCCGGTCTCGGCATCCAAAACCGTTATTCGATTCGCGAAATTGTCGAAACGCTAAAAGTCCCCGTCATTGTCGATGCCGGCGTGGGCACTGCGTCGGACGCGAGCATCGCGATGGAACTCGGCTGCGCGGCCGTTCTAATGAATACCGCCATCGCCGAAGCGCGAGATCCCGTGCGCATGGCGCGCGCGATGAAGCACGCCGTCATCGGCGGTCGTGAAGCTTTTCTGGCCGGTCGAATGCCGCGTCGCGCGTACGCCTCGGCGTCATCGCCGATCGATGGCACTTTCTTTAACTAAGTTTCGCGCCGCTTGTCCTGCTCGCTCAGGTGTTACACGAAGCACACCACCGGCAAGTCCGCAGTTTTGTCCGTCGCGAAGGCCGGACCACGGCCGCTCAACTACGCGCCTTGGATTCCTGCCTTCCTCGCTTTGAAATCGCGGCCGCCGGCCCGCTGAATTTTGATCTAGTATTCGGGCGGCGCGCACCACTGTATTTAGAGATCGGCAGCGGGAATGGCGAATGTACAAAAGCGTTCGCCGAGAGATACCCGGAAAACAATTATCTCGCCATCGAAGTTCATCGCCCGGGCCTCGGGCATCTGTTGAATTTGGCGATCGACGCGAAGTTGACCAATCTCCGCGTGGCGCTGCGGGATGTGTATACCGTATTGCCGCAGCTGGCGCCGGAGTCCGTAACCGGCATCTACGTTTTCTTCCCGGACCCGTGGCCGAAGACTCGGCACCAGAAACGTCGTTTACTGCAAAATCAATTCTTTGCTGAACTGCGCACGATTCTGCACCGCCACGGGCGGCTGTACCTCGCAACGGATAGCGCGAGTTACGCGGCACATCTTGATGAGCTCATTCCAAACCTGAACGACTGGGAAAATTTAAGCGGCACCGGCCTTCACGCGCCACGCTTGAAAGCGCGGCCGCCGACGAAATTCGAAACGCGCGGACTGGCGGCGCAGCACCTCATTCGCGACTACGTACTCGCGCGGCGTGCGCATCCGACGGCCGCCGAAGCCTCGAATTTATTTACGAGCGCTAATTTAAACGCCGCGCGTTCGTAACCAGGGCAACAACTCGTCCAGCGCGTTAACACTAGCGAACGCCGGATAATGTTTGAGGCTCCCGCTGCTGCTCGGATAGCGCACTCCAAAAACGTGTCGAATGCCGAACTCGCGCGCGGTGGCGAGCACCGCGGGGTTGTCGTCCACGAGAACCGCCGTACTCGGCTCGATTTGCGCCTGTGCGGTAAATTCAGTCCAAAATCGCGGGTCCTCCTTGGGCACGCCAAACTGATGCGCGCTCACGATTTGATCAAAATAGGGCGCGAGGCCCGTGCGCACCAGCTTCCGCTGTAGACTCGCCGGGTGCGCGTTGGTCGCGAGTACACAGCGACTGCGACTTGCGTGGCCGAAGTTTAGAAATTCCAGCGTCCCATCGCGCACACCGATGAGATGCGCTAATTCGTCTTCAATGTCGTGCAGCGACAAGCCGAACTCGCGACTCCAATGATCCATGCAGTACCACGCCAACGTACCGCGCGCCGTATTTAGCGTCGTGACGACATGCGCCTTGGCCTCCGGCAACGCCGAACGTTGTCGTGCAGCGAGTTCTCGCGGTAACGCGTAATTCCACACCTGATCGTCAAAATGCAGGTCAAGCAGCGTGCCATCCATGTCCAGGATTAGCGTCTTGATTTCACCGTGTGGAACGGATTGCGTCACGTCGGGGTGCTTAGTTCGCCGTACTTGGCGCATCGCCGACAATCGCCGTATGTTTCGCCCGCAATTCCGCAGTTAGCGTTTCCGCCCGTGCAATCTGGTCCGCGTTCAGCTTGCCGCGCAACGCGACGAGGCCGGCGGCGGCGGCGGATTCACCATTGGCCGCCCCTAAACTGAACCAACTCCACGCTTGGATCAAATCCGGGTTCGTCCCTAAGCCGCGGGCATACATGTTGCCGAGATTGAGCTGAGCAACGCCGAGCCCCTGGCGTGCGGCTTGCTGTAACCAAAATCGCCCTTCCTCGAAATCGCGCGGCATGCCTTGCCCAAGCACATGTGCCATGCCGAGATGAAACTGTGCTTCCGGATTGCCACCGTCGGCGAGTCGCTTTAAGAGATCGCGGGCAGCCGTCGCCGCGGCCGGGTCGTCGTCGCGTTCGAGTTTGAGTTGCGCGAGGAGCAGCGCGCTGCGTTCACTGCCGTACTGCGAGCGTTCGAGATAGGCCACAGCCTGCGCGGCATCGGTGGTTCCGCCCTGGCCTTGTAACTGCATGACGGCCAGATTGTAGGCCGCGTCGGGCAGATCTTGATCCGCAGCACGCGTGAACCATGCCCGGGCCTGCCCCAGGTCGCGTGCAACTCCTTCACCACGATAAAGCATCAGTCCTAAGGAGAATTGCGCATCACGGTCACCAGCCGTCGCCGCCTGCTCCAACCAGTGCGCCGCCGTGGTGGGCTCCTTGCTCATGCCGTAACCGCGCAAATGCATGATCCCAAGGTTATACATGGCGCCCGGCAAGCCGCGTTGCGCGGCCCGTTCGAACCAAACCCGCGCATACCCGTAATCGCGTTGCGTACCGCGACCCTGCAGATACAGCACGCCTAAATTATTCTGTGCGACGGGATCGCCGCCCTCCGCATGCGTGCTGAAAATCGCAAAAGCGCTCGTGTAATCCCCCCGTCCTAGCGCGGCGCTGGCCGAGTTCGCAGCGGCGCTCGCGCTGTTCATCAGTAACCCAAGCGTCATGCCGAGGAGCGCGCCCCGGACGCGAACACAACCATCAACGGGCCGAGCTTTCGAGGGAAGTATTCCCATGTTATTCCCATTACCCATGCTTAGAATTGCCTCTGTAGCGATAGCGTTACGCATCAACTTTGCGATACCCCGCACAGCCCTGTCTGGGCGGGGTCTTTCTTCCCCTTCCACGGTCGTAGTCCCTGAAATCCCGTTCCATGGGCGTTGGTAGACAGCAAAATGCACGAGGGCTACCATCGGCTTGCCGCCTACGAAACCGTACTCCGTGCGCCCTACGGGATGTAGGGATTATCGACCGTTTTACGGTGCTCGTGCAGCGGTACTAAATAAAACGTTTTGAAGCTATTGAGGAGGAAGGTCAGATGAACAAAAACAACTTGAAACCGGTCGTCGCCGCAATTGGCTCTACGGTCGTCTTAGCGCTGTCGGCTGCCGCGTATGCCGATAACCCGTTTCAAATGGTCGAATACGGCAATCCAGTCACGGTGGCGATTGATGCCGTGGATATGAAGGGTAATAAGGTCAAGATTAACGACGAGACTGGCTTCACTTACGGTGGCGACAACATGGGCGCCTACGCGTCCGGTAAAGTTGGGACCGGCTCCAAGGATCCCGCCGTGTGTGGCTCGTTCGCAGGCACCAGCTGTTCGATGGCGCACCTACAAAAATAGATCGCCATTAGCATTAGTCTACCTACGCGACCGGTGCGGTGTATCGGATCCCTCGGGTACACGGCGCCGGGCTCGGACTCAGGCGGGCCCATTTGGGCCCGCTCTTGGTTTCGGTTCCATCCGCCATTGAATTCATGGAGGTCGCGCCCGAGAACTGGCTCGGGGCCGGCGGTCGCCTCGGCGCTGCCCTCGAAAAAATTGCGAGTTCAGTTCCTTTAGTCGCGCACGGCTTGCTGCTCAATTTAGGGGGCGTCGATCCGATCGATGTGACCTTTGTCCGCCAGATAAAAACCTTCCTCGATCAATTTGACGTCCGTGTTTACGGCGATCATCTGACTTTTTGCGGCGACCAGGGACTGCTCTACGAGTTACTCCCGATGCCATTCACGGCGGACGCGATTTCGCATATGGCGAGCCGCATTCGGCAAGTACAGGATATTTTGGAACGCAGGATCGCAGTTGAAAACGCCGCGTATTATTGCGTACCCCACCAAACCCTCTCCGAACTCGATTTCATCACTGGCATCCTGGCCGAAGCGGACTGCGATTTACTGCTCGACATCAATAACGTGTACGTCAACAGCGTCAATCATCACTACGATCCGCTGACGTTTATTCGGCAACTGCCGTTCGAGCGAGTGGCGTACGCGCATGTCGCCGGTCACCTGCGGACCGCCGATGGCCTCATCATCGACACTCACGGAGAAGCAATCATCCCGTCCGTGTGGGATTTGCTCGCGCAGACCTACGCGGAATTCGGTGTCGTTCCGACCTTGCTCGAGCGCGACGAAAATATTCCGGATTTGGATGCCGTTCTAATCGAGATCGCGCAAATTCACGCCGCTCAACAGGCGGCGACGCGCGCAAATTCGACGCACACGGCGAGCATCGCATGACCGACGGCGTTGAACTCGACTTTCGCGCCGCACAGCGTGCTTTTTCGCAGCACGTGCGCGATCCGGCGCGCTACCCAGCACCGAATGGGCTCGACGCACGACGCGTCGCGGTCTATCGCGACGCGGTGATCTACAACATCGAACGCTTCATGTCGGATAATTTTCCGCGCGTAAAAGCCGTCATTGAGCCGACGCGCTGGACCGATCTGGTCCGCGATTATTTGGTTCGTCATCGTGCCGATACCCCGGCGTTCGCCCGACTACCCAATGAATTTCTGGCCTATCTAACCCAGCAGCGTCACGATGCGCGCGATCCTCCGTATTTGGTCGAACTTGCACATTTTGACTGGCTCGAAAACGAACTTGCCACCGACCTGCGTCACATCGATACCACTAGAATCGATCCGCAGGGCGACCTTCTCGACGCGCCCATCGCCGTCAACCCAATTCACGTGGTCACCACTTACCGGTTTCCCGTGCACGCGATTGACGGTGATTACGCAGCGAGCGACGCACCTGCGCGGGCGACGCATATCGTCGCGTTCCGCGACACGGCTCACCGCTATGCCTTCCTCGATCTAAACGCCGTCGCTTTAGAGCTTTTCATGGCGGTACGCGATAACCCAGCGCGCACTGCACGCGCGATGTTAATCGATATCGCAACCGAACTTGGGCACGCCACGCCGGCCGCCGTTATCCAAGGTGGCAGCGATATCCTGCAGCGCATGCGCCAGCGAGAATTGTTACTCGGCACCAAGATTTCGCCCGCTCCCTAAATCATCGCGCGGCTGGCGCCATGATCGTTATCGCGTAGGCGCGCGATAAAAGTGCAGGCCGTGACGAAGTGTCGCCGCTACTTTGAACGTCGCGCACTCAAATAGGTGGCCGACGATGGCCTTTCGTGTCCGCCACGCCTCGTGTACAGTTTGTGTGGACTCCATCATCGGCAACCTCCGATTACTCGGTCTCCGATAGCGACCACGAGCCACATGCCCAAGATTCATAAATTGCTGATCGCTAATCGCGGCGAAATAGCCATTCGCGTCATGCGCGCCGCCGCCGAGCTTGAGATCGAAAGCGTCGCCATTTATTCGCAAGAAGATCGCTTCGCGTTGCATCGTTTTAAAGTCGACGAGGCCTATCTGGTCGGCAAAGGCAAGACCCCGGTACAAGCCTATCTGGATGCCGACGATATCATTCGCATCGCGCTCGAAGCCGGCGCCGATGCGATCCATCCAGGGTACGGTTTTCTGTCCGAACGGCCCGAGTTTGCCGAAGCCTGCGCGGCGGCGGGCCTGACGTTTATCGGACCGTCACCAGCGGTCATGCGGACCCTCGGAAATAAAGTGGCAGCGCGTAATCTCGCCGCAAGTTCCGGCGTGCCGGTCATGCCGGCGACCGCGCCGCTGCCCGACGACCCTCCGCGAATAGCAGCGATGGCGGCCGCTATCGGCTATCCGTTGATGCTGAAGGCGTCGTGGGGCGGTGGCGGGCGCGGCATGCGCGTGATCGAAGCACAGGATTCACTCCTCGATTTAGTGGCCGTCGGACGCCGCGAAGCCGAACAGGCTTTCGGTAACGGCGAGGTCTATCTCGAAAAGCTCATTCGCCGCGCGCGCCATGTCGAAGTCCAGATCATTGGGGATCTTCACGGCAACCTAGTTCATCTGTTTGATCGCGACTGCACGGTGCAGCGGCGCAACCAAAAAGTCGTCGAGCGCGCGCCGTCGATGTTCTTGGACGAGGCGGCGCGTGACGCCGTCTGCAACGCTGCGGTCGAGCTGTGCCGCGCGGCGGGCTACACCAATGCGGGAACGGTTGAATTCTTACAGAACGCCGACACCGGCGAAGTCTATTTCATCGAAGTCAATCCGCGGATCCAAGTCGAACACACGGTGACCGAAGAAATCACCGGCATCGATATCGTCAAGGCGCAGATCCGCATCGCCGAAGGTGCGATCATCGGTACGCTGGACAGCGGCGTCCCGGCGCAAACCGAAATCAAACGCCATGGCTTCGCCATGCAATGTCGGATCACGACCGAAGATCCGGAAAATAATTTCATTCCGGACTACGGCACCATCACGGCGTATCGGAGCCCGGCCGGTTTTGGCATTCGCCTCGATGCCGGTACCGCCTACAGCGGCGCGCAGATCACACGGTATTACGATTCCTTGCTGGTGAAAGTGACCGCGTGGGGCACGACGGCCGACGAGACCACGGCCCGCATGTTGCGCGCTCTACACGAATTTCGGGTGCGTGGCGTAGTCACTAATTTGCGCTTCTTGGAGCAACTGCTGCGGCATCCGGATTTCACGGCCGCGCGCTACTGCACGACGTTTATCGATACCACGCCCGAACTTTTTGCCTTCAAGCATCGACAGGATTTCGCGACCCCGCTGCTGCGCTTCATCGGTGACGTGATCGTAAACGGCAACGAGTCGGTGAAAAATCGGCCGCGGCCGCCGTCACTCACGTTACCCATCGCGCCAGTTGCGCCACATGGCGCGCCGCACGCCGGGTCGCGTCGACTATTGAACGAGCTCGGCCCGCGAAAATTCGCGGACTGGATGCGCGCCGAGCAACGCGTGTTGGTTACCGACACAACCTTCCGCGACGCGCATCAATCCTTGCTCGCTACCCGCATGCGCAGTTATGACATGCTGCAAGTGGCCGACACTTACGCGCATTGGCTGCCTAATTTGTTCTCGATCGAATGTTGGGGCGGCGCCACGTTTGACGTGGCGATGCGCTTCCTAAAAGAATGTCCGTGGCAACGCTTACGCAGTTTGCGCGAACGTCTCCCCAATGTGTTATTGCAAATGCTACTGCGGGCATCGAACGGCGTCGGCTACACGAATTATCCAGACAATGTCGTCGAGTATTTTGTCCAGCAAGCGGCGCACGAAGGCATCGATTTGTTTCGCATCTTCGACTCGCTGAATTGGGTCGACAACATGCGCGTGGCGATCGACGCCGTGGTTGCAACCGGCAAGCTGGCCGAAGCCGCCATTTGCTACACCGGCAATTTGAGCGACCCAGAATGCACGAAATACGACCTCAAGTATTACGTGCGACTGGCCAAGGAACTCGAAACGGCCGGCGCGCATATCATCGGCATCAAGGACATGGCAGGCCTCTGTCGACCGGCGGCGGCCTATGCTCTGGTCAAGGCTTTAAAAGAAGAGATCGGCCTGCCCATTCACTTTCATACGCACGATACCAGCGGCATCGCCGCGGCGAGCGTGCTGGCGGCAGTTGACGCGGGCGCCGACGCGATCGATGCGGCGATGGATTCCATGAGCGGATTGACCTCGCAGCCCAATCTGGGATCGCTGGTCGAAGCGCTGCGCCACGGACCGCGCGACACCGGACTCGATCCGGAACGCATTCGTGGTTTGTCGAGTTACTGGGAACAGGTTCGCGCCTGTTACGCCGCCTTCGAAAGCGACATCCGCGCCGGCGCCTCGGAAGTCTATGTGCACGGCATGCCGGGCGGCCAATATACCAATCTGCGCGAACAAGCTTTGTCGCTCGGCGTGGCAGCCGCGCGCTGGCCCGAGGTTGCCAAAGCCTACTCGCAAGTCAACGCGATGTTCGGCGACATCATCAAGGTCACGCCGAGTTCCAAAGTGGTCGGCGATATGGCGTTGTTAATGGTGACAAGCGGCATAACTCGCGAAGACGTCGAAGCACCAGACACCGAAATCGCGTTTCCAGAATCGGTGGTGTCGTTTTTCCGCGGCGAACTCGGTCAACCGTATCAGGGGTTTCCGCGCGCGTTGCAGGCCAAGGTACTGAACGGCGAAGCGCCGCTGACGGCGCGGCCGGGAGCCGTGATGCCGAACGAAGATTTGGTGGCCTTGCGCAAGGAAGCCGAACGGCGCGCGCGGCGCGTCATATCCGATACTGATTTCGCGTCGTACCTCATGTATCCGAAAGTCTTTGTCGAATATGCCGAGGCCGAACGCGAATATGGCGATCTGACTACGTTACCGACGCCGGTTTTTTTTTATGGCATGGAAGCAGGTCAAGAAATCACCGTGATCATGGGCCGCGGGCGGGCGCTTATCATTCGCTATGTCGGCACCAGCGCGCCGCATGACGATAATGAGCGCACCGTTTTCTTCGAACTCAATGGTCAGCCGCGCCCAATCAAAGTGGTCGATGGCGCGCGCGCGAAACCGCGACCACCGCACCCGAAAGTCGAACGCGATAATCCCCATCAACTCGGCGCGCCGATGCCCGGCGTGATTACGCAGATTGCGGTAAAAGCCGGCGATCCGGTCACCCGCGGCGACACGCTAATGACGCTCGAAGCAATGAAAATGCAAACCGCGATTCGCTCCGATCAGGCAGGCAGGGTGAAACACATCGCCGTCACGATCGGCCAACAGGTGGACGCGAAGGATCTCTTGGTGGTTATCGAATAGCCACGTTCCTAATGTAGTTCGCGCACTTAGACGCCACCTAGTAAAGCCCGCAGTTTCGCCAGTTCGTCACCCACCTCCGTAACGCAGCGCAGGCGCCCAAATTCATCGAGCCCCGCCGGCGCAAGACCGGTTAGCACCGGACATTGGCTGGGACGCGGATCGGCCCACGGCAGATCGGCGGTCGGCGCATGCCAATGCGCGAGTAACAACGTATCGCACAAGTCTGGCGAGCTGGCGGACGGTCGAGTCCAATGTTCGGCCGCGAAGGTCGCCTCGACCACGCTCTCGGGGAATTCCCACGCCCGTAGAATCATCGCCGTTACTTGATGTTTGAGTTCGCGCATGACTACCTGCAGCGTGCCACTGTCGGCCAACAGCGCGGGATGTTTCGGCAACTCGGCGAGCAGCACCGTCACACCCAATTCATGGACTAGACCCGCCAACATCGCTTGCTCGGGATTTTGCTCGGTAACACGGCGCGCAATCACGTAACAGAGCGCGCCGATTTCCGTCGCGTGCCGCCACGCCAATCGCATGAGGTCGGCACAGTGTGGATTGCTGGATATGAACATTCCGCGCAGCGCATAGGCCAGCTCATTGATTCCTTCGCGTTCGCCATTGACGAGTGCGTGGATTCGCACCGCCGCCGGCAAGCTCGGGAGCGCCAGACGGTCTTCACACAGGGCGTCGTAAATGGCGAATAGCAAGCGGTGATCGAATTCCGCGTCCGTTACCTCGGCAACATCGACACCCATCAGCGCCAGGCCGGTTGGTTGTGCGAGTAAATAGCTAGCCGGTAATCGAACCACGCGCGCCGGGGTTTTCGCGCGGGCCAAGGTGCGCGCCTTGGTCGTTGGTGATAAGGGATGCTGAGCTTCGAGCGAACCCGCCGTGACGGCGAAACTTGCGCCGTTCGCAGCCGTGAGCGTCAACGCGCCATCCAGCAAATAGAAAATCCACGCGTCATCGCGCCCGCTTCGAAATAGCTCGCGGCCGGGCGCGCAGGCTTCTACTTCGACGTGATCTGCAATCGCGGTGAATTCGGTGTCGTTCAAATGCCGGATTGGCAGCAACGCCCGCAATCGGGCGAGATCGTGTGCATTGAGACTCGCGACGGCGGACGGGTGGATAAGCTTTTGGGCGTGCATCGGTTCATGGCGGTGGGGGTTCACGGCGTTAGCGGCCAGCCGCGGCGCCGAGTTGAATCCTCGCGACTAGCGGCTAACCGCGCTACCGATCACCCCCCAACGGCTGCGTGTGTCGCTAGTGACCCAGGGTCCACATCAAACCATGGCTGCGGATCAACGTGACGGCGTCGATCCGGCTGCCTTGCCGAACTTAGGAGTGCTATTCTTCGTCCCGCAAGCCGCGCGAATAACCCGACCCGCTATTGGATTTAAACTCGCCAACCATGGAAGAAAAAGAACCCATCGTCCGCGCCGAGAAGGCATTTGAATTTCGCCACACGGTCTCGCATCTGTGGAATCCCGGGGCAATCGTGCCCGCCACGCAATTAGATCGTTTGGTCGGCCTCGAACGCACGCGGGTAAATCTGGTCCGGATCATCCCGGGCGGTGAAGCGGCGCTGTATCACGCCCATCAATGCGAAGAAGAATGGATCTACATCCTACAAGGGCAAGGCATTCTCGAAATCGACGGCGCGGAGCACTTGCTCGGTCCCGGCGACTTCGCGGGCTTACCGGCGCCCGCGCCGCCGAATCAACTGCGAAACCCGTTCGCGAAAAGCCTCGTGTGTTTAATGGGGGGTGAACGACGCGATGTGGATATCGCCGACTTCCCGCGTCTCGGCAAACGAATGTTTCGCCGGGGAGAGCACATGGAAATCTATGACACTGCAGATGCGGAAGAAGCCGCACCCGCCGATTTTGATGAATACCTGACGAAAAATTATCGACGCTCGCTGAATAAAGGACCCACTCATGGCAGTTGAAGAAGGCAAGGTCGCGCCGGCTTTCACGCTCGCGGATGCCACTGGCAAATCGCGTTCGCTGGCTGAATTCAAGGGCTACGATGTGGTGGTGTATTTTTATCCGAAGGACGACACGCCCGGGTGCACCAAGGAAGCGTGCGGATTTCGCGATCAGTGGTCAGCCTTGAAAAAGCGCGGCGTGGTGGTTATTGGCATTTCGCCCGATAGCGGCGCGTCCCACGCGAAATTCGCAAGTAAGTATGAATTGCCGTTTCTGCTGTTATCCGATCCCACCAAACAAGTGATGGAGAAATACGGCGCGTACGGCGAGAAAGTGATGTATGGCAAGAAAGTCATCGGCGTCATTCGCTCCACCGTGCTAATCGGGGCAGACGGCAAGGTGCGCAAGCATTGGCGCAAGGTGCCGAAGGCCGAGACCCATCCGGCGGCCGTGATTGCGGCGCTCACCAGTCACGACAAATAATTCGGCAACGCCGAAATCGAAAGCGATAGTCGCAACTTTCTACGCTGCCTTCCGGTAGCGTGCCGAAAAACATAATGCGAGAGACGACCCCCATAAAATGTCCACCATGATGTCGGGCGGCTGCGCTTGCGGCGCGATTCGTTACTGGTGTCGTTAAGGGTCGTCAGACCACCCACCCTTGAGCGCAATCTCGCCTACGCACGTCGCGCTGACTCGCAGGCCTCGGACGATTAACAGTAGCAGTAATTCGCAAAGCTAATTTCGCAGCCTGAAAGCAGTCATTCAAGTCGTCTTGAAAAGTAATTTAATTGAACGTGGCCTTTAGGTTCACGCCTTGGGGGATACTCGCAGCCAAAATGCTTATGGATTACTGCCGCCAACTACTTCTGGAGCCAGGTTCATTTAATCGAACGGATAGCGCGACTAAAGATATCGCCAGTCGGAGCGCGAAGTTCGATTCCCAAGTCGTTGGCGAAAGCGAGAGTAGTAGCGCGGCCTTCCGTCTTGGACACCGAACGAAACTTATGCCCCCCAATCTCCATATCTTCAGCAAAGGCATCAATCCCAGAACCACTGCTAGTCGGTTTGTTCTTAATTCTCGCAACCCCGACATATTCGTTACCACTCCATGGTTTGACCAGCCGAAGCGGAAAATAGACCACTTCGGGAACCGGTTCTCGACTAAAAAGGATTTCCAAACCTGTAAACGGTGAAAGCGTCCATCCTCTATTTGTAACTATTGAAATTCCGGTTGCTACCGTAATTGTGCGATCAAATAAGCCTGCCCGAAGCGCGGCATAGGTAAAAAGCGGCGCCTCATAGATTGCGAAAATGATCCCATTGACTACTATAAGGAACCACGCAAACCGCGAACGTAAAAATTTCATTACGAAATGTCAGCGACCAAGGAGCGGATCCTTGACTGGGGGACGTGGTCCCAGCGGACTTGTGAGGCCACGCGCAAAATCCGCTGCGTCTTCGATTGCGCGACTTCGTGCCTCGTCAAGGTTTCGGCATGCCCCCGAGGACGGGCAATTATTGCAAGCGCCTAATTGGGCCCTATAGGCTCCAAATTGCTGTCCAACGCCGAACCTGCATAATTCGCGCGCCGCTAGTGACGCATGGGGGGAGCCGCTTTAGCGGCGAATCTTCATCTCAAGGCCTAGTCGCGGCTAAAGTCGCTCCCAGGTTGGCCCCACAATAATTTAGTGGCTCTTCCGGTTTGAGTGTGGGTAAAAATGAGTAGATGCTCAAGTTGTAAAGCCTATTTTCATAGGGTTCGCTGCATATTTGAGGTAAGGATAAATCTGGCATGATTTGCCAATGCCTAAAACACCTAAGCGCCGCCA
>JACPPA010000044.1 GCA_016191285.1 Gammaproteobacteria bacterium
CGCGTTGAAGTCGCGATGCAGGTCGAAGATCTCCTGTCGACTCACCCCATCTACATAATTCAGCGTGAACAATAAATTGCTATGCGCCGCGTGATAGGCCGGACGTAACGCCAGCGCTTGGCGAAAACTCGCTAGGGCCTCAGCAAGGCGGCCTTGGTCTTTGGCGACATTGCCCAGGTTAAGATGCGTCTCCGGTGCAGCCGGCGCGAGGTGCGCGGCGCGAATCAAGCTCTGATGCGCCGCCTCCAAACAGCCTAATTGGTAGTACGCAGTGCCTAGGTTGTAGTGCACCAGCGCGCTGTCGGGTGCAACGTTGAGCGCGTTGCGATACGCCACGAGCGCGTCTTCCCAGCGCCCTGCATCCTTGTACGCCGTGCCTAGATTATTGTGGGCGTCCATCAAGCGTGGCGACAGTGCACAAGCTTTTTCGTAGGCCGCAATGGCTTCCGGCACGCGCCGCATGGCGCGCAAACAGCTCCCCTGATTGACGTAAGCGACCGCATCGTCGGGCTTCAGCTGCAACGCCTGCGAAAAACACCGCAGCGCCTCGTCATGTTTGCCGATTTCGCGGAGCGCATTGCCTAAGTTGTTATGCGCTTCGGCGAACGTCGGTTGTAGGCGAAGCGCGTTGAAGTGGCAAACAATTGCCTCCTCGAATTGCCGCATCGCCGCCAGGACCGTGCCCAAGTTATTCTGATATTCGGCAATCGATGGCGCCAAATCGCAGGCGCGACGGAGTAAGGCAACGGCGTCCGTATGGCGCCCAAGTTGATGACACGCCAGACCCAGCCCATGCAGCGCGGCGCCATGGGTGGGCGCGAGATTCAAGGCTGCGGTATACCCGTTAATCGCGCCGCCCAGGTCCCCCTGCAGGTGCAATGCACGGGCTTTTGTACACAGACCGTCCGCCGAACTGCCGGTGTCACGCGTGGCGCTGACACGCGAGTTGCTGGAGGGACCTGGCGCTCGCATCAGTCTTGTTCGAGGTTTGGCCATTGCATGCCCTGCTTGAGATTGCCAAACAAAATGCAAAGCGTGGGCCAAACTCGACGATTTAAAGACCTTATCAACCGCGGCCGCTAGCTCGATCGACACGCCTGTTCGCAACCCATTAAATGGGCTCGCCCCGCGGCTTTCGCGAACTACCTCACACAATTCGAACTCCGGCCTAAACGCACTCAAGAATCCCTACCCCCTTACCGATAAGGCTGATGGGAGGCGGTGAATACTCGTTTCCGAGTATGTCCGCCACATGTAATCCGGTTCCGTGCCGCGCCACCCACGTCGGCTGGAACCATGAGGAGATTCGAATGACTCAGTCGATTAATACCAACATTGCATCTCTTAATGCACAGCGGAACTTGGGCAAAACGCAGATGGACCTCTCGTTGGCGCTGCAGCGCTTGTCTTCCGGCTTGCGTATCAACAGCGCCAAGGACGATGCGGCGGGTATTGCTGTCGCGACTCGCATGACCACCCAAATCGGTGGGCTGACAGTCGCCATCCGCAATGCCAACGACGCCACGTCGGTGTCTCAGACGGCGGAAGGCGCGATGGACGAAATGACCACCAGCTTGAACCGCGCGCATGGCCTCGCGGTGCAAGCAGCGAGCTACAACACCAACAGCGACCGCAATTCGTTGAACCAGGAAGTCAGCCAGATCATCGACGAAATGTCGCGAATCGTGAATCAAACCCGCTATAACGGCCAAACTCTCCTGAGCGGTGGTTTCAACGCTGATTTCCAAATTGGGACCGCGGTCAACGAAACGATCAACGTCGGGATCTCGAACCTGTCACCGACGACGATGGGCGTGGCGACCACTTACTCGACGGTTTCCGGACAAACGGACGCGCAGCTCGCCGCGCAGATCGCTGTGGCCTATAACAATGGCTTCGCCGGTACCGCAACCTTGGGCGGCACCTCGCTCGGCGCGGCGGTCGCGGCGCAAACGGACTCGGCCGCGAAGATTACCCAAATCAACGCCGTATCAGCGCAAACGGGCGTCAACACGTTCGCCTATGGCAACGGCTTAGTCGGCGCGGGATACGCTTCCGCGGGCGTGACGGCCGCTGCCATCGACGGCCTCGCCGCCAGCGCATTGACGATTAACGGCATCGCCGTTGGGGCGGTCGCCGCCGGCGCCAGCTTAACCAATGTAGCTGACAACCTGGTCACCGCCATAAACGCCCTGACCTCACAAAGTGGCGTTACCGCCGTGAAAGTTTCAAACCCGACCGGCGCGGCCGCGACTCAAGAAGGGATTGTGCTAATCAACCGCACGGGTGCGGCGATCACGGTGACCGCCAGTGCGACCATCGACGCCGGCATTACCTCGTTCTTTGCCAACGGGACAACGTCCGAAGCGGCCGGTGGCAACGGCGCCATCGTCATGAACGGCAAACTCGGCAACCTGACCAACACTTATGACACCTCGACCACCGGTGCCTCCTTGGTCGGCGTCAGCAGTTCGACCACGACGCTGGCAAACGCCACCGTGAACTCGCAGATCGTCACGAGTGCGGCTTCCGCCAACCTCGCGATGCTAGTGTTCGCGAGCGCGCTCGATACCATCAACAGCGCACGCTCGGTCCTCGGCGCCAAATTAAACCGTATGGATGCAGTGGTGAGAAACCTCCAAAATGTCCAGGAAAACATCTCTGCCGCCCGCGGCCGAATTCAGGATGCTGACTTTGCGACGGAGACGGCACGACTGACCCGCGCGCAGATTCTGCAGCAAGCGGGCACGGCGATGGTGGCGCAAGCCAACCAGCTGCCGCAGTCGGTCCTGGCCTTACTCAAATAACTAGACGATCGCTGGAGAGGCTAACGGGGGGTGCGCCGGCGGCACGCGCTGCCGGTGTACTCCCTATTTTTGCTGATGAGGGTTGAAATATGTGGGACAACAATACGCTTGCTGGCATTGCGAAAGTTGTGCCTAGCGTCAAAAGTCCTCCTCCGGGAACAATCGTCGAGGCGCCGGCGTCCGTGCTGGCTACCAAAGAAAACGCAAGATTGACGCCGCAAACATCAAACCCAAGCGCTGAGAGTTTCGATCAAGCACTGAGCAACCTTAGCGCCCACGCGCAAAATTTAATTCGGAGTTTGGAATTCAGCGTCGATAGAGAATCAGGCGACACCGTCGTAAAAGTCGTGGATTCCAACACGAAAGAAGTCATTCGGCAGATCCCTTCTGAAGAAGTGCTCGCAATCGCGCACCGCTTGCAGGCCGGCTATGGCGGGCTACTTAAAGAAAAAGCCTAGTTGGCCAGGAGTTTGCTTCTTGCCGTGGATGACCACGGTGGTTATTAACTAGGGACCGCAAGTATGTGCCACGACCATGATTTCCGCTTCGGCTTCGATCCAGAAGGTTCGATATGGCTGCTTTAAGTTCCCCCGGCATTGGCTCCGGCCTTGATATCGGAGGCATCATCAGCAAACTGATGACGGTCGAACAAAGACCGTTAGTCGCGCTCGGCACGCATACCGTTGAGTTGCAAACGCAGCTGAGCGCGTATGGTTCGCTAAAAGGGGCAGTGTCCACGTTCCGAGACGCGGTCACCCAACTAAGCGATCTCTCTAAATTTAAAGTTTATGCCGCGACATCGTCCGATAAGACGATCGTGGATGCCACTGCGTCGAGCACTGCCGCCCGCGGCACTTATAACCTGCTAGTCAATCGAATCGCCGAAAATCACCGGATGGCGGCGAACACGACGTTCGCCAATATCGATACCACGACCATCGGTACCGCCGGCGACAATATGACGATTACGGTCGGCACCACTGCGTTTAAGGTCGGCATCGGTGGCAAAAATCTCGCGGCTGTACGCGATGCCATCAATCAGGCGAAAGATAATGCCGGTGTAACAGCCTCGATCCTAAAGGACAACGCGGGATATCACTTGTCGCTCTCCGCGAATAAAACCGGCAGCGCGAACGCTCTTTCCGTCGTGTACAGCGGGACCGACCCTTTCGCGTTTTCGACGTTGAATGCCGATCGCGATGCCTCTGGCGGATTCACGCCAGCCGATCTCGATGCCAGCGTAAAGCTGGAAGGTAAATTCAATATCACCAGCAGCTCGAATTCGCTGACCGACACCATCGGGGGCGTGACGCTGACATTAAAGGCCGCAGGCACGGTCACGATTAATGTCGACCGCGACACCGCGGCCGTGAGCACGTCGGTGAGCAATCTCGCGAAAGCTTATTCAGATCTAATCGGGACGATGACCAAGATGCGCGGCGACGTCCTGAAATCCGACAGCCCGGTGTTGCTGAATTTGGAAACTCAGCTACGCGCGGTTCTCAATAATCCAAGTTCTGCCGCGAGTAGCTTTGCCAATGTTTTCGAACTCGGCATCTCGACCCAGAAGAATGGTGCGCTAGCAGTCGACGCCAAGGTGTTAACCTCCGCGATCACCAGCGATTTCGACGGGGTAGCAAATCTGTTTGCCGATCCGAGCCGAGGAATTGCGAAACACCTGCGAGATCTCGCCGATAGTTTCCTCGCGACCGGTGGCCCGCTCGATGGCCGCACGCAAGGCCTCGGCACCGCGCTAAAACAAGCGGCGGATAAGAAAGCCCAACTCCAAGTGCGCTTGCAGCAGATCCAAGCGCGCTATACCAAACAGTTCAACGCGATGGATGCGCTAGTCGCGAGCCTAAATCGATCAGGTTCCTTGTTGCAACAACAACTCGGTGTGATCAGCAGTGCGACAACTAACGCTTTGAATTCGTCCAACAGAATTGTCTAAGGACACCGGCAAAAGGCAGCGTTTCCGTGCGGCGCAGGGAAGTGTCGCCAGCAGTTCGCCTTCGGCTGAAGTATTTTTCTTCAATTCGTCCCGCCAAACTTTGCAAAGCGGCCGCGAACGCCGAATGTGTTGTGCGATTACCGCAAGTAGTTAAACAGCGACAGCCCTTGCACCTTCACGAAAGCTTGTTGTGCCGCCGCGAGCGCCTGGGTCTGGCGCGCTAGATTACTGATGGCCGCCACCGGATCCACGTCTTCTAATTTCGCTTTAATGGTCTGGATCTGCACGGTTAGGTCGGCGTTGGTGTTCGTTTGCGAGTCGAGCGCATTTTGGCGCGCGCCAATCTGCGCGCGAACCGAATCCAACCCACTCATCGCCTGATCAATGTCGCTCAATGCGCGGTCGAGATTAGACGCCATATCCGACGTCAGTTTCGGCGAGGTGGCATCCACCGACATGTCTTGTTGCGCCTTGGAAATCGTGGCGAATATCGATTGGTTTTGGCTCGGCCCGATGAGGAATCGATCGCCGGCATTGGGCGCTCCGGTAACCGCCACCGATATCCCGTTGAAATTAATTGCCGCGCTAGCGGTATAGGGTTGAGCGGCTAGCACCGTGGCGCCGCTGGTGACGTTGACCACGTCGTAGGTCGTCGGTGACGTAAAGTTGATCTGAAAACTCGCGGGCGCGACGGCGGCGATATTCGTCACCGCGGCGTTAATCAACCGGCCAGTGCCGGTATTCGCCACATTGAAATTGGTAACAAAGGTTCCATTACCATTGCGCTGAGCCATGAAGACTTCGGCGCCTGAAAACCCGTCGCCCATCACCCGCCCGTCGGCGATTTCTAGCGCGCGAACGTTTTGGTTGCCGTTATAGAGGACAGTGCCCGCGGCGTTCGCGGTAAAGGGTTGGGCGGCGACCGCCGTCCCCGCAAAAACATATTCGTCACTCGAATTCTTCTGGTTCGCCAGATTTAATACCTCGTTCATGCGTTGCCCGACCTCGGCGGCGATGGCCCGTCGATCCGACGTTGAAAGCGCGCCATTTTTAGCTTGCAGAATCAGTTCGCGAACCCGCTGCAACGCATTTTGTGTATTGCCGACCGCGGTGTCCTGCTCGGACAGGCGCAGAGTCACCACGTTCGAATTACGGTCGTACTGCTTAAGCGCCTCCAAATGAGCACTCAAATTGACCGATTGCGCCGCGGCAACGGGGTCATCGGCAGCCGTCAATAGCCGCTTGCCACTGGAAAGTTGCGTCTGGTAGCGTTGAATAGCTTCCTGCAAACTCAACATTCCGGTGAGCGATTGAGAAAATACTTGGTTAGTGGTGATTCGCATAAACGCCTAGCGCATCGCATTGAGCAAAGATTGAAACGTCGAATTGGTAATTTGTATCACCTGGGCGGCCGCTTGATAAGCTTGTTGGAACTTAACTAAATTCGCGGCCTCTTCATCCATATTCACGCCGGCCATTGCGTCGCGTGCAGATTGCGCATTCGCGGTCTGAATCTTTAATGCATCGCTGGTGATCTGAGCCTGCTGCGCGCTTGCTCCCGCGCTACTGACCAGTTGCGCGTAGCCGTTCTGAATACTCGTGGCGCCACCAGCGAGAATTCCCTTCGTTTGCAATCCGCGTAACGCCAATCCGTTAACATTGTCCCCCGCGCCATTCGTATTCGCGGCAATATTAAAAGTATCGCCAGCGACCGGCGATCCCTTAATCTGCACCCGCCAACCGTTGAGGTCGATATTGCTACCACTCGTAAATGAAACTAGCGGCCCGGCGCCGTTGATCTGAAATGTCGTCGGTGGATTGTTAAAGACAAGTTGAGTCGAGACCAACAAGTTGACATTGGTGGAGTCCAAGACCTGGGGCGGGCTAACGGCAGCCGTGCTCACATTACCTAGCGCGGCGCTGGTTTTTACCGGATTCGCCACCGCGACCTTGGCGGGATCGTTGACCAGTAACGTCATATTACGCGCCAGATAACGTGTCGGCTGAATGAGATACCGGTCCCCCGCGGCCGGTGCGCTAGACACCGCGATGGTCATCCCGTCCACTGCAAACGGCCCCGCGCCACTTAGCGTTTGCTGGACACCGTCGGTGGCCCGCGTCAACGTAAAGTTGGCCCCGTTATACGTTAGGCTGTAGTCTGAATTCGTCAGCGCCCCCAGGTTTGACGGATCGATTGCGACCGCGAGTCCGCCGACATTGGCCGGCGCCGCATTCACGGCAGGGCTGCCGATCGCGAATAAATCGCCGCCTAATTGGCCGTTCAAATCCATGCCCGCCCGGTGTTGGGCGTTCATACTAAAATTCACCGCGGCGGCCAGGCGGCCACTTGCGTTGCGACTTGGATCGAGCAGCTGATCGCGAAATCCCAAAAGCCCCGCCATTTCGCCATTGGTTAACGCGTCACTGATGATCGTCGTCGTTCCGCCGCTCTTCATCGCGACTTCCGTGCGCCCGTTATCGAGGGGATTCCGCACCGTGGTTAAAGCGACTGGATTCGAACCGGCGACTAGTAATTGTCCGTTACCGATAAAGACATTCAGTCCACCATCCTGCTGCGGCAGCGTGCTGATGTTGACGAGTGACGAGAGCTTTTTTAGTAACGCATCGCGTTGGTCCAGCAGATCGTTCGGCGGCTGTCCCTGGGCGACGCCCAGCGCGTGGACGATGCTGGTATTCAAATTCGCGAGGCTGGTCGCCAGGGTATTCACTGCACCTACGCGTTGAGTCAACCCGTTATTAACATTGGTCGTTAATTCGGCGAAGCGCGAATCGAGATCTTGAAATCGTTGCGTCAAGGTTTTCGCGGCGGTGAGAAACACCTGGCGGGCCGGGATTGACGATGGGTGGTTATTGACGTCTTGCAGAGAATTGAAGAATTGGGTAACTGCCGGCCCAAAAGTTCCGCTACTGACTGCGGCATCTACCTGAGACGCCAAATCGAGATAAGTACTTGCTCTGGCTTCGCCCGCTGTTGTGTTACGTAGCTGGGTCGTTAGAAAGTCATTGGCGGTTCGTGCAATCGCCGAGACATCGACCCCGTTCCCGAGATAGCCACCGCCAACGAATTGTGGCGGCCGCTGCGTCAGATCGACACGTTGACGCGTGTAACCATCCGTATTGATGTTCGCGATATTGTGGCTAGTCGTACTCAGCTGCCGTTGAGACGCGATTAACGCCGATACGCCAGTGTCGAATGCGCTTCCCATGATTTAATCCTTGATCGCGCTTCTAGCCGCGGTCCGGTTGCGCGACATGCGTCGCAATTTGGTCATGTAGTCGCAAGATTTTCTGTGCGTAGTTCGGATCCGTAGCGTAACCGGCGCGTTGTAGTTCTTGAATATATGCTTTCGGATCGGCGGCACGTTCCAAGGCCTGCGCATACCGGGGATTGGTTTGAATGAAGTTCGCGTAATCGTCGAATGCCGCTGCCGGATCTGGATACGCGCGAAATGCCGCATTCACTTGCACCGGGTTGCCGTTGAAATATTCGAGCGTCCGCCGCTTGACCGTTTCACCATTCCATGCGCCATCGGCTTTTATTCCGAATAAATTATGCGAACTCTGCCCACCGGCCGTGTGCATTACGTGTTGCCCCCAGCCGGTTTCAAGCGCCGCCTGGGCCACGAGAATTTCCGGCGTGGTACCCAGGCGTTTCGCGGCGCCTGAAGCGCCTGCCAGCAGGCTAGCGGTGAATTTCTGTTGCTGCTCGGCAAAGCCGCGATTCGTCACGCGCGCCTGCCAGGTCGTGACGTCAACTACTTCGTCATTCGTGTCCGGTTCCGGTATGGGCGTGTAGTGAAGTGGCGCGGAGGGAAAAAGGCGGCGCTCGGGTAATTTCAGCGTCACCGGCCCGTCGTTGGCGGCTGCCGCTTGTGGCACTTGGCGTTGCAGTAACTCGGCGAAGCCCAAGGCGCCACGCTCTGCCACGCTCAACGCAATTTGATTGTCGAACATCTCGCGATAAAGCCCCGTTTCGTTGCTCTCGAACACCCCGTCTTGGGGTGTTGCATTCCGCGCGCTCTGCAACATCAGTTGCACGAACATCGCCTCGAATTCCTTCGCCACTTTTTTGAGCGCGGCTTGCGGATCTTTACTCGCTTCGGTCCGTAAGGCCGAGAATCGATGGAAATCGGTGTAGGCACTCGCCGTGGGGGTTTGCATGGGCTTAAAGGGTCAATCACGGTTCTAACTGATGTAGATAATGCACAGGCAGTGCCAACCGGAATGATTGGCGGGCTTGCGGAACTGACCGGCGCGAAGATGATATCGAGCGGGTCTTCAGTGCGTAGCATTACGCGGCTGTGCGCGAAACAGGGCTGGATTCGCGGGGAATTTTTACCCCTCACCCTAGCCCTCTCCCTCAAGGGGAGAGGGGATTGGCCAAGCCTAGGTGGCAAGAATTGCCGCCTTGCCGGCGCTACCGCCGCTCAAATGATGATTAGTTCCGCTTTTAGCGCGCCGGCCTCTTTTAAGGCTTCTAGAATCGCGACTAGGTCGCCGGGCGCCGCGCCCACATGATTGACCGCTTCCACGATGTTGTTGAGTGAAACGCCAGGATTGAACAGGAACATCTTGTTCTTCTCCTGCTTGACATCGATCTGCGAGTTGGGCACCACGGCGGTGGAACCACCCGACAACGCGCCAGGCTGACTGACGATGGGATCGTTCGAAATCGTCACCGTTAAACTGCCGTGCGTGACGGCCGCCGCGGTGACGCGCACGTTCTGCCCGATAACCACGGTGCCGGTGCGCGAATTAACCACGACCTTGGCCGCCGCTTCGCCCGGCGCGACCTCGATATTCTCGACAATCGCCATGAACGAAGTGCGTTGATTCGGATCCGCCGGTGACGTAACCCGTACCGATGAACCGTCAAGCGCAGTCGCCGAACCGGCGCCGAGCATTTTATCGATGGCCTGCGCCATACGCGTGGCGGTGGTGAAATCCGGCAAATGTAAATTCAAGGTTAACTCGGGATTCGTCAGGAACGGGCTCGCGACCTCGCGTTCGACGGTGGCGCCACTCGGGATGCGGCCGACGCTCGGCACGTTTACCGAGATACTCGATCCATCCTTGGTTTCGGCGCCAAAGCCACCGACCACCAAATTACCTTGCGCCATCGCATAGACGCTGCCATCCGCCCCTTTAAGTGGCGTCATGATAAGACTGCCGCCGCGTAAGCTCTTAGCGTTACCCATCGATGACACGGTAACGTCAATCGTGCTACCGGCTTTGGCAAAGGCCGGCAGGGTCGCATGCACCATTGCCGCCGCGACGTTTTTGAGCTGGGGATTGACGTTTTCGGGCACCGTCACGCCGAGTTGCAACAGCATGTTTTTAATACTCTGCACCGTGAATGGGGTTTGACTGGTCTGATCGCCCGTGCCATCGAGACCCACCACCAAACCATAGCCCACCAGTTGGTTATCCCGTACGCCAGCGACGGTGGCGAGATCTTTCACCCGCTCGGCCTGCGTGTTCCGGGCGAGGCCACAGAGACTCAGCAACCCGACGACGACCATGATGAGTTTGCGCAACATCGAATTCCCCTCGTTACTAATTTATTAAAATGGCATCAGCGCACTGACAAAGAAGCGCGCGAGCCAGCCGATCTTGCTGGCATCGGATTCGGCGCCATCGCCGTTATAGACAATGGTCGCGTCCGCGATCTTGGTCGACGGCACGGTGTTATTGGCTTGGATATCGATCGGCCGAACGATGCCGGAAATCTTCACGTATTCATTCCCGGCATTGAGATTGAGTCGTTTCTCGCCGCGCACGATCAAATTGCCATTGGGCAGGACATCGGACACGGTGACCGTAATGTCACCGGTCAAACTGTTGTTCTGATCGGTGGCGCTTTTACCCTTGAAGGCGTGTTTAGAGCTCAGCTTGGATGCCAAGGTATTGCCGCTGGTGATGTCGAGCGGCAGGATCCCGGGCAAGCCAAATTGTGGGCTCGCGCCCAAAATTTTCGGATTATCGAGTTGCGCGGTTTGATCCTTGCTGATGTTGTTGCTCGCGGCCTTGGTGGCCTTGGTCGATTCGATCAGGCGTACGGTGAGAATGTCGCCCACTCGACGCGCTTTCACATCGCCAAATAAGGCCATGTCGTAACCGGCCTGGTAAATCGAACCGGAGGCCGCCTGGCGCTGCTGCGGAACCTCGAGTGGCGCGGGATAAGACGCTGCGAATTGCGGATCGCGTTGTGGCATCGATGAACAGGCCTGCAGCGCGGCGAACACGCCCAGTACGAATACCAGGCGCAACGCTTTTGGCAGTGCCGGTGTGCGGTGAAACAGGGTTTGAATCTTTTGCATCATGGTCATGCCTTAGGATTAGCGGCCGAGGTTCTGTGCCGCGAATGCCAGCATCTCGTCGACGGTCTTGATCGCTTTTGAATTCATTTCGTAGGTGCGCTGGGTCTCGATCATATTCACCAGTTCTTCGACCACATTGACATTCGAGCCTTCTAAATTGCCCTGAATTAGCGTGCCGGTGCCGTTTAAACCCGGCGTGCCCGCTTGGGGACTGCCACTTGCAACCGTTTCTTTGTAGAGATTGTCGCCAACCGCTTGCAGGCCTTGCGGATTGATGAAATCAGCGAGCTGCACCGCTCCGACCTGCGTCGGCGCATTGCTGCCCGCGACCAACGCCGAGACCGTGCCGTCGGTGCCGACGGTAATGCTCAACGTCTCGGCCGGAATAGTGATCGCGGGATCGAGCTGGTACCCGTTAGACGTGACCAATTGCCCTTGTGAATTCATCGAAAACGCGCCATCTCGCGTGTAACCGGTCGAACCATCGGGCATCAGGATTTTAAAGAAGCCGCGGCCTTGAATCGCCATGTCCAATGAATTGTCGGTGGCCGTCAAACTCCCTTGCGTGAAGATCTTGCCCGTACCTACGGTGCGTACGCCGGTACCGAGCATCAAGCCCGACGGGAGTTCCGTATTCTGGGATGATGCGGCACCGGGTTGACGCACCGTTTCGTAAAGTAAGTCCTCGAACGCGGGGCGGCTTTTCTTGAACCCCGTGGTACTGACGTTGGCAAGGTTGTTCGCGATGACGGACATGCGGGTTTGCTGCGCGTCGAGACCGGTCTTCGCGATATGTAATGCGGATGCCATGAAGTTTCCTCAAATTATTTTTTAAGCGAGGCGCAGTACGCGCGCACCTGCGTCGTCCATTTGTTCGGCGGTGCGCATCGCTTTAACCGCGAGTTCGTAACGACGTGCGGTTTCGATCATCTGCACCATTTCACCCACCGGACTGACATTGCTGCGCTCCAGTGTCCCCGCGGTCACGGTGACCGTCGCGTCCGGCGGCGCCGGCGTGCGATCCTTGCTACGAAACAAACCATCCGCGCCTTTCATCAAATTCGCCGGATCAGGTTTGACCAGGCGTAGTCGATCAACCTGCGCCAAGGTGTTCGCCTGTTGGCCGAGCGGACGTACGGAAATCGTGCCGTCGGCGCCGATGACGATGGCTTCTGACGGCGGCAATGCAATCGGCCCCCCGTTGCCTAGAATCGGCGCGCCACTGCCCGTGGTCAGCAGTCCTGCGCTATCAAGCTTTAGATCACCGGCTCGCGTGTAGGCTTCGCTGCCATCGGGTGCTTGCACCACGAACATTCCGGGTCCATTCAGCGCGACGTCGAGATCGTTGCCGGTGCTTTCGATCGAGCCCTGAGCGAGATCGATCCCTGGGCGCTCGGCAAGCGCAAAGACGCGCGACGGATACCCCGCGCCGAATAACGGCATGGCCCGATACGCGTTGAAATCCGCCTTAAACCCCGTGGTGGTTGCGTTCGCCAGGTTATGCGCCGCCACGGCTTGTCCGTTCAGCATTTGCCGCGCGGCAGACATGGCGAGAAAGATCATGCGGTCCATGACGGTACTACTTAGCCATTACTAGCGAATGCCAATGATCGCTTGGGTCACCGCATCGTTTGTTTTAATGACTTGAGTATTGGCTTGGAAATTACGCTGCGCGACGATCAAATTCACCAGCTGCGCAGAGACATCGACATTGGAGTCTTCCAGCGCTCCGGACTGAATCGCGCCTAAGGTGCTCGAACCTGGCGGCCCCACCAGCGGCGTGCCGGCGGCAAAGGTTTGTGCCCAATTATTTTTCCCTAGCGATTGTAGCCCTTGCGGATTGGCGAAATTTGCCAAGGCGACCTGACCTTGCAGTTTGGATTGACCGTTGGTGTAGCGCGCGAACACATTGCCTCCTTTATCGATATCGATACCGGAGAGTTGGCCGGTGGTAAAACCGTTTTGGCTTAACTTGTTTACGCCAAACGGGGCGCCATACTGCGTCATCTGCGTCAAACTGACGGTGACGTTCTGTGCGGCGCCGCCGCCCGCGGGCGTGAACGGCGGTAACGTAATCGTGCCCCCGGCGGGGAGGGTTAACGCCCCGTTCGTGCCGAAACTGATCGGTTGCGCGGCGCCAATTGCGACACCATCGACCGTGGTGTTCACGTTCCAAGTTCCACTGCCGGTTTTAATAAAGTACACCTGCATCAGGTGCGATCCACCCAAGGAGTCGAAGATCGACGTGGCGGTGGTGTTGTTATAGGTCGCGGGAACCGTCGCGTTGAATGGTGAGACCGACGGTATTGCCGCCTGCGAATCGAGATTGGCACCCATCTCCACCGCGGCGGTCGCTTGCGGATTCGTATTCGCGGCCGAAATCTGCAGCGGGCCTTTCGAACCCGTTACATTCCCGCCTGCGTCGGTGGAAAAAGCAATTAGCTTCTGACTATTGGCGTTGACGACGAAGCCGTTGCGATCCATGCCGAAAGAGCCGTCGCGTGAATAGAGCTGGGCCCCGTTGTCGTCGACGATGAAAAACCCTTGTCCACTGATGGCGAGATCGAGGCCGCTATTAGTAAAGGTGATATTGCCCTGGGTAAATTGTTGCGCGACCTGCCCGGTACTAACACCACTGCCGGTTGCGCTCGACGAACCGCCGACATTACTGGTCGCATAGACATCTTGAAATTCGGCACGCGAGTTTTTGAATCCTGTCGTGCCGACATTGGCGATGTTATTACCGATGACGTTGAGATTAGCTTGCGCCGCGCGCAAGCCGGTGATGGCGGTGGTAAAAGACATGGGGTTAACTCCTCAATTTTCAGGTAGTACGACGTCTACATCACGCGCTTAACGGCGTCGAGCTGGAAGGCGCCGTAACCCGCGAGATTGAGCAGCGGCGGCTGTCCGCTGCGGGCTAACGTCACGCTGTCGACCGGTGCGCGCACCAAGGTAGTCGCGGATTGTGCCTTGCCATCGACGATGCTTTCGGCCTTCACCAGATACTTGCCCGCGAGCGCCTGATTACCGGCGTCGTCGCGCCCGTCCCACGTAAACTCGGCGACGCCGGCGCCCTGCGCGCCTAGATCGAGCCGGCGCACGAGTTGACCCGCGGCATCCGAGATCGTGACGCGCACATCGCTGGTCGCGACGGGGAGATCTAATCCGAGCTTCGATTGTTCGCCGCCCTTAAGCGCGAGTTGGTCGCTCGCGACCAGCACCTGGCGACCGACCATGGTCGATGCCTGCAGCGCCTGGCTCGATTGCAGCGACGCCGCCAACGTGCTGAAGGATTTTTGTAGATCGGTGATCCCCGACACGGTGCCGAACTGCGCCATCTGGCTCAGGAACTCGCCGTTTTGCATCGGGCTCGACGGATCCTGATTTTTGAGCTGAGTGATCATCAATTGCAGAAAAGCATCCTGTCCGATTTTTTTGTGATCGCCGCCGGCCGCTTTATCTTTCAAGCGCGCAGCGTCGAGCGCCGACGGTAATAGGTTGATTGAATTTGCCATTGTGTGCCCTTGTCACTACTGCCCAAGCGCAAGAGTTCGCGCGAGCATTTGTTTAGACGCTTCAATGATTTCGATATTGGTCTGATAACTACGCGAGGCGGCGATCATGTTGGCCATTTCTTCCACGGTGTTTACGTTCGGCATGAACACATAGCCATCGCCGTCCGCGAGCGGATTGCCGGGTTGATATTCGCGCCGTAATGGCGCCTTGCTCTCGACCACGCCGGCGACTTGCACGCCGACCGCTAACTCATCGTCAAAATTTTCAGTATCGATCGATTGCGGCACGAATACCGGTTGGCGCGCGCGATAGGTGCCGCCAATGCTGCTGGCGGCGCTGTCCGCGTTAGCCATGTTGCTGGCCGTTATGTTCATGCGCACGGTGTTGGCGGCGAGTGCCGAACCGGCGATATTCATGACGGTAAAAAGTGACATGCTTAATCGCCCCTAAACGCGCTGAGCAGACCGGACAGGCTACTATTTAAGAACCGAATGCTCGCCTGATAGCGCATCGCGTTATCAAGGAACGCCGCGCGCTCGGCTTGGACGTCGACCGTGTTTTGATCGAGCGATGCTTGGCTCGGCACGCGATACTTGAGTTCGAGTCCAAAGTCGGCCGCGTCGCCCAGATCGAGATGTTTCCCGTTGGTCCTCGCCAGTTTTGGGTCGCCCGTCTGATCGCTAAGTAGACTCGAGAAATCGAGATCCCGGGCTTGGTAATGGGGAGTTTCGGCATTCGCCAAATTGGCCGCCAGAATTTCTGCCCGCCGCGCGCGCAGTAGTACAGCTTGCGGATGAATCCCCAGTGCCCCATCGAAATTTAACATCGCTTCAAGACCCAAGTTGCGGAACGTTAGGTTTCATAGAGCGAAACTCGTGCCAACCAGGAACGTGGCATTAACTGCTTGTTTTACTTAATGGCCAGACGGTCTCCCGAACTCGGGGCGGCAAGGCGTGGCCGCCGGCGGCAAATAAGCACTTCGCAAACCTTGAACACTGTGATGCCTACGATTTGGCTGTTCAAGACCCGAAACAGCTATAGTTCGAGGCGTTATTTTGTGGCAGCGGCTTTATCCGCGAACGGGATATGAGGGCTGTATTCGCCGCTGAAGCGGCTCCCACCACGACGCGCCGCTGGCGATTCATTATGAAAGTTCACTCCAGAACACCACACTAGTACCGGTCTCAAAATTCGCGAGCAGCAATTTTGCGATCGGTTCTAATACTTGAAAGGTCCTTGGGCATACACATTGCATTCGATTAGGCATGTTCAATTGTGAGAGTAGATTATGGCGCCATACTTCTTATTCGTAGGTTCATTGTTAGCGGGGTTCGCGGCCTCCGCGATTGCGACACCGGCGATTCAGTCGCTCGCCGACATTCAGACGGCGGCGGCGGACTGGCTGCGCGGGCAAGCCAGCGCAGGCGGGCGTGAAGTCGAGGTACTCGCCAATCGGCTCGACCCCCGATTACGTCTGGTGGCCTGCGACGCGCCGTTGACGGTCGCCCAAGGACCGGGCGCCAAACAAATTGGCTACACCAGCGTCAGCGTGCGCTGCGAAGGGGTCAATCCCTGGTCGTTATTCGTTCCGGTGGTCGTGCGCGAACGTATCCCGGTCGTTGTCGCAACCACCGCCTTGCCGGCGGGCAAGATCTTAGGACCGCACGATACGAAACTAGAATCCCAATGGGTGCTCGACGGTGCGCAACAAGTCGTCCGCAGCCCGGACGGCGCGGTGGGGCGTATCACAGTGCGTCAGATCGCGGCGGGTGAAGTCCTTTTGCAAGGCGCGCTCCGCACCGTGCGCGCGGTGCGGCGGGGCGAAATTGTGGTGTTGGCGCTCGAACAGGGACCCGTCGCCATCCACATGGGCGGCACCGCGATGCAGGACGGCGCCGTGGGCGAGCGCATCCAAGTCCGGAACGCGACGTCGCGCAGAGTCGTGGAAGGAACCATCCTGGAGCCCGGGCTCGTGGTGGTAAGGTAGTGCGACCCTGATCACAACTCACACGAATACTGACGCCCAGTCTCAAGTCCTACGCCAGATGCGCCGCTAACCAGCGCAGGATAAATGGAGAAACTCAAATGGTTGCAGAGGTTACAGGGCCGGGATCCAATGTTGTTGCGACATTAGAAAGCCGAATTTCGCGCATCGAAAAGGCCGTTGCAGCGCCGTCCGTCACCGGTTCTCAAGATAGCGGTGACAAGGTCAACATCACCGATCTCGCGACAAAATTGCACGAGCTGACGAAATCGGTGGCGGATGTCCCCGAAGTCGATCAACCGCGCGTAGACGCGCTCCGGCAAGCGATTGCCGGCGGCAATTACGAGATCGCGCCACAGACGGTGGCGGCTAAGTTGATCGCCTTTGAATCGCTGCTTGGCTCCAGCCAGCAGAAATAAACAGTCAGAATCAGTCATGTCCGACGCCTTAGCATCCCCGCGTCATCTACGCGCGCTGCTAACCGAGTTTGATGCGGTCCTAAGCGCGGAATACGACGCGCTGCGCGAACGCAATGCGGATGGTTTAGACGCGGCAATTGCGCGGAAGCAGCGATTGGCGCACGACATCGAGGTGGTAACCACGCAAGTAACGCCACCGGCGACCCCTGATCCTGAGCTGCTCGAAGAATGGAGCGAGATTCGCACCCTCCTCGGTCGCTGCGCGCTCGCCAATCGCACCAACGGCGCGGCCATCGATGCCAGCCGATCATTCGTAACCTCGATGCTCGACATCCTCACGGGGCGCAACGTTCGGGAGCGCACCTACACGGCGCGCGGACGGTTAGCGCCGGCAGTACCGCATGCCACCTACGAACGTGTTTAATTTGCTGGTATGCCTCTGACCGAAGCGGCTGACGCTAGCGCCTTCACCACGCAGAAAATCGACGAGATCGGCGCGACACATAGCAAAGCGCCCTCACCGGCTCAACTCCACTTAATTCTCAAACGCTTACTCGACCAGCGTTGCATGCTCACCGTGCAAGTGGGCAAGCACACAGATTGCTACACCAGCGCGGTGCTGGAAGTGGCGCGCGAGGCGCGCTACTTGGTCCTGGATGAGTTTATCCCGGCAGCCGGCCACCAACGAATATTGCACGAACCCGCGGTCCAGATTCGCGCGCGCCTGGACGGTGTGGAGGTACGGTTCCATACCCACGTCAGCCAAATCGGCGAACAAGGCGGACTGCCGTATTACAAAGTCCCGTTTCCCGCCACCCTTGAATACTCGCAGCGACGCCAGGCGTTCCGCGTGCCCATTCCGTTAAATCGCGGGATCCGTTGCGTGCTTTTGCTCGACGATGAGCGCGAATTTAGTGGCGAGCTGCGCGATCTTTCGCCTGGCGGGCTGGGGATCCGGGTGCGCGCCGGCGAACCCAATAAAACTACTGATCAAGGCCAACTCGCGATTTGTCGCATTGAACTCGGTGAAGATCGCGATATCGTCACCGATGTTGAGCTGTGCCATATCGATCAAAAGACCCGTGGCAGAGTCGCACGTTTAGGCTTACGGTTTCGCGGGCTGCGGTCCGAGCAGCAACGGCGCATCGAACAGTTTTGCGCGGAATTAGCTCGCGAGCAACGGCGCTTGCGCTAAATCCACCGCGGTGGCCTGCGGCAAGTGCTCGATCGCTGCCGCCTGGCGCGTTAGATCATCCGTGGTGTCGATATCATGCCGTAGCGCGACGGCGGTCCAACTTTTACCGCCGGCACTTAGTCGCTTCGAAGTCGCCGCGTACACCGTGGCAGTACCCCAATCCATTGCCTCGAATAATTCCCGCGCCGGCTGACGCAGCCCTATAAGCCAATAGCCGCCATCGGCGCTGGGTCCGAGCACGGCGTCGTCTCCGCTCGCCAATCGTCGGCGCGCATCGGCGATATCTTCGGCGCTAAAATCTACGATGTCGCTGCCGATCAAAATTGCGACCGTATGATTCTGCAAGGTCTCGGCAAAGGCATTCGCCATCCGCGTGCCGAGGTCATCCCCGCACTGCACGTGGATTTGCCACCGCTCACCCATAAGGCGCGATTCGAAATACGCGCGTGCGGCGAGATCGTCCACGTAGAGCAGTCGCTCAATGTCGAGAGTTTCGACTTGCCGGAGGGTATTGAGCAACAAGCGCGCGTACAGCACTGCGGCGCCCGTGGCCCCAAGGCGCCCGATTAGCCGGGTTTTAGTGCGACCCGCGATGGGCGCACGAGCAAATACGATGAGCGCAGGTCCGTTCATGCATCGTCGCGCACGGGCCGGTAGCGTCGCGCCAAAGCCGGCGTATTCACGCCGAAGAAAAACAACAGGCGCAGCCACCACATCCGAAACACCGTACGTATCACGCCGTCTTGCTCCCACCGGCGGGACGACGTGATAACCGGGCCTCGAAGACACACTGGGCGAGAAATTCGGCGCAGTCGCGACGACAACGCGATGTCTTCCATCAACGCGAGTTCTGGATAACGTCCAATTTGCTCGAACAACCGACGGTGTACGAATAGGGTTTGATCGCCAGTGGCGATTCCGGTGAGACGCGAACGAAGGTTCATCGCGCGTTCGATGATCCGAAAAATGGGCTTGCGACTGGTCAGTCGTACGTCAAAGCGACCCCACGCGGCCTGTTGTTTGCGCGCGATTTGTTCCAAGGAATCGAGAGCGTTTGCGGGGATCCTGGTATCCGCATGCAAAAACAGCAATAGGTTGCCGCTGCTCGCGGCGGCGCCGTAGTTCATTTGAACGGCACGCCCGCGCGGCGCACCGACGACTTGATCGGCCAACGGACGCCCGAGTTCAGTCGTGCGATCTTGACTACCGCCGTCGACGACGATCAGCTCGTGGCCCCGCGCGCGCCATGCCTGCAGTGCCATTAGGCATGCAACAATGCCCGGCGCCTCATCGAGCACCGGGATAATGATCGAGATCTCAGGCACCCAAAGCGCCCCCGCAACTACTGCCTTGGCCAGCCGTGCAGCCGTAACAATGATTGCCAACGACAATTGGCAGGCCGGCGGTATCGCGGGTCAGGAGCTCCGACAAATGCGTGCGCTGGTGCCCATTCGACAGCGGCAGACCCAGCATCTGATTGAAATCGCAATCATAAACATAGCCCTGCCAATCGATACTCAAAAGCGAGCGACACATCACCTGCGACAGGTTTGCGGCGTGATGGTTGGCGACTAGCAGATCCATGTACTTCGTATAGGTACCCTCGCGCGCGAGGGCGTGGCGAAAACGCGCGATGGGCATGTTGGCGAGCGTTAGCAGGCGATTGAAGCGGACATCGTGCTCGGTCGACAAGCGTTCTTTATACGTCGTCTCCAAACTCGCTTGCGCCGGCGGAAGGAACGGACCTACGGGGTTGTAGACGAGATCGAGGATGAGGTTTGAATCCGGCTGTCCGTAACCTTCGCGATTAAGGGCACGCAAGGCCCGAATGCTTTTCGCAAACACCCCGAGACCGCGTTGAGTATCGACATTATCCGCGTCATAACACGGCAGCGATGCGATTACACGAACCTGATGGCGCGCCAGAAAGGTCGGCAAATCAGCATGCCCAGGCTCTTCAATGATCGTCAGATTGCAGCGATCGATCACCTGCAAGCCAAGGCCTTGGCCACGTGCCACCAGACTTCGAAAGTGAGAATTCAATTCCGGCGCACCGCCGGTGATGTCGAGCACGGGTACCCGCTGTCGAGTCGCGAATTGCAGCACCAAATCGATGATCGCTGCCGGCATTTCCTCGGTGCGATTCGGCCCCGCATCGACATGGCAATGCGTGCAAGCCTGATTGCAGCGATAACCAAGATTGACCTGGAGAGTCTCGAGCGGTCCACGTGAAATTGGCGGGAATGCCGGTATACGCGGTGCAACGGCGCTTACGGAAGACATTGTGATGGTCACTCGAGGTTTGGGAATCGTTCGTCCCGCTAGTCTAGTTACGGATCCCAGTTTACGCTGGAAGCCGAACAGGAGAACGGGCTAGCGTGCGGCGGCACAGGCCGTTAGAATCGCGACCTCACCGCGTGGGGCTGTAGCTCAGCTGGGAGAGCGCTGCGTTCGCAATGCAGAGGTCAGGGGTTCGATCCCCCTCAGCTCCACCAATTACTCATCCAACTCCATTCAATTCGGTCTAAATCTTCAGGGTAAATCAGTAGTTTGAGCTGCTTTAGTGTTCAAGCCCATCTAACTCAGTCCAGTTGAATCTACCCCCATACGGGGGTATAAAACGGGGGTATCTGGTCAATCAGCCAATGAGATACCCCCAAAATGGCACTTTCCGACACCGCTGTTCGTAAGGCGAAATCGAGTCCCAAAGCACGCAAACTTGCCGACGAGCGCGGGCTATTCCTCTACCTCGCGCCTGCCGGTGGAAAGTACTGGCGATTCAAGTATCGATTCGATGGGAAAGAGAAGCTCCTCTCATTCGGGATCTATCCTGATGTCTCGCTGACAGAGGCGCGCGAAAAGCGTGACGAGGCCCGGAGGTACCTTGCCAAGCGCTTCAAGGAGCGCTTCAAGGGGTCAGAGTCGTTGATTCTACGCTTCAAGGGGTCAGAGTCGTTGATTCCTGGGGCGTTCAAGAGGTCAGAGTCGTTGATTCTAGAGGTGTGAAGGTGGAGCCACCATTCAGGAGAATCAACGACTCTGACCCCTTGAACCCCGACCCCTTGAACCCCTTGAACCTTGCCCGACCCCTTGAACCTTGCCCCAGCGTTGCGGTGCAGAAGCTCCTTGACCCTATTGGCCCGCGGATAGGCACGACAGGACGTCGCAGTCTTCGCCCGGCCTCTCCGGAATACGCAGCCCTCGATGCACGAACAACGAAGCGTCTTCATACGGTCTGCGCGGCCGGCTGCGACCGCTCGATCTCGCCCACCGCGGCCTTGCGCGGATCGACCGGACCCTCCCAGAGGTCGAACGACTTTGAAACCGGCGGTAGCGTGCGCGGCTCACGCGCGCCCTCCTCCGCAAATTCCTCCATGCCGAAGCTGTACTCGACAGTCAGCCCGTCGGGATCGAGGAAATAAAGGAACATGCTGCCAGAGGGCAGGTGCCGGCCGGGCCCGTTGACGATGGGCACGTCAAGTTTCTTCAGTCGCCACATCGACGTGCCGATGTCGTCGGCGTCGGACACCATGAAGTTGAGGTGGTGCAGGCCGTTGCGGCCTTTGCCGTTGCTGATGCCGAGCGAGTGGTGGAACGGATTCGGGAAGCAGCGCATGAAGGTGACCGCGCCGTCGATCGAATCCGACACCTTGAAGTTCAGCACCTCAGTGAAGTAGCGCACCGTCGCCGGCTGGTCGGCCGAGCGCAGTACCAGGTGGCCGAGGCGCTGGATCTTGGCGACAGTCGGCTCGAATGGCACCGCATCGGCGCCCTCCATCCCGGCATAGAAGTCGAACGTGCAGCCGCTGACCGGCTCCCAGGTGCGCACGCCTGGGCCGGTATGCATCGCCGTGCGATCGACGGCGGAGATGTTGACGACGTCGCGGCCCGCCTCGCGCAGAACCTGGCGCAAAGGCTCGACCTGCGCCGCCGACTCCAGCTCGAGGCCAACCCGCTTGAGCCCCGGCTTGCCGACGTAGAGCGCAATGTCGTGATGCTTGTCGCTGCATCGCAAGTAGCGCACCGAGACGCCATCGCCCCCGACCTGCTGCAGTCCCACCGTTTCGCGATAGAACTGCGTCGACCTGTCGAGATCGGTGACATTGAGCGCAAGGTAGCCCAGGCGCTTGTATCGAATCATGTCTGCTCCTTCAAGGCATCGCGCTGCCGCCGTTGAGGCTGATGTCCTGCCCTGTCATGAATGCGGACACTCGATAGTGATTGGTGCGCCGCCGTGAATTCCGATAAAGGTATCATCCTTATAGTGCCGCATCGCAATTATTTTCGTTACAGAAAGCCCGTGTGTCCATCATTGAAAAACTCGGCTATCTCGGTAGCTTCATCAACGCACTCGCCGCGGTGGGTTCGGTTATTTGGCTGGCGCTGCAGGTCCGCCAATCGAATCGACTAGCTCCACTATCGTCGAGCGGTCGACCGACCTCCATCCGGCGGTTCAAGGGGTCCAAAGTGCTCAGAGTTCGGACTTTACGTCAGTCTCCAGTGGGCTCAGTAGTGAGGCACGTCCCCTTGAACCTAAGGATGTTTCGGGGGAGGAGGTACCCTTCACCGCCTTAAGCGTGACTAAAAGCGTTAGAGATATCCTAAGTACTAACTTGTGCGGTATCGTGACGGTCTCGCCACAGCCCATAAAGATGAAGACCTCGCAATGATAAACAGAACGTCCATCATCGCTGGCGCGCTGCTGATACCCAATCTCGTACTCGCCACCCCGCCCAACCAGAAAACGCCCGTCATCTCGGAGAAGACGGCGGTACAGATGGCGCTGGCCGCGGTCCCCAGCGGTGTGGTCAAGTCGTCCGAGCTCGAGACGGAACATGGTCGACTGATTTATAGCTTCGACATTGTGGTACCCGGCAAGACCGGTATCGAAGAAGTACATGTTAGTGCCGCGACGGGCCGCATTATTGCGCGCCAACATGAAGGGCCGCGCAAGGAACGCGCGGAATCTATGATCGAGCAGCGCGAGCACAAAGCGCATTAGATTCCTACTATTCTTCGTCGCAGTCGCAATGTCCGCGACGCTAGGTTAATGCGGTGCGGCGGATCCATTTGATAGCTCACGACAACGGTCGCGGCCTAAGCCGTAACATCGAGTTGCTGCGCCGCGTGCTCGAGAGCGCGAACTGGGAGGTCACCGTCACGGGTGAACGGCCTCTATCGCTCGTCCGGCGGGCGGGACGGCTAGCGCTTAGCGCCCTACCGAGACCGCACTATGACGTCAATTTGTTCCTGGAACGCATAGTACCTGCATGGCTGCGCCATGCGCGCAAGAACGCGCTGATTCCCAACCAGGAGTGGTTCCGCGAGAAGGGCCTCAAGTATTTAGGCCGCCTCGATCTGGTCCTCTGTCAGACGCGGCACGCCGAGACGGTATTCCGAGACTTAGGTTGCCGCACCGCGTTCTCCAGTTTCACTTCGCTCGATCGGTGGCTTCCAGGAATCGCGGGTGACCCGAGGCGTTTCCTCCACCTCTCAGGGGCCGTTCAGCGCGGCACGCAGGCGCTGCTCTCAGTGTGGACGACCCATCCTGAATGGCCGGCGCTCGACATCGTTCAACGCGACGCCTTCGAGGGGACGCTGCCGTGCAACGTGCGTGCGCACGTCGGACTCTCCGATTCAGCGGTGCGCGAGTTGCAGAACGTCTGCGGCGTTCATGTCCAACCCTCACGCGCCGAGGGCTTTGGGCACTCAATCGTCGAGGGCCTGTCCTGCGCCGCCGTCGTCGTGACCACGGACGGCGCGCCCATGAACGAGGTAGTCACTGCCGAGCGCGGTATGCTCGCGGGTTGGCGGTCGAGCGAGACCATGCGTCTCGGCACCGCCTACGACGTGGATCCCGTCGCGCTTGCGGCGTGCGTGGAGCGCGCCCTCGCCCTAGATCCCGCCGAACGCGCGCGTCTAAGGGCGGCTGCGAGAACGTGGTTCGAGGAAAACGACCGCTACTTTCGGGAGCGACTGATCGAGTTGCTTGACGGGCTTTAGGGTTCAAGGTTCAAGGGGTCAGAGTCGTTGATTCCTAAATGTGTGAGGGTGGAGGCCACCATTCAAGAGAATCAACGACTCTGATAATCATTAGCCGTCTCCCAAGATTGGTGGTAGATGCGAAGTTGAAAGATTTCGTGAACCACCAAGCAAAGGAGACGAGCGATGACACTGTATTGTGGAATTGATTTGCATAGCAATAAC